>NZ_PTJO01000001.1 GCF_003716585.1 Corynebacterium alimapuense
AAACACAAATCCGCAGGCAGTAAGCACTTTCTACGAAGAAAACGCGCATCACTAAACGCGCTGAATCTCCGCACCCAAACTCCGCAGATGCTCCACAAAATTCGGATACCCACGATCGATGTGATGGACATCGTGAACGGTGGTTACCCCATCTGCCACTAGCCCGGCCAAGACTAGGCCTGCGCCGGCACGGATATCCGAGCTCCAGACCTCCGTCGAAGACAACTGCTTCATGCCATGCAAGACGACATGATGTCCATCGACGCTCGCATTGGCCCCCAACCGCAGCATTTCATCGACAAACCGGAATCGAGACTCGAATACGTTTTCAGTAATCACGCTCATCCCGTTGGCAACGGAAGCAATGCCGATAGCCATCGGCTGCAGATCAGTAGGAAAGCCAGGGAACGGGAGGGTCTGATAATCCACCGCATCCGGACGTCGATCGATCCGCACACGGAAGCCGTTGGCATAGGTTTCCACATCAGCGCCGGCAACCTTGAGCTTCTCCAGCGCCAAATGAAGGTGGCGCGGAGCGATTCCACCGACGGTGACGTCTCCTCCGGTCATGGCAGCTGCATAAGCCCACGTGCCGGCAACGATTCGGTCGCCGATAACCTGATGTTCCGTCGGATGAAGCTTCTCTACTCCCTCGATGGTGATAGTGGAGGTTCCCGCCCCTTCCACTTTCGCACCCATCGAATTAAGCATCTCGCAGAGATCAGCGATCTCCGGCTCACGAGCAGCGTTGTCCAATACTGTCGTGCCTTTGGCCATGACGGCTGCGGTAAGAATGTTCTCGGTGGCTCCGACGGAGGGGAAATCGAGTGAAATATGCGCCCCTCGAAGCTCATCAGCTTCAGCTACGACGGCACCATGAGAAATACTGGTGGTGGCACCAAGCTTCTCAAGACCTGATTGGTGCATATCCAACGGCCGGGAACCAATGGCATCCCCGCCAGGCAATGCCACGACCGCCCGGCCGCAGCGTGCGGTTAACGGCCCCAATACGCACACTGAGGCACGGAACTGCCGGACGGCGTCAAAGTCAGCGTTAGGTTTCAGCTCGGCTGGAGTCGTGATGCGCACGATCTCCCCATCAAGCTCCACTGAACAGCCGAGTCCTTCGAGGACATGCTGCATCAGCGGGACATCGAGAATTTCGGGGCAATTGCTAAGCGTCGTGGTGCCCTCGGCAAGCAGTGCCGCAGCCATCAGTTTGAGGACACTGTTTTTAGCGCCGCTAACTTTGACTGCGCCCTGCAAACGGGCACCTCCGGTTACGAGAAATCTGTCATTCACACCTCCCGAGAGTAGTCGACCATTCCCGGGGAGGTGATCTGCATGACTAACTCAGGGAAGAGCACCAATCCGACGGGCAGCGTTAACCGCCTCGTAGCGAGTATGCGCTCCCAATTTGCGCATGACAGAACGCAGGTAGGACTTGACCGTCTCGGCCCCGATTCCCATCTCTTCGGCGGCCTCGACATTGGTGTGCCCGAGAGCAACACAAGACAAGACGTCTAATTCACGGGCAGAGAGCTTCGTCGACTGCTTGACCCTGACCGGGCTGACCATCTGGTCACACAACTGCTCGAGCTCTTTGCGCAAAATGTCATCATCGACGCGATTAGCCAGCATCCTCAGCTTCGAATGCGTCGAACGGACTTGCTCCCATTCGGCACCATTCATCACCCGACCGGACTTTGCGGTACCGACCTTGCCGCCTTCAACTCTTCGCAGCGCCGAATTAACCGCTAGGTCCTGTTCCAGGGTTCGAGCCGTCATCGTGACTTCCTCGATCACCTTATCTCCAAGCCGAACTGGCGAGTGGACTCCTGCATAGAGGACTCCGCGAATTTCGCGGGAAACAATAACCGGCACCGCAACAATGGAATGCAATCCCTCGTCTTGGACCGGCCGATCATTCTCATGGGAGATGATATTGGCCCTGGCATAATCCGAAACTCCCACCGGACGTCGGGTACTGACTACCCGACCGCCAACTCCAGAGCCAGCTTCAATGATGAGGTTTTGTAATGCGGGAGTTCTCAGTCCGACCCACTGCGTAACTTGCAGCCGATTATCGGGCAGTAGCAGGGCATACATGGTCACGGGTATGCCGGTCGCGGTTTTCAAAGATGTCAAGGCCGCCCGGACAGCTTCATCATCGTCTTTCATTCGCTGCGAATCCATGTTTCGTAACCCTCCTGCGGGGACACCCGTCCAGGTGCATCCAAGGTGCACAGTGACGGCGTCACTTTCTGGTCTACTTCGTCAGCCTATCGCGTCAACGGGGGTAACTGCTAACTGACATTCCCAAATGACAGACACCCAAACTGAGGGTCAGATACAGACCTTAGGGGCAATACCCCCTACATTGACCCACCCCCGACCGGATTATCTACCATTCGGTCTATCTGGAACATACCACCCTGTCTATTCTAATGGTGTAGGCTTCTTGGCAGACAAAAAGTGACCCCACAGCAAGGAGATTCAACATGGGCATCTACGACAACATCCTCGAAACCATCGGCAATACTCCCCTGGTGCGCCTCAACGGCATCTCCGAGGGACTCAAGGCTGATGTGCTGGTAAAGGTCGAATCCTTTAACCCGGCCAACTCCGTAAAGGACCGCATCGGCAAAGCCATCATCGACGCCGCAGAGGCTGACGGAACGCTTAAGCCCGGCGGAACCATCGTCGAAGCAACTTCCGGCAACACCGGCATCGCCCTCGCTCTAGTCGGCGCGGCTCGCGGCTACAAGGTCATCCTGACCATGCCGGAGACCATGTCCGTCGAGCGTCGCGTAGTGCTGCGCGCCTATGGTGCTGAAATCATCCTCACTCCTGGCGCTGCAGGCATGCAGGGCGCCGTCGATAAGGCCAACGAGATCGTCACCGAGCGAGACAATGCGATCTTGGCCTCACAGTTCGCCAACGCTGCCAACTTGCAGGTCCACCGCGAGACCACCGCCGAGGAAATCTGGCGTGACACCGAGGGCGCTGTCGACATCTTCGTTGCCGGCGTAGGCACCGGCGGCACCGTTTCCGGCGTCGGTCAGGTCCTCAAGGATCGCAAAGAGGGCGTCAAGATTTACGCAGTTGAGCCTGAGGCATCCCCGCTATTGTCCACCGGCAAGGCCGGCCCGCATAAGATCCAGGGCTTGGGCGCAAACTTCATTCCGGAGATCCTCGACCGCAAGGTCATCGATGACGTCCTGACGATTTCCAATGAAGAGGCCATCGCGACCTCCCGTGAACTCGCAGTCAAGGATGGCATCCTGGGCGGCATCTCCACCGGAGCCAACATTAGGGCCGCACTTGAGCTCGCAGCTCGACCGGAAAACGAAGGCAAGACCATCGTCACCATCGTCTGCGACTTCGGCGAGCGCTACATCTCGACCGTTCTTTACGAAGACATCCGCGACTAATATCCACATGGTCTAAAGCCCGCCCTCATAAGTTGAGGGCGGGCTTTAGTCATCTCCAGCCATCTCCAGTCGGTCGCCCCACCTGGCTAAGAGGCCTCCACTGTTAGAATCGGGAGCCATGTATAACCTCGTCAAGAGCATCCGAGAAGATCTCGCTAACGCCCGCGAACATGATCCAGCCGCTCGTGGCGATTTCGAGAATGCGATCGTCTATTCAGGCCTCCATGCGATCTGGTCGCACCGGGTCTCTCACTGGCTGTGGGTCCGAGGCCTGCGTGGCCCAGCTCGCATACTCGCCCAGGTCAACCGGTTTTTTACCGGCATCGAGATTCATCCGGGCGCAACGATCGGCCGTCGATTCTTTATTGATCACGGAATGGGCATCGTCATTGGCGAGACCACTGAAATTGGTGATGGCGTCATGCTCTATCACGGCGTCACCCTAGGTGGTCAGGTACTTACCCAGACTAAACGTCACCCCACCATCGAAGACAACGTCACGATCGGTGCCGGCGCCAAGGTACTAGGCCCTATCACCATCGGCGCAGGTTCTGCCATCGGTGCCAACGCAGTGGTTACCCGAGAAGTCCCGCCAGAGCACATTGCCACGGGCATCCCCGCAGTCAATCGCCCTCGCACTAAAGAGCAGCACATCAAACTGGTCGACCCAGACTATTTCCTCTAGCCCTAGCCAGACCCTGATGGCCCGCTAGCGCCCTTCTGTGCCCACTCAGGCGATCAGGGTGCGGTAGTCCTGGTTCTTGTCTATGAACTGCTCTACGGCAGAGCAGCTGGGACGAATGCGGGCGCCACTGGCACGGGCATCATCCAAGGCCGCTTTAATCAATGGGATCGATAGTCCGTGCCCTCGGAAAGCCTGGTCGACCACAGTGTGATTGAAGTCGAGGACGCCCTCAGAGCTCACGACATATGCGCAGTAACCAGCTTCCCTGCCGTCCACGCTGATTTCATAGCGCTGCTTGTCTTCATGGTGCTCAATAGAGTACTTCTCTCCAGACATCAGCGACTCCTTATGTGAGGGGATCGTGCTTGAGTCCTTGAGTATTCCCGAACTCAACACTCTGCGCAGGCAACCCCCCACAAGTCCCCCCCCCAGAAAGACGCATCTCCGCTTTCTGAAAATGCACAAAACCCCCTGCCCGAGAATTCTCGGACAAGGGGTTTTCGTGTGGCCAGAGCCAGGATCGAACTGGCGACCTTCCACTTTTCAGGCGGACGCTCTACCGACTGAGCTATCTGGCCAGAAACTACCAATTAAGGCAATTTCAGCGACCCTGACGGGACTTGAACCCGCGACCTCCGCCGTGACAGGGCGGCGCGCTAACCAACTGCGCCACAGGGCCTTATTTATTTCTCGTACTTCCGGACCACCTTGCGGCCTGTCCGTTGCACGAGAAATGACTTTACACAGGCCTTGATTGTTCCCGCAAATCAGCAGTACAAAGGGCATTTCCATGGAGAAAAATCAGAGGTTACAACAACCAGATTTAACTTGGCACCATTCCCAGCATCTTAAAAACAAAAAGAGCGTTAGCCCGGCAAAACCGGAACTAACGCTCTTTCCTAGAAAGCGACCCTGACGGGACTTGAACCCGCGACCTCCGCCGTGACAGGGCGGCGCGCTAACCAACTGCGCCACAGGGCCTTTCCTGAGGAATTAACCTCGTACCCCCAACGGGATTCGAACCCGTGTCGCCGCCGTGAAAGGGCGGTGTCCTAGGCCTCTAGACGATGGGGGCCAATCAATTGCACCGGAATGCTCCGGACCAATTTCGACTGCTCTAGAAATATACTTCATACTCCAGTCAGAACAAAAACCGCCCTGTCAGAGAGGCTTTATTGCCGACGGCGCTAGGCTGATAGAAGCGCACGATACGAGGAACAAGGTAGCTAATATGTCTAACTTTCCAGACCCCAGCCAGACTGATTTACCAAGCTGTTCTGACCATGCGCCCACCAGCCATGGTTACGAAGAAAACAAGGCGAAATACCTCGCACGCCTCAAGCGAATCGAAGGGCAGACCCGAGGCATTCACCGAATGGTCGACGAAGACCAGTACTGCATCGACATTCTCACTCAAGTATCGGCAGTGACTTCCGCTCTCGAGAACGTCGCATTAGCACTGCTGCAAGACCATATTTCCCACTGCGTCACCGGGGCAGCAGCCGAAAGTGGCGAGGCTGCGGATGCGAAAATTGCTGAGGCGATGAAGGCGATTCAGAAACTAGTAAAATCTTAAGTTCGCCTATTCCGTAGAACCAGATTCTCGTGCTAGCAGATCTCGACATCTGTCAAGAGTGGGCACGTAGGCGTCAATACTGACTTCCCTGAGGTCCTCAACCATACTGTGCAGCACTTCCGGGACCTGCGCAGAACCTTCCGCGTAGTTATGGATTTCTCGAATCGGTTCCGCAATCAGTTGAGCGATTTTCTGCGGCCGATGCACTACGCGGACAGCCCCCTCGCCATCAGCGATATATGGGCTTGGCTCAGAGCAGGTCACCAGGTAGCGCAACACTCGATGAATCTCATGGACGGCCTGTACCGCAGTGGTCGGGTCATTGGTCCCCGGAGAGAGCGCTCGATCGGCGATGTCGACTAGCTGACGCAGCCCAAAGGCGACGTCCTGGGTCATGGTGCGCTCCATGCGAATGCCGACGGCGTCGGCAAGCATATCGAGATCGCCTAACTCAGCTTCATCGTCACACCAGACCCGCAGGACAGACTGCCCTGCCACCAAAAAATCTCCCACCGAGCGGTCGATCGTTATGACAACGCCATGCTCTTGCGCCCAATCGAGAAGTCGCCGGTAGTTAAACCATACGATCGCTCCAGTGACAGAAGTGAGGACATGTTCACGGCGATCACCTGGCGACGGCGACCATGTCGGCCCGGTAGCAAGCGCCGGAACATCCGATTTAGTGTCGTACATCCGCTGACCTAGCCGTAGAGTCTCCTGTCCAATCTCGGTGACAGCGTTGGCAACTTTCATCGATGACATGATGTGCCGGATGAATACCAGGAAAAAGGCCAGACACCCCAACGCCATCATAAAGGCCACCGTGACGGATAGTCGGGGCACGAAACCCTGACCATCATCACCGTCATCCCATACATAACGGGTAACCGTCAATGAAAATGTGAACGTAGCCAAGAAAATCGCCAACGTGCCCTGAACAATACGACTCTGCAGGAAGCCGTTGAGCATTCGTGGACTAAATGAACTATTGACCAGCTGCAAAACCACCAGCGTGTTTGAAAACACTAGGCCAGTTACGGAAATAGTGGCCGAGGCGATCACCCCGAGAACCTCACGAGATGCAGAAGTGCCCCCACGGAAGGCAAAGAGCAGCGGGTCACCCCCAAGTCTGGACTCCAGCTCCGGCAGGGCCGTTCCGAACAGCAGTGCGGCCACCACGCTCACCGCAGGAATCATCCAAAAGGGAGTCCAGATCCGATCCCAGAAGCTCTCCTGTGGAACATCCGGAATTCCACCCTTCAACCGATAACTACTCTCGTGCTCGCTCATCGCGCCACCATGTCACCCTTCCGGCACAGCGCAGACAGGAGCACCAATGAGCTTAGAGAGGCCTCGACGCCGCTTAGCTACTTGGCGGTAGAGAAAGGCTGCTGCAGGATCGAAAATCCTCAGCCCCAGGATCCGCCCCGCCCCTCGCAGCGGCAGATTCCGACCGTCAACGAACAATGCCTGCGCGATGGCATGGTGGCCGAGATAATCCACACCTCCAGAGCGAAAGACCGCATGATGCCGAAGGTTGGCTGGGCGGAGAATTAGTCCCGGCGCCAAGCGCTGCAGCAGGATCCCGCTGCGATGACAAAAGCCACAGTCGCCATCATAAAGGAAGGTCACAAGCACCACCCTAATACGGATCCACCCCCTACCGCTGCACCCTCTGTTGACATCGATATCCGTTAGAGGAAGATGGAGTTATACCCCGACGGGTATCCATCCAACCTTCCGAGGAGACCCCATGAGCGAGCTCAACGCCGAAGAGTCCACTGCCCCTGCCTACCCAATGCCCCGCATCGGAGACACTGCCCCCGCCTTCACCGCTGAGAGCACTCAGGGCACCGTCAACTTTCCCGCCGACTACGTCGGAAGCTGGGTCATTCTATTCAGCCACCCCGCCGATTTCACCCCAGTATGCACCAGCGAGTTCATGACTTTCGCCACCATGCAGGAGGATTTTGCCCGCTACAACACCAAGCTGATCGGATTGTCTGTCGATGGTCTCTACAGCCACATTGCCTGGCTGCGCACCATCCAAGAGAAGATGACCTACCGCGACATGAAAAACGTCGAGGTCACCTTCCCGCTTATCGACGACGTGTCAATGAACGTCGCCAGCAAGTACGGCATGATCATGCCCGGAGAGGCCACAACCTCTGCTGTACGCGCGGTATTCGTCATCGATCCGGCCGGACTCGTCCGGACGATCCTCTACTACCCGCTGGCACTGGGCCGGAACTTCGATGAGCTGCTGCGGATCATCAAGGGACTGCAGACCGCCGACGAGTTCGACGTTGCCCTGCCTGCGGACTGGCGACCAGGCGAGCGAGCAATCGTTCCGCCAGCTGGTTCCTGTGGCGTAGCCAAAGACCGCATGTCCGGCGAAGACACCGACGTCGAATGCGTCGATTGGTTCTTCTGTACTCGCGATCTACCCGAAGAGACCATCGAGAAGGCACTCACCGAACGATGATCTACCTAGCCGGCCGATAAAAAATGCCACGTCCACCGAAATAACGGTGAACGTGGCATTGGTGGGCCCCGTGGGGCTCGAACCCACGACCTGCGGATTAAAAGTCCGTAGCTCTACCAACTGAGCTAGGGGCCCGCGACACTGATACTAAACCCTCGGGTGTCTCCAAGAAAAATCGGCCCAAATATGGGAGATGCCTCACAGAGTCGGAACTATCAACTACGAGATCCGACAAATCATACATAGCTTGCATAATTAGCCCCCCGACGCCGCGGTCACCTGCTTGTCCTTGAACACCGCGACGTTTTCAGGAAAGGCACAGCAGTGAATCTTGACCTCATTGATGTCTCACGGTGGCAATTCGGTATCACCACCGTCTACCACTTCATTTTTGTTCCTTTAACCATCGGCTTAGCCCCAATGGTGGCGGTCATGCAGACCGCCTGGCTAGTCACTGGCAAAGAACGCTGGTACCGGGCAACTCGGTTTTTCGGCACTCTTTTCCTTGTCAACTTCGCCATGGGCGTGGTCACCGGCATTGTCCAGGAATTCCAATTCGGAATGAACTGGTCTGAATATTCCAGATTTGTTGGAGATGTCTTCGGAGCTCCACTTGCTTTGGAAGGACTAGCCGCATTCTTCATCGAATCAATCTTCCTCGGCGTATGGATTTTTGGCTGGGATCGAGTTCCCCGTTGGATCCACCTAGCCTCCATCTGGATGGTGGCTATCGCGGTGAATCTCTCCGCCTACTTCATCATCGTGGCTAACTCCTTTATGCAGCACCCTGTTGGCGCCGTCTATAACGAGGCCACCGGCCGCGCAGAGTTGAGTGACATCGTAGAACTGTTAACCAACTCAACCGCGCTAGCGGCTTTCCCCCATGCAGTGTTCGGCTCGCTACTGACCGCTGGCACGTTCGTAGCAGGCATTGCTGGCTGGCAGATGATCCGTACCACCCGCCGGGCGGAGAACGACCCGACTCATGCCGACGCGGCCGAACTCTGGCGTCCAGCTTTCCGATTGGCCCTATGGTTCATCGTCATTGGTGTCATCGGCGCTTCCATCAGTGGTCACACCCAAGCACAACTGATGTTCGAACAGCAGCCGATGAAGATGGCTTCTGCAGAGGCGCTCTGCCATACCGAGACGGACCCGTTGTTCTCCATCCTCTCGATCAGCACCATGAATAACTGCGATACCGCAGTCCAGGTTCTCGGTGTCCCCTTCGTCTTGTCTTTCCTGGCGGGAAATCAGTTCACCGGAGTCGAGCTCCAGGGAGTCACCGAACTTCAGGCCCAATACGAGCAGATGTTCGGACCAGGCAACTACACCCCGAACCTGTTTGTCACATACTGGTCCTTCCGCATGATGATTGGCCTGATGGCCGCCTCCATGCTGCTGGCAGTATTGGGCTTCTGGTACACCCGAAAAGGTCGCGTGCCCACAATGAAGTGGCTGGGCTGGGCCTCCCTTATTTCCATCCCCTTCCCCTTCCTGGCAAACGCAGCTGGCTGGGTGTTCACCGAAATGGGACGCCAGCCTTGGGTGGTTCACCCCAACCCCGATTACTGGCCAGAAAATAGCCCCGGCGGGGAAAACGAAATCCACATGATCGTTGATTTCGGTGTCTCCAACCACTCCGTGGCTACCGTATGGGTCTCGTTGATTTCCTTCACACTCCTCTATGGAGTGCTGGCCGTGATTTGGTTCTGGCTCATGCGCCGAAAAGTCCTCGAGGGCCCACTGCCTCCCGGAAGCTCTGAGAATATCGCGGCTGATTCTTATGGCCCTGATGATGACGATGGAGTCCAGCCCCTGACCTTCGGCCATTCAGAGGCCGAGCCCACGTCCCCCGCTACCAGCAGAGGTGATGAGTGATGGATCTACAAGTTCTATGGTTTGTGATCATTGCAGTACTTTTTCTCGGCTACTTCATCCTGGAAGGATTCGACTTCGGAGTCGGCATGTTGCTGCCGTTCCTCGGCGGCAAGACTCCTGAAGAAAAATCAGCTCGACGCTCGGCCGCTATCAAGACCATCGGCCCGGTGTGGGACGGCAACGAAGTCTGGCTGATTACCGCTGGCGGCGCTCTCTTTGCTGCGTTCCCGGAGTGGTACGCCACCATGTTCTCCGGTTTCTACCTACCCCTGCTGCTCATTCTCCTATCCCTCATCCTCCGCGGAGTGGGCCTGGAGTGGCGATCCAAGGTTGATACCGAACGTTGGCGCAAGTGGTGCGACACCGGCACCGCCATCGGATCGTGGGCGCCCTCGCTGCTGTGGGGCGTAGCTTTCGCCAATCTCCTTCGAGGAGTACCCGTCGATGCCAACAGACAGATCAACTCAGGTATCGAAGGGCTCATCGGTCTGCTCAATCCTTATGGACTGCTCGGCGGACTGACCTTCGTCCTGTTGTTTATGCTCCATGGTGCGATGTTCCTCGGCTTCAAGACTGAAGATCCGCTGCGGGCACGTGTGCAGGAATTTGGACTACGGTGGCTGATGATTCCGACCATCATCGTTGTCATCGCCTTCTCCTTGTGGACGCAGCTAGCCTATGGTCGCCCGGAAACCTGGTGGGCGCTCGCCGCGATGGTTATCACCCTGTCGTTGGGCATTATCGCCCTCCTCCGCGAACGTGACGGTTGGGCCTTTGCTGCCACCGCATTATCTGTGGCTGCGCTGGTCATCCAGATCTTCGGCTCTATGTTCCCCTACCTCGTTCCGACTACCCTCAGCGACGGCGTCTCCCTCGATATCTGGAACTCTTCCAGCTCGGATTACACGTTGACGGTGATGAGTTGGGCGGCATTGCTACTACTGCCCGGCGTCTTGGTCTTTCAAGGCTGGACCTACTGGGTCTTCCGCAACCGAGTTGCGGTCCACACCTCACCTGTCGCCGGGGACCCCACCCCGGCTGCTGTGTAGAAGCCCGTGGCTTCCCCGCTAGATCGACGTCTACTGGAGCTGGTGCCTCCAGTAGGACGATTCATTGCCAGCGCCGGTATCACCCAAGCATTGGTGACGGCCTCACTGTTAGTCCGTGGTGTCCTCATCGGCTGGGTGGCTGCTCGCGTAGTCGCCGACGGTGCCGATCTAGCGAGCGTGATGTGGCCATTGTTGTGGCTAGCGCTAGCGGTGCTCGCCCACGGTGTTATTTCTCATCTCGCCCAACGCCGGGCAGCAGCCAGCGTTGGAGAGGTCATTGACTCCCTTCGCAGCTCTGCATTGGCTGCGTTGGGCCGACAAGATCCACGAACAGTGCAGGAGAAATCCGCGCATTGGCGCACAGTCCTGACCGATGGACTCGAGCAGTTTCGACCCTATCTTTCGGAGTTCTTGCCCTCCCTGATCGCAGTGGTCTTAGCCACTCCGGCTTCTCTGGCGGTTATCTTCTGGTTCGACCCGCTCTCGGGATTCATTGCGCTAGTCACGCTTCCGCTCATCCCACTTTTCATGATTCTCATCGGCAAACTCACCGCTGCTCGAACCCAACGTCGCCTCAGCGTTACTGCGTCCCTCGGCGGCCAACTAGCAGATCTGCTCTCCGGTTCACTGACCCTCCGAGCATTAGGAGTTACCAAGCAGCCAGCACGACAAATTCGCAGCACCGGCGCGGCCCAAGAAGCGGCGACTATGAGTGTGCTGCGTCTTGCGTTCCTCTCGTCCTTTGCTCTCGAATTCCTAGCTACCCTTTCCGTGGCTTTGGTCGCTGTCAGCATTGGCCTACGGCTGGTAGCTGGAGATCTCTCTTTGGCGGCTGGATTAATTGTTCTCATTGTTATCCCGGAGGTCTATAATCCGGTTCGCCAAGTTGGTACCAAGTTCCATGCTGCTGCCGATGGTCTGGCTGCCACTACGGAGATTCTCGATCTGATCGAAAACGACAATCGCGAGCAAGCTCCCGCAAGGTATGTGGAGCTCATTAAGAGTATCGACGTCGAGGTAGAACACCTGCAGGTCCGTGGACGCGATGGCCACCATCCCGAAGACTTAAGCTTCACTGCTAGCCCTGGTCAGGTGACTATTCTCCACGGCCCCAATGGCTCAGGAAAGTCCACAGTCTTTCTCGCATTGCTGGGCCTGTTGCCAAACGCTTCAGTCTCCGGGGTAGTTAGGGCCCCAAGCCTAGAACACACTTCATATCTCCCTGCAGAACCGATCATCACTACTGGCACAGTGTCAGACAACCTTGTTCTGCTCGGAGCCACAACCAACCGGATAGCTGATTGTGCCACCGAGGTCGAACTGGACCTACCCATGGATCGGGCACTGACCTACGGCGGCGGTGGGCTATCCGCCGGCCAGGCACAGCGGTTAGCACTAGCTCGCACGCTAGCCCTTGGCAACGAGCTACCTAGGCTGCTAGTACTCGACGAGCCGAGCGCCCATTTAAGCCCCGAACTAGTCGAACGGTTATGCCAAGTACTTCGTCAGCGTTGCCAACGCGGCGATACGGTCCTAGTAGCCACACATGATCAACGTCTCCTGACTATTGCCGACAAGGTGGTTGAATTATGAATTCCTGGACCCTTTTGACCAGGATGCTCCACCTGGCAGGAGTCCAGCGACGACAGCTGGCTGCCGCGATCGCAGCAGGTTCGGTGACGCTATTTTCCGCATTGGCGCTCACGGTGCTCTCCGGCTGGCTGATCACTCGCGCTTGGGAGATGCCGCCAGTGTTAGCTTTGGGAGTAGCGGTAACCGCGGTGCGAGCTCTAGGTATTTCTCGTGCGGTCTTCCGCTATCTTGACCGTCTGCTGAGTCACCGAATTGCTCTCCACGCGCTTACGACTCTGCGCGTCCGACTTTTTGATGCCATCGCAGCCGACCCGGTTGGGGATGGTCGCGCTCACTTATATTCCCGTGGAGACGGCCTTATCCGGCTGGTGGCTGACGCCGAAAGAGTCACGGACTTGATCGTCCGCTCTTTGGTACCTGCTGGCGTGGCGCTAGTACTATCCAGTATCTCGTTGCTTATCGCTGGGTTGCTTCATCCGCTGGCCGCAGTAATTCTAGCCATCGGCTTCGCGTTTACTGGCCTATTGATCCCCTGGCTGGCTGCCCGCTCCCACCGACATACCCGCAGGGTCGAGGCGACAGATGACTTTCTGCTGCGTCTCGACGAGGTTCTAGGCCACCGCACCGAGTTTGAAGCTGCAGGTCTCGGTAGCACCCAACAGGCAGTGGCTACTCGGGCTTCTGCTCAGGTCAGTGCCGAGACCGAGGCCGGACAACGACCTCTGGCGTTAGCTCAGGCAATCCAGTCTTGGGCCACAGGCTTGACGGCCTTTGCCACCCTTCTATTGGTAGTAGTCGTCTATCCAGGAGAACCAACTTGGCTGGGTATGTTGGTGATGCTCCCGTTGGCAGCTTTTGAGGCACATGGGCAACTCGCCCAGGCTGCCATTCATGCCCAAGAGGCGACCTATTCTGCCAAGCGGCTCACCGAATTGGTCGGAAATTCACCGACCCGCACTATGGACAGCGCAGCGGAGTCTCCCGAGCCGCTAGCGCTGACAGATTGTAGGTTAACGGCTACCGACCTGCGCTGCCGTTTCGGCACTCCTACCTGGGGTATCGAGGTAGCACCCGGTCAACGAGTAGTGATCCGGGGGACTTCCGGCAGCGGAAAGACTACGCTGCTCCAGACTCTCGGCGGACTGGTCCCGCCTACTGCTGGAAAAGTAGAACTCGGCAGCTCCGAGCTTGACTTGGTGGACCCTGCCCGACTCCGAGCCACCGTCCGTGTCCATGCTGAAGACGAGTGGCTCTTTTCCACCAGCATTCGTCAGAATCTACTCGTTGCTAACCCAGATGCAGATGATCAGTTGATGTGGGAGACCATTGAGGCCGTTGGACTGGGTGATTGGCTCCGAACCGGAGCTGACTCAGACCCGCTAGATAGGATGCTGGCGGATGGAGCGGATTCGGTCTCCAGTGGGCAGCGTCGGCGGTTACTCCTCGCCCGTGCATTGTGCTCCACTGCTCCGGTTTTGCTCTTGGACGAACCAACGGAACACATCGCCGATGACGATGCCTCCAGGTTGTTTAACATGCTCGTCTCTGAACAACTACCAGGCGCTAGAGCGGAGCGATCGATCATCATGGTCACCCACGCCTCCCGTAGCTCCGAGCTAGCTACCGGGGTGAGCGTGGACTACCATCCGGCACCAGTAATGCCTAGACAGTAACTGACAGCTAAAAAGCCCCTCGACTCACGTCGAGGGGCTTTTTAGCTGCTAGTTAGTGCTTCTTGCCGCCGAAAACCATCAGCGCTAGCCGAAGGTTCGACACGATAAACTTACCCAGTTGGATAAGAACACACCGTCGCCCGCGCAGCGTCGACGCCGTGGGCAAAGGTGCACCACTGACGTCAACGATGGGCAGATTGACGTTAATTCCACTCAACTGAGCATTCTCATGAGAGGTTGCATCTGACATTGATCGTCCTCCTATCATTCCGGGATGAACTGCCAGCCGGGCAGGCCCTTGGCTTTGTAGATGAACATGTAATGCAGCAGGAGCTTCGTCCAGTGCCCAGACAGTCCGATCTCACCGCGGGTAAAACTCAAGTCACGCCCAGTGGGATACTTTTCTCGGTCTGGCACGATCGGCATCATCACCATGGAGGCTGCCGATCCGGTGGTCAAACCGGTACCAGCAGAAGCCACACACGCTGCACCCAAAGTCGTCATGGATGCCTCGTGGTTCTTCGCACTCGACCCGTGCTTGATGCGATCAGCGATCGAGATTGCTGCCGCCTTACCCATCTCACCGGAAGGCTGACCTGTCCGTGGCGGAGCCGGAGCGATGACTGTTCCGTTGGGAGACTTTTGGGGCCGGGAGATCTGGTGCGGCGGGGCGAAAGCAATGCCAACGGCCCAAATGTTGTCATAATCCGGGCTTTGATAGGTTGCTGGCCAGTCTTTAGAAGTCCATTGTTCGAAGGGCTTGGGAGAGTAATCAGCGTCAACCTTCATAAACCCACTGGGGGCGAAGAGCTGATCAGTGATCTCTTTGCCTGCGCGGTCATAGGCCTTCAAAGCCACTCCGCCGAAGGGCGGAAGCAACATGGCGAAGTCCATGTGCAATTCGTGGTGATTGCCATCGAGCGTCTCGAAGTGGATGACACCTGGTTCAACTCGATGGACGTGAGCACCGACGATCGCTTCTACTTCGCGCTCGCGAAAGAGGGACTCTGTCCACAGCTGCGAGTTGGTTTCGAAGCCATTCTGGTTAAACACCAGGCCACCCACGCCAAAGTCGCCGAGTTCCGCTTCGTTGGTCAAGTAGATTACTCGTGCTCGATCGCGGACTCCGGCGGCTCGCAACTCATGATCGACGTTGAACACATACTCGAAAGCTGCTCCCTCACAGGTGCAGGTGCCGTGTCCGGCGCCGACCACTAGGGTCTTTCGATCGCCCTTCTTCAGCTGAGCGATGACATCTTTCAGAGAGTCAGCCGCGTCAACCGCATGCTCAGCGGTACACACTGAGACGGTATGCCCACCGTCTGGGCCGAGACCTTCGGTCATACCGAATTTGAGCTGCGGTCCGGTGGCATTGATCAAATAGTCATAGCGCAGGCGCTCCACTTGACCAGCTCGGGAGGAGTCAGTGTATTCGATATCAACGGCCGGACGAGGGTCGTCGCTGTCTCCTTCAGGTCTGATCGTGGTGGCTTTTGCCTGTCGAAATTCCACTCCGTGACGCTTATAAACCGGAGCAAGAGGGAAAACGACCTTCTTCTTGGGCATCTTCCCCACGCCGACCCAGATATTGCTGGGAATCCAATTCCACTGTTCGTTCGGCGATACGACAGTGACGGTGCTGCCTTCGGGCAACATTCTGGTCAGGTGCAGTGCGGCCGTGTGGCCAGAGACGCCTGCGCCCAGTACAACGATGTCTGCCATGGTTGACTCCTCGGGTTGTGGCTACCTTCAGCATATACCCCCTAGGGTTTATGCTGAAAGGCCATTCACCCCCGAAATGCCCCTCATCTCAGCACCAGAAACGACGCCGCCCTGTCGCACACAGGGTGCAACAGGGCGGCGTCGAATAGCTGGGTAAAAACCCTGCCGAAAACTAGGCCTGCTTCATCGAGCCGTTAGCCAAGAAGCGCTCATGGAAGGAGAAGGCAGTAGACAGATCGTGCGGGGTCTGAAGGAAGCGGCCCTTGTTCGCACGCTCCACGTATTCCTCGAGCAGCGGACGGTAGTCCGGGTGCGCAACAGCGATCGTCTTAGCAACGCGGTCACGAGGAGCCAATCCACGCAAGTCAGCGACACCGTACTCGGTGATGATGACCATGGCGTCATGCTCAGTGTGGTCAATATGGGAGGCGAAAGGCACGATCGCGGAGATATCGCCGCCCTTGGCGTCCGAAGGAGAGATGAAGGTGGACACGCGGGCGTTACGGGTGAAATCACCGGAGCCGCCGATGCCGTTCATGATCCGGGAGCCTGCAACATGAGTCGAGTTAATGTTGCCGTAAATATCGGCCTCAATCATGCCGTTGGAAGAAATCAGACCAACGCGGCGAATGACCTCGGGGTGGTTGGAGACCTGCTGCGGACGCAGGATGATGCTCTCGCGGTAACGCTTGGCTTCCTGGTTCATCTTCTCGGCATACTCCGGAGAGAGCGAGAAAGAGGTGGCAGAGGCAACAGTCATCTTGCCGGCGTCGATCAGATCGACCATGCCGTCCTGGATAACCTCGGTGTAGGCCTCGATCTTTTCAAACTTGGAGTCGAGCAGACCTGCCATCACGGCGTTGGGGACGTTACCCACACCGGACTGCATGATGTAGTTGTCATAGGTCAAACGGCCGCCAGCGACCTCACCCTCGAGGAAGCTGATGAAGTGGCCAGCGATCTTCTGGGAAGTCTCATCGACCGGCTTAAAGGGAGCGTTGCGGTCCGGGGTGTTGGTCTCTACGATCGCAACAACCTTGCTCAGGTCGATGTCAATGAAGGTCTTACCAATCCGGTCACCACTGTTGATGATCGGGACCGGGGTGCGGTTGGGCAGGTGCTGGATGCGGTAGATATCCGCCATTCCCTCCAGCTCAAGAGACTGCCACTCATTGACCTCAATGATGATCTTCTTGGCGGAATCCAAGAAGTCAACGTTGTTGCCGACGCCGGAGGATGGGATTAGGTGTCCGTCTTCGGTGATCCGGGTGACCTCAACGATGGCGACATCCAAGTTCGGCCCGAAGAACCCGTACTCGACCTGCTGGCCGGAGTGGGACAGGTGAATATCCTGGTACTTGATCTCACCTGCGTTGATGGCGTTACGCATCGTCGGATCAGACTGGTAAGGCATGCGGTAGTTAATCGCACCGGCTTCCGCCATGACGCCATCGCAGTCAGGCGCGGTGGAGGCGCCGGTGAATACATCGATCTTGTAGCTGTCGCCCTTGGCCTGCGCTTCTTTGGCCCGGTTGGCGATTGCGGTCGGCAGTGCTTTGGGATAAGCGGCGCCGGTGAAGCCGGACATGCCGACCTTGTCACCGTTGTCGATGAATTGAGCAGCTTCCTCAGCGCTCATGACCTTGCCGCGCAGCATGGCGTTAGCGATCCGATCGGACATGTATTACCTCCTGATAAAACGGACCATCTCAGGGTCCGCATGCAATGTCGGTGTAGCTGTGCGGGCACCGGCTATGAGTGTGAGAAACCGGAGACCGACGTCTTTTAGTTACGACCACCACATTAGCGGATTCACCCCCACACTGCCGCAAGGTCCACGGTACTGTGATTTACCCCGGAAATTTCGCTCCCCACCCGGGGTTAGTTTGGGCACTACTGCCCTTTAAGAGGACAATTGCAGATGTGACTCTATCTATCGGTTCCCTGACTCTGAATTCACCCGTGGTTCTGGCCCCCATGGCCGGCGTAACCAACGTGGCTTTTCGCACCCTGTGCCGTGAGCAGGAGATTGAAAGGACTGGGACCGTGTCTGGTCTCTATGTCTGCGAAATGATCACCGCACGCGCGCTGGTCGAACGCAACGAGAAAACTCTCCATATGACGACTTTCGCTCCGGATGAGAATCCTCGGAGCATGCAGCTCTACACAACAGATCCGGAATATACCTACAAGGCTGCCAAAATGATCGTCGATGATAACCTCGCCGATCACATCGATATGAACTTTGGCTGCCCGGTCCCCAAAGTCACCCGTCGTGGTGGCGGCTCAGCGATCCCCTACAAGCGCCGACTATTTGCCAACATCGTCGCCGCGGCGGTTAAAGCTACCGAAGGCACCGATATTCCGGTGACGGTGAAGTTCCGAGTCGGAATCGACGACGAACACCACACTCATCTCGACGCAGGGCGAATCGCAGCTGAGGAAGGCGCTGTCGCTGTCGCATTGCATGCACGCACAGCCGCCCAACGCTATTCCGGCGCTGCCGATTGGTCAGAGATTGCCCGGCTCGTTGAACATATGGATGGCTCCGGAGTACCAGTACTTGGCAATGGAGACATTTTCGCGGCTAGTGACGCCCGTCGAATGATGACAGAAACAGGCTGCGACGGAGTCGTCGTCGGGCGAGGTTGCTTGGGACGACCATGGCTATTTGCAGAATTGTCTGCCGAACTACGCGGTGACCCAGTCCCGCCTGAGCCCACACTCGGCGAGGTCACTCGGATCATCATCCGCCACGCAGAGCTGCTGGCAGCTCATGACGGTGAGCAGCAGGCATCTCGAGATCTACGCAAACACATGGGTTGGTATCTGCGCGGTTTCCCAGTCGGTGGAGACTTACGCGCCAATCTCTCTAGAATGTCCTCCTTGGCGCAACTACGAGAGCTGCTCGCCCCTTGGTCAGACTCCGATGCGATAGCCGAAAATGCTGACGAAGCCCGCGGCCGACAAGGCTCCTCCGCTAAGGTCGCGCTTCCTGAAGGATGGCTGGATGATCCGGAAGATGATGCCGTCCCAGAAGGCGCTGAGATCATGAATTCCGGCGGTTAGTCGGAAAGTTCAACAACTATCACCGCAGGCAGCATAATATGTTCGCTACCCATATAATGGCAGCATGCGTATTGCCTATAGTGAAGACCTTGAGAGTTTTGCCCACGACCTGATCATCATGTGCGATACCGTGCATTCCATCATGTCTCAGGCCTCTGAGGCTCTACTAACGGCTTCCCTCGAGCATGCAGAGCAAGCTCTCTCCTCCGCTGACGAACTCGAAGAGGTCAGGATCCGCTGTGAGGAACGCGCAGTACAGCTCTTGGCACTCGAAGGCCCCGTGGCTCGAGATCTACGGCAGGTCATCTCTTCTATCTACATCGTCGAAGACTTTGACCGGATGGCAGCCCTGTCTATGCATATCGCCAAGGCTGCGCGCCGGCGACACCCCTCATCTGCTATTCCGGAGCCGACCATCGGCTATTTCCAAGAGATGTCGCGTCTTGTCGATGACATGATGACCAAAACACATGACATTCTGGTCGATCTTGATGTTGAGGTAGCCATGGTGCTCAGCGAAGAAGACGATGCAGTAGATGATCTCCATGAGTTCATACTGAATATGCTGACCCAACGGGAATGGAAGCATTCCACTCGTGAGGCCGTCGATGTGACCTTATTGGCACGTTTCTACGAACGATACGCAGACCACTGCGTCAACGTCGCCGCCCGAGTGGTCTACCTTGCATCAGGATTCAAACCAGATGATTACCTGGCGCAAAAAGAGCGCAACCAAGCCAACGCTGAGATGGAACGCCGCTTCGCTGAACTAGAACGCCAGTTCTCTCGCCGTCGCCCGCATGAGCTCTAACAGCCAAAATCCCAAATAGGCCCGCCGCACGTGATGTGCGGCGGGCCTATTTGTAGGTAGTTACTACCTGGAAGATTTATCCGAAGCGACCAGCGATGTAGTCTTCGGTCTCTTTCTGATCCGGGTTTTCGAAGATCTTCTTGGTCTCGCCAAACTCGACCAAGCGACCCGGCTTACCGGTGGCTTCCAAAGAGTAGAAGGCCGTCTTGTCGGACACGCGCGCAGCCTGCTGCATGTTGTGCGTGACGATAACGATGGTGAAGTCTTCCTTCAGCTCGTGGATCAGATCTTCCACTGCGAGGGTGGAAATCGGGTCCAGAGCGGAGCAAGGCTCATCCATGAGCAGGACCTCAGGCTCGACTGCAATAGCACGAGCGATGCACAGACGCTGCTGCTGACCGCCGGAGAGTCCGCCGCCCGGCTTATCCAAGCGATCCTTAACTTCTTCCCATAGGTTGGCGCCGCGCAAGGAGCGCTCGGCAACCTCTTTGAGCTTCTTTTTGTTCTTCTCACCGGAGAGCTTCAGGCCGGCTACGACATTGTCCTCAATGGACATAGTCGGGAAGGGGTTTGCCTTCTGGAAAACCATGCCAATGGTGTTTCGGACGGCTACGGGATCGATCTTGGAACCGTAGATGTCCTCACCGTCAAGGAGGATCTCACCCTTGACATAAGCACCTGGGATAACTTCGTGCATCCGGTTGATAGAACGCAGCACGGTGGACTTGCCACAACCTGAGGGGCCGATAAAGGCAGTAACTGCCTGTGCCGGGATCTGCATATTGACGGACTGTACGGCGTGGAAATCACCGTAGTAGATGTTGACGTCGTTGAGTTCGAGCTTGGACATCAGTAACTCCTGGGAACTGGGTGTGGGAAATACTTCAGGACGTGGAAAAGCTACTGCTTGACCGAGAACTTGGCGGAGATAACACGGGCGCCAATGTTGAGCAGAGCGATGATCAGGACCAGAGTGAGAGCGGCGCCCCACATCTTGTCCAGCACGGCCGGGGTGCTGCCTGCTTTGAACATATCGAGCATCATGAGCGGCAACGAGGACTGAGGACCATTCATCGGATCCAGGTTCATCGCCTGAGTCGAACCAACGAGGATCAGCACCGGAGCGGATTCGCCCATGACGCGAGCGATGGAAAGCATGATGCCGGTAACGATGCCCGAAAGTGCAGTCGGCAGCACGATCTTGGCAATGGTCTTCCACTTGGGGACACCAAGTGCGTAGGAAGCCTCACGGAGGTCCATCGGGACGATCCGCAGCATTTCTTCGGTATTGCGCACGACCACGGGGACCATGAGCAGAACCAACGAGAGCGAGACGGCCATGCCTGAACGGTCAAAACCGAACAAGGTAATCCAGGTGGTGAAAATAAACAGCGCGGCGACGATCGAAGGGACACCAGTGAGAATGTCCACCATGAAGGTAGTAATGCGGCCCAGTCGGCTGCCGTTGGCGTACTCGACCAGATAGATGGCGGTGAAAATACCAATCGGGATCGAGAGGAGCGAAGCGATGGACGTCTGAATGATGGTGCCAGCGATTGCGTGTAGGGCACCGCCACCGGGCACCTGGTAGAGAACTCCCTCCTGAGAGGTGGTCCACCAATCAGCAGTCAAGATCGCGGAGAGGCCACTGGAGAGAACTGTCCACAAGACCCACACGAGGGGGATCAGTGCCAAACCCATGGTCGTGTAGACCAGAATGCTGGCTACCGAGTTGGTGGATTTACGCTTCTGCGAGATGTCACTGAAAGCGGAATTTTTACCCAACGCCTGAGAATCTGCGTTAATAGTATTGAGATTATTGCTCATGATTTTCCCTCCGCCTACTTCTTGGCGACGATAGCGCGGGCGATGGAGTTGACCACGAAGGTCAACAGGAACAGCACCAGACCCGCGGCGATATAAGCGCCGGCCCGGAGATCATCGTTGAACTCGGGGGCAGCGTTGGCGATTGCAGTCGCGAAGGTGGTGCCACCATCGAACAGCGAGAAACGGAATGCCGAGGAGGGCGAGACCACCATGTAGAGGGCCATCGTCTCACCGAGTGCACGGCCTAGCCCCAGCATCGAACCAGAGACATAACCCGAGAAGCCGAATGGCAGAACGGTCATCCGCACAACTTCCCAACGGGTGGCGCCAAGTGCCAGTGCAGCTTCGACCTGCCCCTTCGGCGTCTGGATGAGAACCTCGCGGGTGGTGGCTGCGATAACCGGAAGGATCATCACGGCTAGAACGATGCCACCAGTGAGGATGTTTCGACCGGTAGCAAAGGAAGGCGAGTTTGCGTAAGTGGCGAAGAGGAAGAAACCGCCACCCCAGCTATAAATCCACTCATAGAAGCTAGACAATGCCGGGCCGAGAACCTGCCAGCCCCACAGGCCATAGACGATCGAGGGAACTGCAGCGAGCATGTCGACGAGGTAGCCGAGCGGCTTAACCGCACGCCTCGGGGCATAGTTAGAGAGGAATACCGCGATGCCTAGTGCAACTGGCATCGCAATGATCAAGGCAACAACCGAGATCAAGACCGTTACCGCGAAGAGGTTCGGAATACCGAAAGCCATAGCTTCGGTGTTGGAGGTATCCCAAGGGCCAGCGTAGGTGAAAAAGCCTAACCAGCCATTGACATTGTTGTTCAGGGATGGAACTGCGCGCCAAATAAGGAAGAGACCGATCGAGGCGATGATCACGGTCATCAGGGCAGCTGAAGCAGTGGAGAAGAACTCGAATATGCGGTCGCCTGGGCGCTTAACGCTGCCAGTCGACGCGAGTTCCGGGGCATCCGGTTGCTGGGAAATTCCGGTTGGTGCCACGGTGTTCATGATCTCGGGTTCCCCGATGCGGGTTACCTGACCATCCGCGGTCGGACGATTACTTGCCATTAGGGCACAGATTCCTTTGAAAATTGGCGAGAAAGATGGGCATCAAGCTGAACGAGTTCTTGATAAACACGACAGCGCCTCCGAAAGCGTATAAGGCGAACGGAGGCTAAGAAATTGCGTGGATAGAGCGCCAGACTCTAACCTTGCCCGGCTGGCTAGAGGGAGGTTGCTTTCATACCATCCTCCAACCCAGGCCTAATAACCTTAATTACTGGATAGCTTCGACTGCAGCAACCAGGCGATCGTGGTGAGCACCGGTGACCGGGACGTAACCGAGTTCAGCCAAGCCCTCATCCTGGGAGTTCAACGCAACGGTCAGGAAGTCCTTGACCATGTTGGAGGTTTCCTCGTCGTAGCCAGCTGAGCAGACGATCTCGTAGGTAGCCAGAGCCAACGGGTAGGCGCCCTCTTCGTTCATAGCGAACATCGAGTCGGTGTCCATGACCATGTTGTGGCCCTCGGTCAGGAACTCAAGGTTCTCCAGAGCGATATCAACGCTCTCATCGTTGAGCTCGACGGGGCCGGAACCGAAGTCGATGTTGGCAACGCCCAAGCCCTGCTGATCGGCAAAGCCAGCCTCAACGTAGGTGATGCCACCGGTAATGGCGGTAGTCTGGGTAGCAACACCGTTGGAGCCGTTAGCGCCTTCGCCGACGGCGGCAGGGAACTGCTGGCCAACGGTTTCCCAGATATCCGGGGAGGATGCCTTGAGGAAGCGCTGGAAGTTGTCCGTGGTGCCGGACTCATCAGAGCGGTAGACGACTGAGATGTCGAGATCCGGAAGCTCTACGCCCTCATTCTCAGCGGCAATAGCATCGTCGTTCCACTTGGTGATCTCGCCGTTGAAGATACGTGCAACGGTGCCGGTAGAAAGATTCAGCTCGTCAACGCCCTCAAGGTTGTAGGCCACAGCGACCGGGCCAATAACGAGGGGAAGATGCCAAGCCTCGTTGCCACCACAGCGCTCTGCAGCCGGCTCGACCTGCTCATCGGCCAGTGCGGAATCGGAACCACCGAAGTCGACCTGGCTGCCAATGAAGTTAGTGCGGCCGGAACCGGAACCGGAAGCAGTGTAGGCCAAAGAAGCACCGGAAACAGCCTGCTGGTACATCACGTTGAAGTAGTCCATGGCGTTCTGCTGCGCGGAGGAGCCTTCGGCGACCAGCTGACCGGTGGTACCGGTCAGGCCCTCGATAGAGGTAGCAGCTGCCTCGGTGTCATCGGAGTCGGAATCTGAGCAGGCAACGAGGGCGGTAGAGCCGATGGCTGCGACGCCAAAAATTGCGGCAGTACGCTTGAAGTTACGGATCACGGAGGAACCTTTCCGGTTAAAATCAGTCGATTGTCAGATCGAGCAAATACAGTCCTAAATCAGGACTATCCACACCGCATATCCCCGGCTAATTCTTGCCGGTAACACGCAGATCATTTGCTCACAGGCATCAAACCTAGGCTCCACCGGTTAACCGAATGGGTCAGTTCTAGTTAACGGATCATTAACAGTTAGGTAGTTTAAAACGAACTTATGAGGCAACTACTGGGGAACAGTTTTTCAGCCCTCAGTTACCTGTCGAAGAATAGATAACATGCTCTTGAGAGATACTAAAACCCAGTTTTTCGTATACCCGCACTGCAGGCCCATTATCGGCTTCAACATAGAGGATGATTCGACTGCTGCCTCTACTCAGCAGATGACTCAAACCCAACCGAAGCAGCGGTCCGCCCCATCCCCGGCCGCGATAATCCGCCGCAAGGCCCACGACGTACACCTCACCGAAATGTGGTTCCTCTTCAGTGTGCCATTTCGTCCAATGGAAGCCTGCCAACGCCGGGCCGGATTCATCCCAGAAAAAGAGCACGTCGCTCTCTTCAAACCAATCGGCGCCCATAGCTAAGCGCAGCCGGTCACGGTCCCATCCGCCTTGCTCAGGGTGCCACGCGAAGGCATCGTTGTTGGCTTCCAACCAGGCTTGCTCCACTAGTTCCGTGCCCCAACGGTCAATCGACTCACGAAGATTCATAGATCGCACGCCAACAGGTTCCTGGAATTCAGCGGCTTCAACCAAGGCTTGATCTTTGATTTCCATCACCAGTAGCCGGCGGGTGGGCACCATGCCCAAATCCTTCGCCAAGGCTTGTGCCGCTGGCAGGTCACCATGCGCCCAAACATCCGTGCCTGCAAACTGAGCCAACAACTTGGTGGCTATCCCCTGTCGACGACTCCCCGGCGCAACCAACAGCTCACTGGATGTGCCGTCATAAGCAAGCACGCCGAGGACCATGGCGTCCTCTAATGCAAGCAGATGGCGATGATTTAGACGGGAATCATCAAGGCCGCGAAGGAACTGCTCCGACAGAGGATCAACCAGATCGACCTCAGCGGCTTGGGCAGCTAGCTGACGAACTTGGGCTGCTAACTGCGGACAGTCAGGTAAATACCTTTGTGCAATATGCATCACTCCCAGGGTATCGCTGGTAAACATGGAATGGTGTTCATCCCACGTCTGCCCCTGGTTCTAGCCACCGTCGTCGCCGTCTTATTCGGAGCCGTCTGGCTGGGCGACAGCATCGTTGCTTCGAGAGTAGAAAGATCAATTTCCACACAAGTTGAAGAGGCAGCTGGCTTAGAAGTCAGCCCACGGGTGGCCGTCGGTGGAGCGCCCTATCTAGCTGCCCTGATAACCGGGGAAATCCCGACCATCGGGGTCACTGCTTTAGATGTCGAAGTTTCAGGACTGGGCGCAGTCAATGCCAAGACGACGGTCTCTGAAGTTGTCGTCTCTGCCGAGCAGGTCTTTTCCGGGGAAATCGCTGGTTCCACTGCCGCCTTCATCTCTCGGACTATTAGTCTCGATGGCGTCTCACTGGGCACGTTGCTCGATATGACAGATCTTGATATTTCTAATCCTTATGACATCTCCCCCTCTGGGGGATCTTCCTCTGAAGCGCGCTTAACAGGCACTCCTCCTGGGTTTGATGAGCCGGTCACCGTCATTGTGGATCTTCGATTGGTGGGTTCAGAATTTCAGATGACTCCACGTGAACTTGTCGATGTCCCTCAAGACCGCGAAACCGATGCTCGTACGGCTTTCACTTATTCCTTGGACACCCACGAGCTTCCACTCGCGGGCCAGGCCAGCTCAGTAAGCCTGGTAGGCGGTTCAATCTATTTTGAAGCGCAACGCCTCAACGTCACCGTACAGATGGCAGATCTGTCTCCCATCGCAACCAGTGAAAGCTAAAAAGCAGGGCTAACGATGGGCGTTCAACCATGCTGCGTTCTGGCACTAGGGTGGGGCCTATGACTCAGGAAAACCACAACAACCCCAATCACGTTCCTTCAGATACCCCCGCCGATGCAGCGGCTGCGACGGGTACTTCTTCACTCAGCGGAAATGACGCGGTCAATCTGGCAGCAGAACAGTCGAAATCAACCGCGCAGCTCAATATCCCCGCCCTAGATCTTGGCGAATTGCCAGTGGCCGATGACACTGCCAACCTCCGCCACGGGCCGAATCTTCACGACGGGCTACTCGCACTGCTTCCGTTGGTAGGTGTCTGGCGCGGTGAAGGTCGCGCCAACACCAGCGATGGGGAGTTTGCCTTCGGCCAGCAAATCATCTTCGCCCATGACGGAGAGAACTACCTCACCTATGAATCCCGGATCTGGCGTCTTGATGAAGATGGAACCCCCGTCGGGGCAGACCACCGCGAGTCTGGCTTCTGGCGTATCTCGCTCTCAGATGAGATCGAGGTCGTCTGTACGCATTCCACTGGTGTCTCGGAGATCTTCTACGGCGAGCCGCTCAATGAACGCGCATGGCAAATCGAGTCGGCTTCAACGATGGTGACCTCCACCGGGCCGCAGTCTCTGGGCCCCGGCAAACGCCTCTACGGTTTAATGCCAAACAATGATCTCGGTTGGGTCGACGAGCGCATCGTCGATGGCGAGTTGCAGCCAAGGATGTCTGCACAGCTCCAACGAGTAGCGGGCTAGCTCTCCGCAGCTAACGCACGGTTGATCAACTTCCGAATCTCGTCTTCGTTATCGGGTGCCGGAAGTTCAACCCCGTCAACGGCAGTTACCCGGGTAGCGACTCGAACTGAGCTGACTAACCACACTGATTCAGCATCGAGTAGCCGCTCCACTGGCATGTCTTTCGCTTTGCACCGCCAACCTTTTGTTTCTGCGTATCGAAATACCGCGGCCTGCGTGGTCCCGGGCAGGATGTCCCCAGCCGCATAAGGCGTACGGAGCTTCTTTCCCTTCCGGACTGTGATGACGGTGGAGGTTGCTCCTTCGAGGATCCTCTCTGAGTCCGGGTCAAGGTAGATGACGTCATCGAGACCTTTGGATCTGGCGTAACGCAAGGCGGCCATGTTTGCCGCATAGTTCAGGGTCTTGGCTCCCACCGTCAACCAGGGTGCAGGTTTTGCTTCTGCCTTACCCACCCCAGGAAGCGTGGTGGTGATCGAGTATCCCCGTGGAGCCGTCATCACCTTCACCCCATCTCGACGTTGTTCCAAAACCTTCTGGTTGACTCCTCGAAGAGTCAACCAGGCTGAGGGAATTCCGGTGGATTCTCGCCCACGGGTATAGGTCCAGACACAGGTAGCGTCAGATTCGCTGTGCTCAGACCATTCAGCCACCGCTTCTTTAGTGGCCTGTGCCCATTGGGCGTTGCCCGGATCGGGGAGTTCGAGCAAGTGCGCCGAGCTTCGGAATCGATCTAGGTGCCGCTGCAGATTAATGACTTTTCCATCGCGTACCAGCAAAGTCTCAAAAATTCCGTCGCCACGAGTGACTGCAGCATCGTCCCAATAGACCAGCGGCAGCGTTGGATTGTGTCGGCGGACGGACCCGCCATAGGGCTCGACAACATAGATGATCGGGGCTCTCAACTCCATAGCCTTGCATTATGCCTTGAAACCCGCGCTACCATCGGAAATGTGACCACTACTGCCTTCTCCGACTCCGTCCCCTATCAATCCCCGCTCTTAGAGCGTGCTGGCGCCGCCGAAGCCCAAACAACCGGATCCGCAATCGATGCGGCCGGAGTGGCCTGGCATTACGGCAATCCGCTCGGCGAGCAACGCAAGGCGCATCAGTCGACGGTGGTGGTAGACCGCTCCCACCGCCGAGTCATCAAAGTCGATGGTCCAGATGCCGGACCATTTCTCCATAATCTGCTCTCCCAAAAGCTCGATGAAGTACCGTCCGGGTTTTCCGCAGCCGCATTAGATTTGGACATTCAGGGCCATATACTCCACCACATCGACCTCTCCCGCCTTGGCACAGCCTTCTACCTAGATTTGCCCGCCGATCAGGCTCCGTCATTTTTAGATTTCCTCCAACGCATGATTTTCTGGTCGCAGGTAGAAATTGCGGAAGTAGATCTCGCCGTACTTACCATTTTGGGCAATAGCATCGAGATTCCAGATGATCTCGCTCCGGTAGTGGTGCGCACTGTGGATTGGACAACGCTTCCCCGCCTAGACGTCCTGATTGAGCGGACGGAGCTAATCTCGGCCGTCGATAAGCTATTGAAGGCGGGAGTCGAGTTAGCTGGCCTCATGGCCTTTACCGCCGAGCGTGTTCGGGCCATGGAACCAGAGAAATCTGCTGATTTAGACAGCAAGTCCATTCCCCATGAAGTCCCGGCTTGGATCGGACGAGGCGATCATCCGGGTGCGGTGCATTTGGAGAAAGGTTGCTACCGAGGCCAAGAGACAGTCGCCCGAGTAGAAAATCTCGGACGCTCCCCCCGAGTACTCGTCATGTTCCAAGTGGACGGATCCGCACCAGAGGACCCTACTCCAGGGTCAGTGATCACTGCTGGCATCGGTGGACGTTCAGTAGGACGACTAGGCACGGTCGTACATGACTGCGACTTCGGTCCCATCGCCCTCGGACTGCTCAAAAGAAGTGCCCTAACTGCCGATAACTTGAGCGTGGATGAGATCGCAATCATGGTCGATCCCACGGCTATCCCCCACGAAGATGAGAGCAAAGCCGGGCGCGAAGCAATCAACCGATTCCGCGGAAAGTGACCCGTTTGAAACCGTGCTCGATATCGTCACAGTGATCTTCCAATCTACCTATATATGACGATAAACCGCTGCTCAGGGGTGCGGTGAGGAATTTTTCGGCGGCACAGGCTATTGTGTTCTACAGGAATACACACAGACGTAAAGCCGATGGGGCATCCGAATTCCCTGGATAGCCTTCATATACCTCAAGGGGGTCAGGCCATGGGACGCGGTCGCGCAAAGGCAAAGCAGACCAAGGTTGCACGCCAGCTGAAATACAACACTCATGAGATGGATCTGGATTCGCTCCAGCGCGAGCTTGCTACGCAAGGCCCTCGCACTTCATATCGTGGACCTACAGCAGACGACGATGTCACCGAAGAAGAAGACCCTTACGCTGAATATGCGGAATGGTCCGATGATGACGACGAGGGCACTCAGGATGTGAGCCGAGCGCCTCGTTGACGTTCCTCTATCACTCGCTTTTCTAGCGATGAGCTCTAGCGCCACCTTTTCCTATATGGGCAGAGGTGGCGCTAGTTTTCGTTTTTTCTACGACCTAGCGCCAACCGCCGGGTAGCAAAGCTACCCAGCAGACAACAGCGAGTTCTAGTACCTGGGGTGATCGCCGGTCAAAGCGACTCCCGAGGTGTCTTCTTCAGTGGCCTGGCGTACCTCGCCCAAGACCCAGGCATCGATGTGGCGCGCGGTGAGCATGGCCATCGCCCGATCCCGATCCTCTGGAGAGACGACAGCGACCATGCCGACGCCCATGTTGAAGGTCTTTTCCATCTCTTCCTGGGATACCTTGCCCAAGTCAGCGATGCTGCGGAAGATCTGCCCCGGGGTCCACGTGGAGCGGGAGATCTCGGCAACCAAACCCTCGGGTATAACGCGAACGAGGTTGCCTGCGAGGCCGCCACCAGTGACGTGGCAGAAAGTACGAACCTCACACTCGGCAGCCAAAGAAAGGCAGTCCAGAGCGTAGATTCGGGTGGGCTCTAGCATCTCTTCACCAAGAGTGCGTCCGAGCTCTTCGACGTAGCCATCTAGCGGCAGGCCAGCGACCTCGAGCAGGACGTGGCGAGCCAGCGAATAGCCATTGGAGTGCAGACCAGAAGAAGCCATACCGATAACGACATCGCCGGAGCGCACACGATCCGGGCCGAGTAGCTCATCTGCTTCGACAACACCGACGGCGGTGGCGGATACGTCATACTCGCCCTCTGCCATCAGACCTGGGTGCTCGGCGGTCTCGCCGCCCAGCAGCGCACAACCGGCCTGGATACAGCCCTCAGCAATGCCGGAAACGATCTGCGCGACATGCTCTGGGACGACCTTGCCAATGGCGATGTAGTCCTGCAAGAACAACGGTTCAGCGCCGCAGACGACCAAGTCATCGACACACATGGCGACTAGGTCAATGCCGATGGTGTCATGCTTGCCCATAGCCTGAGCTACAGCGAGCTTGGTACCGACGCCATCAGAACCTGCGGCTAGGAGTGGCTCTTTGTACTTGCCAAGAGCAAACAGCCCAGCGAAGCCGCCGAGGCTACCCCGAACCTCGGGACGGGTGGCCTTTTTAGCCAAAGGTGCAAATAGCTCGACAGCTCGGTCGCCGGCCTCAATGTCGACGCCTGCGGCGGCGTAAGAAGCGCCCTGGTTCTGGGTCTCACTCATGGTTGTTCGTGTCACTTTCTTGGTGTGGGCGGTGGAAGGGTCGGACTGAGTCAGAAGGACCGGTCGTCATTCTGGAGTTTCGCCACCAGATCGGCGTTGGGGTTGCCCTGCGGCAGGCCAAGTGGGTACTTGCCATCGAAGCAAGCGGTACACAGCTGATCTGCGACCTGCTCAGTGGATTCCACCATCTGCTCGATCGAAACAAATCCCAGCGAGTCAGCTCCGATAGCGCTTCGAATGGATTCGATGACAGAATCAGGGCTTTCCATCTCTCCGGTAACCGCATTCGCGATCAGTTCACCGGGGCTGGCGAAGTCAATGCCGTAGAAACACGGCCACTTCACCGGCGGAGAGGCGATCCGCACATGCACCGCTGCAGCTCCGGCTTCCCGGAGCATGCGGATCAGCGCACGCTGGGTGTTTCCGCGAACGATGGAATCATCGACGACTACGAGCTTTTTGCCTGCAATAACTTCGCGCAATGGGTTGAGCTTGAGTCGGATACCTAGTTCTCGCAGAGTCTGCGAAGGCTGAATGAAGGTACGCCCGACGTAGGCGTTTTTAACTAGTCCCTGGCCAAAGGGAATACCGGATTCGCGCGCATAGCCAACTGCAGCCGGATTACCCGATTCCGGTACGGGGATAACGAGGTCCCCATCAGCGGGAAACTCTCTAGCTAAACGACGGCCAATGTCAATTCGCGTCTGGTTGACGGAACGCGCCCGAATGACGGAATCAGGACGGGCGAGATAAACATATTCGAATACGCATCCCTTATGAGTGGTCTCAGCGAATCGTTCAGTCCGTACACCGGACTCATCGATGGCCACCAACTCACCGGGTTCAATCTCACGGACGAAGGTAGCGCCGACAATGTCGAGCGCACAGGTCTCGGAAGCTATCACCCAGCCACGATCAAGACGACCAAGCACCAAAGGACGCACCCCATGCGGGTCACGTGCTGCATAAAGGGTGTGTCCGTCCGTGAACGTCAGGCAAAACGCGCCTTTGACCTTTGGCAGCAACTGGCTTGCTGCCTGAAACACCGTCGTGCCATCAGATACTGCGCTAGCGAGCAACGCGGTAATGACGGAAGTATCCGAGGTGGTAGTGCTCTTGTCTGCGACTCCCTGGTCGCGAGCTTCTTTCTCAAGATCTAGCAGGTTGATCAGGTTACCGTTATGCCCGAGGGCAACATCGGTGCCATCAGGAGAGGTGCGAAACATCGGTTGGACGTTTTCCCACTTCTTGCCACCAGCGGTGGAGTAACGAGTATGCCCGATGGCAACATTGCCTTGAAGAGCGTCTAGAGAGGACTCGTCGAAGATCTGGGAAACCAGACCGGTGTCCTTGAACACCACAATTCGATCGCCGTCACCGACAGCAATGCCAGCGGCCTCTTGGCCGCGATGCTGCAATGCAAAGAGTCCGAAATAAGTCAGTTTTGCAACTTCTTCACCGGGCGCCCAGACGCCAAATACACCGCACTCCTCACGGGGCTCGGTCTCACCATGATCGTCGAAAGCCGACGAGGGTGCGAGGGCGGAATCGGTCCAGGAAGGGTCCTTAAATGCCACGGCCACTACAGTAGTCTGTCAGGCCGTCACAAACTAATAATTGGCAACCAATTTCCCACTTCTGAGGCTCTCGAGCCGGAGACCTCAGCGTTTCCAGCAGCAATCGCCTCCGCCAAACCCACCTGTCCGGTCACCAACCGCAGCCAGGTGAGAGCATCACATTCGACGACATTCGGCGGAGTTCCCCTCGTGTGAGTTAGCCCCTCAATGCACTGCACAGCTACAAACGGGGGCACTCGAAGTTCTACGGTGCGGCCCGGCGCGTCATGAGCGAGGCTACGGGCGCTCAGCCGCACGGCGTCGGCAAGCAATGCGCGCGGAGGCTTATCGACGCCCGATGGGTCAACAATCCAATCACTCACTGCTACCACGGCGGCTCTAGTGGCATGGGGGTCAACGCTAGCACTCATGAAACCCAACCCTAGTGCGGGTAACCTTGCCTCGAATAGTCATCCACCTGCGCAGAAAGAGAACTTCCGTATGACCACTGTCTCAACTAAATCCCCCAAGGTGACTCTTCGTTTTCTTGCCGTACCTACGGATGTCCTCATGGCCGGTAGTCATGGGGTTAGTGGCGGCCGGGTCTTGGAATGGATAGATAAGGCGGCTTATGCCTGCGCCGTGCAATGGTCAGCGACCTACTGTGTGACTGCCTACGTCGGACATATCCATTTCAATCGCCCGATCCCCTCCGGCCATATGGTGGAGGTCCGCTCGCGAGTGGCGATGACAGGACGCTCTTCCATGCACATTGTCAACGAGGTCTTTTCCGCTGACCCGCGCGAGGGAGTGTTCACGAGGGCCTGTGACTGCCTAGTCATTTTCGTAGCCAAGGACACTGCCACTGGTAAGACCCAGGAGGTGCCCAAGTTCGTCCCCGCCAACGCTGAGGAACGGCGAGTCCTCGACACCGCTATTTCTCGCATCGATCTGCGCAAAGCGATCGAAGTGGAGATGGAGCAGCAGACCTATGAGGGTCCTTCTGAGGCACCTCGGTTAGTCAACCGGTTCTTGGCCAAACCCATGGACATCAACTGGGGTGGCAAGGTTCATGGTGGCACCGCCATGGAATGGATCGATGAGGCAGGCGCGGCTTGCACCATGGAATGGTCTGGAGAACACACCGTTGCGGTCTATGCAGGCGGGATCCGCTTCTATCGCCCGATCTCCATCGGTGACCTGATCGAAGTTGATGCTCGAATGATGCGCACTGATACTCGGTCGATGCAGATGTCAGTCCACGTACGCTCAGGCAACCCTCGAGGCGGTCGAGAAGAACTCAAAACCGCTATCCACGCCACCGTGACTTATTTGTCTATGGATATCGATGGCAACATCCTGCCCGCCCGACAGTTCATTCCGCGCACCACCGAGGATGTCAAGCTGTCCGAACATGCCTCGAAGCTCCGAGAATTACGGGCAGCATATTCTCCTACTCCGCTAGTCCCCCAGTCTCAGCCGAACCACATCGACTAGTTAGAGGCTAGTTAGATAATGAAGTGCTGAACCAGCATGGCGCCGGCCACTGCCATCATGGCGGCGCCTGCCACTCCGGTAAGCAGACGCGAGGCGCGTTCAGAACCAGCTAGGACGCGGCCGGCAAACATCCCCAACAGTGCGTAAAACGTGGTGGCGGATGCGATAAACACCAGGCCCATCGCAATCATTTGGGCACTGATGGGCAGCTGTGCGGTTGGCACGACAAATTGCGGCAATAGCGCGATGAACAGCATCATCCCTTTGGGATTCAGACCGCTGACGGCCGCTCCTTTGAGCACAATCGCTGAGCGCTTCTCCACCACCGGCCTAGTTTTCAGCGCCACTGCCCCGCCATTTGCTTCTGGCTCGCGGGTCTCCGGCACCTCGACGGTGACTGGACCGCGTCTAGCGGCACTAAGCATGCTCCAACCGATCCGAAGCAGGACCAGCACGCCGAGCACTGTGACTCCGGTTAACAAAGCTGGATGTTTGGAGACCAACGCTCCCAGTCCTGCCGCTACGACGACCGTCAGCCCGAGGTAACCCAGAGCTATTCCAGCTAGTGGATAAGTGAGCGGACGGCGCCTGAAAGCAAAGCCCGTTACGAAGGCCCAATCCGGACCAGGCGTGATGATCAGCAGCAGGCTCACGGCCCAGAAGCTCAGCAGTGTAGTGGTATCCATGCCATGTCCCTTCATCGATGTAGGGGATATGGTGCCCGCCTTAGGAGACTCCGTAAACTGTTGACTTTTTGCTTCATCTGACATCATCAATTCGCCAAATATGACAGAATCCACCACATGGATGCGATCGATCGAAAGATTCTGTCATTGGCGCAGAATAATGCACGGATCACCGCCGCGGAATTGGCTCATCACACCGGCACCTCATCCTCAACCTGCCTGCGCAGACTCCGGGCACTGGAAAACCAAGGGGTTATTGAGGGCTTTCACACCAGGGTCAACCCGGCCAAGGTCGGCTTTGACACTCAAGTCATCGCCTTCATCACTCTCGATCGCGAGGACCGCGCCACCGTCGCAGCCCTCGAAGACGGCCTAGCCAAGCTCCCCCAAGTGGTTATGGCAGAACGGCTATTTGGCGATCCTGACTTCCTCGTACGAATTCTGGCCCGAGATTTGGCCGACTATCAACGGCTACGCGATGAACAGCTCTCAGAGCTACCAGGCGTGGCTCGCATTACCTCCACGATGGTGATGCGCACCATCGTTGCTGATGGCCCGATCCCCCTAGAGGACTAACTGCGGTTCACCCCTGGACGACTACCATCCACACCGCAACCTGATGGATCGTCGCGGCCACGATCGTTGCAGCATGGAAATGCTCGTGATAGCCCAGCAGCCGAGCTTGGCGTCCTGGCCAGCGGAAACCATAAACCAGCGCACCGAGCGAATAGATCACTCCGCCGGCCAAAAGCAGCCAGACCACGGCAGGCCCCGCCCCTGACCACAACTGCGGAATCAGTGGCACGATGAGCCAACCGAGGACGAGATAGACCAGCACCGCCAACCACCGGGGATGGCCAATCCACACCAGGTTCAGCACCACTCCCAGCAGCGCCCCACCCCAAGCGATAGACAGCATCCAGGCAGCCTGGGTGGGCTCCAGAATGATCAGACACAACGGCGTGTAGGTAGCTGCGATAAACAACGCAATCGTCGCATGATCGGCACGACGCCACCATTGGACGGTGCGAAAGCTACGCCAGGGACCTAGGTGATAGGCGGCGGAGACACCAAACAACAGCACCACGCCAACGGCATAAACGGTCACACCCAATGCTTGCCACCACGGCAGGCTCATCCACGCCACGGTGGACAGTACTGAACCAGTCACCACTGACAAAAGGGCGGCAAAAAGGTGGAACCAGCCTCTAGTGGCGGGACGCTGGCCGCGATCTAGAACCCAGCGAGTTAATTCGCGCAGGGGTTCATCGGTATGGATTTCAGAGCGAACAGCTGACATAAACTTTAACCTTCAATGACGTAAGTTACGGTGCCGTAAGTCTAGGAGCTTTTCGGCCACCTCGCCACCTTCCTGCCATTGAGCAGGAAAAGAGCCCTACACATCCTCGTTGGATGCGCAGGGCTCTTCGCCGGAAACTACTAACTATTCGACGACCGAGTTCGCTCCCACGGCATGACCGAACAGGTCTGGGAGGGTGGACTCCCAAGCCTTCTTCAGCTCTGCCAGCGGAGCGTTCAAGGAACCTGCCACCAGGTCATCGGTATCGGTGGTTTCACCGATACGCACGGCAGGGACACCCTTGGCCTGCGCGCGCTCGAGGAGCACATCGACGCGATCTGCGGTGGTGGCCACCACGACGCGCGAGGCAGACTCGGAAAACAGTGCCACGAACTCATCTTCGTGGACGGCTGCTAGATCCAGGTTCACACCGCGGCCGGAGCGGATTGCCATCTCGACTACCGCCTGTGCCAACCCACCCTCGGAGAGATCATGGGCGGCAGTGAGCAACTGATTTCCGACGAAGAAGTCAGCCAGTCGCTCCTCATCCGCCAGATCAACGCGCGGGGGCATACCGTTGAGGCCGCCGCCTGAGACTTGCTGCCAGATCGATCCACCAAACTCATCGTCGGTATCGCCCAGCAAGACGAGAACCTCGGAGTCCTCGACGGTGCCGAGGTCATGGCCGATCGCATCGTGGACGTCCTCGATGACGCCGAGGATGCCCACCACGGGCGTCGGCAGAATCGGCTCAGTGCCGGTCTGGTTGTAGAAGGAGACGTTGCCGCCGGAGACCGGGATCGCCAGTTCCGTAGAACCATCTGCCAGTCCGTGTACGGCCTCGCGGAACTGCCACATAACATCCGGGTTTTCGGGAGAACCGAAGTTCAGACAGTTGGTCACGGCCACTGGGCGAGCACCGGTAATGACGACGTTGCGGTAGGCCTCAGCCAGCGCCAGTCGGACACCGGTCTTGGGATCGAGCTTGGTGTAGCGGCCAGAGCAATCTGCCGATACCGCCACGCCACGGTTGGATTCCTCGTCGATGCGCAGCACACCGGCATCAGAGTATTTGGCCTTGACAGTATTGCCACGAACGTAGCGGTCATACTGCTCAGTGATGAAGTCTCGCGAACACAGTGCCGAAGAGGACACCATATCCAGCAGCGCCTGCTTAAGATCAGCCGGACGCTCGACCGGGGTGTAGACCTGCAGCTCATCCTGCCACTGCGGGCGTGCCCACGGACGGTCATAGACCGGACCATCATCGATGGTTGACGGCGGGGCGTCAACCACGGCCTCACCATGGTGGGTGATCAGCAGACGATCTTTCTCGTCGGTGACCTCGCCGATCTCTGCACAGATGACGTCCCAGCGGGCGCAGATCTCTTGGAAGCGCTCCAGGTTTTCCGGAGTGACCACAGCGCACATGCGCTCTTGGGACTCGGAAGCGAGGATCTCTGCAGCAGACATGTTCTCGGCGCGCAACGGAACAGCGTCAAGATTGACTCGCATGCCGCCATCACCGGCAGCAGCCAGCTCGGAAGTCGCGCAGGCTAGACCCGCGCCACCGAGGTCTTGAATACCGACAACCACGCCAGCGGAGTAGAGCTCCAAGCAGCACTCGATGAGGACCTTCTCTGCGAAGGGGTCGCCGACCTGGACAGCCGGGAGCTTGCGCTCTGCGCCATCTTCAAAGGTCTCAGACGCCAGCACGGAGACACCGCCAATGCCGTCGAGGCCAGTGCGGGAGCCAAAGAGAATCACTTTGTTACCTGCGCCAGAGGCGAAGGCAAGCTTGAGGTCTTCTACCTTGAGCGTACCCACGCACAAAGCATTGACCAGTGGGTTTCCGGCATAAGACTCATCAAAGACAGTCTCGCCGCCAATGTTGGGCAGGCCCAGAGAGTTGCCGTAGCCGCCGACGCCGGAGACCACACCGGGCAGAACTCGCTGGGTATCCGGAGCATCAGCCGCGCCGAAGCGCAGCTGGTCCATCACAGCAATCGGACGTGCGCCCATAGCCATAATGTCGCGGACGATGCCGCCGACACCGGTGGCAGCGCCCTGATGCGGCTCCACGTAGGAAGGGTGGTTATGTGATTCGACGCGGAAAGTGACAGCATTGCCGTCTCCGATGTCGACTACGCCAGCGTTCTCGCCGATGCCGGCGAGGATCTTCTCCGCCATCTCTGGAGTAGTGGCATCACCGAAGTAGCGCAGGTGCACCTTGGAGGACTTGTAGGAGCAATGCTCCGACCACATCACGGAGTACATGGTCAGCTCGGCGGCCGAGGGACGGCGGCCGAGAATGCTCTTGATACGGGCATACTCGTCGTCTTTCAGACCGAGTTCCGCATAAGGCTGGGGAGCATCCGGATCTGCCTTGGCGGCATCGACGGTGTCGTTATGAACTGTCATGAAAAAAGCCTCCTAGGCGGCAATCGAACCGATGGCGGACAGGAACATCCCGAGGCCGTCAATGGACGGTCCGGTGAGATCTTCCACAGCGTGCTCTGGGTGAGGCATCAGCCCGACAACACGCCCGGTCTCATTGGTGATACCGGCAATCGCGTTGATGGAACCGTTGTAGTTGTCGGTGTAGCGGAAGACCACGCGGCCTTCGCCTTCCAACATCTCCACGGTCTCCGGTGCGGCTTGGAACCGGCCTTCGCCGTGCTTGGCCGGGATGAGGATCTTCTGTCCCGCCGTGTAGTGAGTGGTCCACGCAGTATCGGCGTTTTCTACCTCGAGGTAGGTGTCGGTGCACCGAAAGTGCAGACCCTGGTTGCGGGTCAAGGCTCCTGGTAGCAAGCGAGCCTCGGTGAGTACCTGGAAGCCGTTGCAGATGCCCAAGACGGGCATGCCTTTGCCCGCGGCATCAATAACTGAGCGCATGACTGGGGCGAGCGAGGAGATTGCTCCAGAACGCAGGTAGTCACCGTAGGAGAATCCACCAGGCACGACGACAGCGTCGATGCCTTTCAGATCAGCATCCGCGTGCCAGAGGTCAACTACCTCGGCGCCAGCAATGCGCACGGCCCGAGCAGCGTCGACATCGTCGAGCGTTCCGGGGAAGGTGATGACACCAATCTTGGCGGTCACGAGGCAACCTCCACGCCCACTACCTCGAAGTCTTCGATGACGGTGTTGGCGAGCAGAGTCTCGGCAATCTTTTCTAGGTCGGCTGCGGTGACAGAATCGTCGACCTCCAGCTCGAAACGCTTGCCCTGACGGACATCGCTGACACCGGTGACGCCGATGCGTCCCAGGGCACGATTGACTGCCTGACCTTGGGGGTCCAGGATCTCCGTTTTCGGCATGACATTCACAACAACACGGGCCACAATTTTCCCTTACCTTCGCCGGAATTGGTTCGGCTTAGTGTACCGCGTCTCCGGCCCGGTTATTTACTTCCCTGCTTCAGATCGTGGCGACGTCCCGATAGTCCCCAGGGTCAGCGCCCTTAGCGACTGCTGCCAGAGCAGCCTTCTGAAAATCCCTAGCAACCTTTTTATCGAGGAGATTACGGCCGGAGGCTGAGAGCCGGATGGTGTTGCCTCTCGCTGCGCCTCGCTCCGCCGCTCGGATGATGTTGCGCCGCCACCAGCGAGCGGCACCGAAGCCCTCACCGACGGAGAGATTTCGACATTGTTGAAAATCTCCAGTATGCAGATCATGCAGCCCCTTGGTTGAGGCCACCAACCGAAATCCAAACTCGGGCAGAACCTCCAGGGTGCCTGGAGATAGACGCCAACGTGGCGGGGCAAACATATCGGTATCGAAGCCAATTTTGTGCATTTGCCTAGTCGAACCAGCCAACCGCAATCGAGCCTCATGGGCACCGAGGGTGGCAAATTCTGATCGCCGGCCTTGGGCTGGTTGATCAAATCCATTGAGGATCAACGCCCGGCCCTGCTCTTGCTGGCTCAGCAGCCAACCTTTAGTATCTGCATCTTTAGCCAGATGCCAGTTGCCATCAATATGAGGAGCTACTAGCAAAGAGACGGGAATCCCCTCAGCATCAAGATCACTTACTAAGGTTTTCACCGCCCCAAGGGTGTCGGAAAAGACACTAGAGACTGATACCAAGAGGCGGCCACGCATACGCCCCAGTATCCCACGCCGCTATCTATCTGTCGCGATGGAGTGAAAAAGCATCAGCTTTTTCTCCCCGCGGTCGCGGTATCCAAGGTCCATGCATATTCAAAGGCAGTTTGGTGCCAGCGCGCATAACGTCCGGATACTCCACCATGACCTGCGGACATTTCTGTCTTGAGCAAGAAGGTGCCACCGATAGCGGTCTCCCGTAGTTTGGCGATCCACTTAGCCGGTTCCACATAGAGAACTCGAGTGTCGTTGAGGGAAGTGATGGCCAGAATATCCGGGTATTGCTTGGCCTCAATGTTCTCGTAGGGGGCATAGGAGGCCATGTAGTCATAAACCTCGTGGTCGTGGAAAGGGTCTCCCCATTCGTCCCATTCAGTCACTGTCAGCGGAAGCTCCGGCTTGAGCATACTGGTCAGAGGATCAACGAAAGGAACAATCGCCTGAATACCTGCGAAGCGATCACCTGCCAAGTTGGCCACCACACCCATCAGCATGCCACCGGCAGATCCACCTTCGGCAACCATCATCTCGGGGCTACTCAGCCCGCGATTGATGAGATCATCGGCCACCGCCACGAAGTCAGTGAAGGTATTCATCTTGGACAATTGTTTGCCCTCGTCATACCAACCACGACCCATCTCGCCGCCGCCGCGCACATGTGCGACCGCAAAGATCATCCCGCGGTCCATCACCGAAAGCCTAGATACCGAGAATCCTGGATCCGTGCTCGATTCATAGGATCCATAGCCATAAAGGACGGTCGGATTGGGTTGTGAAAGATCCAGGTCCGCACGATGGACCACTGAGACGGGGATCTGTGCACCGTCTTCAGCAGTGGCCCACAGGCGATGCGCCACATAGTCATGGGGATCGTAGCCACCGAGGACTTCTTGCTCCTTGAGCAGCGTGAATTCACCAGTGGCTACGTGGTAGTCATACAGCCTGGCCGGAGTGGTGAAGGAGCCATAGGAGATCCGAATTACGGGTGCGTCCCATTCCGGGTTTCCGAGAGAACCCGCGGTGTAGAGCTCTTCATCAAACTCAAGTTCTTGGAAGGTTCCATACCCATCCTCCGGCAGCACCATGACAGCTAAGCGGCCGATCGCGCCGCGTCGATAAGCAGCGACAATCTGGTTCTGGAACGTATCGACGCCCTCGATGCGCGTGTGCTCATCGTGCGCGATGAGCACGTTGAGCTCATCCAAAGCGGGCAGCTGCCCCTCAACCGCGCATTCCCCGACCTCAAAATTTGGTCCGGTGAGATTGTGGGTGACCAACCACCTGTCCTGGCCGGCTACTACGGCATGGTCGATGGCATATTCCACGCCTGCCTGACGCGGCCACAACAGGCGGAACTCGCCTTCCGGATCAGAGGTATCCAGCACCCTAGTTTCCGAAGTGATTTTGGATGCAGCTTCGATAATCAGGTACTTCTCACCACGAGTGGAACCGATACCGGTGAAAAAGTGCTCATCTTCCTCATGGAAGACACACACATCCTCGGCAGGATCAGTGCCGATCCGGTGGCGCCAGATGGTGTCCGGACGCCAAGCCTCGTCGACGCGCTGGTAGAACAGATGCTCCTCCCCTGCCCAGGTAGCGCCGTAGAAAATTCCGCTGAGCTTATCATCGAGCAGCTGGCCGGTCTGAAGATCTTTGATCCGAAGATCAAAACGCTCATCGCCGGTGGTGTCTACCGAATAAGCCAAAAATCGACCCGAGGTGGTCACACTCGAGGCACCCAGAGAGAAGAACTCTTGGCCTTCAGCCAGTTCATTGAGGTCAAGCAAGACCTCTTCACCGGGAATCTCACCGTTTTCCGGGATGACGGGAGCTACCCAAGGGTCTTGGTCTTGGGCAACTGGAATACGGCAGGAGAGTCCATAGTCCTTACCTTCGATAGTCCGACCGTAGTACCAGTAGTCACCGGCACGCTGTGGGACGGACATATCTGTCTCTTTGATCCGGGACTTAATCTCGGAGTAGATCGCCTCGGTCAGCTCGCTGATGCCTGCGGTTTGTGCCTCGGTATAGGAGTTCTCGGCCTCCAAATAGGCAATGGTCTCCGGAGACTCTTTGTCCCGCAGCCACTCATAATCATCAACGAAGCTGCGACCATGAAACTCACGGGTGATGGGATGGCGTGGGGCAATGGGGGGCTGAGAAGTCATGCCCACCGATCCTAGTCGCCGTGGTTTAGACGCAGCAGCCGACCCAAGTGGAGAACTTCCGGCCAGAAAGCCGCTCAAAAGCTTCGATATAGCGCTCGCGAGTTGCTTCTACAACTGAGCCCGGCAGCGCCGGCGGCGGAGTGGTCTCATCGGCCTTCCAACCAGATTTAGAGCTAGTTAGCCAGTTGCGGACGTACTGCTTATCAAAGCTGGGTTGAACCTTGCCCTCAGCATAAGAACTGGCGGGCCAGTAGCGAGAGGAATCCGGAGTCAAAACCTCATCGGCCAAGACCAAGTTGCCGTCTGCATCAAGGCCAAACTCAAACTTGGTGTCAGCGAGGATAATTCCCTTAGCCTCCGCCAGGGACGCTGCCTTCGAGTAGATGCGCAAGGTTGCATCACGCAATTCCTCAGCGCGGGAATCGCCCAGCTTTTCCACGACTGCCTCGAAGCTGACGTTCTCATCGTGATCGCCGAGTTCAGCCTTGGTAGCTGGGGTGAAAATCGGCTCCGGCAGGCGAGAAGATTCCTTCAGCCCCTCCGGTAGCTCGATGCCACAGACGGTGCCGTTAGCTTTGTATTCCTTCAGTCCGGAACCGGTGAGATAGCCACGGGCAACGCACTCGAAGGGCAACATTTTCAATTTCTTCACCACCAGTGCTCGACCGAGCACTTCCTCCGGGATCCGCGGATCATCAGCGGGACCAGCCAAATGGTTCGGGAAATCGATGGCGTCGAAAAAGAAGACGCTCATCGCGGTTAGTACCCGACCTTTGTCCGGAATCTCCGGATCCAGGCTGTAGTCGTAGGCGGAGATCCGATCGGAGACCACCATCAGGAGGGTCTCGTCATCGATCTCGTAGATCTCCCGGACCTTGCCGGCGGAGAGATGATTGTACTCAGAGAGCTCAGGACGCATGACCATGGAGTCTAGACCCGCTGATGGTGGTTGGGTAATCGAGCTAGAGGATCTCTCCGGGGCGGTAACCAGCTGCCTCCGGATGCATCTGCACCAGAGCGTCAATGCGGCTGATCACCCGGGAGACCTGAGACTCGGCAGCGCCGATGAAGGCGTGCTTATCTGCCAGCGCGGAGTCAAGATCTTCCCTGGACATCGGCAACCGATCATCAGCAGCGAGACGCTCGATGAGATCTTGTCCCCCACCGTTTTCACGCATGTTCAAAGCCACTGCAACGGCGTTTTCCTTGATGACTTCGTGGGCAGTCTCACGTCCAACCCCTGCCCGGACGGCGGCCATCAGGATCCGCGTGGTCGCCAGGAAAGGCAGGTAGCGCTCGAGTTCGCGGTCAATCATCGCCGGGAAAGCACCAAACTCATCGAGGACTGTGAGGAAAGTCTCGAACATGCCATCCAAAGCAAAGAAGGCATCCGGCAGTGCCACGCGGCGGATGACCGAACAGAACACATCCCCTTCATTCCACTGCTGACCTGCGAGGTCAGCAACCATGGTGAGGTAGCCGCGCAGGATAACCTGCAGCCCACCCACGCGCTCACAAGAGCGGGCGTTCATTTTATGCGGCATGGCCGAAGAACCGACTTGCCCTTCCTTGAACCCCTCAGTGACGGTCTCGTTGCCAGCCATGAGCCGGAGAGTATGCGCCAAGGAAGACGGGCCCGCGCCCAATTGGACGAGAGCAGAGATGGCGTCAAAGTCCAGCGATCGCGGATAAACCTGGCCAACAGAATCAAAAATTCGGGAGAATCCCAGGTGATCGGCGATGGAGGTCTCCAGGGAAGCCAGTTGAGACTCATTGCCGCCCATGAGATCCAGCATGTCCTGGGAGGTGCCCATCGGGCCCTTGATCCCGCGCAGCGGATAGCGACCCAGCAGGTCTTCGGTGCGTTCGATAGCAACCATCATCTCATCTGCAGCCGAGGCAAAACGCTTGCCCAGGGTGGTCGCTTGAGCTGCCACGTTGTGGGAGCGGCCAGCCATAACCAACGATTGGTTCTGTGCGGCGCGCTCACCAATCCGGGCCAGCACAGCCACGGATTTGTTGCGTACCAATTCCAGCGAAAGGAAAATCTGCAGCTGCTCGACGTTCTCGGTCAGGTCACGAGAGGTCATACCCTTATGGATATGCTCATGGCCGGCCAGTGCATTGAATTCCTCAATGCGCGCCTTGACGTCGTGGCGGGTAATCCGCTCACGATCAGCAATCGAGGCCAGATCGACCTGGTCAATGACGGATTCGTAGGCAGCAATTGCCGAGGTGGGGATGTCCACGCCTAGGTCCTTTTGCGCTTTCATCACCGCAATCCACAACTGTCGTTCGAGCACGATCTTGTACTCAGGACTCCAGAGCTCGACCAGCTCAGCGGAGGCGTAACGATTCGCTAGGACGTTTGAGATTTTCTTTTTGTCAGCCACGCCCTCAATTATCGCACGAGATAGCGCCCCAGCCGTCTGCAGGCTTCGCGGGTCTCTTCCTCCGGGGCACACAGCGTCAATCTGACCCACTTATGACCGTTGATCGGATCAAAATCAACGCCTGGCGCCAATGCCACTCCGATGGCATCGACCAGTTCTTTGCACCAAGCCTCAGAATCATCAGTGACCGAGGAAACATCCACCCAGAGATAGAGTCCACCATCTGGGTCGGCAAAGCGATCGAATCCGATCTTGGGCAATTCCTCAAGAAATACTGCTCGGGCAGCACGATAACGCTCGATATGACCATCCAATTCAGCGCGGGCAGGTGCGCCAAAAGCTGCTCTGCCAGCCACCTGAGAAATGGCTGGTGCGCACAATGAGAGGGAAGCTTGGAGGTTCTCAATCGGGGTAAGCAGCTCATCGGGAACAATAAGCCAGCCGACGCGCCAACCGGTCATCGAAAAGTATTTCGAGAGCGTGCCCACCACGATCGCGCGATCCGAGAACTGCCGGGCAGAGGCGAGCTCACGGCCAAAACTCATACCGTGATAATCCTCATCTGAGATGAGAACTGCGCCATTGTCCTCACACCAGCGAGCAATGCGTTCCAGCTCAGCCGGGTCAATGATGGTGCCTGTGGGATTTCCCGGGGAGGTCACGATGACGGCTTTCGGCCGGTCCGCTTCCGGCAAGGCTTCCAGCATGGCCGCGGTGGGTTGGAAACGAGTATCCGCATCGCAGACCAGATCGATCACGCGAGCGCCAAGAGATTCCAAAATATTGCGATAAGCCGGGTAGCCAGGGCAGCTCAGTGCCACTGCGTCACCGTGATCAAGCACTGCCAGGAAGCTGGCAACAAAGCCCCCAGAAGAACCAGTAGTGATGACGATATTATCCGCCGAGGTGTCTACTCCATAGGTCTGCGAATGCCAGGTGGCAATGATTTCCCGCAGCTCACGGTCGCCGACAACTTCTGTGTACCCGAGCGTCGATTCATGCAGAGAGGCCGCAGCCGCATCGAGAGCGGCCTGCGGCGCGCCAGTAGGCGGTTGCCCAGCGCAGAGCATGATTGTCTCTAACCCCTCGCGCCGACGGCGATGGACCAGATCAAGCATTTGCATGACCCGAAATGGTTGAACATTGCTGCGTGCGCTGGCGATCTTCATGATCTCCAGCTTATCGACGCCCGCTCTAGCTAGATCATCTACCCCGCTAGAGAGTGATCTTCCCCTCAACCGCGGGCAGTGCAATATCGGTGCGATAGAACGACCCAGCCAAAGTGATCTCTTCGATGGTGGAATAAGCGTCATCGCGGGCGGCTTCCAACGTCTCGCCGACGCCAAGAATATTGAGCACTCGACCACCCGCAGAGACTAGTTCGCCAGCTTCATTGTGTGCAGTGCCAGCATGAAGCACCCGCGCGGTGTCCTCGAGTACTTGGCCGGTGATGACATCTCCCTTGCGAGGAGAAGCCGGATAATCGGCAGCTGCGAGAACAACAGTCAGTGCATAAGCATCTGACCACTCCAGCGGCGGCTGCTCTGCGAGGGTTCCCGAGGCAACTGAGTCAAGCACGGTAGCCAGCGGGGTTTTCAATAGTGCCAGCACCGCTTGGGTCTCCGGATCGCCGAAGCGAGCATTGAACTCCACTACTGAGGGACCATTCGCACCCCAAGCTAGACCGGCATAAAGCAGACCGGAGTAGGGAGTTCCACGACGGACCATCTCTGCGGCGACGGGTACACATACTTCATCGACAATCTGCTGCACGCCCTCGGACGGAAGCCAGGGCAACGGAGTGTAAGCGCCCATGCCACCGGTGTTGGGCCCTTCATCGTTGTTGAAGGCACGCTTGTGATCTTGGGCCGGCAGCAAAGGAACGACGGTCTCGCCATCGACCAAGCAGAACAAGGACACCTCAGGGCCATCGAGGAAAGACTCGAGCAGCACCGGGTTGCCTAGAGCGTGAACAGCTTCGACGTGCTCGCGAGCGGCTGCACGATCCTCGGTGACCACCACTCCCTTGCCGCCAGCCAGGCCATCATCTTTGACTACCCAGATCGGGCCAAAACGCTCCAACGCGGCGTCGATCTCCGAGTCGGAGCTCTCCGGCAGCAGCTGTTCCGCGCGTGCGGTTTCAACACCTGCGGCTGCCATGACTTCTTTGGCAAATTTCTTTGACCCTTCGATCTGCGCGGCATCCCGGTTGGGGCCGAACACTCGCATACCAGCCTCCCGCAGAGCATCGGCGACGCCCGCGACGAGGGGGATCTCAGGTCCGATGACCACCAGATCGGCAGAAACTTGCTTCGCCAAAGCAACCATGGCGGTGGGGTCATCCACCGCCCCGGCGTCTTTGTGCACGATGGCTAGGCCGGACATACCAGCATTGCCAGGGACAACGTGGAGTTCAGTGGTGGCGGGGTCGGCGGCGAGGCCCTTGAGTAGGGCGTGTTCGCGGCCGCCCGATCCGATCACGAGAATGCGCATGGTTTCTGAGCTTATCGGTCCGGAATGACTCACACACCTGTCCGGGTGGTTTTCTCGAGAGTCTCGAGGATATGGACATAGGGAGTACCGGTAGTTCGAGTCATTCCGATCTCACAGGTGCGGTTGCAAGAAGCGTGGTTTTCGGCACCAATCTCAGCTACCTCCGCGGCTTCTGGAGCAGTCGCCGAGGCGGTCAGCTCGGGATGCAACATTCCGCGGTCACCAGCGAAAGCACAGCATCCCCAAGCCTGCGGAACATGAACCTCGGCTGCGGCGGCTTGGCCGAGAGCCTGCAGATCGCCGTCGATCCCTAGGTGTGTGGTCGAACACGTCGGATGCAGAGTCAACGTAGCTAGCTGCTCAGTGACCTCTAGGAAGGGCAGAACATTCCGAGCTACGAAGCTCACCGAATCTATCAGCTCTACGTCTTCTCCCTCCAGCAGTTTGGCAAAGCCCTCAGTACAGCTGGAGGCATCGCTGATGACTGGAAGCCGACCGCCATCAGTGGCTTCGAGGACGCTCTTGACCACTCGGTCTTGCATCGTTTGATGCCCCTTGGCATAGCCCTTGGACGACCACGGTGTGCCGCAGCACAGCGATTCGATATTGTCCGGAACGGTGAGGGCTACGTCGGCGCGAACAAGGAGGCGTCGAAAAGCTTCGGTAACCCCGAGTTCCCCATCTTCGGGACCGAACATGGAATTGACACAAGCTGGCAGAAACACACCCTGTGGTTGTCCCGTTTGGGCACCGAACAACCCCGCGTGGCCACGACGTGCGGACCCGCCACCGGGCAGCTGTCCGTGATATTCCGGCACGACGTCATCATCAAGGATTGTTCGACCAACGGTAGTTACCCCCTTAACCAATGGGGTGGGAAGTTTCGCAGCAGCGCTGAGAGCTACCGACCCCACCCTGGTGACCGTGCCCCAAGACTTGGCTGCCGCATTCCAGCCACCGGCCAGCGCGGGTTGGGCAGTTTCCTGACGCAGCCGTCGAACCAGGTCGGCGGTATTGATCTGTACTGGGCAGGCAGTCTGACACATGCCATCAACCGCGCAGGTCTGCACTCCGTCATAGTCATACTCTTTTTCCAGTTCAGCGAAGGTCTCTTTATCCCCTCGAGCTTGCGCTGCCGCCTGTGCACGACGGACCACAATGCGCTGCCGGGGTGTCAGGGTCAGATCCTTACTCGGGCACACCGGTTCGCAGTATCCACACTCAACGCAGCGGTCAACTTCCTTCTCTACCGATTCCGCCAGCTTGATATTGCGAACATGGGCTTTGGGGTCCTCGTCAAGAATTACTCCCGGGTTGAGCATCCCAGTCGGATCACAGGCGTGCTTGAGCTCAACCATGACCTCATAGAGCTCATCGCCGTATTGCCTGCGCACATAGGGCGCCATGGCACGCCCGGTACCGTGCTCAGCTTTAAGGTTGCCGCCCACTCCCAGCACCAAATCGACCATTGATTCGTTGAACTCATGGTAGCGGCCAAGCGCCTGATCGCCTTCGAAGCGATCAGTCAGCATGAAGTGAATATTGCCGTCTTTGGCATGTCCAAAGATGACGCTATCGGCGTAGCCATGTCGGGCAAATAGCTCCTGGAGGCTTTCACAAGTCGATGCCAATTCGGGAACCGGCACTGCGATGTCTTCCAGAAGAGCAGTTGTGCCAGAAGTCCTCGCTCCAGCCACGCTGGCATAAAGCCCCTTACGGAAACCCCACGCCGCAGCACGAGCGACTGGATCTGCGGAGAGCGCGGCGGGAGAATAGAGCTCCAGATCTGCCAGTAGATTGGTGCCTAGACGGCGCTTATGTTCTAGTTCCTCCGCCTCTAATGCGTGGTATTCAATGAGCAGCGCAGCCTGATTATCCACTTCAAATCCGGTAATGGCCTGCGGCACTCCCGGTAGTTGTTGGCCAACCCTCAATGAGGTGGCATCCATGACCTCTAGGGTGGCTGCGCCGGAGTCCACCAGATCAGGCAATGCCCGAGTGGCGGCATCGAGATTGGGGAAAACTGCCAACGCAGTAGAGATCAGCGGGCTGACCGCGACGGTAGAAAACACGGCCTCCGCAACGAATGCCAATGTCCCCTCGGAGCCAATAATCAGACGAGTCAACAGTGCGACCGGGGAATCATGGTCCAAGAAGGAGTTCAATCCGTAGCCCATGGTGTTTTTGAGCGCGAAGTGCTTTTCGATTACCGCGACTGACTCTGGGTTGGAGCGAACCCGACGCTGCAGCTGAACCAATGTGTCGAACAGCTCTGGCTCTAATTCCTTCAAGCGATTCTCAGCATCCGCGGCAGCAGAATCAATCACCGTGCCAGATGGCAGAACAAAGACCATCGACTCGAGAGTTTGGTAAGTGTTGAACTCCGTACCGCACGCCATTCCGGAAGAATTGTTGGCGATGACTCCACCGATGGTGCAAGCTGCCTCACTGGCTGGATCGGGTCCGAGTTTGCGGCCAAAAGGCGCCAAGCGGGCATTGATTTGGCGGACGGTCGCGCCAGGTTCGACTCGAACTCGCCTACCGCCGTCGAGGACCTCAATATCGCGGAAGTGCCGACGGACGTCGAGAAGAATGCCGTCGCCAGAGGATTGTCCGGCGAGGCTGGTACCGCCAGCGCGCAGAGTGACCGGGCTAGAATTAGCCTTGGCTACTCGGAATACCTCACCGATTTCCCGAGCGTTGTTGGCAATAACCACTGCCTGCGGGGTGTAAAGATAATGCGAGGCGTCGCTGGCATAGGCGACTCGGTCTATCAAACGATCCTTTACCTGCTGAGGATCGGACAGGGCGGCACCAAGCTCCGCAACTATCTGTGAAGAATCGGCCATGGGAGAACGTGAGGTGGGCATAAGACCTTCCTGGCGCCAGATGGATTGTCTGACAGGAGTTGGTAATTGTCTAACAACTTTCAATAGGCCATCTTAGGTGAATCACATCACAACGGAAAGCGGTGAGCGTATGAGCACGCAGCGAAGATCGGGCGCACCAGCGGTAAAGACAGTTGCTGCCGACCTCCGCAGTCGACTGTTATTAGGACATCTCGAACCTGGCACCCCCTTGGGAGAGGTTGATGTCGCCGAGCGCTACGCAGTCTCACGGCCAACAGCCAAAGCTGCGATTGAAAGTCTCGTAGCCTCTCGATTGCTGACCCGTCAGGCCCATCGCACCGCGCGTGTGACCACGCTTACCCCCGATAGTGTTCACGACATCTACCGGACCCGCAGCCTCATAGAAACCGATGCAGTACGCCGGCTTGCCGAACTGCAATTTGCCCCAGAAGCTGCCTTCACCGCTAACGCCGAAATTAACAAGCTGCTGAGTACTTCATCTCATAGCTCGATCATCGACCCCGATATGCGGCTACACACCAGCCTGGTAGATGCTATAAACAGCGAGCGGATAAGCCTGATGTATCGCCTACTCGCAGACGAAATTCGTCTGTGTATGACACAAGTACAGGGTGCAACTCTGCTCACTACTGAGCACATCACTCACGAGCATGAACTGATCCTTGGCCATATCGTGGCTGGGCGAGCAGACGAAGCAGCCGAAACCGTTCGCATCCACCTTTCCCGAGCTGGGCAACGTTTGGCCGGAAAACTTCAGACCTAAGCGCCGCTACTCCTTGTAACCTAAAGACATGAGTAGCGTGTTCACCAAAATTATCAACGGCGAGATTCCCGGACGCTTCGTCTACCGCGACGAACGGATCGTAGCTTTTCTCACCATCGAACCCCTGCGCTACGGCCATGTGCTCGTAGTCCCAGTTGAAGAAACCAATCGATGGACCGATCTCGCACCAGGTACATGGATGCAGCTCAACGAGGTGGCACAGAATGTCGGCCGGGCCGTTATCGAGGCTTTTGGCTCCTCTCGGGCGGGCTATATCATCGCGGGTTTCGACGTCGCCCACACTCACATCCATGTATTCCCCACCGACGCCATGAGTGACTACGATTTCTCCCATGCCATGGCTGCCGATGCTACCGATCCGGCATTGATGGATAACGCTGCCCAGCGTATCCGTACGGCCTTAGAGACCGATGACAACGGCTATCCTCAACTAATGTGAGCCTGTTGCGCTGGCTCCCCCACCGGGGACAATTGCCAGATTTGCCTGCAGATATCCCCGGCACGCCCGTGATATTGCTGCATGGCCTCATGGGATCGCCTGGCAACTTCGAGGTAACCGCCCGTGAGCTAATAGCCCGCAACATCCCCGTCGTCGCCCCAGAATACGGCCAACGCGGGACCGTTGCGGTATCTCAATCCCTCGCCGAGGTAGCCCGGATCATAGAGCCGATTATCGACGCCTCTCCCCGCAGCCAAGTAGACATCGTGGGCCATTCACTCGGAGGGATGCTCGCTCTCCGGCTCGCTCAGCAGTACCCAGGAAAGATCCGCACCGTCGTCGGCTTGGGGGCAACTTTTAGAGGCCTGCCACAACCCCCAAACCCACTGCTCCGCCATGGAATCCGCGCTGTCATGGGTCGGGGCGCTGTGGAAATTATGACCTCCACACCTTTTCCTGTCACCGTTCCGAAGGAAACTCGAGTGGTATCCGTGGTTTCTGCGACCGACCAAGTAGTCCCTGCGGCTTCGAGTGAACTTGGGGACATAATCAGCGTCTCCGACACAAGACACGAGTACTTACCAAGCTTGGCCACTGAAATCATCAGCGCCCTAGACTGGACCCCATGAATAATCGAGCTGACATCGACGGTACCGAATACCAGTTCCCCTGGCCAGAGGGGGAAACCCTCCTCTCAGCGATGCTTGCTGAGTCCATCCCAGCCCACTTTTCTTGCACAGCCGGCAATTGCGGAACCTGCCAGTGCACCCTGACCGGCGGTTCATCCCATATGGAAAACAATGGGTCACTTTCCCCCTACGAGATCAACCACGAAAACCAGACTCTGGCTTGCCAAACAATCCGCGACGAAGAAGGCCCCTATTTCGTCAGCTACGACTGATCCCGTTCCTCTCGTTTCTGCGCCTGGGCACGTGTTCTGGCCTTCCGATCACGGGCCGATTTTCTGCCGTTCACCGTCTGTAGCCACCGCTTAGAGGCAGCAGAAAGCGGACCCGTCGGCTCATCCGTGACATAGGTTCCGTCTGCCAATAGCCATACAACATCTCCATTGTGCGGATCTTGAAGGTAGAACACCCGCCCCGCGGTTTTAAGATTGTGGTGATGCCGGCACAGCTTAAAGAGGTTGGTTGGCCCGGTTTCTCCGCCCTCAGCATGGTTAATTCGGTGGTCATTGTCGCAGAATTCGGCGGAGACTCCACACCCTGGGAAGCGACAGGTCCCATCTCGACCCTCGATAAACGCTTCCATCGCCTCCGGGGTTGAATACGCGGTAGTAACTGAAGTAGACATCTGGTCGATCTCTCGCACTGTGGTGGCTTGGTTTGCCAGCTCATTACCAGCAGCGCGGCTCAGCCATCCTGCTCGCGGAAGAAACACTGGCGCATTGGGGATGTCCTTGGCCTGATAGAGGTTTAGCGTTATCCGCGTTTGAGCATCACCACTCACTAGCCGCGCATGCGCCTGCGGTTGACTAATCCCTTCGGCGGCAGCCAAAGCCCGGACCATAGAATCAATAGCGACGGCTTCCTGCGCATCGAATCGAGCGTAAAGATCTGCAGTTCCATCGTCGTTGATTCTCATGGAATACGCCCACTCCGGTGGCGGAGGTGGGACATCGGCTTCAGGGAGAGTGTCATCGATAATGACCAACTGCCCTCGGATATGCCGAGCAATAGCACGAGCTCCAGGCAATGATTGGTGCGCCTTGGTAGGGGTCAGCCATCTCAACAATTCTTCATCTAATGCTGGAAGCTGGCTAGCTTCAGCCACTGAAAGTGCAGAATCGATAGCGCGCAGTCGATGCATATCCAGATGGCAGAGTTGTTCCTGCAGTGCGTGCAGAAGTGGCAATGCGTTTAAGGTCTCCATGGCCACAAGATTGGATTGAATATAGCCACTGGCCATGCCTGTGGCCTTGGCGATCACCGCAATTTGGACATCAGCATCCAGCTCGGGATCCATCGCCTGAGCTAATACCTGCCAACGGTGAAAATCAGCCCGCTGAGCTACTTGCGAAGCGCGAGCTAAAGCGCAATCTGGATTCTGTGGAGTATGAAATACGGCGGGGGAACAAATCGTAGTTGCAGTCATTCACTTACCTCCCGAAAGTGACTTTCATGCCTAGATCATGTGTTCGAGACCCAGACTAGAACATCACCCCGACACAACCCAGAAATACCCCCTGAACTGGGTAATACTAATTGTGGCGGCACTCAATGGCCGCCACAATCTTAGTCATTCTCAGTCATTCAAACGTGGCAACCGCACGATAAATGCGGTCCCCTCCCCCACTACCGAATCAACGGAAATGGTTCCGCCATGTTTGTCCACCAACGACTTAGTGATCGCCAGGCCCAAGCCGGACCCTCCAGAGGAGCGCGATCTAGAAGCGTCTTCACGATAGAAACGCTCGAAGATATGGTCCGAGACCTCCGGCGGCATGCCACGACCGTCGTCACGCACAGTAATCACGACGTCATCGCACTTATCATCCAAGTCCAACACGAGAGTCAACGCGGCATCATCTCCGCCATGGATCAGACCATTGGAGACGAGGTTGAGCAGTACCTGATGCAGTCGCGTTGGGTCACCGTTCACCATCGGAATCGAGGAAGTTTCGTTGCTTACGCTAACCTTCCGGCCCGGGAATGCCGCCCGAGCAGAGGAAGCTACAGATAGTGAAAGCTCCAGCAGATCAACTGGGGCGGACTCCAATCGGGAGCCTTCGGCACGGGTCAGCGCCAGCAGATCCTCCACCAGCAGACTCATTCGTCGAGATTCATCATCAATCCGCGAAAGCACGAGATCTATATCCCTAGTGGCACCTGAACGATAGAGCTCGGTGTATCCACGCACCGAGGTTAGTGGCGTGCGCAGCTCATGGGAGGCATCGCCAACAAAGCGCCGCATTTGTTCTTCTTTGCCCCGGGAGGTCTCCACCGACTCTTGAAGTTGCCCGAGCATCGTATTGAGCGCATGCGCCAACTGGCCCACCTCCGTTTCTCTGGGCCAAGGGGGAACACGTCGACCCAAGTCGCCTTCGGCGATTTTCCCAGCAGTGCGTTCTACTTCACGCAATGGGGCAAGAGCCTGCCTAGTGAAGAAATATCCCAATAATGCCATTGCCACCAGAACCAGCAGGCTAATAATCAGCTGGATCATCGCCAGCCGGTAGAGCAAAGCTTGTTCTTCATCCAAGTTCTTAGCCACAACAGTGGTCACTTCACCATCGTCATAGGAAATGACGCGCCACTTCGTGCCAGCGGCACCCGAAGTCGAAGCGACTTCAGAATTCACCGTCTGAGGAGGCCCACCAGACTCCAGATGAGAGAGGCTAGGAAGGTTTCCAGGATCGTTGAATACCACGCTGGATCCATCGGCAAAGAGCTTGATAACCACAAAGTCCGTCGGCGGACGTGAAGTACGGTCAGAGTTGAAGATATCGGAATTGCGCGCCCACCCAGACAGCGAATTGACCAATTCATCGTCCACGCGGCTATACATCACCCCACGCATGACAGACGAGACCGCAACAGAGCTAGCAGTCAGACCGATCCCGGAGACCATCACGATGATGATCACGAGCCAGGTCCTCAGCGGCAGGGATCGCCGACCAAGACTCGGACCAGCGCCTGGCGCAGTCGACTCTTCAGCAGGACGTGCATAAGGGTTATCTACTGGAGCCTGATCTGCGCTCCCAGAACTTGGGTAGGCGGGGAAATTCATTGGCGAGGCATCCGCAGGACGTAGCCCACCCCGCGAACGGTTTGAATCAGAGAGACTTCACCGGTGTCGACTTTGCGCCGCAAATAGGAGATATAGGATTCCACCACATTTCCATCGCCACCGAAATCGTAGTGCCAGACGTTGTCTAGAATCTTCGCCTTCGACAGGACCACTTCAGCGTTGAGCATGAGATAGCGCAACAAATTGAACTCCGTCGGAGAGAGATCAACGATTTCTCCGGCCTTGGTGACCTCATGGGTGTCATCGTTGAGGATCAAGTCGGCGTAGGCAATCGTGGCATCTCCGTCAGTGCCATCCAGCGTCTGGCCGCGGCGCAAAATCACCTGCAGCCGGGTGATCACCTCTTCCAAAGAAAAGGGTTTGGTCACGTAGTCATCGCCACCAAGAGTAAGTCCATGAATACGATGCTCAACCGCATCCTTCGCCGTGAGGTAGAGCACTGGACCATCAAGACCCTCACTACGCAGCTTGGTCAGCAGTTCAAATCCATCCATCCCCGGCATCATGACGTCAAGAATGTATGCGTCCGGATTCAGCTCCCTGGCGACGCGGAGTCCCTCCGTGCCAGATCTAGCAGTATGCACGTCGTAGCCTTGGAATTTTAGGCTTACGGTCAAGAGCTCGACGATATTGGGCTCATCGTCGACGACGAGCACCTTCACCGGATTGTGGCCCGTTGAGTTGTCTTTCATGTCTTCCATTGTCCACCACTTTCTGAATCTGTGAACCTCAGTCAACACTTTCGCTCTTCGCCCACACTGGGCGAAGTCTGGGAGTTTGCTGTACGAGTTATTTCTGTCGAAATTGGTCCGACTCCCAGGCTGAGAGGAATCAGCTCACGATTTTCCCCGCAGCACCGATATTTCGGGCATTGGTGCGAGCGAGTTTGACCATCCTGCCAACTCCACCACCAAAGACCGTGCGGGTGGCAGCGCGAGAGAATCCAATGAGCATCTCCCACGTGATATTCGGCGGGATCGACAGGGCATCAGGATCGGTGACCACATCGATCAGTACCGGGCCTGGGTAAGCCAACGCAGCTGCAAGGTCCTCTCGCAGCCGGGCAGGATCTTCAATCCGGATGGAATGGATTCCCATGCCTTCGGCAATGGCAGCGAAGTTCACCTGATCGTGGTCTGTGCCGAATTCAGGCATACCTTCGACCAGCATCTCCAGCTTGACCATTCCCAGCGATGAATTATTAAAGACCACCATCTTCAGCGGCAGTTGATGAAGCTTGACGGTCAGCAGCTCACCAAGGAGCATGCCTAGGCCGCCATCTCCGTTGAAGGAGATGACCTGTCGGGAGCGATCGACAAACTGAGCTCCGATGGCGTGCGGGAGCGCATTTGCCATGGTGCCGTGGCGGAAGGATCCAATTTCTCGACGCTGACCATTGGGAGTCAGATACCTTGCTGCCCACACGTTGCACATGCCGGTATCCACAGTGAAAATCGCATCATCTGCGGCGAGCTCATCTACTAACGAGGCCACATACTCAGGGTGGATAGGACGGTGGTTTCCTACATCCTTGGTATAGGCATCGACTGCGCCTTCCAACACACGGGCATGCTTGCGCAGCTGCTTATCCAGGAAGGATCGGTCAGTCTTGTCCTCGAGATGAGGCAAGATATTGTCGATGACCGCGCCCACGTCACCGACGACTGGGTAACTGATCGTGGTTCGGCGACCGATATGCGAGCCATCGATATCAACCTGGGCAACATTGCCGGCAGGCAAGTACTCGGTGTACGGAAAGTCGGTACCCAGCAGGATAAGTAGGTCTGCTTCGTTGATCGCATCATGGCAGGCGCCGTAGCCGAGCAAACCAGACATTCCTACATCAAAGGGGTTGTCATATTGAATGTCCATCTTGCCGCCAAAAGCATGGCCGACTGGCGCGTTGATCTTTGCTGCCAGCGCCAAAACTTGGCTGCGTGACTGTGCGGCACCGGCGCCGCAGAAAAGCGTGACGGTCTCAGCTTCATTGATGGCTGCGACCAAGGAGGCGGCCTCAACAGGGTCGGGATAGACCACTGGACGACCGGTAGCAATGACCGAGTCAACAAACATGCTCTCACCGGCTTCTTCCTTGGCGATATCCCCTGGGATCACCAGGACGGAGACGCCCTTGCCCGCCACGGTGGACTGGATGGCGTGGTGCAGCACTCGGCCACCTTGGTCTACCGAGTTGACCATCTCGCAGTAGCCGGAACACTCGCGGAAGATCGTCTCCGGATGAGTCTCCTGAAAAAAGGTAGAACCGATCTGCAAGCTAGGAATATGTGAAGCGAGGGCCAATACCTTGGCACCGTTTCGGTGGGAGTCGTAGAGCCCTTGGATCAGGTGGGTATTGCCTGGTCCACAAGAAGCCGCGCACACGGCTAGCTTTCCGGTGATCTCAGATTCAGCACCAGCCGCGAAGGCAGCAGCCTCTTCATTGCGGACATGAACCCACTCGATCTTCGAGTCACGGATCGCATCAACGATGGGATTAAGACTGTCACCTACTACTCCATAGATACGCTCTACTCCCTGCCGCTCTAGAGTTTCGATCAATTGCTGCGCATAAGTGTGTGCCATGGGGCCACAGTACTCACGAATGCTCGTCAATAATTGAAACTGTAACGTACGGTCGGTACAGTTTGCCAACGTGAGCAATTACAGTTCCACCCCCCTGCAGCGCTGGTCATTCTTAGGTGTCATCTCTCTCGGACTCCTCATGGTCGGAGTAGATAACTCAATCCTCTACACCACATTGCCGGCACTGCAATCGCAGCTAGGCGCGACATCCACCCAGAGCTTGTGGATCATCAACGCCTACCCGCTGGTCCTAGCCGGACTGCTCCTTGGTACCGGCACCCTCGGCGACCGGATCGGCCATCGCCTGATGTTCATCATCGGCCTGAGCATCTTCGGCATCGCCTCCCTGACCGCGGCATTCTCCCCTAACGCCTGGATCCTCATCGGTGCCCGGGCTTTCCTTGGTTTCGGCGCAGCCGTATTGATGCCCGCCACCCTCGCATTGATTCGATTGACGTTCACTGAGGAACGCGAACGCAACACAGCAATCGGCGTCTGGGCCTCCGTGGCAGTTCTGGGCGCCGCCGCCGGACCCGTCGTAGGTGGACTACTGCTCGAGCATTTCTGGTGGGGCTCGGTATTCCTCATCAACGTGCCGGTTGTCGTCGTAGCACTGATCGCGACCTTCGCGATCGCCCCACCGAACCTGCCCGATCCCAATCGACACTGGGACGTCATTTCATCAATGCAAGCACTGCTCACGCTCACTGGACTGGTCATCGTCATCAAAGAAGCCGCCAACCCGGCGCGCAGCTGGTGGGTCCTTTTGCCCGCGTTTCTCGTATGCATACTTGGCGCAACGGCGTTTGCCCGTCGTCAACGCAAACTCGAAGATCCACTCTTGGCCTTCGACATCTTCCGCAACCCAGTGTTCAGTGGCGGCGTCATCGCCGCTGCAGGCGCCATGTTTGTGGTCTCTGGACTAGAGCTGATGACCACCCAGCATTTCCAGCTCAACCTCGGCTATAGCCCACTGGAAGCCGGCCTCGTGGTCGTTGCCGTAACCATAACGGCTTTCCCCTTCTCCATCCTCGGCGGTGCGATTCTGCACCGAGTCGGATTCTTCCCGCTGATCACCGGCGGCTTTCTCTCAATTACTGCAGGTGTCAGCCTGGCCGCTTGGTTTAGCACTCAAGAGTTCCTACCCGGCTTTATCGTCGGATTGCTACTGGTAGGAGCTGGTGCTGGATCCATTATGTCCGTGTCATCCACCGCGATCATCGGCTCAGCTCCCCTACGACGCGCTGGCATGGCCTCTGGTGTGGAAGCGGTCTCCTATGAGTTTGGCACGCTGTTGTCCGTAGCGATCCTAGGCAGCCTGCTGCCCTTATTGTCCGCAGATGTTGACCGTGCCTATACGACTATCCTGGTGATCATCGCGGTGTCGGCTGCGGCCTTTGCTGCCGTCACCTCCCATAGTTTCCGCGGCAACCCCAAGGGGGCAACACATGCGTAGCAGCCGGCGCACCCTCATTCTCGAGGCTGCCATTTCCATCATCGAGGCCAACGGAGTCAATGCTTTAAGCTTTGAGTCGCTCGCCGAGGCCGCGGAGCTATCTAAATCTGGCATCATTTACCATTTCCCCTCCCGCCAGGAGCTACTAGTAGGAATCAACCAGCACTTTATCGATCTATGGGAAGCGGAGCTGGTAGAGCTCGCTGGCGGCCCAGCACACGAGCTCACTCCCCAGCAGCGATTACGAGCTATGGCCCTGAGCATGGGCAGTAATGCTGAACGCGCCGAGCTGCTTATGTGCGTGGAATCTCAAGGAAATTCCCAACTGAGCGAAATGTGGACCCGCATCGATAACGAATGGATGCCGGACCCAGATACTGCCTGCGACTCAGAGCTGGCTACTGCGTCCTACCTCGTTCAGTTGATGTCTTATGGGCTGTGGGCACATGATCACGTCCGCAATTCACATCTGCGACCGGAAGTTCGTGCCCAATTAGTGGAAGCCGTCTTAAAACAGATACCCAGCAGCTAGGCGCGCCAGGCTTTAGAATCCCGAGCATGACTGACGTTCGCCGTACGGATCGCTGGACGATCGCCGCTTGGGGCCTGTGGGACTGGGGATCCGCGGCATTCAACGCCGTACTCATTACCTTCATTTTCTCCGTTTACCTGACTGGGCCAGTCGGAGATAATATCGACGGTCCCTTCACCCCAGCCCAATACTATGGCTTCGCCATCGGCCTAGCTGGCGTTGCGATTGCCGCGATCACCCCAATCATGGGACAGCGTGCCGACGTCCGCGGTACCCGACGCCGCTCGGTCGGCCTGTGGACGTTTGTCACCGTCGCACTGATGGCCGCCCTGTTTTTCATCCGCGATGACGGGGCCATCTACTTCTGGGTGGGCATCGCCATCATGGCCGTAGCCTCGGTGACTTTCCAATTCGCCGAAGTCAACTACTTCGCTCAGCTTCGCCAGATCTCCACCCCAGAAACAGTCGGCCGAGTCTCAGGATTTGGCTGGTCAATGGGCTATTTTGGCGGCATCGTCTTGCTGCTTTTATGTTTCCTCGGATTTGTTTCTGGTGAAGGAGACACTCTTGGCCTCCTCGGACTCCCCGCCGAGGGCGGACTCAACATCCGGCTAGTCGCGGTATTCGCCGCCGTGTGGTTTGGGGCATTTGCCTTGCCGCTACTGTTGCGGATTCCAGAAATTGCTCCTAGCGGGGAAAAGCAAACCGGCATAGTCGATTCCTATCGCCGACTATTTTCTGATGTTGCACTGCTCTGGCGCACTGATCGCAACGCGGTATTTTTCCTCCTATCCTCAGCAATCTTCCGAGACGGACTCTCTGGAGTCTTTGCCTTTGGCGCGATTATCGCGGTGAGCGTCTACGGGCTATCTCCCAGCGATGTCCTCTTGTTCGGCGTCGCAGCAAATGTCGCAGCCGCCTTGGGTTCAGTGGCCGGCGGCTTCTTAGACGATCGAATCGGCCCGAAGTTAGTCATCATGATCTCGCTGGCATTAATGATCGCCACGTCCATGTCACTGCTGTTTATCGACGGCCCCCAAGGTTTCTGGTTCTTTGGACTCGTCCTGTGCATGTTCGTCGGCCCAGCCCAGTCGGCTGCCAGGTCATTCCTGACCCGGGTAAGCCCCCCAGGCAGGGACGGCCAGATGTTTGGTCTCTACGCCACCACAGGCCGCGCGGTGTCTTGGCTCTCGCCGATCATGTTCAGCCTTTTTGTCACCATCGGCGGCGGTGGTGACCGAACCGGAATCCTCGGGATCGCACTGGTCCTATTGGTCGGCGCATTGCTATTGCTGCCGGTCAAGGACCCTTCTCGGAGCAAGTAACACTCCGAGGATGTAGAAACAGAGCTAGAGACGAGACTTGAACTCGCAACCTACGGTTTACAAGACCGTTGCGCTACCAATTGCGCCACTCCAGCATTCGCGATAAACAATCGCTGGTGTGATGATACCCGAGAACCATGGGTTGTCGGAAACTGCTCACATTGATAGGCATTAACACTGCTTAACGGCTATTGTGAGCGTTCATCAACCCCCAGTGATCGAGGAGCGCCTGACGTGCCCACGATGTTTGACAAGCTCGGTAGTTTCTTCGCCGGGTCGGGCCGTATTGCGACGATCGATGCCGCCAAGGCTGCCCCGCCGCCTTCACCCCTGGCCCCGATTGACCTCACCCAATATTCCCAGGTCGCCGCTGTTATGGACTTGGCGGCTCGGATCGGGGACATCCTACTGTCCTCCGGAACCTCAAACTCCGATACCAAGGCCCAGATCCATGCGGTGAACTCGGCTTATGGCCTCCACTACTGCCATGTAGACATCACGATGAACACCATCACGATCTTCGCTCACATGGGAGAAAATCGGAAGACTCCGGTCAGTGTGTTCCGCGTGGTGCGCTCGATGACAACGGATTTTTCCAAGCTCTCCGAAGTCGACCGCCTCATCCGCTCAATTCAGGCTGGCGCGACTCCGCCTGAAACTGCGGAGAAAATCCTCGATGAGCTAGCTACCAAACCTGCTCAATATGGCACCCTCACCGCGATCGGCGGCTGGGGGCTCATGGGCGGATCCATTTCAGTCATGCTCGGTGGTGGCTGGTTAGTTGCTATTACTGCCTTTTTTACCTCGATTCTGATCATGTCGATGAATACATGGTTGTCTCGGAAACAGCTACCGGTGTTCTTCCAGAATGTCTTCGGCGGAGTCGTTGCCACGGTGCCGGCAGCCTTGATCTATTCCGTAGCGGCAGACTTTGGTATCCGAGTTTCCCCCTCCCAGACCATTGCTTCCGGCATTATTGTCCTGCTCGCGGGTCTGACTTTGGTGCAGTCCCTGCAAGATGGAATCACCAATGCCCCAGTAACCGCCTCAGCCCGATTCTTTGAGACGATGCTGTTTACGGGCGCTATCGTCGCCGGAGTTGGTATTGGCATTCAGATCAGCTCGCTGTTAGGGATTTCCCTGCCGCTGTTAGAGACTGGCACGTTGCCAAACTTTGCTTCATCAACAGTTCGGGTATTTAGCGGTGCGACTGCCACGGTTGGATTCGCTATCGCCAGCTACGCCGAGTGGTCCTCAGTGGTGATTGCTTGGCTCACGGCGGTAGCCGGATCAGTGTTCTACTATTTCATTCTCCTGCCGGCAGGTTCAGGCACTGTTATCGCAGCATCCGTGGCCGCCGTGGTTATCGGCTTGGCTGGTGGCCTACTTGCTCGTCGGTTCCTGATCCCGCCGCTGATTACTGCTATCGCTGGCATTACCCCATTTTTGCCCGGTCTATCGGTCTATCAAGGTATGTACGCTGCCATGCATGAACAGATGCTCACTGGTTTTACCAATATTGCTACTGCTCTAGCCGTCGCCTGTGGACTAGCTGCCGGTGTGGTCTTGGGCGAATGGGTAGCCCGCAGGCTTCGCCGTCCGCCAATCTTGAACCCTTACCGGTACTTCCGAGTCGCTGGGCGGCAGACCTTCCAGCAGATAGCCTTGCACCAGAAGCAGCACTCAAAGAGGCGGGTGCGGAAAGCGCCACCCAAGTAGCGTAGAATAATTGATCTACTGTCCCCTGACCTGGATATTCCGCAGGGAACCGCACCGCCATCACCCCGACCGCCACCAGGAGGATCCATGCCGCCCAAGGTCACTGACTCCCGCCCGACTCCCGAAGCTCTGCATGCTGTGGAGGAAAAGACCGCTCACGCGGCAAGTCGTATCGTTGCCACCTACGCCAACGACTTCCTCGACGGTGTCACGCTGATGTGCATGCTCGGTGTTGAACCAGAAGGGCTGGTGTACCGAAAGGTCGCAGCCGAGTTCGAAGAAGCAGACCCCAAGCCTGCCAAGCGCGCCCGCAAGGCCGCCAAGAAAACCACAAAAAAGGCCACTAAGAAGACTGCCAAAAAGGCAACCAAGAAGACCACGAAGAAAACCACTAAGAAGACTGCCAAGAAGGCCTGACCCAGGCTCATGAACGGTGATAACAGCTTCGTGGTGGTGGCCAACCGCCTGCCCGTGGATCTGCAGACCACCCCAGAAGGCACTCGGACCTGGCAGCCCAGTCCCGGCGGCTTAGTCGCTGCACTTTCCCCAGTCTTAGAGCAACATCAAGGGTGCTGGGTGGGTTGGCCAGGCATCTCTGATGAAGCACCGGAGCCTTTTCGCACGGATGACGGAGTGCTATTGCACCCCGTCCGGCTCACCGCCGCTGATTTCGAGAGCTTCTACGAAGGTTTTTCGAATGCCACCTTGTGGCCGCTCTATCATGACCTCATCGTCCCGCCTGCTTACCAACGCCAATGGTGGAGCGCTTATCGGGACGTCAATCTACGTTTCGCAACCGAAGTTGCCACCGTGGCGGCGGAGGGTGCGACCGTGTGGGTACAGGACTATCAACTCCAGCTGCTGCCGGGGATTCTCCGCCAGCTCCGACCTGACCTACGCATCGGCTTCTTTTTGCATATTCCCTTCCCTGGGGCGGATCTATTCCGCCAGCTACCGTGGCGCGAGGAGATCATCCGTGGCTTACTAGGGGCAGACCTGATCGGTTTTCACCTCGAATCAGGTGCTGTAAATTTCCTCGAATTGGCCCGCCAGACGGAAGGTCTGGAGGTAACCGGAACCCCCACTGTGCGAAGCGTCAATGCTCAAGTTCATACTCACGATGGTCGTAGTGTCGGGGTCGGGGCTTTTCCCATCTCCATCGATCCGGTTTCGCTAGGAACGAGCGCACCGGGGGGCGTCGATAAGCTCCGTTCACGGCTGGGAGAGCCGACCACAGTGATCTTGGGAGTCGATCGACTCGACTACACCAAGGGCATTCTCCAGCGTCTCCTTGCCTTCGAGGAATTGCTGGAATCGGCTGCGCTGGATCCGGCAGAGGTAGTGCTGCTCCAGGTGGCTACGCCTTCTCGCGAGCGGATCGAGCAGTACCGACAGGCACGCTCTCAGGTGGAAGAGGCTGTTGGCCGGATCAACGGACGGTTTGGGCGGATGGGACAACCCGTGGTGCATTACCTGCATCAATCTCTGCCCAAAGACCAGCTGCGTACCTACTATGAAGCTGCCGATGTCATGCTGGTGACCCCGTTCAAGGATGGGATGAACCTAGTGGCAAAAGAGTACGTTGCCTGCCATGAGGACGGATCCGGTGCACTCGTGCTCTCTGAGTTCGCGGGTGCGGCCGTCGAATTGGAACAGGCAAACCTGTGCAATCCATTCGATATCGAGTCCATCAAAAGAGCGATCGCTACCGCCGTTCACGGACTAGCTAATTCCCCCGAGACAATGTCAGAGCGGATGCTAATGATGCACCATCAAGTCAGTACTCATGATGTAAACCTCTGGGCAGATTCCTTCTTGGAATCCCTCGCGGAGACCCAATCTTGAGGGCCCGCAGCGCAACCGCCGCGATGCTGGTGACAATGGGGCTACTCAGTGCCTGTACCAGCCCGGTAGAGGCACCAGTCATCGGCACCACCTGGCAAATCACCAATATTTGGCTGGAGCCTGGCGAACCCAGCGGGCTACCAGGTAGCGCCGCAGGACGAGCCAATCTCGTATTCGGGGAAACCTCAATAACCGGTTATAGCAGCTGCTCGGCAATCCAAGGATCAGTGTCTTTTACCAAAGAGGGTGAACCCGCCTCCGCCGAAGAAGCCGACGCAATCAGCTTCGGACAGGTTGAGATCGAGCCACCAGAAGACAACTGCGCTTCGATCAGGACCCATGAACAACTCGTCGAGCTCCTTTCGCCAGGTAGCGCTTTTGATCTTCGGCACCAAAATGACTTCGAGCTGATCTTGACCCAACAGGTCGAAATATTGGACCGTCCGGCGATCGGATTGTCTGCAGTTTAAGGTGGGGGCATGTCTACCACTCTCGCTGATCTGGCAACCTGTGAACACCTTCTAGTTATCTCGGACTTTGATGGCACGGTGGCTGGGCTGACCACCGACATCTACGGGGTACCCGTCAACCAAGTTTCCGTCGCCGCTCTCGCACAGCTGTCCCAGCTTCCGCGTACCAACGTCGCGGTCCTTTCCGGTCGGCACCTCGAGGGGCTCAGGGAAGTTTGTGTACTCCGTGAGCCAGTCATTCTCGCAGGTTCCCACGGTGCAGAGTCCACCGATCACGGAGTAGAACTAACCGATGAGATGCGCTCACTACTGGCCTACCTAGAGCAGGAACTCAACCCCATCGTGGCGCTACACCCCGCGGCGCTATTGGAATACAAGCCGTTCCAACGCGTCGTCCATATCGCTCGGGTTGCCGCCGAGGATCCCGCCGCTGCACAAGCACTATTGGAAAAAGCAGCAGCCATCGATCCGGCTGGCGCGCGTCTAAACCTCGGCAAAAACATCGTGGAATTCTCCGTCGCAGAGGTCACTAAGGGCACCTGGATTTCGGCAGAACGGCAACGCCTTCAGCCCAGCCGAACCATCTTCATTGGCGATGACACCACCGACGAAGACGGCTTCCGTGCCCTCGAAGCCGGGGATCTAGGTGTCAAAGTCGGTCCCGGTGACACCGCTGCCCAACTGCGTGTGGCCGACACCGATGCAGTAGCAGAGCTATTTGCTCTGCTCGCGCAGAAGCGAGCCGAGTATCTCGCAGCTGAAAGCTAAACCACACTCCCCGAACGCGGGAAACTCACCGTGGTTCCTGGATGGAAGGTAGTCGGCAGGATTTGCCGGATGGTCTCCTCCTGCGCGCTAGCGGGGGCATCGGTGACGCGGGCGTCGATTAGTTCTTGGAGTAGGCGACCAGCCGCTGCCCCCTTGGCCCGATTGGGCTGGATAACGGTGGTCAACCCTCGATAAAGGGCATCTCGGATACCGTCAAAACCGGTAATAGAGAGATCCTCCGGCACGGAAATTCCACGACTTTCGGCGTACTCCATCACACCAAAAGCCATTGAATCAGTGGTGCATAACACCGCTGTGAGATCAGGGTAGGTCTCTAATAGCTCACGAGCGGCATCAACGGAGTTTGGGCGATCATTGATGTGGCGGGTAATCACTGGCACCGTCTCCGGAGCTATGCCAGCCTCCGCGAACTCATCTAGGGCACCTTGGATCCTGGCACGCTGGACGTGGAGGTCAGCACCCGGCAAAGTGCTGTGGTCTACAAGGCCATCCAAGCGAATGCGATTGAGGCGGATAGAGAGAATCCCAATCCGACGATGCCCCGCTTCCAGCAGCGCGCAGGCCGCAGGACGAATGGCGGCTCGATCATCAATACCAACAAAAGGCAGGTCCGCCACATCCGTCGGTTGATCACAGATGACCAGCGGGAGCTGTCGCGCACGAGCTGCAGCCAGATGAGCATCATCTTGAGCAACCGAATAAACAACAAAACCATCGACTACAGCCCGGCCGAGTAGAGCGTTGGCAGCCACCAAGTCCTCCCCTGATTCTGGCCCAGCCGGAATCATCGTCAACGCGGAGTCTGTGCCATAGGTAGATTCGGTCAGCCCAGCGAGAAAATCTACTGAGGCAACATCTTCGAAGGCATATGACAAGTGCTCAGTCAGCAAAACTCCGATGGCCCCTACCCGACGAGTTCGCATGGAACGCGCCATCGGATCTGGACCGGGATAGCCCCGAGCAGTAGCCGCTTCCAGGATTCGTTGCCTGGTGTGGGCAGAAAGCTGGTCGGGGTGGTTATAGGCATTCGAGACGGTAGTCCGAGATACTCCCAGCTCAGCGGCAAGAGACGCCAGAGTGCCACGGGTGCGGACGTGTTTGACCATGAAATCGAATGTATCAGGCTCTCTCAAGGCTAGAATGACATCCGTGAGAGAACCGGAAAAGCATTCGTTCGAGCGGGTAACCCTAAGGCACCGGGGCCGCAACCGAACCTTCAACGTCATCACCCCCAAAGATCTACCGGAAAACCCGGGGGTGTTGTTCTACTTTCATGGATCCCTGCAGACGGGCAATGTCGCTAGAAACTTCACCGGCCATACCTTCGACGACATGGCAGCTCGCGCCGGAATCGTTTTGGTCTACCCCGATGGAGTAGACCGCCATTTCAATGATTCTCGTCGCTTGCTCCACGAAAAGACCCGTGACTTGGGAATCGACGATGTCGGGTTCACTCGCGAAATGATCTCTTGGTTGATCGAGCAGCGCAGCATCGATTCCACCCGGGTATTCGCCTGCGGTTACTCCAATGGTGGGCAGATGGTCATCCGCCTCCTCCACGACGCCCCTGGAATGCTTGCAGGTGCCGCTACCTTCGCCGCCACGATGCCCACCCCAGACAACCTGGCACCGGAGATCGGGGACGCCGACGTGGCAACTCCCTACCTGGCTATTCATGGCACCGGCGACCACATCGTCAAATACGAAGGTGGCGAGGCTGGGCTAGACCGAGCGCACTCGCGAGGGCTCTTGGTCTCGGCGATGGACTCAGCCGAATACTTCGCCAACTGCAACGGGCTTAGCCAAGCTGATCACACGGTGGACGACTCCCAAGAGGGGGTCACCGTAGATACGTGGGCACAAGAAGGAAAACCCTCTGTGCAGCTATGGAGTATCGAAGGGATGGGGCATGTGGTGCCCGCCCACATCGGCCCGGGCACCACCACGATCGTCGCGGCAGATGTGGTGGCCGGGTTCTTCGGTTGGTGACTTATTGGCCTGCTGCTCGGCGCTGACGTGCAAACTCACTGAGCACCACACCAGCTGCCACGGAGGCGTTGAGTGAATCAACCCAACCGGTCATCGGCACAGACATAATCACATCACAGGTCTCGCGGACCAACCGTGAGATGCCCTTGCCCTCAGAACCGACGACGATGACTACGGGATCGGCGCCATTTTTGTAGGTATCAAGGGTGTGCTCGCCACCGGCATCCAAGCCGACGACCTGGTAGCCGTTTTGTTGGAATTCCTTGAGCGTCCGGGTCAAGTTGGTCTCTCGCGCGACTGGCAGCCGAGCAGCAGTTCCAGCGGAGGTACGCCAGGTAACAGCAGTGATGCTTGCCGAGCGACGCTCAGGGATGACCACGCCGTTGCCGCCGAAAGCAGCGACGGAGCGGATAACCGCGCCGAGGTTGCGGGGATCAGTAATGTTATCCAGCACGACGAACATGCCCGGCTGCGCATTATCTGCTGCATCCCGGATCAGAGTGTGGACATCGCTGTACTTGTACGGCGGAATCTGCAGGCCGATGCCCTGGTGAAGACCATTTCCGGTCATCTTATCCAGTTCATGGCGGGGCACCTCAATGGTGGGGATGCCCCGAGTAGCGGCAATGTTGACGGCCTCGGAGAGGCGATCATCGCTGCCAGTTCCCTCTGCAACAAAGAGAGCAGAAGCCGGAACCTTGGCATGCAAGCATTCCACGACCGGGTTACGGCCGACGACTACCTCGTTGGTGTCTTCCTTAACGTGGCGACCGCGGTCGCGACGCTCAGATTCTTTCTTGCGCTTATGAGCGGTGTGGTAAGTGCGGTCCTCTGCTTTAGGAGTAGGGCCCTTGCCCTCTAGTCCACGGCGACGCTGTCCGCCGGAGCCCTTTACTGCGCCCTTTTTGTTGGTTTTGCGCACGCTGCCGTGCCTGCCGGATCCTGGCATTGTCTTCCTCAGTTCTTCTGTATGTTGAACGACCACTGCGGGCCGTCGGGAGTGTCACTGACCTCGATGCCAGCGGCCGTGAGTCGGTCACGGACGGCATCTGCAGTAGGCCAATCACGGTCGGTGCGGGCGGTGGCCCGTCGTTCCAATTCGGAGCCAACGAGGACGTCGAGTGCCTTGGTGACCTCTTCGCTTGTCGACGCTCCCTGCGCCCACTGCGGCGCCTGCGGATCAATGCCGAGCACCGCAGTCATAGCGCGGACGCTAGCAGCGATCTTGGCGGCATCTTCCGATGAGCCCTCGGCGAGGGCGATATTGCCGGCGCGAACGGCCCCATGAATCTCGGCGAGCGCCCTGGGGACGGCAATGTCGTCGTCCATGGCGGCCTCGAAGGCATCCGTCCAGTGGCCGATGTCCACCGGTCCCACGCGATCAAGGAAATCCTCAATGCGACGGTATCCGGCGGCAGCCTCCTGCAGTGAGCTATCAGAGTACTCCAGCACACTGCGATAGTGTGCGGAGCCTAGGTAGTAGCGCAGTTCAACTGGTCGAACCAGGGTCAAAATGTGCGGAACTGACAACACGTTGCCCAGGGATTTGGACATTTTCTCGCCGGCCATGGTGACCCAGTGATTGTGCATCCAGTAGTTAGCGAAGTGGTCACCCGCCGCGTGTGCCTGCGCAATCTCGTTCTCGTGATGCGGGAACTGGAGGTCTAGGCCACCACCATGAATATCAAAGGTCTCTCCGAGATACCAGGTCGCCATCGCCGAGCACTCCAAGTGCCAGCCGGGCCGACCTGCTCCCCACGGGGTAGGCCACGTAGGTTCACCCGGCTTGACCGCCTTCCATAAAGCGAAGTCCTGCGGGGAACGTTTGCTGGCGGTGGCAGACTCTCCCTGTTCCATCTCTTCGATTCGGTTGCCGGATAAGCAGCCGTAGTCAGACCCCTCGGAGGCAGTCCACGCCGCGACGTCAAAATAGACGGAACCATCGACGACATAGGCAAAACCGTTGTCGATGAGCCTTTGCATGTAGGTGACCATCTGAGTGACGTGCCCTGTTGCCCTCGGCTCCACCGATGGCGGGAGCACACCAAGTTGGTCATAAGCCGAGGTGAAATGGCGCTCATGGGTGCTAACCCATTCCCACCAGGGCCGACCATTCTCAGCTGCCTTGGTGAGAATCTTGTCATCGATATCGGTCACATTACGGACGAAAGCAACATCAAGGCCCTTAGCGAGCAGCCAGCGACGTAGAATATCGAAAGCTACCCCAGAGCGCACGTGACCAATGTGGGGTTGTGCCTGCGGAGTTGCTCCACAGACGTAGATCGAGGCGTGGCCTTCACGTACAGGAACGAAGTCACGGAGCGACCGGCTGGCGGTATCAAAGATGCGTAGAGTCACGCTTGCCAAGTCTAGACTAGGCGCGGCAACCCGTCGGCCCCCTGCCAGTCCGGCCGGTGAGTCTGGACGTAGCGGTAGTAATCAAGGTTGGCTAGTCCGGCTGCAGCTGCCTCATCGACAATGATCGTGGCATGGGGGTGCAGCTGCAGTACCGACGCTGGACAGGATGCACTCAGCGGTCCTTCAACTAAGCGTTCAACAGCCTCTGCTTTAGCTTTTCCAGTCGCCAGCAACAGCGCATGGCCGGAGCGCAAAATAGTGCCCAACCCTTGAGTAATAGCGTGGGTGGGCACCTCGGCTACGGAGGAGAAATAGCGAGCATTATCTGCCACGGTCTGTGGGTGCAGAGTCTCAATCCTGGTAGTTGAGCTCAACGAGGTTGCAGGTTCGTTAAAAGCGATATGCCCGTTGGTGCCCAAACCTAGCAATTGCAGATCTATCCCCCCAGCATCGATGATCAACTGCTCATATTCTTGTGCTTGTTCCCAGGGTCGTTCCGCAGCGCCATCTGGACTGTGGACTGCCGAATCATCGATGTCGATATGCGAGGTAAATACCTCACGAATTGTCTGGTGATAGCTCTGGGGATGATTGGGCGCCAAACCAACGTATTCATCGAGCAAGAAGGCCTTCGACTGTGCAAAGCTGAGCTCTCCACGGCGGTAGCTGGCGATGAGCTCCTGATAGGTCAGGAGCGGGGTGGCACCGGTAGCTAGGCCAAGCGTTGCACCTCGCTGGGCAGACAATCCGATCATCTCAGCCGCGGCGCGCGCGACTACTTGCGCAGCTGGATAGATCAGGATCTCCATACCAACCACTCTATTCCTCGCCGAGGTTAGTTGCGCTTCCAGACCAACGCGGTTGCCACGGCAGCGCGACCTTCACTGCGTCCGGTAAATCCCAGATAATCAGTGGTGGTGGCGGCAACCGACACTGGCGCACCCAAGACACCCGAGAGCACTGTTTGAGCCTGCTGGCGACGTGGCCCCATCTTGGGACTTTGACCGACCAGTTGAGCTGCGGCGTTACCGATCGTGAACCCTTCGGCTTCCAGCAATGCGCGGCACTCCTTGAGCAACTGCACCCCGGAGACGCCGTCATATTTGGATTGTCCGACTCCGACCAAGGAGCCGAGATCGCCGAGACCTGCGGCAGACAAGAGCGCATCGACGATCGCGTGGGCTACGACATCGCCGTCGGAATGCCCTTCACAACCGTCTTGCCCCTCAAAAAGCAGACCTGCAATCCAACAGGGTTTACCGGCCTCGATTTGGTGGGCGTCGGTGGCTACACCGACGCGAGGGATGATCAGGGGTTCATTCACTAGGCACCTCAAAAATCGTCGGTTCAGCCTCGTCCGTAATAGTCCGGGCCAACATCATGTCAATGGGAGTGGTGACTTTAAAAGCCATGGGATCGCCTTGGACAGTCACCACTGTGACGCCGTGCCATTCTACGAGGCTGGAGTCATCGGTAGCGACGAAGCCTGGATCGACAGACGCGAAATAGGCACGGTTAGCTTCTCGAAGCACCCGCAAATTGAAACCTTGCGGGGTCTGTACCGCCCGCAAACCTGCGCGCTCTGGAGTGCCGGTAACCAGGTCCCCTGCAACTTGCTTAATGGTATCTGCCACTGGCTGAACGGGAACTACCGCATCTGCCCCACCGAGTACCCGGCGCGCGACGCGGACGATCATTCCCGGAGGGGTGAGCGCCCGAGCAGCATCATGGATTAAGACGACTGCATCATCATCGACGATCGCTTGCAAACCCGCCCAGACGCTGTCGGCGCGCTCGCCGCCACCATGAACCAAGCGGACGGGAACAGGAGCATCGAGGTGGCCTGCACGACGGAGCAGGTCCCTAGCGAAGATCTCCATATCCGGACTGACGAGGACAATAACCTCATCAACGACTTCAGAATTGAGCATCGCCGCCACGGAGCGCTCCAAAAGGGAGCGTTCCCGAAGGTGTACGAAAGCCTTCGGCACGCTGGCGCCAAGGCGGGTTCCACGGCCGGCTGCCGCGACCACGGCGATGACCCTCATCGATCAGGTCCCGCTAGTTCTCGGAATCGTCATCGTCGAAGGTCAAATCATCAAGATCGACATCGATGGCCGCATCTTCCGCGGCTTTAGCCTGGTTCTCAGGATCAGCCTGAATAATGGCATCTACTCGCGCGAGCATCTCATCGGCCTTCTTCTCATCGACAGTGTCAGCCAAAGCCAACTCGCCCACGAGAATCTGTCGAGCCTTGCCCATCATGCGCTTTTCACCAGCAGAGAGACCTTTATCCTGGTCACGGCGCCAGAGATCACGCACAACCTCGGCGACCTTATTGACGTCGCCGGAGGCCAATCGCTCCTGATTCGCCTTATACCTGCGAGACCAGTTGCCAGCTTCTTCTACGTCAATCTCCCGGAGGACACCGAAAACCTTCTGCAGACCTGCTTCGCCAACCACATCGCGAACGCCGACGCTGTCAGCATTCTTAGCTGGAACCCGGACCACTAGGTCGGACTGGTTGATCTCGAGAACGAGGTAGGTAAGTGCCTCCCCATTCAGCTCTCGCTGCTCGATATCGGCGATCACGGCTGCGCCGTGGTGCGGGTAGACAACGACGTCCCCGACCTTGAAATCCATTCCCACTCCTTGCGGTGCTGATGGCCCATCACGCGGGGTCTGTTTGATCCCCTGGCGAGCCCATACTAGACACTGCATTCTATCATGTTCACGACCTGCAATTATCGACGCCCGCCATCAGTATCGGCATCCCCATCACACCATTGGTTAACCCCGACTCCCCCTGCAAACCTTAAGAGGTTTGCCGGGAACTGTGTATAGAGCAGCAAAAGATACTAGGGTAGATTCCTGATAGAACTAACCATGAACTAATGGAGGACACCCCTGTGAAGTCCCTGAAGGCGACCGCTCGCCGCGGCGGCATCATCTCCGCCGCTGCTCTTTGCACTCTGGCACTGGCATCCTGCTCTGCAGGCCAGGTCACCCAGACCTCTTCGCAGGTTGCCCCCGTCAACGGCGCGTCCGCGGATTCCGCAGACGGCAATGTCGCTGTCCGGGACGTAATTGTGCGTGTCTATGAGTCTGGCGAAGCCGCGCTGAAATTCACTGCGATCAACCAAGACGTCTCCATGGATAGCATCGTTCTTGAGTCCATCGAGGTCAATGGCACCCCAGTATCTCTGGATCCCGCTCCTTCTCCGCTAGAGCGCAACTGCGTGCTAGTCGGCGCTTCCACCGAAGAGCTGGACTCTTTCCCGCAGGCAGAAGACTCTGGCTGCATCGAATACGTCGAGACCAGCCTCGACAATGATGACTTTGCCATCGGCGGCAACCTTCCGGTCGTGTTCACCTTCAACAGTGGCACCCTCGAGCTCGATGCTGCAGTTGGCGCCTCTCAGCTACCTTCTGGCAGCTACGAGCGCATGCCCGACTCTGAGCACGATCACGATCACTAGAGCACTCTGACTTAAGCCCGGGCCACCGCAATCAGCGCGGTGTGTCCCGGGCCTTTTTCGTTCTAGAGTGGCAACCATGGCCCGAAAACCACGTTCCGTCCACACCTGCTCCGAGTGTGGCTATAGCTCACCTAAATGGTTGGGCCGCTGCCCCGAATGTGGCTCTTGGGGCACACTCATAGAATCTGCGGCAGCACCGAAATCTGGTTCCGCGGCAGTAGCTGCAGTATCCGGTGCAGTTCCCCGTGGGCTGGTCCCTGCTTCGACCGCGATACCCATTACCAAGGTAGACGCCGTCGCTTCCACCTCTGCTTCATCGGGAATCGGCGAGCTCGACCGAGTTCTAGGATCCGGGGTGGTACCCGGCTCGGTGGTGCTCATGGCCGGTGAGCCTGGGGTAGGCAAATCCACCCTGCTCTTGGAAGTGGCCAGCCGTTGGGCCAGCCAACCGACCAAGGACGGAGGAACCAGGCGGGCGCTGTATATCACCGCCGAGGAGTCCACTGGCCAGGTGCGTGTGCGCGCAGAGCGCACCAATGCGATGAAAGAGGCTTTGTTCCTGGCTGCGGAATCGAATCTAGATGTGGTTTTTGGCCACGTTGAGCAGATTAAACCCTCATTATTGATCGTCGATTCGGTGCAGACTATGCACGCCGCTGGAGTCGAAGGCGTGGCTGGCGGAGTCGCACAGTCCCGTGCCGTCACTGCCGCATTAACCACCTTGGCCAAGACTTCTGGCATTCCGATCATGTTGGTTGGCCATGTGACTAAAGACGGCCAGGTGGCCGGACCGCGAGTGTTGGAGCACTTGGTAGATGTGGTCTTGAACTTTGAAGGCGACCGCCAGTCTTCGTTGCGAATGCTCCGCGGCATCAAAAACCGGTTCGGCGCCACCGATGAGGTTGGCTGTTTTGAACAGACGGCCGGCGGCATCCGCGAGGTCCCCGACCCTTCTGCACTATTTCTCTCCCACCGGGGTCAAACTCCCGACGGCTCTGCAGTTACTGTCGCGATGGATGGGGTTCGTCCGATCCTTGCCGAAGTCCAGGCACTGACGGTGGAACCAGTGGCCAAGAACCCTCGCCGGGTCGTCACGGGTTTGGACAATAACCGAGTGCCGATGGTCTTAGCCGTGTTGCAGGCCCGGGCAGGTGAACGCACTCATGACAAGGATGCCTATTTAGCCACCGTAGGCGGAATGCGGATTTTAGAGACCGCCACCGATTTGGCTGTGGCCCTGGCCACCTGGTCTAGCCTGCATGAGCGCCCTCTGCCGACCAAGACTGTCGTTATTGGAGAGGTAGGTCTAGCTGGTGAGCTTCGCCGAGTGCCTAACCTTGAGCGACGTCTTATGGAGGCAGCACGCTTGGGATACGAATATGCGATCGCCCCGCACGGGGAAAAACTGACAGTACCGGGCATGCGAATATCTCAACCAGCTACGCTCCGAGAAGCAATTGAGTTGGTCTCCCGAGAATAGAGCTCATCGGCTTCAGCTCTGGCTCACGATCCGTGCAAAACTGCACTTCTGCCCTCTTTTGTCCGAGACCGCTTCATCACAACGGCATGACCGATGGTGAGCACAATAATTGCTGCCACGGCACCAATGACGGTATATACGGCACGCTCGATCGTGCCAGAGACGATGGCATCGGTACCACCGGTAGTCTGCAGGACCACTGCAGGGGTGAGGAACGAAACATACCCCCAATAGGGAGCCTTCATGTTCAGCACAGGTGCAACCATGGTGAGGACAAGTGCGACGATTGAAATTGCTAGTGGATAGTCTTGGAGAAGGTCGACGACCAGCAACGCCAGCACCGCACCAACCAACGTACCGACCACACGTGCGACTACCCGACGGCCAGATGCTGCGTAATACGGCTGAACAACGACGAACAGGGTCAAGATGATCCACCACGAAGCTGGCGAGTGCAACCACTGCATGTCAACATAAGTGGCAACTCCGACCATCCCGGCCAAAGACAGTGCGAAATAGCGCGCAACGCGGAAAGACACACTGGGCGGTCGGTGTAGCTCTAGCTCCGCCGAGATGTATCGGCCGACTAACAGCGTCCATAGCCCACCAGCAGCTATGAAAGCGACCATTACTAACCCTGATCTAAACGATGAATCCGCGGGAACCGTACCGGAAGCTAGCGCGACCTCAGGCGCTCCAATCAGCGCAAAAGCTGCCAGTGGTGCGGAAAATGATGCCATGCCATGCCAGCCTCGCATTGCTGAGAATCCCACTGCTGCGCCGACAATCGCCATATATATGGCACCAGCTAGGGGAAAATCGCGCAACAACAAGGAAATACCCATCAGCGTGGGAGTCAGCAACGCCGCTCCGAACGCTAATCGGGAACCGCCGAACAGCCCGATGATTACTGGGAGCACCCCAAAAAACCACAACGCTGCGTTGTCGCTCATTGGTGACGCGCTCAACGCAATGAAAGGCGCAACGAGTAGCAGCCCCAAAAGGGACAGCTTCATCATTGGAAGTTGTCCCGTTGATTCACTTTTCTCAGTGGCCATATACCCCTCAGATCATTCGTCTCAAGCACTCATTATGACAGCGATCTGACATAACCGTCAGCACTTCTCACATACTGCTAGTCATGCAAGATCAGTAACCATGCGGAAAGTTATAGAAACAGCAAAATACGGGGCCAAAAGGAGCGGGCTTTCCACCGTAATCCTATTCGGACGATCAGCACTATCTGCCAGTGTTTCCAGACAACAGATCGGTGATTCGATCGAATTGGCCATCCGCCACAAGCTAATAACCCACGTTTAACACCGTCAGCTGGCACTGCCTAGCAATATCAGAACGACAGGTAAGCGCCCTATGCGGGCGATATATCCAAGACGATGTTGATGAGTTAACTGTTAGGCGGCAGCATCACTTCAGATTAAACGTATGCGCATCCGAGGGGTTGTCCCCGATCACTGCATGAACAAAATAGGCGCCAGGCTCTACTGGTTCACGATCGCTGCACTGGCCTTCTTCTGAGCCCAGCCGTGACCACACTGCTTGGAAGCTCCGCTCACCTTCAGCCTCGAAGGTTTCTTCACCGTCGAGCACTGAGGCATAGCAATCGGTATCTGCCCAGACGCGTCGATTGTCGGAGAGATGGTAGACCTCGAAGCGTAGGACATCTTCATCCAGATCGATGACACAGTCTGATGACGTGGAATTTGTGACGGTCATATAGAACGTAGGCTGCATGTCTGCGTCATAGGAGGAACGGTCACTGGTGGCCACGATCTGCAGATCTGATAGTTCACAGCCGACGGCTTCCGCAGCTGCCAAAGTGCTGCTCTCCGTCGCAGGCTCTTCTGACTCAGTGGTCTCCTCGCTGGAGGGAGCACTCGTAGAAGAGCTCGCAGAAGATGTCTCCGAAGAGGTCACCGTGGTGGAGGTAGCAATGGCCGAAGCTGCGTTGCTCTCGTCTTGAGTTGACTCGCCGCTGCGGTTGGCAAAGGCCACCATGCCCCAAGATAAGAGCCCGACGAGCACCAATATGGCTACGAGCGCCGCGATCCTGCGGCGAACATAGATTTCTTTGGGGAGACGACGGGGGCTGCGGTTGCTCACATCTTCCACTCTAAAACCTGGATGATCTACCAGTGGGTACCATTAGCCCGCGTGTCTACTCAACACCGTCGGCAATGACGAGTTTCGTCGAGCTATCGGAGAGCAAATAGCGCACTCCGACAATGCCACAGGTGCCATCTGCAATGCGCTCACTGATCTCGTGGACACGGCTTTTGATCTGCACGACTGTCTCAATAATGTGCTGTCGCTCGAAGTCAGGAGTGGTGTTTTTCCCTCGAGCCTGCGCTTCCAAGATGGAGGGGGCAACCTTCTCAATGAGGATGCGCTCCAGGCCATTGGGAATCACACCGCCCGAGAGTGCCTCCGCAGTAGCTGCGACGGCACCACAGGACTCGTGGCCCATGACCACGACAAGTTTCACCCCGAGGGTCTTAATGGCGTACTCGATGGAACCTAGGACCGCTGGGTCAAGGATTTCGCCGGCCGTACGGACCACGAATAGATCGCCCAACCCCATGTCGAAGATCAACTCAACGGGAACACGGGAATCTGAACAGGCCAGAACCACCGCAAGTGGATTCTGGCCAGAGCGTAGCTCTGCTCGTCGGACGATGTCTTGGTTAGGTCGTTCCTGCTGATGGGTAACGAAGCGCTGGTTACCGATCTTGAGCGCATCCCACACATCTTGGGGCCGCGTAGCGTCTTCATTTGTGAACATGCACACAATTGTTGCAGATTCCGGATCTTCAAGTATCCCCGGGCTGGCCTAGACTGATTCCTCATGTTCCATCCGCAACTGATTTCCTGGTTTGAAACCACCTCCCGACCACTGGCTTGGCGAACACCCGAGACCGATGCCTGGGGAATTTTGCTCAGTGAAGTCATGAGCCAACAGACCCCGGTCGCACGCGTCGAGCCAATCTGGCAACAATGGTTGGCGCGCTGGCCAAACCCGAAGGCCTTTGCCGAAGCCTCTCCTGATGAGGTACTGCGCGCCTGGGGAAAGCTCGGTTATCCACGCCGCGCACTCCGCCTGCTCGGCTGCGCCCAACAAATCGTTGAACTGCACCAATCACGTGTGCCAGACAACGTCGATGAGCTCCTAAAACTGCCTGGGATCGGCGATTACACTGCCAGAGCGGTAGCCTGCTTCGCTTATGGTCAGAACGTGCCGGTAGTAGACACTAATGTCCGCCGTGTCTATCGCAGGGCGGTAGAGGGGCAGTATCTGGCGGGGACGGCGTCGAAAAGCGAGCTCACCAAGGTAGCCGCGATCCTGCCAGGAGATGGATCCGGTCCGCAGTTTTCAGCAGCACTCATGGAACTGGGAGCAGTAGTCTGTACTGCAACCGCTCCCAAGTGCAAAGCCTGTCCCATTGCCCAGGAATGCGCTTGGCAGCAGGCCGGATGTCCGGCGCCGCACGCAGATGAGGTAGCCGCAGCTAAGCGTAGAGTGCAAAAGTTCGCGGGTACTGACCGACAAGTCCGGGGACTGATCATGGATGTGCTCCGCGGCGCGGAATCGCCCGTCGAGATTTCTGCCATCGATGTGGTGTGGCCCGATCCCGCACAGCGCTCGCGCGCATTATATTCCCTCATTAACGACGGTCTCGCGGAACAAGATGAGCAAGGCCGTTTCCACTTGCCGTGCTGATGGCGTATCTCAAATAGAAAAATCGGCCCCTATAACGAGAGTTACCTTCGTCATAGGGGCCGATTAGCTCACGCTACGGCTGTGGCTGCGGCTGAGCGCCGCCGGCCGAGGCCGGACCATCATCAGGGCCATTCGTAGTATCTGGGAGCAGCTCCTCCACATCGAAATCCTCGACAGTCTCGTCCACATCGCGGACCTCTTCGACTGCCTCCGGAGAAATCTCGGAGAACATACCCTCAGGCAGCGGCTTCGGGCGCGGGGTGAAAGTGAAGCTGGCGCCATCAGCTTGCTTGGACTCGCCATCCCAGCCATCGACGTCGACCGTGACGATCTCGCCGGCACCAAGCTCACCGAAGAGAATCTTCTCAGACATGACGTCTTCGATCTCACGCTGAATCGTGCGACGCAAGGGACGTGCACCCAAGACTGGGTCGAAACCACGCAGAGCCAGCAAAGACCTAGCCTTCTCCGTGAGCTCGATGCCCATGTCCTTGGAGTTCAGGGCCTTGGCCACTCGATCGGTGAGCAGGTCAACCATCTTGACAATCTGATCACGGGTGAGCTGGTGGAAGACCACGATCTCATCGATACGGTTGAGGAACTCAGGGCGGAAGTGCTTCTTCAGCTCGTCGTCGACCTTGTTCTTCATCCGGTCATATTGAGCGTCAGTATCAGTCTCGGAAGATCCCGAGAAGCCCATCCCGACGGCCTTGGAGATGTCCTGGGTACCCAAGTTAGAGGTGAAGATGAGCACCGCGTTCTTGAAGTCGACCACACGCCCCTGGCCATCAGTCAGGCGTCCTTCTTCCAGCACCTGGAGCAGCGTGCTGTAGATCTCTTTGTGTGCCTTTTCGATCTCATCGAACAAGACCACAGAGAAGGGCTTGCGGCGAACCTTCTCGGTCAGCTGGCCGCCTTCTTCGTAGCCAACGTAGCCCGGAGGGGCACCGAAGAGACGCGAAGCGGTGAAACGATCGTGGAACTCGCCCATGTCGATCTGGATCAGCGCATCGTCTTCGCCAAAGAGGAACTGCGCCAGCGCCTTGGATAGCTCAGTCTTACCAACACCTGAAGGACCAGCGAAGATGAAGGAGCCGGAAGGACGCTTGGGATCTTTCAGCCCGGCGCGGGTACGGCGAATAGCCCGCGAGACGGCCTTAACTGCCTCGTCTTGGCCGATGATCCGCTTGTGCAGCTCATCTTCCATATTAAGCAGACGAGAGGATTCCTCTTCGGTGAGCTTGAATACCGGAATACCGGTCCAGTTGCCGAGGATTTCAGCAATCTGTTCCTTGCCGACCTCCGCGATCTCATCCAGGTCACCGGAGCGCCATTGCTTTTCCTTCTCCGCGCGCTCTTCGCCGAGTTTGCGTTCGGTGTCGCGCAGACCAGCGGCCTTCTCAAAGTCCTGCCCGTCAATCGCGGCTTCCTTCTCACGACGAACACTAGCGATGCGCTCATCGATTTCACGAAGCCCCTCCGGAGCAGTCATGCGCTTGATGCGCATGCGCGCGCCAGCTTCATCGATCAAATCGACTGCCTTATCCGGCAGGAAGCGATCATTGATGTAGCGGTCCGCAAGGTTCGCGGCGGCGACCAAAGCACCATCGGTGATGGAAACGCGGTGGTGTGCCTCATAGCGGTCACGCAGTCCCTTGAGGATCTCAACAGTCAGTTCGACGCTGGGCTCAGGAACCTGCACCGGCTGGAAACGACGCTCCAGAGCGGCGTCTTTTTCGATGTGCTTGCGGTACTCATCCAAGGTGGTCGCACCGATGGTCTGAAGCTCGCCGCGGGCGAGTTTCGGCTTGAGCAGGCTGGCGGCGTCAATTGCGCCTTCAGCCGCGCCAGCACCAACCAGGGTATGAATCTCATCGATGAACAAGATGATGTCGCCGCGCTGGTTAATCTCCTTGAGGACCTTTTTCAGGCGCTCTTCGAAGTCACCGCGGTAACGAGAACCTGCTACCAAGGAACCGAGATCTAGCGAGTAGACCTGCTTATCCTTGAGGGTCTCGGGAACCTTGCCGTTGACGATATCGAGGGCCAAGCCTTCAACCACTGCGGTCTTACCCACGCCGGGCTCGCCGATGAGCACCGGGTTGTTCTTGGTACGCCTCGAGAGCACCTGCATGATGCGCTCAATTTCCTTCTCGCGGCCGACGACGGGATCTAGCTTGCCGTCACGTGCTGCCTGGGTAAGGTTGCGCCCGAACTGATCAAGGACCAGTGAATTGGAGCGATCTCCGGCGTTGGCCGGACCTGCGGGACCGCCACGATTGGCACCGGCGCCAGCGCCAACGGGACCAGCATCCTGCTCCGGGGTAGCTTCCGGGTTCTCACCCTGGCCACCTTCGTAGCCGGAAAGCAGTTGAATAACCTGCTGACGCACCCGAGGCAGATCAGCGCCGAGCTTAACCAGCACCTGAGCAGCTACGCCTTCGCCCTCACGAATGAGACCGAGCAGTAGGAACTCGGTGCCAATGTACTTATGGCCCATCTGCAGCCCCTCGCGCAGCGAGAGCTCGAGGACCTTCTTGGCACGCGGGGTGAAGGGGATGTGACCGGTATGCGGCTGAGTGCCGTGCCCGATGATCTCCTCGACCTCTTGGCGCACTGCGTCTAGGGAAATCCCCATCGACTCAAGCGCCTTAGCCGCCACCCCCTCACCCTCATGGATAAGGCCGAGCAGAATGTGCTCGGTACCAATGTAATTATGGTTGAGCATGCGCGCCTCCTCCTGTGCGAGGACGATAACGCGGCGTGCGCGGTCGGTGAACCGTTCAAACATGTCTACCCCTAACCGTTTGTTCCTAACGTGTCACCTACTCTAACGCGCGGCCCCAGCATTCTATTTGCCAGATGGCATATCAATCACCATTTTCTGGACCTTTCCGCAGCTCAAGACCATGTACGCCGGTAGCGAACACGCACTATTTGCCCCAAACCCAGCCCCATTGAGAAGCCCCTCCGTCCAGCTTGTCCACTGGCCTGGTCCACCCAAGCCATTGGGATAGCTGCCCAAGCAATCCCCAATACACCCGGACACCGCCCACCTAGCTAGTATCGAACAGGTTTGCGGGACAGGGTAGATTTCCTTGTGTTGCAGCAAGAATTTTGGGTCACGCGTCGAAGGGATAAAGAAAACATGGTGATGGGCCCGACCCACGCAATGAGTGGAGCAGCTGCAGGATTGGCCGTCGCCCAACTCTTGCCGGCATCCTGGGGCGGAGTCTCCTCCGCCCAAGAAGCTTTCGTGTTCGCTGGTATCGCGGCAGGAGCTGCTCTCCTGCCCGATTTAGATTCTCCTCAGGCCACGGTTTCGAGATCTTTTGGCCCAGTTTCCCAAATGTTGTCGCATCTGGTGGAAAACGTCTCCCAATTTTTGGTCAACCTCACTCGAGGACCAAAAGATCGACGCTGTGGCAACGGCCATCGAACAGTCACCCACACTCTGTGGTTCGCATTAGCGGCAGGCGCCGTCGCCGCGCCATTAATCTCAGCTTTTGGCAGGCCCGCCACTATCGGATTGCTCTTCGTATTCTTGGCGCTGGCTATTCGCGGATTGTTTCCCGAATGGTCGAAGAAAAAGGAGTGGGTATTGGTCACTGCGCTAGCTGCCCTACTGGCTTATGGAGCTTGGCGCTATGTGCCGCTTACTGCCTCCGGGCTAGTTCTTGGCTCAGCTGTGACGGTCGGAGTGTTGGCGCATCTAGCAGGCGACTTCATCACCAAACATGGCATTCCACTATTTGCTCCACTGCTTAGATTTCGCGGACGCAGATGGTGGAACGCGGGACTGCCCAAACCGTTGCGGGTCCGAGCCTCCGGTCCAGCTGACAAGTTCCTATTGAGCGCTTTTACCATGCTTGTGGTCGTGCAGGTCATCTACATCGGTTCCGGAGATTTCGTCGAATACGCTCAATTCGTTCCGGCTTCAACCTCTATCGATTCTTCTCGATAGTCCCGGGGAACTTTGGTAATCAACGGACTAATAACCAGCACTAACACCGCCAAGACTCCGGCGATCAGGAAAGCTGTATGTGCACCATCAGCGGTGGCTTGTTCAATCCCTATTCCTTGGTCTAGGGACTGCTGGGTGCCAACCGATAGCGCGGTGATCAGCACTGCTGTACCTGCTGCGCCAGCCAGCTGCTGCAAGGTATTCAAAATTGCGGAGCCATGCCCGTAGAGGGATCTCGGCAGGCTGCCCAGTGCGGTGGTCATCAACGGTGTCATCAAAAATGCCAGCGACAAAGAGAAGATTAGGTACATCGAGATGATCAAACCGATGGAGGAATCGACGTCGAGAAGCGTCATCCACCACACCGATGCAGCCAACATGACAGCCCCGGGAACGACCAATGGCCGAGGTCCAACGGAGTCATAGAGCCGGCCAATAAACGGGGCCAGCACTCCTTGCAGCAGCCCGCCTGGCATCACCAACAGGCCAGTGCCCAATGCACTCAGTCCGATCGCGGTTTGCAGATAGATCGGGAACACCATCACCACGCCCAACAGGGTGCCCATCACCAGCAGTGCGAGCAACACTGAAAGCGTGTAGTTCCGGATTCCGAAGGGATGCAAATCCAGCAGCGGATCTTCCAACCGAAGCTGGCGTATTACGAACACTGCCAAGGAGATCACTGCGATCGGACCAATAACAGCTGCCATCGTGGGATCAGTACCGATGGAGCTAAGAGCGAATACCAGACCACCGAAGGCAGCTGTGGCCAGAACAACTGAGGTTGGATCTAGCGGAACCTTGGCGGTTTCACCGATATTGCCGATAAAGAAGCTACCCACTCCTAGAGCGAGAATCACCAACGGCACTACCAGCCAAAACAACCAATGCCAGGACAGGCTGTTGAGGATCAGACCGGAAATTGTCGGCCCTAGAGCTGGCGCCACCGACATGACAATGGAGATCAGCCCCATCACCGATCCGCGACGGTTGCCCGGTACAACGGTCATCGCCACGGTCAGCAGGAGCGGCATGATCAATGCCGTGCCGAATGCCTGAACAATGCGCCCAAGGAGCAGCACTTCAAACACTGGCGCCGCCGCTGCCACGATAGTTCCGACAAGGAAGCTCGCCAGTGCGACCGTAAACACCGATTTGGTGGAAAAGCGCTGGAGGACCCAGCCGGTGGTCGGGATGACCACCGCCATGGTCAGCATGAATCCAGTGGTGAGCCATTGTGCGGTGCTGGCGGGAATATCAAAATCCACCATGATCGTCGGTAGTGCGACCGACAAAATTGTCTCATTCAGAAACATCACCAGTGCTGATGCAATCAGCACGATGAGAATGACTTTCACCTCAGCAGAAAGCTTCTCGGTACGTTCAGGTGCAGTTGAGCTCACGCGCAGAAGCCTCTCGGTGTTTTTACGTCATCGATGTAGTCGAATCAGAAGGAAGGCAAGAATATCCCTTGATGTGAACTAACGCGAATAACTAGGCAGCATCGCACCGAGAGGCTCCCAAAAAATCTGCCTCAAAAATCTAGCTTAGTTCTGCTCCGGCTTGACCATGGGGAACAAGACGGTCTCCCGAATCCCCAGGCCAGTCAACGCCATGAGGAGACGATCGATACCCATGCCGCAACCGGAGGTCGGTGGCATTCCTTGCTCCATGGCACGCAGGAAGTCCTCATCTAGGACCATGGCTTCATCGTCTCCGCCAGCGGCCAAACGGGCCTGATCTTCAAATCGATCTCGCTGAATAACCGGGTCGATCAACTCGGAGTAGCCGGTAGCCAGTTCGAAGCCACGAACATAGAGGTCCCACTTCTCAGTGACACCGGGCTTGGAACGGTGTTGACGGGTCAACGGGGAAGTCTCAATCGGGAAGTCCTTGACAAAAATCGGCCCATCTAGCTGATCTGCGCATAGCTCCTCCCAAATCTCTTCCACTAGCTTGCCGTGACCCCAGCCACCCTTGGCCGGGACTTCGAGTCCGATGACCTCAGCAATCGACTTGAGTTCCTCGACTGTGGAATCAATGGTGACCTCTGGCTGGCCAGGGAATTTGCGCGCTAGGGCTTCGTTGAGAGAGGGATAGAGCTCAAGTTCTTGCCACTCTCCGCCCAAGTCATAGTCAGTACCGTCGGCCAAAGTGATGGTGGTTGAGCCAAATACCTCAAGGGCTACTGATTGAACCAGCCCCTTGATCAACCGAGCACCGTCGTTGTAGTCACCCCACGCTTGGTAGGTCTCCAGCATGGCAAATTCTGGGCTGTGGGTGGAATCCACGCCCTCATTGCGGAAGTTGCGGTTGACCTCGAATACTCGATCGATGCCACCGACGACGCAACGCTTGAGGAATAGCTCAGGTGCGATCCTCAGGTAGAGATCAATATCTAGCGCATTGGAACGGGTGACAAACGGGCGGGCTGCGGCGCCGCCGTGCAGCGTTTGCAACATCGGCGTCTCAACCTCGAGGAAATCTTTACCTTCTAGGTAGTGGCGCAGAGCGCGCATGACCTTGATCCGGGTCAGTGCATTATTGCGAGCCTGCTCGCGCACGATCAGATCGGTGTAGCGGTAGCGCACCTGGCTGTCTTCATTCATCTCAGCAAAAGAGACTGGCAACGGACGCAAGGACTTCGAGGCCATCTGCCAGGAATCAGCCATGACGGAAAGCTCACCACGGCGGGAAGAGATGATCCGACCGCGCACGGAGACGAAATCGCCAAGATCGACATCTGCCTTCCATAAGGCCAAGGCCTCTTCGCCAACGGCCGCAAGCGAGAGCATGGCCTGCAGCTGGGTACCGTCACCATCTTGCAAGGTGGCAAAGCACAGCTTGCCGGTGTTGCGCATGAAAATCAGCCGACCGGCCACTGCCACTTCAACGTCAGTTTCTTGGCCTGATTCTAGATAGGTAACATCCGGCTGCCTAGTGATTTCTTCCCCCTCCTTGAGCGCAACGAAGCGTTCGCGCAGCTGCTGGAGCGAAATCGTGCGGTCGACGGTTACTGGATAGGGGTCTTTACCCGAGTCCAGCAAGCGGGCGCGCTTCTCGCGGCGGATACGCAGCTGCTCGGGAAGATCGGTGCCGGAGTTGGCCTTGGATGCCTGGGGATTCTTTGCGTCACTCACGGGGTCCAAGGATAGTGCATCAAGACCGAACCTCAGAGAGCTACCCCAGCACCCAGCTACCCATGCGCCGACCAATACTCAGTCGGGCACGGTGGGGATTTCCGGATTGGCCCCCCAAATTTTCCACCCTAACGTGACTTACCCCACTCGCCGTGGAATAGTGAGGTGGATTACGATGCACAACCGGCGGGTGGGCCACCACATATTGCCTGTCTGCCTTCCCAATTCTCACTCATTCAAGGGACCCCTATGAACTCACTAGTTCTCGTCGTCATTGGCGTCGGCATGATGGTCGGCGGTTATTTCCTTTACTCCCGTTTCCTGGGTAGCAAGATCTACCAACTCTCGGAAACCTACGAGACTCCGGCGCACACGATGTCCGACGGCGTCGACTATGTCCCCACCAACAAATACGTCCTATGGGGACATCATTTCACCTCCGTGGCCGGGGCCGCACCCATCGTCGGCCCCGCTGTTGCCGTGATCTGGGGCTGGCTACCGGCCTTCCTCTGGGTCACCATTGGCACCGTATTCATCGCCGGCATGCACGACATGGGCGCACTATGGGCCTCCCAGCGACACAAAGGCCAGTCGATTGGCACCCTCTCCGGTCGCTACATCGGCAACCGCGGACGCAACCTCTTTCTCATCATCATCTTCTTGCTACTGCTGATGGTCGTCGCAGCCTTCGCTGTGGTTATTTCCAACCTGCTGGTCTCCACTCCGACCGCGGTGATCCCGACCTGGGGCGCAATCATCGTCGCTCTGTTTATCGGTCAGGCTATCTACCGCCTCAAGTGGAATCTCCCGATCGTCTCCGTGGTCGGCGTCGTCGCCCTCTACACCTTGATGCTCATCGGCGACCAGTTCCCCATCGTCTTGCCGGAAAGCACCCTGGGTCTCAGCCCCAACGCCTTCTGGATTGTTGTCTTGTTCGTCTACGCCGCCATCGCTTCACTGCTACCGGTGTGGGTTTTGCTTCAGCCGCGTGACTACATCAACGGCCTGCAGCTCTTTGTCGGCCTGGGCATCCTCTACGCCGCATTCTTGATCACCACCCCAACTTTGGTAGCCCCGGCAATCAACACCAACCTCCCCGATGGCACCCCGTCGATGATCCCGCTGCTGTTTGTCACCATCGCCTGCGGTGCCATCTCTGGTTTCCACGGCGTCGTAGCCTCCGGTACTTCTTCCAAGCAGTTGGATAAAGAAACCGATACCCGTTTCGTCGGCTACTTCGGCGCGGTCGGTGAAGGGCTGCTCGCTCTGGGCACCATCATCGCCACCACTGCTGGTTTCCGCACCTTGGCAGACTGGGAAGCTATCTATACTGCTTTCAACCAGGGTGGAGTCAATGCCTTCGTCTCCGGCGGCAGCAGCATCATCAACGAAGGACTGGGCATCCCGTCTTCACTGTCTGCCACGATCTTGGCCACCATGGCGGTACTCTTCGCAGCCACCACCATGGACACCGGTGTTCGTCTCCAACGCTTCGTTGTTCAAGAAATTGGCGAGATCGTGGGCGTTAAGCTCTCCGGAATCGTAGCTACCGCCATCGTCATCGTGGTCGGCGTCAGCTTGACCTTCTCCGCTGGCGGCGATGGTTCCGGCGGTATGCTCATCTGGCCGCTGTTTGGCACGACCAACCAGCTCATGGCCGCGTTGACGCTCTCCATCGTCTGTGTCATCCTCACCAGCCTGCGCCGACCCATCTGGCCGGTTCTCATCCCCTTGGTCTTCGTGCTCACCATGGCTCTATGGGGCGCGATTGTGCAGCTCGGACAGTTCTGGGATACCCAAAGCTGGCTACTGCTGGCACTCGATGTCATCATCCTCATCTCTGCCATCTGGGTCGCGGTCGAAGCTTTTGCTGCCACGAACCGCGCACGACAAGCTCCGCCAGTCGTGTGGTCGGACTCTGACACCGATGCCCCCAGCCAGACCCCGGTCGAACAGAAGTCCTAGCTATGTCCTTTCGCGACCGGGTTCGATCCTTCACTGACGGCCTGACTGAGTATTACGCCGGGCCGTACCGGGCGACCTTCATTAAGGCTCGCCAGCAGGAAGACGACCTGTTCATGATGTTGGTGATGTCCGAGGCTCTCGGCGTGCCCAACCCGGCGAGCTACTACACGCTGGAATTGCTGCCTATCATCTACGAGGATTTCCATTCCTGGCATCTGCGGATGGGCATGGAACACTCACCTCTGGAGAACATTCAATGCTGCTAGATCTGATCGGCACTACCCGCGTGGTCTTTTTCGGTGGCAAAGGCGGAGTAGGCAAGACTACCGTCGCCTCCTCCACCGCTACCGCGCTGGCGGCTGCTGGCCGGCGAGTTTTGCTGGTCTCTACTGATCCAGCCCACAACCTGGGCCATCTTTGGCAACGCCGCATCGGCGACACTGTCACTAGTGTTTCCGAAAACCTCGACGTCATCGAATTGGATCCGGCGGCCACGACCCGCCAGCACCTCGAAGAGGTCGGCGATACCATGCGGGCGATGATGCCTGAGCACCTCCATGGAGAAGTGTCCAAGCATCTAGAAATGTCTGCGCAGTCGCCTGGTACTCATGAAGCTGCGATCCTCGAACGCATCGCCACCCTAGTGGTGGAAGAGTCAGGTTCCTATGATCACGTGGTATTCGATACTGCGCCCTCTGGCCACACTTCTAGGCTGATGGCCCTGCCGGAGCTCATGGCAGCGTGGACGGATGGGTTGTTGGACCGACGCTCTCGCTCTGAGCATCTCAGTGCGGTGGTACGTGGTCTCAGCCCTACTGGCCGAGATCGTTCAGTATCGGGAGCAGTTGATCCGGTAGATCGCCGCAATCAACAATTGCGGTCACTGCTACTAGCCCGGCGCGAGCGTTTTCAGGCTTTGCGTTCAGTGCTGACGGATCCAGAGCAGTGTGTCTTTTTCATCGTGCTTACTGCCGAACGGCTGCCGGTACTAGAAACCGGAGAGTTCTTTGAGGAATTGCGTTCTTCTGGGGTCCGCGTGGGCGGATTAGTAGTCAACCGCCGCTCCCCTGCCGACCAAGGTGAATTTTTGGCCGGCAGGCGCGCTCTCGAAGACCATGTTCTAGCTACCTTGTCAGGCTCGCTCAAGAAGGTACCGGTGGTCCAGCTTCCGCTGCTGGGCTCCGATGTAGCCGGGGCCAGCGAGGTCGCTGAGTTCGCTCGGTTGCTTAGTTAAGTTGCTCGACTTGCCCTTGTTCCAGGTTTCGGAATCCGATGCCTAATGGCAGGCCGACACTATCGGTGAGCCGGACCCCGCCGATCTCTGCGGCTACCAAGAGTCGGGCATCTCCAATCTCAGGAGCAGGCCCCAAGTCTAGGCTGCGAAGCTGCAGGTATTCCGGGGTGATCTGAGCTGTGTCAAGAACCTGTTTAGTTATGGCTAACACCGCTTCTGCACCATGCTCGGCGGAGTGCGCACCAGCTGTCAGCGCCGCAGCTAGCACCAGCGCCTTATCCCGTTCTGCTACCGCTACCCGTTCGTTGCGCAAAGAGATGGCCAACCCATTGGGCATCCGCACCGTGGGCACACCGTGGAGGGTGACCGGCAGATGTAAATCTGTCAGTGCGTGCTGGAGGGAGCGCAACTGCTGGTAGTCCTTCTCCCCGCATACGAGATCGCTGGGTGCCACGACGTTAATCAAGCTCAGCTGCAGAGTTAACGCCTGGGCAATATCTGCTACTGGCTCCAAATCTAGATCCATCGGCTGGATAAGGGTGCGCAGTCCCTTGGGCCACAGCTGCTCAGAGCGATAGCGCCATACCGCGTCGACCTTCTCTTCAGCGAAAGCAGCGGGGATCTCCTCGCCAGACCAAGCCACGATGACCACTGCGCGCGGGATGCGGCGAGCGGTCCGAATCAAAGCCACATGGCCTGCGTGCAAGCCTTCCCCGAGTGGGACCAGGACGACCGGACGGCCGGTGCGTCGCATAGCGCGCGATAGCACTGCTACCTGCTGTTGGTCGACAGCGATTGCCTTGCCTGCTTCAAAACTCACAGCTTCTCCTCTTGAATTGCCCACAACTCCACGTCATCAGCTTGTGTTATTTCCGCCGCACGACGGAGGGCTTGTCTAAATGCTCTAGCGCGACCAGGCTCTTGGATGCTTCTCCACTGTGCCGCCAAGCCTGCCGGGCCACCGATATCCGGAAGCCTGCGTTCTCCCTGCGCCGAACGAGCAATTTCCGCGGAGTCTGCGATGCCCCCGATCGCGGCGTCGAGCAGCTTGTGTGCATCATCGCGGAGAGCTGCAGCAGAGCTGAGATAGGTCATCGAAGCTGCTAGCTGGAGCCGCTGATTATCTCTGATCTCAACTACGCTGCCACCCAATTCGCCGATCAATAGCTCAGCGATAGTCTGACCAAGCTCGTCGACGGTGGTGACTGCCCACCGCTGCGCTCCTAGCCTGGCTGCTGCGATCACCACTGCGCCAGAGGTCTCCAGCGGGTCAAGGATTTGCACTCCATGTGCCAGGCAAGTGTGCAGATAGATTTGTCCACGGCGCACAGTTGGTACCAAGTCGTCGACTAGATCAGGAAGTGACTGTTCTCCGGCTTCGATCACGATCAGATCGAAGTGCTCTGAGTCAGCTAGCGTTGCGCCTTCGGAAACAGAGACTTCATGGCCCAGAGCCCTCAGTTGGCCTGGCAGGTCTTCGTCGAGTTGATCTCCGATCACGCCCACCCGCATGCGGGGGGCTCGCATCACTTATCCTCGCCTGCTCGGGCGCGCGCCATCAATTCGGCGACCGAGAGCGCACCATTGTGCTCATCTCGGCGACGCCGACCACGACGGGTCTCCTCTGCAACAGACTCTTTGGTTGAGGTGTCCTTCTTGGCCGGCTGTTCAGGCTTTTCTGATTGCTCTTGTTCAGCCTTGACTTGGGCTGCCCGGCTTTTGCCTGCTCCGCCTTGATCCCAGGAGACTGTCTGGAAAGAACCGGTATCGAAAGAGCGCAACTTCGATTCTTTGTCCGATTTCTTTTCCGCAGCTGGGGCCTTCGGCGTGATTTTCTCATCGCTTTGAGCAGGGGTCACGAAATCAGTCAGCGCGGGTTCTTTATCCAAGCTGACCTCTTTTTCCTTCTCGGTCCGACGCAGGTTCTCAGCGATAAGATCCGCCAGCGGATTGAGCTGGGGTTTAGAAGGCTCTTGCTGGCCCAAGCGACCGGCGATGGCATCTGGGGAAGGCGCACCAGAGAATTTATTCTCGCTTCCCAACACTGGCTCGGGGATGACGGCCTCACCGTCATCGTCTTCATCATCGAACCAGTCTGAGCCTAGTTTTCCTGCCTGTTCTAACTCCACGACACGACGCGCTTCTGCCCGAAGCGCTGCCGGCTCATAGCCGAATTCTCGGCCGGCCAACTGCTCGAGTTGGGTACGCAACAAAGTCAGTTCGCGCTGAATCTCTGCGAGTACCTCAGAATCGTTTTCCTCCTGGGTCTCTCGCACCTTCAGCTCTGCGTCGCTTTCCTCCACGTGCTGCTGGAGCTGAGCTTTTTCTAATTCCGCACGGTGGAGCTCTTCTTGGTGTTCGAGCTCGGCCTCAGCAGCCTCCGCGGTGGTGCGATAGCGGAACACGAGGAAAGAGCCAACGATGGCTGCCCACAGTGCAGCCAGCAGCGCTAATTTCAGGGCCCCATCGCTTCCACTAAAGAGCATGACCACGCTCGCGATTAGGGCGAGGGCAACGAGCACGATCAGGAGGATCTGACCTCGATCTGTTTGCCCTGAAGGATTGTCGGCACTCATATGCTCTACTCTAACCAACCGCTTCCCCATCGGTAGGTGGCGGTGTCTCACATTGCTTTTCCAGATAGAGTCCAGCGAGCGATAGACAGATCCCGCCGAGTGCGGAAGCCAGTACTCCGGGCAGGTCATCCGACGCTGCGGTTAACTGCCCGACTCGGGGAATGACATAAACGCCGATGCCGAGATATGCGCCGCCGACAATCGCCCCGGTCCACGCAGAAGCCTTAGCAATGACCACAAACTGGGCGACTGTCATCGGACTGAGTTGGCTGCGATCTTGTCCGACCTCACCGCGTTCCACCCGGCCACGAACTTTTCGGGCCAAGATCACGCAAACCACCGTCATGCCCCACAACGTGACTGACACGGCTATGGGAATACCTGACATCGAACCATAAAACCCCCAGGTGAACACCGCCATGAAGGCAGCGCAGAAGCCTCCAGCAGCCAAGAGTCCAGGCACCGAGGTTTGATTCATCTGGGTTCGCCGTCCTCGAGTCGACCCAACTCACGGACGCCTTCTACTTCTTGTGGATCTAAACCGGAGATTAGTTCGGCCACCGATAGTCCCCGCAGGCTGGCCACCGGATCAGCCGCCAACCAGGGAACCAAAACGAAAGCCCGTTCATGGGCATGTGGATGAGGAAGAGTAAGCACTGGATCTGTAGAACAAAGTTCTTGGCCATCTAGGACCACCTGCACCACATCCACGTCCAAGGTCCGCGGGCCCCAGCGGCGAATACGGACCCGATCGGCGGCTTCTTCGAGGCGTTGGCCGCGTCTGAGCAGTTCCAGGGGAGTTTGATTGACCTCAACGATCAGGACAGCGTTGAGGAAATCTCCTTGATCAATGACCCCCCACGGAGGGGTAGCAAACACCGGCGAGGAGGCGATGATCTCTGCGGCGAATTCCTCGGCGACGGTCTCCAAGAGCGCCCACCGATCTGCCATGTTTGAGCCAATCGAGAGCACTGCCCGCATCAGAGGCCACCTTGTGCGGCACGCCCACGGCGGGAACGACGCGCAACCACTGCTACATCAGCGAAGGTATGTGGGATCGGGGCAGAGGGTTTGTGCACCGTCACCTCGACCGCATGCAGCAAGGAGAAGTCATTCAATGCGGTATCAGCGATCTCCGCGGCAACGGTCTCGATGAGATCCCGAGAGTCCCCAGAGATCACCGAAATGGCCAGTTCCGCGAGCTCCGCGTAATTGATCGTTAAGTTCAGGTCGTCGGTCGCGGCCGCCGGGGCGGTATCTAACCAACAGACCAGATCCACCAAGAAGGTCTGACCTTCACGCTTTTCTTCAGGAAATACTCCGTGGTAGCCGAAGCACTCCAGTCCACGTAGTTCGATTCGATCAGCCATGTTAAAGACCTCCCTGGCGCCAGGCTGCGGCCACATCGACCGCATCCCGGGAAACGGGCACATTATGTACGCGGACTCCCCAAGCACCCATCTGTGCCGAAATAGCGGTGACCGCCGCGGTAGCCGGGTCCGCATCTGCTGGCGCACCCGGCAGTCCGCGGTCAGAGCGCACCGCAGAGAGGAAGCGTTTGCGGGAGGCGCCGACCAAGATCGGGAACGGGCCGTCGATAAAGATCGGTAGTGAGTTCAGCAGGGCCCAGTTGTCCTCGCGGGATTTGGCGAATCCTAGACCTGGATCCAGCACGATGTTGCTTTCTGTGACTCCCGCATCGAGTGCGCCAGAGACCAGCTCTTCGAGGCTTCGGCGGACGTCTTGGACGACATCGCCGCCGTTCTCGGCTACTCCGGAGGCATCTCCAAAGTGGAGAGTGCGCCAGTGCATGAGGCAGACCGGCAAGCCAGAATCTGCCATCACTTGGTACATCTGGGTATCTGCGAGACCACCTGAGACATCATTGATCATCGAGACCCCAGCTACTGCAGCGCCGTGTGCCACGGCTGCCCGCATCGTGTCTACTGAGGTGCGAATACCTTCTTGGCTCAGCGCCCGAATGACTGGAGTCACCCGAGAAAGCTCTACTTCTGCTGGAACCCGGGTAGCTCCAGGCCTAGTGGACTCACCGCCCACATCGATAATGTCGGCTCCTTGAGCAACCAGCTCGCGGCCATGGGCGACTGCGGCATCAATATCAAGCCAGCGCCCACCGTCGGAAAATGAATCCTCGGTGACGTTGACGATGCCCATCACCAGGCAGCGTCCCGGAACGCTGAGTTCTGCCGCGCCCATCGTGATTCTCCTATCCGCGAATGAGGCTAAGAACCTCGGCACGGGAGGCTGCATTGGTCTTGAACCCGCCCCGAACCGCCGAAGTAGTGGTCGTGGCACCAGGCTTGCGGATTCCACGCATGGCCATGCACAGATGCTCGCATTCGATCACCACGATGGCTGCTTGGGCGCCAAGGACGTTGACCAGTGCATTGGCAATCTGTGAGGTCAAACGCTCCTGCACCTGCGGGCGCTTGGCGTACATATCAGCCAGGCGTGCCAGCTTGGACAAACCGGTGACCTGCCCATTAGCCCCGGGAATGTAGCCAATATGCGCCACTCCATAGAAAGGTACGAGGTGATGCTCGCAGGTGGAATAGATCGGAATATCTCGGACGAGGACGAGTTCTTGATGATCTTCGGCGAAAGTTTTGGTCAGCACTTGCGTGGGATCGGTGTGCAGACCTGCGAAGATCTCTCGGTAGGACTTGGCTACTCGAGCGGGGGTTTCTTTGAGCCCCTCCCGATCGGGGTCTTCTCCCACCGCGATAAGTAGCTCACGAATAGCAGCCTCCGCCCGTGGCTGGTCAAATACCTTGTCGGGAACCATCTCCTGGCTCATCTACTGCTCCTTGGGAGTCTGTGTGGATTGATCATCCGAAGGATGCTCGGAGGAGTCTTCGTCAGCAATGTCTACATTGTCAGCGGAATCAGACATGGGACGCTCGATGATGTCCGTCGCAGAATCCTTATCGACGTCCGCGTTGCGCTCCGGCTGCTCATGATCTGGCAGGCGAAACCCGATGACCTCGGTGGGCGGATCTTCAGCGCGCTGAGGTTCCGCCAGCCCGTAGTTTTTCATCCCTGGGTGTTCTTCTTTGGCTTGTGCCGGAGTGCTGGCATAGGGATTGTTGTTGGGCGGCCAGCCGGGGACTTTCCAGTCGGCTGGCGGCGGGGTGCCACCGTAGCGCGGTCCGGATCCCAGAGCCGTCGAAACAGCAGGTTCTTTCTCATCTTGGCGGTGCTGCCCGCCACTGGCAGAAGAACCTTCTTCGCTAGCCTTGGCAGCTGCTAGTTCAGCCTCACGCTTGGCGCGGGCGTCTTGAGATGCCTGCAACAGCGAGTAACGCTTCGGCGGTTCCTCGCCGCGTTCCAATGCCAGCTCCACTGGAGTTTTCACTGGTTCGCGGCCGAATTGGCGGGAGAAGCGATCGTTTTCACCAGGGAATACGTCATGCGCTTCGCGCGGTTCGATGCCGTCGAAGAGCACCTCAAGATCTGGCCGTCGGAGGGTTTCTTTCTCCAGGAGCTTCTCAGCTAGGCGGTCAAGATAATCGCGGTGATCGCGGAGAATTTCATAGGCCTGCTGATGAGCATCTTCAAGCAGGCGATGGGTCTCTTCATCAATCTTGGCAGCTACTGCCGGAGAAACCTCCAAGGTTCCGCCACCGCCACGGCCGGAGAAGGGATCTCCCTGTTCCTGGCCGTATTTGACTACACCCAGGCTGGGCGACATGCCATATTCGGTGAGCATGGATCGAGCGATCTTGGTGGCCTGCTCAATATCTGAGGAAGCACCAGTGGTGGGCTCACCGAAGACGAGTTCTTCAGCGGCGCGTCCGCCCATGGCAAAGACTAAGCGAGCGAAAAGCTCATCGCGGTTGTACATGCCCTTATCGTCTTCGGAGGCGGTCATGGCGTGTCCACCAGTTCGGCCACGGGCCAAGATGGTCACTTTGTAGACGCGCTCAATGTCCTTGAGCGCCCAGGCAGCCAGGGTATGCCCGCCTTCGTGATAGGCAGTGACCTTCTTTTCTTTCTCAGAAATGATCTGGCTGGACCGACGAGGTCCACCGATTACTCGGTCGGTGGCCTCTTCCAGGGCATCGGCAGTAATCACTGTGCCGCCGATGCGTGCAGTAAGTAGTGCGGCCTCGTTGAGGACGTTGGCCAAGTCTGCGCCCGACATGCCGGCAGTGCGCTTGGCCAGTGAGTTCAGGTCAGCATCGGGGCCTAAGGGCTTGCCCTTGGCATGAACATTGAGGATGTGCTCGCGGCCGCTTAGATCAGGAGCGGTCACGGGGATTTGGCGGTCGAAGCGGCCTGGGCGCAGCAACGCTGGGTCAAGGATGTCGGGGCGGTTGGTTGCCGCCATGAGAATGACACCCTCACGGTCGCCGAAGCCGTCCATCTCCACCAACAACTGGTTGAGGGTCTGTTCACGTTCGTCATGCCCGCCGCCGGTGCCGGATCCGCGCTGGCGACCAACTGCGTCGATCTCATCGACGAAGATAATGCAGGGGCTGTTCTCTTTGGCCTGTTTGAAAAGGTCACGCACGCGCGAAGCACCCACGCCAACGAACATCTCCACGAAATCAGAACCGGAGATGGAGTAGAACGGAACATCAGCTTCGCCGGCCACGGCACGGGCCAAGAGCGTTTTACCGGTGCCGGGCGGGCCATAGAGCAGCACACCGCGCGGAATCTTGGCACCTAGTGCGTGGTAACGAGTCGGGTCCTGGAGGAAATCCTTGATCTCTTGCAGCTCATCGACTGCCTCGTCCGCGCCGGCTACGTCAGCGAAGGTGTTCTTGGGCATATCTTTGGTGAGCTCTTTGTGCTTGGAGCCGCCGATGCCAAACATTCCGCCACCAGATTGCATCCGGGTGAGGAAGAAAAACAGCAGGCCAAACAGCAACAGCATCGGCAGCAGGAAGCTGAGCATTCCCATGAGGAAGCTGTCTTCAGTGACCTCGGTGGAGTAGCTATCTGCTCCAGAGGACTGAACGTTATCGAAAATCTGCGGAGCAGTCCTGGCGGGGTATTCCGCCATGATCTCCTCGACCCCTTCTTGTTCTTCAACGGTGATGGGTTCGCGTAATTCGATGCGGACGCGCTGCTCACGGTCGTCGATCTGCACGACGGCGGCATTGCCATCTTCAAGCTGCTCGACAGCAACCGAGGTGTCGACCTGTTGGAACGAACGAGTGTCGTCCGTGAGCAGGGTAAACACGAACAGGGAAATGAGGACGACCGCTGCGATCAGGCCGATCTGGAGGATTCTCTTGTTCTTCATAGATGACAGTCGCTGGGCAGAGTTATCGGCCCGCCCGCGACCCGTGCCTTTCGTGTCCGGATAAACAACGGTCAGTCAGTTGTTATTACACAACGCGCCAGATGCGCTTCTAGTTCCACCCAGCTGGGCAATGAGTTTAGTTATCTGCGTAGACCGACGGATGCAAGGTGCCCACATAGGGCAGGTCGCGGTAGCGCTCGGCGTAATCCAGGCCGTAGCCGATGACGAACTCATTGGGAATATCAAAACCGACATCGAAAAGATCAATCTTCGCCTTAACCACCTCAGGCTTGCGCAGCAGCGTAACTACCTCGAGGGACTTGGGATTGCGTCCGCGCAGGTTGCGGATGAGCCAAGACAGGGTCAAACCGGAGTCAATGATGTCTTCGACGATGAGCACATCACGGTCTTCGATATCACGGTCCAGGTCTTTCAGGATGCGCACGACGCCGGAAGAGTTGGTGGAGTTGCCGTAGGAGGACACCGCCATGAACTCGATCTGGGAGGGAATATCCAATTCTCGGGCGAAATCAGTGAGGAAGAATACCGCACCTTTCAGCACGCACACCAGGATGAGGTCTTCGTCTGCATCGCGGTAGGTATCGGCTGCTCTAGCAGCTAGTTCCTTCACACGGGCCTTGAGCTCATCTTCACTGATGAGCACTGCTTCAACGTCGCTGCCGTAGCTGTTGGCGGGGACGGTGAAGTCCTTGTGGTCCTGCATGGTTATGACACCTTTCCTAGGGCTCCTGGAATAGTGTCAGTCTGCCATTAGAGCGCGTCACTTCCAACCTTCTGTCCCCCTCACCGCCCACGGCTACCCCGCCTTGGCCGTGCCAATCGGTACACAGCGCCTCTATCGCGCTTATCGACGCCGCCGTGACCCGCAGATCCCGTCCCCGTAACCAGGCAGCGATCCTTCGTCGGCGAAGAGGTCCCGGTTGAGTTGCCAACTCCGCACAATCATCGGTGGGCTCCCCTGCGAGCTTTTCAAGAAATTCCTGGTCAGCAGCAATTCTGGCGGCGGCAGCAGCAAGGGGGTCAGCGGCATCTCCGCCCAGAATCTCAGCCAACAGGGGCAGCACGCGAGTGCGGATAGCGACGCGTCGAAAAGCCGGGTTGGAGTTGTGGGGATCCTGCCAGGGAATCAATCCCAATTCGGCACAGGCCCCTAAAGTGTCAGCTCTTCGGATGCCCAAAAAAGGGCGAATTAACTGCCCGGTCCGTGGACTCATGCCTGCTGGGTTGCCGCGTAATGCTCCGAGCAACAACGTCTCGGCCTGATCATCGGCGGTGTGGCCAACCCAGACTTGTCCCCCGTCGGCCACCTGGTGCAGTGCTTGATAGCGGACGCTGCGAGCTTGGGCTTCCAGGCTTCCTTGGTGGGGTACCTCGACGGTTTTTACCCTGCCAATAGCGCCCATGAGCTCTGCTTGAGCCACCGCTTGGGCCGCGACCTCAGCAGAACCAGGCTGTAGCTGATGATCTACCACCACGGCGCACACGTTGACGCCTTCAGCCAGCGCTGCGGCAGTCAACGCCAGAGAATCGGGTCCCCCGGATAGCCCAACAACGACCAGGTCATCGCTGAGATAGGTGCGCACGGCCCGTCGACAAGCGAGAAAGTGCGGGCTAGAACGGGGCAGGTCTAGCTGGCCGATTCGCCGCGGCATCTAGGACTCCCGAATCGCCGAGGCGAACTGATCCAACCCGGCGCGAGCAGCAGTGACATTGGAGCCATTAGACAGCAGTGCGAATGAGTACACCCGGCCGGATTCGGCGGTGACTACGCCGGCCAAAGCAGACGTCGAAGTCAGGGTGCCAGTCTTGGCGCGCACCCAACCGCGGCCGGAAAGATCTTGGTAGCGGTCTGTCAATGTGCCGGAGCCGCCAGCGATCGGCAGCCCGGCCAGCATCGGGCGCAGCGTGTCATTGGCAGCAGCATCGTGCAGGATGTCATCGAGCAAGCTCGGAGTGATGAGATTCAAGGTGCTCAGCCCGGAATTATCCGACAGCTCCACTCGGGAGGTATCAAATCCGTTCTCCTCTAAAACCTCAAGGGTGGCTTGGGTAGCTTGCGCCCCGCTAGCAGTCTCAAGATCACCGCGGTGCAGTGCCACTTCCCGACCAATGGCTTCGGCCATGACGTTATCGGAGGTCTCCAACATCTGCCCGATGCGCGCACCCAAGCTCGGGGACTCGGTGCTGGCTACTACTTCTGCATCAGCTGGAGCAACACCTTCGGCCACAGTGTCGGCCCCAACTTCTGCAGCAAGGGCACTAGCGACGTCGAGAGCTGGGGTGTGCGAACGCGGAACGTCTCCCTCGGTGTCATCAATACGGGCGCCGTAGAGCATGGCAGGTTCGAGCGGGGCGACATAGCCACCATCGACATCTAGTGCGTCCCAACCCGGCAAGAGCAGGTCTCCGGACCAGATAGAGGTATCAATGAGGACATTCTCTGCTGATCCGATGTCTTCTGCCAGCTCAGTAATCTGCTCGTTGCTCAGCCAGACATCTCCTGCTGCCCGGATGACTACGGTCCCGGGTTCTTCGCCGGTGACTACCTCAGTGGTGAGCACATCTGCTAACCCAAGTTCATGGATTGCTGCGGCTGCGGTGAGGATTTTGGTGGAGCTGGCTGGCTGCAAAGGTGCATCTGGGTTGAGCTGCCACACAGTCTCCCCGGTAACGGTGTCGGTGACTTGGCCGTGCAAGGTGCCTAAATCTGGGGTCACCAGCTGATCTAGGCGTGCGGCCAACGCAGCATTATCGACGCCGTTTTCAGCATCCGCCGGGATCAACACCGGCGCGGAGTCCGCCACGCTAAAGGCAGGGTCATGGGACAGATCTGCATAGTGCTGTTGGGTCGCGACACCAATGGTTGCCACACTGGCAACCACGATCGCACCGATTACGGCGCTGACCGACCACCACAGCTTCTTTCCACTCATTCTCCACAGACTACTGTCCGGACCGATGCCCGCAACGACTCGGCGCTGACAGGCGGTAAGATAGCTGTCATTCCCGCCGCATTCCATCGTTTAAGGAGACACTCCATGCAGGTTGAAGTCATCGTCGAGATCCCGAAGGGCTCCCGCAACAAGTACGAGGTTGATCACGAGACCGGCCGTGTCTATCTCGACCGCTACCTGTTCACCCCGATGGCCTACCCGGCAGACTACGGCTTCATCGAGCACACCCTCGGCGAAGATGGCGATCCGATGGATGCCCTGGTGATTCTGCCGGAGCCGGTTTTCCCAGGCGTGGTAGTTAAGGCTCGCATCGTCGGTGTGTTCAAGATGACCGATGAAGCTGGCGGCGACGACAAGCTGCTGTGCGTTCTCGATGACCCGCGCTTCGAGAACTTCCAGGATATCGAGGACATCTCCGCGTTCACCCGGGATGAGATTGAGCATTTCTTCGTTCACTACAAGGATCTCGAGCCGAACAAGGAAGTTACCGGCGCAGGCTGGGGCAACCGCGAAGAGGCCGAGCAGATCTTGGCCGACTCGATTAAGCGCTACCAGCCCTAAGTCTTTTATTGAATCCGCATCACCGAGCTAGCCGGTGGTGCGGTTTTTCGCTGTATGGGGGCAATAACAGGCAGGCCCTACCCACCGCTTGACTCAAGTGAATATAATTTTCAGCAGGGCGAAATCTCCGCGAACGCCATCCCCACCACGCCGAATAGAAGGATCATTGCCATGAAATCTGTCACTGTCCAGCAAGTGCCCGCCAATGCTCAGCTGATCGACGTCCGTGAGGCCGATGAGTACGCCGCCGACCATGCCGCTGGGGCAAAGTTGCTCCCCTTGTCAGAGTTCGTGGGTCGAGTCCACGAGATTGATCCGGATCAGGATATTTATGTGATCTGCCGGTCCGGTGGCCGCTCGGCCCAGGCATGCAGCTACCTGGAGCAATCCCGCGGCTTCGACACCATCAACGTCGAGGGGGGCACCGACGCATGGCGCGCAGCTGGCCTGCCGATGGAATCTTGATAGCGAGACCCGCTAAAAATTAGTGGGAGATCGCCCATGATTTAACCTTTCTATCGTATGCGGCTACCATTAGAGGCATGTCTGACAAGGTTGATGCCCCCAATGGAGCCGATGCGGTTCCCACCACTTTGCTCGAATCCCCTAGCTTCCAGCTCGAACGGCTTCGCCGTCGCACCCGCGATGAAGTAGAGGCCGCTCTTGCCACCCACGAGACCACCCTGCGGGAATACTGGGTACTCACCTGCGTTATTGATCGGGATGCAGCCTCCCAGTCCGCGCTCTCTGAGCTGCTCGGGATCGATGCTTCGGACATGGTCCGATTGATCGATTCGCTGGAGAAGCGTGGCTGGGCCAAGCGCGAGCGTGATCCACGAGATCGCCGCCGCCAGATTGTCTCCGCCACGAAAAAGGGCGCTAAAACGCACTCCACGCTGGCTGAATTGGTCGCCGAAGCCGAGCATGACGCGCTCGATGAATCATCGAAGAAGCAGCTCAAGCATCTACGCAAGCTCACCGTGGCCGTTTTAACCACTGAGCATCCAGATGGCGACGACTCCGATACCCACCAGCTCAAGGGGGCCTGATTTATAGTGTCCCTGCATAATGTTCCGCGCCAGTATCTGCGCGCGGGAGAAGCCCCTGCCAAGCGCACGCTCTACGAGATACTCGCGGCCACCGCGGCTGAGCACCCCGAGGCCGCTGCCATCGACGATGGCGAGATCCTCACCTATGCCGAGCTCATGGAGGAGGTCCACGCCTGGGCCGTGGAGCTGCACCGAAACGGTATTCGCCGCGGTGACCGCATCGGCATCCGGATGCCCTCTGGTACTCGCGATCTCTATATTGCGATCTTATCGACGATCGCGGCTGGCGCAGCCTATGTGCCCGTCGATGCCGATGACCCAGATGAGCGCGCCGAAATGGTCTTCGGTGAAGCTCATATCAACGGCGTATTCACCGCCGAGGGCTTTCGAATGCTGGCCCCTCGCCCCGGCGGGGATAACCGGCGCCCCATGCTCGATGACATCGCCTGGATTATTTTCACCTCCGGCTCTACCGGCAAGCCTAAGGGCGTGGCCGTGAGCCACCGATCGGCGGCTGCCTTTGTCGATGCCGAGGCACAGCTGTTCTTGGTCAACTCCCCCGGCGGCCCGCTGGGCCCAGATGATCGAGTGCTCGCTGGTCTTTCGGTAGCCTTCGATGCCAGTTGCGAAGAGATGTGGCTGGCCTGGGGCCACGGTGCTTGTTTGGTACCAGCGCCTCGGTCGCTAGTGCGCTCCGGCATGGACCTTGGCCCTTGGCTAATTCGCCGGGACATTACTGCCGTATCCACGGTCCCAACACTGGCTGGCCTGTGGCCGGCCGAAGCCCTCGATAACGTCCGGCTACTCATTGTCGGTGGCGAGGCTTGCTCCCAAGAGTTGGTAGAGCGCCTTGCCACTGAAGATCGTGAGATGTGGAATACCTACGGCCCCACTGAGGCAACCGTCGTAGCTTCCGCTGCTCAATTGCATCCTTCCCGGCCGGTAGGCATCGGCCTACCGCTGGCAGGCTGGGACCTCATCGTGGTTGATACCGAGGGGCAGCCAGTCGAAGTGGGCGAAGTAGGCGAGCTCGTCATCGGCGGCGTCGGCCTGGCTCGTTATCTCGACCCCGCCAAAGACGCGGAGAAATACGCTCCGCTACCCACCGTTGGCTGGTCACGTGCTTATCGCTCCGGAGATCATGTGCGGTTGGAAGAAGATGGCCTATATTTCGTCGGCCGCGTCGACGATCAGGTCAAAATCGGCGGCCGACGCATCGAACTCGGTGAGGTGGAGTCCAACGTCGCTTCCCTGCCCAATGTCTATAACTCGGCAGTAGCGGTACAAACCACTGGGGCGGACCAGAAAGTCCTCGTCGGATACGTTTCCTTGGATGACCCGACCGTGGGCTTTGACCACGACACAGCCCATGCACACCTGGCAGAGACCATGCCCGCAGCACTGGTTCCCCGCATCGCAGTGCTGGATGAATTACCCATCCGTACCTCTGGCAAAGTGGACAAAAAGGCTCTGCCTTGGCCACTGCCCGGAGTCGGAGTGGAAGCCACCGGCCTCTCCTCGACCGAGAACTGGCTCGCTGAGCTGTGGGTTGACGTGCTCGGCACCTCGGTATCCGATGCCGACGCCGACTTTTTCTCCCTCGGCGGCACATCTTTGGCAGCGGCGACCCTGGTAGGACGCATCCGCGATCAAGTCCCCACCGTGGCCGTGCGTGACCTCTACGATCATCCGCGCCTTGGTGCATTGGCCGAAACGGTCGAAGCCATTGCCAGCTCTTCTGGAGTTTCGCTAGACGATGCCACTCCCACCCCAACCCGCGAGGTGAGCTCAGTTGGAGCGGGCACCCGCGTGGCTCAAGTCGGCATCCAGGTGCTCACCATGACGCTGACCGCCACTAGCTGGCTGGCCTGGTTGCTTTTGGGCGGAAACCTCGCCGATTTGGCTGGAGTTGAGTGGGCTGTTCACACCCCGTGGTGGATAGTCATTGCCCTGGTAGTCATCTTTGCCACCCCGATCGGACGTCTGCCCATCGGCGCGCTCGGCGCTCGCCTCCTGACCGCCAGAATTGCTCCTGGCGACTATCGCCGAGGTGGTAGCACTCACCTGCGCATCTGGGCCGCTGAACGCTGGGCCGATGCCTCCGGATCCAGGTCTATCGCCGGAGCCACCTGGGTTAACTACTATGCCCGCATCCTGGGTGTGTCCGTAGGCAAAGAAGTTGACTTGCATTCCCTGCCCCCAGTAACTGGACTGCTCACCCTCGGCTCTCATGCCTCTATTGAGCCCGAAGTGGATCTATCCGGCTATTGGGTCGACGGAGACATTGTGCATGTCGGAGCAATCGAGATCGGCGAATCTGCCCGCGTGGGCACCCGATCCACCCTGCTGCCCGGTGCTGTTATTGGCGCCGATGCTCATGTCGAGGCTGGTTCAACGGTTACCGCTGCCAAACCAATCAAAGCCCGCGCACGGTGGTCTGGCTCCCCGGCGGTCAAGGTTGGCCGCTCCAAGCACCGCTTCCCTGAGGAACACCCACATCGCCGTTCCCGCTGGGTACCTATCTATGGGTTCACCTCTATCCTGTTGAGCTTGCACCCATTGCTATCGATCGCACTGGGCGCAGCCATCGTTATCAGCCTCATTGAAGCCACCGGCGGAAACCCCATGCTCGGCGCAGTAGTCTTTGCCCCACTCGGCGGACTAGTGGCCTTTGCCGCCTACCTGCTGGGCACCTGGTTCGGAGTTCGCCTGCTTTCCATCGGACTCAAACCGGGAGTGACCCCGGTGCGTTCGCTACAAGGCTGGCGTCTGTGGGCCATCGAGCGATTGATGGACGATGCCCGCACCTACCTCTTCCCGCTTTATGCCAGCCAGCTCACCCCGGTGTGGCTGCGCAGCTTGGGAGCCAAAATTGGCAAGGACGTGGAGATTTCCACCGCCGTCATGATCCCCACCCTCACCGAAGTTCGCGATGGCGCGTTCTTGGCCGATGACACGATGATCGGCGGCTACGAGCTCGGCGGTGGCTGGATGGTCACCGGGGAAACCCGCGTGGGCAAGCGAAGCTTCATTGGCAACTCCGGCATTACCGGACCAGGCCGCAAACTGGCCAAAAACTCGCTAGTTGCGGTGCTTTCCTCCACTCCGAAAAAGGCCAAATCTAATTCCAACTGGTGGGGCTCCCCACCTGAGCGAATGCGTCGAGTACAGGTCAAAGCCGATGGTGGCGAGGCCTTGACCTACCACCCGGGCAGAAAGCCAAAGATTTTCCGCGGGATCATCGAAACCATGCGCCTGTTGGCCCCGCTAACTTCAGCGATGCTGCTGGCTGGATCTTTGGCTACCTTGCAGTACTTGGTGGTTCAGGTGGGAATATGGGCAGCGTGGCTGCTCGGCGGACTGATATTGATGGCCGCTGGACTGATCGCCATGGGACTAACCGTGGTGGTCAAGTGGTTCTGCGTTGGCCGCCATCAGCCAGGCGATCATCCCCTGTGGTCAGAGTTTGTCTGGCTCAATGAGCTCCAAGACGCCTTCGTCGAATCTGTTGCTGGCCCGTGGTTCCTCATCCCGAACCTCGGCTCCGGGGAGCTGAATGTGGCGTTGCGTGCGCTGGGTGTGAAGATTGGCCGTGGCGCCTGGATCGAGTCCTATTGGTTCCCCGAAACAGACCTGTGTGCCGTCGGGGCTGGGGCCACCGTTGGTCCTGGCACTGTCGTCCAGACCCACTTGTTCCAGGATCGCGTGATGAGCCTGGATACCGTGACCATCGGCGCCGGGGCTACCTTGGCTGCACATTCCGTGGCACTTCCCGCTGCAAACCTGGGCGATGGTGCAACCGTGGCACCTGGTTCCCTAGTCATGCGCGGCGACAAGGTTCCCGCCAACACCTACTGGCAGGGCAACCCGATCGAGCCGTGGAAGGGCTAGAGATTTAGTACTCTAGGCAAGCTAAAAGACCTTCTCTCCCCGAATGATTCTGGGGAGAGAAGGTCTTTGTCATTGGCTAAGCAAGAAGCCTAATCACCAATCTGATCACGGCCGCGCAGCACGATCAGCGGATCCGGCTCTCCGACCAGCTCGTGGTCTTTGTTGGTGTATTCAAACTTGGAGAGGATGTAGCGCATGGCATTAATGCGGGCGCACTTTTTGTCATTCGACTTGATGGTGATCCACGGCGACTCATCAGTGTCGGTGTAGCGGAACTGCTCTTCCTTAGCGCGGGTGTAGTCATCCCAGCGATCCAGGGAGGCCAAGTCCATCGGGGAAAGCTTCCACTGGCGAACCGGGTCAACCTGACGGATAGCAAAGCGCGTGCGCTGTTCCTTGCGAGTAACCGAGAACCAGAACTTGGTCAACGAGATGCCCGATCCCAGCAGCATATTCTCCAGCATCGGAACTTCGCGGAGGAACTCAGCGTGTTGGGATTCAGTACAAAAACCCATTACGCGCTCGACTCCGGAGCGGTTATACCAAGAACGGTCAAAGAATACGATCTCGCCGGCAGACGGCAGGTTGGCAATATAGCGCTGGAAGTACCACGACGTGGATTCCCGCGGGGAGGGCTTTTCGAGGGCGATGGTACGAGCGCCACGAGGGTTAAGGTGCTCATTGAAACGCTTGATGGTGCCGCCTTTACCAGCGGCGTCTCGCCCTTCAAAGAGGATGATGTGGCGCTGACCAGTTTCTTTGGTCCAGTTCTGCCATTTCAACAGTTCGATCTGGAGACCACGCTTGGTCTTTTCATACTCATCGCGGGTCATGCGCTCCTGGTAAGGATAGTTCTCCCGCCAAGTCTCAATTGCGGTGCCATCCGGGCGCAAAAGTACCGGATCATCTTCATCAGAGTCGTCTACGACGTAGCCTTCAGTTTTCGCCAGATCAATGACGGGTAGTTCGTCGTCTTTATGGTCAGCCATAGCCCTAATCCTAGCCGTTAACCCCCACTAAGTCTCAGCGTGCAGAGCAGTCAGTTCACCACCCCCGATTCGCGGGATCTACTCCACCTAGAAACGCCAAAAATCCCGACCCCTAGGGGTCGGGATTTTCGAAGCAACCGGGATTAACCCAGCCAACTAGCGTGGTCTGGCAATTAGCCGAGAACGCTGAGGATATCGACGATGCCACCGATGAAATCGATGATCGGGTTGACGACATCGGAGATGATTGTGAAGTTGGAGGAAAGAACTGCGCTCATGGTGAGACTCCTAGTTTAGTTGAGAAGAGATTTAACGAAAGGGGAGAAAAGCTATCCCGAGTCAAAGACCCGGGATCCTCAGTTCTTACTTGGAGGAAATGTCACCGATGGTGGAACCGGTGAAGATGCCCTCAATGGAGGAGAGCTCGTCGATGGCGGCGTCGGTGCCCTTGTCGGCGTTGCCGAAGAGATCCTGCAGGCCGCCGACGATTGCGTCGATGCCACCGAAAACGGTGCTGAAGTCTTCGAACTGAGCGATCAGGGTAGCGATATCCATGAAAATCTCCTTGGTTAGAATCCAGCACGTGCTGGCAGGCTTTAGATTGTATGACGCTCTACTAGAGAGCGTCGCGGGATTTATTTTGTCATATTTTCTACACAGGTCAAGAGGAGAATTTAAATAAGAGAAGACTCATGCATTTTCAGATCGTTATCCGATCGAGACAGAATCTTTCCCAAAATGATTCCGAACTATCTTGCCTGACCTGCAAAAAGCGTAATATTTAGATCAACATTCCATAGCTATCACGGTACCGATATTCAATAATTTGCCCAGGGCCATCTATCCTGAATTGCTTCAAAAATGTGTTCTATGACACATCTTTGAACTTGCTAGAATTTGCCATTTCCTGCCCCAGGAGACAACAAAGACCGTCCAGTTTCCTATGTGAAAAACAGGAAACTGGACGGTCTTTTCTAGCGACCATAATCGGCCGAGCGAAGAGCTATCGAGAGAGTGTCTCTTAGAAGCCCATGCCGCCCATGCCGCCCATCGGGTCAGCCTCGGGCATACCGGCGCCAGCGCCAGCCGGCTCCGGCTTGTTAGCCACAACGGCCTCGGTGGTCAGGAACAGCGCCGCAATGGAAGCTGCGTTCTGCAGAGCAGAGCGGGTGACCTTAACCGGGTCATTGATGCCAGCAGCCATGAGGTCAACGTACTCGCCAGTGGCGGCGTTGAGACCCTGGCCCGCGGGCAGGCCGGAGACCTTATCGGCCACGACGCCAGCCTCGAGGCCAGCGTTGAGGGCGATCTGCTTGAGCGGGGAGGACAGAGCCTCACGAACGATCTTGACTCCGGTAGCCTCATCGCCGGTCAGGCCAAGGTCATCGACCAAGACGTGAGAGGCCTGCAGCAGTGCCACGCCGCCGCCGGCGACGATACCCTCGTCAACAGCAGCCTTGGCGTTACGCACAGCGTCTTCGATGCGGTGCTTGCGCTCCTTGAGCTCGACCTCGGTAGCGGCACCAACCTTGAGCACTGCAACGCCGCCGGCCAGCTTGGCCAGGCGCTCCTGCAGCTTCTCACGGTCGTAGTCCGAATCGGAGTTGTCGATCTCAGCGCGAATCTGCTTGACGCGACCTGCGATCTGCTCAGCAGAGCCGGCACCCTGAACGATGGTGGTGTCGTCCTTGGTGACTACAACCTTGCGAGCGGTGCCCAGCAGGGGCAGGTCGGCGGTCTCCAGGGAGAGGCCAACCTCCTCGGCGATGACCTGGCCACCGGTGAGGATAGCGATGTCCTGCAACTGAGCCTTACGGCGATCGCCGAAGCCCGGAGCCTTAACGGCAACAGACTTGAAGGTGCCGCGGATCTTGTTAACCACCAGGGTGGAGAGGGCTTCGCCCTCAATGTCCTCGGCGAGGATCAGCAGCGGCTTGCCGGACTGCATGACCTTCTCCAGCAGCGGGAGCAGGTCCTTGATGTTGCCGATCTTGGAAGAAACCAAGAGGACATAAGCATCCTCGAGCACAGCTTCGCCGCGCTCCATGTCGGTAGCGAAGTAACCGGAGATGTAGCCCTTATCGAAGCGCATACCCTCGGTGACCTCGAGCTCAACACCGAAGGTGTTGGACTCTTCAACGGTGATAACGGAGTCCTTGTTGACCTCACCGTTGCCGACGGCGTACATAGCCTTGGCAATCTGTGCGCCAATAGCCGGATCGGCGGCGGAGATACCCGCGGTAGCGGCGATCTCTTCCTCGGTCTCGACCTCCTTGGCAGCAGTCAGCAGAGCCTCGGTCACCTTAGCGGTGGCCTGCTCGATGCCGCGCTTAATGCCCATCGGGTTGCTGCCAGCAGCAACGTTGCGCAGGCCCTCACGAACGAGTGCCTGTGCCAGAACGGTAGCGGTGGTGGTGCCGTCGCCAGCGACGTCGTCAGTCTTCTTGGCGACCTCCTTGACCAGCTCAGCACCGATCTTCTCGTAGGGCTCTTCGAGCTCGATCTCACGAGCAATGGAGACACCGTCGTTGGTGATGACCGGGGAACCCCAGCCGCGCTCCAAAACGACGTTGCGACCCTTGGGGCCGAGGGTGACCTTGACGGCGTCAGCCAGAGTATTCAGTCCCTTCTCGAGACCGCGGCGTGCTTCTTCGTCGAAGGCGATGATCTTTGCCATGTGGTTGTGCTCCTCGTTGTTTATAGGACGACACTCACGTCTGCACTCCAACAGGCGCCCGCGACGGCATGGTCGGTGAGTGTGAACCAACCTCAGCTGCTGGAGTCATCGTTTTCTGGCACTCAAAGTATTCGAGTGCTAGGTCCGTTCTAGCAGTCGAGACCGTCGAGTGCAAGACATGATCTTGCCACCGGCGGTAACGTAAGTTCCCATGATCAACAGCACACCTATCGACGCCCTCAGAACCCACATCGAGTCCCAGCGCGAACAGATCTTCGCTGACCTCTCAGCCCTGGTCGCCTTCGACTCCGTACATGCCAAGCCTGGCCGCGAGGAAGAATACGCAGCGGCAGCCGAATGGGTACGCCAATCACTCATCGAGGCCAAGCTTGACGTCTCTACCTACCTAACGAGCGATGGCTCAACCGCAGTCATCGGACGCAAGGAAGCGGCCGAAGGCATGCCCACCGTTCTCCTCTACTCTCACTTCGATATTGTCCCCGCCGGTGAGGCGACCAAGTGGACCAATGATCCCTTCACTCTCACTGAGCGCGAGGGCCGCTGGTACGGCCGAGGAGCAGCCGACTGCAAGGGCAATGTCGCCATGCACTTGGCCGCACTACGCGCCGTTGCCGATGCCGGCGGCACCGACCTGGGCCTAGTCGTCCTCGTCGAAGGCTCCGAAGAACAAGGTGGCGAAGGCCTGGATCAACTTCTCAAGGATCAGCCCGAGCTGTTCCGCGCTGATGCGATCTTGATCGCTGACTCAGGCAACGCAGCCGTGGGCAAGCCAACCTTGACCACCTCGCTTCGTGGCGGCGCGCAGCTTGTTGTCACCGTGGACACCCTGCAGGCCCCGGTACACTCCGGGCAATTCGGCGGTGCCGCCCCGGATGCGGTCGCAGCTTTGGTGCGCCTGCTTGATTCCCTCCGCGACGAGCACGGCCGCACGAGCATCGACGGCGTCGATGCCTCCGCACGCTGGGAAGGCGAGCCTTATACCGCCGAAGATTTCCGCGCCGACGCTGGGCTACTCGAGGGACTGTCAATCATGGGCGCCGAGGATGATCACCCCAGCGATCTAGTCTGGGCACGCCCGGCAATCAGCATCACCGGCTTTAGTTCCACCCCGGTAGAAAAGGCCGTCAACGCAGTTCCAGCCACCGCCCAGGCTAAGCTCAACCTGCGCGTGGCACCCGGCTATGACGCCGACGATGTCATTGAAAAGCTCATTGCTCACCTCAATGCCCACACCCCGTGGGGCGCGCACGTCGACATTGAGGTCTTAGACAAAAATCAGCCCTTCTCCACCGACGTCACCGGCCCCGCATTGACGTTGCTGCGTGAGAACTTGGCGGCAGCTTTCGGTGCCACCCACGCTGCAGAGACCGGCTCCGGCGGATCCATCCCGCTCACCTTGGCCCTCCAAGAGAGCTTCCCGACGGCCGAAATCGCCCTCTATGGAGTTGAAGAGCCAAAGTGCACCATTCACTCCCCCGACGAGTCCGTAGACCCCAATGAGATCATCGGCATCGGCACTGCCGAAGCGGCATTCTTGCTGGCCTACGGCCTGAATTAAGGAAATTCCAGCAACTACTTGCGTTTGTGCGGTGCGCATGCTTAAACTGTGCGTGTGATCTACATCATTACTCTTCAGCGAGTAGCCAAGGCTACCAACCCCAGTGCGGCATAGGGACTGACTCCCCGCACCTGGGGAAGTAGTCGTTACACCATCCGCCACTGAAGAGTCGGTCCACTCCAACACCTTCCACTCGAAGACACCGAGGACCGTAAACATGTTCAACCACACCACTTTCCCCACCGCTTCCACCACCTCCACCGCTCCCAAGACCTTGACTCGGGACCCCTTCAGCAATCGCTTCGGATCTACCTATCGCCTGCCCCGTGGGCTGCGCGAAGAGGCCGCTGGAATGAGCTGGGCACTATTTAGTGCCACCTACTCTTCCCTCGCCGACATTCGGATCACCAATCTCGAGACTGACTTTCTCCGGGGTGGCCGCCAGCACTTCACCGCTGAGCTGACCCATACGTCCAAGACTCAGGCACCGCAGGTTGAAACTTGCCAGATCACCGCCATGGGACCAACCTCTGCCTGCACCCATCTGCTGGCTGATGCCGGCCGCCACGTCGAAATCTTGGACTTTCACCAGTTCGACATCTTCGAGGCCACTGTCACCTTCATCAAGGTCTCCCATCAGAACAATGAGCACCGCACCGCATGGGCCATGGGCTTTGGTGGAACTCCTGCCAGCTCTACTGCTGCCGCGCTAGCTTCCGGCGCACAGCGCATCTACGGATAGTCCCCGACATCGGATCCGAGAGTAACTCGACCGTGATGGCCTCATATATAACAGTCGACAGGTAGACTATGAGACCAATGGTCGTGCAAGTCTTTGGCTCCGGCGCGATCGTGGGTGCTTCCCGGTAGCACTCAGCTGACCGTCATCAGACGAGGCTGCGGGCTGAGGTATTACCCTCTAGCTGCAGGGATGCACACACGATGGTGATGCAGTCGACGAGGAATCGACCTGTTCCCGTCCTGTCCGCCTACGCGCGAAGGGGAAATACGCAGACGTGCTATTACTTCTCGGAGCCCTCACAATCGCGTCAATCACGGCGCCCTTTCTTATCCGGGCCATGGGCCGACCAGCATTCGGCCTCCTGGCACTGGTGCCAGCGGCCGGGTTTTTCTGGATTCTGACTCTATTTACTAACGGGACCTTCGTTGACGGCGGTGAGATCGCCGTCAATATTGCGTGGATGCCAGAAGCTCACCTGAACTTAGACTTCCGGCTCGATGCACTGGCCGGGTTATTCAGTCTGATCATCCTCGGCGTCGGTGCCCTAGTGCTGTTTTATTGCTGGGGATACTTCGATTCCAACCCGCATCGATTATCCATGTTCGGCGCCCAAATGGTCGCCTTCGCCATGGCGATGTTTGGTCTGGTGACCTCGAATAACTTCCTATTGATGTACGTCTTCTGGGAGATCACTTCAGTCTTGTCGTTCCTCTTGGTGGCCTACTACGGTGAACGTGCTTCCTCCAGACGCGCAGCCGCCCAAGCTCTGATGGTGACTACTCTCGGCGGGCTGGCCATGCTCGTAGGCATTATCTTGCTCGGTCGTCTCACTGGGATCTGGCGGATTTCGGATATCTCCACTTATAGCGAATTCGCCAGCACTCCCCATATGACCATGGCCATCGTGCTCATTCTCGCTGGAGCGCTGACTAAATCAGCTATTGCACCCGCACACTTCTGGCTACCAGGAGCGATGGCGGCTCCCACCCCAGTGTCGGCGTATCTGCACTCGGCGGCGATGGTCAAGGCTGGCATCTATCTCATTGCCCGCTTGGCTCCAGATTTCCAGGTGGTGGCCACCTGGCACCTAGTGGTCATTCCGCTAGGACTATTTACCATGCTCATGGCTGGCTGGGTTGCCCTGCGGCAAAAGGATCTCAAGCTCATCCTCGCCTATGGCACCGTCTCCCAGCTGGGCTTTATCACTGCCACCGTGGGCATTGGTTCGAGGGAAGCAATGCTAGCTGGACTGGCTTTGACCTTCGCCCATGCGTTGTTCAAGGCCACCTTATTCATGGTCGTCGGCGCGATCGACCACACATCCGGCACCCGTGATATTCGGGAGCTCTCCGGTCTAGGCCGCAAACAACCACTAATCACCACCCTGGCGGTGATCTCTGCGGCGTCAATGGCTGGCATACCACCATTGTTTGGTTTCGTGGCCAAAGAATCCGTCCTCGAGGTGGTCTTATACGAACAGCTCGTCGTGGGTATGCCGGGCAACTTGATGATCGTGGGAATGGTCCTAGGATCGATCCTGACCATGGCTTATTCTCTGCATTTTCTCCACGGCGCCTTTGCTACTAAAAAGCCATCACACCCCAGCGGTGGCGGAGTATCCATAGCGGTGGAGAAGATGCACCACATCGGCCCGCAGCTCTACCTGGCACCCTTGGTGCTGACCATCTGCACTGTCGTATTCGGTCTCTACCCCGCACCACTATCAGCTGCGATCACTCTCCACCTGGACAATATCTTCCCGCTGGCCGATGGCGAGAAGGCTACTTATCTCGCGCTCTGGCATGGATTGACCTGGCCGCTGCTGCTCTCAGGCATCATCATCGTCGGTGGACTCATCCTGCATTGGCAGCGTGATGTGGTGGCTAAGGCTCAGTTTGATACCCCGGCCCTTGGTAGCGCCGACCACGCCTATGACTGGGTGCTCGATACCCTGCGTAAACTCTCGCTACGGTTGACTGCTTCCACCCAGCGCGGCTCGCTTTCTGCCAACCTGGCGATCATCTTTGGCGTACTCATCTTATTGCCGGTCTCCTCGCTGATCATCGGCGATCTTCCAGATGTCCGCATGAAGCTATGGGATTCTCCCTGGCAGGCACTAGCTGCGATGATCATCATCGTCTCGGCCATCGCCGCCACCCAAATGAATAACCGCCTCTCCGGGGTCATCTTGGTCGGTGTCACCGGTTACAGCATCGCCGCGATCTTCGCGTTGCAGGGCGCCCCTGACCTCGCACTGACCCAGACATTGGTGGAGACCATCGTCATGGTCATTTTCATGCTGGTGCTGCGCAAACTACCCACTTCCACAGAATGGAAGCAATCACCCCAGGCTGATCGACTACGGGCCTGGCTCTCAGTTGCCGTGGGGCTGTCAGTAACCATGGTGGCGATGTTTGCGATTAACTCTCGCACCCAGGAATCCATCGCGACTTATATCCCAGATTTGGCAAAAGAGATTGGCCACGGAGCCAATGCCGTCAACGTCTTGTTGGTGGACATCCGCGCCTGGGATACCTTCGGTGAGATTTCCGTGCTGGTGGTCGCGGCCACTGGTGTGGCTTCCCTGATCTACCGCACCCGTTCGTTTACTCGGCCTTCCCGCCGGCCGACGCTTGCTGTCACTGGGCGCCGGTGGCTAGCTGCCGGAAATGAAGACGAAAAGCAGCAGAACCGCTCGCTGCTCGTGGACGTAGCAACCCGCATCCTGTTCCCCTCGATGATCGCACTCTCGATCTATTTCTTCTTCGCCGGACACAATGCGCCTGGTGGTGGCTTCGCTGGCGGACTCGTCGCCGCACTAGCTTTCACCCTTCGTTATTTGGCCGGTGGCCGAACCGAACTCGAAGAAGCTCTCCCCATCGACGCCGGTCGTATCCTTGGCTCCGGTTTGATCATCGCTGCCATTGCAGTCATTTGGCCGATGTTCCTAGGCTGGCCGCCGCTGACCTCAGCTTATGAATCAGTGGACCTGCCGTTGATCGGAAACATGTCGTTGCCATCGGCGCTAATTTTCGACACCGGGGTCTATCTCATTGTCGTTGGTTTGATCATGCACATCCTCAACTCCTTGGGTGGGCAGCTCGATTTGGAGGAACAGATGCGCAAGCAGCGCGCCCGCGATCGGGCCAGGTCAATGGCACGCTCGGCAGAGCGACGCCAACGGGCAGCCACTGCGGCGGCGTCGACAAGCACAAACACCAACGGAAAGGAGGACTAGATGGTTGCCAACCTATTCCTTCTCCTAGCAGCTGGGACGCTTATCTCCGCTGGTGTGTACTTGGTGCTCGACCGAGCAATGACCAAGATGATGCTGGGGCTCATGCTCATCGGCAACGGCGCCAACCTGCTGATCTTGCAGGCTGGCGGCCAGGCTGGGTCTCCGCCGATCATGGGCCGCGATAGTGAGGTCTATGGAGACCGCATCGCTGATCCGCTAGCGCAGGCAATGATTCTGACGGCGATCGTCATCTCGATGGCGATGACGGCCTTTATCCTCACGTTGGCTTATCGCCAGTACCGCTACCGTACGGCGGATGTTATCGAAGACGATGCGGAAGACGCCGCTATTGCAGCGCGTCCAGCTACCGCGAGCGCAGCTCCAGACCACGATGCCTCCGATGACCCGGCAACTGGACGCCTCACCCGAGATGGCGATAGTTTCGGACCGAGTTCTTTCGAGGCACCCGTGAAGGGAGAAGACAATGGTTGAGTCCTTCGTCGTTCCCTTCGTTAATGCGCTCTTGCCCTTTATGCCGTACTTGATTCCGTTGCCGGTGATCCTGCCGGCTGTGGCCGCGGCTTTGGCTTTGCTAGCGGTACGACATCCCCATATTCAGCGCATCATTGCACTGTTCACGCTATTAGCGCTGATCATTCTGGCAACCTCCATGCTCATTGTCACCGACTTTGAGGGAATCCAGACCGTGCAAATCGGTGGGTGGGACGCTCCGGTGGGCATCACCTTGGTCGCCGATCGACTCTCCACACTCATGCTCGCAGTCTCAGCAGTCGTGCTGTTTTGTGTCATGTGGTACGCGATTAGCCAGGGTGTGCGTGACGGCAGCAAGGACGAACCGGTTGCGGTGTTCCTGCCCGCCTACCTGCTGCTGACCATGGGCGTGAACATGTCTTTCTTAGCTGGAGACTTGTTTAATCTCTACGTCGGATTCGAAGTATTCCTTGTCGCTTCCTATGTACTGCTGACACTGGGCGCTTCTCCTTCCCGAGTGCGCGCGGGAGTCAGCTACGTGATGGTCTCCATGGTCTCTTCCATGGTCTTCCTCTTCGGCATCGGCATGGTCTACGCCGCCGTGGGAACAATCAACCTGGCCCAAATCGGTCTGCGGATGGAGGAAATTCCCTCCGGCATCCGAACTGCTATCTTCGGCGTCTTGCTGGTGGCTTTCGGCATCAAGGCTGCCGTATTCCCCTTGGATGCCTGGCTGCCTGACTCCTATCCCACTGCTCCTTCCCTGGTGACGGCGGTGTTCGCTGGTCTGCTCACCAAGGTCGGTGTGTACTCCATCATCCGGATGCGTTCGGTGGTCTTTACCGACGGCGCCCTCGATGGAATGCTCATGTGGGTGGCACTAGCCACGATGATTGTCGGCATTTTGGGCGCCATGGCACAGAACGACATCAAGCGACTTTTGTCATTTACCCTGGTCAGCCACATTGGTTACATGATTTTCGGCATTGCCCTTGGCTCCGCACTCGGGCTATCTGGAGCAATCTTTTATGCCGTGCACCATATTTTGGTCCAGACCGCACTATTTTTGGTCGTTGGCCTCATTGAGCGCCAAGCCGGCACATCTTCGCTGCGCAGGTTGGGATCTCTTGCCTATACCGCGCCGGTAATCGCGGTGCTCTATCTCATCCCAGCGTTAAATCTCGGCGGAATCCCACCGTTCTCCGGATTCTTGGGCAAGATCATTCTGCTCGAAGCTGGCGCCAATGATGGCAGTTGGCAGGCCTGGGTCCTCATCGGAGGTGCTGTGATTACCTCCTTGCTCACCCTCTACGTGATGATCTTGGTCTGGTCCAAAGGCTTCCTGCGCGATCGCAAAGACGCTCCCGAAGGCAACCTCGCCAACGCTCGACCTGCACCTTTGGTCGACATCACCGATGAGGTGGAGTTCGGAGACCGAGAAGATGTGGGCAAGATTCCCTTCGGGATGGTCGCCTCCACTGCTACCTTGATCGCTGCTTCTCTGGCGGTAACGGTTGCAGCTGGACCATTGGCTTCAGTCACTGGCCGAGCAGCAGAATCCGCCCAGGATGTCAGCATCTATCGATCAGCGGTGTTGGGTAGCAATTATGAAAACCCCTCCCGAACTCTTGATCAAGAGCGTCTAGACGACGGTTCTGACAACTTGGAAAACCGGGCAACCCCGCTTCCAGAGCCCGTGCCCGCTGTTGAGGAGGAGGAAAACTAATGCTCTCCGGATTCTCCCACCGCTTCCACCCCTGGTTCGTCGTCTGGATCACCATCATGTGGTGTCTGCTCATGGGCGAGCTGACCTGGGCTAATCTCATCGGCGGCTTGTTAGTCGGCATCGCCGTAGTGATGGCGCTTCCGCTGCCAGCCATGCCTACCGCTGGGCAGGGGGTTCGCTGGCTATCACTATTTGGCTACCTGGTTATCTGGAATAGAGATCTGTTGGTGGCTTCTTTCAAAGTGGCTTGGTTGTCGCTTCGCCCAGCCCCCTTACCGCGCACCGCAATTGTGAAAGTGCCGATGCGAGTATCTTCCGAACTGGTGTTGTCTTTTGCCACCGCGCTCTACAATCTCCAACCGGGTGGCGCCGTCAGTGATATCGACATCGCCAATCGCACCTGGACTGTGCATTTGCTCAATGCCGGCTCCGATGAGGCACTACGCCATGAGCTCAATTTAATCGCGGATCTTGAGCGTCGGATGATCCACATCTTCGAGAGGAGCTGAACCCACCCATGGACGACTCCATTTACAACGCCTTCCTCATGGTCGCGGCCGTGATGATTTCTATCTCCTTTATCATCATGACCTGGCGAATTCTGGTGGGACCGAACTCATTGGACCGTATGCTCGGCTTGGACGGTTTTATCGCCATGCTCCAATGCGCCTTGGCCACTTATATTTGTTGGTCGCTGGATACTACTGTCGCCAATGCCATGCTCGTGATCGCGTTGCTGGGCTTTATTGCCTCGGTGTCTGTTGCCCGTTTCCGCAAGAGGGATGGTTCCTGATGACCTATATGCTCTTCGCGGATATCGCCTCGCTCATCTTGATCCTCACCGGCGCTTTCTTAGTATTCTCCGCAGCGGTAGGAGTGGCACGCTTTGGCGATACTATGTCCCGCATCCATGCGATCACCAAGCCGCAGACCACCGGCCTAATTCTGACTATTCTCGGTGCGATTTTACGCGTCACGGGTGCGGAAGAGTTCGGTATCGCCGAACGCGGCGACCTCGGAGTATTGGTCTTGTTGGTCATCTTTGCCGCGATGACCAGTCCGGTTACCGCGCAGCGCCTGAGCCGAGTCTCCCGCCGTGAGGGGCTCTACGGAACCAAGGAATCCATGTCGCGTAACGACGCTCCCGCGGATCGTTCGCTGCGTCGTCGCTGAGCTAGCTGCTGTTTATCAAGGAGACGATCTCAGCAGCGAGGCGCTCTGGTTGCGCCTCATACCAAGGGGTCGCTGACTCCGGTACTGGCACAAATCGAGATCCCTGGATTCCGGAGTCTTCGTGTGCCGCCAAGATCAAAATAGGGATTCCAGCCTCTACCAAAGACTCTCCCAAATCAAGACCACGGGTAGCTTCCAGGCTGGCCATCAGCTCGCCTTTGTCTATGCCTCGACGGCGAAGGAGAAACTTAGGCACCAGTTTCATGGCCTTGAGCTGAGTGTCTAGTTCTTTCTCATCCACCCGCAGCTGTGGCTGCGATAGGACCAGGTGAGAGACTCGTTTCGGCTGAGCCAAGGAAATCGCAGCGGCAATCTGAGCTCCAGTGCCGTGGCCGGCTAGGATCACTCGGCGAAGCTCATTGCGGTCGAGGAATTCCTCTGCCGTCTGCTGCTGGCTAGAGAGGGAACCAATCCCTAGATTCGGCAGCCAAGACTTAATCTCGGGAGGCAAGGTCCGCACTACACCGGTAAAGGTGTCCGGCATCCGGCCTGCTGGGTGGAGAAGGACCAGGTTTTTAAGGTTAGTGGTCAAGGGGCTTCAGATCTTCCATCTCTTGACAGGTGGCATCGATCGCTAGCTTCCAATCGCCGGTCTGGAGGTAGATGCGACGCTGCCGCTGGTATCCGCCGCCGCGCTCAAGGATCTCCCAGATCAACTGGAGCTCAGCTAAGCAGCCTAGCTCTTCCGCCAGTGGAGATAGCTCGTCTACCAGGTCAGTCAGTTCCTCGGTGACCCAACGCTCATCGGTGTTTCGAGAGGTAATCACGAGCGCTTCTAGTCCGTAGCGGGCAGCGCGCCACTTGTTCTCCGCGACATGCCAGGGCTGCAAAATGGGTAGTTCTTGGCCGTGATCAATCATCCGATCAAAATGGACTACTAGGCAGTGGATCAAGGCGGCCACTGCTGAGAGCTCCCGAAGATTCGAGGTCGCATCGGCGACTCGGATCTCGATGGTCCCCCACTTGGCTGCGGGTCGGATATCAAAGTGCATGGACCCGGTGTGGTTGATCACTCCGGAAATCCCCTGGTCATGCATATGCGACTCCCACTCTGCCCAGTTCTGGAACTGATAAGGCAATCCGGCGGTGGGAAGCTGCTGATAGAGCATCGTCCGGTTGGAGGCATAGCCAGTATCGAGGCCATCCCAGCCTGGGGAAGATGCCGTCAGCGCTAGTAGCTGCGGGAATTTGGTCATCATCGCATTGATGATCGGCCACACCCGCTCTTCATGAGAGATGCCGACGTGGACGTGAATGCCCCAAATCAACATCTGCTGCCCCCAGTAACGGGTGCGTTCAATAATCTCCGCGTAGGTCATCTTGGCGGAGACTGGGTTGGTCCGGAAATCTGAGAAGGGATGCGAGCCAGACCCCCATAGCCGCAGCCCTAATTCATCTGCAGCTTCTTTGACACACGCGAGATCTGCAGCAAGTTCATTGATCGCTCCTGGCACAGTTTCATGAATCCCGGTGACCAGTTCAACGGTGTTCTGGAGGAACTCCTTTTCCAGATGAACCTCGGGGTGCGCGTTCGCAACCAGCTTGATCAATTCAACCGCTTTGGGTGCAAGATCGCGCGTTTGCGGGTCAACGAGGGCGATTTCCCATTCGATGCCCAGCGTCGGTTTCGGGGAGCGGTGAAACTCGATGGGCTCAATCGGCATGGGAGGTACTCCTTATATTTACAGTGCTACCTGGGTGACCAGAATCAGAGTGAGATCATTGGCACCGTTTTTTTCAAACGGAACACTGCCATCAATTTCTCGGGCGACGCCACCGACGCGATCAGCCAATGCCCGCGCGCGATTTTCTGCATCAGCATTTCCAGCTTCAAAGAAGACGGTGTTTTCCAACAAGATGGGATCCGAAAGGTTACCGACCTCTCCGACATCATATCCTTGCGCATCTAGAGTGCCTGCGACATCGGCAGCCAGATTGGAGACCGTCGAATTATTCAGCACATGTACCTGGGCAGGTTCCGTCGAGATCTCAGCGGGAGCATTCGCCGCCGGGGTATCAGCTGATTCCGAAGTTGCGGGATCAGCGTCTTGCTCAGTCGGGCTTGCGGGAGCTTCAGCGGAAGTCGCTTCTTCGGCATCTGCTTCGGCATCTGCTTCGGGAGCCGGCGCAGCGGAATCGGACTCTTCGACGGAGGTCGACTCAGTCTCTTCGGCGGCCGTAAGATCACCGGAATCCTCCCTGGTCATGGCGTAAAGACCCCATAAGCCAAGCAGGACGGCTACCGCGATGAGTATCATCGCTAGACCGCGTAATGGCAGGCCAGCTCCGGAGGTGGCCGCCTGGCCGGAAGAATCAGTAGAGTTCTGGTCATCCTTATTCACATTGGTCACAATAGTCACTCTAGCTTTCTTTTGTGCCAGCGCGCTCTTCGGCGCGCCTATCTCGGATACGTCGGAGTCGCGCGGTCAGGGAAGGATGGGCGGCCATGGCCGCCGGGACGTCGATAAGCACGTTGAGTCGCTGATAATAGCGAACTGGACTCATTCCCAGCCGAGCACGAATGGCTTCTTCCTTAATTCCGGCCGAGCGTGGGGAACGCTCCTCGAAATCGAGGAGACGGGCATCGGATTCGCTCAGATCGGGCATGCCTAAACTGTAGAACATGAGCATTCGCCCCATCGTGATCCATGGCGATCCCGTCCTACACAATCCCACCGAGCCTATTTCCGGAGACATCCTTGGCAACGCGGAGCTGCAGACGCTGATCGCCGACATGTACGAGACCATGGAAATTGCCAATGGCGTCGGACTAGCCGCCAACCAGGTTGGCGTGGGTCAGCGGCTCTTTGTCTACCACTGCCCCGATGTCGAAGGCCCCGAAGGGACTAAGAAGCCGGACGGCGGCATGCGTCGTGGCTGCGTCATTAACCCGGTGCTAGAGACTTCCGAGATCCCAGTGACTATGCCCGCCGACGATGGAACCGACGATGAGGGCTGCCTATCGGTACCTGGTGAAGGCTTCCCCACCCCACGCGCCGATTGGGCACGGGTCACGGGGTTTGATGAAAACGGCGAAGAGATCTCGATTGAGGGCTATGGTTTCTTCGCGCGTTGTCTCCAACACGAGGTCGGACACCTCGACGGCTTCGTTTACACCGACGTCCTCATCGGCCGCTACCGGCGAGCCGCGAAGAAGGCGATCAAGGCCCACCGGTGGAACCAGGCTGGCTTGACCTGGCAGCCGGGGGTAGATGAAGACCCCTTCGGCCACTGATGAGTATCTTTCGTTCCGACGCCGTCGAACCCGGCGACCGGATTGTCGTCCGGCGGCTACTACCCGAGACCCCGGGACACTTAAGCGATGTCATCGGGCATGTCTTGTCTACCGACCCGCTGGTAGTGCGCCCCCAGCAGGTCGGCGGGCTACCTTCTACAGCTGACTCCGTGGAGATTCCGGCCGAGCAGGTCAAAATCACCAAAAAGCTCTCTCCTCGCCGGATCCGCAACTCCGATATTCGGGCCGTCGAAACATCCACCGCCAAGGCATTCCCAGGCATCGAACATACCTGGACCACCGATGGCCAATGGCTCATGCGCGCTGGCGATGGAATCACGGAAAGATCTAACTCAGCGGCTCCGCTGGGTGCCTCGGCAGGATTCAATCCCGTCCCCCTGGCTGAAATCTCGGCTTTCTATGCTCGACATAATCTGCCAGTTCGCATTCTCATTCCAGAGCGAATCGGAGCCCCAGCCGAGAAGTTAGCTACCAGCAACAACTGGACACTAGGCCCAGAGATCACCGTAATGACCAGGGAATTGACGGATTTACCTGCGATCGACTTGGGAACTGCTCTGCGCTTTGAGATCAACCAGCAACCGGATGCAGAATGGCTAGAGCTCTACCACTTCCGTGGACACCAATTACCGGTGCAAGCGTTGGAGCTGCTTCGTAGTCAGATCGATGGGGAGATGGGATTTGGCCGCTTACTCACCGAGAAGGGCGCAACCGTTGCTATCACCCGTGGCACCTTGACCACCTCTGGAGACGACATTCTCCGGCTGGGTTACTCCGCAGTCGAGGTAAGCCCCGAGTGGCGCCGGCAAGGCTTGGGTACCCGACTAGGTGCCGAGATGCTTCACTGGGGCGCTTCCCAAGGAGCTCAATCCGCCTACTTGCAGGTAATTTCTTCCAATGCGGCTGGACGTGCGCTCTATTCCAAACTCGGATTCTTTGAGCATCACCGTCATCGATACGCGCAGCCAAACCCCTAGATAGACAGCGAACGAACAACCCCTCTGGTAGTTTTGCTTGCAAATGCTCTCAACTGCTCAAGGGGCTCTCATGGCTTTCCGCTTTTCTCCATATATTTCCTTCCCCGGCAATGGCCGCGAAGCCATGACCTACTATCAATCGATATTCGGCGGCCAGCTTGAGCTGATGACCTACGGAGATTTGCCGGCAGAAGCAGCCGCGCAGCTCCCCTTCTCCCCACCTGCATCTGCCCTTGCGCACGGCCAGCTCAACGCTGGCAGCCTTCAGCTCTCCGGCAGCGACGCTCTGGGAGATGAGTTGCCAGCGTTGCACAGCGAGGTCTATTCGTTTCTGATCAGCCCGGAGACCGTCACCGGGGCGGAAGCGATTATGGAGAAGTTCACTGCTACCGGCGCAGAGATTGCCATGCCCTTCGAACTTGCTCCGTGGGGTTCGCACTATGGCCAACTCAAGGATCCCTTCGGAATCCTCTGGGCTTTTGACGTAGACCCTGTTTAATCAACTCAGATCGGCGAACTCACCCCATTGGGCGCAACCCTGCGAAACCCCCGCTAGTCTGTAACTCATGCGCATCGCCAATTGGAACGTCAACTCCGTGCGTTCGCGCGCAGACCGTGTCGTGGAATTCCTTGATCGCCACGATGTCGATATCCTGGCGGTTCAAGAAACTAAGTGCACAGATAAGCAATTCCCCTACCAGCGCTTCTTTGATGCTGGCTACGAGGTCGCACACGTTGGCCTAAACCAATGGAATGGTGTCGCGATCATCTCCCGAGTGGGAATCTCGGACGTCGAAACGCATTTCCCCGGACAACCTGGCTTCCATAAAGATCCTGATCAGCCACAAGCAATTGAAGCCCGAGCGATCGGAGCCACTTGTGGCGGGATTCGAATCTGGAGTCTCTACGTGCCCAACGGCAGAGAAATCGCTGACCCGCACTATGACTACAAACTGCGGTGGCTCTACGCCTTGGGTTTTCATGTCGCAGATTCATTGGTTGCTCAGCCCGATCACCGAGCGGTCTATCTAGGCGACTTCAACGTCGCCCCACTAGATGAAGACGTGTGGGATATCGCGGCTTTCTACGGCAGCACTCATGTCACAGAACCAGAACGCCTAGCCTTCGAAGGATTGGAAGAGGCAGGATTAACCGAGGTCACTCGCGGTCTCGCCCAAGAAAAATTCACCTATTGGGATTACAAAGCCGGACGATTCCACAAAGGTGAAGGCATGCGGATTGATTTCCAGCTTGCTACCCCGACATTGGCAGCCGAAGCACGCAGCGGCTTCGTTGATATCGAGGAACGCGCCGGCAAAGGCGCCTCCGATCACGCACCGGTAATCGTGGATTACCTCCCCCGGGCCAGCGCTCGCGACTTCGATGAGGTTCGCTGAACATGATCACTTTCCTAGCCTCGCTCAGCACCTGGCAGCTCATTGGCCTCATCATCGATTACACCATCAAGATCATCGCTATTGGCGTGGTTCCAGAGGGGCGTCGACCCAGCTCTTCGACCGGTTGGCTGCTGGCAATTCTCTTGCTGCCCTTCGTCGGCTTGCCGCTGTTTTTGCTCATGGGTTCGCCCTATATCAACCAGCGTCGACACCGAATTCAGCAAGAAGCCAACGTGATGATCCAAGACGTGCAAACCCATGTCCCGGATCACCCCACCTATGTCGAGTTGTCGCACGAAACTGCGTCCATGATTTACCTCAATCGTCAGCTGACCAAGATCCCCGCCGTGGTGGGACACAACATGGGTGTGCACTCCGACTATGAGCTGACTATTGCCCGGATGGCCGCCGCAGTCGATGCTGCGAAGGACCACGTCTACGTCGAGATTTACATTACTTCCTGGGATAAGACCACCGAGGTATTTTTCCGCGCCCTCGAAAGAGCTGTCCAACGAGGGGTAACGGTCCTCTATCTCTTCGACCAAATTGGTTCGCACAAATATCCGGAATACCGCAAGCTAGGCCAGCGACTAACCGAGATCGGAGTCGATTGGCAGCTAATGCTGCCGCTGAAGCCCTGGCAAGGACGTTTCCGACGTCCCGATCTACGCAATCACCGCAAGCTGTTGATTATCGACGACCGCGTGGGTTTCATCGGCTCCGTCAACATGATTGACCGTAGCTACCTGGTCAGTAAAAACCTCAAGATTGGCCGCCAATGGGTCGATGTCATGATCGAGGTAGAAGGCCCAGTTGTGGCCTCGATGTCCTTCGTATTCGCCGTGGATTGGTATACCGAATCAGGACAGCTGCTCGGCATTTCGCCCCCCGAGGATGATAGCGATATGCCCGGATTAGAAGAAGACCCAACTGCCAATGTGGTCCAGCTTGTTCCTTCTGGTCCCGGTTATAACACCGAGCCAAACCTACGGATGTTTAACTCGATTATCTCCAAGGCCCGCCACCGGCTAGTCCTTTGCTCGCCCTATTTCATCCCTGATGAATCCCTGTTGCAGGCTGTGACCAGCGCTTGCTATCGCGGAGTGACCGTAGATTTGCTGGTCTCCGAACGCTCGGACCAGTTCATGGTCAACCACGCCCAGTCCTCTTATTACCAGGTCCTCTTAGAGGCTGGAGTAAGAATCCACATGTTCCCAGAACCCTACGTACTGCACTCAAAGTTCATGCTCGCCGACCCGGCCTGCGATATCGAGGCAGTGGGAGCCGTTGGTTCCTCAAACATGGATATGCGCAGCTTCGGGCTCAACTATGAGTCAACGATGCTTTTTACCCACGGAAACCTAACCGATCAGCTCAACGAGCTCACCGAGAACTACCTGCAAGTCTCTCGGCAGCTCACGCTCGAGGAATGGAATAAGCGCAGCTACTTCCGCCGCTACATCGACAATGTTATGAAACTGACTTCGGCGCTGCAGTAGTACCGTAGCGGCCGGCATAGATTGCACCGATCAATGCCAGCAGTGAACATACCGACATGCTCAATGCCATGGCCAAGCCCACGTTCTCGCCTGCACCCATCAATGGGCTGATCAGCCCGGCGAGGCCGAACTGAGTGAAACCCATGAGCGCAGAAGCGGCACCAGCACGTTCACGCACCAGGCCGGTACCCAAGGCGGTGGCATTGCCCATGATGATGCCGATCTGAGCTACCGCGATAAACAGCAAAACCATGATCAACCAGGTAACCGGGTAGAAAGCCATCACCAGCAGCAACAAGATTGAACTACCGAGAATCGCCGAGAGCGCGCAGATAAGGAGGCGGTGAGTGCTGACTCTGCCGATTAGACGGGAATTGAGGAAGCTGCCGCAGACTATTCCCGCTCCATTGAGGGCAAAAACAAAGGAAAACCCCTGGACTGAGAAGCCTAGATCCTGCTGGAAAAGGAACGGGGACGCCGAGATATAGCTAAACATCGCGGTAAAAGCCAAGGCAAAAGCCACCAAGTACCCGCGGTAACCAGGGTTAGCAAGCACGAAAGCGTAGTTTCCCACAATGTCACGGACATTGGCCGGGCTACGTTCCTCTGGAGGACGGGACTCATCAATGACAAAAGCCACCACCAGAAACTGAACAAATGCAATGGCCGCGAGCACCCAAAATAGGCCCCGCCAGCCCAGTGGCCCCACGAGGAGACCACCGACCATAGGAGCAAGCACGGGAGCAAGCCCCTGGATAGTCATCAGCAAAGCAAATGCTTTTGCCGCTGCCGCACCACGGGCAAGATCCGGTACCACCGCGCGAGCCAGCACAATGCAGGCTCCGGATCCCAGGCCTTGGATAAGCCTGGCTAGAATCAGGATTCCTACGTTGGGCGCTATGGCGGCCGCAATCGAAGCAATTAATGCCACGGTAGCGCCAGCGAACATCAGCCGGCGCCGCCCCATCGCATCTGAGATCGGGCCGATGATCAGCTGCCCAAAGGCCAAACCAGCCAGAAATCCAGACAGAGTTAACTGGACCATGGGTTGGGTAGTCGCTAGATCATCGACGATTCCCGGTAAAGCTGGCAGGTACATGTCGGTGGAAAATGGTGCGGAAGCCGACAGCAATGCAAGCCCCATCAATAGCGGGACCGTCAGCTGCTGTTTTTCTGGTTGCTTCCGGTCTGCTTTTGAAGAGATCATTGTCAACACACTAGTCCAGACAACAAATTTCACTGATAGTGATAGATTCAGGCAAACAGATGGTTTCCGCGTGGTGTCCATCAAATGAATGAGAGGGTGGGCATGGCTACTGATCGGGTGTTTCCCCGCGCGCAGCCTGGCACTCAGCAGTACATCAATCCCTCGTTGATTCCTCCCGGTGGCGACTTCGTTGCCCTTTCGAGATTCGGTTCTACGATGCGCTGGTTGACCGTGGCATTAACCATCGTGCTAATGATCTCCTCGATCTATCTCATCCTCGATGGTGCAACTGGCCTTGGTTCCGCCACTGTGTCGCGGCTTTTTGTATTAGCTGCCAATCCCATCATCGGCCTACTCATCGGTATCTTGGCTACTGCGACCATTCAGTCGTCTTCAACTGTCACCGCGTTGACAGTTGCGGCAGTGGCCACTGGTGGAGTTTCCGTCCCCGTAGCAGTACCCATTATTCTTGGCGCGAATGTCGGCACTACCATCACTCCTTTGATTCTGGCTTTTAGCTACCTGGGTGATCGCAAGCAGTTTCAACGAGCATTTACCTCTGCCTCACTACACACGTGGTTCAACCTCATCTTTGTAGTAGCGGCCTTCCTCTTGGAGATGCTTTTTCATCCGTTACAGCAGCTCACTTGGTTCCTCTCCGAGGCGTTGACCAGCGGCGGCCAAACTGCAGGCTCTTCCACTGGCGGGGCAGTGTTTTCGTTCTTTTCACCGCTCATGAAGACCATTGGTCACCGAGGCTTTTTAGGCAGCATCATGTCAACGCAGACGGCATCCATGATGAGTATTCTGATCGGAGCCATTTTGGTGCTGCTGTGCATGCAGGTCCTCAAAGCGCAGCTATCGGTGCTCACTGCCGCTACCACCAGACCGCTCTTGGAACGTTCTTCTGGGGCCTCTGATGCCTTGGGCTTTTTCTCTGGTACCACAGCAACCATGGCAGTTCAGGCGTCCTCGGTGACCATCTCTTCCCTGCTACCTTTCGCCGCTGCCCGGTCATTATCCCTGCGTAATATTCTGGTCATTACTTTGGGTGCGAATGTCGGAACCACATTCATGGCGCTCCTGACGGCATTGGCAGTCCCTGGAGCAATCGGCACTTTCGCCATCCAGGCAGCGCTAGTGCATGTCACCTTCAACGTACTGAGCACGTTGATTATGTTGTTGATCCTCCCCCTGCGCGAGCTGGTGATCCGCCTTGCAGAACGCTCGGGAAAGCTGGCTGTAGGAAGCTGTCCCAAAGCCGTTGCCTGGATGCTGGGTGGTTATTTCTTACTGCCCTCAATGGTCATCATTAGCTACGCGCTCATTAGATAGACGCTATTAGGCGTCACGGCGCTGGAGGACTACTACTCCCAGCAGCCACAAGATCGCCGCCCAGAGAAGGAAATAGGCGCCGGAACCATTGTGGTCCCAAGGAAGCCCCGCGATATCAACTTCTTGGATAAACGCATCGAGATTCTGAAAGGGAAGATAACTCGCAATATCGCTTCCGAACTCGGGAATGAGTCGAAATATCTGTTCCAGACCCATAAACCAAATAAGCACCAAGGCGACACTGCCGGCAGTCTGGCGCAAAAGCAGTCCCACACCTTGGGCGAGCATGACCACAGATGCAGCCATCGCCGGGTAACTCCAGAGAATTCTCAGAGCCGCCGCATCCTCCAGGGGATTAAATAGTGCTGCTGCCGATTCTGGGGCCAGCGCACGGGCGAGATAAAAGCCCGCCAACACCATGAGAAAAGTCAGCGCCGCAGCAATAGCTGAATAGAGCAAGAGCTTAGCCAAAGCCACGGTCCAACGCCGAGGTGTGGCTAAGTAGCTAGTCGATTGCAGATGATAGCGATACTCCGTGGTCACTAACATGACCGACTGAATCATGATCACCGAGAAACCGAGCAGATAGACCGCTACCGCTGAAGATGCCGCCCACAAAGTGGGAAAATCACCCTGCGCTTCCAAGCTGGTGTACCCGGTCAGCCCTGCCCAACCCAGACTCATCAGGATGAAAAGAGCGGTGGTCCACCAGAAGGAACGCGTGGTCCGTAGTTTGGTCCACTCAGCGACGAGGGTGTTAATAAACATCTCTATTTCTCCTCCTGATGACCACTACGGCCGTGAGCCTGATATTGCACCGCGCCACCAGTGGAATCCATGAATGCGTCTTCCAGGCTGGCATGCCTAACGGTCAGCTCTCGGATTTGGAAGCCCTCATTAAACGCCAGTTCCCCGATCTCATCGGTAGTACTGCCGGAGATTTCTAGGATTCCCCGACCAGCAGTATCTCGGCTTTCAACAGGGTCGATGCCCAGAGCTCGCAAACGAAGCGCAAACTCTCCAGCTCGGTCAATCCGCAACATCACGGTAGACACTGAATGCTCCCGAATAAACTCTTCTGTGGTGGTATCTGCCACCAGCTTTCCCCGGCCAATAACTACCAACCGGTCGGCGGTTAATGCCATCTCGGAGAGCAAATGCGAACTGATCAAAATGGTCCGCCCCTCAGCAGCCAAAGCTTTAAGCAGACCACGAACCCAACGGATACCTTCTGGGTCAAGACCGTTAACCGGCTCATCCAAAACTAGGGCCTTTGGATCGCCCAAAAGTGCCGCCGCCAGACCGAGCCGCTGCCCCATACCGAGCGAGAAGCTGCCAGCCTTCTTTCCAGCCACCTCTGTTAAACCCACCAGCTCCAGCACTTCATCAACCCGACGGACCGGCAAACCATTGGACTGCGCCAACCATCGCAGGTGATTGGCTGCACTCCGGTTGGGATGGACTGCTTTCGCATCCAGCAATGCGCCCACCTCGGTGAGGGGGCGATGCAAGTCACGGTATCGACGACCGTCGATTAGAGCCGTGCCAGAAGTCGGCGCGTCCAAGCCGACGATGGCACGAATAGTGGTGGATTTACCGGAGCCATTGGGTCCAAGAAAGCCAGTCACTAACCCTGGTTGGACGTTGAAAGTGAGATCATCGACCGCTCGAACTTGCCCGTATTGCTTGGTAAGCCCCTGAATCTCAATCATATTTCTACCTTGTCATAAGGTCAGCTAATCAGCCTGTTGATTAACTGACGGAGTTCTGGCAATGACTCCGCAAACGCGGGCATGAGCGGCATCTCCTCTAGACTCTCCAGCGGTATCCACCGCAATTCCAGTGATTCCTCGTTTCCATGGGTTTCCAGCACTTCCCCGGTCGCGGTCTGTGCGATGACCGTGGTGTAGGTCCAGTTGGCAGCCAGCGTTAAATCCGCTGGATCTGGCGGAAATGGCCCAGCAGTAATCTCGGCGTGCAGAACCCGCACTTGTTCCGGATCGATCGAGCATTCTTCCACGGCTTCGCGCAGGGCTGCCTCGGTGGAGTTTTCATGGGAATCACATGCACCACCAGGCAGTGCCCATGTCCCACCTGCGTTGGTCCACGGCGCGCGATGTTGTAGAAGAACCAGCTGTTGTGGTCCGGCACCCGCCAGTAGAAAAAGCCCAGCGGCTCCGAATCGTCCCCATACCCGCGAACCGCCGGGCCCTGCTGCCCACCCGTTTCCGTCACCGTTCATACTATTGAGACTAGCGTTTTGCTTCATCCGAGGATGTCCTCCGGGTAGCTGCGGAGAAAAGACATGACATCGAACACACCCCAGGGCTATCATGGATTAATGGAAGGCGCAGAGGAGACTCCCGACGCAGCGCCCAACCCCGCAACAACTCAGGCAACGCCGTCAATGCCCTCCAGCTATCGCCGAAGCCGATTGCGTGCTTCCATGGGGTCTTCAACTCCCGCGCTGGAATTCCCACCTGAGTTTGACGGCGAAGATTTACCCGAAGACACCCAAGACTATTGGCTTGAACATGTCGTCTCTGATGAAGAACACCGGCGCCGGACGATGGCTGGCCGCGTGCTCAACACCTTCTCGGTTCCAGGCTTGTGGCTAAAGCGAGTTTTCTCCTATTTGGCCACTACTCCCGGAAAGCTATTTGGGATGGCTGTCATCGTGTCTTTGGCAATCTTCGCAGCCGGTTATTCTATGTCTCAATCTTCGGAAGACCGACAATCCGACCTGAATCTCCTGCTAACGACCACCGAACCGATGAGCTACTCAGCTCATAATCTCTATACTTCCTTGTCGCTGGCTGACACGATTGCGGCAAATGGTTTCGTGCAAGCCGGAGTGGAATCTGCAGGAACACGCGCTAGATATTACGCAGCCATCGACCGTGCGATGATCTCTGCTGCTGAGACTTCTTCGGGGATTGACCTCTCCAATCAGGAATCCCTGGAGCTTATCGCTGACGTCGAAAGACAGGTTCCCATCTACACCGGGCTAGTGGAGACCGCACGCGCCAACAACCGCATGGATAACCCAGTCGGTGTGGCCTACATGATTGAGGCCTCCTCATTGATGCGTGAGGAGATTCTTCCTGCCGCAGCCGAGCTTTTCACCCTCACCAGCAGTGAAGTTCGAGTTCAGCAAGATACCCAAACCCGCCCCCAGTGGGTCCCTCTGTCAGGATTATTCGCCGCCGTGGCATTCCTACTAATGGCGCAATGGGCACTCTGGCGAATGACCCGACGTCGACTCAACAAGGGTTTCCTCGCTGCCACCGCTTTATTGAGCGTAGCCATCATGTGGGTCAGCGCCTCCAATTTCAGTGCATGGCAGGCTGGCACACGTGGTTTCGAAGAAGCTTCCATGCCATGGGATTCCCTCACCGCCTCAAGAATCCAGGCTCAACAAGCCCGGACAGCTGAAACCTTGACGTTGGTCCGACGAGAATCAATCAATGACTCCACCCTGGTATTCGAGGAGAGTACTCAAGCTGTAAACGTCGCCCTCGATGACTTCGCTCAAGCGCGCAGTCTTGAGTCTGTGGAGGAAAAAGCCTCCACCCAAGAACTGCTGACTAATGCCCGATCTGCTCTCGCTGACTGGGAAGACGCTCACGGTCGTTTTATCGAGGCGATGGAAACCGGCAACTACGATGAAGCTGTCCGATTGGTCACTACTACTACTGCTACGCCAGGCCAAGAAGCCACCGCTGCTGGGGCCTACGACCGACTAGATTCGATACTCTCAAGCCTGATCGCCGATGCCCGTTCTTCGATGCGCATATTTATCAATGACGGTCTAGCTGCCACCCAGCTGGTCGCCACCGCAGTGCTGGTGTTATCGCTGCTGTCCATCGTCGCCGTATGGGTAGGCATGCGCCCCCGACTACAGGAGTACCTGTGATGCGCCGGAGCATAATTGCCCTCATGGTTGCTCTGGCAACTGGTCTCTCTGCGTGCTCGACGATGAGTTCAGAAACCACTGTGGGGCAAAGTCCAAGCATCTCGGAGACTCCAACGGCACAGGCTTACGGACCACCGCTGCCAGCTGGCGCGGTTTCCGAGGAGCCTGGCGAATACCCAGCGAAAGAAGTTCAAACCACTAATCTGCTCGGTTCTCTGCGCCCAAATCTCCAAGAGCCTTCCGAACTAATTCCCCGGATTTATCTGCGTGGCCGGGTCATCATCGGGGTCGATCAGTCCCAGAATCTGCTGTCCTACCGCAATTCGAAAACCGGTGAATTGCAGGGCTTTGAAGTCGATCTTGCCAGAGAGATTTCCCTCGATATCTTCGGCGATCCAGACCGCGTGGACTTTCGGTTTGTGGAATCTGCCTCTCGCGCTGAAGCGCTAGAGAATCGAGAGGTCGACATGATCATCCGAACCATGACTATTACCAGGGAACGACAGGAACAGCTGGAATTCAGCACTCCCTACCTGTCCACTGACTCCCGATTGCTGGTGGCCCCCAGCTCTGCAATTGAAGGAATTGAAGACCTCCCTGGTCGCACTATTTGTGTCACTGATGGTTCAACTTCTCTGGAGATTGCCCGTAGTCAAGCTCCCCAGTCAAGTATTTTGCGCACCCGCAGTTGGGCGGATTGTTTGGTCGCTCTTCAACAAAATCAAGCGGATGCCATCCTCTCTGATGACGCCATCCTCTCGGGTATCGCTGCTCAAGATCCTTATACCGAAATAGTCGGAGACTCACTTGCGTCCTCGGTCTATGGCATCGCTATGCCGCAATCCGATGCTCTCTACGATTCCACTGGGCTGACCCGACAGGTCAACTCCACCATCGCCCGGATACGAAATGATGGCAGTTGGTGGCAGATGTACAACACGTGGTTCGATTCCTACCTAACTACTGCCGGGCCACCCCTTGCCGCCTATCGCGAAGAGGAGGAAATATCATGACCTCTCAGCCACAAGCTGATGGTCCCGCTGAAGACAACACCATCTTCGAAGAGCTTGAGAAGCTAGAGCTTAGTGACTCGACTTCTGGGACTCAGGCGGTGAAATATGATCCTTTCGCCGACAACGACGATGATATGGGAGACATCTCCGCCCTCCTTGAAGATCTTGGGACGTTGCGGGACCAGCAGCCCGCGCCGATAGAATGCGTCGATGCTGCTACTTCTGCGACTGGACGGATGCTTGGTCCGCTAGACACCTCGGGGGAAGAGGCCACCACTGATCCCACTATCCAAGATGACACGTCTACCAGGGCCAGAAAGCTGGCACTATCCACTTTCCGAGAGCTTCGTGGTACGACTCGGCACGGTCGAACCGTAGCTGACGGTATGGTCAATCTGCCCTTCGTCATTCCTACTCGCCCAGGTCAAGCGCTTAAAGATCCTTCCTCGGCAGTGAAAGAAAAGGGTATTGCTGCCCCCCAGCTCAAGCCCGGAGATATCGTAGCTGGCCAGTACGAAATCCTCGGAGTCATCGCCCACGGCGGCATGGGGTGGGTCTATTTAGCTAATGACCACTATGTATCTGGGCGCCTGGTCGTACTTAAAGGCCTGCAAGCGGAGAAATCTGCTGAAGAGGGTGCCGCCGCCATTGCTGAGCGTGAGTTTCTCGCCGACATCACCCATCCAGAAATCGTCAAGATTTACAATTTCATTGATGATCTCAAAGCCGCTAGCGGCTTTATTGTCATGGAGTACGTGGGTGGACCGTCATTGCGCAATCGGCGTAATGAGCAACCAGACCGAGTTCTTTCCATCGATTTGGCCATCGCTTATATGCTTGAAGTACTACCAGCTCTGGATTATCTGCACTCTCGAGGAGTGGTCTACAACGACCTCAAGCCGGACAATATTATTGTCACTGAGGATCAGATCAAGCTCATCGACCTGGGCGCGGTCTCCGGTATCGGAGCCTTCGGTTTCATCTATGGCACCAAAGGATTTCAGGCACCGGAGGTCTCTACTGAGGGACCAAGCGTAGCCAGCGATATTTACACCGTCGGCCGAACCCTTGCAGCATTAACGCTGCAGCTTCCGCAGTCCGATGGCGTCTATCTCCCAGGTATCCCCAGCCCATCGAAAGAACCTACGCTCAGAAAGTACCTCAGCTTTTATCGGCTTCTGCGTAGGGCTACTCACGAAGATCCACGTCAACGCTTCGACTCAGTCGCCGAGCTGTCTACCCAGCTCTATGGTGTCCTGCGTGAGGTCATCGCTGTGCGCGATGGCCTGCAATATCCAGCGCAGCACTCGCTTTTTTCCCCGCAACGTACCACCTTCGGTACCAAGCATCTGGTGTTTCGGACCGACCAGCTTATCGACGGCATCGATCGCACCGTGCGCATTACTGCCTCCGAAGTCATCTCTGCTCTTCCTGCACCGCTCATTGACCGCACGGATATCGGCGCTGACATGCTCTCTGGTTCTTCCTACACAGAACCGCAGGAGGCTCTTGAGACGCTCTGGCAGGCAATGAAAAGTAAGGACTTCGAGGGCTCCTCAGAAATTCCACTCGGGATTGTCCGAGCCATGTTGGACTTGGGATTTACTGGACAGGCTCGGTCTTGGTTGTCTTCACTAGAACCTAGACTTGGCCGCGACTGGCGCTTCCTGTGGTACTCCGGTGTGACTGCACTACTTCTTGATGACCACGATGCCGCCCAGAAGCACTTCGCTGCAGTGTTGTGCATTTTGCCGGGAGAGGCCGCTCCGAAACTTGCGGTGGCCGCAGTTGATGAGCTGATTTTGCAGCAATTAGGGCTGCAGAACTCACAGCTACTGCCGGAAAAAACCGCCCGCGCCGCCACTTATCTTGGAGGCACTCTCGATCAAGTCAACACTCAATCCTTCGAGGGACTGACCTCAACGTGGTCGTATCACACTCAAGAACCGGAACTCCTCCGGTTTACCGCGATGCGACTCTATGGTCTGGTCTGGGCAACCAACTCCACCACTGTTTCCTCTGCATTTGGTCTAGCTCGACAATTGATGGCCGAGGATCAGATAGAAACAGCAGTCTCAGCATTGGATAAGGTTCCGCAGGCTTCTCGTCATCACAGGATGGCCCAGCTCAGCACTATTTTGCAGCTGATCTCTGGAAGTTTGACGGAATCTCGAATCCGCCGGGCGGCACGTCGGTTGGAGGAGATCCCCACCAATGAACCACGTTTCCTCCAGATCAAGATCGCGGTCATGTCTGCTGGACTGAACTTCCTCCGAGATGCTGAGGTCGAATCAGCTGCTTCCCAGAATGACCTGTTCGAGTACCGGTTTACCCAGCGTGGTTTGAGGGGTGGCTTAGCTGAAACTCTGCGGTTACAAGCACGGCAGGCTCCTTTTGCGAAACACCGCTATGCGCTGGTGGATATGGCCAATCAAGTTCGGCCGGCCACCTGGTTTTAGGTGACCGGCCGAACGGACCGCAATAAGCAAACAGTAAAGACCTAGCGGTCTCGACAGGAGCCTGAGTTACTTAGACAACTCGGTGGCTTTCTGCGCGATAGCCAGCTCTTCATTGGTGGGAACCACAAATACCTTCACCTTGGAATCGTCAGTGGAGATTTCTCGGGCACCATCATTGGGTAGGGCATTGCGCTCTTTGTCAATGCGGATGCCATACATCTCAAGACCAGCCAATGCGTCTTCGCGAACAAACTTGGCATTCTCACCGACACCTGCGGTGAACGTGATGGCGTCAACATGGCCAAGCACAATCATGTAGGAGCCGATGTAGCGCCGCAGCTGGTGGATGTAGATGTTATAAGCCGACCAAGCGTCAGTGTCACCATCTTCGATCATCTCGTGCAGCGCACGGAAGTCATTGACTCCGGATAGACCCTTGACGCCGGACTTGCGGTTGAGCAAGACGTCGATCTCATCGATGCTTAGGCCCGCGGTGCGATAGAGGTGGAAGATAATGCCTGGGTCGATGTCACCGCTGCGGGTTCCCATGACCAGACCAGCCAGTGGGGTCATTCCCATGGAAGTGTCTACGGCTTGGCCGCCGCGGATTGCGGCACAAGAAGCGCCGTTGCCCAAGTGCAAGGTGATCTGGTGAACGTCTTTGGGGTCTTTGCCCAACAAGGGAGGAACCTGCTGTGAGACGAACTCATGCGAGGTGCCATGAAAGCCATAGCGACGGATGCCGTTTTCAAGAGCAACCTCAGCGTTGATGGCGTAGAGCGCGGCGGCTGGGGGCATATCCGCAAAGAAGCCAGTGTCGAATACTGCGACGTGGGGAATATCCGGCAGCATCTCGCGGGCAACCTCAATGCCATCGACGTTGGCGGGGTTATGCAACGGAGCCAACGGGATGATGTCACGGATCATCTCTACTACCTGGTCATTAATAATCTCAGGGGCGGAGAATACCTTTCCACCGTGGACCACCCGGTGCCCGACGGCCGATACATCGACGTCATGCGGGCCGACACCATGCTCATGGAGAATCTCAAAAGAACGCTCGAGCCCCACTGAATGATTGGGGATCGGCTCTTCGACCGTGACTTTCTCGCCTCGGATCTTGATGGCGATGACACCCACAGGCTCACCGATCTGCTCAACCAAGCCAGATACCAGCGGCTCCGCGTTGGCATCAGCAGAAGGATCCAGCAGCTGGAACTTGATGGAAGAGGAACCGGAGTTCAGGACAAGTGCGTAGGTCATTATTTTCCTCCGGCCTGGATGGCGGTAATGGCGACGGTGTTGACGATGTCGGGGACGGTAGCCCCACGGGAGAGATCATTGACGGGCTTGTTGAGCCCCTGCAAGATCGGGCCAACCGCGAGTGCACCGCCAGTGCGCTGGGCGGTCTTATAGCCGATGTTTCCGGCTTCCAGGTCGGGGAACACAAAGACATTGGCGTGTCCGGCGACGTCTGAATCAGGCATCTTCTTCTTCGCCACACCTGGGTCGACAGCGGCGTCGAACTGCAACGGGCCATCTACCTTCAGCTCTGGATCGAGGCGCTTGGCGTGACCGAGCGCCTCGATGGCGCGCTCTACGTCTGGGCCTGCTCCGGAGGCGCCGGTGGAATAGGACAACATGGCAACTCGCGGGTCGATGCCAAATTGCGCGGCGGTCTTAGCCGAGGCCATAGCAATCTCACCGAGCTGTTCAGCGGTCGGGTTCGGGTTTACCGCACAGTCACCAAAGGCCCAGAGGCGTCCTCGCAGGACCATCAAGAAGATTGAGGAAACCACAGAACCACCCGGGGCGGTCTTAATGATTTGGAAAGAAGGTTTGATGGTGTGTGCAGTGGTATTTGCTGCACCAGAGACCATGCCGTCTGCCAAGCCCTTATGCACCAGCATCGTGCCGAAGTAGGAGATATCTTTCATCGTCTCCTTGGCCTCTTCAAGAGAGACACCCTTCTTCTTACGCAGTTCCACGAAGTCCTCGGCGAATTCCTGCGCCAACGGTGAGGTGAGGTGGTTGATGATATGGGCCTTAGACAGGTCCACTCCTAGCTCACCAGAACGGTTTCGAATGTCTGCTTTATCTCCCAAAATCGTAATCTGGACGATATCGCGCTCAAGCAGTTGACCAGCAGCGAGCAGGATACGATCGTCTTCCCCCTCGGGCAGGACGATGTGGGCGCCGGCATCCTTCGCGCGAGTGAGCAGCCAGTTTTCAAAAACCGGCGGAGACATCACTGGAGCAACTTCAGCGTTGCCTAGTGCGTCATGGATTTTAACCGTGTCACGCAGGCCATCCTCGGTGACAGCCAAGGCGATAACGGCTTCCAGCTCTTGAGCGTGACGTTCGGCCAACTGCACGTGGCGACCTTGGACATCAGTCAGCAAAACTACAGCTACTCCGAGAGCAGCCGCGATCTCGGAGTCAAAGTGCAGATTGCCAGTGCCGACGATCAGCGCCGGGCCATCGTCGAGCAACCCAGCCGCGACGATTGAGCTGACCTTGGGGTCAAAATCATCGAGGTACTTAACAGTGAGCCCAAGGGATGTAGCAAGCCCCTCAGCGTCTACACCGTCAAAGTTTCGGTTGACGACACTAAGCAGTGCTGATCGTGGGTCAGACATGCGTAACCTTTCTGTCGCGGAGCAGCGCAGCCGAAGTGATAGACATCCATGGGCGCCACTCTTGTGTGATTGGTCGCCATTCTATATTGAATGTCGTGTTCGCCACACTCTTCTCGATCATGAATTTCCAGACTTAACACAGCATAACCGGACATCTCACTACATGAGATGTCAAACAACTACTAACCTGAAACACTCGAACATCCACTATTCCTGGATATTTGGGCAGCTCAAAGACTCTTTAAATGATATTATCATTTGCCAAAAACGCCATGTTTGATTATCGCCGTATGCCAGAAAATAGCCTCGCAAATCACCAACAACTTGAGGCTGGAAAGCGTGCAAATCCCCGCAAACTCGCCCACCTGCCTATCCCCCGCGACTCCCCCCCACCACAATTGCTCACTGCTCAGGGGATCATCGTGACAATGCCGAGCGGTCAGTACTATAGGACGCAAGGTTTAACTCAGTTTTCCCCAATCGCGTAAAGGATGTTCGCCCCATCATGTCTCGCCCCCTGCGTGTCGCCGTCGTCGGCGCTGGCCCCGCCGGCATCTACGCCTCGGATCTGCTCGTTAAATCCGGGCGGGATGTGGCCATCGATCTCTTCGAGCGGATGCCCGCTCCCTTCGGTCTCATCCGCTACGGAGTAGCCCCTGACCATCCCAGGATCAAGGGAATCGTGAAATCCCTACATACAGTCTTGGATAAGCCGGAAATCCGGCTCCTCGGCAATATTGAGGTCGGACGCGATGTCACAGTTGATGAACTCCGAGAATTCTACGATGCGATCGTATTCTCTACTGGAGCAACCGCTGACCGAGATCTGAAGATCACCGGTTCAGACCTCGAAGGCTTCCACGGTGCCAGCGAATTCGTCGGCTTCTACGATGGCAACCCGAACTTCGCCAGAGATTGGAATCTCACCGCTGAAAAGGTGGCTGTCATCGGAGTAGGCAATGTCGCCCTAGACGTCGCCCGCATCCTAGCCAAGACCGCCGATGAGCTTCATGTCACCGAAATCCCGGACAACGTATATGGAAATCTTGGTCGCAGCGCGGTCAAAGAAGTACATGTCTTTGGCCGCCGAGGACCTGCTCAAGCTAAGTTCACCCCCCTTGAGCTCAAAGAACTCGATCACTCCGCCAACGTCGAGGTCATCGTCGACCCAGAAGACATTGACTACGACGCGGCCTCCGAACAATCCCGCAGAGACTCCAAGTCCGTTGATTTGGTCTGCCAAACTCTCGAAAACTACGCCATTCGCGAACCCAAAGGCGCCCAACACAAGCTCTACCTTCACTTCTTCGAATCTCCAGTAGAGATTCTAGGCAAAGACGGACGTGTAGCCGGGCTAAAGACCGAGCGAACTGAGCTTGATGGCACGGGCAACGTCCGCGGTACGGGAAAGTTCAGCACTTGGGAAAGCCAAGCGGTCTACCGTGCAGTGGGCTACCGCTCCGATGCTGTCACCGGCGTGCCCTTCGATGATGAGCGCGCGGTAATTCCCAACGACGGCGGCCGTGTCATCGACCCTGACACTGACTCCCCAATCCAAGGCCTTTATGCCACCGGTTGGATCAAGCGTGGTCCAGTTGGCCTCATCGGCAACACCAAATCTGATGCAAAAGACACCACCGGCATGCTGCTCGAAGACTTCGAGGCTGGCCGTTTAGAGGCACCAGCTAAGCCAGAACTATCGGCGGTAGTGGAGATGCTCACTTCCCGAGGTATTGCCGTCACCACCTGGGATGGCTGGCACCGTCTTGATGCCGCAGAACGTGCATTAGGCGAAGCCGAGGGTCGCGAACGCAAAAAGATCGTCGAGTGGGATGACATGGTCTCCCATGCGGGTCCCGAGTATCACATTTAAGGTTCTTCCCTTACTCCCACCTACCGGGCTAGATCAGCGCCAGTAGCAGAGGCAGGGTAGCCAGGGAGAGAACAGTTTGCACCCCTGTAATTGAGATCATCAGCTGACCATCTCCGCCCATCCTCGCTGCTAAAACATAGGATGACGGAGCTGGCGGCAATGCCGTAATAATGACAATTGCAGCAAGCATGACTCCTTCAATCGACATTAACTGCGCCAAGAAGAAGGCGCCCAATGGCAGCGCGATCAGCTTGATGGCAGAAGTCAAAGTAATCATCCCGATGTGGTGCCGACTGATCTGAAACTGCAGCGCCGCGCCCACAACCAGGGTGCCGATGACCAAAGCACCGTCCGCAAGAATCCCCAGACTGGCATCGACGAAGGCTGGCAACTCAACAGGCCCCACCGAGAATCCAATGCCTACTAAACAGCTGAGGATGAGCGGATTGGTCAAGATCTGTCGGAGCATCGGCAATGGGCGAAGCTCAGTCTCATTATCGCCGTAGACTGTCAGTGCTACCACGCTAATAACATTGACCAGCGGCACCACTATCGCCGCGGCCAGAGAGAACATAGCTACACCTTGTGCTCCTGCGAGTGCCGAGGCGAAGATCAATCCGGTATAGGTATTAAAGCGAATTGCCCCTTGAATCATGGAGGTAATCTCTGGCCCAGTCGCTCGAATTGGCCGCTTTAGCACTAAGACCAAACCCGCGGCCACTAAAATTGGTATTGCTAATGCGACAGCCACCGAGCCAAACGGCACCGATGTCAGGTCTACCGAGGCAATGGCAGTAATAAAAAGGGCCGGAGTCAGAACAAAATAGGTCAGCTGCTCCATGCCATTCCAGAACTCAAAGCTCGGCAACCACCGCCGTTTGAGTATGAAGCCCACTGTCATCACAACAAGGATGGGGATGATGGCGGTCGCGACAAGCTGCATAATTTCCTAATTTTGTTGCAAGCAGCAGTTCGATACAACTGCTGCATTATCCACGGGGGCGACTGAAACTGTTGGCTAGCTATCCCCTCACTGCACTAACTAGCCCGGTTCTTGCACAGAATCTACCGGTGGACCTGCTCGACTTCGATAGGTAGCTTCCTTGACCACCACGAAGCTAGCGGCCAAGAAGGTGTACGTTCTCTGTCATGAGTGTCTATTTCTCAGTTGACCATCTAGCGAACATGGCTCCGTTAGAGGTACACCGCATGTACAAGCTGCGCGTGGACATCTTCGTCCATGAACAGCACTGCTCCTACTCCGAGATCGATGATCTCGATGCTTCACCGGATACTTTCCATATTCGAGCGCTCCGCAATGACTCTGGGGTTCGTCAACTCCTAGGTACTGCCCGGCTGTTTCCCACCACTATTGAGGGCGAAGAGGTAGTCCAGATCGGACGGGTTTGCCTGACCCCTTCTGAGCGAGGCACTGGCCTTTCAGTCGAGCTGATGGAACAGACCCTGCGGTTAGCCCGAGAACAGGCCCCAGGCCGTGATGTGGTGCTCAATGCCCAGATCCCGTTGGTCCCGTTCTACCAAGGTCTAGGCTTTGAACCCGCCGGCGAAATCTTTGATGAAGAAGGAGTCGACCACCAGCCAATGCGGCGACAGAGCTAGCTTCTGATCTCGCACTAAAGCGAAGCTGCTTGTCTGGCCCGTGAGCGGGCCAGTTCAGCGGTCTCAGCAGTAGCAAGCACAAGATTTTGTTCATCGCGTTGCAAACGAATGTCTACCTCAGGCAGAGCAAGCGCCTGAGCCAGATTATTCACCGGTTCCTCAAGCATGAAACACGCCCCTGGAGAGATCAACGTGGCATCCAATGGAAGCCCTAGGATGGCCCGCGCATGCAGGTCATATTGAGATAGACGCTGAGTTCCCATGGTCACGGCACCCGCATCCTGTGGTCGCGGAGTAACCCCGGAGAAATACACATCGTCTCCCGAGACCAACATTTCCACGGCGCACACGCCCCGGCCACCAATAGCGTTGCTGATACGAGCAGCCATCGAACGAGCGTTATCGAGTGCATAGTTGCTCATAGGCATCGGCTGCCAGGACTCAACCAGCCGACCTTTATGGTGGACATGACCAATCGGCTCACAAAACCACGTAGCCAATCTGCCGGTGCTCGGATCAATCGAGCGCACCGCCAACAAGGTCACCTCGTAGTCGAAGTCAATAAATTGCTCCACGACGACTCGGCCCCCCGCGTCAGCACCCACGTTTTCCCAGGTCTGTGCCACCTCGGCAGCGGAAGAAATCACGGTGTGATTACTTCCAGACGACCAATTCGGCAGCTTAACGATGCACGGAAAACCCACTTCCGCGGTTGCTTCTTCAAACTCTTCCCACGTCTTGGCAAAACGGTAGGCGGTCGTCGGCAGTCCCAGTTCTTGGTTAGCTGCATGACGCAGTGTGTCGCGGGCGATGGTGAGCTCGCAACCGTGAGCAGAAGGCACTACGACAGCGGTGTTGTCGTTTTCTAGTTTTTTGAGAGCATCAACGGCCACAGCCTCGACCATGGGTAGTACATAGTCAGGGTGGTAGCGGCCAACTAGCTCTTGAATTTGTCCAGCATCGGCCGCGGCCTTGGCATCGGCAAACTCGACGGTCACACCGAGTCGATGAAAGGCGCCAGAAAGCTCCTCAGCCGCTTCTCCGCGGCCGAGGAACAACACGCTGATCCCGGAGGTCACCGGCTAATCCGCCATCACGTCATGGCGCACAATGGTTTGATCTCTGCCCGGGCCCACACCGATGTAGGAGATCCGGCAACCGGAGAGCTGCTCTAGACGCAGCACATAATCCTGTGCCTTCTGCGGCAGCTCCTCAAACTTCGAGCAACCGGTAATATCCTCGTCCCATGCTGGCATGGTCTCAAAAATGGGCTGCGCGTGATGGAATTGGGACTGCGAGATGGGCATCTCATCGAATCGCTCCCCATCGACGTCATAAGCCACACAGATCGGAATTTCTCCGATACCGGTAAGGACATCCAGCTTGGTCAAGAAATAGTCAGTGAAACCATTGACGCGAGTGGCATAGCGGGCGATAACCGAGTCATACCAGCCACAACGGCGCTTACGCCCGGTGTTGACGCCGATCTCACCGCCGACGGTCTGCAGGTATTCGCCCCACTTATCGAAGAGTTCTGTGGGGAAAGGACCAGCGCCTACTCGAGTGGTATAAGCCTTGATAATGCCCAAGGACGCGGTGATGCGGGTTGGGCCGACGCCTGAGCCCACGCAGGCTCCACCAGCAGTGGGATTCGAGGACGTCACGAAGGGGTAGGTGCCATGGTCCACATCAAGCATGGTGGCCTGCCCGCCCTCCATCAGGACGTGCTTTCCTTCATCCAATGCTTGGTTAAGCATGTACTCGGCATCGATCATCATCGGCCGGAGACGATCGGCATAACCGAGGAAGTACTCGACGATGACCTCTGGGTCGATGGCCTGGCGGTTATACATTTTGACCAGAGTCTGGTTTTTCACGTCCAAAGCGGAGGTGACCTTCTGGCGCAGGATCGATTCATCGAAGATGTCTTGGACCCGGATACCCACTCGAGAAACCTTATCGGCGTAGGCCGGGCCAATGCCGCGTCCGGTAGTACCGATCGCACGCTTGCCCAAGAAACGCTCTTGAACTCGGTCCATAATCTGATGATAAGGAGCAACCAGATGGGCATTTGCCGAGATCCTGAGACGGGAGGCATCCGCGCCACGGGCCTCAAGACCATCGATCTCCTCGAACAATGCCTCGAGGTTAATTACTACTCCGTTGCCGAGAATCGGCACTGCGTTCTCGGAGAGCACTCCGGCGGGAAGAAGCTTCAATTCATACTTCTCACCACCGACGACGACAGTGTGGCCCGCGTTGTTGCCACCGTTAGGCTTGACGACATAATCGACCAGGCCACCGAGGATATCGGTCGCCTTACCCTTGCCTTCGTCGCCCCACTGGGCACCGACAATCACGATTGCAGCCATTAGTTTGCGTCACTTCCGCTCAGTTCTCGGGAACTCATGACCATTGACAGCCATAGTCGGTGCCTTATTCTACCCCCTTGCCCTTCCGGCGTAGGATCACGGCTCATGCGAGTGCTCCTCCTGAGATGTGGCGACCACCCCCTGCCGGTAATGGATATCCCCGGCATCGAAATTCATCAGCTTGGACAGATCCCCTCTCGGCGTGATCTATCAGTCCTCGACGAGGCCGCCACCGACATCCTCCCAGCTGATCCGACTCCTCCATTGGATGAGATTGCCGCCCAGCCTGATGTCGCGCACCTATCTACTCCGATGCCCGCCCCTCAGACACCGTTCCTTCCCCAAGGCTTACGTGTGATCGTCGCGGGATCTGACGCTGCCCTATCTGCGGTACTGACTCGGATGATGCGCGGGGACTACCTGTGGGCGGAAGTAGCGCTCATCCCAGTACCAGGCAGCACCGTCGCTAGAAATTGGGGACTGCCTGAATCCCCGGCGGATGCACTCGAGTTGGCACTAACTGGCTCAGTCCGCCCAGCGCCATTGATCCGAAACGACTTAGGGATCGCCGTAGCAGGTTCCGCCACCATTTCGGAGTGGGAAACAGGCGAGATCACCGGAGAGATCGTGGTCGATGACCGAGTTCTTCTTCGCCACCAAGCACGCCCCAATGTGCGGTTCGACGGCATCTTCGGTATCCGATTGGTGCCGATGACTGATGCCCCCGGCATCGCCGCTGTCCGAGCGGTATCCCCAGTCTCTCCGGAGTCCTCTCCTAAGGCTCCCACGCCACAGGGGCTGCGAGGTCGACTCGCCAGCAAACTCATCCGTTCATGGTCTCCCAGTACGCTCCAATCATTCTCTAAGCGGCCACTAGGCGGGTGGGTGTTGCAGGGAATGAGCGATCGGCGACAACGCTTAGACGCAGATTCTTTGCTCAGCGGCCGTGCGGTTCAAGCCGGTGGTCCAGCGTTGGCAGTAGCCGTGGACGAAGTAGTGCATCGACGTCCTTTGGAACGGGTGACTTTCTACCGGCACCTGCGCGACCTTCAATGCGTGCGACCCTGATCTTAGATCCACTTTTTGGCTTTAGTCATCCTCGATGATTCCCGGCCATCGTTCATAGGGGTAGGCCGGAGTCGCTGAGGTGGGCGGCAACGCAGCCGTGGCAGATTCCTCTGACCAGCCACAGACGACCAGCAGGTGCACAGTGACCGAACGAGCCTGAGCAAGAAGGACATATTCGGACAGCACTCCGTCGTCTTTAACCACCGACATATCCGTGCTGGCGGCGAGTACTTGGAGCCTGCGAACGAGTGCGGGGATCTCCGCGGTCTGAGTTTCATCCGCGAGGCCATCGAAATAGTCCGAAAGCGAGGCCGTAATATCGGCGAGCTCATCGATGATGTTAATCAATCTGATGGTCACCTGATCGCCGTCCTCGCACAACACCCGTGCTCTTCGTGCTAGCACTCGGATATCGCCTAATAACTGCTCGACCGACGGCAGGATGCGCTCTAATGAACGCACTCGCCAACGCGAATCCCACATCATCGGAGATAGCTTCGAGACTTCCCGTCCGCCCTTCGCTGCCGCGATCATGTCCGCAATGCCAGCCTGAGTGTTGTGGACGGCCATGATCGCTTCATCAAGCTCTTTGACCTCTTGTTTTTCCAAGGCCACCGCGACATCATCCAACACAGAAGAGGCAATCCCCAGGAGTTTAGAGACTTCTCTGCGGCCTGAGTTCAGTGGAGAGGCTGGCAACAAAGCGATGGTGACTAGGCCGATAACAGAGCCAATGAACGCGTCAAACATGCGCTCGGTACCGCCCCCGGCAGTGCCTGGAGGCATGATAGTGGCGATGATGATCGCGCCAATCGCGACTTGGTTACTTACCAGCACCGAGCTAGAGAGCATCGAAGCTACCAACAATGACACCGCGACGATCACTGAGATCTGCCAGGTACCTGGCCCAACATAATTGACCAAGAAGTCCCCTAGGCCCACCCCGACGGTCACGCCCAGTGAAATCTCTGCGGCACGTCGAATCCGGTCGCCACCGGATAATCCGAGAATGATCACCACTGTGATCGGGGCAAAAAAGGGTGAGGCATGCCCAAAAATAGTTTGGGCAACCCAATACGCCAGCCCAGCGGCTAATGATGCCTGGACGATCGCGAAGGATCTCTTACGTACCCGGTTTATTCTGGAACCAAGCGAACTCTCAATAACTTTGAGCCGCTCCAAGGTGCCAATTCTCAGTTTGGCCAAGGATCACAACCTTTTGCAGACGACAAAACCCCGCACAAGGCGGGGAATGCGCTAACGATGAAGCTGATTTAGCGGGTGACGGAAGTCCCCACAGAGTGCAGATCCTGGCAAGCCTCGAGAACACGGGCAGCCATTCCCTGCTCACCCTTCTTGAGGTAAGAACGCGGATCGTAGGCCTTCTTGTTGCCCACCTCGCCGTCAATCTTGAGCACACCATCGTAGTTTTCGAACATGTGGCCCACCAGCGGACGGGTGAAGGCGTACTGGGTGTCGGTGTCGACGTTCATCTTAATGACGCCGTATCCCAGTGCTTCTTCGATCTTGGCCTTTTCGGAGCCGGAGCCACCGTGGAAGACGAAGTCGAAGGGCAGATCATTCTCGCCCAGGCCGAGCTTCTTACGAGCGACCTGCTGGCCTTCCAGCAGGACCTCCGGGCGCAGCTTGACGTTGCCCGGCTTGTAGACGCCGTGGACGTTGCCGAAAGTAGCGGCCAGCAGGTAGCGCCCCTTTTCGCCGGTGCCAATCGCATCGATGGTCTTCTCAAAGTCCTCGGCGGAAGTGTAGAGGTTGGAGCCAGCCTTGGCCTCAACGCCGTCTTCTTCGCCGCCAACGACACCAATTTCAACCTCGAGGATGATGTTGGCCTTGACTGCCTTGGCCAGCAGCTCCTGAGCGATCTCTAGGTTCTCATCGATCGGGATTGCAGAGCCATCCCACATATGGGACTGGAACAGCGGCAACTGGCCGGCGTCTACGCGCTCCTGAGAGATAGCGATGAGCGGGCGGACGTACTCATCGAGTACCTCCTTCTGGCAGTGGTCGGTGTGCAGTGCAACATTGATGCCGTAGTGTTTGGCTGCCTCATGGGCATAGGCGGCCAGCGCTACTGCACCAGCGACCTTATTCTTGACTGCCAGGCCGGAAGCAAACTCAGCGCCACCGGTGGAAAACTGAATGATGCCGTCAGACTCAGCATCTGCAAAGCCCTTCAGAGCGGCGTTGATGGTCTCCGAAGAGGTGCAGTTGATGGCTGGGAAGGCGAATCCGCCCTCCTTGGCCCGAGTGAGCATCTCGTTGTAGACCTCGGGAGTTGCGATTGGCATGGGCTGTTCCTCCAGTTTGTCGGTCGTATCACCGGCGGGGTGTCCAAATAACCGGTGTCTGATTCCAGTATGCCCGGATTCGTACGCAGATGCTCGTGTACTCGGACAAGATGGAGGAATTCTTCAGAGAGATAGCCAACACATCCCAGGAGCAGCTTGCTGGTTCGGTCTAACTGCGACCTGTCGAAGCCCCAGTTTCGGCAGCTAACGAGACCCGAGCTGCCGCTTCCATCAGCATCCACCCCGAAAGCTGAACCGAAAGATCTCGCTCATCAATACGGATGACTCCGATGGCCTCAGATAAAGACGAAGGCGCCGCCCCGTAGTTCCATGGCAAGCGAGCGTCAGTAGTCCAATCGGTAGCAAATACTGGTAGCCCATCAACCTCAAGGCGCCGGTTCCACACAGAGGTTGCCGAAGCCGTGACTAGGCGGGCAGCAATCTTTTTCACTGCCCTATTGGCCGGGCTATCCGAAGGTAGGCGAACTGAAATATCGGCGAGGTAGCGCACGAGGATCCCCTTGAACAGGCCACCATCGCCATCGCCGGTATCCCAGTCAATAACTCCACCAGGAGTGGCCATATGTACTGCAATGGCCTGTACCAAGCCCCGAATTCGGGCGATATAGACCATCGATTCATCGGCACGCTCGGCATCATGCACGCCAGCAATTTCCTCAGAGTGCGCGAACCCGGCGCGAGCACGCAGCTTGAGCGCGATCTCTAGGCAGGCACCGAGCGCAACACCTTGCACATAGGGATGCACGCTGGGAACGATCTCCGGCCCATGCATGCGCATTCGTTGGCCATCGGCGATCAGACCATCATCGTTGAGGAGAGTGTCAAAGATCCAGTCTGTAATCACTCGAGCTTGGTCTAAGCGTCCGGTGCGCGCCATCATGATGGCCGCTGGCCCATTGGAGGGGACGTTATAAAAGGTCTCTCCGGTTCGCCAGGGCAAAACGCCAGTCAGCGCGTCGATGCCAGCAATGATGTTGTGCTCAAGGGGCACTAATGCCCTACTAGGTGAGACCTGCTTGAGTTGGCCTGCACGATGCATGGCTAGCGCCAGCCACGCTTTATCGTCATAGTAATTATTGCTGGTCAGCTTAGAGAGATTGCGTATCCGAATTCCCTTGATGGTATTCCGGATGCGGAGATTGCGATCGCGCGCGGGCCGACGCAGAGCTGCATCTACCTGGCAGTCGAGGTAGTGCGCCTGCCACCAATAATGCCAATGGACAAAAAGCCGATCCTTCGCCGTCGGCGGCCAACTAACGACGGCGAGGTTAGTCCGGGGAATCCCCCACAGCTTGGAGCTGTGGCGCTCATTGATTGCGGATTCCGCAAGGTCGGCGCGATGCGCCCATTTCTCCTGCACAACTTTCCTGTCGCTGATGAACTGGTATTCGTTACTATTTTCTAAGTCTATCTACCATGATTGGCTCAGGTCGGCATACTGACGAATCCATGCGTGCATAGCTATACCTGCAGCAACACCGGCGTTGATCGACCTGGTAGAGCCAAATTGTGCAATGGAACAGGTCATCAATGCCCCTTCTGCAGCTTCCGGGGTAATGCCAGGTCCTTCTTGGCCAAATAACAGTAGGCATTTTTCGGGAAGCTCAACAGTCTCCAACGGCACTGACCCCGGGGTGTTGTCGATAGCCACGACAGTCAGTTCCTGAGTCTGTGCCCATTCCAATAGCGAAGAGACATCCGGATGGTGCATCAGATGCTGATAACGGTCAGTGACCATCGCACCTCGGCGATTCCAGCGCCTTCGTCCCACGATATGCACAGTATCGGCGGCAAAGGCATTGGCGGTACGCACTACCGTGCCAATATTGGCGTCGTTTTCAAAGTTCTCGATCGCCACATGCAGAGGGTGCCTACGCTTATCGATGTCCGCGGTAACCGCCTCGCGGGTCCAATAACGGTAGGCGTCAACGACGTTGCGGGTGTCCCCTTCTGCCAACAACTGCGCATCAAAACGAGGGTCCTCCGGCAACGGGCCCTCCCAGGGGCCAACTCCGTGGCGGCCTTCTCCCCATTCGGTAGGTCCTTTAGACGAGTCCAAGATCGCCCAGCCCCAGCAAGAAGCGGTATTCCAGGCCTTCTGCGCGAATGACCTCTTCAGCTCCGGTAGCTCGGTCAACGACGGTAGCCACGCCTACTACCTCGGCACCGATCTCACGCAATGCTGCCACTGCAGTGAGCGGAGAGTTTCCGGTGGTGGTGGTGTCTTCAACTACGAGTACTTTCCGCCCCACGACACTTGGGCCTTCAACCTGGCGCTGCATGCCGTGCTTTTTGGCTTCTTTGCGCACCACGAAAGAATCAATGTCTCTACCGGAGGCATGCATGACCGAGGTGGCAACCGGATCTGCACCCAAGGTCAATCCGCCAACGGCGACATAATCCCAGTCAGCAGTCAGTTCACGCAGCAGCTCGCCGATGAGCTGGGAGGCGCGATGGTGCAAGGTCGCCCGACGCAGGTCAACGTAGTAGTCGGCCTTCCTGCCCGAAGACAGTGTCACCTCACCATGGACGACAGCTAGCTCCTTGACCAGCTCAGCGAGTTCGGCAAGCGCAGTGGGGTCAAGGTCAGTTCGGCTCATGGTCACTCCTGGTCTTTGAGAAATTCCTTACGAACAAAGACTAACCGCTCGGATCATCAAAGATCGACGACCCCCCGCTGAGATCTCGAGGCATCCTGGTTCCCTGCCCGTCTTCGGTCCGGCTGCGGCCAGCTTCCCCGATCGCATCGACCTCATCGGTTCCTACTTCACGGGGTTCGACAACCCCGCGTGCCACTGGCAGCACCCGGGTCGGCAGATCTAACGGCTCTTCGGGACGCTGCACTAACGGTGGCTCACCGCCATCAATGATGCCGGATGACAGACCAAACGCTTTCGCGGCAACGAGACCAGGCGCTGGCATCTGCCGTGATGGGTCTAGTCCATCTAGGTTGAGCACCTGCGCCGAGGAGGATTTCGGAGGCAGGGCACGGGCGGCGTCGGCAAGCAGCGCCAACGGCGCAAGCATCTTTGTCCAGTCGGCGGCATGCGATCCGCGTGCGGTCTGCGCCAGCACCCAATCTTCTTCCATCCACACCGCGGTCACTATCTCCGGCATCTGGACCAGTGCGATATTCACCCGTTCATCAACAAAGCGCTGAGCAACAGCGGTGTCGGTAGCAAAAATAGTGAAGCCGGAAGTACTCAATGCCTCCAGCATGTCTTCCGAAGCATTGTGTTCGGGGAACTCCCCTCGCCGACAATCCACCACTATCTCGGATGCCTCACCCCGACGCATGGCCATGACATTGACCCCGCCGAGGTCCATCAACACCATCTCATGGCCATAAGCCTGACCACTGACGATGTCCTTGGCCGGAGCTCCAGAGGCTGCTGCGCCTCGAGCCCACTCATCGTTGAGGTAGTCATCTGAACGGGAAAACTCGTAGCCTTCTGCCTCCGCCCATGTGCGACGCTCACGGCGCAATGCCCCAGGAAAAGAGATTCCACCGCGCTGACGGGCAGTTGCCGGAGTGGGATCTGGGGGCGAAGCTGGCTCGGTTTCTGCTGCTACTTCCGGCTCCGACGCTATGGGAGGTTCCTTCAGCGGCGGTGGCTGCGCAGTCTCCGCCTCAATGTCAGGTTCTGGCTCCAGCGCTACTTCCGGCTCCGGGTTTTCCGCTTTCACTTCAGTTTCCGCAGGTTCCGGCTCTGGGCTAGATACTGACTGAGCAGAAGTTGTCGGAATCTCCGTAGGATCCAACGGCTCCATCTGAGCCTTGCGTTGCCGGGCATCGAAATACCACAGCACGGCGGCAGCAAGCGCCGCCGCAGCTGCAAGGTAGAACGCGTAGGTGGCCATTAGCTTCCACAATAGTGTGTGGACGACAACTCAACCTGCAGACTCACCAGCTTAATTAGCCGCGCTCGACAGGGTTGGCTGGATCTGCTGACCACTGCGACCAACCACCCAGGTAGTGAGCCGCGCCGGGCAGCCCAGCTTCTTCCATCGCCGCTAGTGCCAGCGCGGAGTGATTTCCCGATCCGGAATAAAGAATCACTGATTCTCCGGAGGTAACCCCAACCTGGGCAAAGCGTTCCCGGATCTCCGCGGGGCTACGCAGCGTGCCATCTTCATTTTTCAGCTCCCGCACCGGCACCGACACCGCTCCCGGAATATGTCCAGCCTTGAGATCAAGGTTTTCCTTCTTGCCAGCAAACCGGTTCGGCTCCCGAGCGTCCACCAGCACTCCGCCGGCACTCAAATGGGCACGAACATCATCAATAGTGGCCACAGGCATCTGTCCCGGGTTCACCACTGCAGTAGAGGCGGCGGCGAAGTTGCCCGGCCCAACGACGATGGGATAGTCCTTGTCGGCCCACTCATGCAGGCCACCATTCAGGATTCGTACATTGCTCATCCCTGCCCAGCGCAGGATCCACCAGGCGCGACCTGCCATCAATCCACGACCCTCGTCATAGACCACGACCGAAGAATTGGTAGATAGCCCCCAGCGACGGAACCACTCCTGCAGTTGGTGCGGATCCGGAAGCGGATTGCGGCCAACTTCTGAGCCTGGCAGCCCCGCTAGTGCAATCGGCGGATCACAAAACAATGCGGTGGGCAGGTGCTGAGCCTCGTAGCGAGTCAGCCCGCCTCTTTCACCTGGCCCCCAGAAGGCCGCGAGAATGGTGTGCTTTTTACCCCGATAGATGTCTTGGTTCAGGTCGCTCGCGGAGACGAAATTGCTCATGGCGAAAGTCTAAAGGTAGGTGGCCTCCAGCGCATTACCTGAAAGCTGGTTAAGAGCTCTACCACCGATCAATCAGCTCAGGTAGGCTCCCTCCGTGAACAACTTCCGTCACATATTGGCTAATACGCTGGTAGCCAATGTGACTACTAGCTATCTCTGGTTTGCACTGACCTTCTGGGTCTATTTGGAGACCGGAAATGTCGGACTAGCTGGCGTACTCAACGGTCTCTATATGGGACTGATCGCCGTCGGGTCAATCTTTTTCGGCTCGATCGTTGACCACAATCTCAAAAAGAATGTCATGCTATTCGCCGCAACCTGCACCTTGGTTTGCTTTGGCTTGGCTGCCATGGTTTGGGTCATCTGGGTCACCGAAGATGACGTCTCTGCGACGAACCCGGCGTTGATAGTCTTTTCTGCCTTGGTTCTCATCGGTGCCGTCGTCGAACACATGCGCAATATTGCGCTGTCGACCACAGTGACACTGCTGATCCCGGAAAATGAACGCGACAAAGCCAATGGCTGGGTCGGCACCATCCAGGGCGCTTCCTTTTTCGCCACCTCAATTCTCGCTGGCGTCTCCATCGGATACATAGGCATGGAAGCAACGATGTGGATTGCACTGGGACTGACGTTGGTCACCTTGGTGCATCTAATTCCCATCAAGATCCCGGAAAGTCGGATCATTACTTCCGAGGAGACGACCTTGCCAGCAACCGGAACAGACACTGTCTCCTCTGCGCCTTCTGTACCCTCAGCACCCTCAGCGCCGGTGAGCTCTGGGATAGATCTACACGGCTCCTTCCGCATCATCGCCCTCGTTCCCGGATTACTGGCACTGATCCTGTTCACCAGTTTCAATAACTTCATCGGCGGTGCTTATACCGCTTTGATGGACCCCTATGGGTTGGAGCTATTTTCACCCCAAGTGTGGGGTTTGGTGCTCGGGGTAACCAGCTTGGGCTTTATCATCGGCGGCGCCCTCGTTGGCAAGTTTGGGCTAGGAGCGAACCCAGTGCGCACGCTTTTGCTGGTCAATGTCGGAATGGCCACCCTCGGTATGGTCTTTGGCCTGCGCGAATGGTGGTGGCTCTACGCTGGTGGAATCTTCCTGTTCATGCTCACTATCCCCGCTGCAGAAGCCGCCGAGCAGACCATCCTGCAAAGAGTGGTTCCCTACCGCCAACAGGGCAGAGTCTTCGGACTGGCTATGTCGGTAGAACTGGCAGCCAATCCGCTGTCCACCATCATCATTGCGGTTGTGGCCCAGGCTTATGTCATTCCGTGGATGGCCACCGACTCAGGACAGCAGTGGTTTGGCTGGTTGCTCGGCGAAGGTGACACTCGTGGAATGGCCCTGATGTTCGCCATCTCCGGATTGATTCTGCTGATCGTGGTCATCCTGGCCTTTTTCTCTAAGCCCTATCGCCAGCTCAGCGAGTATTACGCCTCCACCAGTCAAGATATTGCCGGGCATCAAGCGAACTCGCTCGCTACTGATTGATACGCAATTCTGCCGAGGCGGCTGAATTATCTATTCCGCTGATAGCGATCCTGCGAATCAGCTAAGCCGAATCAAACCGACGCCGGTTCTTCTGCGGAGTCGGTCTCCCCAGCTTCTTGAGTATCGATACCTTCGATTTCACGTTGCTTTTCTTCGATGCTGGATTCACCGCTGCAAATCAACTCAGCGAGCCTATCGACCTGTGCTTCATCAGCGACCTCAGGGAACATCCAATTAATGTCACGCCGCTCAGTGGTGATGGTGATGGTCGGGCGAGCGTTCTTCTCTTGATCGCTGGGCGGTCGAACAAATTTAATATCGTCTAACAAGAGCTCACTCTGATATAGCCCCTCACGGAGAAACTCACGTGGGTCTGCGGTGATGATTCGTTGGTTGGTCACCGCAACGAACTTGCCGGCAGCCAACTTCTCGCTCGCCGTACCCATTATACCTGGAGAAAGTGCCTTCCACGACCCATCAACACGCTTGTTAAGCATCGGCAAGAAGGCCGATGAACGCTTAGAATAAGGAAAGGCAACCGTACGAAGAACTTCTTCGTCTTCCATGAACCATCGCAGGATATTCAGATAAGGATCTAGGCCAAGGCCTTCAGGAACACAAGCACCATCAGAAACACCTGACATCGGAACCGGATAATGAAAGCTATTTGCGACCGGTTCAATGGCATCAAGTAACTGTTGACAAGTCAGCTTCACTGCCTTATTTCCTCTACGATTATTCGTCAGGGATAGCGTGGCTCGACCAGGAAGCTCTGCGATAATTCTTAGCTCGCGCACTAAGTCTTTTGTGATGCGCTTGATTTTCTCAAGGTCACTTTGAATCTCATCCGGCATAGTTAGCCCAATGCGTTCAAACAGCTGAGCTTCTTTTTCGTCTTCAGCACTCAAACTCCGCGCTCGTAGCGATTTGAGCATTTGATACTCGGCATAGGCTTTCAAAGAATGAAGCAATGCATAAACATCGAAGGACATAGCCTCGGCATTAGACTCAAGATATTGACGGAGCGGGCGTCCATCTAATTTCCCAAGTTCCTGGCTATAATCTGCGACATTTTTTCGGTAGAGCTTCAATTGCTTCCGCAAAGATGGGCCGCTTGCGGCGATTGAATCCCACGATGACTCAGGAATCGATTCAAGTCCTCGGGTGTGGTCGACTGCTTCACTCACAGATTCAACTAATGCTTCAAGTTCAGACCACTGCTCATTTCGGATTATCTTCAGAGTCTGGGTAGTCAGCGCGATATTCGTACGAGTAAGGCTCGCAAGCTCACTGATTTGCAGCTGCAATCCAATCATGGCGATAGTAGGAGCAACTGAGGCAACAGCATCTTTTGCAGACATCGCAACGGGAATAAAGCGTGCCTGACCAACTATTTTTCCGTTGTTAAGAATCGCACCAAGGTTCGCACCATCCTTCACCGCAAGCGCTCCACCGCTATTAAGTAGTGACAGAGAGGCATCGCTGATCCGATAGAACCCTTGCACACCTGAGACCCCCTCGGCAACGCTTCCTGCCGCGGCGCTAATGTTGCTGATTGATCCAAGGAGCGTAGACAACTGCTGCCGGTCAAAACCTGGGAGACTATCTAGTTTGAGGAGTTCCATCTTTTCTGGAACCTCTCCGAAAACAACAGCAATGTCGCGAGAAAATTCTACCAGAGTAGTAGCTGCTGAGACCTCAAGCTCTGCGTCCTCCTGTGCAACTGAACGCTCTACCTCTTGCGACTCTTGCTGGCTATCATTGTCAGCGCCCGCTGGTGAATCATTCATCCTCGACCGTCGCCTCTCAGGAGATTTTAGTAGTAAATACCGCTGAAGTATAAAACTATAGTAGTGCGACCCAACACAGCTCTATCTGTGATGCCCTTCGCGGGCATTGCTCGACGCAGCAAGGGCAGCGCTAACAGCTGTGCTGTCGCTGATTGTTCAGCGGGCACGACCTCCCATAGATCCCGAGAAGCTTCCTCGCATCTAATAATCAGGCTGCACTTTCTCATGCGAAGACGCCGCCCTCATCTCCGAGAACTCGGGACAAGGACGGCGGCGTCGTTAATCTGAGGCCACGCTAGAGCTCAAGCTGGAGCCAGATGGAGATTAGCCCCGGTTGACGACCAAGCCTTCTCCGTCTTCGGCAAGGTCGACGGCAACTAGGTCGCCATCCCGGATCTCTCCGGCCAACAGGGCCTTGGCCAAACGATCACCAATGGCCTGCTGAATCAGCCTACGCAACGGACGAGCACCATAGGCCGGATCATAGCCACGCTCGCCGAGCCATACCTTCGCTGCCTCAGACACATCCAGCGTCAGTCGACGCCCCGCGAGACGATGTGCCAACTGGTCAATCTGGATGCTCACAATATGCGTCAGCTGCTCCTGTGACAACGGATCAAAGATCACCACGTCATCGAGCCGGTTAATGAACTCCGGCTTAAATGCACGCTTGACCGCTTCCATCATCTGCTCCCGAGTGCCACCGGCACCCAGGTTAGAGGTGAGGATGAGGATCGTATTGCGGAAGTCCACGGTACGACCCTGACCATCGGTCAGACGGCCTTCGTCGAGCACCTGCAGCAGAACATCGAAGACATCCTGGTGGGCCTTTTCTACCTCGTCGAACAGCACGACGGTGTAGGGGCGGCGTCGAACTGCCTCGGTGAGCTGGCCACCGGCGTCATAGCCGACGTATCCCGGAGGGGCACCGACCAAGCGAGCAACGGAGTGCTTCTCACCGTATTCGGACATGTCGATGCGCACCATGGCACGTTCATCGTCGAAGAGGAACTCTGCCAGCGCCTTGGCCAGCTCGGTTTTACCCACACCCGTAGGCCCTAGGAAGAGGAAGGAACCGGTCGGACGATTGGGATCGGCGACTCCCGCCCGCGAACGACGAGTGGCATCGGAGACAGCTTGCACAGCCTCCAGCTGACCTACGACTCGGCTGCCGAGCACCTCCTCCATAGCCAAGAGCTTCTCCGTCTCGCCTTGAAGCATCTTGCCCGCTGGAATGCCGGTCCACGCGGCCACTACCTCAGCGATAGTGTCCGGGGTGACTTCCTCGGAGAGCATCGCATTATTGGCGCCTTCTGCTAACTCTGCTTGAGACTGAGCAACCTCCTTTTCTAGTTCTGGGATCCGGCCATATCGCAGTTCAGCAACCCGACCATAGTCACCGTCGCGTTCGGCGATCTCCGATTCTTGGCGGAGCTTTTCCAGTTCTTCCTTGGCGTTTCGCACCTTATCGATGGCCGTTTTCTCATTGGTCCACCGTGCAGTGAGTTCACCGAGCTTCTCGCGCTCATCAGCTAGTTCCGAGCGCAGTTTCTCTAGCCGATCCTTCGATGCGGCATCAGATTCGTTGGCCAGGGCGACTTCTTCGATCTCTAGACGACGCACGATTCGCTCACGCTCGTCGATCTCTTGCGGCGAGGAATCGATCTCCATCCGCAGCCTGGAAGCAGCTTCATCAACCAAGTCAATGGCCTTATCTGGCAAGAATCGGCTGGTGATATAGCGATCCGAGAGGGTCGCCGCCGCGACTAGCGCAGAGTCTTGAATACGCACGCCGTGGTGGACTTCATAGCGTTCTTTGAGCCCACGGAGAATACCCACGGCATCTTCCACGCTTGGTTCACCGACGAAGACCTGCTGGAATCGACGCTCCAGGGCAGCGTCCTTTTCGATGTACTTGCGGTACTCATTGAGCGTGGTGGCACCAACCAACCGCAGTTCACCACGAGCCAGCATCGGCTTGATCATGTTGCCAGCGTCCATGGCGGATTCACCGGATGCACCGGCACCAACAATGGTGTGTAGCTCATCGATGAAGGTGACAATCTGCCCATTGGAGTTTTTAATCTCATCCAAAACTGCCTTGAGCCGCTCCTCGAACTCACCGCGGAACTTCGCACCCGCAACCATCGAACCTAGATCCAGGGAGATCAGCGTCTTTCCCCGCAGCGATTCTGGGACGTCTCCAGCGATAATGCGCCGTGCCAGTCCCTCAACGATGGCGGTCTTGCCCACGCCAGGTTCACCGATCAAGACCGGGTTGTTCTTGGTCCTTCGGCTCAGTACCTGGACTACTCGACGGATCTCCGAATCGCGGCCAATGACTGGGTCAATCTTGCCCTCACGGGCAAGCTTGGTCAGGTCGGTGGAGTACTTCTCCAATGCTTGGAACTGTCCCTCTGGGTCCTCGCTGGTCACTTTGGAGGCACCACGAACCGAGGGAAATACTCCCTTGATCGCGTCATAAGTAGCACCGCGGCTAGTCAACAGCGCGGCAGCATCGGAGGAACCACGGGCGATTGCAGCCAATAGCACCTCAGTGGAGACGTATTCATCGCCGAGTTCGCCAGCGAGCTCTTGGGCTGCGGTGAGCACGTTGAGTCCATCGCGGTTGAACGTGGGATTAGCCAGGTTGGCGCCGTCTACCTTTGGGTATCCGGCAACCAGTGCACGGGCTTCCCGCAGAACCGTCTCTGGATCAACGCCAGTGGCCTTCAGTACTGGGGCAGCGATGCCGTCTTCTTGCTCCAAGATGGCAGCCAATAGATGGGCCGGGCGAATATCAGGATTGCCATCTGCGGAAGCCTGCTGCAGGGCATTCTGCAGGGCCTCTTGAGTCTTGGTGGTGGGATTGAACGAGCTCATTGCACGTTTCCTTTCTCTATATCCGTTTGTCTACTACTAGTAGTAACGCTTTAAGAGTTGAGTCTGTTCCACTCAAGGGGGATTTTCTTTGAGTCTCTCACGCTCAAGTTTAGGCCTTTCCCGCACATGACGACGCCCCCGCGGCCGCAGACTAGGCAGACGGCGTGCACGGGGGCGTCGAGAAGCTACAGAAGTCAATTATCAGCCTTGGCCGCAGTCCTAGCCTGTTGCCCCGGCGTCCAGCCAAGAGCGATCGGGGCGATGATCACTACCAACGCAATCAGCAGAGAAATCCATCCCAACCCCGCAGTAAGTCCAGCAATCACCGCGATGGGAGCCAGAATGGTCATACCGATCTCGAAAGGAGCGAACCCAACGTAGGCGACACCGTATTCATTGAGCGTGCCGGATTTGAGTTTTGGATCGACGATCTTAAGCAGCGCGATACCGGTAGCAACCGCTGCGGTCGCCCAGCCCCACGAGAAGATGCCCCGCTCCAGCCACTGCTCTCCGAAAAATTCTGGGGAGAGCACGAAAAAGATAAACAAACAGTAGACAATGCCCAAGACAAAGAGCACCACCAGAGGAATCCAGTAGTCGGCGATGGCTGCCGGAATAATAGAGGCCACGCCGAATGCGATGAGATAGTCAGTAGCCGCACCCGATAGCGAGTTAACTGTCTTTTTATCCAGATATTCTCGGCGACCCACCAGGCTAAGAAAAAGCCTGCCTAGCAGCCCCACTACGAACGACATCGCGAACAATGGGATCGAGGTATTCGGAAAAATACCTGTAATTACCTCGTTAATCAGGTAGGCAAGCATGACCGTCACCACGATAAATCCCAGGTGCAAAGTCAACGGCTCAATGGCAGAAGGATTAGTAGTGGCCCTACCAATCGAAGGACGTTGCTCTAAGTCCTCGATATATCCGGAACGCAGCTCCCAGGGCAGTTTCTTGGGCATGGTGGAGCTTCGCTCGGTACGAATTCCCCAGCTGGCAAAGATGAGACCACCGACAATCGCGGAGAGAGTACCCACCGTCGCCGCAGTAAAGCCCAAGGAACTCGCCGCCACTGCACCAGTTGCCTCGAGCGATGTACCCACCGCTGCGGCAGTGCCGAAACCTCCGATGAAGCCGACCGGAAGCATCATTCCGAACCAATCATCGGTGCCGAAAACCGGCGCGAATAGATACACACCCAGCAGAATGAATAGTCCCCACTGGCCCATAAACATGCCGGTCGAGAAAGCCCACATGTTCCTGGCTCCAGTACGCACCGAAGAAGATAGATCCATCGAATACGCCATGGAAGCGAACACAAAAGCAATCAACAGGGAGGTATAGGTTCCTATTTGGTCAGAAAAGCCGATCCAACCCAGCACCTCCGGCCCGAATATCAGTCCGAGTAATCCTGCTGTGATCGAGGCCGGCAGTAATAGGCGCTGAAAGAAGCCGACCTTGCGTCGCAGAACGTTGCCGATGACTAACAGCAACGAAATCCAACCGACGTCGATAAGCAGGCTGTAGGGGGTGTAGTCCATGACGACATTCACTTCCTTCCGGGATACAAGGACCAGCAAACCTTGGTTAACAGCTGCGTACAGCTAGTAACATCTTTGCGGCTAAGAAGGTCACGATATCGAACCCGACCCCGAAAAACCTATCTACAGCTCATCGTGGAAGTAGTGACCGGAATAGACAGGTTAAAGCTGGTCGACGAAGTCTCTCGCGATGACGGTCGGCTCCGCCTTTTCTTCACCGACGTTGCGCAGGTTCATCGCCACTAGAGAATCAGTAGTCAGCGATTCACTAGCTTCGTTAACGGCATCCAATGCCTCCTGCGGCACCGCATCTGCACGCAGTAGTGGAAGGACATTCTGCGGCAGGATCAGCTGCTCCGGATCATCGAGCGTGACCAGATCAATCTCGTTGCCAGCCGAATCCAACAGCGGCGAGGTGGTGTAAATATTGGCCACTTCAGCCGCACCTTCGAGCAAGGTAGCGATCGTCAGCGGGCCGCCGCCATCAGAGATCGGAACTACGGTGACCTTCTCGGAATCCACTCCGTAGATATCCGTCAAACCTTGGGGCCCATAGGGCCGTTCCGCCAGCTCCGGGTTGCCCGCGATACGAACCTGCTCCACGTTGTTCAAGTCGCCTAAGGAAGCAAGCTGATACTGATCGGCCAACTCACGAGTCACCCGGTAGGAATCTTGCGACTGCCCCTCAGCCAGATTTCCAACGCTTAGATCCTCGGGCAAAGACTGCTCTAGAGCAGCATAAACATCATCAGCACTTGAGCCTGCTCCGAGCTCAGTTCCACCGGAATCCGCGAGATAGTACTGAGCGAGATTGCCACTATATTCAGGTACGAGATCGACGCTTCCCTCTTCAAGGGCGCGAAGGTAGACCTCCCGAGAACCAATGCCAGAGGTGACCTCGACGTCGAAGCCAGCATCGGTCAACGCAGCGGCCCACACTTGGCCGATGATCTCGGACTCTGGGAAATTCGCAGTACCGATGACGATCGTCTCATCATCACCTGCCGCTGAATCCCCGCCACTAATGGGGTCTTCCGAAGCGCAGGCGGACAAAGTCAGAGCAAAAACTGTCGTGGCCGCGATGGCGGCGTGACGTAGGCGGATCCTCATGAGGTACTCCCTCGGGGTCGAAGTTGACGTTGCAAGCCAGCCAGGGCCAGATCCACCACCAGCGCGAGTGCGGTAACTAACAAAGCTCCCGCGAGCATCTGCGGATAATCTTGCAGCGCCAGCCCGTCAATGAGATAGCGGCCCAAGCCTGACAACCCAATGTAGGCGACCACAGTGGCTGTTGCTAGCACCTGAACCACACAAGATCGCAGACCACCAACCATGGTGGAAGCAGCTAAGGGCAATTCCACCTCTAGGAGAATTTGTCGTTCGCTGTAGCCTGCGGCACGTGCGGAATCAGTCACGGATTGGGGTACCGATACTATTCCGGAGACAAAACCCGCCAACAGTGGTGGCACCGCCAAAATAACCAACACGATGGTCGCTGGAATCAGCGGAAGCCGGACTCCGAAGCTCAACTCCACCGTCAACCAGGTCAGCAGCCCTAGAGAGGGCAAAGCACGCAGGGCTCCAGCAGTGGCAATGACACTATCGGCAGCTTTTCGAGTGTGGCCCACCCATAATCCTAAGGGCAAAGCAATCAGTAGTGCCGCGCCCACTGCTAGGCAGGTGTAGAGCAGGTGGTCTTGGATGCGCTGAGCAATACCTCCCGCTCCAGACCAATTTGCGGGATCGGCAAGGAACTCCCAGGCTAAGGCGAATTGATTCATCCTCGGCTCCTTGACCACGGCATCAGCAGGCGTCCGGCGGCTACTAGGAGCAAGTCCAATGCCACTGCCAACAGCACCGTCCCGAGCAATCCCGCCATGATCTGAGTGGGAAAGGAGCGTTGAAAGCCCTCGGTAAATAGCGTGCCCAGCGAAGAAACACCGATCAGCGCACCAACCGAGACCAGGCTGATGGTCGAGGCTGAGACCACTCGGATTCCAGAGAGCAGGCCAGGCCCGGCAAGGGGCAGTTCCACTGAGAGCACTCGCTTCCAGGCCGGGTAACCAGTAGCTACGGCAGCCTGTCGAACATCTTCCGGCACCGTATCGAAGGCATCAGCTGCGGATCTCACCTGCAGTGCCAACCCGTAAAGGGTCATCGCGACTATGACATTGAGCGGAGAGAGAATCGAGGTGCCCAGAATAAGCGGCATGACCACAAAAAGCGCCAGTGAAGGAATGACATAGAGCATCCCAGCAGCCACCACCAGGATTTCTCGGGTCGGGCGATGATAATGAGCAAGCCATCCGATCGGCAAAGCTAGAAAGAACGACGCCACGATCGCTGGCCATGAGAGCACAAAGTGCGCCCAGGCCAGCTCACCAAGACGATCGGCATTATCGATAATCCAGTCCCACCTCATTCGAGAACCCCACGAACCCGACCATGTCGATCCACCAGCAGCTGTTTTCCACCATGCTGGCGTATTTGAAGGCTGTGTGACTCCGCCCCGATAAAGTCTCGGACCCGCTCATTGGCAGGGTCAGTAACAAATTGTTCGGCGGTCCCGGATTGTTCAATTTTTCCTGAGCCACCCAGTAGAACGATCTGATCGCCGAGCAAGAATGCCTCGTCGATGTCATGGGTGACCATGAGAATGGTCTTGGGGTCTCGGTCCTGCAGTGTCAGGATCTCTTCTTGTAACCCGCGACGAACCACTGGGTCCACTGCGCCGAACGGCTCATCCATCAGAATAATGTCGGGGTCTGCGACCAAACCACGAGCAACTCCGACTCGTTGTGCTTGTCCGCCGGAGAGCTCTCCCGGATAGCGCGGAGCAAGTTCAGGCTCGAGGCCGACCAATTCCATCATCTCTGCGGCGCGCTCGCGGGCATCCTTCTTGTTAGCTCCATTGAGCCTGGCCACTACCGCAATATTGTCGGTCACTGTCCGGTGTGGCAATAGACCAGAGTGTTGCATCACGTAGCCAATAGATCGGCGTAGTTCCACTGGGTCGGTGTCTGCGACATCGTGGCCTCGGACCAGGATTTTTCCTGAATCTGGCTCAATCATCCGATTGACCATCCGCAACAAAGTGGTCTTCCCGCAACCGGAAGGACCAACGAACACCGTGGTAGAACCCTGTTCCACGCGATGATTAAAGCTCTCAATAGCCGGTGTTGTCGACCCTGAGTATGTCTTGACCACGTGCTCAAACTCGATCATGCCAACGCCTCCCGGCCATCCTATTTTCCGTAGCAGCCCAGTTTAGGCATATCTAGCGTCTGGTTCGAGAGTTCTCTAGAACACCGGCGCCCCTACGCGGGCATGATAGAAGTCATGGATTCGCTCACCCTCGCCGATACCGGCGCTTTCCTGCGTGAACATGGCCCAGATTTCCGGGACGTGGTCCAGCAACGTCTATATCAAGATGTTCTCGAATCTCGCCAAGTGTTCCCTATCGCGCTCAGACATACGCACTTAGAGCTTGCCGACGCCCTGGCCTGGGTCCTTGAGCGCACCTCTTGTTCTGGGAAGATACCGAAAAGTGTGCTCCAGCGTTTGCAACAACTGGGCCAGGACCATCGCCGTCATGGTTTTCCAGCGGAGATTTACCCAGCTTTTTCTACCGCACTTCAGCATGGCTTAGCCGTACTCGGCGCCCCGCACTCGAACGCTGCCGGAGTAGCGATAGACACCATCTGTGGTGTGATGGCACAAGCCGCCACCACCGCTGATCTCAACGGCATCGTTTCGGCCTATTCCGCCGAGGTCTTGGGCGTACAAAGACGCAGTAGGCGGATTAGCGTGGTGCTGCTGGAATCTGGACTACCGGTGGATTATCAGCCAGGTCAACATCTGCCAGTGACCACTTCTTACCTGCCCGGGGTGTGGAGAATGCTCTCCCCCGCCCTGCCCAGTAATGATTTCGGACAAATGGAATTCCATATCCAAGCGGTGGAGGGAAGCGATATCGCCCAGCTGATGGCCACGCCCAAACCTGGTGACTATTGGACGTTCGGATCAGCGCGCGGAAATCTCAGTGTCAGTGGCGAAAGAGACATCCTGATGATCGCGCATGGCACTGGTCTAGCTCCTCTTCGGGCAATCTTGTTCGACATGCTCCATTGGCAGCATCGCCCACGGGTGCACTTATTCGTGGCTGCTGAGTATCCCGGGGAGCTCTACGACCTCATGGGACTATGGAATCTGGCCGCGGTGAGTACTTGGCTATCGGTAATCCCCGTGGTTGAACATGAGCAGGATGCCTGGTGGGTCGGCGCTACTGAAACTTCCCATGCCCCCCAAGGCTTACATCTGCAGGTGTCCGGGCACGTCGGTGAGGTGGTGGCTTCTTATGGCGCATGGGCCGATAGAGAAATCCTAGTCGTTGGTGAACCTCGTGGAGTGCAAGCAACGGTGGCATCACTCATCGCTGGGGGCACCCCCGCTGCCCATATCCAATCGGAAGCGTGGGAGAACACGGACGATTGGCCTAGGTCATAACACTGGAAGCGACTTCCGGGCTCGGGCTACCTGTTCTAGGTCCAGATCATAAATGACAATCTCTGGACCAAAGCCGGCTTCCACTTCTCGACGTCCCGTCGGGCCGATGACGCAGGAGTGCCCAATGCCAGTTGGTCCCGAGGCCTGCCCCGCCGATGACGCTCCCCCTGGCCGAGCCTGTCCAGCAGCCAGAATCCACACCGTGGAATCCAAACCACGGGCGGCGGTGAGAATGCGCCACTGATCGAGCTTTCCCGGCCCATCCATCCAGCTAGTGGGCAGCGCAATCACTTCAGCTCCCCGGCGCGCTAACTCGCGAAATTGTTCGGGGAAGCGAATGTCATAACAAGTGGCTACCCCGACGGTTGATCCCTCGACCTCAAAGGTAACCAAGTCCTTGCCTGGCTTGACGGTATCGGATTCGCGGTAATTATAGGCGTCGAAAGTATGAATCTTGTCGTAGCCTAAGTGCTGATCAGGGCAGGTAATCAGCGCGGTGTTATGCACCCGCTGAATGGTCTTTCCCTGGCGATCAATGGTGTCAGCTGGTCGAAACATCCCGGCTACCACGGTTACATTGAGGGCCCGCGCGGTGTCCTGCAGACCAGTGGCGAATGCGCCGTCAAGCTCTTGGGCCTGGGTGTCTAGCCGGCCAGAGTCGAAGGCTTGACTGGTGGCCTCTGGCAGCACAATCAGCTTCGCGCCCTGGCTTGCTGCTTGTTTGATCTTTGATTGGGCTAGCGCAAGATTAGCGACGATATCGTCGCTGGACTGTAATTGCACGATTCCGATTCTCATGGCCACCACGATATGTGGATGCCCATGAGTTATCCACAGTTTGGCCAGGAACCCAGTTGGTATGGTGCTGGCTTTGTCGGAGACTATCGCCATGAACAATCTGCAGCTAACCCAGACCTCATCTGATCTCATCGCGTCGCTACAGAGCCTGAACGTAGTTGAACCCGCATTAGCTCACTTGGCACCGACTTCATTGACTGCGGCTGCTCTAGCCAGAGCCAATCTGTTCTGGCGTCATCAACACCGGCAATCAATGCAGTCTGTGACTGCTCATTTGAGCCAGGTGCAACGCTTCGCGGAGCATATCCAGGAGATTGATCTGGATGTCCACCGGCGGTTAGAGAGCAACTCCTGATGCCGGGGGCTTCCGCTTTGGATGGTCTCGATGCCACCTCCCTGCGTGCTGCCGCTGTGGTACTCAACGATGGCGCTATAGACCTATGGCACCAGCAACTCTGGCTGGGCCAGTCCTGGGATGAATTGGCTGATTCCGGGTTTAGCGGCACAGGTGCGGAGGCCGCAGTAGAACATCTACACCTGCTCACTGAGCCACTCGGGATACCGCCAGAGCACATGGAACGGGTGTCGCATATTTTCACCATAGCGGCAGAATTACAAGAGAACTTGGACTTTTCAGCAGCTCAGGCAGTCGCGATAGCCGATCGTTTCATAGAAGTGACACCCCTGGTGACTCTACTCCTAAGAGATCTACAAGGATTAGGACGGCTGCTGGATTGGACCTGCGCTCGCGAAATCGATCTGCTGTGCACCCCGGCATCGCAGAATCCACTACGCAGGTTAGGCGATGTCGATACGTTGTCGGTCGAGGCAATCAATCAGCTCAATCTGCTGGACGCGGATCCTTCGATTACCCAATTGGCCGCCGACAATCCTGATCTCTATCTCCTAGAGACGGCGAAAGGTCAGTTGGTAGCCGCGGTTGGCAACCCTGATACTGCCGATTCAGTGGTCACGGTTGTTGCTGGTGTGGGATCGAGTGATCCTAGTTCTTGGCCCACTCAAATTGATCGGGTTCGCACGGTAGCTGCCGCCACAGGAGGTGCGGCGGTGCTGTGGCTGGGATACCAGGCCCCAGCACAATTGCCGCAGGCGATCAGCTCTCATGCCGCGCGACAGGCGGGGCAAGACTTGCGAGTTTTCCAACAACAATTGGCTCAGCGTCAGCCAGATCAACGCCGAATCCTGGTCGGCTATAGCTATGGATCTGTGGTCGCTGGCGCAGCTGCCGCAGGTGGCACTGGGCTGAGCACGGATGACTTAGTGTTGGTCGGCAGCCCAGGGGTTGGGGTCGATCACGCCTCACAGCTTCGCCTTAATGGCACCAATCCGCAGGTATCTGCGGTAGTCAATCCAGGTGATCCCATTGCTTTGGCCGCCACCAAGATGGGTGGGGTACACGGAATAGACCCGGCATCCCCAGGTTTTGGGGCGCGGGTCTGGTCCGGAAACCCCCAAGGAGATCACTCGAGCTATTGGGAGGATCCCCTCTTTCTCGAACAGCTAGCGAAGCTATCCGAGCGAGGGCGGTAGCTGGAAGCAGATCAGAAGAAGCCTGCGCGCTCCTCAGCGTAGGAGACCAAGAGGTTCTTGGTCTGCTGGTAGTGAGCCAGCATCATCAGGTGGTTCTCGCGGCCGATACCGGATTCCTTGTAGCCGCCGAAGGCCGCATGGGCTGGGTAGGCATGGTACTGGTTAACCCACACGCGGCCGGCATGGATGTCTCGACCAGCGCGGTAGCCGGTGTTGGCATGACGGGACCAGACTCCAGCACCGAGGCCGTAATTGGTGTCATTTGCGGTCTTGATGGCCTCGTCGTAGTCCTTGAAAGTCGCGACAGAGAGGACGGGGCCAAAGATCTCTTCTTGGAAGATTCTCATGGTGTTGTCGCCCTTGAACACGGTCGGCTCGATGTAATAGCCGTTTTCCAAGCCTTCGACGGAGTTGATCTGGCCGCCGGTGAGTGTCTGCGCACCCTCCTTCGGTCCGATCTCCAGGTAGGAAGAGATCTTGTCCATCTGCTCCATGGATGCCTGCGCGCCCATCATGGTTTCGGTATCGAGCGGGTTTCCGATCTTGATCTTCTTGACCCGCTCAACGCCGAGTTCGAGGAATTCATCGGCGATGGACTCATGGACGAGTGCGCGTGAGGGACAGGTACAGACCTCGCCTTGGTTGAGTGCGAACATGGCGAAGCCTTCCACGCATTTATCTAGGAAGGCATCATCAGCGTCCATGATGTCGGGGAAGAAGATCGAGGGCGATTTTCCGCCCAGTTCGAGTGTGACCGGGATGATCTTGTCGGCAGCGGCCTTGTTGATCAGTTTGCCCACTGCGGTAGATCCGGTGAAGGCGATCTTGGAGATCCGGTCCGAGCCGGACAAGGCTATGCCTGCTTCTTCCCCCAGCCCATTGACGATGTTGAGAACGCCGTCTGGGAGGAGATCGCCGATAATCTCCATGAGATAGAGCAAGGAAGCCGGGGTCTGCTCAGCTGGTTTGAGCACAATCGTGTTGCCTGCAGCCAGTGCTGGAGCAATTTTCCAGGTAGCCATGAGAATGGGGAAGTTCCACGGGATGATCTGGCCGACGACCCCGAGTGGCTCATGGAAGTGATACGCCACGGTGTTGTCATCGATCTGGGACAGGCGTCCTTCCTGTGCCCGCAGTGCGCCGGCGAAATAACGGAAGTGGTCAGCCGCCAGGGGAATATCAGCGGCCAGGGTTTCGCGAACAGCCTTTCCGTTTTCCCACGTTTCCGCCACTGCGATTTCTTCGAGGTGCTCTTCGATCCGGTCGCCGATGCGGTGGAGAATCAATGCCCGCTCAGCTGGGGAGGTTTTACCCCAGCCGGGTGCTGCCTTTTCAGCTGCATCCAGTGCCAACTCAACATCAGCTGCGGTACCCCTGGCGACCTGGCAAAAGACCTGGCCGGTAATGGGAGTGATGTTGTCGAGGTATTCGCCTTCAACTGGTGGCACCCATTGGCCGCCGATGTAGTTTTCGTAGCGATCCTTGTAGTTGACGATCGAACCTTCGGTACCAGGATTGGCGTAAATGGTCACGGGGTGAACCCTTTCACTTGCGACTTGGAGGATGGTATGTGAGGTAACACACAAGATACTGTGTCGCGTGCCACATTTGTGAAGATCTCCGCAAGGAAGTTAGCTAAGGGGTGGACTAGCAAGATTTGCATCTTGTTTACCTGCCCAATCGCAGACACAGCAATGCCCGCGCCCCACCCCCATCACAGAGGTCGGGCACGGGCATCAGGTCGAAAACTATCTGCCTACGGCCTTCTTATCGACGCCGTCGTGGACGAGGTTCCCACATCACCACAGCCGTCGAACGGGGAACATGCACCAGTTCACCATGACCATGCCTATTTCGATAGGCCTCAAGTACACGTAGCCGCTCATTTTCTGCATGTGAATGCTCAAGCTCAGCACGCAGCCGCTCATTTTCCTCGGTCAGTTCAATGATTGACTTGATCCCAGCTAAGTTGACGCCTTCGTCCTGGGATAACCGCTGAATCTTGCGCAACAGTGAAATATCCCGGCGCGAATACCGACGCCCACCGCCAGAGGTTCGCGCCGGGATAACTAGGCCGATGCGGTCATAAGTGCGCAACGTTTGTGCGTGCATCCCGGCGAGTTCAGCTGCTACCGAGATAACAAAGACTTCGCCTATGTCATTGCTCGAAGATTTGTCTTTCATTGCACTCACCCTTGATATCCGCATACCTATTAGGCGTTTCCAGCCCAGTCCGAACGGGGGCTGAAACCGGCATCTTTCTCTGCTTGAGCGTAGCTGCGCAAGGCACTGGTAGCTGCGGCATCGAGGTTCTTTGGGACCTTGACTTCCACGGTAACCAGCAGGTCTCCTGCACTATTGCCCCGCTTGGGCACCCCCCGTCCACGCACCCGCAAAGTCCGCCCATTGGGAGTACCAGCAGGCAGCTTCACCTTCACTGGGGCATCGAGGGTGGGGACGGTGATCGTGTCACCGAGCGCTAGCTCCGCAAAAGAGACTGGCACAGTGACCTCAAGGTCATCTCCGGATCGAGCGAAGACCTTATCCGGGCGAACGTGGACGCTGACGAACAAGTCTCCAGAAGGCTTGCCATTGGGGCCAGCCTCACCCTGCCCTGCCAGCCGAACCTTCTGACCGTCAATAACTCCCGCAGGAATCCGCACGGTGATCGATCGCGTCCGATGAGTGGTTCCCGATCCATGACAAGTGGTGCACGGATCAGTGATCACCTGGCCCGTAGAACCGCACTGGGGACACGGAGCCGAGAATCCGAAAGCGCCTTTGTTCTCCGAAGTGAAACCCGTACCGGAGCAAGCTCCACAGGTAGTGGGATTACCAGACTTCGATCCGGAGCCATGGCAGGTATTACAAGGTGCATCCCCGCTTAGCTGAAGGGGAATCGTCGTCCCTTTCGCCGCTTCTTGGAACTCAAGGGTGATTTCCGTTTCGACATCTGCCCCCCGCGTCGGCCTAGCTGAGTGGCGAGAAGCGCCGCCGCGGTTGAAAAGGCCACCGAAGATATCGTCCATACCGCTGTCCGCAGAATATCCTCGCTGTGATCGGGATCCGCGGCCGCCGAAGATGTCGGAGACGTCGAAGTCCTCCGCAGTCTGTCGAAAGCCTCCCGGAAACCCGGCACCGCCGCCGCCGAAGCCACCAGAGCGAAGCATCGTCTTGAGCTCGTCATATTCCTGACGTTTGGCTTCATCGCCGACTACATCATAGGCTTCCGCAGCCTTTTTGAACCGGTCCTCGGCAGCTTTATCCCCAGGGTTGTTATCTGGGTGATTCTCGCGGGCCAGCTTGCGGTAGGCCTTCTTAATCTCTGAATCCGATGCGGATGAGGAGACCCCCAGATCCGCGTAGTAATTCTTGTCTGCCCATTCGCGTTGAACGGTCACTGGGCATCTCCTCCCTTCAGATGAAAACGTAATTTATTGCTTTGCATGGAATTGCTATTGAGTTATTAAAAAGTGGCACCGCCGCCGGAGGGGACGCAGCATAAGCTGTCTCAGAGGCGGCGGTGCGGTAGTGGCTGGAGCCGGTTACTAGGCGTTATCGCCGTGAGTAGCCTGTTCAGCCGGGTCCACGATGATAACCATCGCAGTACGCACAAGCTTGTCGCCAATGCGGTAGCCACGGCGCAAGATGGTTCCCAGCGCCTTGTCTTCACCGTTGGAGAGATCCTGCACGGCTTCGTGAATCTCCGGGTCGAAGGCATCGCCCTCGGCGCCGAAAGACTCAAGACTCATCCCAGATAGAGAATCGGTGAGCTTGTCCGCGAATGCTTTTAGCGGACCTGCTTCCAAATCTCCGTGCTGGGCCGCCAGATCGAGATCATCAAGAACCGGAAGCAACTTGATCAAGACCGAAGACTTAGCCGAGTCAATAATCCCTTGGCGCTCACGCTCGGTACGCCGACGATAATTGGCATACTCCGCGCTGATGCGCTTGAGATCATCGGTTAACTCAGCCAGCTGAGTTTCTACGTCAGCAGTCTCTGACTCCTCTTCCTCAGATGCTCCAGCAACCGCAGAATCGATGTCAGCCAAAGCCTGCTCGATCTCGGCTTCCAGAGCGGGGTCGACCGGAGCCTGCCCCGCATCCTCGGGAACCCCACCCTGGGCCGAAGCAGCCTCCTCGGCTGCGGCCTCGGCGCGATCAGGCGAGGTCACCTCCGGGTCAGTGTGCTCAGGTTCGCCCGGGTTATCGGGCATCGGGTTGGGATGGGTCACTTCTTCTCACCGTCCTGGCTCTCTGCGTCATCTTCCACTACCTCAGCGTCAACAACGTTGTCATCGGCAGCTTCTTCACCGGCATCTGCCTGGGTGGCACCGGCATTGGCATCAGCCTCGTAGATGGCCTTGCCCATCTCCTGGGACTCGGTAGACAGCTTCTCCACGCCAGCCTTGATAGCTTCCAGGTCATCGCCCTTGAGCGCTTCTTCGACCTCAGTGGCAGCTTCTTCAACCTTGGCCTTGATGTCCTCGGAGACCTTGTCGGTGTTTTCCTCCATGAACTTACGGGTCTGGTAGACCATCGACTCCGCGTTGTTGCGGGTCTCCTGCTCCTCGCGACGCTGCTTGTCCTCGTCGGCGTGAGCCTCAGCGTCCTTGACCATCCGGTCGATCTCTTCCTGGGAGAGGCCGGAGCCTTCCTGGATCTTGATCGTGTTTTCCTTGCCGGTGCCCTTGTCCTTAGCGGTGACATGCACGATGCCGTTGGCGTCAATATCGAAGGTGACCTCGATCTGCGGGACGCCACGCGGTGCCGGTGCAATGCCGCCGAGTTCGAAAGAACCGAGCAGCTTATTGGCGGTCGCGATCTCACGCTCACCCTGGAAAACCTGAATTTGGACGGAGGGCTGGCTGTCCTCGGCCGTGGTGAAGGTCTCGGAGCGCTTGGTCGGGATGGTGGTGTTGCGCTCAATGAGCTTGGTCATCACTCCACCCTTGGTCTCAATGCCCAAAGACAGCGGAGTGACGTCGAGCAGCAGCACGTCCTTGACCTCGCCGCGCAAAACGCCAGCCTGCAGGGCAGCGCCCACAGCGACGACCTCATCCGGGTTGACGCCCTTGTTCGGCTCGCGACCACCGGTGAGCTCCTTGACCAGATCGGTCACGGAAGGCATACGGGTGGAACCGCCGACCAAAACAACGTGGTCGATCTCGCTGACCGACATTCCGGAGTCGCGGATGACCTGGTTGAAAGGCTCCTTGGTCCGGTCGAGCAGGTCCTGCGAGATGCGCTGGAACTCAGTGCGCGAGAGGGTCTCGTCCAGGAAGAGCGGGTTCTTCTCGGCGTCAACAGTGATGTAGGGCAGGTTGATGGTGGCCTGCTGAGAAGAAGACAGTTCAATCTTGGCCTTCTCCGCAGCCTCACGTAGACGCTGCAGAGCCATCTTGTCCTTGGTCAGGTCAATGCCATTGGTGGCCTTGAACTTCTCTGCCAGCCAATTAACGATGCGCTGATCCCAGTCATCGCCGCCCAGTCGGTTGTCACCGGCAGTGGCCCGGACTTCGACGACGCCGTCGCCAATTTCCAGCAGGGAGACGTCGAAGGTTCCGCCACCGAGGTCGAATACCAGGATGGTCTGCTCTTCCTTGCCCTTTTCCAAGCCATAAGCCAACGCTGCTGCAGTGGGCTCGTTGACAATACGAAGAACATTGAGACCGGCAACCTGGCCAGCTTCCTTAGTTGCCTGGCGCTGTGCGTCCTCGAAGTAGGCCGGAACGGTAATAACTGCGTCGGTAACGTCCTCGCCCAAGTAAGCTTCAGCATCGCGCTTGAGCTTCATCAGGGTACGGGCGGAAATCTCCTGCGAGGTGTACTGCTTGTCATCGATATCGATGGACCAGTCGGTGCCGATATGGCGCTTGACGGAGCGGATAGTGCGGTCGACGTTAGTCACCGCCTGGTTCTTTGCGGACTGGCCGACCAAGACCTCACCATTCTTAGCGAAAGCAACGATGGACGGGGTGGTCCGGGCGCCTTCCGAGTTGGCGATAACGACGGGCTCGCCGCCCTCCAGAACAGAGACCACCGAGTTGGTGGTTCCCAGGTCAATTCCTACTGCACGTCCCATGATTCATTTCCTCCTGTTGTACGGGTCTTTAGTTAAGTTGACTGAAGTGGACTCAACTTCTGGAACCTACTGTACCAGTTCCCTTGAGTGTGCCCCACTCAATCTGACACTCTTCATAACGAGCTGCAACCCAAACTTGTTCCCACTTGACTCAATTTTTCTTTTCTTGCAGGTCATAGCAGTCGTTCCGCTTGTCCCCACACGCTATTTGGAGAGCACAACCAGGACAGCGCCCGCGTCCAGGCACGCGCGATCGTCGGCAAGTTCCCCTCCGCCCAGTCGGGACGCTGTCGCCACAGCCGGTCGCCAGCCTCGATCGTGTGGTGAAGCACATGAGCCAGATCGAAGGCTTCGATAATCACCGCAGGTTCTCTCAAGACTTGCTCTTGCAACAGCAGCACCGCACAGCCGTCATTGACAATGCACCTCGGCAGCGCCTCCAGATCCCCCACCTTCCACATTTCTGCATCAAAGTCCCACGCCCGGAGTCGGGAGGGGGCCACCTCAACCTGCCCGAGCACCCAAGCAAGTACCTCGACGGCGAAAGACTCCGCATGAAAAGTAGCCGCCTCAGCAATCAGCGCAGGCGACGGCACAGGCGACGGCGCAACTATTCCAGACCCGGAGACCGAAATTCGCCATGCCTTCCACACATCATCAAGGAAGCTCCGCTCCCGCGGATTCAACGAATGCTCCACCAGCTCAAGCTCTGGGCCCCATTGCTCGACGGGGGGAAAATTTCCTTGAGTGATAAATCCAGCAGAAGCAGCAACGAGGGACAGAGCGCACAATCGATAGCTGACCTCGACTGGATCACGCAAGATCAGTTCAGCGTCCCCAACAACGACAGGCAGTTCTTCATTGAGCTCATAGCCGGCCTGACGCAGGCTACGCAGATTCCGCAACCGACGGTTCCTCGCTTCTGGATGAACAGGGACTTTTACTTCGCGACCAGGTGCCAGGAGGCTCTCCCCATCAAGGTTTCGAAAAGGGCCATTACCAATCCGAAACACACAGTTAAGTTCCTCTGCCCAATCCGCGAATTCTCCCAGCTGACGTGCAGAATAAGACTCTTCGCGCCGGAAACGATAGACCACCACTGCCCGAGATATCAGCCTGGCCAAAGGATGACTACGGGTCACCGAAGCATCATTGATTTTCAGTCCAGCTTCCGCAAGATCCTGCAATGCAAGGATGCGCAGGTCCGCAATCTCGGCGGGCTCGTAGATCGCCTCCTCCCACGCCGTGACCGAAGCTCCGACGGGCGAGACTATTGGCACGGTCGAAAACACGAGGACGTCCATGTCCCCTATCAGACCAGAACTTGGTTCCGATGCAAGACGACACAGGAAGAACGTGGCAGAAGCAGCGAACCTCGCAAAGGCAACCATCTTCAGACTCCTCACAAAAACCCTGTTCAAAACGTCCTATCGGCCATATACTGGCCGAACAGAGGTGCCCGGCAATCTTTAAGCACCCTGACAAGATCGCGTCGGTTTCACCCGCGCACCCAGGCCGGGTGAAAGACGTGAACGACCACATATGACAAGGGCGGTGCGTTTCATGAATCAGCAGTTTGCACGCACCAGGCGCAACGGCGACAGACCTCCCGTAGTCAGCTGAGGCTCCACCCCAAGCCCAGCCCTGCCACCCATAGAAAGACATGCGCCATGACTACCTCTACTCCCGGCCCCGTAAATTCCGACTTGGTCTCCCCTAACTCTGATCTCGATGCGATTCTCGACGCAGCCGTCGAACGCGCCAATTCATGGTTGGACGAGCCAGAGAGCCCTGAAGGAAAACGAAAAGCCAAAAAGGCCAGCAACTCCGCAACGGAGCAGCTCGCCGCCCTCGTTCAGGATCCGGACGGGGTGAAATTCACCATGCAGTTCGTGGACCGAGTCGCCCGTCCGGAAGATGACAAAACTGCTGCCGAGGCCCTATCAAAACTGCCCAATGGTCCGGAGTTTCTCGGCTCCCTGAATAACTCAGCCCTCCGTCTCGGCGGAATCATCGGCAAGGTCCTACCCGGAATAGTCATGCCGGTGGCCCGTGCCCGTCTACGCCAATTGGTCGGCCACTTGGTCCTCGATGCTGATGGCAAGGCGCTCAATCGCCTGCTGGATACCTCCGCAAAACAAGGAACCCAGCTCAACCTCAACCTCCTCGGAGAGGCTGTCTTAGGCCATGAAGAAGCCGCGCATCGCCGCGAACGAACCTTGGCGCTGGTCAGAAATCCTCAAGTCACTTATATCTCGGTGAAAGCATCGAGCCTGTGCGCTCAGCTCAACCCTTGGGATCTGGAGGGAAATCTCTCCCGACTCAAAGATCAGCTGCGTCCGATCTATCAGGCCGCTGCGAAACGCGATCCTCGAGTATTCGTCAACTTGGACATGGAGGAGTACAAAGACCTCCATCTGACCATCCGCCTGTTCACCGAGCTGCTCGATGAGCCAGAGTTCCATGATCTTCAGGCTGGCATCGTGCTGCAGGCCTACCTGCCCGATAGCCTCGCAGCCTTGCAACAGTTGGCAGAATACGCCGCTGAACGAGTGGCTGATGGTGGGGCACCGATCAAGATTCGCTTGGTCAAGGGCGCCAACCTCTCAATGGAAAAGGTCGAGTCTGAGGTCCACGGCTGGCAGCAGGCCCCCTACGCCACCAAGGCAGAGGTAGACGCCAACTACTTGCGTCTTCTGGACTGGATTTTGCAGCCCGAGCACGCAGATCACGTTCGCATCGGTGTAGCTAGCCACAACCTTTTCACCGTCGCTATCGCCTGGGAGCTGGCTGTCCGCCGCGGAGTCGAAGCCCAAATTGATGCCGAGATGCTTCAGGGCATGGCCCCGGACCAGTCTCAAAAAGTCCATGATGCAATCGGCCGCATCATCCTTTACACCCCGGTCGTCCACGCTGAAGACTTCGATGTCGCGGTGAGCTATTTGGTCCGCCGTCTAGAGGAAAACGCCGCCGAGCAGAACTTCCTCTATGCGCTGTTCGCCCCCGAAATCGAGGGCCCCGACCTATCTCCAATGGAAAAGCAAGAGGCCGCCGCCAGGAAGGCCGCCGCTGAGCGTTGGAGCACCTTCGCAGGCACCCGACGTACCCAGGACCGTACGGATGAGACTGGCCGGCAGGCCCCTCGCACGGGACGTTTCGTCAACGAACCTGATACCGATCCGGCGCTGCCGATCAACCGTGAGTGGGCACTGGATGCGATCTCCGATGACCCCGCTCCGGTCGCTTCTCCCGAGATCTCCGATCTCGCGCTTGTCGACGCCGCGGTTGGCACCGCCCGCTCTCTCGCCCCCGAGTGGGCGTCGAAAAGCGGCGCCGACCGCGCTGCTGTTCTCGATACCGCGGCAGATCGACTGGCTGATGCCCGCGGCAAACTCGTGACCGTTATGGCCACGGAAGCGCGGAAGACGGTCGACCAATCTGATCCTGAGATCTCCGAGGCGATCGACTTTGCCACCTATTATGCTGAGTCCGCCCGGGCACTCGATAGTGCGCGTTCGGTGTTTACTCCGCACACTCTGACGGTAATTGCTCCGCCTTGGAATTTCCCCGTAGCTATCCCCGCGGGTGGCATACTCTCCGCACTCGCTGCTGGATCGGCTGTCATCATCAAACCGGCCCCGCAGGTGGTGGCCTGCGCTGAGGTGATGGTTGAGGCCATCCACCTAGCTCTAGATGAACACGGCATCGACCGTGACCTCGTTCAGCTGCTGCGCACCGATGAAGCAGAAGCCGGACAGCGGCTGATTGCGCATGAGGATGTTGACCATGTCATTCTTACCGGCGCTACCGAGACCGCAACTCTGTTTAGCTCTTGGCGCCCAGAGATGAAGCTCTCTGCTGAGACTTCCGGAAAAAACGCGATCATCGTTACTCCCGCTGCAGACCCGGATCTAGCCATAGCCGATGTCTACCACTCCGCTTTCGGCCACTCCGGACAGAAATGCTCGGCTGCTTCCCTGCTGATCTTCGTCGGCGCGGCTGGCGAATCACGCCGGATGCGCGACCAACTCCTCGATGCGGTCTCCACCTTGTTAGTAGGCCCTGGCACCGACATCTCTACGACCATGAACGGGCTGATTGAAGCTCCCGGAGAAAAGCTACTCCGTGGCCTCACTAAGCTGGATAAAGGCGAAACCTGGTTGCTCAAGCCCCGCCAGCTCGACGAAGAAGGCCGATTCTGGAGCCCCGGAATCCGCGATAACGTCAAGCCGGGTTCGTGGTTCCACAAGAATGAGTGCTTTGGCCCAGTACTGGGAATCATGCACGCCGATACCCTCGAGCAGGCCGTAGAGTGGCAGAATTCCACCGGGTTTGGACTGACCGGCGGCCTGCATTCCCTCGATGACGATGAGATCACCTGGTGGTCCGAGAACGTCGAGGTCGGTAACGCCTACATCAACCGCGGAATCACCGGTGCTATCGTCCAACGTCAGTCCTTTGGTGGTTGGAAGAACTCCGTCATTGGTGCCGGTGCCAAAGCCGGTGGACCAAACTACGTAGCTCAGCAAGGCACGTGGTCAGAAGGATTACTCGAGCACAAGCAGGTCCAACTGAGCACGGATGCCGCCGGGTTGCTGCGCGATTGGGCCGATAAAGTCGATGCTGCCGACCTCACGTGGCTATATGCTGCCGCCGAGCTCGACGAGCTGGCATGGTCAGAAGAATTCGGTATTGAGCACGACCTCACTGCACTGCGTTCTGAAGCAAATATCTTCCGCTATAAGCCATTGCTTGAGCCGCTGCGAGTTCGTGTCCAGGATGATTTCCGTCTCCGCGAGATTCTGCGAATGCAGCTGGCGGCACTACGGACCGGGACGCCAATAGATATCTCCGGTTCTGGCGAAGTAGTATCTAAGTTGGCACAGGCTGGCATCGCTGCCCGTCAGATCAGCGACGAAGGCTTCGCCACCGAGATCGCCAAAGCCGAGGGCACACGAATTCGAACCATTGGTGGGGTCTCCCCCTCGTTGTGGAAGGCGGCTGCAAAATCGCACTCGGTCATCCTCCATCAACCGGTAATCGCTGATGGCAGGCGAGAGCTCTTGCCGCTGTTGCTTGAGCAAGCTCTCACGATCACGATGCACCGATTCGGTGTTTTGGGCACCACCGGCATCCGCAAACACTGACACCTTGATGGCTGTCTGGAAGAATGGGAACACTTATGAGCAAAACACCAGATTCTAAGCAACCGGGCGATCACGACGTAGACCCGCGTGACCTCGCAGATGTTGTTGTGGATGCCCCTGAGCGTCCCGTTCTTCCCAGCGATGATGAAGGGAAAACCGACCGAGCAATAGTCATCGGCCGCGACGGTCGATGGGCCGCTGGTTGGGCATTAAGATTCATCATCTTCGTCGCCGCAGGCTATATCGCACTGGAGATGCTCGGCACAGTATGGGTTGGCCTCCTGCCCATTTTGCTTGCGATCTTGGTGAGCACCTTCCTCTGGCCCGCAACCGCCTTCCTGCGCCACAAGGCTAAGTTCCCACCGGCACTGGCTGCTGTGACCACGTTGCTGGGTTTCATCATCATCTTCACCAGCGTCTTGGCTGCTATGGCACCGATTATTCGGAACCAGAGCAGCGAGCTAGCCGACCAGGCTTCCGAGGGTGTCAACCGCATTTTCGAGTGGGCTCAAGGTGAACCATTCAACCTTGATCTCAGTCAGTTTGACGGGCTCGTCGACAACCTCGTCTCGTTTATCCAAGGCCAGTTCTCTAGCATCGCCTCCGGATTGTTCACCGGTATCTCCGCCGCTACCTCGGTAGCAGTGACTTTAGTAGTAATGCTGGTGCTGACCTTCTTCTTCCTCAAAGACGGCGACCGCTTCCTGCCATGGATGCGCCGTAATGTCGGCGCCAACGCTGGCTGGCATCTCTCCGAGGTTCTTACTCGTACGTGGAACACCCTGTCTGGATTCATCCGTACTCAGGCGTTGGTCTCTTTCGTGGACGCAGCCTTCATCGGTATCGGCCTAATGATTCTTGGGGTACCGCTGGCCTTCGTACTTGCGGTTATCACCTTCTTCGCTGGCTTTATTCCCATTGTTGGTGCAGTCACTGCAGGTGCTTTGGCAGTGATCATCGCACTGGTGACCAACGGATTCACCAATGCGCTGATGGTGCTTCTTCTGATCCTCTTGGTACAGCAGCTTGAGGGCAACGTCCTCCAGCCCATCTTGCAATCCAAGGCAATGAACCTGCATGCTGCCATCGTCTTGCTCTCAGTGATGGTCGGTTCCACGCTCTTCGGCATTATTGGTGCCTTTTTGGCTGTACCGATCGCTGCCACCCTGGCAGTATGGTTCCGTTACCACTCCGAGTTGGTTGCGCTCAGAGCCGGTGAAATCACCATCGATGATATCGAGATTGCTACGTCCAAGGGCAGCAGCATCACCTCCAAGGAGGCTATCGACAATCTGCGGGAACGGTTCAGTTCCATGGTCCGGACTGCACCCGGCTCAGATGGAAAAGAGGCTAAAGACGAAGAAGATACCGATGGATCTGACCACCGGCATCTGCTTCCCCGCTTCCGCAAAGTCTCCGAAAGCGATCCTGAATAAGTTCTAGAACCCTAACCGTTCAACGGCCTCCGATAGCTGGTGAGCACCCCGATCAAGGGAGCTTGCCCAGCCGGAGGCCGTTTCTTCGTTTGCATGGTCGGAGATCTGCTTAAGCAAAGTCACCGGCACTCCGAAACGGCGAGCCACGGCGACCACGGCATAGCCTTCCATGTCCACCAGCCCGGCGCGCTTAGCTAGCCGGTCTCTGGTCTGAGTGTCTTCGACGAAGGTATCGCCAGTGGCCAGCTGCGCGGTGGGCAGGAGTCCGGAGACCTCCAGGTTGAACTCAGCTGGTAGGAAATTCTCCGCGACTCCGGGCACCGCTTCAGAATTGAAATCGTGCTTATGCACCTGGGTGATTTCAAAGACACCGTCGGGGTGCTCATCGCGCAGTGCACCTGCGGTGCCAACATTGATGATTCTTGAGGGCAGGCGGTCCTCAGCGCGGGCTTGAACGAGGGTTTCAGTCAGAGTGATAGCGGCGGCGAGGGTACCGATACCGGTGATCAGCAGTGGTGTCCCCTCCGGAAGCTGGGTGACTTCTCCGGGAACAGCGGCAACAAACAAGGGTGCATTCATTCGCACGAGTCTACGACATCACTCGTCGGGAATCCCCCGTTAGCCGCTAGCCGAAGGCTATTGGGCGGGCTGCTGGGTGAGAGAGGAATCCGTGGACTCTGGGTCAACCGAAACTCCAGTGACCGTCGGGCTCTCCGCGTTGCGGGCTGCCACGGCTCGGCGGTAACCAAGTGCCGATAGGTACAGTCCAACGATCAATACCAGGGCACGTACTATCCATCCGGCAATACCGTCCACGCCCAGGGGCCCGAGCACATTCGGCAAGTTCAGCATCACCAAGAAGGTACCCACCACTCCTCCGAGCATGGCTGGATCAAGTCGACTGACCAGCCAAGCAGCGATTGGCGCTGCGATGGAGCCGCCGATCAGTAGTGCTGCCACGGCTGCCAGGTTGTCCACCAGATCTGACCACATGCCCAGTGCAAACCCGGCGGTAGCAGCGGCGGTAACGAGGAACTCGGCGGTGCTGACTGTGCCGACGACCCGTCGAGGCTCAGTCCGACCGAGTGTCAGCAGAGTAGAGGTAGTCACAGGTCCCCAGCCGCCACCGCCGGAAGCATCGATGAAGCCTCCGAATAGACCTAGGCCGCTGAGGAAACCAGTGCTGTGTTGCGACCCATCGAGGCGACGACGCACTCGTCCTCGGGAGAACCGCCACACCAGGTTAATGCCGATCGCACTGAGGATGGCGGCAGTGATGGGGACGGCTGCCTCGGTGGAGATCTGCGAGAGAAAAGTAGCTCCAGCAAAAGCGCCAATTGCTCCCGGGATCGCTAGGCGGAAAACAATACGCCAATCCACATTGCCGAATTTCCAATGGCTAAAACCGGAGACCAAGGTGGTCCCGAGCTCCGCGGTGTGAACTACAGCTGATGCCTGGGCAGGTCCTAGACCTGCGAGAATAATCAGGATGGTGGTGGAGGTGGCGCCGAAACCCATGCCCAGGCCACCGTCGACAAGCTGGGCGGCAAGACCTGCGATAGCAATGAGAATGAGAGTGGTCATGTCTCAGAACCTCCAAGATGACTGGGCGATGAGTTCACAGCAACGTGGTAGCGAGCAGCAACAATGTCAGCCACCACAGTGCCCAAGGGTCCGGATGCGGTCATCGTGGTACCTGTGGCTGAAGCGATGTCTTGGAGTCGCTCGGTGAGTTTGTCCAGCAATAGGCTGCGGGTGAAAAACAGGGGAAGAAGGTGGATCGCTCGGTGTTTCAATGCCACCTCGATCACTCCGGCAGGACCGGTTCCAGCTCCGCCAGTGGCAACAACTGATTCGGCGCTATGTCCTGTGGCCACACCGACTCTGGCGGCCAGCTCCGCCACCGCAGCATTGGCGGCTTGGTCAGAGGAACCAACGGAATAGAGCACAATGTGTGCACCCTGAGGTGCCTCGTGGTTGACGCGCTCGCTAAGCATGTCGACCATGTCGGTTCCTGTGCCGACGGATTCTGCAGCCAGTAGCTCAATACCACTGGTTTCCCGAGCTTGAGCTAATGCCGCCGGAACATCATGGCGAGCATGGAAGGCAGAAGTAAAAAGCAGCGGGACGACCACCGCGCGGGTAGCTCCGGCGGCGTCAAGCCTGACAGCCGCCTCAGACAATGAGGGGCTCTCGAAATCCAGGTGGGCGGCCAGCGCTGGTTCACCGATCTGTGCAGCGACAAACTTCGCCAGCCGCTCGATTCCCTTCCCCGCCAATGCGTGGCGGGATCCATGGGACAAGGTGATCAGCGCGGTCATGGTTGTCTCATTCCTCCCGCAAGCGGTGACCCACTAGGCCCGCGGCCAGAGTGTTGCCGGAAGCCTGGTCGATCAGGAGGAAGGAGCCCACCGCGCCACGGGCGGCGTAGCCCTCGATAGGAAGTTCTGCGGCAACCTCAACGGTGATGTGGGCGATGTCGTTGAGCCCGAAGTTCTCGGAATCAATTTGATCGGCAACTCCATCAATGTCGAGTACTCGGTCTACAGACGAGATTCGGCCGCGTACCAAAGAGGTGCCGTAGCGAACTTTCACTGGAGCGCCAGCTTTCAAGGGGCGCTCGGCTAGTGCGACGACGGTGGCGTCGAAACGCCGGACTGGCTCTGGACGGATCGGACCAGAAATCAGGTCGCCGCGGATCAGATCAATCTCATCGGCCAGGCGCAGGGTAATCGAGTCGCCAGCAACGGCGCTCTCACGCGGACCATCTGCAGAATCAATGTGGGTGACAGTGGTAGTACGTCCTTGCGCGATAGTGATCTCATCACCAACGCTGACCCCGCCGGCTTCGATCCGACCGGCATATCCGCGGTAGTCGGAGGAATGCTCACGGATGACCCACTGGATGGGGAAACGGAAATCTAGGTCGTGGGCGCGGCCACGGGAGACGGTAATGCCCTCCAGAATCTGGAGGACCGTCGGGCCCTGGTACCAGTCCATTTCGGTGCTGGTCTCGACGACGTTATCGCCCTTCAGCGCGGAGATCGGCACCACGTGGGAATCCGGCACGCCCAGTCGAGCAGCAGCAGTGATGAAGTCAGCTTCGATGCTTCGGAAGATCTCCTCGGAATAATCCACCAAATCGATCTTGTTCACTGCCAGGATGACGGTGCGCACCCCCAGCAGGGCGGCGACGGTCAGGTGGCGAACGGTCTGCTCGACAACGCCGTGACGGGCGTCGACTAGCAAAACCACCACCTGGGAGGTGGACATGCCAGTGACGGTATTGCGGGTGTACTGCACATGGCCCGGGGTATCAGCCAGGATGAAGGTTCGCTGGTCGGTAGCAAAATAGCGATAAGCCACGTCGATGGTAATGCCCTGTTCGCGCTCGGCGCGTAGGCCATCAACGAGCAGGGAAAGATCCACTCCATCGAAACCACGGTCGGAAGAAGTGCGCTCGACAGAGGCGAGTTGGTCGGCCAGCACGGATTTGGTGTCATGGAGCAGTCGGCCCACGAAGGTGGATTTTCCATCGTCGACGGAACCAGCGGTGCACAGGCGCAGTGTCTCCCGGTGGGCGAGAACTTCGGTGGCGGTGTGATCGATTGCAGGCGCACTCATCAGAAGTAGCCCTCCTTTTTGCGGTCTTCCATGGCGGATTCGGATAGGCGATCATCGGCGCGAGTGGCACCGCGTTCGGTCAAGCTGGAGGTGGCGATCTCGGCGAGGACGTCGTCGATAGTGGTGGCTGCGGATTCGACAGCTCCGGTGCAGGACATATCGCCGACGGTGCGGAAACGAACCTGACGGGTGACAACTTCTTCCTTGCCGCGAGGTCCTCCCCACTCACCTGGAGTCAGCCACATGCCATCGCGGCTAAATACCTCACGGTCATGGGCAAAGTAGATGGGGGGAAGTTCGATGCCACGGGCACCGATGTACTCCCAGACATCCGCCTCAGTCCAATTGGAAATCGGGAACACGCGAATGTTCTCACCTGGTAGCTTTTCGCCGTTGTATAGGCTCCACAGCTCCGGGCGCTGACGGCGCGGGTCCCAACCTCCGAAAGAGTCACGGACAGAAAAGACGCGCTCTTTTGCTCGTGCCCGCTCTTCATCGCGGCGCGCACCGCCGAGGACGGCGTCATAGCCTTGTTCCGCAATCGTCTCCACCAAGGGAACGCTTTGGAGCGGGTTGCGAGTGCCATCGGGACGCTCGACAAGGTCGCCGCGATCAATCCAATCCTGAACCTTGGCTACTCGCAGGCGAGCGCCAGTGTCTTTGACCAACCGGTCGCGGAACTCCAGGACTTCGGGGAAGTTATGGCCGGTATCAACGTGAAGTAGCTCGATCGGGATCGCCGCTGGGGCGAAAGCCTGACGGGCAAGCTCAAGCACCACGCAAGAATCCTTGCCACCGGAAAACAGCAGGCCGATGGAATCAAACTGTCCGGCGACTTCGCGCAGGATGTGGATGGATTCGTTTTCGAGATCAGCTAGGTGGGGGGAGAGTTTTCTCTGGGTCACGGTAGTCATCAGTGGAGTCCGCATTCTGTCTTGTCGTTGCCGGCCCAACGGCCAGCCCTGGGGTCGTCGCCTTCGGCGACCGGAAGGGTGCAGGTGGCGCACCCAATGGAGGGGTATCCACGGGTGGTCAACGGGTGTCGGATCAGGCCGTTATCGACGATGAAGTCTTCGGTCTGCTCCAATGACCAGGTAATGATCGGGGAGATTTTCAGCCGGCCAGTGCCATCTAGCGACAGCGCCGGCGCGTGTGCTCTGGTCGGCCCATCTGCCCTGCGTAGGCCGGTAACCCAGCCGACATAGGGGCTCAGGCTGACTGCGAGCGGCTCGACTTTGCGCATCCGGCAGCAGGCCGTCGGGTTAGAACGATAGAGATCTTTCCCATAGGTCTGATCCTGTCCTGTGCGAGTGAGCAAAGGCAGTGCGGTCACCAAGCGCTGGGAATAGCGAGTATCTACTTGTTCAGCGACCTCGATGGTCTCGTCAAAGTGATATCCAGTATCCAAAAAGAGCAGCTCAGCCTCCGGCAAATGGGCACCGGCGAGCTCTGCGAGGACGGTGTTTTCCATCGACATCGTGACCGCAATAGCACCAGGTGCATAAGTGTTTGCCCAGTCGAGGATGTTCTCCGCGGTCTCATCGTAGAGTCGCTGCGCCCATTGCTCGACCAGTTCAGCGTTGCGCTCGGCGATCTCTGTGCTGAGCGGTTGCGTGCTGTGATCGCCGGTGGGGCTCACAGCTGGATCGCGCAGCTTTTTCGCTGCACCACCGCCGAGCAGGTTAATGCTGCTGGTCATCGGTTATTCACCTTTTTCTGCCGGAGCTGTTCGGATACTTCTTGGGCCCGCTCTTCTGGAAGTGCTGCGGTATGGCCATGCTTAGCCAAAGAATCTTGAACTGCTTGGCTGGTAGAACGAGCCGGCGCAGGACGGTGTACTGGATCGTTCTGGCCGTGATAGCGGACCGAAAACACGCGAGTGCACTCGGAGCAGGACCAAGCAAAATCATCTTCTACCGCGGGAAAGAGCATTTCCCCAGCGCAATAGGGGCAGTAGAGCGGGTGGTTTCGGTTGGGATTAGGTGCTCGGCGGAAACTCATTTGAGAGCCTCCTCTTCAGCGCGCTGAATCCACTCTTGGAAGGTCTCGTCCGGGGTGCGCTGCTGTTTGAAATGACTGACTACTCGGACGACATAGTCGCCGACTTCATCTGCAATGACCTTGTGGCCTTTGACCTTGCGGCCGAAGTTGGCATTGACGTTCATGGACCCACCCAGGTGAACCTGGAAGCCTTCGACGCGGTTGCCCTCGGCATCGGTAACCGTCTGTCCTTTGAAACCAATATCGGCGACCTGAGTTCGGGCGCAGGAGTTCGGGCAGCCGTTGAGCGCGATGCGCACGGGTACATCGATGTCGCCAATGCGCTCCTCGAGCTCATCGACCAATTCCACTGCGCGGGACTTCGTGGTGGCGTGCGCGAGCTTGCAAAACTCCAAGCCGGTGCAGGAAATGATATTTCGGCGCCACTCCGAAGGCTTAGAAAACAGACCGACCTCATCGAGCGCCCGACCAAGATCCGCCAGGTCCGTGCGCTCGACATCGAGGAATACCAGTTCCTTTTCCGCGGTAGTACGGATCCGGCTAATACCGAAGCGCTCGGCAACTGCAGCGATAGCAATCAGTTGCTCACCGGTGGTGTGCCCGACGGTGGGCTTAACGCCGAGGTAGAACTTGCCGTCTTTTTGCGGATGAGCACCAATATGGTCGCGGTAGCCGGGATTGATCGGCTGATGCGGGCCATCGATGAGCTTGTGTCCGAGGTACTCGGTTTCTAGTACCTCGCGGAACTTCTCGATGCCCCACTCTGCCACCAGGAATTTCAAGCGAGCACGGTTGCGCAGGCGACGATATCCATAGTCGCGGAAAATCCGCGCCACGCCGGCCCATACCTCGGGCACCTCATCTATGGGCACCCAGGCACCGAGCGACTGAGCGATCATTGGGTTGGTGGAAAGTCCACCGCCGACGTAGCACTCAAAGCCTGGGCCATACTCTGGATGCACCGAGCCGATGAAGGAAATGTCCTGGATCTCGTGGGTAACATCCTGGCGAGAGTGCCCCGAGATCGCGGACTTGAACTTGCGCGGGAGGTTGTGGAACTCCGGGTTGGGCACTAGATCGCGCTGGATGATCTCGATGGCCGGGGTGGCGTCGATAATCTCTTCGGCGGCGACGCCCGCGACTGGCGAGCCGAGGATGACGCGCGGAACATCTCCGCAGCCCAAAACGCTGGTCAGACCGACAGCTTCGAGCTTTTCCCAAATCGCCGGAACGTCTTCAATCCGGAGCCAATGCAGCTGAATGTTCTGGCGATCGGTGAAATCGGCGGTGGAACGAGCATAATCGCGGGAAATCTCGCCGATTACGCGCAAGCGTTCTGGGGAGGCCAGCCCACCATCAATGCGCACGCGCATCATGAGGAACTTATCCTGCAATTCGGCATCGGAGACCTGGCCGGTCAATTCGCCGCCGAGGTCCTGGCGACGCTGGGTGTAGATTCCCAGCCATTTAAATCGTGGCGCGATGTCATCGGCAGGGATGGAATCAAAGCCCTGCTTGGAGTAAATATCAATCACTCGCTGCTTAACCGCGAGGACGTCTTCTTCCTGCTTGACTTCCTCGACGTGGTGGAGTGGTGCCTTACCGTCGATCTTCCACTGCCCCTGCGGCTTCGGGGTGCGCTTGGGACGCTTTCCTCGTGCTGGGGCAGCCTGTGTCGTGGCATTTGTGGTGGGTGACATCAAGGCTCCTCTCAAATGTGAACCAGTCGGTCTATTCAAAAACATGTCAGCCGCCTAGAATCTCGATAATTCCAGTGCGGCAAACGCTTGAACACGTACGGTATGCGTACCAGTCTGTCTACGCAAGGGGTAGATTTTCCCCTTTCACAATCAAGACTCCCACCAGATCCCATATACCCATTCTGAACTGCACTTATCAGAGATATAGGACTACCTCTAGCGCGAGTATCATTGCCTGAAATAAAAGATATTTTGAATAAAACTGACTAGATACCTTTACCGGAATGACTCCGAGTGCTAACTTCATGAACCAAGCGGTCTACTAGAATCCCGCACATACCCGCCAACCCGGCCCAGTCGCGGCCCTTCCCGAAAGGTGAGCAGCATGACCGAGAAGACCACCACCTCACTGCCCCCACTGCGCGTCGCCGTTATCGGTGCCGGGCCCGCCGGTATCTACGCTTCGGACCAGCTAATCCGCAATGGCGAGCGGGAAGTGTTGGTAGACCTTTTCGAGCAGATGCCCGCCCCTTTCGGCCTCATCCGCTACGGCGTAGCTCCGGATCACCCACGTATCAAGGGCATCGTTAAATCCCTGCACAACGTACTGGACAAGCCCCAACTACGGCTACTGGGCAATATCGAAATCGGCCGAGACATTACCGTCGAGCAGCTGCGTGATTATTACGACGCTGTCGTTTTTTCTACCGGCGCAGTGCGCGACCGCGCTTTGAATATCAAGGGAGTGGATCTACCTGAGTCTTATGGCGGTGCTGATTTCGTCGGCTTCTACGATGGCAACCCCCGCTTCGACCGCGATTGGGATCTCTCCGCCAAGCAGGTAGCGGTTATCGGCGTGGGCAACGTCGGCCTAGACGTGGCGCGCATCTTGGCCAAGACTGCTGATGAACTCAAAGTCACCGAGATCCCCGACAATGTCTACGAGTCATTGAAGAAGAACCAGGCCACTGAGGTACATGTCTTCGGACGCCGCGGCCCAGCCCAAGCAAAATTCACCCCGCACGAGCTCAAAGAACTCGATCACTCCGATAACATCAACGTGGTCGTTGATCCGGAAGATATCGACTACGACGAGGCCTCTGAGCAGGCACGTCGCGGATCCAAGTCTCAGGATCTGGTCTGCCAAATCCTCGAGGGCTATGCCCTCCGCGAGCCCAAAATCGCCCCGCATACCTTGCAGATTCACCTCTTCGAGCAGCCGACCGAGATCCTGGAGAAGGACGGCCACGTCGTCGGTTTGCGTACTGAACGCACTGCACTCGATGGCAATGGCGGTGTCACCAGCACCGGCCGCACCACCGATTGGCCGGTCCAGGCGGTCTACCGCGCGGTAGGTTATCGCTCAGAAGCCATCGAAGGCGTGCCCTTCGATTCGCAGTCCAATGTCATTCCCAACGACGGCGGTCGGGTGCTCACCGCACCCGGCGCCCAGCCGGTGCCCGGCCTCTATGCCACCGGCTGGATCAAGCGTGGACCCATCGGTCTAATCGGCAACACCAAGTCCGATGCCAAGCAGACCACCGACATGCTGCTTGCCGACGCCGCCGAGGGCCAGCTCAGCCCGCGTCTGCACGAAGGCCCGGAAGCCATCGTGGAGTTCTTGGAGCAGCGCAACATTGCCTACACCACGTGGGAAGGCTGGTACCGGCTGGATTCTCAAGAACGAGCCCTTGGCCAGGAAGAAGGCCGCGAGCGCAAGAAGATCGTTGACTGGGAAGAAATGGTCTCCCACGCTCGCGCTATCCCGGTGTGCATCTAATTCGCCCTCAAATTACGTGCATGACCTGGCTCTAGCCATCCCGTTGAGGTTTGCCGAACGCACCTACCGGAGATAACGGATGGCGCGACTCATTGGCAAAATCGCCACACAGGCCGCCCAAGAGAATTAATAGCCGGCACAGCCCCCTGAGGGGGGCGTGCCGGCTATTAGCTTCAATCAGTCGAGATGGAAACCAGGCAACTAGTAGCGGATGGACATGCGTCCCTCAACCTTGCCGTGGCGCAATTCCTCGAATACAGCATTGACGTCATCGAGCGTGCACTCAGCCACGGTGGGCTTGATCATGCCGCGAGCGTAGAAATCCAGCGCCTCTTCCAGGTCTTGGCGGGTGCCGACCAGGGATCCACGAATGGTCAACGCCTTGAACACGATGTCGAAAATCGGGGCGGGAAAGTCTCCCGGGGGAAGTCCGTTGAACACAATGGTTCCGCCCTTGCGCGCCATGCCGATGGCCTGGCCGAAGGCTTGCGGGTGAACAGCGGTGACCAGCACGCCGTGGCTTCCGCCGCCAGTGTATTCCTGGACGGCTTCCGCCGGATCCGCGTGCTTGGCATTGACCACAAACTCGGCACCATGACGCTTGGCCAGCTCGAGCTTGTCATCGGCGATGTCCACGGCGATGACGCGCATGCCTAGTGCGACGGCGTATTGGACTGCGATATGGCCAAGACCACCAACACCGGAGATGACCATGAACTGGCCGGGCTTGGTCTCGGAGACTTTCAGTCCCTTGTAGACAGTGACGCCGGCGCACAGGATCGGGGCGACCTCCACGGGGTCTGCACCCTCGGGAATGCGGGCACAGTAGCGAGTGTCGACGAGCATGTAGTTACCGAAGGAACCGTCTACGGTATATCCGCCGTATTCAGCTTCATTGCACAGAGTCTCCCAGCCTGTTCGGCAGTGCTCACACGTTCCACAGGCTGACCAAAGCCAGACATTGCCAACGATGTCGCCAACGCTGACGGTGTGGTTTCCGGGGCCAAGTTCAATGACTTCACCGACTCCTTCGTGTCCGGGCACGAACGGCGGAGCGGCTTTGACCGGCCAATCACCCTCGGCTGCGTGGAGATCGGTGTGACAGATTCCGGAGGCTTGAACCTTGACCAGTGCTTGATGGCGGCCTGGTGTCGGCATCTCGACATCGCGGACGTTCAGGGTGGGGCCGAATTCCTCGACTACTGCGGCGCGGAACATTGTGTCAGTCATGATGACTCCTTATTGGGTGTCGGGCTGAAGTGGTTCCACCACCCTAGAGACAATTTATAGTGTTCGCCATCACATTCCTTATTGGAAATGATGTTCATCACATAAATCGTGACGCATCCTATAGATTATCGCGCGCACAGGACATAAATAGTTCCCTCACCTGGCAATTTAGAAATTCTCCCAGCCACTACTCACTCACTCAATGCGTAGCTTATGGAAATAGATTGATCTCTGGAATTCTTCATGTCCGGCGATGGACCTAGGTCCTGTTATAAAAGTCAGCACCTAAGGGTGTTGCGGTCACACCACATAAGGGAACTCCTGTGATAGCGAAGAAAGTACCAACCATTTCCACTGCCACAGGAGTTCTACTTGCCCACCCTAAACGTTGAAACCCGCCACGACCTCACCGACACCCAATGGAATGTGCTTGAACCGCTGCTACCAGCACCGACACACCTCGGTCGACCCTGTCGCTACCGGCTACGTGACCTGATCAACGGCATCCGGCACCGCATTCGGATCGGCTGCCCCTGGCGGGATGTACCTGCCCGGTACGGCCCCTGGTGGCGGGTCTACGCACTGTTTAAGACCTGGCAGTGCTCCGGGATGTGGGCACAGATTGAAGCCACGTTGCAGTCGAAAGCTGATGCCCAGGGCACACTCGGTTGGGACCTGGCAGTGGATTCCACCACCAGCAGGGCTCATGTCCATGCTGCCGGAGCCCGGCGGGACTCACCGCAGCACGTTGAAGGCGAACCTGCTGATCACGCGTTGGGCCGGTCACGGGGCGGGTTTTCCACCAAGATTCACCTGGCCTGCGACGGCTACCTGCAGTCGGTGTCGTTTACGATCACCGCTGGTCAGGCCGGGGATTCCCCGCAACTGACCGAGGTACTCGACCGGATTAAGGTCGACAGGCCCGGACGGGGCCGGCCGCGAACGAGACCGAACCGGGTGCTGGCGGACAAGGCTTACTCGTCGAAGGCGATTAGGGCGCATCTGCGCCGTCGTGGGATCAAGACCACGATCCCAGTCAAAGAAGACCAGGCCAAGCATCGTAAAGCCCGTGGTCACCGAGGTGGGCGGCCACCGGCCTTTGATGCCGAGGTGTACAAGGCCCGGAATGTGGTGGAGCGGTGTTTCAACGCGCTCAAGCACAAACGTGGTGTGGCCACCCGTTATGACAAACTCGCTGTCCGTTTCGAGGCCACCGTCCGAGTCGCGAACATCGATCGCTGGCTCAAACGACTTTCATAACAGGACACTAGTCGCTTTTCATTGTTTTACGGCGCTGAAACAACACGTAGATCCCCCAGATCAGGAGGCCAACAATGGGGAAAAAGAGTACTACAAATCCCCAAAGCAGTGCCGAGGTTATCCCTCTAGACCGGTTCTCAAAAAGAACGACGAAGAGAACCAAACCCAGGTATATTAAAGGTATAATTAACCATGCAATGTCAGCAGCCCAGGAGATCGTGACATCATTTTTGGCACTAAGCAAAACAGGCGCCACCGATATGTCCAGAAGGCGAAGATGAGCCAGGTCGGGTAGTCTGCTTTGCGCAAGCAAAGTGCTGCGTCCCAGGAATCCAATCCTGAGCGTTCCAGATCTTGAAGTGCCCTTGCGCTGCCGATACCCCACGGTCCCCGTAATTTACGGCGCCCTGAGCGGTGATCCCGTGGTAAGAGTAGCCAGGTGCTACAGACTCGCCGCTTGAGCCAGTGATTGAGTGAGAGGTAATTCGGCCATTATTTGCACACCAGTGGCTGGAAACATACATCCGGTAGGTAACAAACCCCAAGTTGCTTCGGTAGTCCTGCTGAACCGTCTGGTTCCAACAACCGTTTGTTGAAGACGTTGTGAAACGGGGCTCTTCTGGGGGCGAAGTTACGGCTGTTGGTTCCATTGCTGTTACAAACGCCTCTTTATCTTCGGTGTTCAATCTTTCAAATGCCTGATCGGGGTCCGAAGACTCCATTACTCCGTAGACTAGTTCAGTGAGGGGTTCGGTATTTGCCTCTTGCGCGGATGCATTAACAGTGGGTACAGCGAGAAGTATAGATGTTACAAGCGCAGTGCATAGGCCCTTGAGCTTCATGGGATCACTCATTCTTCTTTTGAGGCGGACAAGGCTAAAGCAGCCTTTTGCATGATCATAAATAGGTTACTAGAAGCTGTTGAATGCCGCAGAATATGGGCAGCCTCGACGGCGGTAAGAACGCCGTAAACGGGCCCGGTCCTGCCCGCAAGTCGTGGACATCAATTGCTGACTCAAACGACTTTCATAACACGACCTAGTACTCCACGACTCCTCCGTGTCCTCAGTGCAACCACTTTTGGCCATCACCATCAGCGATTGGTCCTTCGGATTTATAACCATTTCTCGGCCCAACCTTGACGCTCACAGCTGATCAATAGATCAGATCCTCGCCTCATCACTCCGTCGGCTGTCTCCCCCGAGCCCAGCAACCACTCAGATGTCTGCATGAAACCTGGCTCCGGCTTCGCTCCGTGTCGGCTCCCCCAGTTATGGTTGGTCCAAGTCCCACCTGAACCGTTACTACGAGGATTGTGAAACACCGATGCCTATAGAAGCCGTCTCCACCTCCACCATCGTGTTGGGCAGCATTGGCATCGCTCTGGCGATCCCGGCGTTCATTTACTTCGGGTTCGCGGCCTTCCGGATCTTCCGGCTGATTCGTTCCGGGCAACCTCTTCCGGCAGGCAGTCGCACTGATCAGCCCATCCGTCGATTAGTGCAGGTTGCCATCGAGGTATTCGGCCATACCCACTTCAAGGGGCGACCGGTAGTAAACACTGCGCATTGGCTGGTCATGGTGGGCTTCATGTTCGGTGTCTTAGTGTGGTTCGAGGCGTTTATCCAGACCTTCAACCCAGCAGCAGGTTGGCCGATCATCAGCCACTGGGCGATCTATCACTTCATTGAAGAAATCCTGGCGGTAGGCACCATCCTCGGCATTGTGGCGTTGATTGTTATTCGCATCATTACCGGCACCAAGAGTCGAGCTTCGCGCTTCTATGCTTCCAACGCCACCGCTGCCCGCACCATTGAGACGATTGTCCTGATCGAGGGCCTAGGAATCCTATTCGTGAAAGCTGGCCGCATCGCTACCTTTGGTGGCGGCAGCCTCTGGGCGGACTTCCTCTCCATCCACATCGCAAAGCTCCTGCCCGCATCTCCGGTCATGGTCTCGGTGTTTGCACTCATCAAGCTCTTGGTCGGCATGGCCTTTTTGGTTCTGATGGCTCGCTATCTTTCTTGGGGAGTGGGCTGGCACCGATTCCTCGCCGCCTTCAATATCTACTTCCAGCGCAACGCTGACGGTGCCAAGGCCACTGGTGCGCTCAACCCGATGGTCTCCAAGGGCAAGGCGCTCACGCTCGATAATGTCGAGGACGACGATGTTCTCGGCATCGGCACCCTGGGCGATGCTTCTTGGAAGCTGCTTCTCGACACCTCCACCTGCACCGAATGTGGCCGCTGCCAGGATCTCTGCCCCGCATGGAACACCGAGAAACCGCTCAACCCCAAGCTGTTAATGACAGACTTGCGCGACGCGGTCGTCGATAATGATTACCTCGACCAGCACTCAAGCATGGACGTGCTCAAACTCGCTGGCCAAGGTGGCGTGATCTCCGATGAGGTGTTGTGGTCTTGCACCAACTGCGGCGCATGTGTTGACCAGTGTCCCGTGGATATCGAGCACATCGACCACATCGCCGACCTGCGCCGCTTCCGGGTGCTCTCCGATTCGGAATTCCCTTCGGAGCTGACCGGCCTATTCAAAAACCTAGAGACCAAGGGCAACCCGTGGGGGCGCAACAACTCCGAACGTGCCTCCTGGGTCGAGGAAGCCCGCCGCGATGGGCTGCCCGTTCCAGTCATCGGCGAAGATCTGGAAGACTTCTCCGATACCGAGTACCTCTTCTGGGTCGGCTGTGCCGGCGCCTTCGATGAAGATGGTCGGCGCACAACTCGCGCGGTGATTGACCTCCTGCACACCGCTGGCGTCAAATACGCTGTGCTCTCCACCGGGGAGACCTGTAGCGGTGATCCCGCTCGTCGCGCTGGCAATGAGTTCCTCTTCCAAATGCTCGCCACCGAGAACATCGAATCACTCAACAATGTCTTCGAGGGTGTTCCCACCGGACAGCGCAAAATAATCACCACCTGCCCGCATTGCTTCAACACCATCCGTAATGAATACTCCGATTTCGGTGGACATTTCGATGTCTTCCACCACACTCAGTTGCTCAACCGACTAGTCCGCGAAAAGCTCCTAACGCCGGTGCCGCGCAGCCCAGAAAACCGCAAGCCCATCACCTATCACGACCCTTGCTTCCTTGGCCGTCACAACCAGGTCTACGACCCGCCCCGAGAGCTTCTCGACGTCACCGGTGTCGAACTACGCGAGATGGATAACTCCCGCGAGGAAGCATTCTGCTGTGGTGCCGGCGGTGCCCGAATGTTCATGGAAGAAAAGACCGGACGCCGCGTCAACGAGTTCCGCGCCGAGCAAGCGCTCACTACCGGCGCCGAAGAAATCGCCACCGGCTGCCCATTCTGCAACACCATGTTCACCGGCGGCGTCAAAGCGCTCGATTCTGCCCAGACCTCCATCAAAGACGTCTCCGTCATGCTGCGAGACTCTGTGCTTATCGACGGCCAGCTCCCTCCCGCACGCACCCCCGCATTCTTAGGGACCCCTCGTCCTCGCCCTTCCACCAAATCTGCAGCACCAAAGTCATCAGAAGAGACTGCTCCCATCACCACCCCGGCGGCTGCACCACCAGCGACGCCTCCGGCTGCACCCTCTGTGCCGGCTATTCCTGGTGCTCCGGCGGCTCCAGGTAGTGCAGTTCCTCCAGCCCCTGCGGCACCGGTAGTTCCAGCTGCACCGGGTAGTGCGGTTCCTCCCGCCCCGGCGGCTCCTGCGGCTCCGGGTAGTGCTGTTCCCTCTGCGCCGATTGCCCCATCGGTCCCGGCAGCTCCCAGTAGTGCGGTTCCTCCAGCCCCTGCAGCTCCTGCGGCGCCAGGTAGTGCTGTTCCAGCTGCACCGGCGGCTCCTGCGGCGCCAGGTACTGCGGTTCCAGCTGCACCGGGTAGTGCGGTTCCTCCAGCCCCTGCAGCTCCTGCGGCTCCGGGTAGCGCTGTTCCCTCTGCCCCAGTCTCTCCAGCAGTACCGAAAGCTCCGGGTAGTGCGGTTCCTCCAGCTCCTGCAGCTCCTGTGGCACCGGGTAGTGCTGTTCCCTCTGCACCTGTTGCCCCGTCGGTTCCGGCAGCTCCCGGTAGTGCGGTTCCTCCCGCGCCTCCCGCTCCTGCGGCACCAGGTGCTGCCACTCCTGCAGCCCCGGGCAGTGCGGTACCTCCTGAGCCGACAGCTCCTCCGGCACCAGGTAGTGCAATACCGCCGGCACCAGGTAGTGCAATACCGCCGGCACCAGGTAGTGCAATACCGCCGGCACCAGGTGGAACCACCCCAGAATCTGATGAGGATTCTCACTGACTTAAGGGAGTTAAATATCCATGAATCTCTCGCGGTCATGCGTTTTTCATGGTGATAAATCAGGGAATTCCCGGAAGCCGAGTGATCTTGCCATCGGTAGACTCTGAAACTATGAACGCCAGCCATCAGTACGAAGGCCAGAACAAAAGCGTTCGGCTCAGTGACGCCGAGCGTGCTGCTGCCATGTCCTCGCTTGGCCAGGCTTTTGCAGAGGGCCGCCTTAGCATCGAAGAATATGACAACCGCTGCCACACAATCACTGCAGCCCAGGTACAGGGGGAATTGCAACCACTATTTGCAGACCTCCCTGCGCTCCACGGCAGCCCCGGCTCAGAGGTATCAAAGCTCTACAGTGCCCAGGAAATTGATCATGCTTTCCGAGAAGGCCGCAAGCTTCGGCTGGGAATATTCGGATTAACTTCCATCGGGGCAGTTGCAGGAGCCATAGCTTTATCTACTTTGACCCCAACTGCCTGGTTGCTGATGCTGATCATTCCAACGATCTGGATTCTGCTTTATGTCATGAAGATCGGCCCGACGACGTGGTACGTGCCGAGTCCGAGGGCCGTCGATAAGCAACGCATCCGTGAGCTACGCACAGCAGAAAAGCTACGGGCTGCCGAGCTTCGAGTGGCCGAACAAGATCGTCTGTCAGAGTTGCGAACGAAACGTCGCGAACAAACCGCCGAGATCACTAACAAGGCGATGGATTTCGTCAACAAGACGATTAAGAAAAAGCCGGAATAGCAGGGCATCCTTTCGCAACAGATCTCCGGATGGCAACATAGTGCCCATGACTGAGACCGATCCCCAGAATCCGATCCGCCGGCGTAGTCCGCGTATCTTTGACCAGTCCGACAAGATGAAGGACGTTCTTTATGAGATTCGTGGTCCCGTAGCGGCAGAAGCGGAGCGTCTTGAGCTGGACGGTCACCGCATTCTCAAACTCAATACGGGCAACCCTGCGACCTTTGGTTTTGATGCCCCAGATGTAATCATGCGCGATATGATCGCCGCTTTGCCAACCGCTCAGGGCTACTCAACATCCAAGGGAATCATCCCGGCGCGCCGGGCGATTGTCACCCGCTACGAGCTTATCGACGAGTTCCCGTATTTCGACGTCGATGACGTATTCCTCGGCAATGGTGTCTCCGAGTTGATCACCATGACGATGCAGGCACTGCTCAACGATGGCGACGAAGTGCTCATCCCTGCCCCCGATTACCCCCTGTGGACCGCTGCGTGTTCCCTCTCCGGGGGCAAGCCGGTGCACTACCTCTGTGATGAGGAAGACGACTGGAATCCTTCGATTGAGGATATCGAATCCAAGATCACGGAAAAGACCAAAGCAATCGTGGTCATTAATCCCAACAACCCGACAGGTGCTGTGTACCCGCGGGAAGTGCTGCAGAAGATCGTCGATATTGCCCGCGAGCATGAACTGCTCATCTTGGCCGATGAGATTTATGACCGGATTCTCTACGACGATGCTCAACACATTAATATCGCCTCGCTGGCACCAGATCTGCTGACGATCACCTACAACGGCCTGTCCAAGGCCTACCGGGTAGCTGGTTACCGAGCTGGCTGGATGGTGCTAACCGGACCGAAGGAACATGCCGGCGGATTCGTCGAAGGCATCGAGCTGCTCGCAGGAACCCGCCTATGCCCGAATGTGCCTGCACAGCATGCTATCCAAGTAGCACTCGGCGGCCGCCAATCAGTCTACGAACTCACTAATTCCGGTGGTCGCCTACTCAATCAGCGCAATATCGCGCATGAAAAACTCAATGAGATCCCCGGAGTCAGTGTCACCAAACCGATGGGTGCGCTCTACGCATTCCCGCGCCTAGACCCGAACGTCTATGAGATCCATGACGACTCCAAGCTGATGCTTGATATTCTGCGCGCAGAAAAGATCTTGTTGGTCCAAGGAACAGGCTTCAACTGGCCGGAGCCAGACCACTTCCGAGTAGTCACCCTCCCATGGGCCTCTCAATTGGAAAACGCGATCGAGCGATTGGGCAATTTCCTGGTCAGCTACAAGCAATAGGACGCGGTGTTTTCCCGTACCTGCCCAAATGTTCAGGGTGGATGCGGGGGCGGTGTCAGTCTCACAGTAAGCAGCCAGCAATGACTATTTCTGCTCCTACTGATTAACATCGTCACCTATGGGACGACATCACTCCACCAGTACTTCCACTGTGGCCACTTCACCTTGGCGCAAACTGCTCATGGCGTTTCTGGCGTTTTCAGTTGCCGCCACAGTGATAGGTCTGTGGTGGCAGTGGCCGGATGCTGAGGGACCGGAGATCTCACCGGATTTTGCGACCACTTTTAGCCTCAACCACACCCAGGTCGAGGGAACTGTGACGCTGGTGGATTCTGCTTTATGTAATTCGCCGTCCAATGGTACGGCGTTTGAAGGGTCTCCGGTGGTTCCTCTCCAGCAGTCTGACGAGTCTTGTAACCGGGCGTTAGTCGACATTACTTCTGGGCAAAACGCTGGCATGCAAACCATGCTTGTCCACTACGGATTGCCCGGCGAACCAGTCTTAGAAGAAGGCGACAAGATCCTCCTCGCCGAAACTCCCGTGGCTGATGGCCCTGCTACCTATTCTTTCTCTGATTACCAGCGCACCACTGCCTTGATTATCTGGGGTGTGATCATCGCGCTCGCGATCGTCATCTTCGCAATGTGGCGCGGTGTCCGTGCGCTGCTTGGGCTGGTCATCACTCTCGGGGGCATCGCGATATTCCTTCTCCCAGCGCTGCTAAATGGAGGAAATGGCCTGGTTCTAGCGCTCGTCGCGGGCTCTGCCATCCTCATGATCGTGGTGCCACTGGTCCACGGTCTGAACTGGAAATCCGCATCTGCACTCGGCGGTACGCTCATCGCTTTGGGTGCGGCATCCATGCTGGCTTATTTTGCTATCGATACCACCCATTTACGCGGGCTGGGCGACCAAGAAAACCTCAATATTCTGCTCTATCTGCCCGGCGTATCCATCATCAGTCTCATGCTGTGTGGCTTTATTATCGGCGCCCTTGGTGTACTCAACGACGTCACCATTGCTCAAGCCTCTACCGTCAACGAGCTCGCCAGCATCGATCCGGATGCCACCCCCGGCAGATTGTTTATCGGCGCTATGAAAGTTGGCCGCGATCATATCTCCTCGATGATCTACACCCTGGTGTTGTCCTACACGGGTGCGGCTTTGCCTCTGCTCCTGCTGCTTAGTGTGGCAGAGCGTCCATTAAGCCAAACCATGACTAGCGACGTAGTTGCCACCGAGCTGCTGCGATCCGGCATCGGTGCTCTCGCACTAACCTTGGCGGTACCGCTGACCACGATCATCGCTGCTTGGACGGTCCCTGATCGAAAGATCCTGACGAAGGCCGTTGAGACGATGCCTGCCGAGGTCTAAAGGTTGCGGCCCAACGCCTGAATATCCCAGCCAGCGGCTTGCCATTGGTCGACCGGAAGAACATTGCGCCCATCAATGATCACTCGCCGGCGGACCAATTCGCCGGTTGTTGCCGGATCAAGGTCGCGGAACTGCTGCCATTCAGTAGCTAAGACCACTACATCGGCACCGGTGAGCGCGTCTTCGACTGTCGGTGAGTAATTCAGTGTGGGGAATACCTTCCGAGCATTGTCCATCGCTTGCGGATCGTAGACACTAACCTCAGCGCCTGCTAGCGAAAGCGAACCCGCCACACTCAAGGCGGGAGAGTCACGAACGTCATCAGAATTGGGCTTGAACGCCGCACCTAACACCGTGACCCGGTGCCCAAGAAGATCTCCCCCACATAGCTTGCGGGTAAGTTGAACCGCCCGCTCGCGGCGGCGCATATTGACCGCATCTACCTCGCGGAGGAAGGTCAACGCTCGATCGGCCCCGAGCTCACCTGCGCGAGCCATGAAGGCCCGGATGTCTTTAGGCAGGCAGCCTCCACCGAAGCCTAAACCGGCACCAAGGAATTTCCGACCAATTCGGTCGTCATAGCCGATGGCATCAGCTAAAGCGGTGACATCGCCACCAGCGGCCTCGCAGACCTCGGATACTGCGTTGATAAAGGAAATCTTGGTAGCCAAGAAGGCATTGGCCGAGACCTTGACTAACTCTGCGGTGGGTAGATCCGTGACCAAAAAGGGTGTTTCTTGAGAAAGCGGGATGGCGTAGACCTCCCGGGCAATTTCCTCGGCACGGGAATCACCACCGTTGACACCGAGCACGATGCGATCTGGGGTGATGGTATCAGTGACTGCGTAGCCTTCCCTGAGGAACTCTGGGTTCCAAGCAATCTCCACATTGGTGTCGGGGCCAGCCAAGCTATCGGCTAATTCCTGCAGCTGAGCGGCAGTACCAACCGGTACCGTCGATTTTCCAAAAATTGTGTGATTGCCCTTCATCAGCGGGACCAAATCCTCGATGACCGCGCGCACAAAGGTCAGATCCGCTGCATAGGATCCCCTGCGTTGCGGCGTCCCGACGCCGAGGAAATGTACGTTCGCAAATTCAGCGGCCTCCCCGTAGTCCGTGGTGAAGTTCAATCGACCGCTCTCAAGATTGCGGTTGAGTACCTCCGGTAATCCAGGCTCGAAGAATGGGACAACGCCCGACTTGAGTGAGTCAATCTTGGCGGAATCTACGTCCACGCCGAGAACCTCATGGCCGAGTTCAGCCATGCAGGCTGAGTGAGTTGCCCCAAGATAACCAGTGCCGATGACAGTCATGTGCATAATGACCATTCTTACCGGCAGGATGTGAACGGGGGCTTAAATCGGACTTAAAGCACGGATCTACCTACCGATTCTGCTGCTTCCAGGGGTAACGATCAGCGGAAGTTGAGATATGCCTTCGACGCAGTCGGGCCTCGCTGGCCTTGATACTTCGAGCCCAGCACGCCGGAACCATAGGGAGTCTCCGCTGGCGAAGACATGTTAAACAGCGCCAATTGGCCGACTTTCATCCCTGGCCACAAGGTCATCGGCAGGTTGGCTACGTTCGACAACTCTAGGGTGATGTAACCGGAAAACCCGGGATCAATGAATCCTGCAGTGGAATGGGTCAGCAGGCCCAAACGTCCCAAAGAGGATTTTCCTTCTAACCTGCCAGCGAGATCGGCAGGAAGAGTGAATTTCTCCAGCGTGGAAGCTAGGACGAACTCGCCTGGGTGCAGCACGAATGGCTCGCCGTCTTCCACCTCGACAAGGCTTGTCAGCTCATCTTGCTGGAGCTTTGGATCGATGTGGGTGTACTTCGAGTTATTGAATACTCGAAATAGCTTGTCCATTCGCACGTCCACGCTCGAGGGCTGGACGTTGGCGGGCTCATAGGGCTCGATGCCGAGCACACCAGAATCGATGGCTGAGCGGATGTCACGATCAGAGAGAAGCACGTCAGCCAGTCTACGTCACTGAGCCAGATCTTCATTCAGGGACCGGTTCGCAATCGAGATTCTAGGTTTTGCTAGAGTGGTCTCCAGCACGTTTGAGCTGCCCCTTTGCCGGCGTAGTTTAGTGGTAGAACATCAGCTTCCCAAGCTGAGAGTGCGAGTTCGATTCTCGTCGCCGGCTCCACGTATTAGTAGCGGCCCACCGAATTCTCGGTGGGCCGTTTTTTCGTGCGCTGATTGAACTCCGGAGATTGGGGGTGGTTGTTCGCACCGCACAAACCGCACAGAGCCCTAGCCAAAGCCCACCAACTGCAGTGCGAACAACCACACACCACAGCCCACCCCACCACCGCGGTTATTCGCACCGCACAAACCACCCGACTCCCCGGCCAAAGCCCACCAACTGCAGCGCGAATAACCACTGTGGCGTCGAAAAGCGGGCCAGCACTCCAAAAAGGGATGCCAGCCCGCAGGAAAATCAACCTTGGCTAGACCACAGCGCCAGCTCTAGCTCCAGCGCCAGCTCTAGCCAGTGCAGGTCACGATCGGTTGGGGATCATAAACCGTGGTCTGGGTCTCTCGAGAAATCTCATTACCGGAGAGATTGCTGATGATTCGAGTATCGGAGGTGGTGAATCCTTGGTTTCCGCTCGAAGGTATGCAATCTTCACCGGAGATATCCCGTTCCGGTGGCTCAGTGAATGCCCATTTACCGCCGTTGACAGATTCCACCTGGACGGTCTTGATACCGGTGATCTGTACCGTGAGGTCTCCGCCGCCCATGAAAGACTCAATCCGAACCGGGTAGGGGGAGCTATTGCGGAATTGGAGATCAATTGCGCCCTCGTAGACGGTGGCTTCACGGCCAGCCGGGTAGCGGGAGATGTAGTAGCTGTGCGGGGTGTGCGCGATATCGTCCATCCCGGAGAAATAGGTGGCGTTATAGAGCGTGGTGGCGAATTGGCTGATTCCGCCGCCGACGGCTTCGCCTGCGCGGCCGTCGATAATCACGCCACTTTCTACATAGCCCTGAGCGGTGCCTCTAGAGCCGGTGAATTCGTTGAGGGAGAAGGTCTCTCCTGGGGCGACGATGGCACCGTTGACGGTGTTGGAGACTTGAGCGATATTGATACCGCTAGCCTCTGCATAGCCTGAGGTGGTGAATTCGCCCAGCACTTCGTCGAAGGTGGCAGTCTCTGCCATTTCGGTAGTGAAGGCGGCTGGGTCATCTAGGTAGACCGCTTCCCAGTTCTTTGCTGCGACATCGGCATTGAGTACTCGGTCGGCAAAACCAGCCATGGTGGTTTCCCAGTCGATTTCTACTCCGTCGACGGAGGGAGTGATCTGTTTTGCACCATTGACGTAGGTGATCGTCGCGTTGAGGCGTTCGCTCTCAGTCACCGATAGTTGGCTGGAGAGCAATTCCTCGGCAGCCTCAGTGTTGATGTCGGTGCGCAGCAGCTCTCCATCGGGTACGAAGGACACGACCTGCCCCATCTGTTCTAGGTTGATGACACCAGTGATCTCATCACGGCCACGAACTTCAATGGGTGCGGAAAGAGCGGCGGCAGCTGGCCCTTCGGCTGCTTCATCGACGGCATCCTGTCCAATCATGGGATCGGTCAGGTCCGCTTCGACGGTGACGCCCTCGGGATTAAGCCAATCGGTGGTGATCGCCTCGTGGAGTTCTTCTGCATCGGTGGTCTGTCCGATCACGGGAGCGATGGCGTCCACGCGGCCGTCGATAAGCAGGACGGCACCGTCGACAGGTTCGGCGTTGAGCTCCTCGTGGATACGGTCAACCTCTGGGTTCAACAGCGCCTCATTAGTATCTGAAACGATTTCGGCCTCAGTTTCGACACCGAATAAGCCCTGCAGGCGAATCAACGGATTGAGCGATTCCGTGCCTAGCTGCGAGACGGTCTCATCCCAGTTGATGGCCATCCCAGCCTGTAGCGGAATGAACTGTGAAGTACGTTCCCCAGCACTAACCGATACTGGCTCATCGACGACCCCGCCGAGCTCCTTTTCTAAGAGATCGCGGGCCTCATCTGGGCTCAGGCCGCCAACGGCCACCCCACCGACGGTGGTGCCGCGGGGGACATTTCCCTTGGTGAGAGCGTAATCAACCCCATAGGCGATTCCCATCACCGCGAGCAGGCCAACGGCTACTCCGAGAAAAATCCTCATGCCTTTTCGGCCACTGTCCTGGTTATTTGACTGGCTCACACATCACACACTAATGGGATTGACAGGGAAATACCTACTTAGCCACGAGGTATCTCAGACTCCAGATTCCAATAATTGCAGCTGCACGCGTTGGGCTGACTGGGTTATCTGTGATGTGGAAACTTGGCCGTCGCTGACTGCCTGATCAACGACATCGATGACATGGCTTAGATCTGTGACAGAAGAAAATAGCGCTTGGTCCGCACCTGCCTGCAAGGCTGCAGTAACTGCTTGTCCCAGAGAGTAGTGATCTGTAATCGCGCGCATCCCCGACAGATCATCCGTACAGGTCAATCCATCAAACGGCTCTCCACCAGGATAATCGCCGCTGCGGAGTAACTGATAGGTAGCAGGATCCAGGCTGGAAGGAGTGACTCCATCGCCTAGTCCTGGAACCACCATATGTCCGATCATCACTGCGCCTGGGGACTTCGGCAGCGCCACGGTATAGGGGATCAAATCATGATCGTAGAGCTGTTCGAGCGGCGGAGTGACTGCTAATTTCTCATGGGTGTCCCCGCTAGCTTGGCCATGCCCAGGAAAGTGCTTATATACCGGGGTAATTCCAGCCTCGGTCAGACCAGCGGCAAAGGCTGCACCGTATTCTCCAACTTCCCACGGATCGGTGGAAAAAGCGCGATCACCGACAATCGGCAAATCAATGGTGTCAACATCAAGCACGGGAGCATAGTTGATGCTTATTCCATGCTGATGCAAGGTCTCCCCCAGCTCACGCGCATGGTTTTGCACCTGTTCCGGGGTCATCGTGGCGGCCATTTCCTGCGCGGAGACTCGCTCACCGAGCACCTCTGAGTGCCGTTGAACACGGCCACCCTCGTAGTCGATGGATACCGAAAATGGACGATCAATAATTTCCCGAAGGGCTGCGATATCGCGCCCTGGTTCGGCCAACAGCCCTGAATCTGCCCAACTGGGAATAAATATCCCACCAACGCCCTGGTTGAGTTTGGCCAAAGCGTCATCAAAGTCGGTCACACCGACCACCATCAATGAAGCAATCTGCTCCCGTTGTTGCTCAGGTACTCGCTCCAGAGCAATCTCGGCAGGGCTAGGCGGAACACTAGAGGTAGTGCTGGAAGTAGTAGTGGAAATAGCAGTTGTCGAGCTAGTTTCCGCTTCGGTTGGCTCCGGCTCCGAGGTTCCGGAGGCGCAGGAAGCCAAAACTAAAATTGCAAAGGTAGAGACCACCAACCGAGTGGCGATCTGACCTTTAGCTGTCCATCCCTGACGATGGTTGGCGTTGAACACACTGACAGTGTGCCTGATAGATCGCTAGACTCGTCAACGACTGGCTATTTGAACTAAGGAAAAGTGCAGCTGTGAGCACACCCAAGCAATTGACCATGCTCATCGCCTACGACGGCTCTGATGAGGCTCGCCGGGCAATGAATTATGCCGCCCAGCTGCTCGTACCCACGCACGTCGAAGTGCTCACTGCATGGGAACCACTACAGCGAACTGCTTCTCGCTCCATTAATATGTCGGGCCTCTACCAGGCAGAATGGGTAAATAGCTCCGAAGCAGAAGATCCGGTCTATGCCAAGGCCCGAGCGACTTGTCAGGAAGGGATGGATCTCGCGCGTTCTTTGGGATTAGCCCCACGAGCCCACCTGGTGGAGGTAGAAGCCACTGTGTGGTCCGCGATTGTCGATGCGGTCTGGAAACTACAACCAGATGTCATTGTGAGCGGAACTCGTGCCACTAGCGGCTGGCGTTCACTATTCCAGCCTTCAACATCGGGCAGTATTCTGCAGAATGCCGGAATCCCGATGCTTATCGTTCCCCCGGAGGCAGACTCGGAAGACGCCGAGGATTCCGGAGACAACTCCTGATAGGATCAGTTTCCATGTCAGAAGCATCTACCTCAGTTAACCGCCGTAGTCTCCAATCGGTGGTAGCCAGCGCAGTCGTTGGCGTGGCACTCGGTGTGGTCTCCATCATCGGAATCGCCGCCTTCTCCGGGCAAGATTCAGTCCCGCAGGGCAACGCCGTGCCGGCCTCTGATGCGCTACTCGGCGGCCCGGAATACGGCACCCGCGGCTGATACCAGAGTTAGATCCGTGCGCCTTCTCACGGTCCCGCGTTTTCTGCCCAAAGCCCAGCCACACCTCCTTGGCTGGGTATTTTTAACGATCCTGGTTTTCCTCCAGCCCGCTGGGTTCACTAGCGCAGACACCAAGCACGATTTGACCGCCAATCCGGCTGGTTTCCTCGCCGGAGCGCTCCACGCTTGGACCGATACGTTTACCCTAGGTCAGCTACAAAACCAGGCTTATGGTTATCTTTTCCCACACGGGTTGTTCTTTCTCATCACCGATGGATTGCCCGATTGGCTAGCTCAGCGCCTCTGGTGGACTCTTGTTCTCGGGGTCGGATATTCCGGGTTTCTGCTGTTAAGCACGCGGCTACGGGTCGGTTCCCCTGGTTTTCGTATCTTGGCAGCGTTGCTCTACGCGCTCTCCCCTCGAGGTCTAAGCACGCTGAGCACCATCTCTTCCGAGACGTGGCCAGTCATGTTGGCTCCGTGGGTGATCATTCCGCTGCTCGGACGACTAGACCGGCGCGCCATCGCCGCAGCGGTCTTACCGGTGGCTGCAATGGGTGCGGTCAATGCCACTGCCACGTTGGCTGCCTGTCTGCCAGCCGGGATTGTGCTGGTTTGGCGGATCCTGCGCCGTGATCAAGGGGCCTTGGCGGCCACTGCTGCGTGGCTTGCGGGATGCCTTTTCGTCAGCTTGTGGTGGATCGGACCGCTGTTGATTCTTGGCCGCTACTCCGCTCCTTTCACGGACTTTATCGAGTCTTCTTTCGTGACCACTAGGTGGCTCAACCTGGTGGAAATTCTCCGCGGTACCACCAGTTGGGCGCCCTTCGCGGACTCCGAGCGAGTGGCCGGAACGCTACTGGTGTCTGAACCAGTGTTTATCTTGCTCACCGTGGCTGTTGCTGCGCTTGGCTTGTGGGGCTTGGGGCTAGCAGCAACTCCACATCGCCAACTATGGACAATCATGCTGCTGAGCGGGGTGGCGGTGTTGGGAGTTGCCCACGGCCCCCTCGGCCCGCAGTGGTTGGAGTTTTTAGATGGACCGGGCGTGGCCTTGCGCAATCTCCATAAATTCGATCCACTCGTGCGCATTCCGCTGCTGATCGGAGTTGCCGGACTGGGAGCGTACCTGCGGCTGCCCGCGACTCGAGGACAGTGGGTGTCACCGGGGCGTCGAGAAGCAGCTGGTGTCCTCGTTTGTCTGATCGCCGCGGCCAGCATGGCGCCGGCGTGGTCAGGACGCCTTCTGCCACTCGGTGCCTATGAACAGGTCCCAGATTATTGGTCGGAAGCGAGCACTTTCCTCAATGAGGAGGCCTCTGAAACCCGCACGCTGATCGTCCCAGAGACCTCTTTTGCCCGCCAAGACTGGGGTTGGACTCGTGATGAACCCGCGCAGCCGTTGTTGGAGGTGCCCTGGGCAGTCCGCGATGCGGTGCCCTTGATTGACCCAGAAGCCATTCGCGGCCTCGATGGGGTCATGTCCGTATTGCACCATGATCCTGAGACTGGGGTGGCTGCGCTGCGCCGCCTTGGCATCGGTGCAGTACTAATCCGCCATGACTTGGCTGAGGACACAGAAACCATCGATGCCGACGCCATCGCTGAAGCCACCGGTGCCAGTGTCGAGTCTTTCGGTGATCAGCAACAGGTGGAGATCATCCTCTTCGACCCGGTCGCCGACTTGATGATCACTTCTGAAGATCCCGTTCGGGTAGCTGGTGGCGGTGAAATTCTCGCGCTTATCGACGCCCGTTTCGGCTCCGGCCCCCGGCTCCTCGTTGACCACGACGCCGAGGTAGTCACTGATACCCCGATGCTCACCGTCCGTAACTACGGCACCCTTCAGGGGGCGGTCTCGGCACCGCTAGCAGATCTTGCCGAGGGTGCCGATGTGCGCAATGCAGTCCCGAACTATCCCTCGGTCGGCCCTTATACCCAGGTAATCGAGCACGGCGGGCACGTCAGCGCCAGCAGCTCCGCGGCAGATGCCACGAGCTTCGGCGGGGCAGACCCGGCGCGATCGATGACTGCCGCTGTCGACAACTATCCCGAGACCGCGTGGTGGCCCACACCCGGCACGGCAGCCGGTCAGTGGCTGGAACTGCAGCCAGATCTGGACCTTAACGACCCAGTAGTCACGATTACCGCCACCGCAGACACGGTGTTATTGGTCAATGACACGGAGGTGGAACTGGTAGCTGAGGAACCCACCGAAGTCATGCTCGAGGGCAACGTTGAGGCAGTACGACTAACCCTCAGCGAGCCCGGTCCGGTGGGTATCGCGGAAGTCGCGATCGAAGGCGCACCCATTGAACGCATCGTCACCGTGCCAGATACCTCCCCTAATGTCTCCCAGTTTCTCTTCCAGCGCCTCGCCGTAGATACCGGAGTGATCATCCGCGAATTCACCGCGCCTACTGAGATGACGCTTCTAGTTGAGACCGCCGAAGAGCTGCCCATCACAGTGGACGGGGTCGAGTATCTCTCCGGGGATATTCTCACCCTGGAACCTGGCACGCACCAACTATTTTCCGACGCAGAATGGGTCAGTCTCGCCTCGGAAGGTGCCGACCCTTCCCCGCTGTGGTCCGCCACTGGCCAGCAGCTCGAACCATCAGAGCTCGACCGGCTGCTGATCACCGGAAGGGCCGCTAACCCGGGGTTGCAGGCCGAATTGGCCGGTAGCCAATTAGAGCCGATTACTATCGACGCCGCCACCCAAGCATTCATCGTTCCTGCCGGCGCCGGCGGCCAAGTGAGATTCTCCTTTGCTGGAGATTCCGCCTATCGCGGTTTCCTCTTCGGCGGCGGGTTGCTAGCGCTGGTGAGTATTGTGGTCGCACTCATAGTGCTTTCCCGTACACGAGCTCAAGCCTTCGAACTCGATGAAGGTCAGGTCCCAGGACTAGCGATCTTCGGTGGGATGGTCATTACCCTCGTGGCTGGTTGGCCAGGTCTCCTCGCAGGACTGGTGACCTATGCGATCCTGCGCATCACGATCATTCCCGGTGGGCTTCTAGCAGCAGCCTTGCTGAGTATTTCTGGCGCATGGCTAGCACGTAGCCCCTGGCCCAGTGGCACCTATGCAGGCGACTCCGAAGTAGTAATGCTCCTTTGCGTTGCAGCCCTAGCTAGCCTATTGGCTACTTGTCTGCCCCAACGGGCAGCCGGTGCTTCCACAAAAAGATAGCTGGCAGCTGCCACCGGCAGTGTCATTATTAACGTCAACGCCAAAATGATGACAAACCCACCTTGAAAATAGCCGATCCCTGCCAGCGGGAACGCCAGGGAGAGCATGGCTAGATGCCACAGGAAGATGGAATAGGACCACCTGCCCAAACTCTGCATCAACGGGCTGGCTAACCATCCACCACCTGGCGCCAGCGCCTGCGGGCAGACCACTGCTACTGCGAACACGGTTCCGGCGATGACTCTCCTGGCGAATTCACTGGGGTCAGGATGCACCAATCCGAGCGGTCCGAACCACTCTTGTCCGGCAATCCAGGCGGTTATCAAGGCCAGAACCCACCATAACCAACGCACCCTCAAAGCTCGATCCACCAGCGGTGGAACTCGGCCTTCGAATTCCGCAGACAATAATCCCACGGCAAACCACAAAGTGTAGGCCGGCGGCCAAATCTGGCGGTTAGCAATACCTGCTGCGAGATCCGGTCCAGCCATCACAAGGGGCAGGTAGGCCCAGCCCAAGCTCAGGAGACCAGCCACGAGGATTGCTGCGATCCGGGCGCGCCGAGGAAGACGCCCGAGGCTTAGCGCCAACAGCGGCAACACTAGGTAAAACGCCATCTCAACACTCAATGACCACAAATGGGTCAGCCCTGGGGCCAGCCCGTCCACGGCGAATACCTGTGTGAGCGTCAGGTTCGCCACTATTTGGCTGCTACTCATCTGCCCAGCCTCTGGCAGGAGCAAGATGACGGCTAGGACGCACACTAAGTAGGCAGGCAAGATCCTCGCGACTCGATTGACTAAATATCTGCCAATCTGAGCGCCGGTGCGATCATGCCGATGGCCACGCCACAAGAGAAATCCAGAAAGTGCAAAGAACGCAGGTACAAAAAAGTCGAATCTCGCTAAAACGGCACCGATGGGGCTCGCAGGATCCATTCCAGTCTGGAAAGACACATGCGCGAGGATGACTCCCAACGCAGCGACTGCACGCACCCCTTCCAACGAAGAAATATGTGCTGGCTTGTAGAATGGAGACATTATGTGGGGCGCGATCGAATGATTCATACCTTGCCCCCTCGACTGTCTCGTTGACCTCTCCCGGCTATTTTCGGTGATCTTAGTGGAAGGACAGCCGTGATTTCATTCCCTGGCACATGGGCCCGTCGACAACGGTCGATTGTCATATTGTTGGTGCTCGCGGCCCTAGCGTTTATGGCTGGTTCTTTCATCCCGCCTTTGCTGATCTGGTCCATTAAACCGATCCCGGCCGGGGTCTCTGCAGAGTTCCACACTGAGCCCGCATACACGGTAGCGGTGGATCCCAGCGCGCTAGAAAATAGGACCGCGTCCGAGGCCAATCTTGACCGACCAGAATGTCGCGATACTGCCTTCAAAGACCTACCGTTTTCTTGCTTAGTCACCGAGGGAGAATCCTTCCAGACTCGGATCACCACTACCAGCCAGACAGCAGATGACGAAGAGATCAACGTGGATTCGGTTATCAAAGCCAATGTATTCGGCTACGAGGTTGCCGAGTTTCAAGATCACGTCCGGTTGGAAAGCCGCTCCGCCTACCCAGTAGCTGAACCTGCCAGCAGCCTCACCATGTCTATTCCCGGGGTGCCCTCCGGCATAGAATCAGAGCTGTTTGTCCGAGAAGGCCTGCAGTATTTCTTTCCTTTCACCCTAGAACGACGTTCTTATGAATTTTTCGACGTTCTGGCCCAAGAGCCGGTGGCCTTGGATTATGTCGGCGAGACCAATCGCAATGGTCATGATGCCTATGAATTCCACCAGACCATCACTGCAGTATCTACCCGAGAAGCCGCCGCCCGTGCCTTCTTACAGCCCACCAGCATCACTAGTCCGCAGCTAGCTTCCGGAGAAGTGCTCTTCAACCAACTATCGGTGGAACAACAAGATCTCATTTCGGGCTACACGTTCTCGGGTCCGGCTAGCCGTTTCTATTCCGAAGAAGAACTCGAAAGATTCGACTATGGAGTCGAAGACACCGTAGTGGTTGAACCGTTCTATTCCGTCAGCCGCACGGTCTGGGTGGAGCCCAGCTCCGGTATCATCCTCGATGGCACAGAGAATCGACATGTCTATCTCGCCGCCGATGTACAAGAAGCCGAAGCGCTCGCTTTCGATCCCTCCCGTGCGCACGCCTTATATCTCGGCGAGAACACCTGGGATCAGCAGACTCTAGACATCCAACGGGCTGCTGCCGATGAAGTAGTCGGCGAGCTGCGGGCCTTGCAGATCTTTTCCTATCTCGCCAAAGCTCTGGCATTTCTCCTGATTCTCGGCACAGTGACGCTAATTCTGCGCAACCGCACACAACAGGCCGCGTCCTGATTCGCACCCGAAGATGGGCGATTCCTTGGCTGTGGTCCGCCCTGCTCATGGTTGCGCTTCTCTGGCCACTGTTTTCGCCCGGACAGCTAGCCCTGCGAGACATGCTGGTTCTCGATCAGCCAGCATTGACTCCCTCCGCCTTGGGCTGGGGAGATTTGCCCGCTCGTAATGCTCCCCAAGATGGGTTGCTGGGGCTGATCGGAATGGCGATTCCTGCTTCCTGGGCTGCCCGAGCGCTTATCGTCTTCGGGGCATTGGCAGGTGCAGGCGGTGCCATCTGGCTATCTCGCGTGGTTGGCGGTGGACTAGTAGGGACACTCGCCGCCGTGACAATAGTGCTTTGGAATCCCTTTGTCGTCGAACGGCTCCTGCAAGGACATTGGTCCCTCGTGATCGCTGGTTGGCTGCTCCCATTGATCGCGGCAGCCGGACTATCCGGTCGCACCTGGGTTATGTGGCTGGGTATGTGGGCAGCTTCGTTAACGCCAACCGGAGCGATTTTGGCCCTTCTCACTGGAGTGATCGTTTCTCGTGCCCGCCGAGGCTGGACACTAGCAATCGGGGTGTTGGCCTGCTTGCCTTGGATTATCCCCGGTCTGACTAATCCTGCCTCAGGCTTATCGACGTCCGCTTCAATCAGCGCCTTCGCCCCACGTGCGGAAGCCCACGTGGGCACCCTTGGAGCTTTGCTTGGCTTGGGCGGAATCTGGAACGCCGATGCGGTACCAGCATCCCGAGAAACTGGTGGGTTTGCCCTTGCTGGAATCTTGTTGTTTGCCGTTCTCATGTTGGGGGTGCGACGGGTCCCACTGCCGCTATTGGGTCTGGCAGCACTCGGAATTGGTGGCGCTGTTTTTGTCTGGTTGGCACCCGGCGCGATGGGTTGGGTGGTCGAGACGATCCCCGGTACCGGGCTTTTTCGGGATGCTGGAAAGTTGGTTGTCCTCGCATTACCTGCCTATGCCGCGTTGGCAGCATCGCTGCGCCCATCACTGGCAGCGGTGGCACTCGCGTTGGCCCTATTGCAGATTCCCGATGCGCCTAGCGCGCTGCAACAGCTAGCTCCAACTCAGCTCGAGGTCGACGAAGAACTAGTGTCGTTGGCCAATGGGCGGGATGTCTTGCTCGTGGATACCCCCACACTGACGCTTCGCCCCGATGGTCTGCCTATTCTCGACCCGCATGCCAAAGCACTGTCATTAGTGGAATCAGGAGTGCTGGTCGTCGACGGAGTGGTCGTAGATCCGCCTTCAGAAAGATGGGTCCAGGCTAATCAGGCTTGGACTGAGCGAGATTTGGCAAAGCTCGCCGACTTGGAGGTCGGGGCCATCGTCGATAACGATCAGTTTACCGAGACTACGGCCGAGTCACGCTCAGTACGGACTGGGCTGTTTCTCCTCATTGGTTGGTTGTTGATCCCGGTGGCACTGTTGACTGCTCGGTGGTTGCGGCGACATCGTTGAGTAATTTTTCGAACCGGGCTCCAGTAGTTGCCCAAGAAAATTCAGAGCTCCATTGTTTGGCCGCAGTTGCCATCTGCGAACGCAGAGATGAGTCATCTAATAGTCGCTGCGTGAGTGATACCAGTTCTGTGGCATCCTCAGCGAGCAATCCAGTTTCCCCATTCCGGATGGAATCGCGCAGCCCACCTGCGGTGAGATAACCAATAGTAGGCACCCCATGTTGGGCAGCCTCCATCACTGCCAATCCCCACCCTTCTTTCTGCGAAGGCATGAGATGAATAGTGGCTCTGGCTAACAAAGAATGCTTGTAGTCCTCGGTGACTTGGCCGTGAAAAATAACCTGGTCAGTGATCCCTAGCTCAGTGGCATATTCTCGGAGCTGATCCTCCCACCAGCCGGAACCAATGATGTCGAGCACCAGATTGCGGCTAGGAGATAGCTCTAGGAGCACATCCATGGCGTGTTCTAACTGCTTATGCGGCACCAACCGAGACAAGGTGACCAGATGCATGGCCGCGTCGTCATCAAGCCGCGGTAGATGAGCAGGAACCGGATCAAGCCCGTTTTCAATGATCTGAATATCACTCGCTCGGATCCCCAGATCCACCAAATCCTCCTTGGAAGAACTCGAAACCGTGACATAGGGCGCACCCCGATAGACCCGAGGAGCTATTTGAGATTCGAGAAACCAACCGAGCTGAGCAATGGCAGGTCCAGCTACTGGCCACTGCTCACGGTGGCAATGATGAGTCAATAACACCGTGGGCGCCCCGGAAACCAACCTGGCGTAAAACGGGATGCCATTTTGGGTATCAACCACCACGTCGATATTCCCCAAGGTGCCAATACCCATCCGACCCAGCGCAATCCCCACCCAGGCCTTGGGATAGACCGTGTATTTTCCTCCACTGCGAGAGAATCGCACCCCCTTGCGCGTCGATCGCCTGGGCGCATCCGTGTGTCCTGCGGTGCGGTAGACGACCTCATGACCACGATCGGCCAAGTATTCACCAACCCGCTCAAGGTAGCGTTCCGAGCCGCCACCCTGCGGATGAGTGGAATCGCGCCAACACAACAGAAGGATCTTCATGACTTCACCAGCCTACCTGTGAGCGCATGGCACGATAGAGCAATGTCGTCTTTAACCCGAGGTCGAGCCAGTCTTTCCCGTTCGCTCACCCTATTAAGATCGATCAGCCACGAGCAATCCGAGCCCGAGCTGTTCTATCGCCCCTTGGCTGAGGACACCGCAGACCTGTTGACGTCTCTTTCTTTGGACCTACTGGGAAAGGACCTCGATGGAGCAAAAGTACTGGATGTCGGCGGCGGACCAGGCTATTTCGCTGAGGCTTTTGGTACGCGAGAGGCAAGCTATATCCCGGTCGAGCCGGATGTCGGGGAAATGGCGGCGGCCGGGATCAATGTCCCGGGATCAATACGCGGATCGGGAATGTCATTGCCCATACGCAATGATGCCTTTGATCTCGTCTACTCCTCCAATGTCGCCGAGCACGTCGATCAGCCATGGGTGATGGGCGAGGAAATGCTACGAGTCACCCGCCCTGGTGGTCTAATGATCCTGAGCTACACCATCTGGCTGGGACCTTTCGGCGGGCATGAGACTGGCCTATGGGAACACTATGTCGGCGGTGGCTTCGCCCGTGATCGCTATCACCGAAAACATGGCTATCCGCCAAAGAACGTGTTCGGTGAATCGTTGTTCGATGTCTCCTGCGCAGAAGGCCTCAAGTGGGCGAATTCCGTGCAAGACCGTGGACTAGCCGAGGTCTCGTTAGCGTTTCCCCGGTATCACCCAGCATGGGCCTGGTGGTTGGTGCGAGTGCCCATCGTGCGCGAATTCTTGGTATCCAACTTGGTGATCGTGTTGCGCAAGAGATAGCTCGGTAGTGGAGAATGTGTTCCTGATTAGTCGCGACCTAGCTAGAGGCGTATTTTCTCCCACCCACTAAATTGCTGAACAGGGAAAATACGTCTTCACCCACCACACCTTGGTGAGAAAATACGTGTCTCCACCCTGCGAGCCCCGACAGCCAACCTTTCAAAACAAAAATCCGCCTCCCCGAACCATTATTGGTTCGAAAAGGCGGATTAATCAGCCAAGCATCAGCCAAGCAATTAGGCCTTGCCAGCTTCAATGCGCTCGCGGAGTTTGCCCAGCTGTGCATGCAGCTCAGCCGGAACCCGCGGGCCAAGGAACTCCAAGTATTCTTCGCCGGAAACTAGGTCAGTGACCCAGCTCTCTGCGGGCGCGGTCAAGGATTCCTTGACATCCTCGATCGGGGTATCAAGACCGGTCAGGTCCAGGTCTTCCGCACGGGCGGTGTAACCGACGACGGTCTCGTCAGCCTCAACCTTGCCTTCGATGCGGTCGATGACCCACTTGAGCACGCGAGAGTTGTCACCGAAACCGGGCCACAGGAAGCGGCCGTCTTCGCCACGGCGGAACCAGTTGACCAGGAAGATCGGAGGCATCCGGTCTCCACCGGTGTTGCCCATGTCGATCCAGTGCTGGAGGTAATCGCCGGCGTTGTAGCCGATGAAGGGCAGCATTGCCATCGGGTCATGGCGCAGGGATCCGACCTTGGCCTCTGCAGAAGCAGCAGTCTGGCCGGAGGAGAGGGTGGCACCGATCATCGTGCCGTGCTCCCAGTTGAAGGACTGAGAAACCAGCGGGACGGTGTCGGGACGACGTCCGCCGAAGAGGATGGCGTCAATCTTGACACCCTTCCAGTCATCGAACTCCGGAGCGGCAACCGGGCACTGCTCGATCGGCACGCAGTAGCGGGAGTTCGGGTGAGCTGCCTTGACACCAGACTCTGGTGTCCAGTCGTTGCCCAACCAGTCGATGAGGTGAGCGGGCTTCTCGCCGTCCATGTCCTCCCACCAAATGTCACCGTCATCGGTCAGCGCGACGTTGGTGAACAGGGTGTTTCCGGCTTCCATGGTGGTCATGGCGATCGGGTTGGAAGCGTAGTTGGTACCCGGCGCGACGCCGAAGAAACCATCTTCCGGGTTGACGGCATAGAGGCCGTCTTCGCGTAGCTTCAGCCAAGCGATGTCATCTCCGACGACCTCGGCGCTCCAGCCCTCGATGGTCGGGGTGATCATCGCGAGGTTGGTCTTACCGCAAGCAGAGGGGAAAGCTGCAGCAATGTGGTAGGCCTGTCCCTCCGGGGAGGTGAGCTTCAGGATGAGCATGTGCTCAGCCATCCAGCCTTCTTCCTTAGCCATAACCGAGGCGATACGCAGTGCGTAGCACTTCTTGGCCAGGATGGCGTTTCCGCCGTAACCGGAACCGTAGGACCAGATTTCCTTGGTGTCCGGGAACTGAGTGATGTACTTAGTGTCATTGCACGGCCAGGTGGTGTCTTCCTCACCCGGCTCCAGCGGAGCGCCAACGGAGTGAAGCGCGTGGACGAAATCGCCATCAGTGCCAATCTTGGCGAGCGCTTCGGAGCCCATGCGGGTCATAATCGCCATCGACAAAACGACATAGGCAGAGTCGGTCAGCTGAACGCCCAGCTTGGGGTCCGGATCACTGATCGGTCCCATGCAGAAAGGAACGACATACATGGTGCGGCCCTTCATGGCGCCACGGAAGACCTCGGTCATCTCGGCCTTCATGTCCGCCGGTGCGACCCAGTTATTGGTCGGGCCAGCGTCCTCCTCGTTATCGGAGCAAATGAAGGTACGGGATTCGACGCGGGCAACATCGTCCGGGTTGGAGCGTGCGAGGAAGCTATTGGGACGCTTTTCCTCGTTGAGCTTAATGAGCGTTCCAGCTTCAACCAGCTCCGAGGTCAGTCGCTCCCACTCTTCTTGTGAGCCATCAGCGAAGACGACCGCCTCCGGCTGGAAGAGCTCAACCGCCTCAGCGATCCAGGAAAGGAGCTTTTCATTGTCGGTGGGGGCGGGGCCTACCAGGCCCTTGATGGCGGTGGTCATGTGTTCTCCTGACATGTACGTCACTCGGCAGAGTCTCTACTACCTAGGTTATCTGTTCGACAGGCCCACTGATGGACTGTTGAATATTCAATTCTGGCACTGGTAATGACCAGCTACCTTATCCTTGCTCAATTCGACGCCACGTGCAGTTTTGTTGAGATTTGCCACTTTCATTTGCCCCTATTTCGGGGGTGAGAGAAGAGCTCAGACCCCAATCCAAAACCTCAGGGGCTCCTTGCTTCTCACTTTCCCCTCCCTCTAGCCCCCAAGCTGCCCGATGAGGATCGGCGGAATAGACCTCGTAGCGACCGTCATGATGAACGGTGGAGATATGGTCGATCTCACCGTCATCGTCGAGGTCGGCAAAAACGGTCATCCCACCGCCGTCGACCAGAGTCACGGCTTCGCCCGATTGCCCGTCTAGGATCCAATCCTGCGATCCAGTGCTAAACCGAAGCCCATCGCTGGAGACCACACCTTCTGGGCCAATTTCTGCAAGTCCGTGCAGACTCAGCAACCAATCATCCATCCTGCCTCCTCACCATGTCAGTCCTGCACGCCAGCCAACTCACGCCTTAGCCAGGCAGAGGGCCCGTCGCGTTCACCCCAGGACACTCCACCACTACTGCGGATACGTACGATTTCGTGGTCGAGCCACTTCAAACGAGCTTCTCGACGCCCCCTTATCCAACGCATCCATCCAACCGTTGCGGCCAGTGCTGCTCCAACCAGCACTGCAATCACTTCATTGATCGGCCACAGCGCTCGCGCAGAAGCTGTTCCGGTCAATGCGGCCAAGAGCAACGGCGACATGATCGGACCTGAGGGCAACTCCGTTCCGGGGGAATCCACTCCCTGCTCGCCCACAAGCTCAGCCAAGCCGCTAGCGGCACCCGAGAAGTCTGTTGTAGCTAGAGTGCGCAGCTCCACTAAGCGAGCGTCGAGTAGCGAGATTCTGCGACGATGAAGCCGTTCAGCTGCCTGGTACCAGGCTCCCGGACGCGGTATCGGCAGTTGGTCCCCTCGCGGATGCGAGAGCACCTGCCCTAGCACCTCAGCTAATTCAGCACCGGGATGGACTACCCTCCCGGATACCCCTGGCGGAAGCGGAGCAGTAGAAATCAAACGTCCAGCCCGCCGAGCAGCATCAACCAACGTGGGCGCATCTGAAGCTACCCAGCCCCGGCTGGGAGCAAGTGCAATCACCACATCCACTTCGGCTCCATCGACAACTTCTACGCCCTCAAGTTCAGCAGAAAGATGACCGCAAGCAGCTGCATCCGGTCCGATGATTGCCACCTGAGCCAGCCTCTCGGGAGGAGCAAGTGCCGGCCCGGCTATCGCTCTCAGCTGTTGCGCGACTTCCGGGTGCTTCAACGCCAGCGAATGTAGTTGCCCCACTAATATCCTGCCTCGTGCAACCAGAAGATCCCCACCAGCCAGTCGCGTTGCCACCAGTTGGCGAGACTGCTCCCCTAGATCTGGGACCACGATCACCAGTGCAGGACCAGCGCAAATACGTGAACGCATGAGCGCAGTCACCGGCCCAGAATGAACCAGCACAACCACATCTGCCCCCTGGTTCAATCCTGGCCAGGCAACTGCAACCTCTCGATATCCCCAATCTGGCAGCGGCACTGAAACAGTCAACGTGCAGGCGCCAACTCGAGGGTCTCCAGTGAGCTCACTGAGCACTCGGCGCAAGCCAATTCCAACCGGACAGCCGAAATCTCTGGCATGCGCCCAATCAGCGGCATCAACAAAGAGCTTCGGCGTATCCACGACCCACCCCTCCCCCAAGGTCCGGTTCTCAGTTCAGGATGTCCCAGGAGAGCAGTTCCCGCAACAGGAAACCCAAATATAAGAGGTGTAATATTGAACTTTCCCCACTGTGGGGGAAGAATAAGAAGTGATGTCTATTTCTGATTTTTCCAATACCCCCATTTCTTCTCCAGAGCCAAGCCCAGAGCAAACCCCCCTAGGGGATCTGCCTGCGGGTCGACCTCTGCAGACCAACTTCGACGACGACCGCGAATACCCTCGCTTGGGCACGGTGAGCTTCCGCCGTGGAACGCTCACTGAGAACCAAGAAAAGCGCTGGGATGAGCACTGGCCACAACTGGGCAAAGTTCTCAGCGATGAGCCGATAGACCTAGATACCTGGTTTGGCAGGAAAGATGCTCCGACGATCGTAGAGATCGGATCGGGCACTGGCACTTCCACCGCCGCCATGGCTCCGTTAGAAGCCGACACCAACATCATCGCTGTCGAACTCTATAAACCCGGTCTAGCCAAGCTGCTCGGCTCGATCCTGCGCGAAGACCTCGACAATATTCGCATGATCCGCGGAGATGGCGTCGAGGTGCTTGCTCGGATGCTCGGTCCGGCTTCACTTGACGGAGTGCGGATCTTTTTCCCCGATCCTTGGCCGAAAGCACGTCACCATAAGCGCCGTCTGATCCAGTCCGGCACTTTGCACTTGATCGCTTCCCGGCTCAAACCTGGCGGGGTACTGCATGTAGCCACCGATCACGCCGATTATGCACAATGGATCTCTGAATTAGTCGATGTAGAACCTCTGTTGGAATACCACGACTGGCCTTGGCAAGACTGCCCTCAGCTGGTCGACCGTCAGGTCATCACCAAATTCGAAGGCAAGGGGCTAGACAAGTCCCATGTCATCACCGAATTCCTCTGGCAGCGCTCACAAGAGCCGGCCTAAAATTCTATTAAGAAGCGAGACTCTGTGAGCGACCTGCACGAATACACCCATCACTACGACGGAGCACCTGCCAGCAGCCCAGACAGCCTCCTCTTGGTCTGGGATGCCCCCAACCTTGATATGGGACTAGGTTCCATTCTGGGCGGGCGTCCGACCGCTGCTTATCGCCCGCGCTTCGATGCCATCGGCCGATGGCTTTTGGGTCGAGCTGGAATGCTCTCCCACACCGCTGGCACCCACGTCGAAGCCGAAGCTACCGTGTTCACCAACGTCACCCAGGGTGGCGCTGATGTGATCCGCCCCTGGGTCGAAGCACTGCGGAACGTCGGTTTTGCGGTTTTTGCCAAGCCCAAAACCGACGAGGACTCTGACGTCGATCCGGACATGCTCACCCATATTCGCCGTCGCCACAGCGAAGGTGTACTCAAGGGCTTAGTTATTGCGTCTGCTGATGGTCAGAACTTCAAAGAGATCATCGACGAACTCATTGCCGAAGGACTACCCGTCACCGTCATCGGCTTCCACGAGCACGCCGCTTGGGCGGTTGCCTCTGAGACCATCAATTTCATTGATCTCGAGGAAATCCCCAATGTGTTCCGCGAGCCGCTACCGCGCATCAGCCTCGATTCCCTACCTGACCACGGTGCGTGGCTCCAGCCTTTCCGCCCACTGTCCGCGCTGCTGTCGGGACGCGGCCACTAACTCGCCTGAGGAAAGGGAGACGCTATGTTCCACAAGTGGGGAAATTTTTCCTACCAGCACCGGCGCATCGTGCCGTTGCTCATCATCGCGGCCATCTTGGTTCTCTACGTGCTCTTCGGTCTACGACTCGGCGAGCGAATGAGCCAGGAAGGCTGGGATGATCCTGGATCAGCCTCCACCGCAGCTGCTGCCATCGAGCTCGAGACCTTCGGGCGCGATAACAACGGTGACGTCATCCTCTTGTTTGAGACGGAAGCAGCGTCAGGGCAGACCCTCAATGACCCAGTGATTTTCGAATCTCTGGCTACCCACTTGGATCAGCTAGAGGCAACCTATCCCGATCAGATCGACACCGTCACCAGCTATTTCAACACTCGTAACGTACAACTAATCAACGACGATGGCACCCAAGCTTTTGCCTCGATTGGTCTCAGCGGCGATGGCGAACAAACTCTGAAGGACTTCCGGGAGGTCAAAGACTCACTGGTTCCTGAGAATCCACCGGAGGGAGTAACCACTCAGATTGGTGGCGCGACCGCTGTGGCTGATGCCCTCGATGAAGGCATGGCTGGCGACATCGTTCGCGCTGAGGTCGTTGCCCTGCCAGTGGTGGCACTGCTATTGCTAGTGGTCTTCGGCTCAGTCGTCGCGGCTTTTATGCCTTTGATCGTGGGAGTTCTTTCGATCGCTGGATCACTAGGCATCCTGTCGGTTCTGGCCGGGGTAACCCAGGTCAACGTCTTCGCCCAATCCGTGGTCACCTTGCTTGGGCTGGGCTTGGCCATCGATTATGGATTGTTCATGGTCTCGCGATTCCGTGAGGAACTCGACCGCGGTAAAGAAGTAAAAGATGCGGTTATCACCACCACATCTACCGCAGGCAAGACTGTGGTCTTTTCCGCCGCGATGGTAGCGGTAGCTCTCTCTGGACTCCTGGTGTTCCCGCAGGCATTCCTCAAATCAGTTGCCTATGGAGCGATCTCCGCGGTGGCCTTGGCAGCATTGCTGTCGGTAACGGTACTGCCAGCTCTATTTGGACTCCTTGGCCGCAATATAGACAAGTGGTCTATCCGGAAGACCAAGCGCACCGCCAGGCGGCTGGAAGACACTCTCTGGTTCCGGATACCTGCGTGGTCTATGCGTCACGCCAAGCTGGTCACGGTGGTAGTCGCAGGTGTGCTCATCGCGCTAACCATCCCGCTGACTGGGGTGAAATTCGGAGGTATCAACGAGACATACCTTCCGCCGGATAACGAGACTCGCGTCGCGCAGGATGAGTTCAATGACAGCTTCCCGGCTTTCCGTACCGAACCGGTCAAGTTGGTAGTCACTGACGCCACCGAAACTCAATTGGTCGATATCTACGTTCAAACCCGCGATATCGAGGGCTTGTCCTCACCCTTCTCCCCAGACTCCGGCACAGTAGATGGCACTACGGTGCTCTCTGCTGGAATCGCCGACCGAGACTACAACGAAGAAGTCATCGACCAACTACGCGCCCTCGATATCCCCGAAGGGGTCAATGTCTACATCGGCGGCACCCCCGCCATGGAGATCGAGTCAATTGAGGCACTCCTCGAGAAGCTGCCGTGGATGGCGCTCTATATTGTCATCGCAACATTCTTGCTTATGGCAGCTGTCTTTGGCTCGTTGATCTTGCCCGCGAAGGCGGTCATTATGACAGTCCTCGGACTCGGTGCCACCTTGGGTATTCTCACCGCCATCTTCGTCAGCGGAGTCGGCGCGGACCTGTTCAACTTCACTCCAGGTCCGTTGATGTCTCCGGTGCTGGTCCTGATCGTGGCTATCGTCTACGGACTGTCCACCGACTATGAAGTGTTCCTCGTCTCTCGGATGGTCGAAGCCAGAGACCGAGGAGAAAGTACCGACGATGCCATCAAGTACGGCACTGCCAGAACCGGATCGATCATCACCGCCGCTGCCCTGATCATGATCGTGGTAGCCGGAGCATTCGCTTTCTCAGAGATCGTCATGATGAAATACATTGCCTTCGGCATGATCGCTGCGTTAGCAATCGATGCGACCATCATTCGTATGATGCTCGTGCCCGCAGTCATGCACCTATTGCAAGATGACAACTGGTGGGCACCACCATTGGTGCGCAAGATTTACCACAAGCTCGGCCACAGCGAGACCCCTGCGCCAACTGCAAAGGAAAGCGACGTCGATAAGCATCCCGAAGACGCTGAGCTACTGATTGACTCCGCCATCGTCGTGGATGAGGAAGAGGCGGCACGCAGTGGCCGCAGCACACGCGATGATGATGAGCTGATTCCTTTCGCCGAGTTAATGCGCAGACTGCAATCGGATGAGGACAACCCTCGGCAGCTGGGACGGTAGCCGCGAGTGCAGGTAATGAAACGGGCGCTCATCAACCCTTGGACAAGGTGGCTTGCGCCACTGGCAGTCCTCGCGGCACTCGGAATGTTCTTCCGTGATGAGCTTCCGTTTCTAGGAGAAGGAATAGGTCGCCTCTCCGATATGCATCTGCCAGGAGTGGCGCTAGCCGTAGCCACCGCTAGCGCCTCACTGCTGGCAATGGCCGAAGTCATGCGCCTGCTTATACGAGCAGGTGGAACCTCCGTAGCGTTGACGGAAACCACCGCCATTACCTTGGCATCAAACTCATGGTCCACCACGTTGCCTGGCGGGCCTGCATTTTCCGCAATCTTGACCTATCGAGTCCAACGCGGCTGGGGCGCCAGCGCCATCCTCTGCGGCTGGTTTTTCGTGCTTTCCTCCGCGTTGTCGACCATGTGGCTGGTGCTCATCGGAGCTTCAGCAGTGTTTTTCCTCGGTGCTCAGGTCAGTGTTAGCTCACTGTTGGTGACTCTGGTGGCCACCGTTCTATTGTCTTGGGCGGTGTACTGGGCGACCAATAATCCGCGCTGGATCGAGCGGTGGGCACGCGCTTTAGTGCCCAAGTTCAACCGAATACTCCGCCGGCGTCGAGAAGCTGGGCTCGAAACAGTCATCGGACAGATCCGGCAGTTGAACTCGGTGAAGATGTCACCGCAACGATTCTTCGCCAGCGCAGGATGGTCATTAGCCAACCGGCTATTAGATGCTCTGACCATCTGGGCCAGCATCTGGGCGGTCACTGGCGAGCTTCCCTGGTTGGAGGCCTCGCCTGAGCACACCACGATCATGGGCGTATTGCTGGTCTATGCCTCTGCGAAAATTGCAGGTTCCGCCCAAATAACACCCGGCGGGCTCGGGACCGTAGATGCTGCCATCTTCACCGCGCTAGTTGCCTCCGGGCTGACCGCGGTCAACGCTACTGGGGTCGCGTTGCTCTACCGGCTGATCTCCTTTGTGCTGGCAGCGACAGTCGGCTGGGTGGTCTATTTCCTGTACTACGCTCGTCGTGGGCTCAAGGCTAGAGATCCCCTACCCGATGAACAACCAGTAGCTGACCGCTAGAATCAGTGGCATGAACAGGTATTCCGCTCTTGCCGCCGATGTCGTCGCCATCACCATCTTTGCGTTTTTGGCCCGAGTGGCCCACCAAACCGAAGAGATGCCGCTCAATGTTTCCGGCTGGCTCAGTACCCTCTGGCCGTTCTTGATCGGAGTCGCCGTGGCCTGGATGATCATCGTCTTGGCGCACTGGGATGGAGCCCAACTGGCGCCTGCGGGTGTATTAGCTTGGGCCATCACTGCGGTGACCGGTTTGGCAATCTGGGGGCTGCGCAATGGAGAATTCCCACATTGGTCCTTCATCATCGTGGCCACAGTAATGTCCGGGCTGTTGATGCTCGGATGGCGGATAGTAGCGAGATTTGTCATTCGCGCTAAATCCACCGCGATTGCCTGAGCCTAGCCACAGAAACTAATGGCGCCGGCCGCCCCGATAACTGGGGTGGCCGGCGCCATTGCTCTTTCTGACTGAGCTTTAGCTGCTCATGCTGCTAACAGTGAAAGAAATTTGGTTGATGATCATGAAGAAGTAGTTGATGATATCCCCGGAAAGATCGATTGCGGTGCTCAGCATATTTTATTGCTCCTTAAGAATGAATTTTCCAGATTTATGACTTGTACCAACTACATCGATGGCGAAAGGTAATTGCGTTACATCGGCATAATGGTGTGCTTCTTCGGCAGATCCTGCTCTTGTTTATCCGCCAACTGACGTACCGCTCGACGAAGCGCCAGTCGGGTATCCCGCGGCTGGATCATCGCATCGAGATAGCCACGCTCGGCGGCAACATAAGGACTAGTCATGTTCTCGTCATAGAAGTCCATGAATAGTTTCTTGAGGTAGCCACGCTGTTCCGGCGGAGCCGCTGCGAGCTGCTTTCCCTGAATCATCACTACCGCCGCTGCTGAACCCATGACAGCGATTTGGGCGGTAGGCCAAGCCAAGTTGATATCACCGCTGAGGTTTTTCGAACCCATCACGGCATATGCTCCGCCATAGGCCTTACGCACGATGAGCGTGATTTTAGGGACAGTCGATTCCACGACGGCAAAGGCCAGCTTGGCTCCGCGGTGAATCAGACCGGCGCGTTCTTGATCAACGCCTGGCAGGTAGCCCGGGGTATCGACCACAAAGACCAACGGAATGTTATAGGCATCGCAGATACGAACAAACCGTGCGCCTTTATCAGCGGCGTCGGCATCAATACAGCCGGCGAAGTGCATTGGGTTATTGGCAACGAAGCCAACGGCGCGACCATCAATTCGACCAAAGGCAGTGATCAAGTTCGGTGCGTAGTTTGCCTGGATCTCCACCAGCTGGGAATCATCTCCGAGCAAAACCAGCAGGTCAAGCATGTCATAGCCCGCGTTGGAGTCATTGGGCATAAACAGGTCGAGTTCTTCTGCCTCAGAGATCTCTTCATCACTGGGCGCATCGAAAACCGGCGCCGGGTCGTAGCACGTCAGTGGAAGGTGATCGAGCAAGTCCCGCACAAAGTCGAAGGCTTCATCTTCGCTAGCAACCACCGCGGAGATATTGCCATTGAGCTCCTGTTGGCGGGCCCCGCCCAGTTCAGCAGAGGTGACATCCTCGCCAGTGACTTCGCGGATCACTGCAGGACCAGTGACATACATTTCGGTCTGCCCATCGACGGCAATGACGAAGTCAGTGGTCACTGGAGCATAGACCGCGCCACCAGCAGATTTGCCCAGCATGATCGAAATCTGGGGGCTACGTCCAGAAAGCGGCAGCTGCCGACGCGAGATCTCCGAGTACATGGCCAAGGAGGTCACTGCATCTTGGATTCGGGCGCCACCAGAGTCTTGGATGCCGATGACCGGGCACCCAATCTTGATCGCCATCTCCATGACCTCGACAACTTTACGGCCAAAAGCCTCGCCGACGGAGCCGCCGTAGACGGATTTATCGTGAGCATAGATAGCCACCGGACGGCCATCGATATGCCCATAACCGGTGACTACGCCGTCAGAATAGACTGCATCCGGATTGCCGGGAGTTTTTGCTAAAGCGCCAACTTCGACAAAGCTCCCTTCATCCAGGAGCGCACTAATTCGCTGTCGAGGCGTTGTTCGTCCCTCTTCATCACGGCGTAGCCGAGCGCGTTCACTGCCTGGATCTTGCGCTTTGTCCAAGCGGACACGCAGATCGGCTAGCCTGCTCGCCGTCGAGCTCTCAGTCACTGATCACCACTGCCTTCACTAGTACTTCAGCTGTCTAAGCTCTTGATGCGCTTGGTCATGTGCGCACCAACCACGCCGATGGCCGGTTCGTCGGGAACCGCTAGGTGGTCACCGGAGAGCTGAATGATATCCAGTTGATCAACGATAGCCGACCAGCCACCGTCTGGGTCAATCTCAGCGTAGCGGGGTTCTAGCTCAATGGCACCAGCATGCATCCGCTCAGCTCGGAAAAGTAGGACCGGCACATCTACCGCTGCCCAGCGAGCAAAATCTAGCTTGTCCAGAATCCGATTGTCCACGAAGCTGGCACGCTGGTGTTCAAGGACACCTGCTGCCAAACCGTGCTCGGAGGCGTCGGTAGTAGCAAGGAATTGCTCAAGCATGCCGAGCATCGCTTCTTCTCCGGCGGTCTCTAGCAGTTCGAATGGCACCGGGAAATCGAGACCGTAGGTGCGCTTGGCGAAGGCGCTGTAGCGCTCCCACCGCGCTTTGGTCTCTTCCAGGGTGTCCGGCACAGGTTCAGAAGGCTGAGCGGTATCGAGCAGTGCAATGAACGAAACTTCAACATCAGTACCCAGTAGCTGATAGGCAACCTCATAGGCGAGAGCGCCACCAAAGGACCAGCCACCGAGGACTACCGGTTGCCCGGCTGCGTATTCACGAATCTCATCGAGATAGGCGGCGGCACGATCTTCGAGGCTGCCTTCTAGCCGTTCCACACCATAGACTGGGACATCTTCCGGTAGGCGGCGCATGAGTGGTTGGTAGACCACTGTCGAGGAACCTGCTGGGTGGAAAAGAAACACGCTCGGGCTAGTAGATCCCGCAGGCCGGGCGCGCAGGACGCGAATATTGCCCTCGACTTCGGTCTCAAGTCCCTCGCGGACCAGGTTGGCCAGCGGCTCGAGAGTTTCGGCTTCCATGACCTGCACAGCAGTGATGGCTAATCCGGAACGCTCGCTCAAGCGCTCAGCGATCTTCGTCGCGATATCACTATCGATGGTCGCCAGTCGGCTGGTTACTCCAGCTGCGGCTTTGCCAGTGATAGAAGCCCAAGCGGCGAAAACCAAGCGCTCGGAGGCATCACGAGGTGCAACACCAACTCCTTCAGCTGACTCAGTATCGTCACCGGAGGTGTTGGCAGACGTCTGCAGGGCTGGAGCGATCGTGGTCTCGGTGTTCCCGCTGCTCTCGGAGGCGGGCGCACCCTGCTCCAGCGAAACTCCGCTTTCGGCTTCCTTCTGTGTGACAGCTTCTTCAACGAGCGTGACGACATCGGCTACCGAGGCGTCGCGAAGCGCTTGGACCTGCAACGGCGGAATCTGGAAATCATTTTCCACCCGATTCTTAATGCGCATACCCATGAGGGAATCCAGGCCTAAATCGATCAACGGCAGTTCGCCGGGCAGATCATCGACGTCATATCCCATCGACTCTGAGACGATGGCGCGCAGGCGTTCTTCAATGCTCTCGCCAGAAGAGCGCGACCAGCGTAGCGATTCGACTTCGAGATCCTCATCCGCGAAGAATCCACCGATGGAGGGCTCGACCACCGCGGAGGGCTGAGGTGATTGCACACCGGGCGAAATCTGTTGGGCGCCCAGGCCCAGTGAGCTGGCGAAGCCTTCTGCCAGCAGGCTGGAGGCGTTATTGCCATCAATATGGTGCACTGCGATCGCTAGGCCACCAATGGTTCGAGTCGCAACCGTGGTGATCTCGCCTTGGGCCGGCAGCATGGCATGTTCTTCGGCCGCAACCAGCTGGGAGTTCGGTTCAACGACCTCAGCCGCGCGCTCAAGCAACGCTAGCGCGGAGGGAATTTGATCGGCGTTAGTTGTGAATGCTGACACGCCGCCGGGTAGGTTGACCCGAGTACCCGGCAGGCTCGCGGTGTGGTTGCTCGAAGGTCGAGCATTGGTCCAGTATTGCTGATGCTTCCATGTGGTCACCGGCGCGGATAGAACTGGCCCGTCACCATAGACGGCAGAGAAGTCCACCTGATCGCCACTGGTGTAGAGCTTGGCTAACAACTCGCGCACTGAGTCTGAAACGTTGACCTTGCGCTTGAGTACGAACAGCAATTGAGCGTCCGGTTTGCCAACGCTAAAGGCAGTATTAATCATCCCCATCATTGCCACGGGGTTTGGGGAAATCTCCACCAAAGTGTTGTGGCCGTGAGCAAAGGCGACCTCGATGGCATCTTGGAAGTACACCGGCTGACGGGTCATGCGCAACCAGTAGTCGGTGTCGTGAACTGTAGTACCAGGCTCATGGGCCAGCCCGCGGTCTACCGATGAGAACAACCGAATCTGCAGCGGTTGTGGGGAGATACCTGCGGTCTCGAATCCGAGCTCGCCGAGTAGCGGCTCCACAGCGCTGGTGTGCCCAGCGCCCTTAACGTTGAGCAGTCTGGCGAACTTGCTCTCTGCCTCAAGCTTTTCGACGAGCGCGGTAACCGCCTCTCGAGGACCTCCCACGGTGGTCATTCCCGGACCTGCGTACACCGCAGGTTCAATTCCCGCGAACTTCTCATCGTGCTCGCCGAGTGCGGCCAACTCTTCGGTAGACAGCTCAACCACAGCCATGGCACCAAGTTGGTCTTCTGGCAGGGATTTTTCGCCTTCGCCCATCAACCGAGCGCGGTGGCAAGCAATCTGTAGGCAATCCTCTGCGCTAAGGCCACCGGCTGCGTAGGCAGCGGCGATCTCACCCATCGACATACCAACTACTGCTGCGGGCCGAACCCCGAAGCTGGCTAGGAGGTCAGTCAATGCGATTTGGATCGCGGTGATGGCTACCTGTGCAGTTTCAGTGTCATAAGTCTGCGCATCATCCCGAACCAGTTCAAGCACCGACCAACCAACCTCGCGGTCGATAAATACGTCCAGCTCGGTCATCCGATCCAAAAACAGCGGGGAAATCTCAATCAGATCTTTGGCCATCTTGCGGTGCTGAGAACCGAAACCGGAGTAGACAAAGACCGGACCAACAGCAGCTGGAGCATCCGCGACATCAATGCCGACGGAGACTTTGCCCTCGGCTACTTGGCGCAGACGACGGACAGCGTCAACAGTGTTGGTTGCGCTGATCACAGCACGGGAGCGGCCATGGTTACGCCGAGCGAGGGAACGCGCTAGCGGGACCAAATCGGTGTCCTCGCGTCCCTCGAGGAAATCGGCTACATCTGCGGCCGCTTGGCGACGTCGCGAAGGCAGCATCCCCGAGATCGGCAGCGCCACGGCATTCGGCTGTTCTGGGTCAACCAACTGTGCCGGGTGGGATACCGCCTGGATCTCATAATCGGCCGGATCATACGAAGATACGACCACATGAGCGTTGGTACCGCCGAAGCCGAAACCGGAGACGCCAGCGAGCTTGCGCCCGGAGTACTCCGGCCATTCACGCGGATCTTCAACCATTTCCAAGTGCTCAGCATCGAAGTCAATATAGCGGTTGGGCGACTCGAAATTCGGGGACGGCGGAATCACACCATGCGACATAGCCTGGACAACCTTGATCAGGCCGGCAGCGCCCGCAGCGGACTCAGAATGTCCGATGTTCGACTTCGCGGAACCCAACAAAGTCGGATTCTTTGCTTCGCGGCCAGCACCTAGGACCTCACCGAGCGCGGTGGCTTCGATGGGATCACCGAGGATGGTTCCGGTTCCGTGGGCCTCGACATAATCGACTTCCGAAGGATCCAGTCCAGCATCAGCGTAAGCACGATTGAGGACATCAATCTGGGCTTCCGGATTCGGCGCGGTCAACCCGTTGGAGTGCCCATCAGAGTTGACTGCTGAGCCCTTAATGACCGCAAGAATCTCATCACCATCGGCGACTGCATCATCCACCCGCTTGAGGATGAGCACTCCGGCACCATCGGAACGCACGATCCCGTCAGCCTCATCAGAGAAAGCGTGGATATGGCCACTCGGGCTCAGTACTCCGAGATCACCAAAGGCAGTGGAGACAAACGGGGAAGCAAGAACATTAACGCCACCGGCGACGGCAACATCGGAATCGCCCTCCCGCAGAGAACGTACCGCCTGGTGAACTGCCACCAGGGAGGAGGAACAAGCGGTATCCAAAGACACAGAAGGACCGCGGAAGTCGAAAGCATAGGAAATACGGTTGGGAATAATGGAGCTAGCGGTACCAGTCAAGGCATAGGGGTGTGCCTCCGCTGGGTCCGAAGAAATAAGCATGGCGTAGTCATTGTTCGATGAGCCGAGGAACACCCCGACAGGTGCGCCACGCAGATCACTGGGAGCCAAATGGGCAGCTTCCAGCGCTTCCCAGGTGATCTCAAGCATGATGCGCTGTTGCGGGTCCATGTTCGCAGCCTCGATCGGCGAAAGACCAAAAAACTCAGCATCAAAAGAAGCGAGATCATCGAGATAGCCACCAGCCAAGTTCTGCTCTGCCATCTTGGCGGACAACACATCATCACCGGCGTATTCGGACCAACGCCCGATCGGCAACGGGCCGGTGCCATCGCGGCCCTCGACCAGCATGGCCCAGTATTCCGACAAGTCTCCGGCACCGGGGAACCGACCGCTCATTCCGACGACCGCGATGTCGTGGGTACCTGGAGAAGATGCAGAGGCGGAATACCTACTACGAGATCGGGTGCGCTCACGAGTGACGGGCTCGCCATCGATCAGCCGTTGAGCGAGCGCATCGATGGTGGGGTACTCGTAAGTAATGGTGGCATCGAGTTGCACACCTAAGAGGTTTTCTAATTCGCCGGAAAGCACAACGGCATCGCGGGAGGATAATCCAAAGTTCTCCAACGGCTTGGAGCCAGTGACTTCTTCAGCTGGCAGGCCGGTGGTAGAGACGATCCAGTCACGAAGCCACCCCCGCAGTTGCTCGACGGTCATCGGCGCGGTGGGCTGGCTCTCATTCATGGAAACTGACATCCTTCTAAACTACGGCGGATCGGGTCCATCCTCCTAGTGGAGGAGGAAGGTGGCTAACACGAGGTCTATCGCCGGTTCGCGCCTCAATGTGACACCCCGGTATTCGATCGAAAACCTACTAAGAAGAAAGGTAGGTCTTCCGCACAACGCGACGTGCGATTTTACCGGAAGATGAGCGGTTGATCTCATTCGGTCCCATGAACTTGATATCGGCTGGAGTTAGTCCATGGTGGGAAGAAACGGCTGCTCGAATCGCTTCCACGGCAGCTAAGTCACCAGCGGGATCAGCGTCATCGGCACGCTCAATGATCAAGACAAGCTGCTCCGAGTCATCGCCTTCAATCGAGAATGCCGCAAGGGAATCTGGACGCACATGCTCGGTGGTCTTCATCACAGTGTGCTCGATGTCCTGCGGGTAGTGATTGCGCCCAGCGATAACAATAAGGTCCTTGAGTCTTCCGGTGATGTAAATTTCACCATTGACGATGGCCCCGAGATCTCCGGTGGCCAACCAACGCTCGTCATCGGCGCCCTCAGCGCGAGAGCCCTCTGCAAGTCGCTCACCCAGAACGTTGGCAAAGGTAGCGGCGGACTCTTCTTCCCGGCCAAGGTAGCCAGCAGCCATGTTATCGCCCTTGGCCCACAGCTCTCCGATGCTGCCATCGGGCAGCTCAGCGCGAGTCTCTGGGTCGACGATGGTCAGCGATTGCGGGCGAACGACCTGCCCATTGGAGATAAATGACACGGCAGCCGCAGAATCGGATTCAACGAAGTCCATCTCACCTGCTGCCAACTTATCGCGATCAAAGTAGGAAATAACCGGGCGCTCAGGGGACTGCGGAGTAGCTACCAACAGGGAGGCTTCTGCCAGACCATAGGAAGGACGAAGCACAGATCGATTGAGCCCATAGTCACTGAATGCGTCAAGGAAACTCGTCAGAGCCTTCTCTGTGACCGGCTCAGAACCGATGATGATGCCGTCAAGTGCAGAGAGGTCGAGTGATTCTCCGGCTTTAGGCTTTCCGTAGCGCGCAGCCAGTTCGAGAGCGAAGTTGGGGACGACGGCATAAACCGAGACGCCCTCATCGCTGTCTCGACGATTGAGCTGATCGATCCAACGCTTGGGCTGCTGGATAAAGTCACGCGGAGCCATAATCTCATTGGGCAGGCCCATGATGGTGACGAACAGGGCGAGAATAATACCCATGTCGTGGTGCAGCGGGAGCCAAGAAACCAAGCGCAATGGGGTGCGCAGACGTGCACCGACGAAAATCTGCAGCACATTGGTCAAAATGGAACGGTTGGTCAGCTGCACTCCAGCCGGGCTGCGGGTAGAACCTGAGGTGTACTGCAAAAACGCTGGCTGATCGACTGGCATCGTCGTCATAGACGCCATGATCTGCTGGCCCTGCAGAGTCATCATGGGATTAACAAAGGAAGCAGCAAGCGTGTCCGGCAGTGAATCCACGGCCAAGATCCGGGGCCGCTCACGAGAGGGAACCTCAGAAAAGTGCGTACGCACAGCCGCCGCAGAGCTGGAGTTGGTCAGCACGAAGCTGGGCTGGCAGTCCGCAAACACAGCCTCCAAATGATCGGCGTGACCAGGCTCAGAGGGATCATAGAGCGGCACCGGGGTCATCCCGGCGTAGAGAGCGCCCGCGAAGCCAAAAATGTACTCCGGAGAGTTATTAGCCATGACAGCGACTCGATCGCCGATCTTGCCAACCTGCTGCAGCCGAGCCGCGACGGACTTGATCCGAGTATTGATCTCGGTGCGAGTGAAGTCCACAGGGGTACCTTCTCGGGATTCGGAGAAATCCCAGTACCGCAGGCAATGACGATCTCCGCCACCGAGCTGCAGGTCCCCTTGGTACATCAATTCTGCAAGTCCGGCCAGCGTCAGCTGCGGAGCAAGAACGATTTCGCCCTTGTCATTGAAGAATTGGCTCATCGCCGCTTTCAGGTCCATGCTTCTCCTTATATATTGCATCCACTTGTGGGGAAAACAGTTTTATATGCCAACCTAACAGAGCTGACCTGTCACCTGTTAGTCCCTCGCTGTAATACTTTCGTTACTTGTAAGGCGCTTTGAGCTAGTTATCAATCAGATCGATTGCCCAGTCGACCAGCCACGCGTTGGTGGTAGTCCCGGGTATTACGTTCGGATTTGAGGCATACATCGCATGGACCCCATTAGCCGCTACCAGAGCTAACGCACGATCAAGTGCAGTGCCGACTCCCAGCGGGGCATCGCAGATACTGTCATCCGGCGCACAAATATCGAAGGTTCGATCGTTGATAGTTCCGAACCCTCCCTCGCGAGGCCCTCGCATGGTGGCGCCGGGAACAACCGGCTGTACGAGCAGGTTCAGAGCTTCCAGGGACACCTCTGCGCCGACCCCAGAAACCGGGTTACCCGGCACCTGACCAACACCAGGCTCTCGGCGGCCATCAGCTACTACCGCTACTCCCCTAATCCGTTCAGACGGAACCGGGCCATTGCCCTGCCCAATCGCATTTGCAATATCTCCGACGATCACTGCTCCCTGCGAAAAGCCAGCGAGGACATAATCGGTGGCAGGACATTGCTCATGCATAGTAATCAGCTCGGTCTCTAGTGTCAGCCGTCCCTCCTGCCGGGATTCGTCGTAGGTCATCTCATCGGGGGAATTGATGTTCCGAAACTCTGCTGTATACGGCAGGGTCCAAACTTTGACGTCGTCTGCTGAATATCGCTCCTGCAGCGGCTGAGTAACCGAGAGCATAAAGCTATAGGGGTTAGCCGTGGGATAGATCGGGTCATCACCTTTGGCTGATTCCCAGGTACCTGGGGCAGAGACTACCTCCACTGCTGGGCACCATTCTGGCTGCTCCACAGCCTCGCCCGGAGCACCTGCTTCCGGCGAGGTCAGATCTTCCTCGGAACTGCGGATCCATTGCATTGCGCCGACACCGAGAACCACGATCAGGATCACTACGGCCAGAATGGTGAGTGCTTTTTTCATCGCTCTAGCAATACGCCTTCCGGGCTGCGTCCTCAATAAGCGTGGCTACTTCTTCAGCTGAAAGATCTGTTCTGCCCTGCTCAATGAGTTGCCCTGCCACCGCCGGAACCGTAGCCAGATCAATGCCAGTACCCTCTGGAGAGCAAATCGTGATCGCGGTTCCGATCATCTGATCTTCCACTCCAACGATATCGACACCGTTGTCGCTAAGTTCGCCGAGAAAAACTTGGTCTTCTGCAGAACGAGAGGCATCTAGCTCAGGCACTTCATCAACTTCGCGGGCCCCTTGATCTTGGGGCTGCGGGGTAGCTGGATCTTGTGCAATGGGGCTTTGCGCTTCCGAGCTCTCCGCGGCCGTCGTCGCTTCAGACGAGCTGGGACCGCGTTCTAGCGGTGCCACAGTAGGCGCGGTGGTGGAATCGTCCTCGACGGTCGCCTCTCCGCAAGCGGTGAGTGCGAGCGCACTCACACAGGTGGCGGCGATCAGTCCAGTTTTAGCCCAAGTGCGCATGTTCAATTCAGCTCTTTTCAATAGATCCATTTATCTCGCTGAGGGTACCGTTTTCAAACTCTACGACCTCGCCACCAGCAGGAATGCTGGTTTGATCGGCAGTCGGAAAGCCGAGTTCGCCCTGCTCCCAATCGGCTTCACCCCAAGCGTCAAAGATGGCGCCATACTTAATAAAGTGAGCACCGGTGGAAGGTGACCAGTAGATATTGCCGTTTTCGAACCGTTGGAAAGCACCACCGGAGATCAAGTATTCATTCGAGGTTGGGAAACCCAGCTCAGAATTCACGGTACCCATCTCGCCGTACTTTTGACCGATGAGACCACGAACCCAGTGGACACCGTCTTCGGGGGTACGGATGACATAGCCGCCCTGGAACTGCTGCACCAAACCACCATTTACGGAAGCAGCTCCTGCAGTCGGGTAACCAAGGTCGCCCGTCTCAAAACCTGCGGTACCCCATGAGTCAATCATGTCGTTCGGGATCTCCCAGGCGCCGGTGCTCGGGCTCCAGTAGATGGAGCCATTCTCAAACTTGACGTAGCGGCCGACCCCATCCGGTGCAATAAGCTCTCCAGAGGTCGGGAAACCAAGCCAGCCAGCTGGGCCTTCCAAGGCGTTGTAGCGAGCGTTGATAGCGCCGAATAGCGTATGCGCGCCGGTATCCGGGGACCAGTAGGCAGTGCCGTTCCGGAAGTCTTGGCGCATGCCATCATCGCCCACTGGGTACTCATTGTTGACGCAACTGCCGATAGTGGTCTGTCCACTGACTGCGGCAGCGATGGCACCCTCTGTCGTGCAATCTGCACCGCGATCTTCAGTGGAGAGACCAAAAGCGTTGGCGATATAAGGCCAGGCCTGGGTCATCTCAAACTGCCAATAGGGCCAAGCGTGGACACCGGAAGGCCGGAAGAAGGAGATCGGCTCCACCCCTGCTGCCTTCGCGTAGCTCATGAAGGTGCTGGTGGTCATCCGGGAAAGAACCTCTAGGCCAATGCCAGCGGAGTTGGCGACATCGGTGGCCACAGACTCTGGGTCACCGAAATCATCAACGCCTGAACCTGCGGAGACATAGACCGTCATATCCTTGAGCTCGGAGATGCCACGCTTGGGATCATGATCGACCCAGTCCTGGCTACCCAGTGGGCCCCACATAGCTTCACTGTTGTAACCACCGGCGTCTGCCTGGGCGGCCTCGATAGCCAAAGGCATCCCCGTTGAGGTGGTATCTAGGTAGCCGGAGAAGGATCCAACGAACTCGAAGAAGCTCGGGTAACGCTGAGCCAAGTTCATTGCCGCGGTGCCGCCCATGGACAGGCCGAATACTGCGCGCTGTTGGTTAGAGCGGAAGCCGTTATCCAAGATCGGGATGAGCTCCTGCATAAGGAAGGTCTCCCACTTGTAGTGGGTTCCGTTGTCCGGCTCTTGCCAGTCCGAGTAGAAGGAAGCTTCGCCACCGACGGGCAGAATAACGTTGACGTTCTTGTCAGCGTAGAACTGCTCGATGTTGGTCTCGATGGTCCAACCACTCTCGTCGTCGCGCGCACGCAGTCCATCCAGTGCCCACACCTCCGGGAAGTTGCGATCGGGGCTGCTGTGCCAGTCACGGGCCAAGAGCATCTGAACCTGGACGAGCTCATCGGGCATGGCTGCTGACTTAATGAAGATTGCCAGGCGACGATCGCTGATCCATTCCACGCGCTCCACCTCGACGCCAGCGGGGAGGTTTTCCACCGTGGGGTACTCAGTGTCAATAGGGGTGCGCTCGACCGGATCCGAAGGGCGGATGCCGTCAGAAAAAGAGCTCGAACCTAGCGAGCTCTGTGCTGTAGCAACCGGTGCCATTGATAGACCAAGGGCAACAGTAGTTGGGATCGCAGCGGCGGCGAGCCAAGCACGGCGGCCTTGACGCTTCAAGGGAAGGGATGCGGTGTCGCGCATATGGAGGTTCCTGATTCTATTGTCGAGAATTTTATTGAGACAAGTGTCGTCCAGCTATCCATCGACCGAGAAATACTCGCAATCTCAGAAAAGGCCTCGATCATCGCTCCACAATGGAGTTTGTCGACGCTTCCTTCGCACTCTCATATTCCCTGCCGATGAGGCAATCCGAACGATAACGCTTTCAACCTACTAGTCCTGTCGGCGCCGGAGCGACAACCGTTACTTTTGTCAGGAGCCAGGTGCCCGCACCCGGTAGGTATACATCAAGTTTAAGTTGAACTTGAGGGTTTGGCTAGGGCCACGCCGAAAGGGGTACGAATAGCTACTTTTTCCCTCAATTAAAAACAGCCCCGGAGATAATCTCCGAGGCTGTTAAAGATCAAACTTCGAGCTTAATTACCAGGCGTTCATCACATCGAGAACACGCGGACGACTCTTCTCCAACTGAGAGCCAAACTGAGTCCAGTTATGAATACCGGTCAGCGGGTAGTCAGTAGTGACATTGAGACCCTGCGCCCGAGCCTTAAGTTCCCATATCTGAGTGGAAACACGCGCCAGAGTCTCCAGCGGCGCACCGGAGAGCTGCAGATTGATCGGGTAGTTGGAATCCTGGGGACCAGGAATGCCGGTTGCGGCAGAAATATAAACATCGCTGCCAGCCAGTCCGCCCATGTTCAGGAAGGGATCATTCGCGAAGCGCTCTGGGTTGATCGTCGAGCCGTACATGGCGTTGATATTGAATCCACCGGCATCGAGCAGTGCCACTCGCATCATGGTCTGCATGCCCGGCATGGTCTGGGCTAGGTAGCCGGAGTAAGACAAGGCCTGGCGGAACTGGTCTGGATGCTTTGCTGCCAAAGTCAATGCCGCAGTACCGCCCATGGATAGGCCAGCGATGGAGTTATTGTTCTGAGCAACACCGAAGTTCGCAGCCAAGTAGGCCGGAAGTTCCGAGCTAAGGAAGGTCTCCCACTGGTAGCTGACTGGGTTTTCCAGATCATAGGTAGCCGGGCCCTGCCAATCGGCATAGAAGGAACCAGCACCGCCGACCGGCATCACCAGAGTGATGTTGTCATTGTTATAGAGCGCCGGAGCATTGGCATCTACGGTCCAGGCATTGGCATTGTCAGTAGCACGCAGGCCATCAAGAAGGTAAAGACCTGCATTGCCACCACGATTGGCCGGCTGGACCTGGACCGTAATGTTTTCCCCAGTAGAGGGCGAATAAACATCACAGCGTTGAACCCAGTAGCGAGCAGCATCCCACTCACAGCTACCGGTGGCGTCAGCGCGCAGCCAGCCTCGATTGTTGGCGGTGGCTTCTCCGGCACCGACAAATACCATCATGGCCATCGCAGTGGCTAGGGCCGTCACAAGCGCGAGAGCTTTTCGCCCCACGCTATGGGTCGCGGTCTGAATGGTCATGGTTCCCTTCGGATTTACGAGCATGCTTTAACGGCACTAATAATGTACAGCCGCCAACCAAGTATCCGCTAGCAAACATACGTCTGTGCCAAGTTATCGTTAGCCTAGCGTATTTGGCCCCAAAACTCGCCTTTTCCGTTATCGTTTTGAGATTATGGAGATCATCTGGCCCTATCTGGGTTGATCTCCACTGGCCAAGTAATGCGTGCATCTGGCGCAACAGGACCTTGGTCCTCAATTACTTCGGCGGGATCCAGTGCAATCTCAAGCGTGCGTCCATCGGTCAATGAGAATTTAATATTGGCGATAAACCTGCCCAGACTCATGGGCTCACGATAGGTAGCAAATAACTCCACCAATGCCGGAGTTTGTAATGCCGACCGTGCCTGAGCCGTTTCCTCGGCGTCATACCAAGGAGGTAGCGCCCCAAGATCGATGGCAGTATCCGCAGCCTGCCAAGAATAGGGCAACGATTTATCATGCCCGACTCTAGCGTCAGGGTCACGTGGCTGACGAGCAGCAAGCGGGGTGGTCAATCCGACAGTGTCCAACACCCGTACCTCCAGTGGTGCATTCATACTGGTCATCCCCAGATTCAGATGATAAGCCGTGGTGGGAAACGTATCTATCCCGGATAATTCTTCAGTTTGAATGCGAGGGCTGGTAATCCACGACAATTCCATCGGGTCTCGAGCAACCACAAACTGCGACACCAACGCGGCATCCTCATCCACTGCTTGATCGAGCACCTCCACGTAGTCATTCATCACTCGAGTGGTAGCAAAATCTTCGGTCACCAAAGGTGGGTTACCTTGCTCGCGGAAGGTGGCATAGGTCCAGAAATCACGCTCGTCGACAATCCCCAGGTCCTGTTCATAGACGGTCTCCCAGTCTTGTGGGTGGCCTTGGATTGCTGTGGAGGTTGCCCACCAGGAGATTAACACCGCTCCGATCAATAGCAGTGAGTCATGAGCTTTGGAGGTTCGGAGCAGGTCAATAACTGGCAGAACGGCGACGGGCAGCAGCATACTAAACAGTGGAAGTAGCAGCATTCGGCCATGCATAAAATCCCCGCCAACTCGCAAGACGTAGATCAGATGCAGAAAGCCAGCCACCAAGACAAGCACAATCACGCTTCTGGGAGTACGCAGCCGCTGCTTCCAATCAGCATTGGTTCGAGGTAGGTCACTGGCAATAGCCGAATCAGCAGGAGCTGCGATAAAACTCCGATATGCCACAACCGCCATCGCCAGGACGAGGATCAGTGCCATCCACAACCAATAGGGTCCGACAAAATCCATGAGATAGCCCCACCCGTCGGCCCAGGCTGCCTCTCCCGCAGATTTAGCTACGGCAGTGTGAGGGGTAATTAGGCCGTAATAGCCCATCCGGAATAGTTGATAAGCCGCAGGCAGTGGAAGCGCAACGGCTAGGATCAGCCACCGCTCCCGCCACGACGCCGCTGCTACCAGGATCAATAGCCCAGCCAACCCACCGTAGAGTGCCAATTCCGGACGGACTAACCAGGACACACCGCACCACACCGCGAGGCTAAGGGCAGCTGAATCTACCACGCTGCTGGAATGATGTTTCCCAACCGAGGGCTGCCCTTTGCTCCACCGAACTAGCAGCCACCACAGCACCGCGATCCACAACAAACTCAAGCCCCATTCGAGGCCAGAAGTGGCAAAGTCACGGGCCGGTGGCAGTGCTAGATAGACCAGCCCGCCGACTGGCATCAGCACCAGCGCATGTCGGCGACGAAATAGCAGGGAGGTCGACCACGCAGCTATCGCCAAAGCAACAGTGGTGAAAATGAGCGCAAGCCACATCGCGATCATTTCTAGGCGGGCATTGGTCAATAGCGCCACCAGATAGATGAGGTACTGCCACAGCGTGGAAGTATTCGCCTCCACGCGCTCGCCGGCGTTGAACACCGGCCCGTTGCCAGCCAAAAGATTCCGAACGGTCCGCAAGACGATGAGTCCGTCATCGCTCATCCAGCGGTTGTGCCAACCGCCAAGGAAAGCTAAAACCGCGAGTGTCAGAGAACTGAGCACCGCGGTCAGAGTAGTGATTGATCCCCGGGGTTCAGCTGAGTGCGGGGCGGTATTCCGCGCCCGCCGACTGCCATCCGGAACGACTGTGGTCATGTTGCCAAATGCTAGCAGGGGAAATACTCAGTCCCTGAGGTCTACCGCTGTGTCGGGGTTAGAGCGCTGGCACCAGGTAAACCGCCATCACAATGCAGACGATCCACAAGATCGCCAGAGACTGCAAAACTCGGTCAGACAAGGCCATTTCATCAGGAGCACCGCCGTCACCCCGATCGACATCCGCCGCATAGCGCAAGATGGCGATGGTGAACGGAACCATGGAAATCTGGTACCAAACTCCGGCCATTCCTTCGACCGCGCTGGAGAGCTCGAATCCCCACAAGGCATAGCTCATGACCACAGCGGTGGCCGCCAGAGTCCAGACAAAGCGCAGGTAGGGGGCAGTGTATCCCTGTAGCGAACGACGAATCTTCTTGCCGGTACGCTCAGCCAACAGCAGTTCGGAATAGCGTTTTCCGGAAGCCATAAACAAGGAGCCGAAAGCTGCCACGAGCAGGAACCACTGCGAGAGATCAATGCCTGCGGCCACGCCACCAGCCATAGCTCGCAACATAAAGCCGGAGGACACTAACGCGATATCGATCACTGGCAGGTGCTTCCAGCCAAAGCAATAGCCCAGCTGCAATGCGATATAGACGGACACCACCGCAGCCAGACCCCAGCCAGAAGAAGCCAGGAAAGACAGACCAATAGCTGCAATGATCAGCACCACTGCCATTGCATAAGCCAGGTTGATCGGCAAAACGCCAGAAGCAATCGGACGGAAACGCTTAGTGGGATGTTCGCGGTCAGCATCAACGTCCCGAGCATCATTGACTAAGTAGATCGAAGAAGCCGCAAGGCAGAATACGACGAAGGCTAGAGCGACGTCGATAATGGTGCGCCCGTTGATCAACGCATCGGTGCCGGCTGCTGCTGGCGCCGCGATAACGAGGACGTTTTTAACCCACTGCTTCGGCCTTAGGGCCTTGATCATGGCATCGGGAAGGTTCTTTGGAGGCTGCCGCTTCCGGGTGTTATCGATGCCTTCGGTATGCGGCTCAGAATAGAAGATCCCCGGCTTGTCCTCGTTCACGCGAGTTTCCTCTCAATGGTGGTGATGACACGGCTAGTGGTCACGCCCAATAGGGCGCCCGCTAGGGTGTCGGACGGATAATGCACTCCCAGGACCATACGCGAACCCATCATGACCGGAATCCCGGCCAAGGGCAGAGCGGAACCGCTCAGACGTGCCAGGGAGGCTAAAGCCGCAGAGGTAGAGGTTGCGTGCGAAGAAGGGAAAGAGAGCTTCGACGGAGTATCCACGCCAATGCGAATACGCGGGTCGTGAGGCCGAGCACGACGAATCACACGCTTGATTACAACAGATGCGGCATGAGCGCTAAATGCCGAAACGCCTAGCGCTACCCATTGGCGACGACGCGGGCGATCCAGCCCAGCGCCAAGCGCGGCCAGACCAAGCCAGCCAAGAGAGTGCTCGCCGAAGTGGGAAAGAGAGCGGGCTGTCTTGACGACGCCGGGCTGATCCATCAACGCATCCTGCACGCCGATCAGCAGCTCGACTTCATGGCGGCTCAAGTTATTGACAGTTTCGCTCACTTGAAGATCTCCCCCCAAGATTCACGGCTAGTCAACGTGGGCAGTGCTGCGCGGTATTGATCACGGAGATCGTCGAAACGCTCAGCCACTTCTTTTTGAAGTGCCCAGGTCTGTTTGGCTAGATCTTTAGCCAAGTCACGGTCGCGCTTGCGGTAGGCCACTCCGTTGTTTCCGGCGGTAGTCACCGTGACACCGTCCAGGCGCGAGAGACTAAACCAGCGGGCCTCCTCTGGAGAGAGGTTGGCCTGCGGAACCTCGTGGTGGCGAGGATCTTCTTTACTCAAAGAGTGCTTCAACCCCTTGAGCAACCAGCGTGCTTTTTTCACCTTGGCCAGTCGCCCACCGATGTCACGAATCGGCACGCCCGGAGCACCAGAGGCAACCGGTAGATCCGCAGCCGTGGGAATGACCACCGCATCGGAGTAGTTCTTGCGGATCTGCGCAATCCGAGGCAAAGAAGACTCAAGAATATCGAAAAGCTGATCAGGTCCTGCGAGGAAATCCTTCATCGATTCAAGCTGAATAGCCAGCGTCGAATACTCCATGCACATTAAGTGCTTAAAGGTGGATTTACGCATGGAGGCGATCAGACCATCGACAGGACCATCGTGGTTGAGCGCCGCGACGATCAGTCGGTTGCGTAGGTGGAAATAGGCCTGCCAATCAGTGGCATCATCTTTGTCAGTCCAGGCCATGTGCCAGATAGCTACGCCTGGCCAAGTCACGGTCGGGAATCCTGAGTTTCCAGCCCGCAAGGAGTACTCGGTGTCATCCCACTTAATAAATAGTGGCAAAGGCTGACCGTTAGCTTCTGCGACCACACGGGGGAACATACACATCCACCAGCCGTTGTAGTCGACATCAATTCGACGATGCAGATCAGCAGACTGATTACTCTCTTGCTTTGCTCCTCTACCGCTGTGCCCCGTCGAATCTCCGGAGCCATTGAGCGGATAGTGCGCGAAATCGTGATCGCTCACGGAGTGCGGCGCTGGGCTCCACATAAAGTCTGAGCTGCTGACGATTTCACCCATGGTGCGCAGCTGACTGCGTTCCTGCAGGTTAAGCATCTGGCCACCAATAATGACCGGTTTGGCTGCGTAGCGGCCGACCTGGATAGCACGGAGAATCGACTCCGGCTCGATGGCAATGTCATCATCCATATAGAGGATAAATGGCGACTCCGCAGCACCAGCCGGTCCATCACCTAGCGCCTCATACATGATGCGCGAATAGCCACCCGATCCACCGAGGTTGCCCTGGCGAAACTCATGAAAACGATCGCCGAAGTGGGCGATGGCTTCGTCATAGCCGGGTTCATCCGCCGGATGAGCATTACCTTGATCCGGCATGATGACGGCGTCGATAGCGGCGTCGACAAGCGGGTCTTCGCCGAGAGCCTGCAATGCCGCAACGGCATCGGCAGGACGATTAAAGGTGGGAATGCCCACGGTGGCGCGCTTGTCGAAAGGACCAACTTGCGTGCCATCAGGCATGGTCTGTGGGCCTGGTGCACGATCTGCGTACCAACCAGCCTCAGTCAGCGTCGTTTGTGTCTCGGCAGTGACGTCAAACCACAGCCAACCGCCATCTTCAAAATGGGAAAGCGGGATGGTGAACTCCACCACATCATCGCTGACCAATTGGCCAGCTACCGATACTCGGGTGCCGTCGATTTTGGAACGGTAAACCTCCACGTTCGCGGTACCTGCCACCCGCATCCGCAACAGGACGTGATCGAGCTGCGACCAGCGGCGCCAATAGCTGGCAGGAAACGCATTGAAGTAGGTCTGAAACGAGGATTCCGCCCCCGCTGGCACTGTAACAGTGACACGGTCTGACCAGGTCAGACGATCTTTATTCTGCTCAGCCTCAAGTAGGTAAAGGGTCCGCACATCGTGCGGCTCCCCTCGCCTGGGCAGCAGTATCCGCTGCAGCATTTCCCGCACGTTGTGGTCTCCAGTGTCGTTCACGGTGATTGTCTCTGCCTTTCGACGACTCATCTCACACTCAAGGTTAGTGGGCCGAACCAGATTCTACGGACTCACTCGCATCTCGCGCGGGCGTGTCCTGAGGTTCACAGAGTCTTAATACCTTGAACAGAGTTCGCCATCATGAGTTTTCCCAGCATCAGAAGGAACACTTGTATGCCCCTGCCCCACTGCCGAATCGCCGATTAGAGCAGGTTCTAGCGTTCTATTTCCTATTAGACAGCAGTACTCCCCGGTAAGTTGATTCCTGAATTTCTCAGTTCAACTTCCGGGGAGCAGTCTGGTAGCCCGAGGGAGCTACTCGCGTTCGTGTCGAACCACTCAGAATGGGCAGGTGATGCCCCAACAAATTAGGCCGGCAACGGGGACCGAGTCTGAACGGGCACACCGAGCTCTGAAAGCAAGATCGAGACATGATCCGCAAGGTCATCCGCGGTAACCCGCGCCTGGCTCAAGTCCATACCGTCGGCGGCGGAAATATCCCACTGAACGTATCGACGGCCCGCTAGGTCCGGCGTTTCATCGATCCCAAGGTAGACCACAATGTCTGCTGCATCGAGAGTGCGTTGACGCCCAAAGTCCAATTGCGCCGAAGTATCGAGGCCACGCTCATCCATGACCCATTCAACGAGAGTGTCTTCACGGTTTTCTGGGTGCGTACCCGCCACTGTGGCAACGACTGCATTGCCACTGAGCTGTCGCGCCAGCCCTGCGGCCAAGCTAGCCCAAGCTGCATTTCCCCGACTGACGAAGAGGATTCGCTTTCGACGATCACCTACGTCGCCGTGAGTCCAGATATGATCTTCGATGCGCTCTGCAGCTTCCCTTGCCACCAGTACTGACAAGAAATTGGTGACCTTCGCAGTTGCAGTGTGCTCGTCGACGACGGTGTCGACGATGTCGTCAATGATCTGCGAGTCGCAGATGTGACCGTAGCGGTTGTAGAGATCGCTGCGAACTGTACGGAACTTGATGTCGGTCATGAGAAGCTCACTTTCATAGATTGCGGATAGGTTAACGAGGAGCCTTGTTGTTAACCTTTTGTTCACCATAACCGCATCAACAGCGCTTCCGCAAGGATTATTCCAGGAACTTTCGCAAATTATGAAGAAATGCGCACCTGAAACGATTCATATTTCGTTCACCTTTAAGACACTTGATGAACAGTCGACCCCTCCCCGGGGTCGCCACCGGCCATGACTAGCCGTCCACTACCCAAATAGCGCAAACCCCGGACCGCCATATTGACAGTCCGGGGCATTATCCCGCGCTAGTAGCGACGAGAGCATAAGCAGTGTCGGCCTAGGCCACCTCTGAGGCTCCCTCCTTGGGAGCTTTACCGATCTCTTCGAGTAGGACGAGAATGCGCTTTTCAACCTCGTCCGCAATCTCGCGAACCTTCTCGATCGACTGGCCGGCTGGATCCTCAATATCCCAATGGACATAGCGGACTGCCGGAATCCCTGGCACCTCATCGACCCCCATGAGTACAACAACATTAGAGCGGTGAACCGTGCGAGGAACGATTTCCTTTTGGTAAATGTGATCGGTGGAGATTCCACGCTCCTGGAGAACTTGAAGAACCTGCGAGTCAACGCCACCAGTGGGATTAAGGCCCACCGAGCGGACCATCACACGGTCTCCCACCAGGTGGTGGGTAATATTGGCGGCCAGCTGGGAACGGCCAGCATTCTTTTCACAGACGAAGAGGATTTCACGGCGGGAATCGCCATCACGGTTAATATCTACCGCCATGTCTTCCAACTCCTCAGCCGCAGTGCGCTCAACCAGCACCGGAAGGAAAGTCTTTATTTTCGCAGTTGCCTCAGCCTCTGCAATCACGCGATCAAGGACCCCATCAATAGCCTCAGCATCGAAGTACTGCTCGTAGCGACGGTGCAGATCTTCGCGGACAATGACGTAGGGATCCTTCATGATGGCCACAACTTCCTGTAGAGATTTCCGAATGTCAGTAACTCCAAATTACCTGACTGTTAACCTGCAGTTAACTTTACACTCGGCCAGAAAAGCCCACAAGTTGAAGCGAGCTATATTTTCCAGCTACAGATCAGCGCCTTCAGCCAGGTGCGGAGCCAAGCGATTATCGAACATCGTCAAGGCCGAAGCGATGGCCATATGCATGTCCAAGTATTGATAAGTGCCTAGTCGGCCACCGAACAAGACCTTGCTTTTAACCTCTTCTGCAGCAAGCTCTCGGTAGGCCAGAACTTTTTCCCGATCATCAGGAGTATTGATCGGGTAATAAGGCTCATCACCCTCCTCAGCAAAGCGCGAGTACTCCTTCATGATGACGGTCTTATCTTTCGGATACCGGTCTTCCCGCTCCGGATGGAAGTGCCGGAATTCATGGATGCGGGTGTAGGGAACCTCAGCATCGTTGTAGTTCATCACCGGGGTGCCCTGGAAGTCACCGGTTTCTAACACCTCGGTATCGAAATCAAGGGTACGCCAGCCCAATTCGCCAGCAGAGTAGTCAAAGTAGCGATCGAGCGGACCGGTATAGACAACCGGCGCATCCGGGGACTGCGCACGAATCTGCTCACGAACCTCAAACCAATCGGTATTCAACCGAACCTCGATGAGCTCATTGTCCGCCATGCGTGTGAGCCATGCTGCGTAACCGTCAACCGGGAGTCCTTCATGAGTGTCATTGAAGTAGCGATTGTTGAAGGTATAGCGCACTGGCAATCGAGCGATATTGCCCGCGGGCAGGTTCTTCGGGTCGGTCTGCCACTGCTTTGCGGTGTAGTCACGAATAAACGCCTCATAGAGGGGGCGCCCGATCAAGGAGATCGCCTTTTCCTCTAAGTTGGCAGCTTCTCCAGCGTCAATCTCTGACGACTGTTCCTGGATCAACTGTCGAGCTTGATCCGGAGAGTAGTAGCGCCCAAAGAACTGATTGATCAGCCCCAGCCCCATGGGGAACTGGTAGGCGGTACCAGCGTGCATCGCGAAAACTCGATGCTGGTAGCCGGTAAAGCTGGTGAATTGATTGACATATTCCCACACGCGTTCATTCGAAGTATGGAACAAGTGTGCGCCGTATTTATGGACCTCGATGCCGGTTTCCGGCTCGGCTTCCGAGTAGGCATTGCCACCCAGGTGGTCACGGCGGTCAACGATGAGCACTTTCTTGCCCAATTGGCTCGCGGCACGCTCGGCGACTGTCAGGCCAAACAGGCCAGAGCCGACGACGATCAGGTCATAGGTATCCGTCATGCCAGCAAGGCTAATCGACGCCCGCGAAGCCGGCATACTGCGACACCAAACCGCTCCGCACCATTTTCGGCAGCTCAGTTATCTCTCAATCAACTTTTCATCCCACCAGTATCATCAACCACAAATCTGTACTAATGTTGACTACTGATCTCACCGGCCACACGCGTATCAGTAATTTCAGGGAGTCCACATAGTGCAGCAACGACGCCGAATCGCCATGTCACGGCAGGCCAGCGTCCGCCCGACGCTGGCTGCAATCTTGTCCGTTTCTCTTGTAGTTTCCGCAGCAGTTGGCGGAAACCAGATCCTCAAGACACAACAGGCCGACCCCGGCCCCGTCAGCGTGATGAAAGAAACTGAGTCCTTCGCAACTGGCGCCAATGTCGTCATCGAAGATGCCGCTATTAGTGCTCAATCCGGGGAAGCTGGCCCGCGTACCGTCAAGGAATTCACCCGCGACGAGACCTTCTCTATGTTCGCCGTGACCTGGGATGGACAGCGCGACCTGGCTGCCTATGTCCGAGCTGAAGCCGAGGACGGTTCTTGGAGTCCCTGGTACGACGCTGAGCCGGTTGACCAACTTGCTGCAGACGGCAAAGGTGGCACCGACCTGCTCTATATCGAGCCCACCAACCGCGTTCAGGTCTCCATTACCGGCGTTGACCTCTACAGCGACGATGACACTTCCCCTGAGGTAGATATCGCCCCAGCAGAGGCCGCACCTGCAGCGCAAGCTCCGGTTGAAGCAGCTCCCGTTGCGCCCGAGGCGGCAGCGCCCGCAGCAGAGGCACCTGTTGAAGCAGAACCCGCTGCGGCTCCCGCCGCAGCCGCACCGGTTGAGGCCGCACCGGTTGAGGCCGCACCGATCGCACAGACTATTGATGGTTTGGCGCCGATGCCGTCCAACTACGGCGATATCCTTCCAGTGGCTGATGTTGCCACCTCGGACGACCTAGACGTCGTCTTCATCGATGGCAATGCTGATGAGGGTGGCATTGCCCTAGCCGCAGAGTCCACCACTTACGGCATGCCTGATGTGGTCACCCGCGCTGGCTGGGGTGCAGACGAGAGCAAGCGGTGTAGCTCACCGACCATTGACAGTGGTGGGGTCACTGCCGCTGTTGTCCACCACACTGCAGGTTCCAACAACTACAGTGCGGCAGAATCCGCTGGCATCATGCGTGGCATGTACAGCTATCACGCAGACTCGCTGAACTGGTGCGACATCGGATACAACGCGGTCGTCGATAAGTTCGGCACCATCTACGAGGGCCGCTACGGCGGTCTCGATGAGGCGGTCCAGGGCGCACATGTCGGCGGATTCAACCAAAACACCTTTGGTATCTCCATGATGGGCAACTACGACACCACTCAGCCTTCCGCAGAGCTCATCAAATCCGTCGGTGAAATGATTGGCTGGAAGGCCGCTATCTCCGACTTCGATCCAGAAGGAACCACGGGCCGCTACTCAGGTGGATTCAACGGTTCGAAGTTCTCAGCCGGCACGACCGCCAGCCTCCCGAATATTTTCGCCCACCGCGATGCGCACTATAACGCGTGCCCCGGACAGTACGGTTACGCGCAGATGGATAACATTCGGGCATACGCCTCGGAGAAGTATGATGCCATCAACGCAGGTAGCGAGGACTCCAGTCAGAGCAGCTCATCTGCCACCCCTAGCAGCTCACCCACAGCTCCCAGTAGCCCCGCTGTTGAGCCTTCCGAAGACCCCTCCCCCTCGGCATCTACGTCGACATCCACGTCCACGACTGTGCCTGATAAAGAGCCTTCCGAGAACGACTCCGTCACCTTCGAGCCCATAGAGACCGGGTCTGCGGCTAACACGATTAACAACGCCGTCAATGGCAATGATTCTGCAATCATCTCGTTGATCGGCTCCATTGCCGCCATCGCAGTGTCCGCCCTCGCCGCAAATCCCGGTGAGGCTGGAGCCCTTACCCAGCTTGGTGATGTCAGTGTGCTCGAAGGTCTGAGTATCTCTGACCTTGAGCCTGTAGTGAGTACGCTCATCTCAATCAGCGGGGACTCTGAGATTGAACAAACCTGGAACCAGATCTATACCGTGTTCGGTCCGGTTCTTGGTAGCCCTCGCAGCGGAGTCGCCACTGCAGCCGCAACCGAGTACGCACTCTTCGACGACGGCATCATCCTCGATTCCGAACAGACGGGCACGTATGCGCTGTGGGGCACCATCGCTGATGTCTGGGCTGGCCAAGGCTTCGACCTAGGTCCGCTGGGTCTACCTCTCTCTAACCAGTACTCAACAGGCGATCTGTTACGGGTGAACTTCGAAGGCGGCTATATCACCCTCGACCCGGCTACCGGCGAAGCCGATATCACCCTTAGCTAGCCCAGTCTAAGGAACGCTCAACCGCGCGATCCCAGCCCTCGACCAGCTTGTCTCGCTGTTCGGGGGTCCATGTCGGCGACCACGAGCGATCAGCTGATTGAAGCGCTCGCACTTCATCAATCCCCGACCAAAAGCCAGCGCCAATGCCGGCTGCGAAAGCTGCTCCCATAGCTGTAGTCTCAATAATCTTCGGGCGGACCACCTCTGCCCCCAGGATGTCTGCCTGTAGCTGCATCAACAGGTCATTGGCGGACATTCCCCCGTCGACCCACAGTCGGGTGAGCTCAATACCAGAATCTGCTGCCATCGCCTGGACGACTTCTCGGATCTGCAGCGCGGTGGCCTCTAGTACGGCACGTGCGATGTGGCGGCGATCGGCAAAGCGGGTCAGCCCTACTATGACCCCGCGGGCATCCGGCCGCCAGCGCGGAGCAAACAATCCTGAAAACGCAGGCACGATGTAGACCCCGCCATTGTCATCGACCTCGCCTGCGAGTCTTTCGATCGCCGCAGCATTGGGGATAATCCCTAATTGATCGCGCAGCCACTGAACCAGCGATCCGCCCACTGCGACGGATCCTTCCAGAGCATAAACCGGAGCTTGCCCCTCGAATTCATAGAGAACGGTGCTCAGCAATCCATGTCTACTGTACTTCGGCTCTGTCCCGGTATTGAGCAGTAAAAACAGCCCAGTGCCATAGGTGTTCTTCGCATCCCCGACGTCAAAGCAGCCTTGCCCAAACATTGCCGCTTGCTGGTCTCCTAGCACTCCGGTGAGCGGAATCTGCGCCAAAGTTCCCCGCTGACGTACTCGGCCAAAATTTCCTACGGAAGGACGAATAGTCGGGAGAATGCTCATCGGCACGCCTAGCGATTCACACAACTGCGGATCCCATTGCCTGGTGCGCAAATCCATCAGAAGGGTACGCGAAGCATTAGTCACATCGGTGGCATGGACGGCTGGAGAATCTCCATCGCCTAAGGCGCCACCGGTGAGGTTCCATAGCAACCAGGTATCCATGGTTCCGGCTAAGAGCTCACCGGCGGCCGCTCTTTCGCGTGCACCCTCAACATGGTCAAGAATCCAGGCAATCTTCGGACCGGCAGAGTAGGAATTGACCAGCAAGCCGGTGCGTTTGAGCCAGCGGGCTGGATCCTCCCCACTGATATCTGCAGTACGGGTGTCTTGCCAGACAATCGCGTGGTAAATCGGTAATCCAGTGGCCTTATCCCACACCACTGCGGTCTCGCGCTGATTGGTGATCCCCAAAGCGACAATGTCCTCGGGGGATGCGTCAATGTCGACTAACGCCTCTGAGACTGCATGGCGGGTATTGCCCCATATCTCCAGGGCATCATGTTCCACCCAGCCTTGTTGCGGCATGATTTGGGAATGCTCGAATTGAGCCGAGGAAACTACCCGGCCAGCGTGATCGACGAGAATGCATCGCGTCGAGGTCGTGCCTTGGTCTATGGCAGCGACATATTGATTTAGTTGGATTGCGGACACAGTTTCGAGTTTGCCATGGTTTAACCAGACGATGCCAGAGTCGAAGTACCTACTCGACCACTTCGAAGTCCCAGACTTAGCGGGCAAAGATCTGACCTAAACCACAGCCCGCTTAATCTGACAGATACCGACCTCAACGGTTATCCCTTGACACGCGGCAGCAATGCGACTGGAACTTCCCTGCCCCTTCAGCCGTCTGCCACCGCGCTAGCGGCCTGCCAGCGCTAGCCCAATAGTGAACTACTCATCTCATGGCGAGACCCCGTTGAGCTATGCGACAGGCGATCGGCGCACCGGGGCCCTACATCTGGGCAGCGCTTCTAGCACTGGGACTTTCGTCCAAATAGGTCGATTGAGCTGCACCTATCCCTATCACGATTTAGCTAGAGCGCGCTTTTCCCCAACAGGACACCAACACCACAGTTTCTAACTGTTAACCAATCGTTATTATTTTGGGCTAGTTCCGGAACGGTTCGTATCGTATCCTTATCTCATGTTGGAACAACCGAATCAATCTCTGCGAATCCCCGATCGGAGAGCAAGGAGAGATTCTGCAGCCAACAAATTCAACACGTGATCGACCACCACATCACATGTTGTTCAAGCAATAGGGCCACAACGGTATTCGATCCCCACAGCTACGAGAGATGCCAGCCAAAGTCGCGCTTTTTAAAACACCACATTCAAGGAGGACTGCAGATGAGTAACTCAACTACTTCCACTACTACTACGCAGACCACACCAAATATTACCGCGCGTTCAGTCGTTGGATTCTTAGTATTTTGCGAAATAGCCAGCGGATTCGTCCAAGGCTATTACCCCGCTTTACTTGCCGACATCGCAGCAAATTTGCAGGTCAGCGATGCTGACATTACCTGGTTTTTGACCGTGCAAACCCTCTCCGCAGCAGTCAGCGTCCCACTGCTTTCAAAATTGGGTGACATATACGGACACCGCCGAATCTTGCGCATCGCTACTCTCTGCGTGCTCATCGGCGTATTCATCACTGCGTTGCTTCCCAGCTATCCAGTGGTTCTCGCCGCCCGCATCCTTGTCGGACCGCTAGCAGTCTGGTTGCCACTTGAAATTGCGCTAGTACACAACCGGATCAGCGGACATACCGCCCGCGCGTCAATTGGCATCCTCGCAGCCAGCCTGACCGGTGGTGCGATTTTCGGAACCATTTCTTCAGGCCTCATTTCAGCATTTTCCCCATCGCTCACATTGACCCTGATGGTGCCGGTAGTGCTGGTCGTGGGCAGCGTCTTCGCCGTGTTCTTCAAAGTTCCTGAATCAACACATCTCACGAAATCCACCATCGATATCCCAGGCTTTATTGGCCTCTCCATCGCCATGGTTGCCTTGCTATTCGGGCTTCGCCTGGCCTCGAGTTCAGGATTTTCTTCGGGCTCCACGCTGGGGACTCTCGCGGTTGCCCTGCTCGTGTTCACCCTATGGGTGAAATGGGAACTCAAAACAGAATCTCCCGCAGTGGACATTCGCATGATCGTCTCAGGCCGCCTCGGCCCCATCTATCTCACTGCATTCCTGTTTGGCATGGTGCTATTCGGCACCCAGTCGCCCATCACTACCTTCCTGTCAGCAGATCCAGACCAGGTCGGCTACGGCTTCGCAGGTTCAGCCAGCACTGCATCCGCAGTAATCGCCGTAATCACCATCATGGCAACAATTGGCGCCAGCCTCTTCGCTCCGATATCTCGCAAGATCGGAATCCGCGCAGTGTTGATCACTGGTGCCGTGCTGCCCGCAGGCGCCTGGATTTTCCAAATCATCTGGCACACCGAGTTGTGGCATATCGTCTCCGCAAATGCAGTCGGCGGGATCGGCATGGGACTGCTCATGGGCGCACTACCTGCACTCCTCGCGGAGCTCGCCCCAACTGGTTCCACTGGCATCGCAGCTGGAATCTACAACTCCTTGCGCACTCTCGGAGGCGCAGCAGCTGGCGCAATTTTCGCCCTAGTGCTGGCCTCCTTCACCGCTGAAGGAGAACTGGTCTCCGACCTAGGCGGCTATCTCACCATTTGGGCGATCAGTGCTGCTGCATTCATCATCGCGATCATTGCGCTATCACGCATGCAGTTGCCTGATACCTCCCTGCAATCAACCAATCACTAATAGTAAGAATAGGACTACCTCAGATGACTACACCTGACTTTGTTGCAGATGCCCGTGAAATCCTCCCGGAGCTCGTCGCACTACGCCGCTCGCTGCATGCAGATCCTGAATTGGGACTCGAGATACCTCGCACCCAGCGCCAAGTACTTGATGCTCTCGAAGGCCTTCCACTAGAGATCACCACCGGCGCCAATAGCACCACCTCCGTCGTTGCGGTCTTGCGCGGCGCACTCCCCGGGCCAGTGGTCCTCCTGCGCGGAGACATGGACGGACTGCCGATCAAAGAAGAAACCGGCCTTGACTTTGCCTCTACCAATGACGCAATGCACGCGTGTGGACACGACTTGCACACGGCCGGCCTGGTAGGCGCCGCAAAGCTGCTTTCCAAGCACCAGGACACGCTCGCTGGATCTGTGATTTTTATGTTCCAGCCCGGCGAGGAGGGCCATGGCGGAGCCAAGGTCATGATCGACGAAGGTCTCCTAGAGGCCGCTGGAGATCGTCCAGTCGGCGCCTACGCCATCCATGTCGCACCAGGCCCGAAGGGATTTTTCGCTACTCGATCAGGTGCCGCCGCAGCTGGATCCAACCAACTCCGTGTCACCGTTAATGGCCGTGGTGGCCATGGTTCGCAGCCACACCAAACTCTCGACCCAGTTCCAGTTGCAGCTGAAATCGTGCTGGCATTGCAGAGTTTCGTTACTCGCTCATTTGATGCGTTCGATCCAGTCGTGTTGTCCGTAACCCAGCTTGATACCGGGGCAGGGGCAATCAACGTCATCCCGGAAAAGGCGCACCTGGCGGCTACCGTCCGCACCATGTCTCAAGCATCACTGGCAATTTTGCAGGAGGGGCTCCCCAGACTCGTCAAGGGCATTGCCTCCGCGCACGGTATGGACGCCGATGTGGATTTCAAGGTCATGTACCCAGCCACCGTCAACGATCCTGCCGAAACTGAACTCGTTCTGAAAACTCTCGGTAGCGCATTTGGATCAAAGCGGGCCCAAGAAATGCCCAGCCCCATCATGGGATCCGAGGACTTTGCATTCGTCCTTGACGAGGTTCCAGGCACCTTCATGGCGCTCATGGCCTCGCCGCCAGAGATCGATCTGGCCACGGCAGAGTGGAACCACTCTCCTCGAGTCCTATTCGATGACGCTGTTTTGGGCGATCAAGCAGCCGCGCTGGCGCACATTGCTTTTGCCCGCACGGCCAAAGGTTAAGAGAACCCAAGTTTCACCCTGGTAAAGGGCCGGCCCAAGCATCCGCTGGACCGGCCCTGAGCCGTATCTTCCACTAGATGTAGCTAGGAGCCGGTTTAAAACCAGCGCTCAAGCACTTGCGCTACTCCGCTGTCATCGTTGGTGCCGGTGACATAATCAGCAGCTTGCTTTACCGAAGTTCTAGCGTTGCCCATCGCCACACCGAAACCTGCCCACTGCAGCATTTCGATGTCATTAGGCATATCGCCAAAACAGAGCACGTCTTTTTGTTCGAGGCCATGTAGCTGAGCGAGAGTCGAGACACCGAGTGCTTTAGTCACACCAGGAGCGGCAACCTCAAGCAATCCCTCGTCCATTGAAAAGGTCACATGGGCATCCATGGGATCAATGAAAGGCGAAATGAGGTCATACATCTCAGACGCCGACAAACGCTCATTGCGCAAAATAAGCTTCACGGCGGGTTCTGCGATGACCTCATGTGCTGGCACTACGCCAAAACCCTGTCCCTCCCAGGTATGGAGAAAATTGGGCGAGGTCAAAAACATCTCTTCCTCTGCATCAAGAGCAGAGCTGCCAGCACGCTCGCAACCGATAGCAACGCCGCCGTAGCTGTGGAAAGCCTCAAGCGCTGAGCCTAGAACGGACTCCATGGTCTCAGGCTCGAGGACATGAGCGCGCAGCACTCGATCGTTGGCAGAATCATAGAGAACCGCTCCATTTGCGGTCACACATACCGGACGAATCGGCAGCTGGTCGAGGACTGGATAGATCCAGCGGTGCGGCCGGCCGGTAGCCAGCGCTACCTCAGCACCAGAACGAACAGCTCGAATCACAGCATCACGTACTCGCGGGGTCACCCGCTCCCGTGAATCCAGTAACGTGCCATCGACATCGCTAGCGATCAGCGTCGGTGCATGCTCAGTATCGACTGTCATCGCCTCCGAAAGATCTTCTTGAATCGATCGAATCGGGTCCGGGTATTGCCGAGCGCTTTGTCAGCGCGCTTGTTGAGCCGATCCGCGACCTTGTTTTCCTTCTTTTCCTTCCGCTTCCTGCGTTCTTCAAGATCAAGTACATCGGCGTCTTCGAGCGTCGGCGCACTTCCGCCCAAAGCCTCCGGAATCCAAAATTCTCCAGCAGGGAATGGCCCGTACTCGCAGGCGTAGTCCTCGCGAACCTGATCGAGCAATTCCTGCATCGCAGTTTTGAGCCGCTCAGTCGCCTGATCCGGATCACCAGCAGGATCAATGGGCGAGCCCACCCGAATAAAGATCGGGGTATTGCTCCGGCCTAAGTGCTTAGGGTGATCTTTGGTCCAAATACGTTGCGAACCCCAGATTGCCACTGGCAGCAATGGCGCTTCAGCCTCCGCTGCAATCCGGGCAGCACCATTTTTGAAGTCTTTAAGTTCAAAAGATCGCGAAATAGTGGCTTCCGGAAAAATCCCGACTAGTTGTCCTTGTCCCAAACGCTCAACGGCTTCGTGCAACGCAGAACCACCCGAGGATCGGTCTACTGGGAGGTGATGCATGCGTTCCATGAGACCACCGGCTACCGGGACACGGAAGATCTCTTGCTTGGACATAAACCGAACTAACCGCTTGCCTCGCAGGTGAGCAGGGATTCCAGCAAAGATGAAATCGTAGTAACCGGTGTGATTGCTCGCCAATAGTGCAGGTCCAGTCTCAGGGATATTCTCAGCACCAAAGACAGTGATTTTGATCCCTTGAACCCGCATAATCCTTTTGACTAGGGGGATAATCCACCGACCATAAGGCCGCTCTCGGGACTCAGTGGGGTGATCAGCGACCTTCGCTAGCCCAGTGGGAACCCGAAACCCGCCACGTCGCTGGAATTGCTTATGCGCAATCATGCTCATTTCCTCGGCTCAAGGATGTCCTTGCCCACGAAGGGGCGCAGTGCTTCGGGCACCACGACGGAGCCATCCGCCTGCTGGTTGTTTTCGAGGATGGCCACCAACCAACGAGTGGTAGCCAAAGTGCCGTTGAGTGTCGCAGCCACCTGGGCTTTTCCGCTCGCGTCCCGGTAGCGTGTCTGCAACCGACGACCTTGGAAAGTGGTGCAGTTAGAGGTTGAAGTCAGTTCACGGTAGGTGCCCTGCGTAGGTACCCACGCCTCGGTATCGAATTTACGGGCTGCGGATGAACCAAGATCTCCACCAGCAACGTCAATGATGCGATAAGGAACTTCGACCGCTGAGAGCATGTCCCGTTCCATCTGCAGCAAATCGCGATGCTGCTGTTCGGCTTCTTCGGGGCGGCAGTAGACAAACATTTCGACCTTGTCGAACTGGTGAACACGCAAAATACCTTTGGTGTCCTTGCCGTAGGAGCCTGCCTCACGTCGGAAGCAAGAAGACCAACCGGCGTACTTAACCGGTCCGTCCTTCAAATCAATAATCTCATCCTTGTGATAACCAGCCAGTGCCACCTCAGAGGTTCCTACTAGATAGAGATCATCGCGCTCAAGGTAGTAAATCTCTTCAGCGTGGTTGCCCAAGAAACCGGTGCCGGACATGATTTCCGGACGCACCAGCACTGGTGGGACCATGAGAGTAAAACCAGCATCCCGGGCTTTTTGTGCGGCGAGTGTGAGCATTCCCAGCTGCAGGAAAGCCCCGTCTCCGGTGAGGTAGTAGAAGCGGGCGCCACCAACTTTGGTGCCACGCTCCATGTCGATCAAGCCAAGACTAGTGCCCAGCTCTAGGTGATCTTTCGGTTCAAAATCGAACTGACGCGGCTGGCCAACATGCTCAAGTACGACGAAATCATCTTCACCGCCAGCAGGTGCTCCGGCGACGACATTGGACAGCCGCAGCTGAATCTCTTTAACTGTGGCCTCCGAAGATTTTTGCACCTCCTCGGCTGCCTTAACTTTGGCTTTGAGTTCATTGGAACCCGCCAATAGCGCCGGGCGGTCTTCTGGGGCGGCTTGGCCGATCTTCCGACCGAAGGCTTTCTGCTCGCTGCGCAAGGCATCTGCCAATTGGATGGCCTCTCGGCGGGCCTCATCAGCGCTCAGCAACTCATCAACAAGACCAGGATCCTCCCCACGGGTAACCTGTGAGGTACGGACTACATCTGGATTATCGCGGAGAAATTTAAGATCAATCACGCTCTTGAGCCTACCGCGCGACGGGTGTCTACGCGTCTCCGCATCCCCAGTGACTTTCCCCTAGGACGAGATATTCCCGCTATAAGTCGCCACTGGTCATAACCAGAAGGTTAAGATAGCAGTATGCATGCAGCGGAGCGGAATTCCCGGACACCCGAGCTACCAGCCAGAATCATCACGGAAGGTCCCCCGCCGAAGCATGCTCAGTTGCGGGCAATCCTCGAAGAACTATGTAGCACTCAGCTCCATCCCGGAGACCTCTTACCCGGCGAACGAGTGTTAGAAGAGGCCTATGGAGTCTCCAGAATTACCGTACGTCGAGCCATCGGCGATCTCGTAACCTCTGGCCGCCTACGCCGCATCCGAGGAAAAGGCACTTTTGTCGCACCCAATATGCTGGTTTCTCGGCTGCACCTAGCATCTTTTAGCTCCGAAATGAACGCTCAAGGTGTCGCTGCTTCATCCAAGATTTTACTCTCGGGCAGGACAGTAGCTCCGCCTGAAGTTGCTGAGTTTTTTAATACCGGCGATCCCGGTGCATCGCATATCCATCTACGCCGTCTGCGACTGGGAGATGGCGAGCCCTATTCCATCGATGATGGCTGGTACAACGCCAAACATATCCCTGACCTGCTAGAAAATGACGTCTACAATTCAGTCTACGAGATCGTCGATAAGCACTACAATCTTCCGGTCACCGAAGCCGAGCAGGTAGTCACCGCTGTCGCTGCGGATCAGCAGCAGGCGGAGCTTCTCGATGTCGCCCCGGGCACCGCTTTGCTCCGTATTCTGAGGTTATCTCGTTCTACTACGCTGGCTGTCGAATGGTGTTCTTCGGTCTATCGGACTGATCGATATCAACTTAATACCCAAGTGACCCGAGGCCTCGGGCTCTAAGGACTGCAAAATTTCTTCCCCGAAATTTTGCCAGGCACCTTCACTAATGGGCACAATGGGAGAATTATGAAGATAGCTAACGCCCGTTCAGCAACCGCAGTCCGCGCCGGACTCGTGGCCGCCATGGCCACTGTGGTCGCTCTGGGCGCCCACGGTTATGTCTCCGCTGCTAATCAAGACAATGGGGTTGACGGCCAATCCGCCGAACAATCTGATAGTTCTGAAGACGATGCGCAGAGTTCTACCCTGCAGGCAACTCCCTTTACCACCGCCGATGTTGGCGATTGCCTGACGTGGAACACTGACGAGGCTGGCGTAGTCAGCGACTTCGAGCAGGTACCGTGCTCCGGCGAACACCGCTTCGAGATCTCCGCCCGCGAAGATCTAGCCGCTTATCCTTCCTCCGAGTTTGGCCCGGATGCCTCCGTGCCAGATGTGACCAGGCAAGCGCAATTGCGCGAAGAGCTGTGTGCGGCTCCAACTCTGCGTTATCTCGACGGTCGTTTCGACCCCGTCGGCCGATTCTCGATCGCTCCCATCTTGCCCTCTGCTGAAGCATGGACGAATGGGGATCGCACCATGCTTTGTGGGCTGCAGTCTACCGATGCTGACGGGATTCCGATCCCCACCATCGGCCCCATTTCTACCCAAGATCAAGCCAGGGTTAATCAGCCTGAAGCATGCGTCGCAGTGGATAGTTCCCGAGCATGGAACGTCGTGGACTGCACAGAACCTCATCAAATGGAAACCACCCTAATCGTGGATCTGCTGCCGATCTTCCCGGAGGGGACTCCCACAATTGAGGATCAAGATGGCCATCTCGCGGAGGTGTGTACCCAAGCTGCGCAGGACTACCTTGGCGGCGAAGAAGAGCTCTATCAATCGACCTTGCAGGCCTACTGGGGCACCATCGACCAGAGTTCATGGATCGGCGGCTCGCATTCAGTCAACTGTTCATTGGTCCATGCCAATGAAGAAGGTGGCTTTTCTACCCTCGAGGGCACTGCTCGGGATGGCCGTGATGGCTTCACCATCAACGGGCAGCCCCCAGCCGAGCAACCTACCCGCGATCCGCTCGTAGAGACTGGCTAGATGGCGGTCCAGGTAAGCCAAGAGGTCTTCGATGGGATGGTCAATGACGCCCTAGACAAGATTCCTGACAACTTTGCTCGACATCTGCGCAACGTCGTGATCTTGGTGAGCGACTTTAACCCAGATAGCCCCACGATCCTCGGCCTCTACGAGGGCGTGGCTTTGCCGGAGCGCACGTTCGATCACACCGGCTATCTCCCCGATACGATCTCTATCTATAAAGGCGCGCTCGAACGCTATTGCACCGATGAGCAGGATCTTGCGCATCAAATCATGGTGACTGTCTTCCATGAAGTCGGGCACTACTTTGGGATGGATGAAGCCCAGCTCCACCATCTCGGCTGGGGCTAAACCCCACCTTGGCTTATAGCTGTCGGTCGAGGTCTGCCCACCGAACCATCTCCCACTGACCAAACGGCCGCTGACCTGGTTCCAGAACGACAAACCGACAGTTGCCCAGGTAACCGGCGAAAGCAAAATCCGGGTCAATACTTGCGGCGTGAGCTGCGATAGTGCGGATAGCAGTGCCATGGCTGACCACCAACACGTCTTCGTCTTGGCCGTCACTCAAATGCTCTGCCACCAAATTTTCTAGCATCGGCTGATAGCGGCCCAGCAGGTCTAGATAGTTCTCCCCTCCCGGCATCCGGGCAGCTTCTTCCCGACTGAGCCAGCCCCACAATGCATCGGTATAGAGGTTGAGGGAGTGCTCATCGCCCAGTAATTCATGATCCCCGGCAAAGATCTCTTGGATGCCAGGTATGACGTTGATCTGCATCGAACGCTCCGGCAATCCGGCGGCTTGTTCGAAAGCAGACATTGCCAGGACTGCGGTCTGTTGGGCGCGCAAAGCGATCGAGCACGCGACCGTCGATAAGCGGCCTGAAGATCCTTCGCCAACTCCGCAATACTCAGCCAATTCAAGACCGACCTGGCTGGCTTGAGAGCGTCCCAGCTCAGTGAGCTCAGCACCTGGCGGACGGGTATCGAGGATGTGCTTTACATTGCTATGAGTCTGCCCGTGCCGCAGCAGAATAAGACGTCCGGCCATAATGGTTTTCCTTTACTTTCCCTCGCGTGCGGAGATAACCCACTCGGTGGCTTGTTGGAGTCGTTCTAGATCTGGCCCCGTCGCCTCTCGGTCGCCTTGCGCACGCGACTTCGGCCAGGAACCCAGGTAAGTAATATCCTCGGCCCGCAACCACAATGCACGCAGAGCTTCCGCCAGCGGAGCATCATCGATGTGACCGACCAGATCCGCATGGAAATGATAAGTGCCAAATTCCCGCCGGGTAGGACGAGACTCAATCCGGTTCATATCCACCCCCCGAAGTGAAAACTCACCCAGCGCTCCGACTAGTGTCCCTGGCTGATTGGGCAGTGTAAACACCACCGAAGTGCAATCGTTTCCAGTACGCGCAGTGGGCAGACCGCAGGGACCGACAGCGACAAAACGAGTGCGCGCCCCAGCCAGGTCAGCAACACTGTCCGCATGGACGTCCAACCCAAATAGTGCTGCTGCCCGGTCGGGAGCTGCTGCAACATCTGCCCGTCCCTCGGCGACGGCTTCGGCAGCTGCGGCATTGGAGGAAGCCGGCATGAATCGGGCATCCGGTACATGCTCAGCAAACCATCGGCTGACTTGTTGATAGGCCACCGGATGTGTCGAAAAAGTCTTCGCCTCACTCAGCTTCATGCCTGGACGCATCATGATGGAAAAGGCAATCTCGATCTCCAGCTCGTGATAGATCTGCACCCCATGACCATCAACGAGCGCATCGAAGGTCGAGGTCACTGCGCCATCGACGGAGTTTTCAATGGCTACGCACGCAAACTGTGCCTGGTTGCTCCGTACTGCATCGAGTGCCTCCCGAGGAGAAGAAACGGGAAGCTGAGTGATCTCTTGGTCACCGAATGCCCCTGAATCTGCAAAACGCAGCAGCGCTGCCTCAGTAAAGGTGCCAGCTGGTCCAAGATACGCGACAGTGGTGGTCATGGATACCAGCCTATCCAGTCGTATTCTGGTCCGCATGACTGCTTCCCTTCAATCACTCGTAGCTGCTCTGCGCAGCGGGGAGATGTCTGCCCAGGTGCAGGTGGCACGACTCTCGGAGCAACTATCTTCGCTACATTCAACCGAACATGGACTCGCCCACGTGTGTCTTGAGCACGCCGCCGAGGCTGCCGAGCAGGCAGACAGCCTCCCCGATCACCTTCGGGGCCGTCTGCACGGGCTGCTCCTACCGATCAAAGACCTTTCCGACGTCGCCGGCATGCCCACCTCCTTCGGCTCAGCGAAACGTACCCGGCGCGCACAGAACACCGACGCCTTCCCGCAGTCTTTGCTCGATAAGGGAGCAATCATCCCCGGAAAAACCGCAACAGCAGAGCTGGGTCTGACCGTTTATACCGAACCTCCCGGGATGAGTTTCCCAGATAATCCGCTGTGGCCAGGGCGCACTCCTGCTGGCTCCTCCGGTGGGGCAGCCGTCTTGGTAGCTCGTGGCCTGTTGCCCGCTGCCCACGCCTCCGATGGCGGCGGATCTATCCGCGTCCCTGCTGCGGCCTGCGGTCTCGTTGGTTTCAAACCTTCCGCTGCCGGGCTAGCGGCACAGGGATTTCTCACCCGTTCGCTTATCGACGCCGCTTTCCTCCACGACCTTTCACCCCGTTCAGCTCCGCGCCGGGTAGGTATCCTCACCCAACCCCTATTTGCTGAAGCAGCCGTCGATGAGGTGATGCTCACTGCCGTGACGCAGGCAGCTCAAGCACTGAGGGAGGCCGGGCATCAGGTAGTGGAAGTAGATATCCCACCCTTTGCTGCGGAGATCTTTGCAGCATTTCGCACGATCTTTAGTTCCCGATTGGCCACCTTAACTGGGCAGAACAGCCCGATCGCGGACTGGTTGCGTAGCGAAGGGCAAGCAGTCACTAAACAGCAGCTAGCCGATGCACTCCGGCAGACAAGGAAGCTTCCCCTACGTCTGCACCAATATTGGAACATCGATGCGCTCCTTAGCCCAATGACCACCACGGATCCGCCACCAATCGGACATTTCTCAGCCCTGCCACCGGCTGAGAACTTCCTTGAGCAGACCCGTTGGTCGCCGTGGGGATCGCTCTTTAATATGAACAGAAAATCAGCGGTATCGCTGCCCTGGCAGCTGCCTCATCGACCCCCCGTAGGAGTTCACTTGGGCGCTATCGCACTCGATGATCCTTCGTTGCTTGGCCTAGCGATGGATCTGCACCGATGAACGGGATAGATACGGCTAGCACGGGCGTCGATAAGCGACGACTACGTATTGAGATTCTCCTAGTCTTGGCGGTTTCTTTCGGAATCTCCGGGATTCGGGCCGTACTAAGGCTCACTGATGCGTTGCTCGACCCGGTGCCGTTGAACCAACAACAGGTAGCACTCAATAGCACTCAGTCGCAGATCCCTTGGTTAGACCTAGCGCTACAACTCAGTTCTGCGACTGCGTTGCTGGCTTATGGCGGCCTGGCGCTTTTTCTACTAGCTGGCGATGGAATAGGTACCGCGCGACCTCGGTGGAGTGATGCTGCTTGGGGTGCCGGGTTGGCCGCTCTGATTGGTATTCCAGGGCTGGTTTTCTACGCAACAGCCGTCCACCTCGGGCTCTCCCGAGAAGTAATTCCAGCCTCGCTTGATCATCCCGTCACCGAAATTCCAGTTCTGCTGGTCTGGTCGGCGGCCAACGCGTTCGGGGAAGAGACCGTGGTGGTGGCCTATCTCTTGACCCGATTGAAGCAACTGGGGTGGGGACTTCCCGCTGCGCTAGCTGCCTCAAGTCTGCTGCGCGGCAGCTACCACTTGTACCAAGGAATCTCTGCTGGATTCGGCAATATCATCATGGGCGTGGTCTATGGCTGGTTCTATTGGAAAACTGGACGCCTCTGGCCATTGGTCATCGCACACTTTCTCATCGATGCCATCGCCTTCGTGGGCTACACCGCAATCGGCGGGAATCTATCGTTCTTGGGGCTCTGAGTACCAGCAAAATCGCGTGAGATGGGGGTCAGTGATTACGCTATAGCCCATGGATGAACGCGACAGACGCAACGACCGGCAGCAACCTCTGCCGGGAAGGTCGTCCGACCCCCGCGATTCCGAAGACATCATCCGCGGCCACGACGGCCGCCCGCTCACTGATCGCTACGGTCGCCCCGTTCGCAGGCGCCCTGCTACCCCGCCTTCCGCACAATCTCAGCGGAGGCCACGACGAACCGCCGAACCGCCGGCGGGACGCCCATCCCCGCCTCGTCAGTATGTTCCTCCCCGGCAGCCGGATTATCAGCAGCGTCAGTACCAGCCAAACCAGTATCAACAACCGCAGTACCAGCAGCAGTATCAACAACTACCGCCGCAGCCACCGCAACAGGGTGGGCGCCATACTCAAAGCAAGCCACCCCGTCGCCGTTTCGGCGGAGGTTGTCTACGCCCACTTGGCTGGGCAGCGGCAATCTTCCTCGTCTTTACGATGGTTCTTACTTTGTGGGCTGATGCCCAACTCAACCGAGTAGAAGCCACCCCGGATAATCAGGTCTCTAATACTTCAGGTACTAACTGGCTATTGGTCGGCTCAGACTCTCGCGAAGGGCTCTCTGATGAGGAAGCAGCGCTCCTCGGCACTGGTGGTGACATCGGCGTCGGGCGAACTGACACCATCATGTTGCTGCATCTTTCTGCCCTCGGCCAGGCTCGTTTGGTCTCTATCCCCCGCGATAGTTTGGTGAGCATTCCTGGCTATGGCGAGAATAAGGTCAACGCTGCTTTCACCTTCGGTGGGCCAGTTCTGCTGGCTGAGACCGTAGAACAAGCCACCGGCCTGAGGATCGATCACTACGCAGAGATCGGTATGGGCGGGCTCGCCAATGTCGTCGACGCCGTTGGTGGAGTTGAACTATGCCCCGAGTATGCGATCAATGATCCCCTAGCCCAGCTCGATGTCGAAGCTGGTTGCCAGGAGATGGACGGGCCAACGGCCCTGGGATATGTCCGAACCCGCGCTACCCCATTGGGTGATCTCGACCGAGTCGAACGCCAGCGTGAATTCTTTTCCTCCCTAGTGGAGACTGCGACCTCTCCGGGGACACTGCTCAATCCCCTACGTCTGATCCCATTGATTACTAACACTGCCAGTTCTTTCACCGTCGGCGATGGTGACCACGTCTGGCACCTAGCCCGCGTGGCCCTAGCAATGCGTTCAGGTGTGGAGACGGAGACGGTACCAGTGGCAGGCTTCGCTGACTACGACGTAGGCAACGTGGTCTTGTGGGATGACGCTGGCGCGACTGCTCTCTGGGAATCGATGAAGTGACCTGAACCTGGATGTTGATACTCCAGCGTGGACCTGCCTAAATAAGAAAAGACCTCCGGAACAAGCCAAAGCTTGCCGGAGGTCTTTCGCTATCACACGATCAGCGAATGGTGACCTGACGTGACTTGATGTTCTGTAGCTGACGACGCTCATCAGCAGTGAGCTGTTGATCATTGGATAGTTCGATCTCCAATGCCGAAGAGAGTCGGACTATCTCATCTCCATAGGAGTCGTAGGCAACCTCTGGGTCCAGATCGAATACTGGCACGAGTAGGCCGTGAGTACGGAACACTCCGGCAAAGCGAGTATTTTCCCCAAGGTTCAGATCTCCACGAGCAGCGATGCGGGCTAGCGCGGTCAGCAAAGCGTCCTCGTTATCAGTGCGAATCCACCGGATATGCGCTTTTCCACCAGGGTTGACCCACCACAGAGCGCCAGGAACTTCCGCCTCGATGCGGTGGGATTCCACAACCGACTCGTTGGCGTTCTGGATCGCCTGGTGCGTCATAGCGTCCAGGTTCGAGCCTTCTGGGATCCACCAATTGAAATCTTGGTGCTCGGTGATCTCCAAGGCAGCATCCGCAGCGATGAGCTCGGTAAGCTTTGGCTCGGTGCCATCGGCAGAAGCCGATTCCAGAGTCTGACCGGGTTGGGCATTAGCCACCCAATTGAGTGCATAGGCCAGATCGCGGCCCGGATTCTGGCTTCGGATCTGCAACTGAAGCGCAACAAAGGCCGCTCCCCCGAGGTTGTCTTCTCGGACGAGGGCTGCCCCGCCACCCGGCAAAACGGTGACAATATAAACGTCACGATCGATGCCCTTGACCTCGATCTTGGCCACTGCGGAGGGAACGAATTCCTGCAAGGCGATGAGATCTGCCTCAGCGGACAGCCCACCATAAGGGCGAGGCTCGCGTTCTAATGCGGCACGTTCAGCGGCGCGGGCGGCAAGCTTAGCTTGGCGACGACTCATGCCCTCGGGCAGGTTCTCATTTTTCTTGTTCTTCTTGGCCATGATCTCAAAGGTACCTGGCTACCTAAGAGTTCAGTTCCTCTAGTGTCTCCAGCGCCAATTCAGGATCATCTGTGGCCATCATTTTTACTCCCGCCTCGCGCGCCCACTGCATGTCATTGGGCGTGTTGACCGTCCACATGTAGGTAGGGAGATTATGACTGGATACCAGCTCGGGGTGCCGACGTGCCCGCATTACTGATAGCCCTAAGCCCGTGGGCTCGCCCGGGTGGGTATCTACTGGATTGAGCCATCTTTCGATTTTGCGCCGGAGGTGAATCCGATCGATACCGGGGGCAAGAGTTCTCATTCTCATTATCGCGGCAGGAGAGAAGGAGATGACATGGATACGAGGATCGTCGATAAGATCTTGGTACTGCAAAACCCGCACGAGTTGTTCTTCAAGCATCCGTCCGTAGCGCATCGGATGCTTGGTCTCGATATAGATATGTTTGTCATTCTGCGCAGTCACCATTGCCAATAGCTCACGGAGAGTGAGAATCGTCTGCGGATTATCCGGCGTGCCGAAGTTGTACTTGCGCAGCTGCGCCAGAGTCATCGCTGAGACTCGCCCACGACCGTTGGCGACACGGTCAATGATCGGATCATGGACCACCACCACCTCGCCATCGAGAGTAAGCCGAATATCGCATTCGATGCCGTGGATCGGCAGAGCCAGAGCTTTCTCGAAAGCGATCGGGGTCAGCTCTGGGTAGCGTGCAGAATAGCCACGGTGGGCGATGATATTCATTCTGCAGGCTGCTGTTCGACACCCCAGCTGCGGATACGTCGCAGAAGCTGCCGGTTCTTCCGCTGAGAACGACCCAACTTGGTCGACATCCGATGCAAAATGTTAATCGCATCGGTGATGTGGGGACCCTTATTGAGCATGACGACTTCGCTGCGCAATGCATAAGCAGCATCGGTAATTTCGGCACGGGAGGGAAGCCCAGCCTTAGCCATGTTCTCTAGTACCTGAGTAGCCATCACCGTGGGTACATGGGCGGCCTCAGCCATCTGAGAGATCAGCCGAGGCACCTCCGCCATCCGATCAAAGCCGAGCTCTACGGCCAGATCACCGCGAGCGATCATGATGCCGAGATTGGGATGGCGCATGCCTTCTAACAGGACCTGCGGGAGGTTTTCAAAAGCGGGAATCGTCTCGATCTTGAGAACCACCCCTAGGTTTCGAGCCCGTTCCGCGATTTCTTCCGTCTCCGCAGTCTCTGCAATATCTGCCAAGGTGCTTAGGAGGAACTCAACATCGCCAGAGTCACGGATGAAGGACACATGAGCAATATCCGCGTTTCGGACCACGAAGTTCAGCGCTGCAATGTCCTCTTCCGTCAGACTCGGCAGTGGCAACGTGGTCTCCGGCAGGTTAATGCCCTTGTAGGCCGCCAAGTTCGTACCACCGGGAGCTGCGTGAATAACCTCTAGTTCAATCTCCACGTATCCGTCATCGGTGGACTGTTTACCGATGGCCAGTGCAGCGATCGCTCCATCATCAAATTGCACACGCTGTCCGACCTCTATCGCGGCCACTGCTTCTGGGAGAGTGCAACTGATCCGTGGAGTCGTGCCTGGGGTGGGATCTGCTGAGACCTGTTCATCGCAGAGAATCAGATGGTCACCAGGAGCCAAGCGCAGCTTTCGCTCAGTGGGCTCAATTCCGCTGACGCGAGTCTTTTCCCAATCGTGTTCTAGCAGGGTGGAGTTCGCGATATAGGCATTTCGCTGGCCCTCCGCAAGTACAGCGGCTGGAACGGTGGACTCTGGTTGCCCCGGTTCTATCTGCGTGACGTTAAAGTGTCGCCGGGAATCTCGATTGTCTAAGAGTGAAATCTCAGAGCCTGGGGCCAGCCTGCTCAACCAATCGCCGTCGACTTGTACAGCCAAGCAAGGTCGGCCGGGCAAGTCTGGAGCGGCTAATGCCGGATATCCAACCGGAGTCAGCCATAATTTCGCAGGAGTGAGAACCTGCCCAGTTTCCGTGCGAGTGACTCGAGCACGACCAACGGCTGCGCCCGGTGCAATCGCACCTGTGCGTACCTTGGGACCAGCCAAATCCATACCGATTTTGATCTCTCGGCCAACCTCGGCGGCAGCGGTGTGCACATGCTCAATCATCCGCTCCCAGACCTCTGGCCCATCGTGGGCACAGTTGATCCTGGCCAGTTCCATGCCAGCTTGAGCGAACCCTCGGACCAAATCTAGGTCATGACCAGCTTCTCCCGGCAGGGTAACCATGATGCGAGAGTGCGTCTCTTCTGGGGAGTCCCCAAACAAGGCAGTGGCATGTTCTTCGAGAATGTCATCAGAAACAGCAAAACCGTCACTGACCTCGGAACTTGAATACACCAATTCTTCACCCGCAAAAGCCGATAGCACGTTGCGCGCAGCTTTAAGCCGCGTCAACACGGCTGGTTCTGTGGTGGTGAGACGGGTGGCGCCTAGGGCCGAAAGCTCAGCTTGAAGAGCCCGGATGTCATGCTGGCGCAGCTCCGCATAATGAATGAGATTCACGGCGCCATCTCGGTGGCTAGGTGCCACTTTAGAGATGGCGGGAGCCTGGCGGCGTTCCTCATCTAGAAGAGTTCTGATCAGCGCATCTACATCGTTGATCAGTGTTTGCAACCTGGCATCCACGTGCCGTCCTCTTTTCCTAGGCTTTAAGTAGCTTCTGCTGAGCTCATTGTGCCTGCATTCACTACTTACGGCACCTCGGAAGAAAGCGGATACTATTCTGCAGCGGATTCCGCGGGGAAGAACTTCACCTGGATATCGCGCAAGGTGCTGGCAGAGTGCTCGAAGCGCTCCTTTTCATGATCATTGAGCTGGAGCTGAACGACTCGGCTGACACCGCCTCGGTTGATAATGGCGGGAGTTCCGATGTAGATATCTTCCTCACCGTACTGGCCTTCCAAGTAGGCAGAGACCGGCAAGGCGACATCCTGGTTTTTGATGATGGCTTTAGTGATTCGGGCCAATCCCATGCCGATGCCATAGGAAGTAGATCCCTTGGCGTCGATGATTTCATAGGCGGCATCGCGAGTCTCTTCGAAGATTTTCTCGATACGCTCGGCGAAATCTCCTTCTAGATCGGCCTGTGCGCTCAGCGGAACGCCGGCAACCGTCGCAGTAGAAACCACTGGAAGTTCGGTATCCCCATGCTCGCCGATGATGTAGGCGTGGATCGACATCGGAGAGGTGTGCGTAAGCTCTCCGAGCATAAAACGGTAGCGCGCCGAATCCAGGACAGTGCCGGATCCGATGACCTTGCTGGAATCCAGACCAGAGAATTTCCAGACACCATAAGTAAGCAGGTCGACCGGGTTGCTAGCGACCACAAAAATACCGTCGAAGTCATTTGCCATGACCTCATCGACGATATGGTTCATGATCTTCATGTTTTTATCTACCAACTGGAGACGGGTTTCGCCCGGCTTTTGGGCAGCACCAGCGCAGATAACCACGATGGCGGCATCTTCACAGTCGGCGTAGGTACCTTCGGTGATCCGGGTGCGGGAGCCGCCCCACACCACGCCATGGTTGAGGTCCATGACATTTCCGCGCAGCTTCTTGGCATCGATGTCAATGATTGCAAGATGGTCGACTGTCCCTTGGTTGACCAATGCATAGGCATAGGCAACTCCGACATCACCGGCGCCGATTAGTACTACTTTGTTTCCGACTGTCTTCCGCATGGGGAAAATCCTCCCTGGATGGGGTTAGAACGAGAGTCCGGATTGATTAATCCGTTCCTCCCTATTATGACCCTAAAAGGTGGCCCCTCGCAGACTGAACTGCGCTGTCCGATAACCTCTGCCAGACTCATAGTCATGAGGCCCTCGACTCGGCTCGCCCTCAGGGCTGCCACTGGCGCGCTAAGAGGCACCGCATTCGCCCTTGATATAGCAGCCGATCTGACTCCCGGTGTGCGGATGGCCAAGCGACGCAGGCTGCCGAAACGTCTGTTCGCGGGGTTGCTTGGCGCGGAGGTAGCCACGTGGTGGGCGATCTCGCTTTCGCTATTGCCAAGACCATGGTGGATCACCGCCGCTAATGTGGCCATTTGTCAGGGAGTGGGGCATATCACGGCCACCAGCCTGGCTTGGACGTTCGCTAAAGGGCAAGCTCGCATCAAACGAGTTCCATATTTGCCGACCTCCGCGCGCTACCTTCAGTTAAGCCGCGCAGCTTTGGCCACCGTGACTACAGTTGCGGTCGGACTGAGCCTGCGACGTCAGCAACAGCAGGCCCGGCTGGTGGAGTTTCGCATTCGCCGTAGCCCGTGGCATCTACTGGTGGGAGGCGTCGTGGGCACCGCTGGGTATGGCGCTCTCCTATTGATCGGCGAAGCGGCACAGCAGAGCGTGGATCAACTGGGACGACGACTATCGAAGTTCATGCCACTGTGGCTGAGTTGGCCGATCGCGGCGATATCAGTCGGCATTGTGACTGCCGCGCTCAGCGACCGGATGTTTATCCGCCGGGCATTCGCCAACTTTTCTCGCAATGCCGAGGCACTCAACCAATCGGTCTTTCCCGGAACAGCAATGCCGTGGGAGCCGGAGCGCTCTGGTAGCCCATGGTCGTTCGAACAGTGGTCTAGCGTCGGCGCCCAGGGCCGAGCAGTATTGGCACTGGGCCCTCGAGCTCGGGACATCGCCAGGATCACTGGGATGGAACCCACCGAACCACGGGAGCCCATCCGAATCTTTATTGGTCTACAACCTGACCGAAAATTGGAAGAGGCAGCACGCTGCGTCCTTGCTGAAATGGATCGCACTGGAGCTTTCGAAAGAGGCACCATCGTGGTCCAAACCTCCGCAGGCTCCGGCTGGATCACCGACTGGTCGGTGTGTTCGGTGGAGTTCCTCACCGGTGGCGACTGCGCCACCGTAGCCATGCAGTATTCCTATCTCCCCTCGGCGGTAGCCTACTTGGTTGATCGCGACACTCCAGTGCGAGCTTCTCGCCTTCTCATTGGGGCAATTTTGGACCGACTCCGAAGCATGGATCCTACGGAACGGCCACGGTTCTACGTGGCAGGCGAATCCTTGGGCGGATATGGCATCGCCACCGCCTTCGAGGATCTCGACGATCTGCTGTCACACACCGACGGAGCACTGCTTTCTGGGTCACCCCGTTTCACTCAACTAATACGTGAGCTTTCTAGGCGCCGCGATCCCGGCTCCCCAGAACGGCTTCCGATTGTCGATGGTGGACGCCACGTTCGCTTCGTCGCCCACCCAGATCACCTTCACCATGATTTCAGTGACATGGACTATCGACATGATTGGTCTCATCCACGGATGGTGGTTGCCCAACATGCTTCTGATCCCATCGTTTGGTGGAGCTCACAGCTGTTCTGGCGGCGTCCGAGATGGCTTGTAGAGCCAGGTGCTCGAGGAGTTTCCGCACCTAGTGGACAACACCTGGATGTGGTTCCGGGCATGAGGTGGGTACCATTTATCACTGCCTGGCAGGTCGGACTGGATCAGCTGACCTCGCTAAGTACCCCTGGCGGTCATGGGCACAACTATCACGAAGAAATGCTGTACTACTGGGACGAAATCATCGCTGGCCATGGCGCGGTACGCCTCACCCCGGATATCGCGGTTCGCGCCGAGGAATTCATCCGATCAGATTCGGTCAGACGCTAATGCGTGCGCCGTCGTAACGACGAGTGGGGCCAGCCTGAACACCGCTACCTGCGACGGTGACATCAGTGCAACGTTGCCAAGACATCTCGGCCCCATCCTCTGTAATGGTCAAGGTGGCATAGCCATGCGCATCGAGATCCACGTGGGAAATATGCGAGTTATGTCTAAGAATGTGCGCTTCTGCCGAAGTAGAGGCAGGATTATTCGCTGGCAGCGTGAGAACGTCATCGACATTCGGGGCGGACACCGATGAGCACACCAGCTCGGCAGCGATGACTCGATCTTCATGGACGATATGGTTGGCCCACTCGGAATGGATATCTCCGGTGAGAAACACCGTACGGCCATGAGCATGTTCACGGCCCAGCTGCGCAAGCAATCGCTCACGATCAGCTACGTATCCATCCCATTGGTCAGAGTTGACTGGAGTTTCGGTGTCTTCAAACCCCACCATTTCCAGCAAGGGTTGGTGCACCACGCGGCCAATATCTAGCAGGTTTAAAGGAGACATCATCACCGAGGTTCCGATGAGATTCCACCGCGCTGAGGTGTTCGAAAGTCTGGCAGATAGCCACTCAAACTGTTCCTGGCCCATGATCGTATGGTCCTGAGACTCCTGCCCGATGGGGCGAAATACCCCTGGGGCGCTGCGGTAGGAGCGAAGGTCGAGCATATTCAGTTCCGCCAGACGCCCGAAGCGTAGAGTGCGATAGATCCGCCCACCTCGGGAGGGAGATCCTCCGCGAACTGGCAGCCACTCAAGATAAGCCTGCATTGCAGCATCACGTCTGGAATACCAATCGCCCTGCTTGTCAGTGTGGTCACTCGCGCCACCTGACCAAGCGTCATTGGCAATCTCATGGTCATCCCATGTCACCACCCAGGGTGCAGCAGCATGTGCCTCCTGCAGCTCTACATCCCGACGGTAATGGCCATAACGAGAACGGTAATCCGAGAGAACACGCAGCTCCCAGGTGGGCACATGTGGACGAACCACCCCGTATTTTCCGGCGTAGTCGCCGGAAGCATATTCGTAGATGTAATCACCCATGTGCACGACCACATCAATCTCTTCTGCATACGCCCGGCGCGCAATATCGGAATATGCGCCAAAGTAGCCTGCCTCAAAATTTGCGCATGAGCACACCGCCAGCCGCAATTGCGCAGAATTTGCATCATCGAGCGGCGTTGTCCGAGTACGCCCAATGCGAGAAACTCTCCCCGATTGGTCTCCGTCGAGCAGTCTGAATCGATAAAAATATACGGTATCGGGAGCCAATTCGAAGGGGTCAACGTGAACGGCATGGTCGTTGACCGCAGTGGCGATGGCAGTCCCAGAACGCACGATACGGGCGAAGTCTGGAGTTGCCGATATCTCCCAACCAACCCGAACATCCGGGCCTTGACCAGATCCAGGGACCGATTCAACAGTAGGAGTAACCCGGGTCCAGAGGATGACCGAATTCGGTAGTGGATCTCCGGAGGCCACTCCATGCATAAACGGCTGGTGTTCAGTTTGAGTGTAGGGACTGAGCCCATAGTTCTCACTAACACTGGCGCTTCCCAAGCTAGCAGTATCCGAGGCATAACCCCTGTTCAGATAGGCAGGAGCAACTGTGACGGCACCTGCGATAAGAGTTCCTCGAAACAAGCTCCGCCGTGTCATCTTGCCCTTGCCCAATTGACTCACAGGGGCATTGTCACCATTGCCTCGCAGCAGCCGCCACCCGAGGACACAGATTTCACATCATCTTTACTCCACGGCCATCTATCAGATTTTCCTAGACTGGCAGCATGCATTCTCCAGCTACTACCCGCGCCCTGATCTACGACCTTGATGGCACGTTGGTCGACCATGACGCCGCTGCTCAAGCTGGAGTGGAATCCTGGTGCGCCGAGTTAGGTCTGCCAGAAGGGCAATGGCCCCGATGGCAGGACATCGAAAAGCGCTGGTTTGGCCGCTACGAGCGCGGCGAAGTCAGCCATCTAGGACAACGCATCGAACGATGTCGAGAGTTTCTTGGCCGATCTGAGCTCAGCGATGATGAGGCACTATCGCTCTACGAACATTATCTAACGGCTTATCGAAACAATTGGCGAGCTTTCGACGATGCGCATGATTCGCTCACGGCGGCGCTCGAGGCTGGGCTTCAAGTAGGGGTGCTTACTAACGGTGCGGAAGCTATGCAGCTGAGAAAGCTCGATTGCACCGGCCTATTGCTCGATGGAGTTGTGCTTTTGCCGACCGTCGAACTCGGCGCGCCAAAACCTCGACCTGAGGCCTACCAACGAGCCTTAGAACGCCTAGGAGTCAGAGCTGCAGAAGCAGTGATGGTCGGCGATTCTTGGCCTAATGATGTCCTCGGGGCAAGAAAAGCAGGCATGACTGCCCACTATCTCCTCCGAGCAGGTATCCCTCGCGATCCTCAAGCCCCGGCCACCGAACCAGTGATCACGAACCTCACACAGCTCAGCTGGGATTAAGTGTTTGAGCGCTGCCCGGCCTCCACCGACTTAGCTACGGGTAGGGCTGGTACCGCACCCACCTAGCTCATCTGATCACTGCCTAGTCACTGCTCATCCGGCAGATGACAAGCAACCCCGGTGGAGTGAATCGGGCAGTAGCCATGCGGAACCTTGTGCAGATACTGCTGATGCTCATCTTCAGCAAGGTAGTACTCGCCTGATGCAGTATCTGAGAGAGCTTTTACCTCGGTGGTTGCAGCACCGAAGCCATGCTCTTTGAGCTGCTGCGCATAGGCATCGACGATGTCTTGAATCTGTTGGCTCTCTGCTTTTGCATCATCGCCAACGGTATAAAACGCTGAACGATACTGAGTTCCCACGTCATTTCCTTGGCGCATGCTCTGCGTGGGGTCATGCCCTTCAAGCGCAGCGACCACAATCTCGCGCAGGGAGATTAGCTCTGGGTTGTAGACAACCTCAACGACCTCGACGTGGTTAGTCTTTCCTGAACACACCTCACGATAGGTGGGATTAAGAGTGACACCTCCTGCGTAACCGACAGACGTTGATTCCACTCCCTGCATTTTCCAGTACATCTTCTCGGCTCCCCAGAAGCAGCCAATACCTACGAGCACAGAACGCTGGCCTTCTTTCCAGGGTCCAGCGATCGGAGTACCCAGCACAGCGTGAGCACGCGGATTACTCAGCACTGGGGTGGCTCGACCGGGAAGAGCTTTATCGGTAGGGACCAATTCAGGGGTACGCGCAAACATCCATGACATGTCCACTACTTTACGCGCCAAACAAAATGGTTGTGTTGAGCAATCGACATGACCACGCCTCAAATAGTCCATGTTGCTGGCTCGGTTCAGACCTATCAGCCGACTACCAGGGCAGTGTTCAAAGATGCTGAAGATCCGAGAAAGCAACGCAAAAGGCCCGATAGCTGGTCTCAAAAATCTATTTCGGGAACAGTTTCGTTGCCAAATCCGCAGATCTGCCTATCATGGGGGACAAGGCGCTAGTTGATATGGCGCCACCCCGACGAAAGGATTCACGAGAACATGGCTGTCTACGAACTCCCCGAGCTCGATTACGCTTACGACGCTCTCGAACCGCATATTTCGGCTGAGATCATGGAGCTGCACCATTCCAAGCACCATGCCACTTACGTCGGCGGCGCCAATGCCGCACTCGAAGCACTCGAGGCTGAGCGCAACGGCGATGCCAACCCGGACAAGATCCGAGCACTGTCTAAGAACCTGGCATTCAACTTGGGTGGCCACACCAACCACTCCATCTTCTGGAAGAACCTCTCCCCCAATGGTGGCGGCGAGCCTACCGGCGAGCTGGCCGAGGCCATCGTCCGTGATTTCGGTTCCTTCGAGAAGTTCAAGGCACATTTCACCGGTGCGGCTTTGGGCCTGCAGGGTTCCGGCTGGGCAGTGTTGGGCTGGGATCACATCAGTGGCCGCCTGATCATCGAGCAGCTGACTGACCAGCAGGGAAACATTTCTATCAACATGACCCCGCTGCTGATGCTGGATATGTGGGAGCACGCCTTCTACCTCCAGTACAAGAACGTTAAGCCGGACTACGTCAAGGCCGCTTGGAACGTCTTCAACTGGGAAGATGTTGCTCAGCGCTACGCCGCTGCAAAGTAACTCAACCTAACAAATAATACGTCGCCGCTCTCAGCCCGAGAGCGGCGACGTAGTCGATTCAGGTCGATTCAGGTCGATTCACACCGCCTTATTTCAAAGCAATACCCCACAAAAGAGCACGGAGATCACACTCCCCCGATGACAAACTCCCGAAACTGATCAATCGGGGGTGCGGATTCAGCATCAGCGCGCCACACCAGCCCCAATTCCCGGTGCTCGGGAGGATCAAGTGGCCGAAGAACAATCCCGGTCGGGGCAAGATATGGGTCGTCCAACGGCAGCAGGGCTACTCCCAAGCCCGCTGAGACCAGCCCTGCGACCGTCGTGAGCTCCATGGATTCAAACACCAGTCTCGGGGAGAACCCGAAGCCAGCGCTAATGCGATCGAGCAAGAGACGGGTGCCATAACCTGGCAGCATCCCAACAAAGTTCTCGTCTTTGACCTGACGGATATCGACCGGGGTGGCGCCTTCCCTCGCTAGCGGATGGTCCTCGGGCAGTGCGAGCGCCAGCCGTTGCAGGCGAAGCTGGTGCCAACCTAGTTCTTCACCCGCTTCAGGCGGCCGGGGCCCGACGAGGGCGACATCGGTGGCGTCGACACGAATTCGATCCACGAGCTCACGCGCTGCTCCTTGATGGAGTCGGATATCCACGGCTGGATACAAACTCCGATAGTCCCGGAGGATATCCGGCACCATCCAAGTGCCCAAGGAGTGCATAAAATCAAGCCGGATGGTTCCACGTTCTGGGTCCATGAGTCGGGCGATTTTGGAACTGCCTTCGGCCAATTCAGCGAGCATCGCACGTGCGTGCGGCAAGAAAGCTCGACCTCGCGAGTTAAGCACCATCCGTCGGCTGCCACGATCGAAAAGATTAGCTTTCATGGAGCTCTCCACTCGACGAATGCGCCGAGTAAGAGTTGGCTGGGGAATCCCGAGAATTGCGGCAGTATCAGTGAGATGACCTGATTCAGCCACCGCAATAAATCCCTGCAAATCCGTCGCACTAATGTCACTCATGCACTAATCGTATCGATAAGCGTCATTTTCGTCATTTTACTCATTAGCCCCGGTAGGTGACGATAGGCCTATGGAAAATCAGCGTGAGGGCCTGCGCCACGGCGAACGCGACTATCGACGCGCAGTGCTAGCCATGCTTGCCGCAGGCCTGGCTACTTTCAACGCCCTCTACGCCACTCAGGCGCTCCTACCCACTCTCGTCGACGACCTCAGCATCACCCCAACTCAAGCTGCGCTAACGGTATCTGCGGCCACCGGCATGCTCGCGATCTGCATCGTTCCGGCGTCTATCTTGTCCGAACGCTTTGGACGTGGCCGGATCCTCGTCATCTCTGCCATCGCCGCTACCGCCCTCGGAATGCTGCTCCCCCTAGCACCAGATGTCACCACCCTGATCCTGCTGCGCGCACTACAGGGAATGGTCATCGCCGGGGTGCCAGCGGTTGCCATGACATGGCTCTCGGAAGAGCTCAACCCAGCCGACCTTGCTCGAGCAATGGGTATCTACGTCGCCGGTACCTCCTTCGGTGGACTAACTGGACGGCTCATTCCCGCAGGCCTGCTAGAGATTGTGGATTGGCGTGCGGCACTGTTTGTCAGCTCTGGCGCAGCTTTTCTCGCGGCTATGGCGATGGCCACGCTCCTGCCCAAACAGCGAAGATTCACACCCAAAAAGCTCCGACTCCGTTCTGAAGTAGCAGCCATGGTTGGCCACTGGCGCAATCCTCAGCTGGCGGCGCTCTTTGCCACTGCATTCCTCGGCATGGGGGTTTTCGTATCCATGTATAACTTCTTTGGATTCCGAATGGTCGAGCATTTTGGCCTCTCTCCAGCGCTAGTCGGAGTGGTATTTGTCATGTACCTCTCTGGAACGTGGAGCGCTGCCCGCGCCGGAGCCATCGCCAGCCGCCATGGCCGAGGCAATACTCTGCTGACCTGTACCGTTCTATTGTTGCTGGGCGCTTTGGCTACCGTCAGCGGATGGCTACCGCTGGCACTGGCCGGGCTCTTGGCATTTACCGCTTCCTTCTTTGCCATGCACTCAGTCGCCTCAAGCTGGATTGGGCTGGTCGCCACTACCCACCGGGCAGAGGCCTCAAGCATGTATCTATTCTGCTACTACGTGGGATCCTCATTATTGGGCGCTGCTGCTGGGTTCATCTTCGCGCGCACCTCTTGGACTGGGTTTGTTATCGCATTGGCTGGGATCCTGGTGCCGCTTGTCACTGTCGCCTGGGCGCTGAGACGCAGCGAGCGCAGTGAACACAACACACAAAAAGTCCCCGCTTAGACCCACGACACTAGGGGGACCTGCCCACCAAGGCAATTGATTACTTTCTAAGTATATTACCCCCACAGCTCCCCCTGCTTTCTTTAGTCTTCTCTAGCCGTCTTCAGCCAGCAAGACCTCCCTGCAGGATTGGATGCGACTGGTATCCCCAGCCACCTGACTCTTTTTCAGCAGTGATGGAAATTGGCCCAAGTCTCAGGCAATAAACCACAGGTGAAGCGGTTTTATTCCCTCCGGAAAAGTCTTAGCCACCCGTCGTCTCAGTGCGCGGGGCCGAGCATGATCCATGTCCGCATTTACGGCATCGATAGCGAACCGTCTAGGAGGCCCCTGCAGATTGCACGGGAAAGGACTGGGAACTAAATCATTGGCAACTCCGACTACTCACTTTGAGAACAAAAGCAGTCTCGTCTCATCGTTTTATCCCTGTCTGAGGAGCTCTCGAATGAAGTCCATGTCCTATATCGCCATCGCAGTTGCATCACTGCCTGCGCTTCTGCTCGCTGGATGTTCCAGCGACTCCGCAGATAGCGCTGCCGCAACCTCCGAGGTTGCTAGCTCAGGGGAAATCGCACTGAGCATGGAAAATGGCTACTGCCGGGCAAAAGCTAAGTCTCCCGCCGATGCTGAGTTCAATTCGATGGAGACTATGACAGCCTGCTTCGGCGAGTTGGTCAACGACGGCGACCAGGACATCAACATCGCATCGTTTACTGTCACCAACCTCCCGGATGAGACTCACTACGAACTACACCAGACCATCGACGGCGTGATGAGCGAGAAAGACGGCGGCTTCGAGATCGCAGCCGGAGCGTACAAAACGCTCGAACCAGGTGGAGATCACCTGATGGTCATGGAAATCTACGAAGAGATTCCGGCCGGCGGCGACTTGGATCTGGTCCTCACTCTGTCAGAAGGCTCCACTGTGGAGTTCTCCCTCCCCGTGCGCGAACAAGCTGCTGGGAACGAAGACTACTCCGACCTCGGGTGATGGAGAGATGACTCAACAATTCTCCCGACGAAAATTCTTCGCAGGTGCCGGACTCTTTTCCACCGTAGCCACCGCCGGAGCGCTCTCTGCTTGTGCGAAACCTGAGACTAGTGATGCTTCCTCCGAGGCAGCTCAATCAGGCATCGAGTTAGCTACCGAAACGATTGCCTTCGATCAGCCTCACCAGGCAGGTATCCACACCAAGCACCAGGCCCACCAATGGCTCATTGCCTTCAATCTGGCGGAAGATGCGGACCGAGACGGCGTCATTCGGTTGATGAAACTGTGGACCGATGATGCCCGCAAATTGACTCAAGGAGAGATCCCTTTGGGCAGCCTGGATGAGGAGATGGTCACTCGCCCTGCCAACCTGACCGCGACGATCGGCTATGGCCGAGGCTTCTTGGTGAAGGCAGGCTTGGAAGATCATGCTCCCGTATGGCTGGATAAGCTGCCGGAATACCCCACCGATGAGCTTCTCCCCGAATGGTCAGAAGGCGATATCTGTCTGCAAATCGCTGCTGATGATCCGGTAGCGGTCTCCTACGCCTCAAGATGGATGATCAAAGCTGCGAAGCGCTACGCCACACCAGCGTGGGTCCAAGAGGGTTTCTCTTATGCAGACGGCGTCCTAGCGGAATCCGAGACTCCTCGGAATCTCTTCGGCCAGAAGGACGGAACAGTCAATCTGCGAACGGAAGAAGAGCTGGATTCACTCGTCTGGATCTCGGATTCGGAAAACTGGCTCAATGGTGGCACCTCGCTCGTGGTTCGTCGCATCGAGATGGATATGGATGGATGGGATGCCGCTGACCGTGGAGTCCGCGAGCTCTCCATGGGCCGAACGATCGCAGAAGGTGCTCCCCTGGGACAAGAAAAAGAGTTTGACGACGTCGATCTCACCGTCACCGATTCCTATGGTCTTCCTGCCATCGATTCCAAGAGCCATGTCGCCCGAGCACATCCTCCGGTGGATAACCCAGAACAGCAGATTCTACGACGCGTTTATAACTACGATCTCCCGCCGATCCCTGGTCACCGATTCACTTCAAACTCTGGTTTGGTGTTCGGGTCCTTCCAGCAGGATCCGCTCACTCAGTTCCACCCGATCCAACAGCGCCTGGCAGAGGCAGACCGGCTGAACGAATGGATATTCCACACGGGATCTGCGGTCTTTGCCATTCCTCGAGGCACCGCCCCGGATGAGTACTGGGGTCAGTCCCTGCTCGAGACCTAAATCGCTGCTGAAACAACACACGCACCACCATCAAGCTTGCAGAAAGAAGATGACGATTATGTCTTTTACTTACACCGCACCTGCCCCCGGCCAGCTGGGAGTCCAGGTCACTGATTTCGATATCAATCTGGCCACCAACGAGGATTTTGCCGAGTTGAAAAAGGCTATCTATGCCAACCGCGTGGTCGTCCTCAAAAACCAGGCAGCCATGACCCCCACCGAGTTCGTCGCACTAGGAAACGGCACCGGCACGATCGTGCCCTATTACGAGCCGATGTATCACCACCCAGAGCATGAGGAGATTTTTGTTTCCTCCACCGTCCAGCTCGAGGGCAAGAAGATGGGTGTTCCCAAGACCGGAAAATTCTGGCACTCGGATTACCAATTCAAAAAGCAGCCCTTCGCTTTCACCATCTTCTTTCCCCAGGTTCTCCCAGAGGGAAATCGTGGGACCTTCTTCATCGATATGGCACAGGCTTTCCAATCTCTTCCTGCTGAGCTGCGCTCCGCCGCACGCAAGGTAACGGCATCTCATAGCGTCCGACGCTTCTTCAAGATCCGTCCTTCCGATATCTACCGTCCCCTCGGCGAGATCATCAAGGAGGTAGAACAAGTCAGTCCTCCCGCAGTGCACAATGCCGTGGTCACTCACCCAGTCACTGGAGAAGAATTCCTCTATCTCAGCGAGGGTTTCACTGATCAGCTAGACGGCGAAGGCACTTCGAGCCACCGCAATCTCCTGCATGACCTCTTAGAAGAGAGCGGCCAACTTGATCCGGAATTCACCCATCCCAATATTCTGTGCCACTCCTATGAGCTCGGCGATATCGTGCTCTGGGACAACCGAGTTTTGACGCACCGAGCACTTCATGTTTCGGGCAACGGAGCTAGTGCGTCCTACCGGATCACCGTCACCGATGATCTTCCCTTTGACGCTGCCGCGGGGTCCCTGGCATGACCTTCACGATCATCCATCAAGCAGACTCCGCCCTGCTTAACCAGTGTCTAGATCCTTATCGCGCCAAAGACGCTATCTACTTGCAGGAACTGGAGTTCACACACTCAGAAGCTGGAATCTCCTCGCGGGGCAGCTTCGGGATCGACGAATCCTGCTACATCGATGACACTGGCCATTTCAACGCCGCTGAGTTCATCATGTGTTACAACCAGCTGATGTACGCGACCATTGCGGTGGCGGTGAACTATGGAGGTACCGACGAGTTCGCAGGTTGGAACCTGCAAGACTACTGGGATCGCCAACTACCTAACGTGCTCATTCAGGAATTCTGGAGCAGATATTCTAGACCGATTTCCGCGCGCAGATTTCAAGGTGAATTCACCATCGATCAGGTTGACCGTTCTCGCCTCGACCGAGGAATCCTCAAGTTATCGACGTCGGTGTCCTTTCACGATGAGGCTGGCGGACGAGCTCGTGGCACCGTCTTATTAGCACTCACCGATCTCCCTGAGCCAGCTGTTCAGGCTGCTATCTCTCAGAATTCGGGCACCAGTGATTAACTCCCCTGCGCCCGAGGTGAGCATCGTGATTCCTTCCCTCGGAGAAGCTGAAAACCTACGACTAGTCCTCCCGGAGCTTGATGTTTCCTACGAAGTCATCGTGGTGGAGGGTAAAGATCCAGCAGGTACCCGCACTGTCGCGCAAGAAACCCGTGCTCACACTCGGATTATCCCGCAGACTCGCCGTGGCAAAGGTAACGCAATGTTGTGTGGCTGCCATGCTGCCAATGGTCGCTATCTGGTCATGTTTGATGCGGACGGGTCTGCAGATCCCACTGAAATCCCTCGCTTCATCGAGGCTCTCAAAAAAGGCGCTGATTTTGCCAAAGGATCTCGCTTTCTCCACGCCGGTGGAAGCGCCGATCTGACTCGGGTTCGAGGTCTGGGAAACACCGGTCTTTGCACCCTGACCAATTTGCTCTTCAACAGCCAATTCACTGACCTTTGCTATGGGTTTAATGCTTTCCGTGCTGAGATATTGCCGCTACTAGAGCTTCCTCCGCCCTTGCACGATTCAGAATCACTCTGGGGAGATGGCTTCGAAATTGAGACGCTCTTGTCGTGTCGCATTGCCCGTGCCCAAGTCAAATACCAAGAAGTTCCAAGCTTCGAGCTACACCGAGTATTCGGACGATCCAACTTGAATGCATGGAGTGACGGCTGGCGGGTCTTGCGCACTATCGTCTGGGAACGAGCTGCCGCATTCCAAGAACTGCCACGTAGAAGTCTCTCGAGTAGCAGAAGTATCCCGGCGGCATGATCACCAGCGCTCCCCAGAACGACACCCCGGTCGATGTGGTCGTCTGTACTCAGTCTCATCAACGCCTGCTGCTACTCGAGGAATGCGTTGCCGCGATCTTGGCAGAATTGGCGCTCGGTCAGCTCTTTGTCGTGGTGGACCACAATGAACTGCTCTTGGACGAGCTTGGTGAACTTTACGGAGAAATCGATCGGGTCACCGTACTAGCAAATGCCTCAGAGCGAGGCCTTTCTGGAAGCCGAAACACTGGGCTCAGCACAGGAGACTCCCCCATCGTCTGCTTCATCGATGATGATGCAGTACTGCGTCCTGGGTGGTACCGGGCATTGGCGAATGCCTTCTCAGAAAAGCGACTCATCGGGGTCGGTGGTCTAGTCTCAGCACGTTTTCTCACCGAAAACCACACTCCCAGGTCTCAGCCTCGGTGGATGCCTAAGGCTCAGTATTGGGCCCTGGGGTGTGATTACCCACAGTTGCCAAAACCCGGCGCGGAAATCCGTAACCCCATTGGGGCCGCTATGGCATTGCGCAGAAAAGTACTCACCCGCGATAGCAGCCAGGAGTTTTCCTCTGCCTTGGGACGAGTCGGTGAGGGCACTGCTGGTGGTGAGGAGACAGAACTATTCCTCCGGCTTCGCCGAGATCTCCCAGATGGAATCGTCCGTCGGATCAGCGGGTTCCACGTCGATCACGCGGTATTGCCCTCTCGGACACGTCTGAGCTACTTGTTGCGTCGCGCTTTCGGAGAAGGTCGCTCCAAAGCTGCGCTCTCCGGCCTGCCACATACCGACTTTTCCTCTGAACGCGGACATCTCTGGCAGACGGTGGCATCGCTCAATCCGGTGGGACTAGTGATGCTCTTGGCTACTGGTCTCGGTTTTCTAAGCGGGCGGCAATTGTGTGTCTCCAGCGGAACGGATTCCTCCGGCCACCGCCCATTGATGTCGGTAATTGTGTGCACAGATGCCAAAGGAAACTATCTTGCCGATACCGTTTCCTCGGTGCTTGTCAACCACTCAGGACCTGAGCTGGAACTGATCATTGTGGACAATTCAACCCACACCGGCACGGTAGAAAAGCTCTTAGCTCCAACACTGCTTCTCGACGACCCCCGAGTCCGGGTCGTCCATGCCCCCGAACCAGGTCTCTCACGAGCGCGAAACGTTGGAGTCAACGCTGCCTGCAGCGAGATCCTCGCCTTTACCGATGATGATGCGACTGTGGCTAAAGACTGGAGCAGGCGGATCTGGGATAGCTTCGATCAGGACACCTGGTGTGTCACGGGCAGAACCACCGGGCTGACCACCGAGTCCGGCACCGGGCTTTGGTTCGAACAAAGCGGAGGCTTCGATAAAGGTGAGCAACGTCGAGTCTGGCGACTCGATAGCCCAGAGGTACCTGCGCTCTTCCCATACCCGGCCGGCTGCTTCGGGTCTGGGAATAATATGGCTTTCCGCAAGCAAGCACTCATCCGGATTGGGGGCTTCGCCGAAGAACTAGGCGCAGGGCGCGCCACCCGTGGCGGAGAAGACCTCGACGCTTTTCGCTCGATCATTCTTGCTGGTGGCAGCATTGTTTATGAACCTCAAGCGCATGTTGTGCACCGGCATCGCGCCACTAGCGCCGCACTCCACCGGCAAATGTATGGCTACGGAACCGGAATGGCAGCCAGCTTGGGCCGGTGCTTGCTAGATTCGCCTACCCATAGCCTGGCTATCTTGGCCGGGGTTCCTCGCGGAGTGCGCATCTTTCTTGATCGTCGTGTCCACGGACGCTCACCAGTTCATGATCGCCCACCGGCCAGCCTCATCGCTGTTGAAGCAGCGGGCTATCTCACCGGATTCCCACTACTTCTAGCCGTTCTTGTCCGTGACTCCTACCAGGCGATAAAGGCATGACTACACACGACATAACACGCGCCCGAGAAGCTGACCCCGTGATCTGGTCTGGGACAGTCGTTTCCCTTTTGTTGTGCCTGGCACTACCTATCATCGCGTGGTTTCCACCTGGAGGGTTCACCGGAGCAGCACTAGCGATCCTCTGTGTTCTATGGGCTGGAGGTACCGGACTGGCAGCTCTATTGGTTGGTCAGTCCCGGATCTTATGGTTGGTTCTTTCTCCGGTACTATCACTGGCCGCGCTGATCATCCCCAGCCTGTTACAAGCCGTCATGAGCCTATGGCATCCGCCCAGCACTGCCACTATTGTCGCTCTCATCGGTGGCGCCAGCAGTATGTGGTGGCTCAGTAAGCATCCTAGGCCAGCTTTTAAGACCCCAAGAATTCCCCGGCGCGGCGCTGTCTTCCGGATCTTGTCCATCCTTATTGCCCTCGCGCTGTGGTGGTGGGCTACCCGCATCATCGATCTTGACTCCGCTGGTGCTCTCGGACTCCTCGGAGTTTTGCCGCTGCCGTTCTACCTGGCCGTTAGCGTGATCGTGACCATGGTGAGTTTCCTGCTTCTACGCCGGGGATCCTCACTCGATGCTCAAGATAGGCTCGTCCTGTCATTGTCAGCGGCGCTAACCGCCGTGATGATCACAGTCTTGGTCAATGTCTCCGATGGTGGAGCAACCATGGCTACTGGCTATGTTCATGTGGGCTTCGCCGACGCTATCTCCCGCGATGGTTCCCTCATGCAATCAATGGACGCCAGGTTCAGCTGGGCAGGGTTTTTTAGCGCCGCAGCAGCTGCCACCGCGTGGTCGGGCGCTCCTAGCTTGGCTCCGTTCTTGGTGATCTATCCAGCTTTAATTTCTTGTCTTTACCTGCCAAGTATTTATCTCATCGGGGTGTCTTTAACCGGAGATCAGCGGGTCGGTTGGTTGAGTCTATTTGCCTTCCTCTCGGTGAACTGGAGCCAGCAGGAGTACTTTTCGCCGCAATCAGTAGCCATGCTGTTCTACCTCTCAATCATTGCGGTCTTAGCCCATGAAATCGCCACCACCCCAGAGCTAGGTACTCATGGCCAAGCATGGCCTTGGTGGCGGATAGACCGTCGATTACTCACCATGATGCGTACTACCCCAGCCCGGCCCACAGGCTGGACTGCTGGCATGTTCATCAAAGCTGAACTCGCTATCCTCATCATTGCGCTAGCCATGGTGGTCTCCCATCAGCTGACTCCAGTAGCTCTGATCTTGGTGTTGCTCGGTGCCTCAGTACTGGGGGTAACTCGCCACCGCACGCTATGGATCGGGATGGGGCTAGCTTTCAGTCTCTGGTTCGTCTTCGGTGCCACCGACTGGTGGACTGGTCATCTCTCCGAGCTCATCTCTGGATTTGGCCAGGTCAGTCAGGCTCTGAGCTCGGGCGTCGGCGATCGAGTCCAAGGTGATCCGCTCCGACAAATCATGCAGACTTACCGAATCGCGTGGACCGGAGTTGCCTCCTTGATCGCATTCTTTGTCTGGTGGAAACTCTCTTCCCGGATGAAGGCACTCTCCACTATTCTCATCACGGCTCCTGCCTTGTTGGTCGTCGGCCAAAGCTACGGTGGCGAGATTGCGTTGCGCGTCTTGCTCTACACCAGTGCGGCCATCGCACCGTTGTTTGCCTGGGCGATCATTCGGTTCGCGGATTGGGCACAGACTCGAAGAGCTCCTCATGCTGATGATTCCCCGGCTGCCCAAACAATGCTGATTCCTATTGCCACGGCTGCTTTGCTCATGTTCTCACTGCTGGCTGGAGTCACCGCTCGAGGCGTCAACGTCGCCTTCGAAAGAACTCCTGCCGATATCGTCACTGCAGCAGAAGAAATACTCACCATTGCCCCGCAAGGAACGACTGCCCGGCCGTTGGCGACAGAAGGCGCTCTGCGAATGGCCCGGGTGGGTGAGCTATCGCATCCCGCGACTGTTGCCGGCGATGATGATCCTTTCCTTCGCTTGCGGCTTCAGTCCCCGGACTATGTCTTCCTGACCTCCACTCGGGAGGCCTACGAACATTTGGTCAACCAGGCACCCGAAGACTGGTATGCCGAGATCGCCGAGCGCCTTGAAGCCACTGGCGATTACCGCATTATTCACCAATCTGAGCACGTCATCTCATTGGAGCGAATCAATTCGCGTGGACTACCGCTGAGTGAAGATCCCGGCGTTGGAGCTCCCGCAGCTGCGGAGGAAGAAATCGAGGAGACCCCCTGATGAACACCATGGATAGCATCGTGGAATTTGTGTCCGGTACCGGGCTCATCCTGGCTGCCTCCTGCACGATCGTCGCCTATCTCGCTAGCGTGCTGCTTCGGGAATACCGTGACGATGGTCAGGGGTTCATACTCACCCTCGCGTCCTCGCGCCCATTATTGGGAGCGGCATTGATCATCCCGGCGTTGATTACTATCTGCTTCATCATTGTGCGGTTGGGGGTCATGTCATGAGAGCGCTTCGCATTCTGTTGATTCCCCTGGTCACCCTGGTAATTCTGGTGACCTATGCTCTGGGATTGGTCTCCGGCAGCCCGGTCCAGCATGTGAATTCTGATATCCGAGGGGACCATAGACTGGTCACTGACTTATCGGATAACGAGGTCTCAGACATCCGTAGCTTGGCGGTCCTCCGGATGAACGGCGAGGATACGCAGTTCGCATATAAGAATGCGACCGCTTCTACTCGCTTCGAGGTTGGTTCACTGACCAAACTCTTGACCATCGAGCTCTACGGCCAAGCGGTCATGGGTGGGAGGGTGAACACTGATACCCAGCTTGGTGAGATCTTCGACTTGGAAGGATCTTCCGCAGCGACAATCACCCTTGATGAGCTCTCCCACCATGAATCCGGGCTGAGCGAATGGGGTGGTCCAGACGGTGATGGTGATGACGCCACCACGCTATTGGCCTCGCTGCGGGGCGAAAGTGCACACCAAGATGCTTCTGTTGAGGAGTTGCTAAGCCGTGCACGTCAGGATCCGCTGAACACCCGAGGTAGCTTCCACTACTCAAACATTGGAATCGCTCTTTTAGGGCTAGCGCTCGCAGATGCTGCGGAGGTTCCTTATGCCACCTTGTTGGCTGACGGAGTGACTAATCCGCTGCAGATGACTACCACCACGGTGCCCACTAGCTCGACGCTCAATCCACCACGTGGGGTCAACGAGGCCGGTCAGTCGGTCGCTTCGTGGCCGTTGGGTGCATACGCCCCCGCTGGTGGCGCGTTGTCCTCTGCCATGGATATTGCTCGATTCTCGGACTATCTCCTCGACACCACGGAGATCCCAGAAGGCTATCCCCATGTGGTTTATCGAGGGATGAATCTCACCGAGTATCAAGGCCGCACAATCTTGACCAAGACCGGCGTCACCGGTGGTTTCCGCTCAGTGCTGGTGCTCGACCTAGAAACTGACTCTGCAGTCATCGTCCTCAGCGACACTGATCGATCAGTCGAAGAGCTGGCGATCGCGCTGCTTAGCGATTCGGAGTAGCGCCAATGAGCCAGCCCCTAGTCACAGTAATCATGCCGGTCGCTGATGCCCAGGAACACCTTCCCACAGCATGTAAGCACCTGGCAGCGATCGATTATCCACACCTCGAGTACCTCCTCATCGACGACTGCTCTCAAGACAACTCCCGAGAGCTTCTCGACGACTGGGTGGCGACACGCGAGGACGCTCGAGTTATTACCCTGCCAAAACGCGGAGGGGTGGCTGCTGCGAGGGAAGCCGGGATTAAGGCCGCACAAGGTGAATTTGTGTGGATGCTCGACTGCGATGACCGCTGGGAACCGGGGATCCTCCGACTCGCACTCGACATGGTAGATGATCGCCCCATCGATCTGATCTGTTTCCGCGCTCTTGTCCACGAAGTTCAGGGCCCAAGCCGAACCATGGAGGGGGTAGACGCTCCAGTGCTATTTTCCCGCTCGGATACCGCCCTAGCGGTCCTAGAGGGAACCATCCGTGGCTATCTTTGGAACAAGATTTTTCGTACCAGCGTGCTCAAAGAGCACAGCGACTATCAACGTACTTCTTCCCAGAGTGACTTTCTACTGCTGCTATCTTCCCTCGGCCTTATCCGCTCTACGTTGATGATCCCCGATACTGGCTATCACTACGTGCAGCGTTCCGGTTCCATTTCTTTTACTGACACTCGCCAGGTGGATAACACCGCCTACTGCGCTGATCAGGCACTTTCCATCCTTCCTCCGCTTATCTCGGACCAAGATACCGCCCGGCAGCAAGAGGCTTTTCTGGTCTGGTTTTATCTCCTGCCTTGTTCGGTCACTCCAGTCCATCAACAGTGGCCTCAAGAAATCACTATGGATTTTCACAAAAGACTCCTCCCGCAAATGACAGTGCGTCGTATCCTGGCAACAGCAAAGACTGGACATCCGACGGTGGCCGCACATGCGCTACTGATTCGGATGCTCAGTCCAATCAGGGCCTATCCGGCCCTCTACCGCTTGTTTCTCGATCTGCGGAAGCCATGACATTCAATCGCCGAAAACTTCTACGCTTCGTCGGTGGCCTTCCCCTGCTAGGGGCTGCTTCCTATGCTTCTTCGTGTAGTTCACCACCAGTCGATGGCATCGCCGAGGCTGAGTCTGCCAAAAACTGGCAAGAGATTTTCTTTGATAATTTCCCGGGCACTGAGCTGTCTTCAGAGTGGGAAAAATACACCGGCCAGCCTTCTTCTGATCTCAACGTCCGTTGGGATTCGGATTTCGTCTCTGTCGAAGGTGCACGATTGGTCCTTTCTGGTGGATTAACTGATAGCGGGCTCAAGGCTGGGGCGGTCTCCCTCTGGCGTTATCCATCCACTTATGGGAAATGGGAGGTCCGTCTCCGGGCTCTGCCAAGTCGCACTTTCAGCTATCACCTCTTGTTGTGGCCACAAGATGAGCAATGGCCCCCCGAGATCGATTTCGCTGAGAGCTTCGACGGCACACGCCAACATATCCAGGGCTTCATCCATTACCGGGATTCCTCCGAGGCTCGGCAACGGGTCAGCATGGATGCCTACGTCGATGTCACCGCCGACCACACCATCGCAGTGGAGTGGACCGAATCTCATGTTTCGCTGCTCTACGACGGGCAGGAGTGGGGCAGAGCAACTGGGGAAGCAGTGCCGCATGTTCCTATGTGGTTAGCCCTCCAAGTGGAGTCTCAGGCTACCGGAAGCGACCATGACAACGTATCTTCCTCAGAGCCGGTGCTACTGGTGGATTGGGTTCGGGTCAGCACACTTCGGTAGCTGCGGAATCATAAAGGGACTCTAAGGCGCTGCATCGGTTAGCCATCGACAGCTCACCTCGAGCACGCTGAAAAGCATTGTTTCCTAGTTCTTCTCTTAGCTCCGGGCACTGAAGTAGGCGCACGAGGTCTCGAGCTAAGCCGTTGATATCGCCCGGTTCATTCAAAAGACCCGTGTGCTCATGCAGTACCGCTTCCAAGACTCCACCACTGCGGTAGGAGACCACTGGAATACCAGCTAGTCCAGCTTCTAAGAACACCTGGCCGAAGCCTTCAGCATCGCCGTCCTCCGCGATTTTAGAAGGTGCCATAAATACCTGCGCACGGGCTAGCGCCGCATCCACTCCCGCCGAATCGAGTGCTCCGAGAAAGTGCACCCCAGGTCCAGCGGCAGCTTCCAGCTGGTCGCGCAGCGGGCCGTCACCGATAATCTCGGCCTTGATTACCCTTCCGAGGTGTTCCCCAGCGAGCGCGACCGCCGCTAGGAGGTCCGCAACACCCTTTTTATCCACTAACCGGCCGACAAACACCACATCACTGGTTTTCGGAGCAAGAGCAATTTCCCGATACCGGATACCGGTGTAAAAAACCTTCGGGTCCTGCGCCCCCAACGCACGCGCACAATCGGCGATGTATTGGGAAACCGCAACCACAGAATGTGCTTGCCGGAGGAGCATCCGCCCTCGCCGTCGGTAAAGAATCCCCCGCCAGCCAGGACGTGCTGGAAGTGCGGTGACGTCATAACCGTGGCAGGTAATAATCAACGGCAATCCCAATTTTCGTGCCCCGCGAGCTACTAACCACGCATCCTTAAGGAAATGCGCATGGATCACTTCTGCTCCGCTATCGCGCAGGCTACGAGTCACTCTCGGCGCCACTCCCGTCGCCGCGGCTACTGCCAATGCCCCCCGATCCCACCACGAGTCCGAGTAGCAGACTAGGTCGGTCGGGCGAGTCAGCGCGGACTCTACTCGCACTGCCCCGATCAGTTGAGGAACCCAACGCTGGAGACCATCAGTTTGATCACGGATGAATGTTTCAGAACCTCGCAGTAGCTCGCTTCGCCACACGGCGACTCTGGGCTGAGGCAGCGGTGTTATCAACGGCGTCATCAGCGTTGTCCTTTCAGCGCCCGAGGCAGAATCCGGGTGAGCGGAATGATGGTGACCAAGAAGATCAGGAGGTCTTGGATGAGATAGGCAATACCGACCCCGAGCAGGCCGTAGGTGGGAAGCAGCCACCAGACCAGCGTCACTACCAGCACCGATGCCATCGCTTGAACCATCATGGGGTAGCCGATACGCGCATATACCCGAGACAATGCGCCGAAGAGGAAAGCGGAACCACCAATGAGATGGGCAACTCCCATGAGCACCAGCAGCACCCATCCCTGATCAAAATAGGGTCTTCCGTAGAACAACAGCGCCACTGGGCCAGCAACCGCCACTCCCAAAAAGCGCACCACGCTCACCCCGATCGTCATGGTGATCATCGATCTGGTGGCCGCAGCTAGATCCGAATTCGGGTCGGCGGCTCGGGCAACGAACGGCCCACCCAGAGCCGACATCATCATGATCGATGCGGAGACAATAACCCAAGAAATATTGAAGAAGGCGGCCGATTCCAACCCGGCGATGCTCGCCACCAGCAGCGGAAGAAATAGCGCCGGAAGAATCTGACTGAACAGCCAGCCAACGGAGATGAGGTAGTAGCGAGCGGCGTCGATAAGCGGCGGAGCGGCTGCTGCTGAGCTCTCCGTCCCTGAGAACACTCGCGCGCGGGAAAAAACCAAAAATAGCTGAACGACGATCACCAACACGGCTGCCGGGATGACCCAAGCCAGCAGGATCTCGACTCCCAACAATGACATTCCACACCAGGCGAGAAGCAGTACTACTAACAATTTCAGAACAGAGTGGGTGACATTTTTCGCTGCCGTCCATCGCCCACGCTGGAGCCCGATGAGCACCGAATCATAAAGGGAAAATAGCACTAAAATCACCACTGAGGTGACAAAAACGGGCCGATGCCAGCTCTGAACAAACAGCGCTTCTGAGCTAGGCAGCAATGAGTACACCGTCGAGGTAATCGCGGCTAGGGACGCCGAGATGACACTCGCCCACACCACAACTCTAATTTGGCCGACCCTCCGCATAACCGGTAAGAATCGTTCCAAAAAACCACCGCTGGCCAGCAACGACACGCTAGCTAAAGCGGTCGCCGCGGCAATCATGGTCGATGCTCGGCCCACATCTGCGATCGGGAATAATCGAGCAGAGGCCAGCCAAAACACCAGCCCCAGTGCCGCGTTAATGACACTAGCGCCCACCAGAGACCAAGAATCGATCTCCATGGGGGTCGGTTTCTTGCGTGGTTTCACTTGTATTCCGGCACTTTCATGGCTCAGACAGGCTCAGGCTATTGTCCATCACAGTTAGTTCATCACAGCCATCTAACACCGAATCAGCCACTAGACCTCTATCGAGAAGACACCCCCATGACAGACCTGATGCTCCCCGAAACTGCCACGGAGCAGGCCATCGCAGATATCTGGGCTACCCGAACCGGCGTCTCCCCAGTAGGTAAACATGACCGGTTCAGTGACCTCGGAGGCTCCTCCCTGGCAGCTGAGACCGCGCTAGTAGAGCTACGCAATCGGCTAGGAAGGGAGATCGGTGCCCAGCTACTAGCCACAGATCCCACCGTGGCTGAACTTGCCGAGGCCATCGAGGAAACTGGTCGGCAGGACTTTCACCGCGGACTAGAAACCTGCACTCATCTCACACCCGGCAACGACGGCAAACCGATGCTCTTTTGCTTCGCCGGCGCTGGCGCATCCGCGGTTTGTTTCTTAGACCTGGCTAGATATTTCTCCGATTCCTACGACGTATGGGCGTTCCATGCTCACGGCTTCCATTCCAAGGGCAGAGCAGACCGCTCGCTAGCTGCCAAGGCTCGCAGACATGTGCCCAAATTGATGGAAATCCAACCGACTGGCCCATTGACGTTGATCGGCCATTCCTTCGGTGGGCATGTCGCGATGGAAGCTGCCCGTCAACTCACTGAGCAGGGGCGAGTAATTAACCAAGTGCTACTGCTGGATACCTTCCTGGGAGCCGTTGACGGAGGTTCAGTCGCTGATTATCGAAGCGAAGCCCCTGCGGCGCTTCCCCCACTGCGCGAACGCCTGCTCACGCACTGGCGAATTCTCACCGCCGGGCTTATTCCACGAGACGTAGCTACCCAGCAATCGGTGTTCTGGGAACAAGAAATCCGGATCCAAAACCGGATCCAGTGCGAATCCGTCCCACCGGGGACTACTGTGCTGGTCAGCGATGAGGGGCAAGCGCAACAAGAACTATGGTTGGCGATTGACCAACCCCCAACGACTGTCCGGACTTCGGGCAGCCACCTGAGTGTGCTTTCCGACCGCCACACTCTAGCGTTGCTGCGCTCTCAGCTAGCTACCCCCGAAAGTGCGTAGCTAGCCGAAAGTGAGAGCTGTTCCTGGGGTTATTGGAACTATCAGGCCACATAAATCGACTTCTTCAGCAGTACTCCTGTCCAGTCTTTCGCTGCCGACCACCCCGGCGCGCGGAACCGACGCTTGAGAGAAGATCCGTCTTGGTACACCTGGCTGATATCCACACCCTCCGCGATTCGCTGCGCCACCATAGCGCTACTCGCCCCCAGCACATCGCAGTGATGACCCCTGCAGGACCAGCGCTGACCTATCAGCAGTTGGATGAGAACTCTTCACTCGTTGCCGGAAAACTCGCTGGCGCCGGGGTGGGAGAAGGCGACCGGATCGCCTATATCGGCAAGGAACTTCCTTCCTATTGGGAGAGCCTTTTTGCATGCGTAAAACTTGGCGCGGTGCTGGTTCCCGTGGACTGGCGGCTCACGCCACCAGAGGTTGAACACATCCTCGACGATTCCACCGCTGGCACCGTCATCATTGACCCCGATCACCTGATGGCTGGCAAAACCGGCCTCCAGGAGATCAGCTCTGAGCCCCAGCAGTGGGCGCAGTGGCGAGATGCTACATCGGCCGAACTTACTGAAGCTGCCAGAGCAGCTGCTTTTGAACTGGACTTTATCCCAGGGCCAGACACCGCAATGGCTCAGCTTTATACTTCCGGAACCACTGGCCTGCCCAAGGGGGTTATTTTGGCCCACCGCAGCTGGTTTGCGGTCCGCGATGCGCTCTATGCCGCCCACCAAGACTGGATCACCATCGAAGAGGGTGATATTTGCTACGTCGGCATTGCCGGTTTCCACATCGGCGGGCTCTGGTATGCCACCCAGGTGTTCAACGCTGGTCAGACGGTATTTAGCGCACCTGAGTTTCGTCCTGATTTGGCTCGTGAGCACTTCCGCGTTTTTGGAATTACCAACGCCATTTTGGTTCCGGCGATGATGGCTTCAATCGCTCAAATCACTCCCGCGGACCCAGCGGCGTTCACCAAACTACGCCAGGTGGTCTACGGCGGCGCCCCCATCAGCGATGCCGTTTTGGAGGAGTGCATCCGGGTATTCGATGCCCGTTTCGCCCAGATCTACGGACTTACTGAGACGGGCAATACCGCTTGTTGCCTGCCCCCCGACCAGCACTACCCGGGTTCTCCACGGCTTAAGGCCGCAGGTCACCCCTATCCTTCGTTCGAGGCCCGAGTGGTTGATCGCGAGGGCCGAATCCTCCCTGCTCACGGCATCGGGGAGGTCCAGTTGAAGACCCCGGCTCGGATGCTGGGGTATTGGAATCGCCCGGAAGCCACCGCCGAAACGCTCGTTGATGGCTGGATCCACACTGGTGATGCCGGATATATCGACGATGAGGGCTATGTGTTCATCCAAGACCGTTTCAAAGACATGATTCTGGTCGGTGGGGAAAACGTCTTCCCCGCCGAAATCGAAAGAGCCATTATCCGGCACCCTGGGGTCCACGATGCGGCAGTCATTGGTGTGCCAGACGAACGCTCCGGCGAGGCCGTCCGCGCCTTTGTGCTCGCAGCGCCCGGCAAACAGCCGACGACTCGTGAGTTAATGATGTTTCTCAAAGACCATCTTGCCCCCTTCAAACGGCCCACCCAGTGGGAGTTTTCTACGGAAATCCCGCGCAATCCTTCCGGAAAGATACTGCGCCGGAAGCTACGCGAGTCCCATTGGTCCGGGCGCGAACGGCAGGTCAACTGATGCCGCATAGCCAGGTCGGACGCTTCCGTCCTCGGGCGATGGGCATCATGCTGGCTTTGTCCGTCGCAACAACCACGGTGTTGTGTGGCACCCCAACAGTGCACGCTGCCGAGTCCTTTCAGGTGCTGATGCCTTCCGAGGCGCAAACCACCGCTGGGGTGCTCTCGGCCCGAGTGCTGCCTGGTGGAGACAACCGACTGAACTTCCTGGTTCGAGGAAGTGGCGAATCAACTCCGCTGACGGCTCGGCTCACTGAGGTCACCAGCGAGGGAGGCGCTATCGCCGAGGACGATACCCCGGTCGCGGAAGACGACATCCCCGTTACCGACTGGGTGAGTTTGTCTGGGCCAGAGAATCTGGTGGTCGATGTAGATAACAGCATCGTGCTTAATCTCGACATCCAAGTACCGGAGGAGGCTGCACCCGGCGATTTCGCCGGCGGTGTGGTGATTTCTTCCGGCCAAGACTCCGAACTATTCCCTTTTTTGATTCGGGTCCCTGGCCCTCGTGATGCGCAGCTCAGTGTTGAGCAATCGGATCTCACAATCAGTGGTGTCAGTACGTGGCCCTTTAGCCGCGGGCGGGGAGAATTAGCTATGACGGTGCGCAACACCGGTTCCCTAGCTCTTTATGATTCTGCCCATCTCCACGGCAGCGGGGTTTTCGGCACGACGTCGCTATCCACGGAGCTCGAGGATGCCATTCTGCTTCCTGGCGATACGATGTCGTTGTCCACGGCAGGAGCTGTCTCGCCGGGTTTGGATCTCACCCCGGTCTTTGACTTCGAGGTCCCCTTTACCGATGATGCGGGACAGGAGAATACCTATTTCGTCTCCGCTGAGGGGCAGGCTGAATCCACCTTCTCGTGGGCGCTGTTGGCCACCGCCACGAGCACACTATTAATACTATTGGCGGGTTGGTTTTTGGCTCAACAGCGTGCCGTGCGCAAAAACACTTCTGAGTGAGCCACTACGAAGAACCATCCGTCTTGAGTAGTCATCCCTGCGCTAAAACGCCGCGGAAGGGGCTCGCTGCCCAGTGGGTCGGGAACGCTGCCGTGCTCCAGCGATTGCACCAGTCCATCGATTCTGGCGAGAACTGAGCTCTCCTCCGGGGTCAACCACAAAGGCTGCTCTAGTGGCAGTTCTAGGGCGCCTCCACCATTGTTCGGGGAAGGGGCATAGACGTGGATATCGGAAAGCTGCACCCCGCACCGGTGTGCTGCGGTATCCGAGTCTGGCCCGCCGGCGACTACCGCTTGGACTGGCCAGCCTCGAGCTTGTGCGGTCTCGCCCCTGGCTAATAGCAACTGATTGCCATGTTCGCTGACCCAAAGGGCTTTTGCGTCTCCCCAGCTCAATCTCCCCAAAGCTGCTTCCAGGCTGGAGACCTCGCCAACATTCTCCTGAGAGAGATCAGTACCCAACTGCCCCTGAGCAGCGTCGATGAGCACGATAGCTGAGCTTGGATCCGCGAGCAGCGGGCGTTCCCCGATAGTTTCCGGCATCTTATCTACAGCCACAGCAGGCGGACGCGAGAGCTCTCCCGGTATTCTCTCCCAGACCACATCCCAGGGCCAGCGCCCACGAATCAGCCGGTGACCAAGCGTGATCTCCGGACTATATGACTCCTCCGGTGCCAACCTAACTCGCAACCGTTGCTGCCGCGAAGGCAATAATTGCTCAATGAGCCGTTCTGTCCCGGTCACTGCCGCTCGGGGACGCTGCTTATCGACGCCCGCGAACACCACCAGCTCTGCTGGGTTCAACGGCCGAAGAAACTGAGCCAAGGCGTCGATATCGCGCAAGGATTCTTCGTTGATGCCTGCCAACCAAAGTCGTGCCCCGTCGCAGGCATAGGCGCGCCATAGCTGTGCTGCTGCAGCTAGCGTTGCAGGTGGCAGCTGCTTGTGAGCGGAATCCACCGTCGCCACCACATCCACTCCTTGGGAAAGGTAGTGGCAGAGGAGGTTTTTAGACAGGGAAGTGCTTAAGGCGCCAATAACAAGCACTACTCGACGCTCCCGCGAGCACGCCGCTGGAAGATGCACGTGCCGAGCAGAGAGCTGTTCTAATTTGAGCACCTTCTCCGCGTTAAACACTGGAACCAATCGACGAGCCCAGTCGGTGCCAAATTCCTGATGAAGAATTCGCGCCGGTCCAGCCGGTGTTTCTGCTGGCAAACCAGGCCGTTCCAACTGACGCAGCCTGCTAAGAACACCACGTGCGACGACCTTGAGAACACCTCCATCTCCTAAAACTACTTCTCGAAGCTGATCGAGATCATTGAGTTCATTTTCCTCAGTCGCTTCCGTTAGCTGCGCATCGGAGGCCTGATCAGGGCTCCTGGCTCCCTGAACTGGTGAAGGAGGTGCGGGTTGGACCACGGGGGCGTCGAGAAGCTCTTTCCTTCCTCGCTCGGTAGCTACGCTGATTATTGTGATTCCACTGCCGGCCAGGTTTTTAGCGGTGGCAGCAGCCATCCCAGGTCCTGGACCCAATTCGAGTACATAAGCGGCTGAAGAATGGGCAATCTTTGAGGTCTCTTCCACCCAGTTGACCTGCCGTACGAGGACATAATGGGATAGCTCTCGCGCCATTTTTGGGCAGATATCGCAGTGCTGCGCCCACGCCACGACCTGTTCGACGGCCATTATTAGTGCTGGATGATGCGCCGCCATCGGCATCGGCAGTGCGCTGATCTTCGCCTCCGGACAGGATGCCTCGACTCGATTCAGATCCTCGGGGCGACCAACCCCGACTACCGCCTTCGGGGCATTGATCAGCCCGACCACTGCCTCGGGAGCGACCTGGGTCATGACCGCTTCGACTTCTGTGGCACTAACTCCTGAAAAGACGCGCATGGGCATCCCGGCAGCACAAGCGAGCAGACCGTGTTGGCGCGCTGCACGGGCAATGGCCGCGCCGATAAGCTCCGCGATCGCCAGGATTTCGGCAGGAGTAGAGCATTGCTCGAGCATCCGCACCGCGAAAATCCCTTGCGAATGACCGGTAATCGAGCACGCCTTCGAGGTATTTAGGCCCCAATGGTGCAGTTGCCACAGCTGAGCGACCTGAGCCAGGAAGATCCCGGGCACGCTCACCGAGGATGCTGCCAAATCGAAAGCCGGCGGCGTAGCTCGATCTGCCCATTCCAGCGGGTCGAAACCCCAGAGCCGGTGGATGCTGAGCTCATCCATCACGGGATGTAGCAGTACTTGGGCGCTGGCCAGCAATTGCTCAAGATCTGAACGGATCGCCCCACCCGTTGGAGCTGCCTGGCGGAGAGTCCCTAACCATTCAAAGCCCTGGCCGGAGAAATTCAGCGCAAAAGGCTCTTCCTCCAAGCGCTCAATCAACGAAGCGCGACGCCTCGCCTTGTTGCTCATCACAGCCCCGCATTCCTCCTTAAACTCTTTAGTCGGTTCTTTACTTAAACAACTAAAGACCTGTCGGAATGCCACCCCAAATAGTTCCCAGCCAGGGACAATCTCATAGGTGGCAGCTATTGGGAACTCTCTCGGTGGAAGCGCCGACTACTCAACGCAGAGAGGCGCCCACACCGGAAGGCGCCTCCCGATTTGAACGAGGTTTCACGTGAAACATTCCCTGAGGGTTCTCAGTGCGGCAGCCGCAGGTTGTGCCGCCATCGGCATAAGCATCGCCCCGGCCATGGCGGCCACCACCATGACCTATGACATCACTACGGTGTGGACCGAACCTGATACCGCCCCTCGAGACTCAATTTTTGTGGGCAGCTTCGATTACGACCCCGACACTCGCACGGTCAGCAATCTCCAGGGCAAGCTGAGCGAATCCATGACCGGCGAGGCAGACGCCTATCCAGATGATTCGATGGTGTGGCTAGATCTCGATCACCAGCTCGAGACCTGGTACGACACTGAACTCGGAGGCACCTTCGCTGCCACGTTCCTCAATGACACCGTAGATACCTTCGATAGCACTGGCGAAGACACGTGGTCCCCGCAAGCGGGCGTGACGGCCCAGGGCATTCACTATGGCCACTCCACTGGGACTGAAAACCCCGGAAACGCCTACGCACTGATATTTATCCCCGAAGATCCGACCGCCGCGCTCACCCAGGATCAAATAGACACGCTCGCTTATGCTGACTGTGTACCCACCCATGAAGATGGCATGTCCGCTGGCGGCGGAATGATGGGCAAGTATTGCATGACCGGCACCAGCGCAGCAGCCCACGGGACAGTGGGAACGATGCATGGCTACCCCACATCCCAGCAGATCACGGCCGCCGACAGCAACGATCCCGAAACCCCGGCTGCTAGCGGATCTTCCCTGTCTTCGAGCTAGAGCCGCGGAGTGCCCGGCGCGCCGTGGCGCAACCAATCTCGCACCGCCGCGGTGGCCCGGCAATCATCCTCGTTATAGCGCAGCAATAAGGCTCGCATTTCCATAGCCTGCTTATCGACGCCCCGCGCCAACCGCCGAGCATTGACAGACGCCTCACCATCAAAATCCCCGTCGGCCCAGGTATAGCCAGCAACCGGGGCAACGATTTTCAAGCCTAGGCCAGCAGGACCAGCGAACTGAGTACGCACTAGCCGGAAGAGATCGATCCATTCCGAGGAAGAAATGAACTCGGAGATCTCTTCTTGGCGAGGAACCTGAAGATCGCCAAAGCGCTGTCCGCCAAAACGCCGAGCGCTCATTTTCATCCAATGATTTTCACCATTGGCTGACCAGCAATAGACCGCAAAGCTCTTGCCTTCGGCATGCGCTTGCTCACGACGTTCCATTAGCCAAGCCCAAAAGCTGGCGAAGTTCTCCGCCTCAGCGTCACTATCCATCGACTCCCAGGTGACGAATGGCCGGTATCGTTCACCGTCATAGGCGCCCCATAGGTAAGCCCCTTGATCGAGGTAGGCTTCCATATCAATGTCGATCTCAACTTCAGCAGCGGGAACCTCGATCTGATCAACTCGACGCAACAGCGGCACTCCGTCTCGCCATGCGCGAGCCAAGGCACTGAGCTCTCCCCGATTGCCTTCAACCAGCTCAGAGACCGTTTCAATCCCAGCTTCCCGCAAGCTGCGTGCCCGATCGCCAGGCAAAAATAGGCTGATCTCGTCGAGGGCCTTTAACTCCGATTCACATTCCGGCCAGAATCGACAGGATGCGCATCCTTTTACCCGGCGTGGGCCGGCTGGCAGCGCTGAGGTCAGCGCTACCGTCAACGGCTCCTGAAAATGATCGGTGTCTACGATGAACGCTCGGCTGCGATCTTGGCCGATGAGACCTCCCCGCCCGGAATCAAGGTCAAGATCTTGCAATGCACGAGCGGCAAATGCCAAGCGATGTCCGTCTCCGGCATGATGGCGTAACCGAAAAGCACCATTGACAATCTTCCCCAACCCCAGTCGCCCGGTCGCCAATACCGGCGTCGATTGACCCGGCGCAGCACGAGCCACGCGGTGATTGCTGATTATTACCGGCAGGTAGGTCCCTTCTGGCTGACGGACAAGGATATCAACATCAATACGCCAGGGGGTATTTTCGGACTCGCCAGTAAACACTGCCCCCGTAATCAAGGTGGCCTCCGCAGCCAATGCCTCGAGAGTGGCCAGTTCAGCGGCAAAGGAGTCTTCCTCGAGCGAGACCCGAGCTATGTCAATCCGAATAAAACGTTGGGATCGCCCATCCCCCAATGCAGGCCGCTGTGGCAGACAATCGAGTACAACTTCACGAGCGAGCTTGATCCGCTCAAGCCGCATAAGAGAAGAATCTGAACGCGGTGCGCTGGGATAACGGCGACGCTGAACCAGCCGATACCGGCAGCCAACGAGATCGGCGGGCCCAATAACGCGCAGATAGTCAGAGGCACTCACAATGGCGTGAGCATAGCCCACCATCCCAGGTAGTGTTGAATGCGCACATCGCTACCGTCACACTCCCGGGAAGTTAGGTCCGAACACATGGGCATCCTTGAAACGATCCGCAAGAGTCGCGCCAAGACTAAAGCAGAGGTCCAGGCTGCGAAAGTCCGAGCACGCCAAGAGACCAAAGAGGCGGCCAAATTGGAGTATAAACGCGAGAAACTACTGGCGGGAGCAGAGAAAGACCTCCTTAAAGCGGAAAAGAAGGGCCTTAAAGCCAAGCGCAAGCATGAGCAGAAGCTGGCAGAGAACGCTCTCGAGCAATTGCGCAAAGGGCGAGTTAACGTCAGCTCAGTCAGTCGCGGGTTCGGTGTTGTACGCCTAAGCCTTCCGTTACTACTTCCACTGGGATATCGCGCTATTACTATGGGACGCGAACAGCTCATCGAAGTCCGCGCTCGGCGCCTTGGAGTCAGTGCGGATCAACTTGCTAGATTCTCGGGTCACGGAGCGGGTCTCAAAGCCCGCATTGAAGGCATTCGCCATACTCTTGGCGAGAATCATCAGCCTTCTGGCTTCATTCTTGATGCCAAAAACCGGCTGGATCAATTAGATATCGCAGTAGACAATGCTGAGTTCATGACTCCGGAACAGCGCAAGCGTGCGCATAGCACCATCTCTGAGGATATCGATCGAGTAGCTCAAGAGATTCAGGATCATCTGCGTCGCCCCTAATAGGCACTACTGCTAAAACAAAAGGAACTCCTAATCTGTAGGAGTTCCTTTTGTAGTTATTGACACTTCTGTCACTTAACTTCTCCCATTAAGGGATTTCACAGGTCAACATTATGTTCGTTAGCTAAGCTTGAAAACGAAATAGAGAAATTGGCTCGCATTACCCTTAACGCCAATAGCTTAAAAACCCCTATACAAAGGAGAAACACGTGGCTCGCCGCGAAATCACTCAGTACTTTGATGACTTGGATAACTCCCCGCTCACTAACGAGCAAGTGAACACGATTCGCTTCAGCGTCGATGGCTCTCATTACATTATTGATCTTTCCGAGGAAAACGCCGCTCGTTTTCGCGAGATCTTAACCCCCTATGTCGAGAATGCTTCCGCACTCCCGGCCCCCCGCAAAACCACTAGCCGTGGAGCATCAAAGGCAAAGAGCTCTAACTCGCGCAAGATCCGCGAATGGGCTCAGGAAAACAACCTCAAGGTCGCTGAGCGAGGCACCATTCCCAGCCACATCGTTGAGGCTTATAACCAAGCAGTTTCGGCCTAAAGCATGCCCTGTTCGCGGGCGGCAGCTACTGCTGAAGTCCGCGAACGTACTCCTAGTTTGTCGTAGATATGCACCAGATGTGACTTCACAGTTGCTTCTGAGAGCATAAGTGCGTGGCCGATCCCGCGGTTGGATGAACCTTCCGCAACCAACTTGAGCACTTCAAGTTCCCTTGGGGTCAAAGATGTTCGCGGAGCTCGATCCCTGGAGGAAAGGCGATCGGCCACCACCGGCGACAGCGCTGAGTCCCCCTCGGCAGCTGAATGAACCGCAGCCAGTAGTTCAACTGGCGGTGCATCTTTCAACATATAACCAACAGCGCCTGCTTCGATCGCGCCGAGAATATCAGCATCCGTGTCGTAATTAGTCACCATGAGGACCTTTGGCGGATGTGCCATCGCCCTTCTGATTTCCGCGGTGGCCTCGGCGCCATTCATCACCCGAGTGCCTTCAACACCAGCGCCAAAGCGCAGATCCATCAGCAAAACATCAATTCCGCCAGCCTGTGCTGCGGCGACTGCTGCTTCTGCGGTGGCGACTTCTCCCACCACCTCGATATCCTCGGATGCTTCCAGCACCGCGCGTAAGCCTAAACGGACGATCTCATGATCATCGGCCAACAACACTCGGATCATGACGGCTACCTAATCTCTTCCAGTGATTGTGTGGTCTTTCAGTGTAGTGGCCGCCGCTGTCTGCTCAGACAGCGCATCAGGCTGCACAGTGGCAATCGGTATCGCCACCGATACTGCGGTCCCAGCGCCCGGTGTCGATTCGACTTCTAATACTCCGCCTTGTTCTGCGCACCTTTGACGCATCGCATCAAGTCCGATGTGACCAAGGCTAGTGGGACGAGTACTCAATTCTGCCGGGTCGAACCCCCGACCGTCATCGACGACGTCTAGGCGCACCTCCTCCGGCTCATACGTCACAGTGACGCGACAACGGGTAGCACCGGCATGTTTGGCCACATTGCCGACGGCCCCCTGGGAGATCCTCAAAAGTGCAGCCTCAGTGCGCATGGGAAGCTGACGAACCTCTCCTTCAACATCCACCGTGATTTCCATACCTCCAGCAGCAGCAAAACCAGTAGCCATCCGTTCAAGAGCCGAATTCAATGAGGACTCCGAGAGTGACGATGGCTGCAGCGTGGCGATCATGGCTCTGGTCTCACTCAAGTTATCGGCGGCCGTAGTCCGCGCAAGATAGAGAAGCCTATGGGGGTTGGCTAACTTCTCATCTGACACCCCGAGTCCACTCAAGTCTCGTTCCACTGAATGCAGAAGCATTTGAATGCTCGATAACCCCTGAGCAACCGTGTCATGAATCTCATGGGCAAGCCGCTGGCGTTCATGCGCAACACCGGCGGCGTGTTCAGTTTCTGCAAGTTGAGTGCGAGTAGCAAGCAACTGTTCAATGAGTAGTTCACGCTCTTGATTGATTCGAGAAAGCGTCTGGAATGCATAGTGAATGGCTAGAACCACAGCAGCCGAAACCGCTGGACCCATCACCCCGCCTACTGTCAGCCCAGTGGGGATCTGGGTCACTACCGCTACCGCGGTGGCAAATACGACGGAAACGATACCGCTGATACCGTCCATCACTCGCAGGTAGAGAAAGAACAGCGAAAATACTAAATAAATGCCAACCGGCGCGACCAGCATTGCCAGGATCCAAATGACGGTTAAGCCGATCAACCATAAGAGACGAATGCTCTCCCGCCATTGCGATAGCTGTGCCGAACCGAAAAAATAGAGCACGGCAAACCCAGAACACAAAAGCAGATTCAATGCCGCGGGCCCAAAAGGAAGCCGGACCGAGGATAATAATGCTGTTACCAGCAATACCGCGGTGAGAATGTGAACGCCGTCAGTAAGTACGTCGTCATTGGCGGTGGATGCGCGCGCCAGCTTTTTATCGCCCGCGCGGGGATCTAGGCTGGTCTCCATGCGTTCGAGCCTACCTAGCGCCATAGCTGCGCCTGTGATCGGCGCGGTGCTGCTTCTGACTGGTTGCAGCACCGCGATGGAAGATGGCATCAGTGCCACGGAGGAGATTTCCGCGGAAGCGGCATCTGATCCGCTCGCCGATCCGGCCACTGAGCCAGTCGCTGATTCAGGGTTGCCCGTAAACGCTCTCCCGGAAATTCCTGGTGGCCGATCTTCCACGGATCAGTGCCCCTACCTCGATAACACGTGGGTGGCAGAAACCAACGGCCAGATCACCACTGGTACTGGAATTGATCTGCGCTTCGACACTCCTGCATGCGTGTTTTGGTCCTATCCGGAAGACCCTCAGTTGACTGTCATCATCCGCGAGATGCCCGATAGGCAGTCAGCCATCGAGGTGGTCGACTGGGCCGCCCCCATCGACTACACCGAGCCGGCAGAGGAGATCGAAGGCTGGTCCGGCGGTCGAGCTGGCGCAGGTATGGTGCCAGAGGGTCTACCCACCGGCCAGGATGGTGCGCTCTATGCGGTCCAAAAGGACAATCGAGCGGTGGTGGTCTTTAGTAACCAAGATCAATCGCTTAAAGCCGAGCTAGTAGCCAGAGAAGTGATTAACAACCTCGGCTGGTAATTCTCGCCAGGCTCAAGCGACTGGCTACACCGAGACGTCGTTATAAGGCATAAGGGTGGCAACCCAGGGGAAGACAACCTCCATCAACAATAAAAACACTGCCACTAGTAACGCGATGAGCAGAATCAATTTCACGGGCACCGGTCCGGGTAGCGCTTGCCACAATGCTTGATACATCTAGTTCTCCTCTAGGACGGCTGGGCGCTGCCCATCAGTCTTCGGGGTCGATTCGACCTCCATGGCATGGATAATCATCCGTTGAGCATTCGAGAATCGAGGATGACAGGTAGTGAGAGTAATCAAACCTTCCAGCCCCTCAGTAGAATTCACTTCAGTGGAACCTGGTATCGGATTAATCACTTCGATTGCTCCAGGCAGGGTGATATGACGACCATTGACCGCCGAATAGTCCCCAGTGGATACACGCTCCACTTGCTCCGGGGACAAACACTCGGAAGCCTCCGCACGACGAACGTCACCGGTGGCGTCGATAGGCAGGATTCGGTAGGTAACCCAATCGGTTTGTGTCTCAATAACCACGGCATCACAGACTTCGAGGTTGTCTAGATCATTGAATGGCGCTCCTTTGCCCACTCGGTGTCCGGCTACCGCAAAGTTTCCAGGTTCACCAGGCATCTGGGAATCAACGTAGCGGCCAGGCCCAGCTAGCAGATCAGCATCCTCGGTCCCCTCAACAATGGCGAATTGGAAATCTGATCCGAAGGAGGGGATATAAATTCGGGCAAAAGCCTCACCAAGTTCAGGCGTGATTTGCTGTCGGGGATTGACCCATTGGTCTTCATCAACGCCCCAATCTTCATCCAGCTGATCTTGAGCTGCATCTTGCAGACGCCCAGAGCTGAGATTGGTCCAATATGCCTCGTAGAAAGTGAACAATAAGATGATCACCCCAAAGGTCAAGAGGAGCTCACCGAAAATCTGTGACTTACCAGGGCCCTGACGGGTGGGAGCTGCGTGCTGACTCATGCGGGACATCCTCGGTCGCGGATATATGATCGACAACACTGGATCATCGCCCACAATCCCAAGGTTGTCCAGTCTCCACCCCCTCCCCCGCGCCTTGTGTAAGGATGGTTGACCCCGCTGTGCTGGATCCGTTCATCTATTTTGTCTCGGGTGTACTTAAACTGTGGCATCTGCTCCTCCAAGATGTCTTAGGTGCGGACTATTCCCTCACCTGGGCACTCTCACTATTTGGGCTCGTTGTCACAGTCCGTATCCTCATTGCCCCCTTTACTTGGATCCAGCTGCGGTCTAGCCGTACAACAGTGCGGATGAGGCCAGAGCTCACGGCCCTCAACGAAGAGTTCCAACACCGCACTGATAAAGAATCGGTGGCGCAACACCAACAACGCCGTAAGGAACTACAAAAGCGCTATAACTACCGGCCGGCCGCGGGATGTCTGCCAATGCTCATCCAGATCCCAGTGTTCCTCGGGCTCTACCGAGTGGTTCTGTCAATGTCGCGCCCAACAGAGTCCCTCCAGGTGGCAGCAGACTTCCGAGTGGGCTTTCTTACCGCTCCGGAAATCAATTCCTTCCTCAACGCTGAGTTCAATGGTGTTCCGCTACCTGCCTACGTGGCTATGTCTACCGATCAGCTCTCTTCCCTTGGAACTACCGCCGAAGAAGTCCTCGGCTTAGTACTCCCGACGTTGTTGCTGGCAGTAGCCTTTACCGTGCTTAACCTGAGCATGTCGCTCTATTTCAGCAGTAAAACGCTCGATTGGGGTTCGCCTGCAGTCCAAGCCATCCGACGATTCCAAATCGGGCTGACCATATTCGTACCGGTCATTTTGCTGAGTTTGGGTCTGCTATCCCCCCTGCCAGTAGCAATCATCCTTTATTGGTTCGCCAACAACCTCTGGACATTGGCGCAGTCTTTGACCTTCCAATTGATGCTCAACCATCGGATGCCCTTGGACGAGGCCTACCAGGCGCATCATAAGAAGCAACGAGATACCGCGCGTGAAACCAACAAAGAAAAGCGCACTTATCGCGCCAGTGTTCGCCGCAGGAAGGCTCTCGGAGTGATTAAGCCTTGGCGCATTCCGGAGATCCGCCGAGAACTCATCGCAGAAAAAACCGAAAAACAGGTTCTCAGCGCTGCAGAGAAGGCAAAGAAAAAGGAGCTCTTCAAGGCTAAGCAAGCTTCAAGAAGAGCACTAAATCAGGAGAAGATAGCACGCCGTCGAGCCGAACGAGAAGCCAAGAAAGCTGGCGATTCCACTCCTGCCGACGCTGATACCGAAGAGACTAGATTGAGTAATCCGCCGGAGGAGCAAGCAACATCTGACGAGCCAGATCCCGGGCAGTCTCCAAAGGACTAACGCTACGGACAAAGCGTGCCCCAGCTAATCCGCCATCAAGGAAGATCAAGAGCTGGTTTGCTTGAGTGGCCGAGGGATATCCGTTTTTCTTGGTCAGCAACTCTGTCATTGTCCGGTGTATCCACTGTCGATGCGCCATACAAGCGGCTGCAATCCCAAACTCCGACTCAGTCTCCGGTTTCGGATACTCATTGGCGGCGTTTTGAAAATAGGAACCTCGGAAGTCCTTGCCAGGTTCTTCCGCTATCGCGATATCGAAAAAAGCCAAGATCTTATCTTCCACATCAGGAAGGTCCTGGGTTCTGTCAATCCAAGTCTGGCGGTAACGCTCATCTAGGCTCTCCAAGTAGGCGATGACTAGAGCATCCTTAGACCCAAACAGGGAGTAGAGCGAAGCTTTAGCCACATCCGCTTCTCTCAGGATCCGGTCAATACCGATCACCCGGATGCCTTCCGTGGTGAATAGATTGGTAGCCGAATCCAGCAGCCGCTGGCGTGGGCTAGGCCGGTTTCTGCGGCGGGTGCCGGTAGTTTTCTTCTTGGCGCTGCCTGCGGCCACGGAGAACCCATCCTTTCTCAGGAGCCAGGGGAGGGGGCTGACTATTTCCTTCCACCCAATATAGACAAACCGGTACGTATAGCAAGTAGCCGGGGTACCAGACCGGCACACAATGACTGATGCCCGCAGCCCTCTCACTTAGCAGGACTGCGGGCATCACCCAGATAGTTGTTTACCTTAGCGACGGACCGCCTTGACGATACTCAGCAGAATGACTGCACCGAAAAGGCAGGTCAAGAAGCTAAAGATTAGTCCGCCGCCGGCTACATCGACGAAGAAGCTCAACACAAAACCACCGATTAGGCCACCGACAATGCCGACGACAACATTGAGAACAATGCCCTGTTGAGCATCAGTTCCCTTTATCTTCGAGGCGATCCAACCGGCCAGACCACCGATAATAATCCATCCAAGAAAACCCATTCCTAGCATGCCACTTCTCCTTATCCATCAGATATCTTCAGTCATGTTTGCTAAAGCCTGTCGCCTTGAGGCAACCCAGCAAAGGTTACATGCACCTATTCTAATGAATACTGCTGGCCTTGCCATCTTGAAAGGCCTGAGACCACAATTGCCACTTTTGATTAGTCGCCTTCACAGCTGTCCGCACAGCAGGAATCACAAAGATCGACCCAGCCCCAGCCAGTGAGCTAGGGAGAGCCGATCCTTGGGGAGATTACCGCAAAGCTATTACACAGTCTCTGGACGGACAACCATCATTGGGCAGGGCGCGGACTGCAGCAGTGCGCGAGAGGTAGAACCAAGCAGCATGCCCTTAAATCCGCCTCGACCGTGGGAACCAACGATCAGAAGCTGAGCACCTTCGGAGTTCTCCACCAAGGCGCGGACCGGACGATCGCGAGCGATGACCTTACGAACCTCCACATCGGGGAACTTCTCCACCATGGGAGCCAAGCGTTCGGTGAGCATAGCCACCTGTTCACGCTCGACCTCCTCCCACTGCCGCTGAGCAGCAGACAGGCCAGCCAGGGAAGCTTGGACCTGCATGTCCATCCAGGTGTGAACGGTAACCAGCTCAGCCCCACGAGCATGAGCCTCAGCGAAAGCAACTTCGGTTGCCTTCGCGGAAATATCCGAGCCGTCCACGCCGACTACGACAGGACCATACTTGGTCGTTTCATCGACAACGTTGTCTTCTCGCACGACAACAACCGCACAGGTGGCATGGGAAACAACGGCAGCGGAGACCGAACCCATGACCATTCCGGAAAGACCGCCCAGGCCACGCGATCCCATGACAATCATGGTGGAATCGGTCGCCATGTCTAGGAGCATGTCGATGGGGGAGCCCTCGGCGATGGTGTGCCCGATCTTGATATCGGGGGCGACCTCATGTGCGACCGCGCGAGCCCCGTTGATCTTCTCCATGGTCTCGGACTGAAGATCATCGAAGAGTTCCTGCGGAGGAACCATGCCTTCGGCGTAAAGGAACTGAGGCATGGTGTACGAGGCTGCCAAGCGCAGCGGGACACCACGCTTGTTGGCAGTGTTGGCCGCCCAGCGGACTGCGTTGAGGGAGGCAGGGGAACCGTCGACGGCAACGACGACGATGTCTTGATGGGTCATGCTGATCGCCCTTCCAATTTAAGGATCGATTGTGCTGTCACCTTCAATTGTAGACCTATATAACAGGAGGGGTGGCTTGTTACAACCAGTTCAGAATTTCCGCTGCCTGATTATCACAATGACATCAGAATGGGACATCTACTGGTGTCGCCGGGTCCGCGTTAGACGGATAGAGGAGGGTATAGATGACCTGAACGACTTGGAGCAGCACCTGCCCGATACCGTCAGAGGAAAAGTCCATCATAGAAGCGAAAATGGTGTCAAGGTTCATGTCTGACAGATTAGTACATCCACGGGGCCCGCACGTCCCGCTTCCGGTTCGAAACGGACTTACGGCTACCCGCGCGCGCCTACCGGATAATTCGGATCCGATTTCAGCTGCGAATTTTCTCAATGAACTGATCTCCAGCCAACGTCACCGGCATCCCGATGACAACGAATCCGCCCTTCTAGAGCGCTTTCAGGCTGGACAAGTACGCCTGCGCAACGGCACTATTCTAGCCCCAGAATCTTTGGTCTCTGCTGGCCAGGATGTCTTCTTCTATCGCACTCCGGCGCCAGAGACTCCAGTGCCCTATGACATCGAGATTCTCCATCGCGACAACGATCTACTCGTAGTGGACAAGCCTCCTTACCTGGCAACCATGCCGAGGGGGCGGCACATTACTGAAACTGTGACAGTCCGGCTGCGTCGAGATCTCGACCTGCCCGATCTGGTGCCCGCCCACCGCTTAGATCGGCTAACTTCAGGCGTTCTCATGTTTACCCTCCGGAAAGAGGTTCGCGGGGCGTATCAGAGCCTATTTGCCCAACGAAAGGTCGCTAAGGCCTATGAGGCGATAGCAACTCTAGATCCCGACTTGGCTAGCTCCACACCGGTGGACTGGGCCTCCCAGATGACCAAACAGCCCGGTGACATTCAGGGCCATATTGTCGAAGGAGAGCCGAATGCTTTTACTCAGCTTGTCGACGTCGCCCCGCTCAGCCAAGCTGAGCAGCTAGCGCTGGAGCAGCTGCACGGTCCACTACCCCCACAGGCTCGCTATTTACTTCATCCAGAAACCGGACGAACCCACCAACTGCGTTTGCATATGTGGGCTGCGGGAGTACCGATCCTAGGGGATCCGGTTTATCCACGTATCTATTCCGTAGAAGAGGAGGATATGAGTGTTCCGATGCACCTTCGAGCTCGGAGTCTTTCCTTCATCGATCCTTTGAGCGGCTTGTTGCGGGAGTTTTGGGCTCCTCGGCAGGGACACCTCTCAAGCAACTAGCCCGTGCCGGCAGCTGGCCCTATCAACAAGGGCCAGCCCGCCCCGGCAGGAATGCCAGTCCGTGATCTGATCTACTCTGAACATGCGTGTAGGCCCCCTAGTGTGTGGGTTCCTACCAACACAGTGGTGGGAAACCTAGCAACACTAGGGGGCCTGACAGCAATATTTATTTTTAAGTTTTAGGTCGGCGGCAACTTACTCTCCCACACCCTCCCGGGTGCAGTACCATCAGCGCGGGCAGGCTTAGCTTCCGGGTTCGGAACGGGACCGGGCGTTTCCCTGCCGCTATCAACCACCGACACACTCACCGGGACAACAACCACACAAAAAGTGGGTGCCATAAAGGTGGGTGTGCTGTGTCAG
>NZ_PTJO01000002.1 GCF_003716585.1 Corynebacterium alimapuense
AAACACAAATCCGCAGGCAGGAAACACTTTCTGCGAAGAAAACGCGCATCACTAAACGCGTTGAATCTGCGCACCCAAACTCCGCAGATGCTCCACAAAATTCGGATACCCACGATCGATGTGATGGACATCGTGGACGGTGGTTACCCCATCTGCCACTAGCCCAGCCAAGACTAGGCCTGCGCCGGCACGCCAATCCTGACACGACCTCGATGCAGTAGCTGACCATCGAAGCGCGACTAGCGGACGGAACTTTGCTCAGAACATTTGGCCAGTCCCACGCAACACTGATGCATCCACGACCAACTGACGGAGGGATCTCGCCGGTACCACTGGCCCGACAGCGCGAGCATCCCCGATCGGCTCGGGGCCTGAGGAAGATCGCCCCGGAAATTCACGTTAACGACTTACCGAGGAACCGGCCTAGGCGCTGGCTCGATAGGCCTCGAAGCGATGAGGCCTTGCCCGCCAATCCGTAACGGGCCAGGGTGCTCATCCGACTCTCGGGGACCATCGCCACATCAATGGACCCGGCCGCCCAACGCCCGCAATCGGCCCTGCCGCTCCGACTGCCGCAATAATTCCGGCACCGCGACTCGCGATGGCCCGGTCCGTAGCCGTTCCCACGCGGCCAACCGTGCCCCCCCCCCTAACGCGAAGCAGACCTGCCGATTCCAGAATCACGGCGGGACCGGCCGCGTCCACCAGCAGGGAATGGAGACGGTCATGTGCTCCGGTGCAAACCTCTAAAACCAGTCGTGTCAACGTAGACGCCGGGGAAAAAGACCTTGCGCTCACGCAGCCAGAGAGCTGCCCGTTCACACAAACGCACCGGCCCCTCCGACGACGTCCAGGCCCGGGCCTCCAGAAACAGCCTCAGCCCTTCGTACCTGGCCGGATCGGAGAAATCCGCATACCCGTACCCGGTGGAGATTTCCGCGGCGTGCTCGTACTCGGCCTGTCCCCGCTGCGCATACAGCTTGAGCACGGAAGCATCGGCAATACCCAGCTGCCCGGCCAGGGATTCCACCACCGGCCACGAAACAGCCAATGGATCCGTCAAAAAGCGTCCGACTACCCGCACCGTGATCAGTTGAACAGTAAAACCCAGGTGGTTGTGCATTCCCCGGCGGCGACCAATCACCGATAAATCGGCATCACCCAATCAACAGAAACGTTCCAGGTCATCCGCCGGTACCTCGCCGGGGAATCCGCCGAACACCGAGACCTGCTCATCACTGATGAAAATCAACCGCAATACCACCCACTCAACAGGCTACTGACTCCTTAGCGTGAATTTCCGAGCGATTTTCCCCAAACCCCGGCTCATGGCCAACCAGTCAGCGCGTACGTCGACAAGCTAAGGAACTTAGCTCCTATCACCAGGCATTTTATCGGCAGTCAGCTTCAAAAATGCTCAAGAATGAACGCGGAGCCTCCGCTTGCAAGAAAGCCCCCACTGACCTTCACAGGCCCACAGTCAGCCCACCCCTCAGGGGAACTTAAGTAATCCTATCCTAAGTTAGGGTGTGCTAATGTGCACGACGTTCCTTGTCTGCATACCCGAAAGGTTTGTCCGTGAAACGTCGGATCCTTACTCCCATTGTCGCTACTGCGGCCCTAGTCTTGACCGCCTGCTCCGGATCTGCGGATGGCTCCTCAGTTGAGGCCGAACCGGTTAATGATCAGGTCACCACGCTTTCCCACCCCACTATTGACGGGCTGGAGATCTCCTTCGAGCAACAACCGGAGTCACTGGTGATGGACTGCTACGCCTATAGCTCTCTGTATGAATATGGTCTGGAGCCTGATGCGTTGTTTGGCTACGACTGTGAGAACCCTTGGGTGATGGGAGATGCAGATATCAGCGGCATCGAAAAGATCGGCCAGGACGGTGAGATCAACATGGAAAAGCTCGCCGAGCTGCGGCCTGACGCCATCATCGGCCAAGGTGACGAAGACGGATGGGCGTGGTTCGACGAGGATGTCAATGCCCAGCTGATGCAGGTCGCCAATTTCATCCCGTTGCCTTCCGGAGAATCTGTGGACGAAAACATCGATGACACCCGGGAGGTGGCCAACTTCCTCGGCGCTGACACCGAATCCGCGGAAATTGCGCAGTCCGATGCAGACTATGAAACCGCCAAGCAGGAATTCGCTGAGGCCGCGGAGGGGAAAGACCTGTCCTTCATGTTCGCCAGCCCCACTAAGGAAATGCTCTACACCGCCGTTGGGTTCAACCAAGCCAACCTGCTCGAGGAACTCGGCGTGACTATCGTCGGCCCGTCAGCGCCCGAAAGTGGTAGCTCCTGGGGATCGGTCGCTTGGGAAGAAGCATCTACTTACCCGGCCGATGTCATCCTCGCCGAGAGCTACGACTCCGAAAATGGCTTCACCACCGAGCTCTGGGATAATCTGCCCGCGATTGAGGCCGGTCAGATCAGCGGTTGGAGCTCCAAGGGTGCAATGACCTCACGTGCCTACGCTGATTGGTTGTCTGAGCTTGCCGGACAGGTCGAGTCTTACGACAAGGTCGTCTAAGCGCAATGACAGTAGTCCTCGCCGAACCCACTTCTGATCAGCAGCAGACGAGGGCGTCGCCACGCTTACTTGGGCTTGTGCCGCTGGCACTGCTGTGTCTGCTTGCGCTCACGATGAGCATGCTCATCGGGTCTCGAAGCATTCCACCGGATGAGGTGCTCTACTTCCTGGTCCACCCAGATCCTTCGGATGCTGTGTCCCAGGTGGTCTGGCAGTCTCGAGTGCCACGCACCGTGCTCGTGCTTCTTGCTGGCGCGGCCCTCGGCGTAGCCGGTGGACTCATGCAGGCAGTAACCCGCAATCCGATGACGGATCCTGGCATCCTCGGAGTCAACGCTGGGGCAACTTTGGCTGTCGTGGTCGGCTTGGCCTACTTCGGTATGAACGATATTGGACAGTACATGTGGTGGTCACTGGCTGGCGCGCTACTGACCTCCGTCGTGGTATTTGTCGTGGGCAATACGGGCGCTTCCCGCGGCAATCCGGTGCGCATGACTCTCTCTGGCGTGGCTTTGGGTGCGGTACTTTCTGGGTTTAGCTCCGCGGTGTTGCTCAGTAACTCGAACGTATTAACCCGCATGCGCGGTTGGTCTGCGGGAACCACCGCGTCCCAGCCGCTGGATGCCACCCTCACCATCGCACCACTGATCCTCGCGGGTTTGCTCCTGGCGCTGCTCAGTACCCGATCTTTAGATGTGCTAGCTCTCGGAGAGGCATCAGCGACAACTATGGGCGCTCATCCCAACCGCATTCGGCTGGTAGTACTGGTGGCCATCGCGCTGCTAGCCGGTGGTGCTACTGCAGCTGCTGGGCCAATTGGCTTTCTAGGATTGCTGGCCCCGCATCTCTCACGGATGATCGTCGGTCCGCACCAGGGCTGGATCTTGCTCTATTCTGCCCTGCTAGCCCCGACTATCATGGGATTTTCCGATGTCCTCGGCCGAGTGATCGTCCAGGGCGAGGTACCAGTCGGGGTTGTTACCGCGTTCGTTGGCGCACCGCTGCTGATCTGGATGGTCCGCCGATTCCGTGTCTCGGAGGTTTGAGCCAATGACCAATGCACAACTAGATTTTGGTCGTCGCGTATATCACCTCGGACCGCGCAGTCGTCCGCTACTGCTTATCGACGCTCGTTCAGCCATTCTCTGTGTCCTGCTGTGGGTAGCGACGGCCGCACTGGGAATCTTTGCGATATTTTCCGGAGATGCCGCAGTCACTCTGCCGGAGGCCTTGGCAGCATTGAGCGGACACGGCACAGAATTCAGCACGATGATCGTGTTGGAATGGCGCGCCCCCCGAATTCTCCTGGCGGTAATACTGGGAGCATCGCTGGCTATCAGCGGAGCTATCTTCCAGACCCTGACTGCTAATCCATTGGGTTCGCCGGATGTCATTGGTTTCCAGACCGGGTCCTTTACCGGCGCGCTAATCGTGATGCTGCTATTCCAAGGTGGGGCGCTAGATACCATGTTGGGCGCTTTGGCCGGCGGTGTAGTTACCGCCTTCGTGGTGTTTCTCCTGGCTTCTCAGCGAGGAGCCGCTCGAGGCGTGCGACTAATCATCGTCGGAATTGGAGTAAGCGCCATCCTGGCCTCTCTCAACACCTGGCTGCTGCTGACCGCCGAGGTCGAAGACGCCATCATGGCTGGGCTGTGGGGCGCAGGCAATCTCTCCGGAGTCACCTGGCCGACGGTCTGGCTGGTCGCCGCGAGCTCCGCAGTCTTTTTGACCGGAGCGATACTGCTAGCCAGACCGATGAAGCTAACCCAAATTGGCATCCCATTTGCTACCGCCTTAGGCCAGAATGTGCAACGGGTGCAGGCGGTGGCAATCATCGTCGGCGTCGGACTAACGGCATTAGCCACCGCTACTGTCGGTCCGATCTCCTTCATCGCACTAGCCGCTCCACAAATCGCCCGTCGATTAGTGCGTACAGACGGCCTGGCATTGGGGCCGAGCGCTGCCGTGGGCGCCTTCCTCCTCCTGCTTGCCGACGTCATCGCCCAACGTATTAGCCCGGACTCACCGTTGCCGGTCGGCATCGTCACTGTGTCCATTGGCGGCCTGTATTTTCTATGGCTGCTACTGAGAGAAGGTAAAAAACCATGACCCGCTTACTCGTCGACGACGCTGCCTTGGGATATGCCGACAAGGTGATCTGCCACAACGTCTCCGTGAGCATCCCGGATGGCGCATTCACCGTGATCGTCGGACCCAATGCCTGTGGCAAGTCCACTCTGCTCAAAAGCCTCACCCGGCTGCTCACTCCCAGTTCTGGCAGCGTAGTGCTAGACGGAAACTCTCTCCACCGCCTCCCCACCCGGCAGGTGGCCAAAGAGATCGGGCTGCTCCCACAGGGTCCGGTGGCTCCCGATGGCATCCGGGTCATCGATCTAGTGTCACGCGGCCGCTACCCACACCAGAGCCTCTTTCGTCCGTGGTCGCCGGAAGATGAGGCGGCCGTCGCCAAGGCAATGGGGGCCACGGGTGTATACCAGCTCTCCGGCCGCTTGGTCGACGAGCTCTCCGGCGGGCAGCGTCAACGAGTCTGGATGGCGGTGGCGCTTGCCCAACAAACCCCCATCCTGCTGCTGGACGAGCCAACTACTTACCTAGACCTCAACCATCAGATTGAGCTGCTGGAATTGTGTCGGAGGCTTAACCGCGACACTGACACCACGCTGGTAGCCGTCCTACACGACCTTAATCAGGCCGCGCGTTACGCGGACCACATCATCGCGATGAAAGATGGAGCGGTCGTCGCTACGGGCTCCCCCGACAAAGTGATCACCGAAATGCTCTTGGCAGAGGTCTTTGGGCTGTCCGCCCGAGTAGTCACCGATCCAGAGTCCGGTAGCCCACTGGTGGTGCCGCGTTGGCAGCACTAAAAGCACTTCGTATGCCAATGGCGATGTTAGGGTAGCCCACCCTCATGGGAAAGGGTATTGAAGGCATTATCATGAAGGCCTATCATCCGGACAACTACATGTTGACTGTGACCAAGGTCGACTTCATCACAGACAAATATGTTCGTATCGAATTCGCTGCAGATGACCTCCTAGCCAATCATCCGGCGCACCCAACGCAGTGGGTGCGCTTGTGGATTGATGATGGAAACGCCAAGCAACGCCAACGCGGCTATACACTCCTCGATCAAAATCCGGACGAAGACAGCTTTTCTATCGAATTCGCCCTCCACTACGGCCCAGCCTCTCAGTAGGCGCAAAATGTGCAAATTGGTGAGATGATCGAGGCAAGCTTGATTGGCAAAGGCAGAGGATCATCTAGCTTTTCCGTCCCGAATCCTGCTCCTTCACAGTTCCTAATCTTCGGAGACACCGCCTCACTTCCGGCGATCAACACGTTGCTCGATGTTATCGGCGGCACTCCCGCACAGGTATGGCTGGAGTGGCAGTACGAATCAGACAGAACCTTGTCTGTGCATGCAACAGCAGCAACCAAGGTGCGATGGCTACAACGCCTCGATGATGGTCGGCTGTTGCGGGAACAAGCCGAGCAACTCACCCCCCTTCCTGGATCTTTCGCTTGGATCTCATGTGATAGCTGGACCACCCGGTCGATCGTCAGAACGCTTAGAACCGCACACGCGCTGCCGAGAGAATCGATCAAATCCCAGGCATATTGGAAGTAGTCCGTCCCAGATGCACATAGGCATGGGCCCAGCCAGACTCAACGAAGCATCCAACGAGGCGGGGTACTCAGTCGGACTACTCACACGTGAATAGAGCATCGCTAGAACAACCATTGAATGACGCTTACTCATGGGCCTTCATCACTTGTGCATCACGTATGTGCTCAGCTAAGTCACGCTAGCCATCCGAGAACAGAATCTCCCCTAGGGCAAGGATCGGCGCGCGTAGCTAGCGCCTATATCTAGTCCGTACGCACTACTTTGAGCCCATGGGCGCCGCTCTCACAGAATCAGATGCTAGTTCCACACAGAAGCGAAACAGAATCGAAGGAGCAATTGAACCACTCTCCTACCCAGATCCACCGAGTACGATTGCGACTGACTTCCAACCCCAATCGCAGGCGCTGAACCAAACCTTGGTACAACCGAGACACTGACGATGTGTGAGGCTTACTCATCGCCAGAAAGATGCATCATATGAAGCACCCGAACTGCTCGCGTAAAACTAGCACTGGTCTGCACTTGCTGCTCTGGGTCGCTAGGTTCCCTTATCTGGCTCTTTGCAGGTTCTTTAAACGAGCACCTGATTGACCATGTACTTCTTGAGTCGCTGATCGCCCATCTTGCAGTCTTTGGTTCACGCTAGGATATTTTGATGGATTTTCTTTCTTTTCACCGGTATCTAGATCTGGTGAGTCTGCCTAAAAATGCTCTAGAAACAATCACTCCGGAAGCACAAAGTAGTGACTATGAATCAGGCAATGCACTGATCGAGGGGAGCCTGTGGCGGATCCGTACAGCGCGAGCCACTCCTACCAAGCCCGGAGCCTTCGTCGCTGTTTGGCAGCGAATGGAAGATGGCACTACCGCACCATTTGAGGCTAGTGATCCTACTGTTGGCCTTTTCGTCTTCGTAACGGAATCGGACCACTTTGGTGTATTTCGATTTACGACAGAGCAGCTAATTTCGCTTCGAGTCTTAGCAACTCAACATTCACCTGGTAAACGAGGTTTCAGAGTGTATCCACCATGGTGCACAAACCTGAACCCACAAGCAGCTCGTTCGCAAGATAGACAATCTCTGGCATTCTTCGATCTGACCAAGCGCTGATTCTCCGTCGAGTATTTCACTGTTTCCCTGGTATCACGGTACCTTAGTGACCTGGGGCTCTCTGAAGATCTTATCTACGGCTCTGTATTTCTAAATGAATCAGAAGGCAAGATATTGAATGCCTGAATCATCAACCCCCCTGCGAAAGCGACTACTAGACGAGAATTCGCGCTAACGACGTTGTGGTTCCGGCCCCCTCCAAAACGCCCACGTCGAAAAGCTTGGAAATAGCCAGTTAGTAACCACTGTGGGGTGGCGAAAAAGAGTAGGCCCGAGTGTTCCAGATACGGGTCCTACCTAGAAGACCTAAACCCCTCAGGAGCGCTCGAACCTGCCACTCCGTTATCGATTCTATCCACTGGTGTCCCATCGGCCGTCGATCGCAGACCGACTTGTTTTCAACAAGCTCATTCTTGTTCTTGTCCTCAGTACCTAGAACCTCAAGATCACCGATACAACACGTTCCGTCACCATGCAGTGCATTCGTCAAGATGAATGGATTGCCGCTGGCATTCTCGAGGAACAAAACAAAGTTATGTGGAGTTTCACAATCCTATCGCCAGGATCGATCTGGTCTGCCTCAGCAAGGATGAGTTCATCGTCAGAGCTCCCTGCGGCAGGCAGGCCGCCAAATAGTCCCTAATCAACTACGCAACAAGGTACGAGACGTTCGCTTAATGAGCGATGTCCATTGCAGATTGGATTCGTGGTCGCGGGAGCAACCAGCATTTGAGACTAATTGTCTCAGTACCCAGCCTCGGGATCTGACCATTATCGAAGCTCTTATGAGCTTTGAAGCACCGTATATTACGGATACATGATTAGATCGCTGTCTTGCACAACCGCAACTGTGACAGTTTATGAGCGAGCTCTTCCTGCATGAGATCGGCGTTAACCCGGGTCCCCACCCCAAGACCATCAGCCGCTGCCATAATCACTTGTGCCATGGGGTTGACAATATTTCCGGCAAGCCAGAGTCCCGAAATCTCGGTTTGACCGCCATCATCGACAGGCACGTACCGGCCGATGCCGGAGGCGTGCTCTTGTGCCACTAGACCGAGAGACTTTACGCAGGATACATCGACGTCAAAGTTCGGCAGGATAACCAATGCGTCTACTTCACATTGCGTTCCATCACTCAATTCAACGCCCTGCACAAAACCATCCTCACTGAGGACTTCGGTAACGACTGCTTCTATGACTCGCACGCCCAGCGCTTCCAACTGCTCCCTTTCCTGGGCAGAAAGCACCTTATTCGGATCCTTAAATAGAGTGACGTTCTTCGACCACTGAGTAAACAGCTGTGCTTGGTGCATAGCCATGGCACTGTCGATGACACCTAGGCGGAGATCTTTAACTTCCCACCCATGGCAGAACGGGCAATGCAACACGTCATTGCCCCAGTGTTTGGCCAATCCAGGAATATCTGGCAGCTGGTCTTTTAACCCAGTGGCAAGAATAAGGCGACGTGCCGAAACTTCCGTGTCATTGCCGAGCGTAATAGTAAATCCAGCAGCACTGCGACGACTGTCCAGTGCTCGAGTGCGGATCACTTCTACGCCGTATTTGACGAGTTCGGCACGTCCTACCTCAAGCAGCTCCAGCGGATTCATTCCATCGCGGGATAGGAAATTATGCATGGCGGCTGCCGGTGCGTTTCGAGGTTCGCCCGCATCAATGACCACCACCGCACGTCTAGATCTACCCAGTGCTTGTGCGGCACTGAGCCCTGCAGCCCCGCCACCAATGATTGCCACGTCATAGACCGTTTCCTGCATTTCCATGGGGCTTACTCCAATCGACTTGTTGGACGCACGATGCACCAACGTTGATCTAAAACTGCACCTCCGCTAGACAGATTGGCAAGCTCTTTTGCCAAAATGGCAAACTGGTGGTGTGGACAAAGGAATCGATTACACGCTTTCCCAGGTCGGACCGCGGCTTAAGTCCTTGCGTACCGCCAGCAAGAAGACCCTGCAAGAACTATCTGAACACACCGGAATTTCCCTCAGCACGCTGTCCCGATTGGAGTCGGGTCGCCGTCACCCAACATTGGAACAGCTCCTGCCGCTAGCCCGCGTGCACGGAGTTCCATTGGATGAGCTGGTAGGCGCCCCGCCTACTGGCGATCCACGGATACACATTAAGCCGATCATCCACCACGGGATGATGATTCTCCCCCTGAGTCGCGACTCCGGGAGCGGGATTCAGGCGTTCAAACATGTGATGGCTGCTGGGAAGCCCTCTGACACGGTGGATCTTCAATCACATGAGGGTTATGAGTGGCTTTACGTACTTAAGGGAAAACTCCGACTTTGCTTGGGCAAATACGACATCGTCATGCCCGCCGGCGAAGCTGCGGAATTCGATACTCGCACGCCACATTGGTTCGGACGAGCCGACGAACATGGCGTGGAGTTTCTCAGCTTGTTTGGACCGCAAGGCGAACGCTTGCATGTACGAGCCAAGCCTATCGAAGAGAACCCCGCCTAGCTCCTACCATGGGACGTGTCTGAAACGCCGGCTTGGTGGTCTACACATAGTGACATCGACAGTGCGCGCTGATCATGGATTGAACGCCTACGAGGATCGATGGAGTTACTCTTCTTTTCGTGAATACAAAGCTAGTGGGACCACTGCGTCTAGCGGAAGGATACTCGCCAAACTCAGCGAAATCCCATTGCTGCACCTATAGAATTAGCCTTCGCCTATGAGCAGCAGATGCTTCGTGACCAAGGCCTAGAGAACTCTCATATCGCTAGCAGGCTTGCCCCCTCGACGAACTGGTGAGAGACAATTCACGTGCCGACCGGACCTCTAACATGGTCAAACACCAGATTCGTTTGTGTGTCGCCGACGACAGGATTGGAGGATAGGTGTTCGAGGACGAACTGGCGGATATGGTCAGTATCTCGGCCTAAGACGTGTATGAGGAAATCGTCAGCACCTCCCAAGAAGAAGAACTGGGAGATCTCTGGCACCTTCTTCAGCTCTTCGCTGAATGGCTCCATCATGTGACGCGCCCCAGGACGCAGTCTCACGCTGATCAAGGCTTGGATGCCCTGCCCCAAAGCCTGTGGATCCACATCTACCGTAAACCGCTGAATTACTTTCGCTGCACGCAAGGCCTTAATCCGCGCTAGGCAGGTAGAAGGCGCCACACCGAGCTCAGCAGCTAGAGCTTGGTTTGTAGTGCGGGAGTTTTCTTGGAGCAGAGCTAATAGGTGGCGGTCTAGGTCATCAAGGGTGGGTACAGATCGAATATCCTTCGGATCAGCCATAATTGTTGGACAACTCCCCGTCATAATAAAAAATATTGTCGCTAATATATCTCAAATATTCGATATAGGTCGCATCTCTTTGCATATTCAGTAGGTTATGACCAGAAGTTGTTCATTTTCTACGAAAGACAGGCCGCTATGATCATCGCTGTACCCAGAGAAATTAAGAATAATGAGTTCCGTGTGGCCATCACTGAAGCTGGGGTCCATGAGCTGTGTGGCCGTGGCCATGAGGTCCTTGTGGAAACCAGCGCTGGCATAGGCTCAGGAATCTCCGATGAGCAGTACCGTGCCGCAGGTGCAAAGATCATGGACGATGCTGATGAGCTGTGGGCTCAAGCCGACATGGTCATGAAGGTCAAAGAGCCCGTAACCGCCGAATACCACCGCTTCCGCGAGGGACTCATCCTCTTTACATACTTACACTTGGCAGCAGAACCCGAGCTCACCACCGCATTATTGGAATCCGGTGTGACGGCTATTGCCTACGAGACCGTCCAGACCGCTGATCGACGCTTGCCGTTGTTGGCCCCGATGAGCGAAGTCGCTGGCCGGCTCTCAGTCCAGGTAGGTGCTGCGTCGTTGACCGCCCCGGCTGGCGGTAAAGGCGTATTGCTCGGAGGTGTGCCTGGGGTACACCCAGCCAAAGTCACTGTCATCGGTGCCGGAGTGGCCGGAACCAACGCTGCAGTTATGGCCATGGGGCTCGGTGCAGAGGTCAGTATCCTTGACATCAACGTCGATCGGTTGCGCGAGCTTGATGGCCTATACGCAGGGCGCCTCAAGACAATCGCTTCCAATTCCCTGGAGATCGAGCGATCGGTGATCAACGCTGATCTCGTCATCGGCTCGGTTCTCATTCCCGGTGCAAAGGCTCCGAAGCTCGTCACCGATGCCATGGTTGCCGCTATGAAGCCGGGTAGCGTGCTCGTAGACATCGCCGTTGACCAGGGTGGTTGCTTCGAAGGCTCTCGGCCCACGACGCATGAAGATCCGAGCTTCCCAGTGCACGATGCTTTGTTCTACTGCGTAGCCAACATGCCTGGTGCAGTACCTACTACCTCTACCTACGCTCTGACCAATGTCACCTTGCGCTATGCCGTAGCCTTGGCCGACCGCGGCGTAGATGCCGCACTAGCCGCCGATCCTGCTCTAGCTGCTGGACTCAACGTCATTGCCGGCGAAGTCGTACACTCTTCTGTCAGCGAGGCACACGGCCTTACACTCAGCGCCAAGCCGAGCCAAAGCACGGTTTAGCAGTTTCAGATCCCACGAACTGCTCTCAATAGCCGGCGGTCAAGAGCATTGAATTGAACAATAATCCTGCGCACTAGACCAATGTCGGAACCATGATCAGCTCTAAACTCTGACAAAGATAATTGTTCCGGGTGCTGTGTGTCCTTTGAACACACAGCACCCGGACTTTGTTTACCTATATGAAACATAGAAGCAGTGCCTAGAGATAATGGGCTCTTCGGATTTAAGCGTGGAGCGCTTAAACGCCATCTAATCACCGGGGGTGAGGAAAAGAAGCGGGTTAGGCCCCAGGTTCAATGGGAGTTACCACACAACTGCTGAGCCTAGGTAGGCGGTAGCAGAATTCCGAGGAGTTTACGTGCCAGTGTATTTTTGCGTGAAAATAATTTCACGTTCATTGATATTCTCGACCCTCTCCACTATCTCATTGATTGCGGAAAATCATCATTCTTTCTTGGCAATAAATTGTACAAATAGGGAGAGAATAAATGTATACGCGCAAACCAACACTAAGAATGTAGTAGATATGTCAATACTCGAATGCCTAGAAGCATAGACTACAAGGGCAACTACTGGAATGGCGAAAAAAAGTGCCACTAAGAATTTCAAAAAACCTTCGCGAGTTTTACCTTTCCGAACGCTATAAATAGCAGAAAGTAGACAAATTACAATTCCTATAGCTAGTAAGATTATAGTTATGTAAAACTGCAAGAATGATCCTCTCTTAGTTGTCTCGCGATTCAGTAGATACAGCTAACGGATATAGTTCCAATAAAACTTAACTACCTCAGAGTAGATACTTTGCTTGACTCCGTGAGGGATAAGTTTCCATACCGCTCCTCCGATATTTCCTGCGATGCACCCAACGATAGCGTTTTGGACATAGCTGCCACCACCCTCTCCGTGGTTAATTATGTCAGTAAGGACTGACGTTGGCACAGAACTCAAAGCGCCGGATGCACACCACGCTACCGCCCCAATCGCGACCCCAGCAATAGCGGCTGGAATTGCTGCAGGTGCTACTTCAGAATCATTTGAGACCCCATTTCTCTGCATAGCAGCTTCGAGGGTAGCTACTGCATTCGGTCCCATATACGAGTGGATTTCCTCCACCTGTTCTGGACTCATACTGGCAGCTTTTTGACGCGAGTCCATCACAAGATCAGGCGTGATGACGAAATCCTCGACATTATTTGCGTGTTCTACACTAAACACTACAGAGTGTTCAGCTGCATAAGCTGGGAAAATTGTACCCGCTGTAGCCATCGCCAATGCAAGCACCACGGCCGTTGCGCGACTTGTAATAGACATTCACTTTCCTCTCAACTTGGAATTGCACCAACAAAAAGGACATACGTAGTATCACAGGAATAATTGAAGTCAGGTAGCACAAATAGAAAGCGTCTACTTTAGGAGACACCCGTAGACTTTTGTATATTTTTATTTATATATTTTTGATTAATCAAGAAAAGCCAGTTGGAGATAGATAAATTCGGTATGAAACTATGAAAAGGTGTTTATCAATTAGATGCGAAATAGGGGGCCAGCCTCGAGAAGTGAACACGGAGGACTTGATCAGGAAGCAAATCTCAGCCTAGCTAGATTCCGACTCTTCAATACCGTTGGTTTCCAAGATAATTGCATCAGGAATGCCGACGGGCAGGGTTGGGGTATGAGGAAGATCGCCTCGGAAATTCACGCTAACGACTTACCGAGGAGCCGGTCTAGGCACGAACGGCAAAGTTCTGCGGATCTACCCGGTGACGTCGCCGGCGCGTTTGATGGCATGGTAGACGATCCCTTGCGGGCGGGAATATGTTCAGGGAAATAATTGCCTCGTTTAAGATTTCAGGTCCTCATCAGGGTTCCCCAATGGCCGAAGTTCCGTTCCTGTGGCGCCTGCAGTGAAAGAGTAGCGTCCAGCATATTGATGTGCTCCGAGACGAGCGGAGACAGGCGTTGCACGTCCTCGTCTGCAACGTTTTGTGGCTGTGCGGTCGAGGATCCCGGTGAGTGTGGGCTTCTAGGTAGCGGGTGTACCACAGGATGACGGCGTTAAGGACCAAACCAAGAGCTCCGAGCTGGTATTCCTGGCCTTCCCGGTAGGACTGCCGTATCTGGCCGCTCCTGCCATGGAAGATGAGTCTGGCCAGGGCATGCCGGGATTCCTGCGCAGTCAACTTGGTATGGACTTGCCGGTGGTACCGCTCATCGGCATCGATGAAATCCAGCAGATGCTCCGTTTTAGCTATTCTGCCGTACTCCGCCAACGTCTTCCCGAGATGCCAAGTGCTTCCCTAGCTACCGTATTTGAGTACCTCTTCCCTGATGCAAATTTCAATCACCATCATGCCGAGGCAGATGCTATCGCCGCTGCACTGACAGTCGCTCAACTCGTCGAACACTACGG
>NZ_PTJO01000003.1:0-567233 GCF_003716585.1 Corynebacterium alimapuense
CGCCGACCTAAAACTTAAAAGAGAAATGAAAGGCGCGGCCTGTTGAGTGAGAGTCTTCTCCTCGGCAGGCCGCGCCTTTTTCGGTATCTGCCCCCACAGGGCACATTATTCGGGAAGAATGAACGTATGTCTGATCGTCCGTCGCGAGACCGTAACAGCAAACCCCAGCGCAACAACCGCAATGACCGCTCCCAAAGTGGCGGCCGACCGGGTCGCGATGGTCGTCAAGACGACCGTCGTCACTCGCAGCGAGCCGGTGCTGAGCGATCCAGCAATTTGCGCTCTGCCCCGCAGCGTTCAGGATTCCGCGAAGAGCGCTTGAACAAGCGGATGACCGAGCCTGATCTTCCCGGTGATATCGATATCGCCGATTTGGATCCGATGGTGCTCCAGGATTTGCGGATGTTGTCTAAGGACAACGCTGATGCGGTGGCTCAGCACATGATTATGGCTGCCACCTTGATGGACGAAGACCCTCAGCTAGCCCTTCGCCATGCCCGTGCTGCCAAGGATCGTGCCGGCCGAGTGGGAGTAGCCCGTGAAACCAATGGTATTGCCGCCTACCGTGCTGGTGAATGGAAAGAAGCCCTCGCCGAGCTTCGTGCCGCCCGTCGTATGTCCGGTGGTCCAGGCTTAATGGCTGTGATGGCAGACTGCGAACGCGGTCTTGGTCGTCCGCAAAAGGCCGTTGAACTCGGACGCTCAGCAGAAGCCGCTGAGTTGGACGAAGAAGGCAAAATTGAACTCGCGATCGTTGTCGCCGGTGCTCGTCTGGATCTTCAGCAGCCAGAAAGTGCAGTGGTTACCCTCCAGCGAATGAACCCAAGCCTGGATTCCACCGGTATCTTGGCGGCACGGTTGGCCTACGCTTATGCCGATGCTTTGCTTGCAGCAGGACGCACTGACGAGGCAGCTGAGTACTTTGCGCATGTCGTGGCTATCGATGAAGATGAGCTCTTCGACGCGACCGAACGACTGCAAGAACTGAGCTGACAAGTAGAGTCAAGGGCATGAGTCTTCTTGCCCATTATGATGCCCTACTGCTGGACCTCGACGGAACCGTCTGGGAGGGCGGTAGAGCCATTGACGGGGCAGTTGAGGCTATCTCGGCTGCTGGAGTTCCGGCTATCTACGTTACTAATAACGCTATGCGTGGTCCGGATGCTGTCGCTGAGAAATTACGCGCCATCGGCCTGAACGTTGCTACCCACGATGTGTTGACCTCGGCCCAAGCGGCCATCGAGATGGCCGCGGAGTTCCTCGAACCTGGTGACAAGGTTTATGTCATCGGAACTGATTCTTTCCGGAACTTGACCACGGAAGCTGGATTCCAAGTGGTTGACTCTGCAGATGAGCAGCCTAAGGCTGTCTTGCAGGGGCTCAACCCTGATCTGGGTTGGCGGGAGTTGTCTGAAGCTGCTTTGTCCGTTAGAGGCGGAGCTAAGTACCTTGTTTCCAACTTAGACACCACGTTGCCTTCTGAGCGAGGTTTGCTGGTGGGCAACGGTTCCATGGTTGCTGCAGTGATTTCTGCAACGGGCGTGCAACCATCCTCGGCTGGAAAACCTGGCCCAGCGATGTTCCATGCTGCCGCTTCCAAGCTTGGTTCACACTCGCCGTTGGCAGTCGGAGATCGGTTGGACACTGATATCCAAGGTGGCAACGCCGCAGGAATGGCTACTTTTCAGGTACTCACTGGAGTTTCTGGTCAGCTCGCGCTCATCGAGGCGCCGAAGGAGCAACGGCCTACCTTTATTGCGGAGTCGCTGGCTGATCTGCGGCTCACGAGGAACGAGTTGGCGCCTGGTTCTCAAGGCGGATTCACCGCCCGCATCGATGGTTCCGATATCCTGCTCGAGCGCGGCACCGATGAGTCGACTTCTATCCAAGCATTGCGCACGGTTTTGGAGGTGGCTTGGGCTTTCCCCAAGCCGGTCAATCTCATTCGTCCGATGTCTGAGGCAGCACAACGTGCAGTGGACAACTGGTGGTGATCGCCGTGGTTAACACCAGCGTGAATATGAATCTCTCGCGAGGACATACACCCCGTCCGTGGCACGAAGATAGGTAGGAGAATATCGGCTATGGCAGTCTCACGTAGGCGTCTTGATGCTGAACTAGTCCGCCGGAAGATTGCTCGTTCCCGTGAGCAGGCGGTAGAGATGATCAAAGACGGTCGAGTTTTTGTCGGTGGTTTGCCGGCGATTAAACCCGCGACCGTTGTGGAACCGGAGGTCTCGATCAGGGTCGCCGAATCCGAGAACGATGATTGGGCCTCTCGTGGGGCGCATAAGCTGCTCGGGGCATTGGAGGCTTTTGAACCTCAAGGTTTAAGCGTATCCGGTCGTAGAGTCCTCGACGCGGGTGCTTCGACCGGCGGTTTTACTGATGTGTTGTTGCGACGAGATGCCTCGGAGGTGGTGGCCGTCGACGTCGGTTATGGACAGTTGATCTGGCGGTTACAGAATGACCCGAGGGTCACGGTTCTTGACCGGACCAATATCCGCAATCTCACGCCAGAAATTGCCGGTGGGACCTGCGACATGATGGTCGGTGACCTGTCGTTTATTTCTCTCGAGCTGACGCTGCCCGCTATTGCCTCAAGCTTGGCTGAAGGGGCAGATCTTTTGCCTATGGTTAAGCCACAGTTTGAGGTCGGCAAGGAGCGTCTCGGCTCAGGTGGCGTGGTCCGTAGTTTGCAGTTGCGCGTGGAAGTAACGTGCCATGTCGCAGAGTTCGCCCGCGGCCTAGGACTTAGCTGCAAGGGCGTGGTGGCCTCTCCTTTGCCGGGACCCAGCGGCAATGTTGAGTATTTCTTATGGCTGGTCAAAGACGGCGGCGCCTGCGCCCCAGATACTGAGCAACTCAAAGCAATGATCGAGGCCGCCGTTGAGGAGGGCCCGCAGTGAATACAACGAAAAAGCAACCCCAGCGATCAGATCGAAAGGTCCTTCTCGTCCCGCATACCGGGCGAAAGGTGAACGTTTCGGCGGCTGAGCGTACCGCTGAGCTTCTCGACGCCGCCGGGATCACCGTCCGCGTGCTCGTCCATCAAGATGGTCGCCCGTTGGAGGGCAGCCCGGTGCTGTCAAAGCTCCAGCGAGTGACTCATGATGACAACGCTGCAGAAGACTGCGAATTGGTGTTGGTTCTTGGCGGCGATGGCACGTTCTTGCGTGCAGCAGATCTTGCGCATTCAGTGGATCTCCCGGTCTTGGGTATCAACCTGGGACACGTTGGCTTTCTCGCTGAATGGGAGGCGGAATCCCTCGATGAGGCAATTCGCCGGGTTATCGACCGCGAATATCGCGTTGAAGATCGGATGACCATTGACGTCACTGTCCTGGACAACGATCTTGAGGTTATTGGTCGAGGTTGGGCACTGAATGAAACCAGCGTGGAAAACCTGAATCGCCGGGGTGTGCTCGATGCGATCCTCGAGGTCGATGGTCGCCCGGTCTCTTCTTTTGGTTGTGATGGAGTGCTTATCTCCACCCCAACTGGTTCGACTGCCTATGCTTTCTCCGCTGGTGGTCCTGTGCTGTGGCCAGAGCTGGATGCGATCTTGGTGGTTCCCAATAACGCGCATGCCCTGTTTACTAAGCCGTTGGTAGTTTCCCCAGGTTCTACCGTCGCGGTGGAATCAAACCCCGAAGGTGCCCCAGCGATGGCGGTTATGGACGGGTTCCGGCCCATCCCCATGCCACCGGGCTCGAGAGTGGAGATTGTGCGCGGCGCGCGTCCCGTGCGTTGGGTTCGATTGGATAACTCGACTTTCACTGACCGGTTGGTCACCAAGCTTCGGTTGCCCGTTGAAGGGTGGCGTGGGCCCCGCACCCCGGGCCAGACATAGCACGGGTGTTCGGGTAGGCTGGCGCCATGCTTGCTGAGATTGCCATTGAGAATCTGGGTGTTATTCCTTCGGCATCCGCGGAATTGGCTGAAGGTCTGACTGTGCTCACCGGCGAGACCGGTGCTGGCAAAACCATGGTCGTTACCGGATTGCGATTGTTGGCAGGTGGCCGGGCGGATGCCTCAAGAGTGCGCGCAGGTACTGGGCAATCAGTGGTGGAGGGGCGTTTTTTAACCTCCGCTCTGCCGATAGAGGTCAAAACTGAGGTCGCTGAGCTGGTGGATTCCGCTGGGGGAGCCGCGGATGAGAACGGCGAGTACATAGTCTCGCGGACGGTCAATGCCTCGGGCCGTTCCCGGGCGCATCTGGGTGGGCGCTCAGTTCCAGCTGCGACCTTGGCCCAATTTAGCGCTCCACTATTGACTATTCATGGGCAAAACGATCAGCTTCGTTTGCTAGCACCTGATCAACAGCTCGCGGCGCTCGATCGCTTTGATCCAAAGATTGCGCCACTTTTAGCAACCTATCGAAAAACCTATCGCAAATGGCGGGAACTGACCCGAGACCTGAAACAGCGCACGGAGTCCCGTCGAGAGTTGGCGCAAGAAATTGACCGACTGCAGTTTGCGCTCGATGAAATTGATGCGGTGGATTTAGAAGCTGGGGAAGATAAGAGCTTGCTTCAGCAGATCACCAGACTCCAAGATGTAGATTCCCTTCGTGAACAGGCCACCACCGCACTTGGTGAGATTGATGGACCGGAGAGCTTTGGCGGTCACGCAGAGGAAGATGCTGCTTCCACTTTGCTTGGGCGGGCAGAAGCCACATTGATCTCTTCAGAAGATGGCCAGTTGCGGGATCTAGGCCTGCGATTGAAAGAACTTACGACTTGTCTCGGGGAGATCTCCGCAGAGCTCGGTAGTTTTCTCAGTGATCTTCCAGCTGACCCCGCACAGCTCGATTCGCTGCTGCAGCGACAACAACACATCAAACTCTTGACTCGAAAATATGCACCTGACGTGGATGGGGTTCTTAGCTGGCGAGATAAAGCTCGGCTTCGTCTGGGACGCATTGACGTCTCCACTGAGGCACTTGATGAGTTAAAAAGCCAGGTAGCAGCATCTGAAAAGAACCTGCAGAGCGCGATGAAGAAGCTCACCGCAGCTCGAGTGAAAGCAGCACGTCGGCTGGGAGAATTGGTGACCGCAGAACTTGGGGGACTGGCGATGGCCAAATCCCGATTGGTCGTCGAAGTCCGTGGCATCGATCCGGGCAAGGACGGGGCAGATGAGGTGGAGTTGCTCCTAGCTCCCAATGCCTCAACCGAGCCACGAGCGTTAGCGTCCTCTGCCTCCGGCGGTGAGCTCTCCCGAGTGATGCTGGCGCTAGAGGTCATTCTCTCCGCCGACACCGAAGGAGCGACCTTAGTATTCGACGAGGTTGACGCGGGAGTCGGTGGTCGAGCAGCAGTGGAGATTGGTCGTCGCTTGGCTCGTCTTGCTACTCGCAACCAGGTCATCGTGGTTACCCACCTGCCACAGGTGGCCGCGTATGCGGACACCCACCTGCACGTGGCTAAAAACGTCGGAGATAAGTCGGTGACATCTGGTGTGCTCACGCTGGTCGGGGATCAGCGGGTCGATGAACTAGCTCGGATGCTGGCAGGCTTGGATGGTACGGCGACTGGTCGAGCCCATGCTGCGGAATTATTAGCACTGGCGCACCAAGAACGCGCGGAGTTTCGAAGGGGGTGACCCGCGCGCCTTAGCCACCGCAACGGCCGTCCGCGAAACAATAGCGCTATGAGCCTGTTTTCCCGCAACGTCGACCTGCCCGGACTCCAAGGCACTCTGCGTGACTGCACCAACCCCGGCAGCAAGGGGTTCAAGCGCCTACACGCCGGTGATATCGCCGTGATTAATGCACCTGATATCACCAGGCGTGACGCTCAGCTGCTGCTGGATGCCGCTCCGGCAGCGGTGGTCAATCTCGCAAGGTTTAGCACCGGAGTCGTCCCGAAATACGGTCCACATTTTCTTCTTGAGGCCAATATTTTGCTCATCGAAGGCGCTGGCGAAGAGCTAGCTCGATCCTTCAAAGACGGGAAAAAGGGACGGATCACTGATGATGGAATGATCCATATGGGAGAAAAGCCCATTGGATCTGGAACCGTAGTCACCCCAACTTCAGCCGAGGTGGCATTTCTTGATGCTCAGCAGTCCTTGGTCGATCAGATGGAAGCCTTCTTCGGAAACACCATCCAATTTATCCATTCTGAGAGCCCGTTGTTGATTGATGGGCTGGGAGTACCTGAGATCGGTACCCGGTTTTCTGATCGTAAAGTCTTGGTCGTCAGCCCAGGTACTGAGCATCGCAATGAGATCAAGCGATTAAGAAACTTCATCCGGGAGTACTCGCCGGTAATTATCGGCGTCGATTCTGCCGCAGATACCCTATTTGAGCTGGGCTATAAGCCGGACCTGATCGTCGGAAATCCAGCCGGTATTGGCGCTGATACTTTGCGTTGCGGCGCCAGCGTGGTGCTGCCCGCAGATCCCGATGGTCATGCCGCCGGGTTGGAACGGATTCAGGACCTAGGAATTGGGGCGATGACTTTCCCCACCGCCGCCAATTCTGCTACTGACTTGGCCCTGCTCCTAGCTGATTATCACGGTGCTCAGATGGTCGTAAACGCAGGTGCCCCCTTCAACATTGACGCGGTGTTCGCCAACGACCCCGCAGCTACCCCTTCGGCGATGCTAGCTCGCAATAAGCTCGGTCCGAAGCTGGTTGATGCCGCAGCCATCGCGGATCTTTATAACATCAACACCGGCCGAGGTTTGGCATGGCTGTGGGCGTTATTGGGAATCTTTGTTGCTCTGGCCACCGTCATTCTCGTCGTCGGTCTCTCGGGTTCAGAATCATTTATCAACAATCTCATCGACACCTGGAACAGCATCGCGCTGACCGTCCAGGGTTGGTTCAGCTAGAGCGGAGATAAACATGGGACATAACACTGGACGTCCGGGTTGGGTGGTCGCAGGTCTCGGATTTGGTATTGCCGCAGGCGTGGCTTTCGGCACTTTGGTATTGGCTCCGAATATGGCAGATGGAATTGATCAATCTGGTGAGGTCTCTGCCGCTGAGCTTGATGAGACCACTGAACGCGCCGAGATTGCTGAAGCTCAGGCGGATTCCGCTGATAGCGTGATTAGTGAACTTTTGGTGCCTTCGGTGGCAGGCTCGCTCGATGGTCGTCCCGTTTTGCTGATGACTACCGATGACGCGGACGAGGGGGATGTCGGCGACGTCGAAAAGCTCTTGGTTGACGCCGGGGCATTGGACGCCGGCACGATCTCGCTGCGCGAGCAGTTCTTTAGCCGGGAAGGCGCCGATCAGCTGAAGTCCATCGTGACCAGTACACTGCCGGCCGGGGCCCAGCTGTCCACCGACAACCTTGACCCAGGCGTTCACGCTGGGGAATCACTCGGTTCAGCTTTGCTGTTGAATCCGGCTAGTGGTGAACAACAAGCCAGCTCTGAGGAGCGCGCATTGCTTTTGGGGGCCTTGCAGGAAGCTGGTTATCTTGAATTTGAAGAGGGGACAATCCTCCCCGCACAGGTGATTATTGTCCTCACCGGAGATTCAGATGGTTCTGGGGACGCCGGTTTTGCCTCGAATAGCCTCGCCGATTTCGCTGAAGCTCTAGATACGCGTGGCAATGGAACCGTGTTGGCCGGCCGGATTCATACTGCCGCCGATACTGGGGCGATCGGTATTCTTCGCTCGGAGGCCGAGAACGGGGTGTCCACTGTAGATTCCCTCGATCGTGCTTGGGCGCAGATGGCTACGGTTCTGGCAGCGCGAGATCAGCTGGCGGGGGAGTCGGGTAATTATGGTTCCGCGGAATCGGCTGAGGCCGCGACTCCTGCGCCCTGACCGGCGGTTTCTATTAGGTGCTAGATAAGGTGTTAGACTGAGATCCCGTGGGTGCTCCGAATGAGTTCACCTGCGGTTTTCTTATTTTGTTGGAGGCTGTAGAAAACCGGAGCACCCGAACCTACCCGCATCCGATGGAGGCCCCTCGTGTCAGCTTCGCCGACCAAATACATTTTCGTCACCGGAGGCGTCGTCTCCTCCCTGGGTAAAGGCCTGACAGCCGCCAGTCTGGGCCAGCTGCTGATCGCGCGTGGACTACGCGTGACCATGCAGAAGCTCGACCCTTATCTCAATGTTGACCCCGGAACCATGAACCCCTTCGAACACGGAGAGGTTTTTGTCACCGAGGACGGCGCAGAGACAGACCTCGATCTGGGACACTATGAGCGTTTCCTAGATCGCAACCTCACTCGCAACGCCAATGTCACCACTGGCAAGGTGTACTCCTCAGTCATCGCTCGCGAGCGTCGTGGTGGCTACCTAGGCAAGACCGTTCAGGTCATCCCGCATATCACTGATGAGATCAAGGCTCGCATCTTGGCGATGGGCCAGCCCGATGCAACAGGCGAGCGCCCCGATGTGGTCATCTCTGAGGTTGGTGGCACCGTTGGTGACATCGAGTCCCAGCCCTTCCTCGAAGCAGCCCGCCAGGTCCGTCACGCGGTGGGCCGGGAGAACATCTTCTTCATCCATGTCTCTTTGGTGCCTTATCTCGCACCCTCCGGAGAACTGAAGACCAAGCCCACCCAGCACTCAGTGGCTCAGCTGCGTTCCATCGGTATTCAGCCGGATGCGATCGTTTTGCGTGCAGACCGAGATGTGCCTCAGGGGCTCAAGAACAAGATTGCCTTGATGTGTGACGTCGAGACCGAGGGTGTTATTTCCTGCGCCGACTCTGCCTCGATCTACAACATTCCCGAGGTTCTTTTCGACGAGCGCCTAGACACATTCCTCATTCGCCGACTGAACCTGCCCTTCCGCGATGTTGATTGGACGTCCTGGCGCGACCTGCTGGACCGAGTTCGCCATCCCCGTGCAACCGTCACCGTGGGCATCGTGGGCAAGTACATTGATCTTCCCGATGCTTACCTTTCAGTGGTTGAGGCAGTACGCGCTGCTGGTTTCCATCACCACATCCGTGCCGAGATCGCGTGGATTGCCTCGGATGATTGCGATACTCCAGAAGGCGCAGCTGCCGCGCTCAGCACGGTTGATGCAGTGGTCATCCCCGGCGGCTTCGGCAACCGTGGCATCGAGGGCAAGATCGGGGCAGTCACTCATTGCCGGGAAAACAACATCCCGCTGTTGGGAATTTGCTTAGGTCTGCAGTGCATCGTGATTGAGGCTGCTCGCGCTGCCGGTGTGCTAGCTGCCACCTCCACTGAGTTTGATCCGGATACCGCAGAGCCAGTGATTTCCACGATGGCTGAGCAGCAGGCCGCAGTCTCCGGTGAAGCAGACCTCGGTGGCACCATGCGCTTGGGCTCCTACCCGGCGCGTCTAGCCGAAGGCTCTCTGCTAGTTGATCTGTACGGCTCCACTGAAGTCAACGAGCGTCACCGTCATCGCTATGAGGTCAACAACACCTACCGGGAGACCATCGAAGCAGGCTCCGGCTTGGAGTTCTCCGGTACCTCTCCGGATGGCGAGCTGGTGGAATTCGTTGAGTACTCCACGGACCTGCATCCCTATTTGGTCGGTACCCAGGCACACCCTGAGTACAAGTCGCGTCCGACCAAGGCTCACCCGCTGTTTATCGGGCTGGTTGGTGCCATCTTGGAGCGCAACGCCTAGATTGGGAAGTTATGACCTCAACTCTCGGTAAGCACGAATTCAGCGTCCTAGATTCCGAGCAGTTGTTGGATTCTCCAATTCTCTCGCTGCGGCGTGATCGTTTGGTCATGCCCGGCGGGGGACAAGGGGCACGGGAAGTCGTCGAGCACTTCGGTGCAGTGGCGGTGGTTGCCGTGGATGAACAGGGGCGGATTCCGCTGGTCTATCAGTACCGCCATGCGGTTGGGCAACGCCTCTGGGAGCTACCCGCGGGCCTGCTCGATATCGCTGGTGAGGATGAGCTCACCTGTGCCGGGCGCGAACTCGAAGAGGAAGCTGGCTTGGCCGCCCGTGATTGGGGGGTGTTGGTGGATCTGGTGACCTCTCCTGGATTCTGCGATGAGGCTGTGCGGGTGTTTTTAGCCCGAGGGCTCTTCGAGGTTGCCCGCCCGGTGGCAGAAGATGAGGAAGCCGACCTGATCTTGGACTGGGTTGACCTAGACCAGGCTCGCGAGATGGTGCTGAGCGGTCAGATCGTCAATTCCATCGCGATAGCCGGCATACTGACTGCTACCGAAGTCATGGCGGGCAGGGCGCAGCCGCGTGAGGTTGCTGAGCCTTTTGCTTTTCGTCCGGATTCTTTGGCCTCACGTCGCCAATCGGCGGGAGTGAGCCCGGATATGAAAAAGATCAATCGGTGACTAATCCGCACGATCTCGCCGCGACGTGGCTGGACCATCTCACTGTCGAGCGCGGCTTATCCGCTAATACGTTGAGCAACTATCGTCGGGATCTTGATCGCTATCTCGAATGGCTCGATGAAGCGGGCCGTCGTGATCTGGGGGAGATCACCACCACCGATGTGGAGGCTTATGTGGTTGATCTTCGCCGAGGTGGCTTGGCGGCGTCTTCCGCGGCGCGGGCGTTAGTTGTAGCCAGGGGACTGCATCGATTCGCCGTCCGAGAGAATCTCATTGGCGTAGATGTATCCGCTGAAGTTTCACCGCCTGCCGCGGCTCAGCATCTTCCCGATACCTTGAGCATCGAGGAGGTAACAGAGCTTCTCGACGCCGTGCCTGTTGGTGAGCTAGCCACGCCCACCGATCTTCGAGACAAGGCGTTGTTGGAATTGCTCTATGGCACCGGTGCTCGTATCTCCGAGATCACTGCTCTGGTGGTCGACGAGGTTGCTGATTGCGATGGTCTGCTAAAGATCACCGGAAAGGGTAGGAAACAGCGGCTAGTCCCGGTTGGGTCGAAAGCTCTATCGGCAGTGGAGGACTATCTAGTTCGTGCGCGTCCGGTGCTATCTCGGGGGCGTACTCACGCGCTGTTACTCAATAGTCGTGGTGGCCCATTGTCTCGGCAGTCGGCATGGATGGTGCTGAAAAAAGCTGCAGACCGAGCGAGACTGAACAAAGACATCTCCCCGCATACGCTTCGCCACAGCTACGCCACGCACCTACTTGAGGGCGGGGCTGATGTGCGAGTGGTCCAGGAACTGCTTGGCCATTCTTCGGTGACCACCACTCAGATCTATACCCATGTCACCGCAGAGAACCTCCGTCAGGTCTGGCGGCAGGCTCATCCACGGCCTTAGCTGGTTGCCCAACTACCTCTACGGGAGGTAGTAGTTCAGACATAAGAGCTTAAGTAAAGCCTCTAAGCTTGACATTTTTTGAGGCCGTGGCGATGGCTCTGTCTCGGTCCGTTGACCTGTAACCTTGGGGAAAGTACTGGGAATGACATACTTGGCATTGAAAAAGTCAAGGAAGAGGGATTGACTGTGCATGATGAGGGAATGATGGAGACTTCCGGGTTAACCGGTCGCCCTATTAGGGAGCTGCCGCAGCCTACCCCTCTGGACGATCATGGACCGGCCAAGATTATCTCCATGTGCAATCAAAAGGGTGGCGTTGGCAAAACTACGTCCACGATCAACCTTGGAGCTTGCCTGGCTGAGCAAGGGCGCAAAGTTCTACTGGTTGATCTTGACCCCCAGGGTGCACTCTCTGCGGGCCTGGGTATTCAACATGATGAACTCGACCTCACGGTCTATAACCTCTTGGTTGATAATCGCACCTCTATCCACGCGGCGATCCACCACTCAGGTGTGCCTAATCTTGACCTAGTTCCAGCCAATATCGATCTCTCAGCCGCGGAGATTCAGTTGGTCAATGAGGTCGGCCGAGAGCAGACTTTAGCCCGTGCTCTCCGGCCCGTGCTCAATGAATATGACTTCATTATCCTCGATTGCCAGCCCTCCCTCGGCCTGCTGACGGTCAATGCGCTGGCGTGTTCTCACGCTGTCATCATCCCCATGGAATGTGAGTACTTTTCACTGCGCGGGCTTGCTCTTTTGACTGACACCGTAGAGAAGGTCAGCGATCGGCTGAACTTCGACCTTGAAGTGATGGGCATCTTGGTTACGATGTTTGATCGTCGCACCTCGCATGCGCGTGAAGTGATGTCTCGAGTAGTTGAGGTATTTGGCGATCGGGTCTTTGATTCGGTGATCACGCGCACGGTTCGTTTCCCGGAGACTTCGGTGGCTGGTGAGCCGATCATTACTTGGGCGCCGAACTCTCAAGGTGCAGAGCAGTACCGCAGCCTGGCTCTGGAGGTAATAGATCGGGCTGGATAAGTTCTAGTCGGCTAGTGCTTAGGGCCCGCAGAATGAGAGTATTTACTCTCATTCTGCGGGCTCTTTGAGGTTTCGCTTGTGGGCCTTGTGGGCTCAGATTAAGGGCGTGCCTTGAGGAATTCTAGGATTTCAACGGGCAGCTCCCGATCAGCATAGATGCGCACATCCGGCTCGCTCGGGTCCACATCGGTACCGACTCGTCGACCCTCCCAGACGGGCTTGAGGTTCAATTTCTCCAGCACCCGCTCGGATGAAGGGTGATTAGTGGTGATTCGGGCAGTAACCGGAGTGTCCTGGTCCAATCGTTTCGCTAGGCGCAGGGCAGCTTCGGCGACCTCGGTGGCATAGCCATTGCCCCATTTATCGGGGCGGAAGCGGTATTTGAGGTCCCACACTCGGCCGTCAACCAGCTCGAGACCGCCAATCCCGATGAACTCGGAGGGCTGGTCGCGAAGGTAGATGCCCCATGGGCCCAGATCCTTGGCGGCCCAAGAAGCCTGGGTGCGGCCAATGAGCTGATGCGTCTCGCGGACATCTTCGTGGCGAGCTTGGGGGCGGTGGGTCCAGATGCGTTTATCGCTATAGACCTTGTATGCCTCGTCGTCATGTTTCGCGCTCAGCGGCATGAGAATAAGTCGGTCGGTTCGGGTGATAGTAGCCATGGGGCAATGTTACCCGCATCACTATTTGTTGCGAAGGTGATTTGCAGAATAATCTTAATAATCTTTGCTAACTCAGGCGTGCCTAGTATTGAAGGCATGTTTATCTCCGCTCAACCGCTGCTCAATGTCGAAGAAATGGCCACTCTTAGCGACCCGCCAGTGCTGCTATGTGCTTCTATGGGGCCGCACCCGCCCGCGCGGGGAATTCCTGGCTCCTATCTGGCGGATCTTGAAGGGGATTTCTCGGATCCTGGCAGCCATCTTCCGCATACCGCCCCAGCGGAGCTCACCGGATTGTTCGAGAGCTATGGCATCAGCGATAGCAGCACGGTCGTGGTTTATGACGATCAAGCAGGCACCGCAGCGCCTCGCGTGTGGTGGCTGGCACTGGCCGCAGGGCTGAAAAACGTTTATGTACTTGATGGTGGGCTGATTGCTTGGCGAGGCAATAGCGGCCAAGTAGCGGAGTTCTCCACCCCGGCGTCCAGGGGGAAGATCGTCTCGGCGCCTTGTCCGGAGCTATTGCTCAGCGCCGACCAGATCGCAGATGGTAATCGCTTGGTGCTCGATGCTCGCTCAGCTGAGCGCTTCCATGGCCGCCAGCCAGAGCCGCGTCCAGGGCTGCGGGGTGGGCATATTCCAGGTTCCGTCAACCTGCCTTTTACGCAGGTCTTAGATGAGCGAGGATTCTTCCGCCCTCCAGCGCAGCTTCGGGAGGCGCTAGGCGAGGTCGTCGATAAGCATCGGGCATTGACCTTTAGCTGTGGTTCCGGGGTAACCGCTTGTATCGACGCTTTAGCTGCCATCGTGGCTGGCTACGAGGACGTAGCGATATATGAAGGGTCTTGGTCAGAATGGGGAAGGCCTGACAGTGGCCGAGATGTTGCTCGTTAGAAAACTCAGCTGGATAGCGGATGGTTCGGTGTTTGGGCTCGGATCCGGTAGGCTAGGTAGACGCGCAACGGTCGATTGGTGGAGTATCGAGGCCAGTGAGACGTATTTTCTCACATCCGGCTCCATCCGTTCCTTGAGTGAACAGGCAAAATACGCCTCTCTCACGGAGGTCGAGTTAAGAAAATACGCCTTCGCGTAAAAACCCTGGCGGCAGAATATTTCCGCCTCTTTCAATTTCATAAACCATGAAAAGGACACGATTAACGTGAATCCACCCGCTCGCCGAGACGGCATACCGGAAGATCAGCCCACCAAGCTGAGGGCTTCCGATATCCCGCTGTCTAACGCAAAACCCGCACGTCACCAGAATGTTGACGCCTCCGCTCGCCGCCGCAAGGCAGCCACCGCCGATTCCGTGGCCAAAAGCCTCGGCGCCGACTGGATGGTTGAAGGTTCCGCCAAGAAGAAGTCCTCCGGCATTCGCCTGCAAAAGGTACTTGCGCAGGCTGGAGTCGCTTCCCGTCGCCATGCTGAGGTTCTCATCGGCAAAGGTCGAGTCGAGGTCAACGGGAAAATCGTCAAGGAACAAGGCGTACGCGTCGATCCGAACGTAGACGTCATCCGAGTCGATGGCGTTCGCATCAACATCAATGAAGACCACGAGTACTTCCTGCTCAATAAGCCCCGCGGCATGCAGTCGACGATGTCTGATGACATGGGCCGACCCTGCGTGGGCGATATCGTCGCTGAAAAGACGATGGCTGGCCAGCGACTCTTCCATGTTGGCCGCCTTGATGCCGACACCGAAGGTCTGCTCATCCTCACCAACGACGGTGAGATGGCCAACCGTCTGATGCACCCCAAGTATGAGGTCACCAAGACCTACTTGGCCACGGTGCTCGGCGAGGCAGACAAGCGCCTGGAGCATAAACTGCGCCGTGGCGTGGAGCTTGAGGATGGTAATGCCTCGGCAGACTTCGTCCAGATCGTCGACTCCCACAACGGTAAGTCCTTGATCCGTCTGGAGCTGCATGAAGGGCGCAAGCATATTGTCCGCCGCATGCTCAAGGAAGCTGGCTTCCCAGTTCAGCGTCTCGTGCGCACCAAGATCCACAACGTTCAGTTGGGAGAGCAAAAGCCGGGCACGATGCGCGCGCTGAATAACTCCGAGCTGACTTCTCTCTACAAGGTGGTGCAAATGTGAGTGTCTCCAATATGAGCGATGGCGGGCTGCTGCTGGCCGTTGATGGCCCCTCGGGCACCGGCAAGTCCAGCACCTGCCGCACCCTGGCCAAACAATTGGACGCCAAATACGTCGATACCGGCGCCATGTACCGCGTCGCTACTTTGGCTGTGTTGCGCGCTGGAGTCGATCCGGCGGACACCGCACGCGTGATCGAGGCCACCACTGATCTGCCGTTGATGGTCAATGATGATCCCGATTCCACCGAGGTGCTCTTGGCCGGCGAAGATGTCTCCGCCGAGATCCGTGGCCCTGAGGTTACCGGGGCAGTCTCTGCTGTCTCCGCGATCCCAGAAGTACGTACTAACCTTGTTGCTTTGCAACGTCGGCTGGCGCATCAGGCTCATCGCGCGATCGTTGAAGGCCGCGATATTGGTACTGTCGTGCTGGTCGACGCCCCCGTTAAAGTCTTTCTCACCGCCTCCGCCGAGGTCCGCGCCCGCCGTCGATTCGATCAAGATATCGCTGCGGGAAGAAACGTGGACTTCGACACCGTCCTGGCCGACGTTATCCGTCGCGACGGGCTCGATTCCACCCGCACCACTTCGCCGTTGATCCCGGCCGTGGACGCCACCATCGTCGATACCTCCGAGCAATCGCTCGAGCAGGTCCTCGACACCCTCATGCACCTTTTGGAGGACAGCGCACGATGAACCCCAAAGATATTGATCCCAACCACGACGAACAAGAAACCCAGTTCGTCTTTCACACTCCCGGTGGCGGCGAGATGGACGCCGAGGGCGTCTTCGTCGAAGAAGACGAACTAGCCCCCGGCGATGGCTGGGCTACCGCTGAGTTCGACGCCGAGGAGTTCAACTTCGAGGAAATGAGCGATGACCAGTGGGCTGAGGTCGAACGTGGCCTCGGTGTAGACAACCCCGAGCACCCCGAAGAAGAACTGTGCACTGTGGCTATCGTTGGCCGCCCGAACGTGGGCAAGTCGACGCTGGTCAACCGCTTCCTGGGACGCCGTGAAGCTGTCGTCGAGGACTTCCCTGGTGTCACCCGCGACCGAATTTCCTACCTCGCGGAGTGGAATGGTCGCCGCTACCTGGTTCAGGACACTGGTGGCTGGGATCCCAACGTTAAGGGTATTCACGGCTCTATCGCCCGCCAGGCGGAGATTGCTATGAACACCGCCGATGTCATCGTCATGGTTGCTGACACCAAGGTCGGCATTACCGAGACCGACTCCGTCATGGCTCGGATGCTGCAGAAGTCTGAAGTACCAGTTCTGCTGATCGCTAATAAGTTTGACTCCGATACCATGTACGCCGACATGGCTGAGTTTTATTCCCTCGGTCTTGGCGACCCGTGGCCAGTGTCTGCACTGCACGGACGTGGCGGCGCAGATGTTCTCGATGAGGTGCTTAAGAAGTTCCCCTCCGAGCCGCGAGCCAAGTCCATCGTTGAGGGCCCGCGTCGCGTTGCCTTGGTGGGCAAGCCCAACGTTGGCAAGTCCTCCTTGCTCAACAAGATGGCTAACGAAGAGCGCTCGGTTGTCGACCATGTCGCCGGCACCACTGTTGATCCGGTTGACTCACTGATTCAGCTTGATCAGAAGATGTGGAAGTTTGTCGACACCGCTGGTCTGCGCAAGAAGGTTAAAAGCGCTCAAGGCCATGAGTTCTACGCTTCTTTGCGTACCCGCGCAGCCATCGACGCTGCCGAGGTCTGCATCATGCTTATCGACGCCTCCGAGCCGGTCAGCGAGCAGGACCAGCGAGTCCTGACGATGATCCTTGAATCAGGAAAAGCCCTGGTTATCGCATTCAACAAGTGGGACCTCATGGAGGAGGGTCGCCGTTGGGAGCTCGATCGCGAGCTCGACCAACAGTTGGCACACCTGCCTTGGGTCACTCGAGTCAATATCTCGGCCAAGACCGGGCGCGCCCTCCAGCGCCTCGAGCCAGCCATGTTGGAAGCACTCGAGAGCTGGGATAAGCGCATCTCAACTGGCCAGCTAAACAACTGGCTTCGTGAAGCAATCGCCGCGAACCCGCCGCCGATGAAGGCCGGTCGCCTGCCGCGCGTGATGTTTGCCACCCAGGCATCCTCACGCCCGCCGGTGATCGTCTTGTTTACCACCGGCTTCCTAGATGCCGGCTACCGCCGCTACCTCGAGCGTAAGTTCCGTGAGAACTTTGGTTTCCACGGCACCCCAGTGCGCATCGCAGTTCGTGTCCGCGAACGCCGCCAGCGCAAGTAGGAATAATGAGGAAAACACCGCCCACTGGATAGTCTCCAGTGGGCGGTGTTTGCTTTTCTCATTGCAGCTTATCTTCAGTCATTTCCGTTGCGCTAAGAACGCATCAGTGCGATAGGGGATAGCCAACAGCTGCCCTTCTTGGAAGCCCAGCCGTTCGAAGAGATACCAGTTGAGGTTGGCAGTCATCTTCTTGCGCACCTGTTCATTCGAGCGCAGCCAATACGAGCGAGTCTGCATCAGTCGGTGGAGATCTTCAGTACGCAGATACTGAGACCATCTAGTACGCAGTTCCTGGCTGATCGCCCAGGGCTGGTGTAGCTCTGGAGAAAATCCTGGGCGCTGAATATCCCCAGAGTGCATAATTCGCGCCAGCCGTAGGATCCACGGGTGAGAAACGTCAAGGTTGTTCCACACCAACATCACCTTGCCTCCAGGGCGCACCACTCGGTCAAGCTCCGCGCAGGCCGCTTGGGCATCAACCCAATGCCAGGTCTGGGCGCAGGTGACGGCGTCCACGGAGGCGTCGATAAGCGAGGTGTGCTCAGCGGTAGCCCGGAAAGTCGGGATGGCCAATCTCGCATGGAGAGTGCTGACCATGTCAGCGCTGGGATCCGAAGCAAAGACCTGGTGACCAGCAGCCATCAAATCCGCAGTCAGTTTGCCAGTGCCTGCCCCAATATCGAGCACCCGGTGACAATCAGCAACCAAGGCCGCTACCTGGCTGGGATAACCAGGCCGGACATCCTCATAGACGTCCGCGCCCTGGCGGAAAGCCGAGGCAGAGCGGTAGCGGTGGGCAGAGTTAAGGAACTCTGGAGCATCTTTCATCGACGCCGGACGGAAAGCAGAGGAGTTGTTCATGACGGGCTTAGTCTAGCGCCCAAGCCAGCGCGTAAGATGCCGGAACATGACACGACTGCCCGCTGCTGATGATCCCCGGTGGCTGCTGAGGACCGTATTCTCGCGGTGGAAGCACACCTCTAGCGCCGCAGTCCTCATGGCAGTGGCCTTTCTCTGTAATGGTCTGACCCCCTTGATCATCGGAGTAGCTATTGATGATGCGATCACCCCAGGGGACCCGCGCCGCCTTGCCCTTTGGGTGGGAGTGCTCCTAGCAGTATTCCTGATCAATGGCGTAGCTGGTTGGTTTGCCCGCCGACTACTGATTCACTCCACCTTGATCATCGGCCACAACCTCCGCATGGCTATGACCGACCGGATCCAAGACCCTCGCGGAATCGCCGGTCGACCACGTACGGCCGGAGAGCTGCTCTCCATTGCCTCATCAGATACTCAACGAGTCTCGGATGCGGTGATGATGACGGTATTTCCCGTCGCGGAGATCGTCTCCATCCTCTATGTCGGCATAGTGATGCTCACGATCAATCCCTGGCTGGGTATCGCCGTACTACTTGGCGGTCCACTGGTGGTCTGGATTGCGCTTAAAGCCGCGACTCCATTGCGTCATCGATCGAGTGTGCGGCAGCAATCTCTGGCCAAAACCGCAGCCACTGCCACCGATGTCGTCCAAGGCCTGCGGATTCTTAAAGGTTTGGGTGCAGTAGATACCGTTCACACCCGCTATACCAAGATCTCCAATGAAGCCTATCTGCGCACTATCGAAGCCAACGGAGCTGAAGCCAGGCTCAATGCGATCACCGAATCAGCCGGAGCAATCTTTGTCATCGGCATTGGTGTAGCTGGCGGATCATTGGCGCTCAACGGCCAAATCACCGTTGGTGAACTAATCACCGTGGTCGGACTGACCCAGTTCATCATCCATCCGATGACGATGATGGGAAAAAACATCGCCTCTCGTTGGGCTTCAGCACAGGCCTCTGGACGACGCATCGTGGAAATCTTGGGCGCTGGCCCAGCAGTAGGACCCGAGCTGACCGAAGTACCCGAGCTACCAACCGGATTGACGGTGGTGACCTCCTCCGCGCCGGCAGCGATAGATCGATGGCCACGACATCTCGTAGTGGTGGCTCCCCACTCGCCCGATCTTTTCGACGGCACCGTCGCCGGAAACATCCATCCTGACCTCACCGTTGCAGAACAAGCCCTCCATGAGGCTTGCGCCTCTGACATCCCCGGGGGAGCACTGCGACAAGTAGGGGAAAATGGCCGCAATCTCTCCGGCGGCCAACGCCAACGCGTCGCACTGGCCCGAGCCATCGCAGCCGATGCCTCCATCCTGGTACTCAAGGACCCGACTACCGCTGTGGACTCGGTGACCGAACAAGCCATCGCTACCAATGTGGCGGGAAAACGGGCCGGGCGAACCACCTTGGTATTTAGCAACGCCCCTGCCTGGCGTGCAGCCGCTGACCGCGTGCTCGAGGAGGTATCCGTATGAGTGAGCTTCGTTTCCCAGTCGCCTCCGCCAAACAAGTCCGACGTGAGGTCGGTCAGCAGATTTCTCAGGTGCCCGGCGCGCAACCGCGGTTCTGGGCCGCAATTGCGCTTCTAAGCTTGGGCGCGGGTGCGAATGTGGCGGTGCCTTTACTACTGGGCAGAATCGTCGATGGCGTGCTCGAAGGCGGAAGCCTGACTTCTACCGCGGTATTGCTCCTTGTCGCGGCACTAGCAGCGGCAGTGTTATCAGCCTTCGGGTTCTATCTGGTCTCCCGGATCAGCGAACGAGTCATCGCCAACTTGCGTGAGAATATGGTTGGTACCGCACTGGGGTTGCCTGTTCACCGAGTGGAGGAGGCTGGCACTGGAGATCTAGTCTCTCGTTCTACCGATGATGTGGCAGAGCTTTCCTCCGCGGTGACTGAAACTGTTCCGGTATTAGCTAGCTCCGTGTTTGCGATTGTCGCTACTACGCTTGCATTGACCACCTTGGACTGGTCTTTCCTGGCTATTCCGCTGGTGGTGGCCCCAATGTATATTCTGGCAGCTCGCCAGTACTTAAAGCTCGCGCCGAGTCGATATGCGCTGGAACGCGCTGCGATGGCCGAACGCGCCCGACGCGTGCTGGAAGCCATCCGCGGACGAGACACCGTCCGTGCCTATCGCATGGAACAAGATATGCATGACCGGATCTGGGAGTCTTCCCAGCAGGTGGTTGATAAGGGAGTGCGTGCTCGGACAACCATGCTGGTGCTGCAGGCCTGGATCACGGCCACCGAGTTCGTCATGCTGGCGATGGCCCTGACCTTGGGCTTTTTTCTCGTATCTGCAGGTTCCTTGACTGTCGGCGCGGTCACCGCGTCTGCGTTGATGCTGATCCGGCTGCGTGGGCCACTAATGATGGTCATGCGAGTGCTAGACACCATCCAATCCGGGTATGCCTCGTTGGCGCGCATTGTCGGTGTGGTGGTTGATCCGCCGCAGCCGGTTCCTGATACTGGTGCCCCCGCTAAGGCTGGCAACGTAGAAATAGACTCGGTGAGTTTTTCCTATGGCGCTAATGATTGGGCAGTGCATGATGTTTCGTTGCGGATTAGCCCCGGTCAGACAGTCGCTTTAGTCGGAGCTTCTGGCGCGGGAAAGACCACCGTTGCGGCACTCCTTGCTGGTCTTCGAGTGCCTGATCAGGGGCGGGTGAGCGTCGATGGGGTAGAGGTCTCCTCCCTTTCAGACAATGAGCGGGTCGCCCGATTAGCGATGATTTCCCAGGAAGTCCACGTATTTTCTGGCACCTTGCGCGAAGATCTCACCCTGGCCAAGCCACAGGCCAGCGACAAAGAACTTGATGACGCTCTCGCCCGTGTGCGGGCCGACTGGATAGACCTTCTAGAAGACGGTCTAGACACCGAGGTTGGTGCACGTGGCTACCAGCTCGATCCCGTGGCCGCCCAACAGCTGGCACTAGCTCGGATTCTGCTGCTTGACCCCAAAGTCGTGGTCATGGATGAGGCTACCGCTGAGGCAGGTTCTTCCGGTGCTGGCGAATTGGAAGCCGCAGCTCAGGAAGTTACTCAAGGTCGGACAGCCTTGGTCGTAGCACACCGGCTCGACCAAGCAGCCCGTGCTGACCGAGTCGTGGTCATGGATCAGGGACGCATTGTCGAGGAAGGAACTCACGAGGAACTAGTAGCTGAAGGCGGTCGCTACACCGAACTTTGGTCTGCTTGGTCAAGGGGTAGGTCATGACTCAGAAGTTTTTGAAGGCCATGGTGGCGATGGTGCTGGGCGCAGGGATGCTTGCGGGCTGCGCGGAGGAGAGCTCCCAGGAGCCGGAAGAGCTAGCTAGTTCGGTGATCTCACCGGAGCCGGAATCAGCGCCGACATCAAGCTCCCAAGAACCGTCAAAGGTAGAACCCAGCCCGGTCTCCACTGAGGTTGCTCCAGCACAATTAGCTGAGATCACTACCTCAGTCGAAGGCAGAGAACGGACCTATCTACGGTCCACTCCGGTCGGTTTTTCCCCGGATGAATCATGGTCGGTGATCCTGGTATTTCATGGTTGGGAGATGTCCGCAGAACAGATGCGGCAGAGTACCGAACTAGACCAATCTCGATCGATTGTGGTCTACCCGCAAGGCGTGGATAATGCGTGGGCGCCAGCTCCTTATGCCGCTACCAGCGGGGAAGAGGATTTAGCTTTCGTGAAGACCATCCTCGACGAACTTGAAGACGAATATGACGTGGACTCTTCACAGGTATTTGCCACTGGATTTTCCAACGGAGGTGGCTTTACTGCCTACCTGGGATGTCGAATGCCGGATACTTTCGCCGCGATTGCCCCGGTGGGAGCTGCCTACTATGAAACAGTGCAAGCAGATTGCGAAGATACCCCACTCGCGACCCTGGATATTCATGGCACCTATGACCAAGTCGTTGACTACTACGGCGGAAACCGGCATGGAACCGATTATGAATCAGTCCCCGAGGTACTGGCTGAGATCGCTGAGCGAAATGACTGCCAAGGTTCATCCATCATCCGACGTAGCACCGCGGTGGTAGAACAGCGCTGGCTGGACTGCGATCAGCCCCTGGAGCACCTCCGTCTGGGAGGCGGCGAACATATCTGGCCGAGTATTGCCACTGAGGAAGTGCGCGAGTTTTTCGGTGTCTAGTCCTTGGAGAAGCTTTGGTTAGACACACCAGCCGCTCAAGGCCTGGTGTCTCATTCAGAGCATCGCCCTAGATTTAGGCTTGCTTGGATTGGCTGAACTACTGGTGGGTGTCTTATTTTTCTTAGTCAAAGATAAAATTGCTCCGCCAATGAGTTTTCTCAGGAAAATTAGGTATTCTCAGATAGCTTGCGTAGTCGCTTCGTTGTGATGCGATCCTAGGTCTAAGGTCTTTGAACTCGATGGCCCGTGTCCGAATCTCTCATGCCGTTGGCATACATCAGGGAAACTCCGCCAAGTAAAGAAACCAATCAGCTCTAGTGGCAACAACAGTGTCACCGGAGTTGTGTCCGGTCAGACCGCTTTACCAGGAGAAAATATCAATGCACAAGCTTTTGAGCGCAGCAACAGTCACGCTGCTTGGATTGGGAATATTGTCGGTCCCCGCGGAGGTTCACGCTCTGGATCTAGACGCATCGTCTATTTCTTCGTCCTCTTTAAGCTCTGAATCTATTTCATCAGGTAGTTCGGATGTGGGCTCTTTGGATGGGCTTAGCTCTGTGCTACCCGAGCTATCTAACCTGGGTTCCTCGGTCCTGGCCTCGGCAAATCTCACGGAGACTTATACCTCAGTCAACGGACAATCTCGAAGCTATCTATGGTCAACTCCGGCCGATTATGATCCGGAGGAGCCTGTGCCAGTGATCTTTGTCTTCCCTGGCTGGGGTAGATCTGAAGAGGAGATGGCACGGACCGCCGGACTAAATAATGCAGATGCGCTCTTGGTCTATCCCCGAGGCATAGCTCAAGCCTGGGCACCGGCTCCTTATGCCGAAACGACTGGCTCAGAGGATCTAGCTTTTATCCGGACCATCCTTGCTGAGCTTGATGATGACTTCGCCGTTGATTCCGCACAGATATTTGCCACTGGTCTTTCCAATGGCGGCGGATTCGCTGCCTACCTTGGCTGCCAGCTGCCCGGAACTTTCGCAGCGGTGGCTCCGGTGGCTGCTGCCTATTATGAGGGTGTTCAGACTGATTGCCTAGATATACCCATTGCCACCTTGGATATTCATGGCACTGCTGATGACATCATGAGCTACAACGGCGGAGAACGAAATGATGCCACGTATGAATCTGTCCCGGGGGTGCTTGAGAAACTTGCAGTGCGAAATAACTGTTCAGATTCTTCGACTAAGACCATCAGCAGATCAGTCAAGGAGAAAACCTGGTCGGGCTGTAGTCAGAGCTTGAAACATATTCAAATGGTTTCTGGCGGACACGAGTGGCCTAGCCTTGCTACTGAGGAGATTTTAGAGTTCTTCGGAGTGTAATCTTCATCCTATGACCTCCACCACGCCCCCTCGCGCGGCCATTGTCTTTAATCCGGTGAAGATCAATCGATCAAGACTTGAAAGAGCCGTCGATGCGGCTGCGCGAAGGCACGGCTGGGGAGAATCTTCCTGGATTGAGACCACAAAGGAAGACCCCGGGATGGGGCAGGCGCAGCAAGCAGTAGCTGAAGGCGTGGATATGGTCATCGCTTGTGGCGGTGACGGTACCGTCCGTGCGGTAGCTACCGGCCTGCGGGGAACGGAGACCGCTCTAGCTATTGTCCCACGCGGAACTGGCAACCTTCTGGCTAGGAACCTCTCGCTTCCATTGGATATCGCCAATGCTGTTGATGCTGCCTTTGGCGGTTGCAACACTCATATTGACGTCTGTACCGCGGAGCTGACCCGTCCAGATGGCACCCAGGAGAGCCTAGATTTCGTCGTCATGGCTGGGGTGGGTTTGGACGCGCAGATGATTGTCAATACCGATGACAATCTGAAAAAGCAGATTGGCTTTTTGGCCTATGGGTTCGCTATTGCTAAATCTCTCACCGGCGGAAACCACATTAAGCTTGACTATCAGATCAATGATGGCGAGCAGCGACATGTCCGTGCTCATTCGGTAATCATTGGAAACTGTGGAGATTTAGTCGGCAATCTTCCTTTGTTGCCTGATGCTCGAGCAGATGATGGCATCTTTGACGTGGTTTTACTGCGTCCAGGGGGAGTGTTCGGGTGGGCACAGATTTTAGCTAAGCTGCTCCACCAGATGTGGGTGAGATTTAGCCACCGGATTCTCAAAAGGAACAACCGGGTCACAGGTGAAGATAACGAGATTCACTCGCTGCGCTATGCCACAGCCACCACCTTGAACGTGACTCTTCGACACCCCGAGATTTTTGAGGTCGATGGCGATGAAGCCGGTGAAGTGACAGGCTTTAATATTGCCATCGACCCAGGATCTTTAGTAGTGCGCGCTCCTAGTTCGGAAGATCGTCACCAGTGGAAAAGCCTCCAACGCCGGGCGCGTCGATTTAACCCTTCAACGACGTTGGTGAAGAAAGATCCTGCTTCTTCGGAATGATTTGGGTAGGGGAGAACACAACCGGAACATTTCACAAGTGATGTTGTGACACAGTAAGTTCAAATACGTATCAAATCACATACTGTGAAGGGCTGACCTTATGTTCTCCTCTCGTACCAAGGTGCTGGCCGGCTTAGCCGCTGTCACCGCACTGACTCTGTCCGCATGCACCAGTGAGTCCGATGACGCTGACTCGGCTTCCGAGGATGCCTACGCCATCGGCATCAACCAGCTGGTACAGCACCCAGCACTGGACGCTGCTACCGCTGGTTTCAAGGAGGCATTCGATGACGCTGGCGTCGAGGTTGAATTCGATGAGCAAAATGCCAACGGTGAGCAGGCCACTGCGCTGACGATCTCCCAGCAGTTCGCCAGCGATGATCTAGATATGGTCTTGGCAGTTGCTACCCCGGCCGCACAGGCTACTGCTCAGAACATCACGGATCTCCCGGTTTTGTTCACCGCCGTCACTGACGCGGTCTCTGCAGAGCTGGTTGCCTCAAATGAAGCCCCCGGCGGCAATGTCACAGGCACCTCGGATGTTGCTCCAATTGAAGAGCAGCTTGATCTGCTTGAGCTGCTGGTTCCCGGTGCAGAGTCGATCGGTATTGTCTATGCTTCCGGCGAGGTTAACTCCCAGGTGCAGGTTGACGCAGTAGAAGAAGCCGCCAGCCCGCGTGGACTGGAAATTAAGACCCAGACTGTGACCACCGCTAATGACATCCAGCAGGCTGTTGAGGCGCTCGGTGACGTTGACGCTATCTACGTCCCCACCGACAACTTGGTTGTCTCCGGTATCGCTTCTTTGGTTCAGGTCGCTGAGCAGAAGCAGATCCCGGTCATTGCTGCTGAATCCGGCACCGTCGAAGGTGGTGCTGTTGCTACCTTAGGTATCGACTACACCGAGCTGGGACGCCAGACCGGTGAAATGGCATTGCGCATCCTGGAAGAGGGCGAAGACCCCGCCACCATGCCTGTTGAGACTGCTACCGAGTTCACCTACGTCATCAATGAAGAGGCTGCGCAGCGCCAGGGTGTCACCATTCCGGAGGAGATCCTCTCCGAGGCCGAATCCGTATGATCGGCGCGGTTGAGGTTGGCCTGATCTATGGAGTTATGGCGCTGGGTGTCTTTTTGACGTTCCGAGTGCTCAATTTCCCGGATCTTACTGTCGACGGCTCCTTTACCACCGGTGCCGCTACCGCTGCCGTGGGCATCGTCAACGGCTGGAACCCAGTGTTGGCCACCCTCGCCGGTTTCGTCACTGGTGCGATCGCCGGTGGTATCACTGGTTTGTTGCACACCAAAGGAAAGATCGACGGTCTGCTAGCCGGAATTCTCACCATGATCGGCTTGTGGTCGATCAACCTACGAATCATGGATGGGGCGAACATTCCCTTGCTTCGGCAAGACACACTGTTTACCCCGCTCCGTGACTCCGGCATCCTCGGAACTTGGCTGGGCGTCGGCATCATCGCTCTAGCTGTGGCCGGTCTGGGTTTGATCGTGGTGTGGTTGTTGACCACCGATTTGGGTCTGGCATTGCGTGCTACTGGTGATAATGGCCAGATGATTACCTCCTTTGGAGTTTCTACCGATTACACCAAGACACTCACCTTGGCACTGTCTAACGGCTTTGTCGGAATGTGTGGAGCGCTCATCGCCCAGTACCAGGGCTTTGCAGATATCTCCATGGGCATTGGCCTGATTCTGGTTGGTCTGGCATCGGTGATCATGGGCCAGGCAATCCTGGGCCAGCGTCGCTTGTGGATCGCCGTGGCTGCAGTGATCGTGGGCGCGGTAATCTACCGGGTCATCATTTTCTCCGCGCTTCAGGTCGGCTTGGATCCCAACGATATGAAGTTGATTACTGCACTGCTGGTGATCATCGCTTTGGTGTTGCCTCGGTTCAAAAGCGCCAAAAGCAGGGTATTTAAGAGCACTAAATCTACTCCGGCACCGACGCTCGAACCAGCTATGAAGGAGGCTTAGAAACAGTGTTAACTGTTAACTCCATTACCAAGACCTTCTTTCCTGGAACTGTCAATGAGCGCGTTGCGCTCAACGACTTGTCCTTGGATTTGGCCGAGGGCGACTTTGTCACCGTCATCGGTTCCAACGGCGCCGGAAAGTCGACCTTACTCAACGCAGTGTCCGGTCGGATGTTCGTCGACAGCGGCACCGTGGAGATCGATGGCAAAAATGTCAATCGGTTCCCTGAATACAAGCGCGCTCGCTATATTGGCCGCGTATTTCAGGACCCGTTGGCAGGTACTGCTCCTACCTTGACCATTGAGGAAAACCTCTCGCTTGCGCTTTTGCGCGGTCAGCGAAGAGGCTTGGGTAGGGGATTGAGCAAGAAGCGCCGCGATACTTTTGTGGAGAGTCTCAAGAGCCTGGAATTGGGCTTGGAGGACCGACTAACAGCTAAGGTTGGTCTGCTCTCTGGTGGTCAGCGACAGGCGCTCTCGCTGTTGATGGCTGGTTTTACCAACCCAAAGATCATGTTGCTTGATGAGCACACCGCAGCACTCGATCCGCAGCGAGCCGAATTGGTTACCGGTCTAACTGAGCGCATCGTGGGCCAAGGAAACCTGACCACGGTTATGGTTACCCACAACATGGAACAGGCTATCCGCTTAGGAAACCGCCTGATCATGATGCATGAAGGCCGGATCGTCTACGAAGCAGATGAGGCTATCAAGTCCAAGCTGACCGTCCGTGATTTGCTGGCGGAGTTCGCAACCATCAAGGGTGCGACTCTCTCAGATAAGGCGATGCTGGGCTAGTTTTCCGTCTTATTCCGCCAGAGAGAAATCCCGTCACCAGAAACGTGGTGACGGGATTTTCTCATTGGGCCAACAGCTTCTCTGCGAACGCTTGGAAGTCCTTTTCCCGATACATGATGTCTAGGAAGCGTGGAGCCCCCTCAAACGTGCTGAAGGTTGAGGATGCCGTATCTGGACTAGGATCTCGGTAAATCAGTTCTCCATCTCGGTAGACTAATAACACCGGGATGGTGGAGATCTGGAGCTCTTTGACTAAGCGCTGTTGAATCTCTATCTCCGCGTCGCCGAATACTGCGGAGGTGATCTTTTCAGCAGCTGCGGCGTAGATGCGGTGGAACCGCAGACATGGCCCGCAAGAGGTGGACCAGAAATTGACAAATACCAGACCCTCCTGGGAGGTGTACTCCTCGAAGGTGTCATAGGTCAGGTGGGTGATCATAGCGATCCCAGCTTCCAGATATCCAAAAAACAGGTCAGGTTAGACCTTAAGTATAAGCCTAACCTGACCTGCTATTTGTCGGACTGACAGGATTTGAACCTGCGACCCCTACACCCCCAGTGTAGTGCGCTACCAAGCTGCGCCACAGTCCGTTCATCGCACTCAACATGCAACTGCTATAGGTTACAACAGTGTCATATTGAATTGCGAATCGCCAGGTTAAGTGCAGATTTGAACGAAACTGCGGGCGATAGCTCGGCCAGTCTGGGAGATTTGTTCATCAACCTCGGTCATGTCTGCGATCATGGCAGCGCTATCCCCACCGCCGTAGCGGCTCCACGCGCCCATGGTCTCCGGAGAAGCCTCTGGGTGGAATTGCACACCGATAGCGGAGCCCTTTCGGAACGCCTGGATTTCATAGCGCTTGGAGGTGGCTAGGAGCGTGGCTCCCAGCGGCAGGGCAGTAACCACATCATGGTGATGCTGAGGTGCCAGAATTGGCGATTGTAGGCCGTTGAAGAGCGGATCGGCCAGGCCGGCACTAGTGAGCTCAACATCAACTGCACCTTTCTCGCCGCGCAACCCAAAGGTGACGTCGCCATCTAGGGCATCGGCTAAGAGCTGATGGCCTAAGCAGATCCCTAGGATTGGCACACCCTTAGCAACCATGCCGCGAAGCTCAGCTCGAAGCTCAGCAGCCCATGGGTAGGCGCGACAATTGTCGATCCCACCCAATAGAATGACGGCTTCCGGCAGCTTTTCCGGAATGCCGGAAGCTCCCAGATTTACGGTTTCGTAGGTAGCGCCAAATTCGGTGAGCCAGTCACCGAAACGGTCGAGGGGTACTCGGGGGTCGGGCTGAAGGACGGTGATGTGAGGCGCATTCATTCACCTATTGTACGACAGGTATCTCGGCGGTGTAATACCATTTACGATTAATACGACGAAAAGTTGAACGCTCACGCTGCGAGCCGGAAGGATCGCCGCGGTAGAAAGCTTCGAATTCCACCACACCTGTGGAATCGAGGAGGCCGCCAGCGACGGTATCGAGAATTTCCAACCGATAGAAGGTCACCGGCAGGTCCACCAGATTCAGTTCCGAAGGGCGAGTATCTGGATCCCAGGTCTGCAGCAAATAATCCCCATTACGGACCACAAAGGCAGTGAATCGAGAACGCATCAGGGTCTCGGCAGTGGGCGCGGTCGCCCCGGCATGATACCGACTACAGCACTGCCCAAAGCTCAAACCACTGCCACAAGGGCACCGTCGTTGCGCTGCGATCATGCAGGTACATCCATGATGTTGGCCCCGGAGAGCATGCCTTGGATACTGCTTGAGGTAGCTGCCTTGAGCAGGGTCTGGCGCTGTTGCTGGCTCAACTGCCCGCTGAGGGAGATCTTGCGCTGGAAAGTCGCCCCCGAGGCGTGAATGATGCTGACTTCCACATCATCTAAGGGCATACCCTTGGCTGCCGCACGAACAGCCTGAGAAGTCGCCGCAGCCAATGCGGACATGACCAAGTCCACGGCTGAGAAGCCCTGTCCCTTTCCTCCGTCACCCTTGGCTCGGTCGGTAACAATCTCACGCTTTTCGGTACGCACGACATCACCGAAGCGAGTACCAGCTGCAGTCGAAGAACGAACCTCCTCAGGTCCAACAGCAACGGGCAGGTGATCTGGAGTGAAATAGGGGTGAGCCCATTCAGCGATCATGTGCCCGGCGCGCTGAGCAGTAGTGCCACGGGTAAACAAGTGATCAGCCTTGTCAATCGAGACCAAAGACTTCGGATAACGAGTCTTTCGGAAAATCTTCTGCGCATTATCCACACCAACAGTGGTATCGATCGGGGAGTGGATCAGCATCAATGGCTTTCGCAGATCCGGTAGATAAGCCTCTGGGTTGGTATCTGCCAGATCCTCGAGGAACTCTTTGGAAATGACGATGTCCCGCCCGCCCAAGACAACTGTCACGGAACCATCTTCGTCAGCATCTTTAACTCGGTCGGCGAAATGCAGCACTGAGTGCGCCGGATCAAAGGGAGCTCCGAGGGTGGCTACGGCTGCTAGATGCTTCATCTCTGGCTTAGTGGCGGCTTGGAGTGCTGCCGCACCGCCCAGGGAATGCCCCACGAGCAGTTGCGGAGCGGAGTAGTTCTCAGTCAGCCAATCACTGGCGGCGATGATATCGGCGACATTCGAGCTAAAAGAGGTATCAGCGAAGTTGCCCTCAGACTGGCCCAAACCTGGGAAATCGAAACGCAATGCTGCGATCCCATGCTCAGAGAGGGTTTTACATACCCTCGAGGCCGCCGGAGCGAACCGTGAACAGGTAAAGCAATGCGCGAAAATCGCGTAGGCTACCGGTTCTCCGTCCGGGAAATCAATAGTTCCAGTCATCGTCGTCCCCATACTGGAGGGGAGCTTCACGCTCTTAGAATGCATGAGCATCAGGATAGGCGAGCCCACTCCACTAATGTGGAACGAAGGTCATTAACACTGCATCCCAGGGAGGTTCATTGTGGCATTCGATTGGTTCTGGAAAGCGATGGGAGCACAAGGCTCGCGCAATCAGAAACGTAGCCTCGCTGTCGTCGAGGCTGCAGCCTCACACGCTAGCCAATTGAGCACGCTTGACGACGCCGCTCTAAGCCGACGCGCCCAAGAACTCACCACCGACGGCGAGATCTCCGATCCTGCCGAGTTTCTCGCGGTCCTCGGAGTGATCTCCGAGCGCACCTTAGGTCTAAGTCCCTATCCGGTGCAATCGCAGGCTGTACTGCGATTATTGGAAGGCGATGTCATCCAGATGGCCACCGGCGAGGGCAAAACCCTAGTTGGCTCCATGGCCGCTGCTGGATTCGCTCTCATGGGTCGTCGAGTCCACCTGGTCACCGTCAACGACTACCTCGCTAGCCGTGACGCCGGATGGATGAGACCGATGATGGAGTTCCTCGGCCTAGAAGTATCGGCCGTTACTGAGCAACTCACTACCCAACAGCGACGTCTCGCTTACACCGCCAACGTGGTCTATGCACCAGTGACCGAAATCGGTTTTGATGTCTTGCGTGACCAACAAGTCACTCGCCGCTCTGATGCGGTTGTCTCACCCGCAGACGTTGCACTCGTGGACGAAGCTGACTCTGTCCTCGTGGATGAAGCACTGGTACCACTGGTCTTGGCTGGCGGTCAGCCAGGCATAGAAACGACCGGGCATATCACCGATGCGGTCCGTCACTTGCGCGAAGATGAGCACTATCAGATCGACGACGATCGTCGAAACGTATTTCTTACCGACGATGGCGCCCGCCGCATCGAAGGCGCACTAGGGATCAGCTCGCTCTACGACGACGAACATATCGGCACCACCTTGGTGAAGGTCAATCTTGCACTCCACGCACGAGCACTACTGTTCCGCGACATTCACTACTTGGTATCCGAGGGAAAAGTCTCGCTTATCGACGCCTCCCGTGGCCGCGTTGCCGACCTTCAACGTTGGCCAGATGGACTACAAGCCGCAGTAGAAGCAAAGGAAGGCCTAGATGTCTCCGAAGGCGGCAAAATCCTCGATACCATCACCCTCCAAGCCCTCATGCGCCGCTACCCCTCAGTGTGCGGGATGACCGGCACTGCAGTCGAAGCAACCGATCAATTGCGTCAATTCTATGACCTGCATGTATCAGTTATTGAGCGCAATCAACCCTTGCAGCGGATCGACCAACCAGACCGCATCTTCGCTACCTCCAGAGAGAAAAACCGTGCCATCGTCGACGAGATCGCGGCACTAAACTCCACGGGCCAACCAGTCCTCGTAGGAACCCATGATGTAGCCGAATCTGAGGCGCTCGCCCAGGCACTGGCTGATCGCGATATCGACGTCAATGTCCTCAATGCTAAAAACGATGCTGAGGAAGCCCGCATCGTCGCTGAAGCCGGTGATCTGGGGCGAGTGACCGTCTCCACCCAAATGGCCGGCCGTGGCACCGACATCCGCCTGGGCGGGGCAGACGGCGCAGACCACGACGACGTCGCAAAGCTGGGTGGCCTAGCTGTTATCGGCACCGCTTTACATCGCACCTCCCGCCTGGATAATCAGCTCCGCGGGCGCGCCGGGCGACAGGGAGACCCTGGGCTATCGATGTTCTTTGTCTCGATGGAAGACGACGTCGTCGTCTCAGGTGCGGCAGGCGAACCGATCACCGCGCAATCGGATGATTATGGGCGCATTGAATCCGGCAGAGCGCGGGACTTTGTCGCTCATTGCCAGCGAGTCACTGAAGGCCAGCTATTGGAAATCCATGCTCAAACCTGGAAATACAATCAGCTACTAGCAGATCAGCGATTGATTATCGATGAACGTCGAACAGACTTGCTCGACACTGACCAAGCCCTAGTAGAGCTGGCAGAACGCGCCCCCGAACGCGCTGGGGAACTAGCGCACTTAGAGCCAGAGACGCTGGAGCAAGCAGCTCGAGAGATTATGCTCTTTCATCTGGATCACGAATGGGCCGAGCACTTGGCTATTATGGATGATGTTCGAGAATCTATTCATCTGCGCGCTATTGCCCGAGAAACACCGATCGATGAATACCATCGCATCGCCGTTCGAGAGTTCAAAGAATTGGCTCGTCGCGCAGTAGAGCTGGCAGTCAGTAGCTTCTGTGAGATTGTCATTGATGAACAGGGAGCGCATCTGCTAGATGAAGGATTGATTAGGCCATCGGCTACGTGGACTTATATGGTCTCGGATAACCCGTTGGCAGGGTCCGGAAACTCGGTACTTTCCGGAATCGGGAATCTTTTCCGCTGATCAGCCACCTGATAGCGGCAATAGAGCACCTCCTGTGCACGCCCGAGTCAGATATAACCGCTATGATTGCTAACAATTACAGTTCCGACCAATCGGAGGTTTAGATATGAGTGAGAACACCGGTACTCCTGAAGCGCAGGCCGAGACCACTTCGGTTTTCCGCGCTGATCTGCTCAAGGAAATGGAGTCTGGGAGCACTCCGGCCACTTCCGGGGCGGATAATTTGCCTGCCGGAGCAGGCCTTCTAGTAGTAAGGCGTGGTCCCAATGCTGGTGCCCGCTTCCTCTTGGATCAGCCCATTACCACCGCGGGTCGCCACCCAGAGTCGGATATTTTCCTCGACGATGTCACGGTTTCGCGCCGTCACGCAGAGTTTCGCATCAATGATGGCGAGTTCGAGGTATTTGACGTCGGATCCCTCAACGGCACCTACATCAACCGCGAACCCCGCAATTCTCAGGTGCTAACCAGCGGCGATGAAATCCAGATCGGCAAGTTCCGCCTGGTATTCGTCTCCAGCCAGAAGAACGACTAGAGGAAAATAAGTCCCAGCTGTGAGTGCAGTTCCTAAGTCGGCGGCCCTTCAACTAGGCCCGTCCGGAAGTTCCACCAGAACCCTGTCCATTGGCAAGGTCCTGGAACAGCTTCGTGCCGAATTTCCCGATGTGACCGTCTCCAAGATCCGTTTCCTCGAATCAGAGGGGCTGATCTCTCCGCAGCGCACCGCTTCCGGATATCGGCGTTTTGCCAAAGAAGACGTCCAGCGGCTGCGCTATATCTTGGTCACTCAGCGCGATAACTATCTGCCGCTGAAGGTCATCCGTGAGCAGCTTGAAGCAATGGATTCTGGTTCAGTGGCAGCGATCCTTACTGCAGGCGAAGCGGATCAGATGGTCTCGCCGGAGAATTTTCGCGCACCTGCTGATACTCGTCTGACTGACACCGATGTTGCTGTCCAATCAGGCGCTGATGCGAGCATGGTTGCGGAACTCATTAGTGCTGGACTAATCACTCCTGATGCTGCTGGCTTCTTCACCGCAGACGATGTGAGGATTGTCACAACTGCTGAGGCGCTCAGGGGTTTTGGATTTGATGCTCGCCATTTACGCTCCCTGCGTAATACTGCTCGCCGGCAAGCGGATTTGATTGGTCAAGTAGTCGGTCCGTTAGCCAAATCATCTGCACCTTCTTCGAAGCAACGCGCTGAGGAGATAGGGCAACAGATGAGTGCGTTGACGGTTTCTTTGCACGCCAGCTTGGTCAAGAATGCCCTTCGAGATGAGCTGAACTAATGACCTTCATTCCTGTTGAGTACCACGGAGTATACACCACCGGACCCGAGCAATTTACTTGTGTCTTGCTCCGGTGGACTGCACAGAATCGGATCCTCCCGATCTGGATTTCTCCGATTTTGGCCGCCGATCTTGAGGCTCGTGATGAAGGGTTTAGTCCACGTCGCCCCGGTACCCCTGACCTCATGTTGGAAATGATTACTCGCCTGACCAGCGGTGTTGCTGCCATTAATATTGTCAGCCATTTCGAAGGGGTTTTTATCGCCTCAGTAGTTTTCAATGATGGCGAAGAAATTGATGCCCGTCCTTCCGATGCAATTACTTTGGCCAGAGCTCTCCAGATCGGGATCCAAGTGGATGAAGATGTGCTCACGCAAGCATCATTTTTCGCCTCGGATGCCATCCTTGAGGAGTACTTCGGAATCAGTATTGAGTCTGAAGATGCAGAAGAACTACTAACGCCTTCGGCTTCCGGTGATGCCGCAGCCGACGCTGACTTTGAACAGATGATGCGATCGCTGGGGATGTCCGAATCAGATTTCCTCGATGGCCAAGGCGATGGCTTTGACGCTGAAAATTCACCAGAAGAAAAGGATACTGGCTCCCCAGATACGTGATAGTTGATCCGTACGTGTGGGTTTAATTTGGGCGTGTCTCAGGGCTGTGGGCTTGACCATGCTCTAACGTTGGCCTTTAATGGCGCATAGAGCGTTCGGTTAAACCCCATTGGAGTAATTACGTGAGCATCAACGACTATCCCGTCCAAGAGTCCCTCTTCGACCTCGGCCCTGGGGATGAGGTTGGCTACCGCGTGCCCATCGCTTGTCAGGTAGCCGGCATCACCTATCGGCAGCTAGATTATTGGGCACGAACCAAGCTGGTTGTTCCTTCTATCCGTGGCGCACGCGGCTCAGGCTCGCAGCGTCTTTACTCTTTCCGGGATATCTTGGTGCTCAAGATTGTCAAGCGTTTGCTCGACACTGGTATTTCTTTGCAGAATATCCGTTTAGCAGTAGACAAACTCCGTGACCGCGGCACCAATGATATCGCTGAGATTACTTTGGTTTCTGACGGCACGACTGTTTATGAATGCCGTTCTAACGACGAGGTCATTGATCTGCTTGGTGGCGGCCAGGGTGTATTCGGTATCGCGGTACCTGGAATTATGAAGGAATTGACTGGGACCATTTCCGCATTCCCCTCCGAACGACTTGATCAAGACTACGAAGAAGAAGACAAAAGGGTAGACGAGCTCGCTGCGCGTCGCACCCTCAAGACTTCTTAAGTTCGCTTTCTCTCTCCACCTCTCGCCCCGCTGCCAAGCTCACGTGCAGACCGGGTCGAGGGGTGGTTTTTCTTGGCCTCCATGAGGCTATGTGGTTGTTCGCGCCGCATGAACGGACAGAACTATCAAGGTTGGGTACTTAAATGTCGGGCGAATAACCGCCTGCGCAGTGCGGCCACCAGATAGGGACTACCTTCCGGAAATGGAAAGACCGCCTACCAATATGTCGGCAGGCGGCCTATTGCGGTGACAGCAGTCGGGCTAGGTCCAGCTACAGCCCCGAGGCAGATCGAAGAGCTTCGGTCAGCTGTTCGGGAGTATCCACGGTGGTAAAGCTATCGACCGATTCCATCAGAAGATTATCCGTACCAGTAGCGCCAGCGTGGACAACATCGATAGTTACTGGTGCATCTCCAACGGCTTGGATCAACCGAGCAGTAAAGGTGGCATCATCAATATCTTGTTCCGTACCGCTGGTCACTAGGAGCACTCGGGCGGGTTCACCGGTTTCTCTAGCCTTATCTGCAGCATTGGCGGCTGCGGCAATCAGCGCCGAACGGGTCTGGGGGACGCCACCGGTCCCGAAGAGCTGAACGGCATTGGCCGCGGCAGTCCCGTTAGAGAAGCCGACGTTTTGGCGCCAGCCCTCAGTTACGCCAGCGGAAATCGGAGACGAGTAGTTCCACAGGGCAACTTGCTGATCGATGGCTCCGAGATCAAGCGAAATCTGCGAGAGCGCCTGAGCGGAGGCCTCATAGATGCTGCCACCGTTGAAGGTTGCGTTCATATTATTGGAGGTATCCAGCAGGATGAGAGTGTCAGAAGGCACAGCTGCTGCAGGCTCTGCCTCTGGCTCTTCGGCTGGGGTCTCTTCTACCGGAAGAGCTTCTGTAGTGGTTGCGGCCGTCCAACCAGCGCTACGATCGGGCAACTGCGCCGGCACCTGTTCGGATGCGTCATTGACGCTGGCAAACTCGGCTGCTGCGCGGGTTTGTTCCTCAGAGACCGAATCGTTGGGGTCGAGCACATGGGCGGAGACAACTAGTTCCGCGCCTTCGACAGCCGCGAATTCGAAGCCTTCAGGAGTCTCGGCTTCAGTACTAGCGATGATCTCTACATCCGCGGTATCACTGGTAACTGCGCTATCGCGGGCGATGAGCTCTTCAGCCTGATCACCAGCTAGTGCCACCGCGACAGCGATTGCTGCATCCGGGGCGCTAGCGACCGGGTAAGTAACCGCCTGGGGATCAACCTCATCGATGGCCACGGCCTGATCAGCAAATGCCAGGCCAGCAGGCAGGACTGCGACTGGAGAAACACTAGATGCTCCACGCTCAGCCAAGTCATCTTCGACATTGGGGGAGTCAGGGACAAGATAGACGGCAGCTTCAGAGAGCGAATCCACTACCTCTGGGGTCACACAATAATCGCGCACCACTGGGCCAGACTGAGTCCATTCTTCTATCAAATCCTCGGCAAGCCCAGGGGAAGATTCTGCTACGGGAAGGACTAGTTCCCCTTGGATACACTCGTCTGCGGCAGCAACATTATCTGCCTCGGTGCTATCTCGAAGCCAAAACCACCACACCACGGCTGCTACGAGTGCGATGACGAGAATAATTGCGGCTACGGCGCCACTCGATACCGAGTAGTTCTGTTTGCCATTGGCATGACGGCCCACGAGAGTGATCCTCCTAGCGGCGACGGACGTTAGGCCGCCAGTGTAGCGGCTTCTGCTTGATCAATCAGCGCGACAAGCCGGTCACGCAGCGGCTTTCCCCGTTCGGCTAAAGCTCGCTGACGATCGATATAAGCGGCTTTGCCCTCGGGGGTCTCAATCGCGACGACTCCGAGGCCGAAATCACGACAATCGTAGGGCGAAGCCTCCATATCGAGAACGCGGGCATCGACGGCTAATTCAAAAGTGTCGAGGAAGAGCTCACCCGGCACCAGTGGGCCAAGTTTGGCTGCCCATTTGTAGAGATCCATCGTCGCATGAACACAACCGGCTTGGTCATACTCTGGCTGGTCTTCGCGGTTGAGCACCCTAATATTGAGTGAGCGTGCAGGAGGGGTGAAAAACCGGAAGGCATCAAAGTGGCTGCAGCGGATTCTATGCTTCTCGACGACCGCGTCACTTCCCTGTGGTCCCAGTCGCAGCGGAAGATCATGACGGGGATTATCAGTGCGATAGACCATCGCCCATTCGTGCAGACCGAAGCAATCAAAGTGCGCCGGGTTGATATTGGTGCGGTGCAGGAGCGTCCGGATGTAGCGGAAAGACTCGCTGCGCCTAGCCCAGAGCTGGTCGATATCAACGGTGGTAGTACCGTCATCGGCCAAGATATAGTCACGCCATTCCAGCTGTGGGGCTTGGCCTTCTAGCCTTACGCCGATCCCGGGATGCCACCGTCGCAGGTGTGCCGGACGAATGGGGTAGTACTCAAAGAGGAAGTCGAAGACTGGGTGCTTCTCACCGCGATAGCGACGTTCAAGATGCCGATGAGTCAAGCTCTCTGCCCGTTGCTCATGGGCTGACATACGAGCCTGCCAGCGGGGAGCGGGCAATAGCTCAGACATCTTCGTGGGTCCAGTCGTTGACGGTTCCCACGTATTCTTCGATGAGGTCTTCGAGGGTGACTACTCCCAGCAAGATATCGCGGTCGCGGACCTGCGCCATATGTGCGGAGCGCCGGTGGAGTGTTCGGAGAGCAACATCCATGGGCTCTGAGACATCGAGGATAGTCAAGGGGCGGAGGTCTGCTCGGGTGAGAACTTCCTCAGAGGTGGCTGAAGCCAGACGGTCGAGGACGTCTTTGACGTGGATATAGCCGAGGTAGGAGTCATCCGAGGCAGAGACTGGGAATCGGGAGAAGCCAGTCTCGACGACCGCTGCTTCCAAATCTCCGAGGCTGGGTCCGCGGTTGCCAAAATCAAGGGTCCGGACGTCATCGAGCGGGATCATAATTTCTTTGAGGGTGCGCTTATCTGAACGCAGCGCCTTCGATAGCCTCAGGGTTTCCTCGGCGTCGAGTAGCCCCTCGGCACGAGACTCCTTAATCATGAATGCCAGCTGAGCTTTGTCCACGGTGGAATCTAGTTCGTCTTTTTGCTCGATCCCGAAGGCTCGGAGGGTAATCCGAGCAATCCAGTTCATAAACTCGATTAACGGTCGGGTGAGCCGTACCCACCAGATCATGGCAGGTGAGAGCCAAATAGCTAGGGTTTCGGGTCCTGCGATGGCGATATTCTTGGGAACCATCTCGCCAAAGAGGATGTGGAGGAAAGTGATGATCGCCAACGCGATAACAAAGGAGATCGGGTGGATCAGATCACTGGGGATACCTATGGCAAGAAAGGGTTCCTCGATGTAGTGGGCCACCGCAGGTTCTGCCACTTTACCCAGAATCAGGGAACAGATGGTGATGCCGAATTGGGCACCAGCAAGCATGATCGAGAGGTGTTCGGTGGCATAGAGAACTTTTCGCGCACCTGGCTTGCCTTGAGCAATGAGCGCCTCGATGCGATCGCGACGAGAGGAGATGAGGGCGAATTCGGAAGCAACAAAAAAGGCGTTAGCGGCCAGCAGCGCGACGACCATGGCCACGGTAGAGATGATGCTCATGACAGCTGTTCTTTCGCTTGTTCATCGGTGATCGGGCTGAGAATAACCCGGTCTACTCTACGGTCTTCCATCACGGTGATCCGGGCCATCCACGGATGCGTGACTCCAGACTCGAAGGCCGCCATGGTGGGACGATCAGCTTCCGGTAACACCACCAAGTCACCAGCTTTAGGGATCCGGCCAAGCGTAGCCATGATGAGCCCGCCGAGAGTCTCATAAGGCCCGTCTGGGGCGGTGTAGCCGACACGTTCACTTAATTCGTCGAAGCGCACCAATCCGGAGACCTCCCAGGAGGAACCGAAGGCTTGGAAGTTGCGTTCGGCTTCGGCGTCATCGTATTCGTCATAGACCTCGCCGAGGATTTCTTCGACGACATCCTCGATGGTCACCAGGCCTGCGGTGCCGCCGTATTCATCAGCTAGGAGAACTACCTGTGAGCCAGCAGAGCGCACGGCATTGAGTACCGCGTCGCCATCGAGGGTGTCAGGGATGGTGGGTACTGGCTTAGCTAGCGTGTCTAGCTTGGTGGTGGAACGGAGTTCTTTCGGAACCGAGAAAGCATCTTTGATGTGGACTACACCGGCAGTCTCGTCTAGATCGCCATCGATAACTGGGAACCTGGAATGTCCCGTTTCTAAGGCAAGTGCGATCAAATCATCGACGGTGTCATCGATCTCGAGGGAGTCAATTGTCGAACGCGGGGTCATAAATTCTGTGGCGATTGATTGACCGAAGCGCAAGGATCGATCAATAACTTGAGCTGTTTCGGCGTCCAGTTCACCGTGTTCAGCAGAGTTGCGCACCAAGGTGCCCAGCTCTTGCGGGGAACGCGCGGAAGCCAGCTCATCAGCGGGTTCGATGCCGAGCTTGCGTACGACGAAGTTGGCTGATCGATTCATCAGGAGGATAAACCAACGGAAAAACACGTTGAAAACGTGGACTGGATGGCTGACCACCCGGGCGGTCTGCAACGGCAAGGTGATGGCGATGTTCTTGGGTACCAACTCACCGAAGACCATCGATAAGAAGGCCGCGACAACCAGTGCTAACACTAGGGCTAGCGCGGAAGAAGCAGATTCGTTGAGGCCAACGAGCTCTAAGAGCGGGGTGAAATAGCCAGCCAAGATTGGCTCAGCGAGGAAACCAGTGGCCAAAGTGGTCACGGTGATACCTAGCTGGGCACCAGACAAGACGAAGGACAGGTTGCGGAAGTCTCGTTGAACGGCGAGTGCACTGCGATCGTTGCGGTCACGGGCATGGTTGTCCACGGTGGAACGTTCCATGCCCGTCAACGCGAACTCGATGGCCACAAAAAGACCAGTAGAGGCGGTCAGTGCGACGAACCCGAACAGGGAGATGATGCTGATTAATATATCCATGGTGAGAAGAAACTAGGAGGAGCGTCGTCGCCGGTTGCTGTTGCCACCGGTGCGTCCCGCACGACCGTTGCGTCCGCGCGGAGCGGGGCCACCACGGCGATTTTGTCGCTGTGGTGACTGCGACTGGGATTTCTGCTGCTGGCCAGGCAGCGTCAGCGGGGTTCCGGTGGGGTTTTGGGCTCCGGTGATCTTGGCCAAGACATCGGAATCAGCGGTTACTTTCACCTCGCGAGCATCGACGCCAGCTTTGCGCATAAGATCTGCGACTTCCTTGCGCTGTTCATCCATGACGAGAGTGACCACGGTGCCGGTGCTACCAGCTCGTGCGGTACGTCCGGCGCGGTGCAGGTAGGCCTTGTGCTCAGCCGGGGGATCGAGGTGAACGACCAAGGAAACGTCGTTGATGTCGATGCCGCGGGCGGCGATATCGGTGGCCACCAAGACGGGGACTGAGCCATCGGCGAAGCCGGCCAGCGCGTTGGTACGGGTGGACTGTCCCTTGTCGCCATGCAAGCCAGCAGCGTTGACTCCGACTCGACGCAGCTTCTTAACCTGACGGTCCACTCCATGCTTGGTGCGCATGAACATGATGGTCTTGCCCTCGCGGGCTCCGATCTGCAGCACAATGTCGCTGCGGGAATCGCGGTTTCCGACCAAGAGGCGATAGTGGGACATGGTGTCCACGCTGGCCTGTGCTGGGGCGGTGGAGTGGGTAATCGGATCATGCATATAGCGGCTGACGAGCTTTTGGACATCACCATCAAGGGTTGCCGAGAACAGCAGGCGCTGACCGGTCTTCGGGGTGCGGTCCATCAGGCGTCGGACCTGGGGCAAAAAGCCCATGTCCGCCATCTGATCGGCTTCGTCGATCGCAGTAACTGCGACCTCATCGAAGTGCAGCTTGCCTTGGTCGAGCAAGTCCTGCGCGCGGCCTGGGGTGGCTACGAGCAAGTCCACTGGGGCAGCCAACGAGCGGATATTACGGCTAACGTTTACGCCACCAACGACATCGAGCACGCGCAGACCCAAGGCAGCGGCGGGGTCTTCGAGCCGCTCCCGGATCTGTGAAGCTAGTTCACGAGTGGGACTGAGCACGAGAGCTCGCGGGTGTCCGGGGCGGGAGGCGCCAGATTCTGCCAGCCTGGTGAGCATGGGCAAGCCAAAAGTGAAGGTCTTGCCGGAGCCAGTGGGGCCGCGGCCCAGGACGTCACGGCCAGCGAGCGCATCCGGAATCGCCGCCTCCTGGATGGGGAAAGCTTCGGTGATCCCCTGGCGCTGCAGTTCGCGCACGATGGGCAGGGGCAGGCCGAGATCCTTGAAGGTGGTCATTGCCTGAAGTCTACGCCCTCCGCTTGGATATCTAGCGCTGGGTAAGCCAGACCTAGCCGTAGGCGTAGTTTCGCTGCCGAAATCCTCGCACATTCTACGAGGTGCTCGGCCGCGAATAACCCGGTGCTAGGCCTCGATTTCGGTGCGATCGCCGGACCACTGAATGTGGAAGGAGCCTTCCTTGTCCACGCGTCGGTAGGTGTGGGCACCGAAGAAGTCACGCTGCCCCTGGATCAACGCAGCGGGTAGACGCTCAGAGCGCAGGCTGTCGTAGTAGGACAGGGACGAGGAGAACACCGGTACTGGCAGACCCAACTGGGTGGCACAGATAACCACGCGACGCCAAGAATCGACCAGGTCGGCCATCTCGCCCTTGAAGTAGGGATCGAGCAAGAGGGACTCAACCTCGGGGTTGGTGTCGTAGGCCTCACGGATGCGATCGAGGAACTTTGCTCGGATGATGCAACCTCCGCGCCAGATGGTTGCCAGATCGCGCGGGTCGACGTTCCAGCCGTATTCCTGGGATCCGGCTTTGATCTGGTCGAAGCCCTGGGCATAAGCCACCAGCTTAGAAGCGTAGAGCGCGCGGCGAACGTCCTCGACGAACTCTGCTCGATCAACGCCTAGTTCCGACAGGGTGCTTAACTGGCCTGCAGGCAGGGTGCCCACAGCAGCTAGACGTTGGCTGGTGGCTCCGGAGAGTGCACGGGCGAAGACTGCCTCGCCGATGCCAGTGACCGGGATGCCAAGGTCTAGCGCGGCCTTGACCGTCCAACGGCCGGTGCCCTTCTGGCCTGCGGCGTCCACGATGACGTCGATAAGCGGCTGTCCGGTTTCGGCATCAACCTGGGAGAGCACCTCGGCGGTGATTTCGATGAGGTAGGAGTCCAAATCGCCCGAGTTCCATTCGCGGAAAACCTCGGCGATCTCAGCCGGAGTCATGCCGGCGGCGTAGCGCAGCAGCTGATAAGCCTCGCCGATGACCTGCATATCGGCGTATTCGATGCCATTGTGGACCATTTTGACGAAGTGGCCGGCACCATCTGGGCCGATATGGGTCACACAGGGCACTCCATCGACAACGGCGGCGACGGATTCCAATAGCGGGCCGAGGGACTCGTAGGACTCTGCCGGGCCACCGGGCATGATGGCGGGGCCGTTGAGAGCGCCTTCCTCGCCGCCGGAGATACCAGCGCCGACGAAGTGGAGGCCACGGCTAGCCATCTCTGCCTCGCGACGGATGGTGTCGGTGTAGAGGGCATTTCCGCCGTCAATGATGATGTCGCCCGGGTCCATGGCGTCGGCCAGCTGGGTGATGACAGCATCAGTGGCCGGTCCGGCCTGGACCATGATGATTGCCCGGCGCGGGCGTTCGAGCGCGGCGATGAATTCTTCGATGGTTGAAGCCGGGATAAAGTCGCCATCGTTGCCGAAGTCGCTGATCAGGGCGTCAGTACGGGAGGTGCTGCGGTTATAGACCGCGACAGTGTGTCCGTTGCGGGCGAAGTTGCGGGCTAGGTTTGATCCCATGACGGCAAGTCCGACGACGCCGATCTGGGCGAGTTTTTCAGGGGTGCTCATGCTCGCTGAGCATACGCGGTTAGGTTCGGCACTGTCATCCGGGAAGGACTAAAGATGCTATCTATTCAGGAGGGTAGTGTGTGTGGCCATGGACATCCGAGACGCACTGGCGCAGGCCGCGCAATCGCCTGAAGGACTCGACCAGGCTGGACTTACCGCAGTCAATGACAGCCTTGGCGGTCTAGATTCCACCCTCGGGATCCGCTATACCCATATCGGTCCGAGCAGCGTCATGGCCGAGATCACGGTCACCGAGCAGCATCTCCAGCCCGCTGGATTGGTCAACGGCGGTCTCTACTGCGCCCTGGCAGAATCCGTGGGCAGCCTCGCCGGGATGGTTGCCGCAGCCAGCCCAGTGGTTGGGGTCAACAACAACACCGATTTTATTTCATCAGTGAGCTCTGGAGTCATCACCGCGGAGGCGACACCTATCCAATTGGGAAGACGTACCCAGCTCTGGCAGATTCTGATGACTCACCAGGATAAAGTGGTAGCCCGCAGCACGTTGCGCACCATGCCGGTCCGGTCGCACTAAGGCCAGATTGTGAGCGCCTAAATCCAGTTATTCCGGCGGAACCACCATCCCATTAGCCCTACGATGGCAGCGATGAACCCTAAAACGATGAAATAGCCATATTCCCACTCCAACTCAGGCATATTGGCAAAGTTCATTCCGTAGATGCCAGCGATTAGCGTTGGGGCAGCCGCCATACCCACTACCGCGGAGATGGCGCGCATATCGGAGTTTTGCTGCAGGGTTATCTTGGCCACCGAGGCATCAATCAGCGCCGAGAGCCGTTCGTCGTAGCCAGCAATTTGGTCCTTCACGCTCAGCTCATGGTCGAGGACATCGCGGAAATAGCTTCGCAATTGCTTGCCCAAAATATCCTTGTTATCCGTAATCAAGGACCGCAGCGCAGGTGCTAGCGGATCAGTAGAGTGCCGCATCTCCAGGATCTCTCTTTTGTAGAGATAGATCTTCTCGATGCTAAATACTGAACCCGGGGAAAACACCCGTTCCTCGAGATTGTCGACCACCTCCGCCAGCTGCGTGGCGATCCAGCCGTATTCATCAACTAGATGGTCAGCTACCTGCCAAGCTAATGCCGCCGGGCCAATGGCTACTAGGTTCGGATTGCCCACCAAGGTGTCCGATAACTCTGGCAACTGCGCACCATGTCGAATGGTGATGATGAAATTGGGTCCTACTACCATCTGCACCTCACCCGTGGAGATGATCTCTCGGGTATCACCGGTGACGGCCTCGGCATGAAAATGCACCGAACGCACAACGATAAAGATCTGATCGTCATAGCGCTCGACCTTGGGTCGCTGATGGGCACTGACCGCATCCTCGACGATGAGCGCGTGGATACCAAATGCCGCTGCGACCTTGTTCATCTGTTCTTCATTCGGTTCGTGCAGACCCAACCACACGAAACCCTCACCATTGTCGCGGACCTCAGTGAGCGCGGACGCCAGGGTGTATTCCCCAGGCAACCTTCGGTTAGCGGTGAACACCCGACAATGGTCGATAGCACGCTCGACGGGGATAGGAACCCGCGAACGATCGGGGGCACCTACCCGACGACTCCGAGCAAGCGAAACTGGATCAAACGGATTTGGCACGCAGGTTCGGCCTCCTCGGTTGGTGCGGGCGTTGACCTGACTAGCTTAGCGACCTCGGCCGATATTTTATCGACCAAGAGCTTTTCGACGCCCATCTCACTCGCTGTTTGCTCCACCTGGCCCTTGATTACCAGGCGCGATCTGCCTGATCAAAGAACTCTTGTTCGTGGATACAGGCGGTCAAATAGGACTCCATGGCGGCCTGTCGTTGTGGGGGAGACGCCTGTTCTAGAGCCTTCTCCACCCGTTCGATTGCTGCTTGAGCTGCGTCGAGAAACTCCGAACCCGAATACGTTCCCAGCCACTGGTGATAAGGGTGATCCGGATAATCATCAGCTAGCAACGCCATTCCGATTTCCGCGTAGAGCCAATAACACGGCAATACCGCAGCAGCGGCCACCACATAGTCCTCCACAGCGGCAGAGGCGACCAAGAAGTCCGTATATGCCATGGTTACCGGTGAAGCCCCAGAAGAAGAAACTTCCCGGTCTCCCAGCCATTCCCGATGTAGAGCAGCTTCAGTGGTAATACAACCGCTTGCGCCATTGGCCCATCCCACCTGAGACTCAGTATCTGGGGCACGGGCTGCTAACAACGCCAACGCCCTGGCGTAACGGTTCAAATAGCGCGCATCTTGCTCGAGGTAAAACCCGAAATCAGTCTCGGGGAGGGTCCCAGAGCCTAGCCCACGGATAAAAGGCAATCCCATGATCGATGCCCACACCCCGCCGGTTGCCTCCCATAACAAACGAGTATGCGGTCCAGCCGGCGCCAAGACGGGCGTGGGTGCCTGAACATCGCTGACCTTCCCAGTAGTGAGATGCCCCCAAGGGCGAGTAGAAGCCGCCGCCGCCAGACGACGAGCTCGATGCCCATGATCGATGGGCCCGTTGCCAGAGCCCACCGCCAACTCATCTGCATGGACAATCGATTCATACAGCCACCGAGTAGACCACTCCAGCGCTTGCTCCACACTATCGCCTGCGCCCAGACACGTCGCCAATGCTGAAGACAACGAACACCCCGTGCCATGAGTATTGACTGTCTCCACTCGGGGACTGGGCACTAGGTGAACCCGACCATTCGGGTCAACCACCGCATTATCGGCAGCCGGACCAGAAAAATGACCACCCTTGACAATCACGACGGTCCCAGACTCCGCAGCTAGCGCCTTAGCCTGTGCCAACGCAGACTCCTGATCTAGAGCTCTATCGCGACCAACCAGCACCGCCAACTCCCAGAGATTAGGCGTGACCACATCTACCAACGGCACCAAATCCCGCATGGCAGTCTCTGCCTCCCGATCGAGCAATCGATCACCAGAGCTAGCTACCATCACCGGGTCAAGCACCACCGAACGGGGAGTATAAGAAGCCAAGAACTGCGCGACCACCTCGATAGTCTGTAAATCACCCAGCATGCCGATCTTGACCGCATCAACTGAGACATCCTCAAACACCGCAGTGAGTTGCTCCGCGAGCACCTCCCGGGGAGGAACAAACACTGAACGCACCCCAAGGGTGTTTTGCGATACCACCGCAGTTATCGCACACATGCCATAACCGCCCGCCGCCGAAATAGACTTCAGATCCGCCTGAATACCAGCTCCACCACTGGGATCTGTACCAGCGATGGATAAGACACGAGGAATCATCCGCGGAAGGCCTTCCTGATCTCACGAGCACTAGCGGCCGGATCATCCGCCGCCATAATCGAGGAGACCACACAGATGCCATCAACCCGAGTATCGCTAAACAGCGGTGCGCGCTGGGCATTAATCCCACCGATAGCTACCGAAGCCATGCCCGCTGAAGCTGCCCTAGCCGCCAACGCATTCACATGAGCTACTCCGCGGCCCGCCGGAGCATCTGCCTTGGTAGTGGTGTCAAAGGCCGGACCGATACCGATCACATCCGGCAGCGGCACGGTCAGCTCCGCCAGGGCATCGAACTCCGCCGTAGTGCCCACCGATAGCCCGATCATTTGATCAGGTGCCAGCAACTCGCGGACAAGGGCATAGGGCATATCGTTTTGACCGATATGCAGGTGGCAACCCAACCGACGCGCAACCTTCACCCGATCATTGAGAAACAGTGGCACATCCCCCAAGATCTCGAGCAGCTGCTCAGCAGTTTCCTCGACCTCAGCATCGCAGGCGAACTTATCTCGCAACTGCACAACCGTCACCCCACCTTCTAAAGCGCGGGAGACCACCTCAACAACCTGGTCCGGGCCACCGCCTAGATGCGGATCGGTGACCAGATACAGACTCCAGTCAACACTCATGCCGACTCCTTCACAGTGGTCAGTTCCGCAATCTCAGCGGAAGTGAGTAGATAAAGCGCATCAATCCAAGCTACGGCGAAACTGCCCGGGGCCTGCGCGCGCCGGGCAGCCACCTGGCCAGCAGCTCCAGCGTGAGCGTGGGCGGCGAGGACCGCATCATGAGGCTTCAAGCCAGGTAGTGCCAGATAAGCAGCTGTTAGAGCTCCCAAGGAACAGCCGGTGCCGATGACTCTTTGCATCAGCGGATCTCCCGACTTCAGCCAGGTAACCCGGCCACTGGAGACAATGAGGTCCCTTGGACCAGAGACCGCGATGACCCCACCGGTGCGGATGGCTAGCTCCTGGGCCGCCGGTAGCGCTTCGATCACCGCTTCGGTGGAATCCACCCCTCGGCCACCGGTGCTATGCCCAGCCAAGGCAACGATTTCGGAGGCATTGCCGCGGATAGCTGCTGGATGGGCATCGAGTACAGAGCGCAGAAACATGGTGCGGTGAACAAGTCCGCCAGCGGCCACCGGGTCCATCACCCAGGGGGTACCAGCCCCCACGGCGCCGCGAATGGCCTCTCTCATGCCAGCGTATTGCTCAGCCGAGGGAGTGCCAGGGTTGATCAATACGCCATCGGCCACAGCGGCAAATTCGGCGGATTCCTCCGGAGTATCAGCCATCGCTGGTGAAGCACCAGCAGCCAAGAGGACGTTGGCGGTGATTTCCATGACCACCGAATTGGTAAGGCACTGGACCAAGGGAGCGGTCTCTCGTAGGAGATCGATCGCGGTCAGATACGGAGAAGTAGATGGAAGTGAGTCTTCCATTGACAATCCCTTCGCTAGTTCGAGCTAGAGCAGGTTCGATGGGTATGATCTCAGCGCTAGTGCCTGTTGTTTATGAGCAGGCGCACCCCATGTCGTGTTGTTGAACATTAGCAAACCGGCAGCACTCAAGAGTGTTGCCGGTCATAGTTAGCTGCGGGTTGGTGCTAATAGGTAGCTAGTCCATGCGCACGAAAGGTCTCTCGAGCGGCCTCTAGTGATTCAAGACTCGGTGGAGTGGCATCTCCGAGCTGGTAGTCCAAACCCAGCTCACGCCATTTGTCAGCACCCATGTTGTGGAAGGGCAGAACCTCAACTCTTTCGACATTGGGCCAATGAGAGACGATCTCAGCTACGCCAGCGACATTGTCAGGGTCATCGGTGAGACCTGGCACCAGCACAAATCTGATCCATACTGGCTTATGTGCTTTTGCTAAGCGGTCACCAAAATCGAGCGTTGGCTGCAAGGCCCGGCTGGTGACCTTGTGATAGGTGCTCGGGTCTGAAGACTTGATATCGAGCAGCACTAAGTCGATATTGCCTAGATCTTCATCGCTTAACCGAGAGCCAAGGAACCCAGAGGTGTCGATGGCAGTGTGAATCCCAGCGTCGTGAGCTGCTGCTAATACCCGGCGGGTGAACGCAATTTGGAAGAGCGGTTCACCACCAGACAGCGTCAATCCACCACCAGTGGCGGAGAATATTCGCCGATAGCGAGTGACCCTCTTAACGACGTCCTCGACCCGCTCCACCGTTCCAGTGCGCATTTCCATGGTGTCTGGGTTGTGGCAGTACAGACACCGCAATGGACAGCCCGAAAGGAAAAGCGTCATGCGCGTGCCCGGACCATCAACGGCAGTGACCATTTCCCATGAATGGACCAGCGCGATATCGCCGGTGTGGCGAGCCGCTAGAAGTTCCGGACGTTCTAGCTCTGAGGCACATTCACTGGCGCCACCGAGCCCACCGGCGATGCCCCGTACCCGGTCACCGATCTCGGGTTCGAGGCGAACGACGCCGGTGACCCCGTCACCGCTCATGCACCGTGGTGGAAGGTACGGGAGATGACGTCGCGCTGCTGGTCCTTGGACAGCTTGACGAAGTTGACGGCGTAGCCGGATACCCGGACGGTTAGATTCGGGTACTTTTCCGGGTGGTCCATGGCGGCTTCGAGGGTGGACTGCTCGAGGACGTTGATATTGGCGTGGTAGAGACCGGAATCCATCTGATGCTCGGAGCGAGCAGATTTCATGGCGGTGAGGCGCTCGTCGAAAGTCTTAGTAGGCATGGTGATTACTCCTTAGTTGGTGTCCATGATGAAACCGGCATCCAGGATGCCGACGAGGTTAGTGGTCTGCTCAGCTTTAGTGCGGCCAAGTCCGGAAGGGGTGATGGTGTTGGTCAACGAGATTCCGTCGAGGGCATCGTGGTAGTCGAGCTTGCCCACCGACAGCATCGAGGCGACCATGCCGTGTTGGTCGGCGCCATTTTCAGGGTTGGCACCCGGCGCGAATGGGGTGCCTGCTCGGTGGCCGGAGGGGAAGTTTCCGGTGGCGTTGCCGTAGACGACATTCGAGGTGATCGTAAGCACCGACTGGGTAGGAATAGCGTCCCGATACATCGGGATGGCCTTGATCTTGGACATGACGGTGTGGACGATGGTTGCGGCAATATCGTCAGCCCGATCGTCATCATTTCCGTAGCAGGGGAAGTCACCCTCGACGGTGTAGTCCACGATGAGGCCGGATTCATCGCGCACAGGGGTCACAGTGGCGTACTTGATGGCAGACAGGGAGTCAGCCACGATGGACAGCCCGGCGATGCCGCAGCCCATGGAACGGATGACATCCGAGTCATGCAGCGCCATCTCTACTGCCTCGTAGGCATACTTATCGTGGCAGTAGTGGATGATGTTCAGCGCTTCGACGTAGGTACCGATGACCCAGTCGAGCATGAGCTCGTATTTTTCCCAGACCTCATCGAAGTCCAAGGGACCATCACCTTCGATAGGAGTGTGATCCTGGGTGATCTGCTTGCCGGTCATTTCATCGCGGCCGCCGTTGATGGCGTAGAGCAATGACTTGGCGGCGTTGACTCGGGCGCCGAAGAACTGCATCTGCTTACCGACGGTCATCGGCGATACGCAGCAAGCAATGGCGGCGTCGTCGCCCCACTGGTCGCGGATTTGCTTATCCGATTCGTACTGGATGGAGGAAGTCTCGATGGAGATCTCCGCGCAGAGCTGCTTATAGCCAGCTGGCAGCTTATCGTCCCAGAACACGGTGATATTCGGCTCCGGGGCGGGGCCTAGGTTGCGCAGGGTTTGCAGCAGCCGGAAGGAGGTCTTAGTGACCTGTGGGCGACCATCAGCCATGAAGCCAGCATCCGACCAGGTGGCCCAGTAGGGGTCACCGGAGAAGATCTGGTCGTAGTCGATGGTGCGGAGGAAACGGACGATGCGCAGTTTGAGAACCAAGGAATCGATGATCTCTTGGGCGCCTTGCTCATCGAGAATGCCAGCTGCTAAATCGCGCTCGATATAAATATCGAAGAAGGAAGAGAGTCGGCCAAAGGACATGGCCGCACCATCTTGGGACTTGATAGCGCCGAGATAACCGAAATAGGTCCACTGCACTGCCTCTTGAGCGGTGGTAGCGGGCTCAGAGATGTCGAAGCCATAGTCGGCGGCCATCTTCTTGAGCTTTATGAGGGCCTTGATCTGCTCGGAGTGCTCTTCGCGGAAACGCGCCCAGTGCTCACTGAACCCTTGAGAGCCTACCGCGTGCTTGGCTGCTTGCTTTTCCTCGATGAGGCGGTCTACGCCGTAGAGAGCTACTCGACGGTAGTCACCGATGATGCGGCCACGCCCGTAGGAATCAGGCAGGCCAGTGATGATGTGGGAAGAACGGGCAGCACGGATGCGCGGGGTGTAGATATCGAAAACCGCATCATTGTGGGTCTTGCGATAACGGGAGAAGATTTCCTTGACCGCAGGGTCAACTTCCTTGCCGGCTTCCTTGATCGCCGTTTCAACCATGCGCCAGCCACCGTAGGGCATCATGGCGCGCTTGAGTGGGACATCGGTTTGCAGGCCGACGATTACATCGTCGTCCTCGCTAATGTAGCCAGGTCCGAAGGCATCGATATCGGCAGGGGTGGTGGTGTCAACGTCATAGACTCGACGCTCCCGCTCTACTGATAGATAGGTCTCCTCGAGGTGGCGCCAGGTACGCAGCGTCTTGTCTGTGGAGCCAACTAGGAAGTCTTGGCTGCCGAGGTAGGGCAAATAGTTGCGGGTGATGAAATCACTGACGTTGATGGTCTCGGTCCAAGAACCCTTGTGGAATCCCTGCCAGGCCTGAGTATCTGGTGCGGTAACGGTAGTCACAGGCGTGCCTTTCAGCTGGTTAACGGCGTTCATGAATGCTCATGGCGACCCAGCTGCCCTTACCTACCCTTGCGTCCGCCACCGATGTGATCTTCGGCCAGACGATTTGAAGCGGTGCGCCACGATACATTTCTAGTATAGGTGGTCTGACCACACGGTGGGGCATTAACTACTAAAGACCCGATCCCAGCAGGTGCCAGGATCGGGTCTTTGAGAAAAGCTACAGGTAGTGGGTGAAAACTAGCGCTTACCCGTGAACTTGGTGGTGTCACGCAATTCGATCGGGGTATCGCCCTCGATCTCGGTGGTGAACTGCTGCAACTTCATCAGCGCGGTACGCGAGTGGAGCTGCTGGCGGGTGGTAGCCAAGTTGTAGCGGGAAGGCCACAGCGCATTGAGACCCCAGTTGAGCATGGATACCGCACGGTTGCGGAAGCCCACCAAGAACATCACGTGGACGGCGAGCCAGAGCAGCCAGCCGACGAAGCCGGTGACCTCGACCTTGCCCATCTTGACCACGGCGTTGAAGCGGGAAACGATGGCCATCGAGCCCTTGTCGAAGTACTCGAACGGCTGACGAGCCTTGTCCTCAGAATCCTCAGAGTTCTCGGCAGCAATCTGCTCAGCAGCGTACTGGCCAGCCTGGATTGCGACCTGGGCGACGCCCGGCAGGCCTTCACGGTTCATCATATCGCCTACGACGAAGACGTTTTTGTGCTCGCCGACGGTCAGATCCTCGTTGACTGGGACTCGTCCGGCCCGGTCAACCTCAACGCCAGCCTGTTCCGCGATCAGGCGGCCAAGCGGGGATGCGGACACGCCAGCGGACCAGATCTTGGTCAGTGCGTCGATGGTGTACTCGTTGCCATCGCTGGTGTCTTTGTAAGTGACGGTCTTCTCATCCAAGTCGGTGACCAAAGCATTGAGCTTGACGGTAACGCCAAGACGCTCGAGCTCGCGCTGAGCATTGTTGCCCAAACGCTTGCCGAAGGGCGGCAATACCTGCGGAGCACCATCAAGCAAGATGATCTTGGCGGAGGTGGTGGAGAAGTTGGAGTACTCACCGGAGAGCGTGCGGTGGGAAAGCTCGGCCAGCTGGCCAGCCAGCTCCACACCGGTGGGGCCAGCGCCGACGATGACGAAGGTCAGCAGGCGCTCGCGCTGGGCAGCATCCTTAGCCAGTTCAGCACGCTCGAAAGCGCCGATGACACGGGCACGGATTTCCAGTGCGTCATCGATAGTCTTCATACCCGGGGCAAACTCGGCGAACTGGTCGTTGCCAAAGTAAGACTGCGAGGAACCAGCAGCGACGATCAGGGAGTCATACTCGAAAACGCGATCGTAGGCGCCCAGTGAGGTGGTGACTAGGTGGCCTTCTAGGTCAATATCGGTGACCTCAGCCTTAACGACGTTGACATTGTCCTGCTTACGGAGGATCTGACGGGTCGAGGGAGCGATCTCACCAGAGGACAGGATGCCAGTAGCTACCTGATACAACAGCGGCTGGAAAAGGTGATGGTTGGTGCGGTCGATGATCGTAATATCGACATTAGCCTTGTTCAGTTCCTTGGCGGCGAACATTCCACCGAAGCCAGATCCAATGATGACTACATGGTGGCGGCCGCTAGCCGGGCGAAAGGGAGAGTTCGTCATAATCTTAATTTCCTCAACGTGTGGGTGGGAATCAACGACACCATGTTAACTGGTTCGCTCGATATCTACTGACCGGGGATATCGTGAAACTGTAGTCTAACCCCGGATAGCTGCATTGGCATCGACGCGCCTGAATGATTCGGACAGCATAGGGGGTTAGCATGGTCGGCTGTGAGGCAATCCCATCTGACGGCTATTGATGCTGACGCTTGGCCTGGCGTGGCCTGGGTACCAACCGGTCGAATAATTGGTATCCGTGCCCGTCTAGCAGAGGCGTCTTTCGCGCGTGCCTGCGCGGATGCCGGACTAGACCTAGATATCAACGGCTCCCCGGATTTGATCGTGGAAGAAGAAGAGCTGTTCTCCCGCATCGCAATTTCAGGCTGGTTGGGTCTGGCCGAAGGCTATTTAGCGGGGGAGTGGCGTGCTGAAAAATTAGCAGACGTCCTCGAAGCTTTACTGCGCTCTGATTATCATCCGCGAGTCCCTTTAGGGCATCGAAAAATGAGCCCAAGGCGTTTCCAAGGCGGCGAGCTGCCCGCGGATCTTGTTCGATTGAGCTCCGGTGATGGGATGAGCGCATTCGGAGGAGTTTTTGCCTCCGGCGTTCCGACAACGGTGCGTACCGCTGTACCTAGTTTTGTTTCGGGGCATAAGGGCCCGCAAACCCATTTCGTTGATTTAACTACTTTTTCAGATCCCGTCGCAGCAGAGCGTGACGATCTGCGCGATGCGCAGGATCGTAGTGTTGAGATGCTTCTCGACGCCGCCCGAGTCTCTGCGGGCACACATCTGCTGGAATATCCCGGCACCGGCGGGTCGATCGCGATTGGGGCGACCCATCGCCGGGCGACCGTCGATACGCTTACTGCAGATCCGGACTATGCCCGAGCGGTGGAGGAGCGGCTTACCTTGGCTGGGGTGGCTGAATCTGTGCAGACTTCGGTGATTGCTCGGCCCATTCCCGGTCCCAGGGAATGGCGGGGAAATTATGATGCGATCGTCAGCGTTGAGCGGCTAGAAGTTCTCTCGGCTCGCGAGCGAGTGGTTCTTATCCGTTCTCTCGATAGGCTGTTGACCATCGGCGGGCTGGCAGCAATACAGACGGTGGTGGCAACGGACTCGATGACGCAGGCGGCTCAAGCTTCTCTAGGCGTGCTATCAGCCTATATTTGGCCCGGGCTGAATTATCCCGGAGCCCAAGACATCCATCGGTTGGCAGACCGGGAGTCTGGTTTGCGGATTATCGGACAGACTCATGTGGGCAATCACGCGAAGATTTCCCTCGGAATGCAGCGATCCATCTTTGATGGTCAAACCAGAGAAGCTGCTGCAGCCGGCTTCGATCCAGTATTCCGACGCTTGTGGGACTATCAATTCGCCCTGCGAGAAGCGCTATTTCGGCTCGGGATGCTTGATGTCGTGCAGTTCACGCTCACGCACCGAGATCGGCGCGGGCGCAGATAAGCAGTCGATAAATGCTGGGACACAAGGAAGCTAGGGTCCAGTTTCTTTCCAGTGCCAATTGGCCGGGTGAGCTTGGACGTAGTGTCTCTGCGGTAATTAGCTGGATGCCGGGAAATGGCTAGGTTCGTGAGTCTGCCGTCATTCGATCATCGGGAGTTTTCCGAACATTTTTATTGTCACAGTGACGTTAATCTATTATGGAGCAAGTTGGAGTTGAGGTGCAAAACCTTCGTTCCAAAGTCATCAAGTGGGTTAACGTTTACTTATGGTTGTCAATGATAAGCCGTCCGCGTCATCGCAAAAACCCCTTCTGGTGCTGGGGAAAATCAGTGCCATCTTGGATGCTTTTACTTTAACTCGGCCTACTCTTTCTCTGGGGGAGATACGAGAGGCAACAGGTATGCCACCGTCCACTGTGCAGCGTTTAGTTACTAATCTTGTGTCTCAAGGATTCCTTGAACGAGAGGAGGATTCCTTCAGAATCGGCATGAAGATGGCTTATTGGGCCGCTCCGGCAACGCGTGGTGTTGAGGTGCTCGAGCTCTTTAACCCACTGCTCAAGGAGCTTCGCGACTTGACGAATGAGACAGTGTGTTTTTTTCGCTCAGAGCGAGACTATCGCGTATGCGTGGCTATGGCGGAAACTCGGCATACTTTGCGTCGTGCGATGCGGGTGGGTGCTATCTTGCCGCTCTATGCTGGCTCGGCTGGTCAGGTCCTATTGGCGTGGACTCCTGAGTTGTTGCAGCGCATTAAAGAGACTCCGCTACAACAGCTGACCGAGGCCACCATCACTTCTGCGGAAGAACTAGAAGCAACAGTAAAAAAGACTCGTCGGGATGGTTTTTCCATCACAACAGGTCAACGGGAGGACGGTGCTTCTGGAATCTCTGCACCAGTGTTTGATTCCGCAGGTGCAGCCGTTGGCGCATTAACAATCAGTGGGCCAACTATGCGGATGTCTTATGATATTTGTGAGGGCTGGATCGAGGAGCTGTTGTCTACTGCGGAGCGGATGACGCGGCTAATCGGCGGTCGCCTTCCCGACGATTCTCTTAATTACCCTTAAAGTCCGAGCCGATCTCTCTAGCATCTAGTAGGTTATTTTCCTTTCCTCTGGCTAATTTCTATTAGAAAAATCTCTCTAGTTATTTCTACGTCGATGACTTTGCAACACCATCCAATAGGCTGGAATTGGTTGAGGTTGACCGATCTTTAACGGTGGGCTGAATCTCCGGGCTGGGTGCTTCAGCGTCCAAGATTTCTGAAGCGGAGATTAAGACCACCCATCACCCATCCTGTCTAATCCTTCTATCTTGGCCTAAATCCAGGGTGGTGGGCAGTGCCCATTAAGTGTGAGTTTCAGGCTAAGGTACGTTTTCCGGTGGCGGGCGGAGTAACCCACTCGAAAGCGGTGGCATTAGAGCGCGCACCTTGAGCAGATTTGGATCGATTCTCCTCACAAAGCTCTGCTAATAGATTCTCGGAAAGCTCGACGATCCCAGCAAATTTCTTAGGGGTCAACCATCCAGGCTGGGTGGCAAAGAGAATGTCTTCGCTCGAAGTATTACCGCTGGCGCCTGGGGCGAAGGGACACCCTCCGAGGCCACCAAGAGCACCATCGACGACATCGGCACCAGCGGCGATGGCAGCCAGCGTATTGGCTACACCTAAGCCCCAGGTGTCGTGCCCGTGAAAGACGATGCGCCGAGCGGGGGTTTCAGCTTTCACCCTGTGTATCAACTCGGTGACTTGGGCAGGCACCGCTTGACCGAGAGTGTCGCAGATGACGATATCTACACAGCCTTCGGCGCGGGGGTCATTCGCGATGGCCACTACCCGTTCCGGATCAACTGGTCCATTGAAAGGGCAGGTGAAGGAGGTGGCCAAACAAAGCTGAACCCGACCTTTCACACCTTGAGCAATGGCAATGGCTTCCGGTAGCGCAGCAAGACTCTTTTCGGTGGCGCGTCCAATGTTAGCTTCGTTGTGAGCATCGGAGACGGAAAGACAATATTGAAAATTGCGGGCGCCGGCTGCAGCGGCCTTGGCGATATGGCGCGGAGTAGCCACCCAAATCCAACACTTCGCTAGTTCTTTTTCCGTTAGTACTTCCACCACCTCAAGAGTGTTAGCCATCGGTGGAACCAAATCGGCTCTTGCCATAGAACCTAGTTCGATCTCTGGAACTCCTAGACTCAGCAATGTACGGATAATGCGCACTTTATCCTCAGTGTCTAAGACCTTTCCTGTTAATTGGAGTCCATCACGCAAGGTGACGTCGCGGAGGTGAGAATTGGGGGAGAAAGAGTAATTGCTCATGCGTCCAAGCGCTCCTTAGCAGCAGTTGCGTTAGCAATCTGCTCGGCATCAAGCTGCAGGAGTCCACCAAGGATTTCTTGGTTGTGTTCTCCAAGATCGGGTCCAAGATGCTGGATGGGAAGTGAGTGATCACCGATGACAGGCACAATTCCTGGGAACCCTACGTCACGAATAATCTCTTTTCCACTGTCGACATCAAATTTCTGGATCATGTGGCGAGCTGCGTACTGTGGGTCCTCGCTGATATCGGAAGCAGTGTAGATTGGGCCAGCTGGGACTCCTGCCTTATCAAGGATTTCCAGGCACTCGGCGGCAGGGAGCGTGGCAGTCCATTCACCGATGACGGCGTCGAGCTCATCGCGATGCTCCCAGCGGTCGGCATTGGTCTGCAAACTTGGGTCAATGCCCAAATCGGGACGGCCAATGACCTCCATGTAGCGCTGGTAAATCGAGTCGCCATTTCCGGCGACGACAATGCTGGCGCCATCAGCGCAGAGATAGGCATTGGTGGGGGCAATGCCTTCCATCCGACCTCCGACGCGCTGTCGGTCAATGCCATAGGCCTGGTTATCGGGGATGAGGGACTCCATCATGGAGAACATGGCCTCATGGAGAGCCACGTCGATAATGCGGTCTGATAAAGCGATCCTCTCGCCCTCCGGACGAGTGGCTTCGCGTTGATAGAGGCTCATGACCACTCCGAAGGCAGCGTAGATTCCAGCGATAGAATCACCGATGGACACACCTACTCTCACCGGCGCGCGGTCCGGGTCACCGACCATATTGCGGAAGCCACTGAATGCCTCGGCTACTGCTGCGAAACCGGGGCGGTGGGATAGCGGTCCAGTTTGCCCGAAGGCAGAGATACGGCTGATCACCAACTCCGGATTGATCTCATTGAGTACCTCCGGTCCCAGTCCCCAACGTTCAAGGGTACCGGGACGGAAGTTCTCCAGAAGCACATCGCACTCGGAGACTAGAGCTTTGACTGCGTCCTTGCCCGCCTCGGATCGCAGGTCCAGCACTACCGACTTCTTGTTGCGATTGATGGTACGAAAAAGCATCGAGGTAGTGCCTTGATATAGACGCCAATTGCGCAGTTCGTCGCCGGTACCGGGACGCTCAATCTTGATCACCTCAGCGCCGAAGTCGGCAAGGAGCCTTCCGGCAGTAGGGGCAGCAATGTAGTTGCCTAGTTCTAAAACGCGGATGCCTGCGAGAGGCTGGGGAGTGTGTTCAGTCATCGGAAGTTGGTCCTTTCAAGACGCTCATTGAAATGTTTGGATATGCAGGTTGCAGGGGACTAGAGGAAGATGCCGAGGATCATGGTGCAGAGCAGGGCGACTACTGATGCGACTGAAACTCCTAGAGAACAAGATTTCAGTGTTCCTCGGGTGGTCTGGCCGAGCATGGATTGCAGGAGCCAGAAGGTATTAGAGGTGACGTGAACCATGAAGAGGGAACCTGCCCCGGCAGCCAGTGCAAGGAGCACAGGATCCATTCCGATTTGGCCGACTACTGGAGCGAGCAGACCTGCAGCGGTGATTGCAGAAATCGTTACGGAGCCCACTGCGATATGAAGGACCGCTGCGATTGCCCAGACTGTAAGAAGTGGTGCGAAGGAACCGGCGGTGAAGTACTGGCCCAAGACATCGCCCATACCGCTAGCTGCGATGACAGCAGCTAGCGAGCCACCGGCACCGGTCAGGATGAGGATCTGGCCAGACTCTCGAAAACCATCGACGACAGCTTTTTCAACTCTTTCGCCTCCGATGGTGTAGCGGGCGACAAAGCTGGTACCCAGCAGTCCAATGAGCAGAGCGACTACTGGAGTGGAGAAGAATTCGATGACGGGATTCATGACGCCAGCCATCTCTAAGATTGCTCCGGTAGCGATGAGTACCAATGCCAGCAGCATGGGACCAAAGAGCAAGAAAAGACTGGGTTGCTTTTCCTTAGTCTCTTCGGATTCGTGGACACGTTGTGGGAGCAGACCGACGCGAGTGCCGTGGCCATCGATGAGCCCATCTTCGTGATCTACTGGGGCAAATCCTGCAGGGTCGTTGTCAGCGTCGGTGGGCTGTGAAACATCGGAGGGTTCCTCGTCGATGGGTTGTTGGTCTAGGTCGACGTTCCATAGCCCTCGGTGAATAAAGAAGTTCATGATTGCAATGGAGATAACGATGGTCGGAACGACGACGATAAAGCCGAAGATCATCATCTTCCCCAGTGGGACGCCGAGTAATCCGGCCAGCGCCATCGTTGCCACGCCAGGAACCATGAGAACGATGCCGCATTCCAGGCTAATTGCCAAAGCCGTGGCCATTTTTGCAATACCGAACTTGCCTAGATGGGGAGCCATGCGCCGGGCGAGGGGTGCACTCATCACTAGCAATACATCTAGGAAGATCGATTGCAGTGCAGTACCGATAGTTAGTCCCAAAGCATAGGGGACACCTCGTGGCCCAAAAATCCTCAATAGTGCGTTAACGAGCCGTCGAATCGCGCCAGTCTCGTTGAGGATTGAGCCCATGAGCACACCCCAAGCAATCAAGAGGCCAACTTCAAACATGATGTCGCCGAAGCCTTGCATTGCTGTCGTAGTTGTTTCAGCGGGACTAAGGCCCGTTGCTAGTCCCAATACCAAAGCGCCCGTCACTAGTGACACCACGGGATTGATGCGTAGTTTGATGATCATTAGAACGATTCCCACGATCACCGCAGCGGTGATCGAGAGAATTTGCCAGTCTGCCATGAGCTATTCACCTTTTCCTTCGAGCCATCCAGTTTATGTGGTGTGACTCACTTTAGATTGTGCATGTGATCCACGACGTTAGCACTGGCCCACATAGTGGGCCATAGTTCACTAAAAATGTGATGCAAGTCACCAATCTGGATTGGAGTTGACCCTGCCTGGGCATTAAGGTCGTTGCAAAGGATTTCAGCAAGGCCAATATCGAGCTCGAGTCACAATCGCCTCGGGCCAGTGTGATTGCCATTGCGTGAGGTTAAGGCGGGGTATAGGTCATCGTTCTCGGGCTTAATAGACTGTTCACCTGGCGATGAAGGGGGAGTTGACCTCCTGGCAGTTAATGACGGCCAGCCTCCGTTTAATCGTCCAAGGCGACTCTGAGCTGGATACTGACTAGGTGTAAAAGGTGAGCCCTCGAAGAATCATTTTCCGGTACCGATTAAGGGTGAGGGTGACATATTGAGGGCCGGCTCATTCGGAATTGGTGGATGCGGAGATCCCTGCGTCGATCATTACGGGCACGTCAGGGTGTGCGATGGATCGACTTCTTGACTAAGGAGTCAAAAAGAGGCGCCTTCTTCGTTTCAGGATGGAGTCGGGATGGATCGGATCCCGAAGTGCGACTCGAGGCTTGCTCCACAGCGACCCATCGCGTGAGGGCAAATTGACCATCGACCGATGCTTGATGGATGAGATTGACCGTCATTGAGGTCTTGTTTGCATGCTGGAACTGCTGAGATGAATTGGATGATCAGGGCAATGCGCAAAAAATGGCATGGGCCAGGTCAGCGAAGCTACTCGGGGAGCTCTGTCCAGAAGCAATATGACATAATGTACATTATCGGACAATTATCTAGACCTGGATAACTAGCTCGCGAACATCTTCGGGACCCGCCCATCTGTCTATGCCTACCTAGTTATCCATCTCTGGGTCCGCATGAAAGATCCGTGGCCCGGCTGGACTGGCCTCAACTTTCCGGCAGTCATCTCGCGTCATCATTGCGGACTCCAGCTTCATGCGGGCGCTTCATACGGGACGCTCGCTCGATCATTGGCTGACATGAGATATCTGGATGTGGTTCGCGCCAGTGCCGTGATGAGGTTTGGCCCCGAGGAGGTTTTGCATATCTGGAGATATAGGCATGAGCTTATTGAAAAGGCATCCTGAAGGCCCTAACTTGCCCTCAGGATGCCTTAAGGTAGCAACCTCTGAGTATCTACTATTTAGTCACTGTGACGTTATTCGGTGGAATTGTCCGATTCTTTGACCCGGTAGGCATATCGCAACTGCCAGATAGTCAACAACAACAGGCCGACGGCGATGGCACCAATGACCCACATCTGCTCGATGAGGACATAGGTACCAAAACCAATCAGGACTACTAATCGCAGCCACATCGCCGGAATCATCCGAGTTGCAAGCATTAGACCTTCTCCATGGCGATGCGGATATTAAGCTCGCCCTCTTCATCGATGGCTGCTGCTACAAACTCCGGCGATTCGACGCCGTAATCAAGCCGGTTGATTGGCAGATCACCTGAGATGATCAAGAGGTCACCATCGCGGAGTGCATCGAACTCGTGGGTTACCTGATTGGTCTCGCCATGAATCTCTAGGTCTCCGACCAAAGTGACCGTTCCGGAGGTTCCATCATCAGGAACCTGAGAAACATCAGCAGGTTCGGTGACGGTGAAAGATGCAGTGGGAAACTGATCTGTAAGGAGAATCTTTCGAGCAACGTTGACATCTCGACGCTGATTATCGGTGGTTACCTCGGTCATATCGACCACGATCTCACCTGCGGTGAGCTCTTCATTATCGACGGTCGCGGAGCCTTCCACCGCTTGAGTTGAGCCTGAGGTGTTCTTGCGCTCCCCTGGCAGGATCTCAAAAAAGGTGAAGCCTACAGCGGTGGTATTGACATCGCGGGTAGTGACTACCTGCCATTGTCCATCAAGATCTGTCGTGGCTGGTTGGGCATTTTCTGCAGACAAGCCTTCTGTGCGCACACCAGGGCCCATAATTGCCGAATACACCATGGGAACTACCGCGACCAACGCCAGTACCACGATGAGGACGACAACAACCGACATGACCGCCTTGCGGCCCGTGGACATTTTTTGGGACATACCGTAGTTACCTCAACTTCTCGATTGCCCGGGCGAGCGATACCAGTTCCGTGCACAGGTCGCGTAATTCGTCCGGCTCAGCACCCTCCGCTGACGCGGTGGCTATATCCTCGGCCGCGCAGCGCAACTCGAAGAGGGAATCTCGTAGAGCCGCAGCACGGTCAGGATGAATAATAACCGCTTCTTGCGGGATATTGGTACCCGTGATTTTATGCCGTTGTTCGTAGGCACGTTGTTTGCAAGACCTGCCACAGTACTTTCGGGGGCGACCCCGCCCAGAGCTGCCAAGTTCCTTGCCACACCATGCACAGACTGACGTGTGCTGGGTTCGAGATATCGTCACGTGACCTACCCTAGTTCATGGGTGGGGATCGGGGAACAAGATCACGTGCTGGTCCGTTATACTGATAGGTCTACATCAGAAGCGGCCCCAGTATAAGGGACTGTTTCTTCGGGAACGCAATGAAAAGGATGATGCTGCATGGCAGATCGCGTACTTCGCGGCAGCCGTATGGGTGCGGTCAGCTATGAAACTGATCGTGACCACGACCTTGCCCCGCGCCAGATGGCTAAGTATCGGACAGGCAGCGGTGAGGTATTTGACGTCCCCTTCGCTGACGATGCTGAAATCCCTGAAGAGTGGATGTGTAAGAATGGTCAGCTCGGCACCCTCATGGAGGGTGAGGGCGTGGAATCTAAACCAGTCAAACCCCCTCGTACCCACTGGGATATGTTGCGGGAGCGCCGGACGCTCGACGAGTTGGACGTTCTGTTAGAAGAACGCGTCGAGCATTTAAGGAAGCGACGCCGTTCAGCCGCTCGCCTGCTCAAAGAGCAGCAGGCAAAAGAAAACGAGTAGGCCCTTTGGGCCTACTCTTGCCGGTGGCTAACCGGTAGCTAGTGATTGCGCTTGTGGCGCTGCGAGGTTTTCCACTCGTGGGCCACAAGCTTTTTCAGTTCTCGGGAGAGCTCCGTGAGCTGAGTCAAACGGTGCTTAAATCCCCAGGTGGTGACCTGGACGAGAGAATCCTTGACGAAGCTACCGTCCAATTTGGACTCGCCGATTTCCCGTTCGACGAAAGTAATCGGAACTTCACGGACGTTAAAGCCCTCGGAGACGACGCGCCAAGCCAGTTCCACCTGGAAGATATAACCGGCATTGGACAGCTCGTCGAGGTCAATGGCTTCGAGGGTCTCCCGACGGTAGGCCCGGTAACCGGCAGTCATATCCGACAGGCCGGCTCCAAGAGCCAACGAGATATAGGTGTTTCCGCCTTTGGACAGCAGCCAACGCTTTTTCGGCCAGTTGACCACTTTCCCGCCGTCGATATAACGGGAACCGATGACCAAGTCTGCGCCGCGATCGATTTCATCGAGAAGAAGGTGAAGCTGTTCTGGAGAATGCGAGCCATCGGCATCCATCTCACAGAGCACGGTGAAACCTAGATCCAATCCCCAAGCGAATCCAGCAGCATAAGCCCCGCACAGACCACCTTTGCCCTCACGGTGGAGCACCGTGACCTGCGGATCGGCAGCAGCAAGTTCATCGGCCTTGTCCCCCGTGCCGTCTGGGCTATTGTCATCGACGATGAGAACGTCAACGTCTGGAGCAGCCTTGCGGACTCTGCCGACGATCAGCGGAAGATTCTCAAGTTCGTTGTAAGTGGGGATGATCACCAGAGTCGCGTCACTGGGTTTGTTCAAGAGATTCTCCTAATCTAAAAGCCCCTCTATTCAAGGGGCGTTGCTGACCATCAACGTCGGCGTGTGATCAAGGCGGCGATAACGAGTACTCCACCCATGATAATCAGCGCGAGTTCAACGAGGAAACCGTAACGTGCAGCAACCGTCAGCGAATCGCGCAGTGGCAAGGTTTCTTCAAGCGATGCAGGCTCGAAAATCTCAGTTGATTGGGACACCGAACCATCTGGCTGAATGATCGCGGAGACACCAGAGGTCGCGGCCACCACGAGCGCTCGATCTACTTCAATGGCACGCAGTCGGCTCATCGCTAGCTGCTGATAAGTCATATCTGTAAAACCGAAGGTGGCATTGTTAGTCGGAGTGGTTAGTAGCTGAGCACCATCCAACACTGCCTGCCGGTAAGCCGGATCGAAGGCTACTTCATAGCAGGTAGCAACACCTATCACGATGTCGTTCATTGTGACGGTGAAGTCGGCCTCTCCTGGTTTGAAGTCCCCTGCTTGATCAACATAGGGAGAAAACATCCGGAAGAAGTCCCGCATGGGCATGTACTCGCCGAACGGCTGGAGGTAGTGCTTATTGTGGTAGTCCCCCGGCCCGGTCTCCGGATCGAAGACAATCATGGTGTTGCGATCTCCCACTTCGTCTTGGGTGATCGTGCCCACCAAGATCGGGGCATCGATGGCGGCTACGGCACTATCGACCAATTCCCTTGCTTGTGGATCAGTGAAGGGGTTCACGTCTGAAGAGTTTTCCGGCCAGATGACGATATCGGGTTGTGCCCCACTAGCGGCTAACTCTTCAGTGACACGCACATGATTTGCCAACACTGCACGACGCTGGGCATTGAAATCGAGACCCATGCGCGGCACGTTGCCTTGAATGGCCGCGACATCAACGTCACCGACGGTGTTTTCCTCTTGGTTGACTACCGTCGAGCCAGTGACCAAGCCAGCAGTTATTGGAATCACGATAGCGATTATTGCTAGCAGAGCGACTGACCCGCGCTTGATCACCAATGCACCAATCGCGGCTCCAACGGCGGCTGCAGCGAAGCTCACCAAGGCCGGACCGCCCCAGACCGCCAAGTTAGCTAAAGGACCATTAATCTGCCCCCAAGCTAAGCGGACCCAAGAAAATCCGCCGAAGGGAAAGTTGCTGCGTGCCCACTCCACCAAAACATACAAGAAGGGGAAAGCGAGAAAACCGAAGCGCCAGCGAACAATTGCCACTCCACCGGCGCCAGTTGCCAGGCCATAGAGTGCAGTAAACAGCGCTAGTGCGACATAGGGCAGGCTACCGACGAACTCGCCTACCCACGGCAACATAAACAGGTAGACAACGAACGCCTGAATAAAACCCACCAAGGCTCCCTGCCACAGCCCTGGCCCAGGCCGATGTCCCCAAGGTGAGAGCGTCACATACAGCAGCGCGATCCCTAGGATTCCAGAGATCCACCAGCCAATAGGCTCATTTGAAGCAAAAACCAGCAGCCCAGATAATGCTGCCAGTGCCAGGCGCAGGACTAGGATCACTGCTTCTCGCCGGGCTTGTCATCTCCGGTGAAATCCTCGGGGCGAATGCGCTGGGTCCATTCTTGCAGCTCATCTTCATCAATGACCATGGGATCCCAGGCCTCTGCGTCGCCACCTTGAAAACTGCCATAGTTGGCTTGCGGGCGCTGCGCATTGGTCATCTCGAAGGTGCGAACTCCCAGATCTTCGATGGATTTAATCAGCTTCACCGCCAGGATTGTGCGGGCAAGCGCACGAGTGGGCGGGAAGATCAAGATCAGACCAAAGGCAGAAGAGACTAGTCCGGGAATGACTGCCAAGATGGCACCCAGAGACAACAGGCCATAGTCGGCTGCGACGCGGCCGACAGTTACGCGGTTAGCCAAGGCTGCTCGGTTGACCCTCCGGATCTCAAATCCGGCGGCAAGCACACCGAGCACCATGAGCCCGAAAACGAGCAGAAGGGCAAACCCGACTCCAAGCCAGGTTGCCACCGCCCAAAAGGCAAGTGCCTCAATGAGCAGATACGGGAGGACAGCTAATAGAAAAGGCACGCCTCAAGTCTAGCGACGTAGTTGTTCGAGTAACCACCCGGCGTCACCGACCATGTGTTTGTAATAGGGGCCAAAGTGGTTGAATCCGGTTCTTCCGGGAACTTGGGGAAGCCAATTGCGCCGCCAGGTGATCTCTCCTCCCCCTCTCTTCCAGGCACTTTGTAGGTTTTGGACGCTTTGGAACGGCACAATATCGTCGTTGGTTGAGCCCCAGAGCAAAACCGGAACTTGAGGCGTCTGCTGGCCAAGTTTTCTGCGATCAAGTTCCGCACTGACGGCGGGAAGGTCGGAGATCAAGGCTCCGAGAGTCATGCCAGAGGTGGTCCATTCGGCCGAGGACTGCCACCCAGAGGCAATAGCGGAGCCACCAGCGCAGGTGGTGATGTTGTCGATCAAGCAGGTTAGTCCCTCAGTGGTTAGTACCGAGAGAATCTCATCCCGGATTTCGGAGGACGTAACGAGCAGACCAGCAATGGCATAGGCGAGCACACCGGTAGATAAGGTGCCGTCGACTTGGCGCAGCACAGCATCCAGCTGGGCCGGAGGTGCTCCAACTACCGCGGCCTTAGCAACCACATCAGTGGCGTAGTCAGGTCGTTCCAGCGCCATCCCGACAGTGCCGGCACCTTGAGAAAATCCCCACAGCCCTACTGGGGCATGCTTTTTGAGTCCGAGCTGGCGGGCGGCGCGGACCGCATCTGAGAGCGCATGAGCTCCAGAAATATGGTCGCAGTACAGCTGCAGCCCTAGGTCGGGATCTCGGGGATAGTCGATCAATACGATATGACAGCCTGCTGCGAGGAACATATTGATCATTGGCAGCTCATAGGCCGCAATAATGTCGTAGGGCGGAGAGGTAAACACATTAAACCCGACGGTGCAGCTATAAGAAGGATTGCAGTGCACCGCCACTCCCTGAGTGGAGGGGGCGAAAGCCACTACTGGACGGCGGCCACCACGCCACGGACTATGCGAATGGAAATAAGCCCCTGTTGCGGTGATGGTATGTCCGCGACTATCAGTAGTGACATAATCCATCCGGTAAGCAGTCGCTGGGTTAAGCCGCCCACGAGTGCCCAAAAGCCGCATCGGCCGAGAATCCAATAAAGTGCCAGGTTCAAGTCCAATCGACCAGGTAGCTTCACCGAAGCTGGGCAAGGAGTCCCACGAGGGCGGCTCGCCTTCTCGTAGCGGCGGTGGTTCGCGGCCGACTAATCGCCGAAGCAATCCTTGAGCTGTTTCATGCGCCAGCGGGGCGAGCGCGCGGAAAGCAGTGGTGCGCTCACCGGAGCGGTACATATTCTCAGGTTTCGAGTGCTTAGTAGTCACCTGCCCATGTTAACTAGGATATAAACTCGTGAAAGATGTCGCAGCCGCTCCCCTGCCCTTCAACGTGAAAATTCCAGCCGGCCTGGTCCCAACCGGTGCTTGGTCCGGATTAGCAGATCTTGCTGATGAGCACGCTGGCGGCTTGATCCATCTCAATAATCAGGCAGGCGTGCAACTATTTGGCGTCGATGATCGGACCTTGGCAACCAAACAACTCGAAAGCTTCGGGCTTGAAGCTGGGAAATCAGAGCTTAATCCAGCCCGTCAAGAGATCGGTTGGTTGACACAATCGGATGGTTCCGTCAGCCTCGGCGCCGCAGTACAGCTAGGAGTATTGACCACTCAGCTGGCTCGGATGATTGATGTCATCGGTGCAGAAGTTCTGCTCACCGAGGGGCATTCCTTGATCATCCGAGGACTCGATGAGTCTATTGCCGAACAGGTTGTGCGGGTGCTGGCCCCGTTGGGGCTGATTTTTGATGAGAATTCCCCGTGGTTGCGGGTGAGTTCCTGTGCTCAATGCCAATGGTCGCTTTCCGACGTCCGCCGAGACGCAGCCTCAGCTGTTACCGCCGGGCATCCTGCTACCAAGAAGGCCCATTTTCTGGGCTGTGAGGTTGGTTGCGGGCGACCTCACAGCAGTCATACGGAATATTTGGCTACGGGTGACGGCGAGTATGAAGTCAGTGAGCGCTAACGGGAAAGCCGCCGCCAGATTGGGCGTGGAACAAGCTTCATGACCCAAGCCAATAACCGCAGCCTCCCCGGAATCCACAGAGTGGTGCTGGCTGTGCCGTTGCGGATTTCGCGAGCAACAGCAGCCGCGACGGCATCGGGGGTTACTGACATCGGAGCAGGTTTCATGCCTTCGGTCATCGAGCCGATGACAAAGCCTGGCCGAGCGGTGATCAACCGTAGATCGCTGCCGTAAAGGCGATCACTGAGCCCTTGGCAAAAGGCGTCTAATCCGGCTTTGGTGGAGCCATAGACATAGTTGGCTTTCCTCGCCCGCCAACCAGCGATGGAGGAAAAGGCGATGATCTCTCCGGCATCCATCTGCTCGGCCAACACCGTCAGTACTGAAACTTGAGCCGTGAAGTCGATGGTGGCGATATCGACGGCGTGAGCTTGATCGTGCTCAGCTCGCTGTTGGTCACCGAGGATTCCAAAGGCCACGATGGCAGTGCTGATGCCTCCGGTCAGTTCAATCGCGCGTTCAATGAGGCGTTGGTGAGAGGACAACTCGCTGGCCTCGAAGTCGAGTGTGTGCACCGCAGAAGCACCGGCTTCGTTAAGTCGGACTACGACTTCATGGAGATCCTGGGATCGGCGGGCCACCACCACGACTTCGCGGCCTGCGCAGAGGCGAGCACTCAAATCTCCACCGATATCGCTGTGGCCACCGAGCAAAAGGATCCCATTCATGATCACTGACGCTACCCCACACTAGAGAGGATCTAGCGGAGCTCACGATGCTGATAGGACAAATATTCAGCACCGCTGCTGGTGACGGTGACGATGTCTTCGAGCCTCATCCCCCACTCTCCTGGCAGATAGATCCCCGGTTCCACCGAAAAACACATCCCAGGTTCGACCGGCAGGTTGTTTCCCGCCATGAGATAGGGCTCCTCATGGGTGGAAAGACCAATGCCATGTCCGGTGCGGTGAATGAAATAGTCGCCGTATCCAGCCTCGGTGATCACCGCCCGGGCCGCAGCATCAAGGTCAGCGGCGCTCACCCCAGGCGCGACGGCGGCCACCGCTGCAGCATGGGCGTTGAAGAGGACCTCATAGGCCTCGCGGGCTTTCGCGGTGGCTGCCTCCGGGCCGCCGACGATGTAGGTACGAGTCTCATCTGAGTGATATCCAGTATCCAAGGTGCCGCCCAAGTCAACCACGACGACGTCTCCGCTTTCCAGGACTCGATCGGAGTAACTATGGTGCGGATCAGCTCCATTAGGCCCGGAACCGACGATGACGAAATCAACCACCTCGTGTTCTACCAGGATTAACTTAGCGAGAGTGTCAGCTACCTGCCGTTCTGTGTGCCCAGGCAGCAACAAACCTGGAACCTGCTGATGGACGGCGTCGATAGCCTCACCTGCGCGTTTGAGCTGTGAAATCTCGGCAGGATCTTTGACCATGAATAGGTCAGCCAGGGTGGTGGCCGCGGGGACGGTTGAACGCCCAGGCAATAGCTGCTGGAGGGTGAGGACATGGATAGTCGTCAGGCTAGAGCCTAGCGCCACCGCACCGGACGTCGGCAGCGATTCAACGGCCAGTGAATGAGGGCGATCCCCATCGACCCAGCCACGGATCTCGATCTCCAATTCCGGCACTGCAGAATGCGCCAATTCACCGAGATCAGTGGCAGGTACCACCAGCTGCGGGGTGCCTTGGGCTGGTATCACCAAGGCAGTCAATCGTTCGTGGGAGCTGATAGTAGAACCGGTCAGATAAGCCAACTCTGGGCCGGTACCGATGATGAGACCGGCAAGCCCTTGGCTGTGGGCTAGCTCGGCGGCAGTGCTGAGACGATGGGCATAGACGGGGGCGTCGAAAATTACTGGCATAACGGCCATCTTAGATCCGCACTATGGTGGGGCGGTGTCTTCGAACATCACTCTCCGGATCAAGGCCGATAGCGCCTACTGCTCTGGAGCGCTCATTAGTCCAGATCTTATGGCCCATCCAGCAACTAGCACTGACCTGGTGTTGACCTGTGCGCATTTCTTCCGGTCGCGATCTGGCCAGGTCAGAGTTGCCGGAAGTTCTTTTCGAGCTGAGGTGTTGGGCGTGGTGTCTATTCCTGGGACCGATCTAGCCGTGGCGCGATTGAGTAAGCAAAGCCCACCGAGAGATCTGATCGGTATCTCAGATAGACCACCCACGTGGTTTTCGAACACGGTGACTGAAGGGTTCGGAGGTAGTGCCAAACAGCCTCGACTGCGGTTTGGGCGAGTGATTTTTCGCACTCCGGTGGCCTTTTCTCGGAGATTAGATACGCTCGTGCGCCCAGGGGCCGTGATCTATAACAATCCCAAAGCTATCCGCGGGGATTCGGGTGGGCCGGTGTTTGAAGGTGGCAAGATCGTCGCGGTGCAATCACTGATCAGTGATCCATTTGGCTACAACTTAGGGCTAGCCACCGTCTCCCAGGTCGGACCCCATCGGCGAGCGATTGCCCGGGCAATCGAAGCCCTACAAGGGGCCTATCCAAGCCTTGATTAACTGCCGATGGCAACTACTCCACGTCGAATGGAATCGATGGCTCGGCGAGCATTAGCCCGGATTTCATCAGTGTAACCAGTTTTAGCCACCTGCTGGAGCAAATCGATAACCTGGCGGCACCAGCGTACGAAATCGCCAGGGGTTAGCTCGGCTCCAGATTCAGCGGCCGCCGAGAGACAATATCCCAGCGGTGCTCCAGCAGCCCACTGGTGAATAGATAGGGCGAACCCACCCTCAGGTTCGCGGGTGATCGGCAGCTTATGGCGGCGTTCATCGGCGGAGAGTTCTTGCCAGATCCCAGCAGTGGCATCCATCGCCTTGCCCATCCGCTCGGTGGCAGCACTGGGTTCTCCCCCGGAGCTTTTTCGGTTCTCAAAAGTGCACAGGGAGACCACTCCGGCGAGTTCGGCCGGATCGAGTTCATTCCAAATACCGCGGCGTAGACATTGAGCCACCAGCAGATCGGATTCGCTGTAAATCTTGGCCAGCAGCTCTCCTTCTGGAGTGATCACAGGCGTGGCCTTGGGGCCAGAACCGTCGAATTCGACGTAGCTCATCTCAGAGAGCAGGTTAATAATGCGCTCCAAATGCCGGCCGAGAGTATCCGTGGCCCGTTCCACGCTTGTTTCCAAGCGGTGTAGCTCGCGTTGCCTACGGGCCAGTTTCTCGCCTACTCGAGCTAGCTGTTCGCGGTCAGTTGGCGGCCACATATGGACGGGGTGTTCGCGCATTTGGGAGCGCAATTCGATAGCCCTTGCCGATTCCCGTACTCGGGCAGTCTTACGCATCTTTTTCGGGCGGGCATAGTGATTCTTATGAAATTGATCGACGACATAGCGGGTGCTTTTCCGTGGTGCCTTGCTGATATTGCGCGGCAATCGCATGTTGCCTAAGACGATGGGCGGGTTTTTAAAGCCGGCAGCATCGATGCGTCCAGACCACCCCTGCTCGGTGGTCACCCAAGGGCGCGGATCTCGAGCTTGGTTGGCTGGGGTAATCACCACGGCCAAGACCGGGTGCTTGCGGCCAGCAATGGCGATAACCTCTCCGGCTTGCAAACGCGCCAGGATGGTCACCGTTTCCTCGACCCGCTGATCAATGGAATGCGCCTTGGCGGATTTCTCCTCTTGACTGATCTCTCGGCGCAACTGCAAATACTCCAGCAACATGGTGACTGGATCTCCACCATCAGGGGCTGGCGGGTTAAAGGAAGCGATCTCCTGGGTGAGCTGAGTATGCAATTGCCGGACACGGTGTTCGGCGCGTTCGATCTCGCGAACCTCATCGACCACGGAACCATCGGCTTGGTACTGGGCGAAAGATTTTTCCAACAGGCGCAGTGAAGGCTCAAAGCCGATCATGTTGAGCAAGTTGACGGCCATGTTGTAGCCGGGGGCGAACGTAGATACCAATGGGTAGGTCCGAGTAGACGCCAGACCAGCGACTGCCCGGGGATCCATTGCGGGTGCCCATTGGACCACGGCGTGGCCGATAATATCGATGCCTCGTCGTCCCGCACGACCAGTCAACTGGGTGTACTGGCCAGGAGTCAGTTCCACATGGGCCTCGCCATTGTATTTGACGAGCTTTTCCAACACCACGCTCCGGGCGGGCATGTTAATGCCCAAAGCGAGTGTCTCGGTAGCAAAGACTGAGCGCAGCAGACCCTTGACGAAAAGATCCTCCACGATGTGTCGGAAGGCTGGCAGCATTCCGGCGTGGTGGGCGGCGAAACCTCGTTGGAGGGCGGCTTTCCACTGTGCGAATTGAAGGACTTCGAGGTCCTCAGTGGGGATGCCTTCCACCCCAGCATCGATGATTTCCCCGATTCGAGTGGACTCTTCTGGAGAAGTCAGGATCAAGTTGGAGCGCAGGCACTGGTAGAGTGCGCCATCGCAGCCAGCGCGGGAGAACACAAAGGTGATGGCGGGGAGCATGTCCATGCCTTGGAGAACACGGATGACATCTGGACGGCGCACTGGACGCTGGCGATCCTCTGGCCGTTTGGCACCTGTGCGACGCCCCGCAGAGCGCGCACGAAATCCCTTGCCGGATTCATAATCGGATCGGCCTTCTTCGGCATCGGGTGCTTGGATTCTTTCAATCCTGCGCTCGAGTTCACGATTGACTTCCCCACCGGTATTAGCCTCGAACAAGGGATGGACTTTTCGTCCCACCATCATCCATTGCTCCAGTGGAACCGGGCGATGCTCAGAGACGATCACCTGAGTATCTCCGCGGACAGTGGAGAGCCACTCCCCGAATTCCTCGGAGTTAGAGACCGTGGCAGAAAGACCAATGATGTTGACAGATTCCGCGAGGTTCAAAATAACCTCTTCCCAGACTGCGCCGCGGGATGCATCAGCGAGGAAGTGGATCTCATCCATGACCACGTGGCTGAGCCGATCGAGAGCTGCAGAGCCGGCATAGATCATATTCCGCAGGACTTCGGTGGTCATGACCACAATATCTGCGTGACTATTGATGGAGACGTCACCGGTGAGCAGGCCGACGGCAGTTTCGCCGTGTACGGCCACAAGATCGTGGTACTTCTGGTTGCTCAGCGCCTTGATCGGCGTGGTGTAGAAACACTTGGTGCCCTGTGACAAAGCCAGAGAGACTGCGAACTCCCCGACAACAGTTTTGCCAGCGCCGGTGGGTGCGCAGACCAATACTCCCTGGTCATTTTCCACTGCCTGGCAGCCGGCCACTTGGAAGTCATCGAGTGGGAAATCTAGACCGGCGGTGAACTCCGCGAAATGTGTGGCGTGGGTGTCAATCATGACCACCACGCTACCTGTCGCTGGTTAAACAGTTAGAGCACGTCACCAAAGTCTTGGTTCTCACGGCTGCTGAGATCACTCGAAGGCTTTATTGGCGCCGGTGAAGATAACGGCCCAGGCGCATCGATTCCACCTGATTGGGTGGACAGTGGTGAAGATGCCTCATCGTCTAAGTCCATCCACTCAGGGCGGCGCCGATCTCGTCGACGGTCGTTCCACTTGGCAAATTGCAAGGCCAACTCCACCAGGATGGTCAGCGCGAAGGCTAGGACCACCATGGAGAAGGGATCTTGTCCAGGAGTCATGAACGCGGCGAAGATAAACAACACCAGAATGATGATTCGACGCTTGTCTTTGATGGCTTCATATTCCAGGACGCCGACAATATTGAGCATGGCGATGATCAAGGGTACTTCGAAGCTCACGCCAAAGATCAAGAGTAAGGCGAGCAAGAAATTATAGTAGCGCTCACCAGTCAAGGCTGCGACCTGGGTTTCATCACCAATGGTCAGCAAGAAGTCGAGACCATAAGAGACGACAAAGTAGGCCAAGATGGCACCAGCGACAAAGAGGGTGACCGCTAGGAATACGAAAGTGAAGGTCCAACGTCTTTCGCCTTTGTGCAGACCTGGGGTGATAAAGCCCCAGATTTGATAGAGCCACACTGGAGAAGACAGCACCAACCCTGCCAACGCGCCAACCTTGAGCCGCAACATGAACATCTCAAATGGCCCAGTGGCCAAGAGCCGGCATTGCCCGTCATTGCTAAAATCAGCGCGGTTTTCCGGTGGCAAATCGCAATAAGGTCCGCGGAGGATTTCACCCAAGGAGGGTGTTCCTAGGAAGCTCTCTTGGTACCAGATGAAACCAAGGATCGCGCCAACCAGCAGAGCGAGCAAGGAGATGATGACCCGTCGCCGAAACTCCTGGATGTGGTCGACCAGTGTCATCTCTCCGGTCGGAGATTTCTTTGACTTCCGCCGGAAACGGCTGGGGGCGGATGAAGGACTCTCAGCACTCATAGTGGACTCTTAACAGGGTTCTTGCTAGAGATTCTGCTGGTTAGGATTCTGGTTTCCCTGCTGGTTTCCCTGCTGGTTTCCCTGCTGGTTTCCCTGCTGTGGCTGCGGTGCAGCGGAGTTCTGAGTGGGCTGATTCTGTGGCTGATCCCAGTAGTTTTCCTGACCGGAGGTCAGCTGTTGAGGAGCCTGCTGCTGCTGAGCTTGTTGCGGCTGATCGTCGTTGCCCATTTCCTTAACTTCGGACTTGAAGATGCGCATTGAACGGCCAATGGAGCGGGCAGCGTCGGGCAGCTTCTTCGCCCCGAACAGCAACACGAGGACAACGAGGAGGATGAGGAGTTCGGTGGGGCCGATGGGCATGGGAGCCTTTCCAAAAAGAAGCGAATGTGTCGGCAAGGGGGTAGCGCAGGACGCGCTACCGGTCTGGCAGGCAATTATACGTTGACAGTCCAATCGAGGTACGAAGGCGCACCTGTTGCGCCAAGTGTGCAGGTCCAATGACCTCGAGTCGGTCTGCTTGGCCGAGAGCGAAGCGGATGAACCACTCTGTTGATCCCAACGGCATAGAAGCCTCGACGCGACTATCTTCCCTGATCCTACCCAGAGTGATCGGATAGTAGTCAGCCAGCCAGGTGGCCTCGGCGCGCATCAATAGCTGTGCCTTCTCCGGAATGTCTAGGAAGCTAAATGGATCGTGTTGATCGAATGGAATCTGATCTAGATGTGGAGACGAAGGTTCATCGAGAGCGCGCATGTCAGACATCCGGTCTGCCCGAAAATGCTTGTGCTGGCCGGAGGATTCCTCCCACGCAGTAAGGTAAGTCTCCCCGCCGTTGACGAAAATGCGGACTGGGTCTACCACTCGCGACCGGACAGTGTCAGAAGAGACGGAACGATAGTTGAAGTTAACCCGTTGATTATTTTCCAACGCTTGGCGCAATACCAGTTGAGCGGATGTCTCAGCCACATCTTCTGCAGCCAAAGAGTCAAAAACAGCCACCGCTTTAGGGTCGAGGATCTCGCGGAGCTTTTTGGCCGCGGAGATCACCGCCTTGCGATCCGTCAGACCCGACATCGCCTCGAGAGACTCCAAGGTCAACAGCAACACACCGGCTTCAGTGGGGGTTAACCGAAGCGGCCGGTCCATGCCTTGAGAATTGCTGATGGTCACCCGCCGGTAGTCGGCGTGGAGATCGACCAGTTCCTCGGGCCAATTGCCTACCCCACTGCATGATAATCGGTGCAGATCTGCCAACAGAGCACCGGGCTCACGGCCCAAGTCTTTGGCTGCCTCCATCACCGAGCGCTCCGGGTGAGCCTGAAAATAGGGAATGATATTGAGCAAATGAACCAATGTGTCTAGCTTGGCGGGTGAGTCTATTGGTCGAGGCATGAGCTAGTGCACCTCCGAAAGCAGGGCGATGATTTCTTCGCGGGCATCTGCCGGTTCGATTAGTTCAACTACGTAGGCAAAACCCGCAGCTGTGCGAACCAACCAATCTCGGTCAACATCGCGGAGCTCTACGAGTCCATCGGGCCGTCGGGTACCGGCGGCAGCAAGCTCGTGTGCGCTGCCCTCGGGGATGGATAGGAGGGCGTCGATACGCTGCCTTCCTACCCGGAGCGAATCTTCCACGATCTTTTGTAAAGATGTAGCGGTTTCTGTGTGGACGGCGCGGGTGCGTTTGGCGTGGACATCGCTGATACGCAAGATCCGGAAGCTGCGCGGGGCTTGCCGGTCAACGTCATAGCCGACCAAATAGAGCCGATCATGCAGCGGAACCAATCCCCACGGATCCATCGTGCGCTTGACCGGAGTGCTAGCCGGAGTAGCCGTATAGCTAAAACTCATGCGAAAACCCGCGCGGATAATCGTGAGAATGGACGTGAGCATTCGAGCCGGCAACACCGTGACATCATTGACAGTAGAAAACACCGGTGTTTGAGAGAGATCACGACTAGCGCCAGCGGCCGCAAGTTTGGTCCAACCGGAGCGAGCAAATACCCCTAGCTCACCACTGTGGCCCATCTCGCCGGCCAGACCCAACACTGTTGATTCTTCTGGAGTGAAGCTGACTTCGGGTAGTTGATATTGCTCGGATTGCAGGCGATAGACCGTCCCCTGACCATCCGCTGATTGCCACGACTCCAACGGCACTCCGGCACGCGCCAAAGTGGCAATATCGCGGTGAATCTTAGTGAGGAAAGCATCATCGCTGAGGTCTTGATAGCCCTCGACATGCGTGCGGATCCACTCGGGGGTCAGCATCCGACCACCTTCTCGGTCAGCCGCCAACAGGGCGAAGACGAGTTTGGTCAACCGCTGAACGGCCTCATCTTGTCTGCTCACCTAGTGCTCCCCGTATTCGCCCGCGTGCTCGTCCAAGTAGTCAAGAAGTGCGTCAACTCGGCTATCGACGGCCGCGAACGGATCGGTTAACTCCACCATCTGGGTCTGCGGTGCATTGATCTTCAAGTGCACCCAATCGGTAGTAATCGGCGCACCGAGGTGCTCAGCGTGGGTGATGAATTGACCTCTTAGATGTGCCCTCGTGGTCGCTGGAGCCTCTAACACTGCGGCGGCAATGTCTTCATCACTACTCCAGCGATCCACCAGACCCTTAGCCTCTAAAAGGGGAAATAATCCACGACCTGGCCGAATATCATGGAAGGCCAGATCAACCTGAGCCAACTTTGGATGTGACCAATCTCCGCCGAGCCGGTCGAGGTAACGGTGGAGCAGATTGCGCTTGATTACCCAATCAATTTCGCGATCAACCCGGGAGAAATCTCCGGTGGCAATAGCCTCGAGCTGACGCTGCCATAGATCGACTACCCGGCGCAGTTCCTCAGTCGGAGTGCCCTTATCTGGGCGCTGATCCAACCACTGAGTTGCTGCAGCCAGGGTTTGCTCCTGGACCGACAACGCAGTGACGGTGCCGCCGTTTTTCAAATCAAGCACCGTGGAGCCGGTAATATCCCGAGAGATATCGCGGATATGGGAGATCGGATCGGCCAATTCTAGATCCGGCAAGTCCACCCCTGCCTCGATCATTTCCAAGAGCAAGAGGGTGGAACCGACTTTGAGCGCAAAGGTGGGTTCAGACATATTTGAGTCGCCCACGATGACATGCATCCGGCGGAAACGATGGGAATCCCCGTGGGGTTCATCGCGAGTGTTGATGATCGGACGAGATCTCGTCGTCGCGGAGGAGACTCCTTCCCACACCTGATCAGCACGCTGCGAGAGCAGAAAACCGGGCTGGTTTCCGGCGGTGGCACGAGCAATCATGCCTGCACCACAGATCAACTGACGGGTGATCATAAACGGCAGGAGTTGCCTGGCCAGATTGCGCAGTACCAGTTCGCGTCCCACCAGATAATTCTCATGGCAGCCATAGGAGTTACCCACTGAATCGACGTTGTTTTTGAACAGATAAATTCGGGTGTCGATTCCCTCGTGCGCTAGCGCCTTTTCTGCCTGGCAGGCCAGATCATTGAGCATGACATCGCCAGCGCGTTCATAGTTAAGCAGCTGCGTGAGGCTATCGCATTCGGCGGTAGCTACCTCAGGGTGAGAGCCGACATCGAGGTAGAGACGAGAACCATTGGGGGTGAAAATATTGGAGCTGGCGTAGCGCTGAACCACCGGTCTAAACAAATACCGAGCGACTTCTTCCGGAGTGAGCGTGCGGTTTTTCTGGGAGGAGACCGCAGTGATGCCGTACTCCGTCTCCACACCCATGATGCGGCGGCTATACAACTGCACCTGACTCATCGGGACTACTGGCCACCCTTCTGGATATAGGAACGGACGAATTCCTCCGCGTTGTTTTCCAATAGTCCGTCGATCTCGTCGAGCAGATCATCAGTTCCGGTGGTATTGAGCTGCGCCTGGCCCGCGATGGCAGCGGCCTGATCATCCTCGTTGCCGTCGCCGCCGCCGGAGAATGCCTGTGTCTGAGGTCCGGTCATCGTCTCTTTAGTCTCCTTAGGTTAGGTGAAGCTGTGAAGTTGTGGTGCTGGTGTACTCAGCCAGAAACCCTAGTGCGGACTCTAGTCTGAGCAGAGTCCAAGTTTGGCAAGACCAGCTACTAATTCATCGGTGTTTTCGACTCGCTCAACTAGCTCGCCGACCTGTGCTTTAGTGAAGCCGTCCACATCGTTGATGGCTAGGCGGACCGAACCCTGGGTGGTTTTGAGCAAAAGTGCCTGCCAACTCGCGGCGATGACATCCTCGCCAAAACGAGCGGAGACCCGACCACGGAACCACGCACGGGAATCGGCCGGCGGAGTAATCGCAGCAGCGGCTATCTCATCAGCTGAGGCCAACGTAGACATCCGACCTTTGCCCACGAGCGCGTGATAGAGCGAGCGCGCCGGGTCGATATCGGTATATTGCAGGTCAATGAGTCTGATCTTGGCATCCGAAATATCCACTCCCCGCTTGAGATAACCCGAGATCAAGGACCACTTCGCGGTCCAATCCAGCAGATGCGAGGTCGACAGTGGATCGGTAGCTAATAGCTCGAGGACCTGTCCCCAGAGCTCAACGACTCGCTGGTCAACATCGTCGAGGGCACTGACCCGTTCCCGGTACAGCGCGAGGATTTCTAGGGCGGTGAGTTCGCGACCGTCGACAAGCTCTAATCGATGGCTCAGGGTGAGATCGTGGGAGACGTTTTTGATTTCAGCAACCGGGTTGCGCAGACGAAGATCCGAGAAATCGCCCCCCGCTTCGATGGCATCGATGACTAACTTGGTCATACCGAATTTGAGGAAATTCGCGGTCTGCGACATATTCGCATCCCCGACGATGGTGTGCAGCCGGCGGAAATGATCAGCATCCGCGTGTGGCTCATCGCGGGTGTTGACGATGCCCCGGTTGAGCGTGGTCTCTAGCGAGACCTCCTGGAAGAAATAGTCCGCTCGTTGAGAAATCTGGAATCCGGGCTGCTCGCCTTCTGCCCCAATACCTACTCGGCCTGCGCCAATGATGATATTGCGAGTAACGAAAAACGGAATCAGCGCTTGGGTAAGTAGATCGAAATCTGTCTGCCGCGAGTACTGATAGTTCTCATGCGCGCCATAAGAAGCGCCCTTGCCATCAACGTTATTCTTGTAGATTTTCAACGGCGGACAAGGATCGTGATGCTTGAGCACTGAGAGGTTGTGCTCGTAGAGGCCACGAATTTCCGCTGCGGCCTGGTTGAGAATCAGATCTCCCGCAGCGTCATAGACCATCGCGTCATAGGCATTGGAGACCTCCGGGGAGGAATACTCCGGGTGCGCGTGATCAACATAGAAACGGGCACCATTGGTGGTGACCACGTTAGCCACTCCCACCGCGTCCGAATCAACTACGGGGACGGTTCGGTAGCGACGTAGGTCAAAACCACGGCTATCTTTCAGCGGTGATTCCTCCGCATAATCCCAGCGGGATCTGGCGCCGGTATGCATTGCTGCATAGGCAACCACCGCGTGGGTGGAGGTAATAATCGGGCTCAACCCCGGAGCATCCGGAGTGGCGATGCCGTACTCGGTTTCCGTACCCATATAACGAGTCATATCCCCAGCCTAACCGACTACTCGGGCGGCCACGACGCGTGATCCATGGCGTCCGGTGATTCGGCTCCATTCATCTGGGTTCGCGGTATTAGGCAGATCTTCGCTCTCCTGCTGCTCGGTAACCACTGCCTGCCGGATATGCTCCGGGCTCACACCAGCATCGCTGATCTGGGACAGATGATCTTTGATAGCCAGCTTCTTCGCCCGATCGACGATATTGGCGATCATCGCCCCAGAGACGAAGTCTGAGTAGTTGAGCGTCTCAATTGTGTCGTCAATAAGCGTCAACTCCACGTAAGCCCGGGGCTCAAAGAGCTTCTCGACGCCCGCCTCAATCAGCGCCTCAACGCCGATGGTGTGCGGCACTGCCTCAGTGAGATGGCGGGCAAAGATATCCCGCGCGCCATCGCGGCTGGGACGCTGCACCCGGATTTTTACATCCAATCGGCCAGGCCGCAGCAGTGCTGGGTCAATGAGCTCTTCGCGGTTAGTCGCGCCAATGATGATGACGTTGGCGAGGTTTTCCACCCCATCGAGTTCGGTGAGCAGCTGTGGAACCACGGTAGTTTCCATATCGGAGGACACTCCTGATCCACGGGTACGGAAGATTGACTCCATCTCATCGAAGAAGATGATCACCGGACGGCCCTCGCCTGCTAACTCACGGGCGCGTTCAAAGATCAGGCGGATGCGTCGCTCAGTCTCTCCAACGAACTTATTGAGCAGCTCGGGACCTTTGACGTTGAGGAAATAGGATGATGAGCCATCCCCCATTCTCCGCGACAAAGAGTTGGCTACGGCCTTGGCAATCAGCGTCTTGCCGCAACCGGGTGGGCCGTAGAGCAGCACACCCTTTGGCGGGCTGAGCTGATAATCCCGATAGAGCTGTGGATGGGAAAATGGCAGCTCGACGGCGTCTTTGATCAATTCAATCTGCTCATCCAAGCCGCCAATGTCCTCGTAGGCAACATCTGGAACTTCTTCGAGTGAGAGCTGGGAGACCTCAGTCTTGGGGATTCGCTCAAAACCCACCCCGGCCTTGGTATCTACCAAGAGAGTGTCGCCAGCACGGGCTTCCTCGGCCACTGGGCCAGCTAGTTTTAACAGCCGCTCATCGCCATTGTGGGTGCTTACCAATACCCGACGGCCGTCGATGCGCTCGCTGACCACGGCTAACTCACCGGTGTCGGTAAAGCCGCAATCTTCCACCACGATGCTGCCTTCACCAAGGCGAACTAAGGTCCCTGGGGTGAGCTTTTTCTTCGGGATACCAGGCGAGATCTTTAGCCGCATATGCCGTCCAGCGGTAAATACCTCGGCGTCTTGACCGGAAGCCGAGTATTCCAAAAACACCCCATAAGTTGAGGCTGGCTCAGCTAAGGAGTCAATTTGAGCGCTGAGATCTGCCAGCCGATCACGGGAGGCTTTCAGCGCTCGGGAGAGCTTAGCGTTTTGGAGACCCAGTGCTTGGATCTCCTGGTTGAGTGAGGTGGTCTCAGAGCTGTTCATGTACTCACTCTATAGCCGTGCCGCACTCATCTGGGGTTAATAGCTAGCTGGCTATTTCCTAGCGCGGCGCTGCGGGCGCGGCGGGGTAACCCCGTCAGTCAGGCGACGAGCCCAGATCAGGAAGGCAGTATGGGCATTCATTCGGTGCTCCGGGCGGGTGGCCAAACCTTCGACCTTCCACTCACGAACCAGTGACTCCCAAGCTCGTGGCTCAGTGAAACACTGCTGCTCCCGGATTCCCTCCATGACCTTCATCAACTGTGGAACGGTAGCCACATAGGTCATGAACACTCCACCGGGGATGAGAATGTCGCGCACGACCTCTAGGCATTCCCAGGGCTCGAGCATATCCAGGATGACTCGGTCGACGGGGCCGCCGAGATCATCGGCAGTGACTTCCTTGAGATCGCCCAACCGGGGATCCCACGCGTCAGGCCGGCCGCCGAAGAACTCATCGACGTTGGACTCAGCAAAATCCAAATGGTCCTGGCGAATTTCGTAGGAAATCACTTTGCCCTGCTCGCCGACTGCACGCAGCAGGTTCATAGACAAAGCGCCGGAACCGGCACCTGCCTCCAGCACTCGGGCGCCGGGGAAGATATCGCCTTCGACGAGGATCTGGGCCGAGTCTTTCGGGTAGATCACGGCCGCGCCACGGGGCATCGACAAGACATGATCGACCATCAAGTGGCGAAAGAGTAGGAAATCCGATCCCAGCGTGGAACGGATGACCGAACCTTCTGGCATACCAATGATCTCATCGTGGGAGATCATGCCCTTATGGGAATGAAAGCTCTTCCCCGATTCCAGGATGATGGTGAAATGACGGCGCTTAGCGTCAGTGAGCTGGACGCGGTCGCCGAGCTGGAACGGGCCGGAATTGGCCATGTGGAAGGGCTCCTTGTAGATCTGGGTTATCGGTTAATTAAGTATGCCTCAAGCGCTTGCGCGAACCATATCTGGTCCTGCACGCCTGCTAATTCTCGAGCGGAGTGCATCGAGACCAAGGGCACGCCGACATCCACGGTCGCTACTCCGATGCGGGTGGCGGTGATCGGTCCGATCGTCGAGCCACAAGGCACATCATTGTTGCCGACAAAAGCTTGTGAGGGCACCCCAGCCGCGCGGCAGGCATGTTCCCACATAGCTACCGTTTTTGCATTGGAGGCGTATCGCTGGTTGGAATTGACCTTGACCACTGGGCCTTGGCCGATAATCGGCTGGTGTGAGGGGTCGTGGCGGCCTGAGTAATTGGGATGCACAGAATGCGCGGCATCGGCCGATACACAACTAGAACGCGCGATCATCCGGGCGAATCCATCGTTATCGGCGCCAAGGTAGCCCGCAGTCCTGCTCATGACCTGTTCCAGAATCGGGCCGGCGGCCCCAGTCGTCGAAGCCGAGCCAACCTCTTCATGGTCGAAGGCAGCGAGCACGAGCACATCCTTACCGGTATCGCCGGAATCAACAGCCCGCAATAGCGCAATCAGTGAAGCGTGTACCGAGGTGAGATTATCCATCCGACCAGCGGCGATAAACTCCGCATCAGCGCCGAATACTTCAGCACGTTGAGTGTCATAGGTGATCACGTTGTGGGCATAAATATCTTGCTTGTCCACCCCAGCGGCTTCGGCCACCGCGTCCATCACTGAAGTCGCGGTAGTTCCGATAATCGGCTGGGTGTGCTGTTGACGATCAATGCTCCGGTCAGCCGAACGATCTAGGTGGATTGCCAGATGAGGAATCCGAGCGATGGCACCGGTAGCGACTCGCTTGGTAGAGCCATCAGCCAAGACAATGCGACCTGCGAACCCCAAGTCGCGGTCGAACCAGGACGATAGGATCGGCCCGCCATAAACTTCCACGGCCGCCTGCTGCCAACCTGCGGCGGTCATATCTGGATGAGGTTTGAGGGTGAAACCGGGAGAATCGGTATGCGAGCCGATGATCCGGAATCCGGATTCGGGAGAGGCATCTTCGGGTACCCACCAAGCCATGACTGCTCCTCCGCGGACGAGAACATGCCCACCGGGGGAAGCATCCCAAGCATCAGTGTCGTTCTGGCGGGCAAATCCTGCCGCGGATAGTCGATCGGCAACGAGGTGAGCCGCATGATAAGAACTCGGGGCGGAAGCAAGGAAGTCAAGAAGATCCGGAGTTTGGTTCATATCTCCTACCTTGCCACGGTTAAACTATTGGCCATCATGGACTCCCCCTCGCCTCGCCCGCTAGCACTGTCTCCCTCACGTGCCTCCGACTACCAACAGTGTCCGCTGCTCTACCGGCTTAAAGCCATTGACCGGATTCCGGAACCTAAAACTCTGGCGCAGGTCAAAGGGACGCTGGTCCATGCCGTCCTCGAGGAATTGCATGGAAAAAATCGCGAGGAGCGGACTTTTCCTGCAGCGGTGAAGCGACTCAAACCACAGTGGGCAGATATGTGCGAGCAGGATGAACAACTGCTCGAATTGGTTCCGCCAGAGACTTTGCATGGTTTCTTGGTCGAATCTCGGGAGCTGCTGCGAGGCTACTTCCAGATGGAAAACCCACAGGGTTTCGACGCTGATTCCTGCGAGATGTACGTCGATACCATCCTGCCCAACGGAGTCCCCGTGCGTGGATTCATCGACCGAGTAGACATCGCCCCCACCGGCGAGGTTCGAGTGGTCGACTACAAGACCGGCAAGAAGCCGATCCCGCGCTATTCCCAGTCCGCAACCTTCCAAATGAAGTTCTACGCACTGGTCTATTGGCGGCTTTTTGACACCATCCCCCACCAGCTGCGCCTGATGTACCTCAAGGTCATCGACTCCATGATTCTGAGCCCCTCCCGGGAAGAACTGGAGTACTTCGAACGAGACCTCGGCGATCTATGGGCCAAGATTGAGGGAGATGGAAAGGAAGGGATCTTCCGGCCAAAGACTTCGAAGCTCTGCGGCTGGTGCTCCTTCCAAGAGCTCTGTCCTTCCTTTGGCGGCACCCCGCCGGAGTATCCCGGTTGGCCAGGATCTACCGCCGATCTGGCGCGCCGGGATTCCTAGAATAGGCCAGAGATTCGGCCATCAGGGGCGACATCGATTGTGTTGGCGGCTGGTGTTTTAGGCAGTCCTGGCATGGTCATTACGTTGCCGGTCAACGCGACGATGAAGCCCGCACCGGTGCGTGGCAATAGCTCTCGAACGTGCAGAGTGTGCCCGGAAGGTGCACCAAGCGCACTGGGATCATCGCTAAAGGAATACTGCGTCTTGGAGATGCACACCGGTAGCTGATCCCAGCCGTTATCCCGAATTAGTGCTAGGTCTTTGAGCGCCTTTGGAGAATATTGGACTTTGTCTGCTCGATAGATCCGCCGAGCAATGGTCTCGATGGATTTCTCCACCCCTTCTGCAGCGTCGTAGAGCTGCGCAGAGTGATCACCAAGATTGTCTAGGACTACTCGTGCGAGCTCTTCGGCGCCTGCTCCGCCTTGGGACCAGACTTTGGCTTCTACTAGCGGAACCTGGAAGTCATTGGCCCAGTTGCGCATAAACTCCCGTTCTGCCGCAGTATCGGAGTCAAAGAGGTTGAGCGCGACCACCGGGCTTACGCCAAATTGCTGGACGTTACTGACATGCCGGGCGAGATTGGCCACCCCGGGTTTGAGCGCGTCGAGGTTCTTTGTCGTCAAATCCGTTCGCGGCTGGCCGCCGTTGTATTTGAGGGATCGGATGGTGGCCACGATGACCGCACCGTTGACGGTGAGATCACCAAAAGGTGCGGTGATGTCGAAGAATTTTTCCGCCCCTAGATCAGAGCCGAAGCCTGCCTCAGTGAGCACGATCTCCGCATGTTGGAGTGCTACGCGGGTGGCGATCAGGGAGTTGCAACCATGAGCAATATTGGCAAACGGCCCGCCGTGGACATAAGCCGGAGTTCCTCCCAGGGTTTGGACCAAGTTGGGGTTGATCGCCTCTTTCATCAACGCAGTCAATGCTCCAGCGGCGTCGAGTTGACCAGCAGTGACTGGTTGTTGATCGTAGGTGAATCCGATCGTAATCTGGCTGATGCGTTTTTTAAGATCCGCCAAATCGGTGGCTAAGCACAACACGGCCATGATCTCGGAGGCTGCGGTGATAGTAAAACCAGTTTCTCGTGGCACTCCGTGAGCAGGTCCCCCGAGGCCGGTGATCACATTGCGCAAAGTTCGGTCATTGACATCCACGCAGCGTTGCCAGGTCACCCGGCGAGGATCGATCCCCAATTCATTGCCGTGGTGGATGTGGTTATCAATGATCGCGGACAGAGTGTTGGTGGCCGCGGCGATGGCATGAAAATCTCCAGTGAAGTGCAGATTGATTTCTTCCATCGGCACAATCTGGGAGTAGCCACCACCGGCCGCCCCGCCTTTAATACCCATGACCGGACCTTGGGAGGGCTCGCGCAAGGCCGCAGCAGCATTTTTTCCTAGCCGGCTCATCGCATCGGCTAGCCCGATCAGCACAGTGGATTTTCCCTCTCCGGCAGGTGTTGGCGAAATGCCGGTCACTAGCACTAGCTTTCCGGGGTCCGAAGGCGATGCCAGCGTAGTGATATCAACCTTGGCTTTGGTAGTGCCATAGCTGATCAAAGATGCTGGGTCGATCCCTGCTCGCTGGGCAATAGCCCCGATCGGTTCGAGGGTATGGGCCTGGGCGATGTCGACGTCTTTTAAAGCCATGAACTAAATCCTACGTGGGTGAAGGATTAGATCAGTACTGCTCCAATGACATTGGCAAGCATTACCGAGACAGTGATGCAGATTGTTCCGGGAATAATAAAGGGATGGTTGAATACGTACTTGCCGATCCGGGTAGATCCGGTATCGTCCATTTCTACGGCTGCGAGGAGAGTCGGATAAGTCGGCAGGATAAACAGAGCAGCAACAGCAGGAAAAGCGGCCACAGCGGTCAGTGGACTGACTCCGATAGCTAGTGCAGCTGGCATGAGCGCCTTGGCCGTAGCGGCCTGAGAATAGAGCAAAGCGGCGGCGAAGAAGAGAATAACTGCTAGCAACCAGGGGCTAGTCTCCAACACATCACCTGCCAAGACCTGAATGTCTTCGATGTAATGATTGATGAATGTCGTGCCCAACCACGCCACACCCAGCACACAGATAGTGGCAGACATTCCTGAACGGAAAACTTGAGTCTTAATAACTTCATCGGCGGGGATTCGAGTTGCTATTACGATGACTGCGGCGGCCGCCAGCATGATGGCCATGATTGCTTCGTTGCGGGGAACTGTCGGATTGTTAATCAGACCTACTTGCTCGGAGATTGCTGTGGCATAGACCATCACGGCAATGATCGAGGCGAGAAATATCCAGACGGAGGCTTTGGCGCCCTTCGGAGCAGTCCACTCCTGTTGGCCAAGTGGCGCTCGAACCAATCCATTTTCCAAGCGATCGAGATAGATGGGGTCATCTTTGAGCTCTTTGCCCATGCGGTTGGTCAACCAAGCGGTCGGAAAAATCGCCAGGAAAGTTGCCGGGATCATCACTCCCAGCAGCGTTAAGTAGCTCACTCCGAGAGGCTCCAGGATGGTGGCCATAAAGACCACTGCCGCCGAGATCGGCGAAGCTACAATAGCCATCTGCGAAGCCACAACGGCCACCGACAATGGACGAGAAGGTCGAACCTTACTTTCTTTGGCTACTTCCACGATCACCGGAAGTGTAGAAAAAGCTGTGTGCCCGGTGCCGGCAAATACAGTCATCGTCCATGTGACTACGGGAGCCCACAGGGTAATCTGCTTCGGATTCCGCCGGAGAAAATGCTCGGCTAAGTGGACTAAATAATCCATACCTCCAGCACGCTGCATGGCAGAAATGGCGGCAATGACGCACATGATGATTCCGATGACGTCAAAGGGCACATCTGCAGCAGTTACCGGAATGCCGGTGGCTCCCAGTAGCAACACACCGAGGCCACCTGCGAAGCCGATTGCGATGGACCCCAAGCGAGCGCCTAAAACAATGGCGCCTAAGACAATGAGTATTTGGAGAGCGAGGAGCATAAATCGGACCGTACTTTCAGTTCGGCGATGAACGCTCACTCAACTCATTATCTAAAGGGTCCACTTAGTTGGAGCTTTACGGTCAAATTAGCTGTTCATCCGCGGTAGGAATATCTCTGGCATGAGTATTCCCGGGCAGCGACTAATAAGTCCATTTTTATGAGTTTCCTCACGGTGACCAACTGAGTTGGTCTAGATATCGAGGTAGAGTTTTCCGCGAAACTGAGGGTGCATGAGGTTTTCCTTGCTCAATACTCGATCAAGGGTCTCAACATCGATGAGTCCTTTTTCCAGGACCAACTCGCGTACTGAGCGCCCTGTCAACGCGGCCTCCTTGGCCACCAGATCGCCATTGTGATGGCCGATAAATGGGTTGAGGTAGGTAATAATGCCAATCGAGTGATCAACGTAGTAGCGGCAGACGTCCGCATTAGCGGTGATACCTTCCACGCATTTTTCCTTCAACGCCAAGGCAGCATTGCTGAGCATCCGAATGGATTGGAACAATGCTTCACCCATGACCGGCTCCATGACATTGAGCTGGAGCTGACCTGCTTCGGCGGCCATGGTCACAGTAAGGTCATTGCCGAAGACCTTAAAGCAAACCTGGTTGACGACCTCGGGGATGACTGGGTTGACTTTACCCGGCATGATCGAGGACCCAGCTTGGCGCGGTGGAAGGTTGATCTCATTGAGCCCTGCACGAGGACCAGAAGACAGCAGACGCAGATCATTGCTGATTTTCGAGAGCTTCATTGCAGCTCGCTTGACCGCGGAATGAGCCAGCACGTAGGCACCGGTGTCGCTGGTGGCCTCGATGAGGTCGAGGGCTGATTTAACCTTCAGGCCAGTGATCTCAGCCAACGAGGCGGTGACCTGATGGCGATATCCAGAGGGGGTGTTTACTCCAGTTCCGATGGCAGTAGCACCAAGATTGACCTCTAGGAGACGCTCAGCGGCACTGCGTAATACCGATTGCTCTTCCTCCAAATTGTGGGCGAAAGCATTGAACTCATCTCCCAAGGTCATCGGCACTGCGTCTTGGAGCTGAGTACGCCCCATTTTCAGGATGTCTTGAAACTCCCGACCTTTATGTTGAAAGGCCTTCTGCAGTTCATCGATCTGCTCGATGAGGGTGCCCATGGAATTGTAGAGACCAATGCGAAAACCTGTGGGGTAGGCATCATTGGTGGACTGCGACATATTGACGTCATCGTTGGGGTTGATGATGTCGTACGAGCCTTTTTCTTTGCCCAAGTGCTCCAACGCGAGGTTGGCGATGACTTCGTTGGTGTTCATGTTGAGGCTTGTGCCTGCCCCACCTTGGAAAACATCGATGGGGAACTGGTCCATGCACCGACCATGCTTGAGGATTTGGTCACACGCCCAAATGATGGATTCGCATTTTTCAGCAGGCAGGGTGTGTAGTCGACGATTGGCTAGCGCCGCTGCCTTCTTGACTTGAACCATGCCTCGGATGAACTCAGGCACATCGTTGATCCGAGTCCTGGAGATCTGGAAGTTTTCTATCGCGCGGAGAGTGTGGATGCCGTAATAGGCATCAGCAGGGACCTCCATCTGCCCAAGAAGGTCTTCTTCTGTGCGGGTTGCCCGAGCAAGAGTGGTGCTAGAGAGCTTCAACTTTTTCTCCTGCTTTTGGGAAGAATTAGCTGATTTACCCGTGGTCTTCGACATGGATTAGGTCTCCTCATAAGAAACGCAACTGATGGTGTTTCTATCCATGCTAGCTGCAATCCATGGCCCCGGGACAACACGAGATATCCCGGGGAAACCTAATGACTTAAAGCCGAACGATTCTCAGTTCAGAAGCCAAAATAGCCTGGGCTCCGAGTGTGGAAAGCAAGTCCATCACATCATTGGCCTTTTTCCGAGGAATCAGCGCACGGACGGCGACCATATCCTCGCGGGCCAGCGGAGAAACAGTCGGTCCTGAAAGCCCCGGGGTAATCTCTGCAGCTGAGTCAAGCAGGTCACGAGAGATGTTGTAGTCGATCATGAGGTAATTCTGAGCGTGCAAAATACCTTCAATGCGGGCCAAAAGGACTCGCTGCTCCGGGGTGATCTCGACTCCAGTACGAGAGACGATGACAGCCTCAGAATCGACCAACGGTTCACCGAAAGGAGCTAGTCCTTGGCGCCGCAGAGTGTTGCCGGAGGAGACCACATCAGCGATGACATCGGCTACACCCAGCTTGATGGAGATCTCGACTGCTCCGTCCAAACGAATAATATCGGCGTTGAAGCCCCTGGCTGCTAGATCCTCACGGACTAGGTTCGGGTAGGAGGTGGCAATGCGCTTGCCATCGAGGTCATCTACTGACCACTGCTCGCCTACCGGAGCGGCGTAGCGGAAAGTGGAACCGCCAAATCCCAGCGGGAGCACCTCTTGGACTTTTGCACCGGAATCGCCAGCGAGATCGCGACCGGTAATACCCAGGTCGAGCTTTCCATTGGCCACATAGATAGCAATGTCTTTGGGCCGTAGGAAGAAAAATTCCACGTCATTGGCCTCATCGAACACGGCCAGCGCTTTGGTATCTCCTCGGCCTTTGTACCCAGCCTCGGAGAGAATCTCGACGGCGGCTTCCGACAGCGAGCCCTTATTGGGCACGGCGATCTTGATCATGTTGTGGTGTCGCTTCCTAGTTACAGGTACTTGTAGATATCTGCCGGGGTCAGGCCGCGAGCGATCATCATGACCTGGGTCCAATAAATCAGTTGCGACATCTCCTCCGCCAACTCTTCATCAGATTGGTATTCGGAGGCGATCCAGACCTCTCCAGCCTCCTCGATGACCTTTTTACCGATCTGGTGCACTCCAGCATCGAGTGCGGAAACGGTACCGGAGCCCTCCGGACGGTTGCTCGCGCGTTCGGTCAGTTCTTCAAAGAGAGAGTCAAAGTTCTTCACAATCGACTAGGTTAGACCACTACCCACTCAGCCGCTGGAACCACATGGCTACAGTCTCTGCGGTGACACCCACGAAGTCAGTACGATCGTGCAGACTACTCAGCGCAACAACCCCCTCCGGAGGGTGCTCGGACAGCCCGATTACCCTGCAGCCTGCGGCAGCAGCCGCACTCATTCCAGCCTGAGAATCCTCGAAAACTAGACACTCAGAAGGATGCGCACCAACTCTTCGTGCAGCTTCTAAGTACATGTCAGGGGCAGGTTTAGGATGAGTAACTTCATCACCAGAGATCGAGTCGGTGAAGAATTGCTCTCCAACCGCAGCAATGGAGGGATCAGCGAGCTCGCGTTCAGTGTTAGTGGTCACCACCATCGGTAGCTTGGTGTCCTGCAAATCTGCTAAGAGTTTTTGAACACCGGGGTTAGGCACTAGCTGCTCAGCCAATAGTCCCGCCATCCGATCAAACATGATTCTGCGTTGCCGTGGATAGTCCTCAGGCGTCAAGGTGACTGAAGCATGCTCAGCGCACACTTCAAGTGTGTTGCGGAAGCTGCCACCCATGGTCTGCTCTCGCAGCTCCGGGGGTAGCCGTCGCCCCAGTCGCTCACTGAGCTCGTAGGTGGCTAAGCCCCACAATGGCTCGGAATCCACCATGGTTCCGTCCATGTCCCAGAAAATCGCTTTGAGCATAATGATCAGTCAAGCTCCGGTAGCTCGGCCAACGCCGACTCTTCGGCGCCGGTGGCAGCAGCAGCCTCGCGGATCAGTTCCCCAAGCTCTTCTTTTTCCTCTGGTTCAATAACCGCGTCGGCGTGGCGTGCGTTGAATTCCAACAGCTTATCCACCCAGCGTTGAGCAACCTTGACTAGATCTTCTTCGGTTGGATCATCGTCAAGAGCGTCGAAGGAATCGAGCATCTTTTCCAGGATGGATTTGAGCTCTGGGAGCACCTTAGGATTGAACGGCTGATCCCAGAACTCTTTTTCTTCGGCTTTGAGATAGCTGCCGGTAGCGAAATCATTGAGGGTGGAAATGAATTCATCGACTGTGGGCTGGAACTGGGAACGAATCGTCATAGGCTCATTGTGACTGAAATCCACTACAGGCGCACCCCCAGCAGTGCATCGACGGCAGTTGTCACCAGTTGCGCAGATTCAGCCTCGTTGGGGCCTCTATCTCCGGCGACCCATCGGTCAACAGTAGCCAAGGCCTCAGGAGTATCTAGATCGTTTGCCAGATGTGCGCGCAACTGCGAGATGAGCTCTTGAGCAGCGGAAAGACTTCCGGGGCTCAGTAGCGCTTCCCGCCAAGAGTCCAAACGGGTCTGCGCCTGCTGCAACACTGCCTCAGACCAATCTCGGTTGCAACGATAATGTGAGGAAAACACCCCGAGCCGGATAACGGCTGGTTCGAAGCCGGCAGCGGTGAGCTTAGAAACGAACACTAGATTGCCTAGGGATTTACTCATTTTAACCCCGTCTAGGCCAATCATCCCGGTATGGACGTAGTGCCCGGCCATTCTGGAGCAGTCCAGTCCTGCTTCGGCATGAGCCGCTGAGAACTCATGGTGCGGGAAAATGAGATCACTGCCGCCACCTTGAATAGTGAAATTCTCGGCGAGGCGATTAGTGGCGATTGCAGAGCATTCGATATGCCAGCCAGGTCGGCCGGGGCCGAAAGGCGATTCCCAAGCAGGTTCGCCCTCTCGATGGGCCCGCCACACTAGGGCGTCAAGGCGGTCTCTCTTACCAAGGCGATCGGGGTCTCCCCCACGCTCAGCGAACAACTGCTCCATGGTTGCGCGATCGTAGTTGGACTCATAGCCGAACTGAGTCGTCGCGCTAATCGAGGCGTAGACATCCGGGAACTCAGAGTCTTCGACAACATAAGCTGAGCCATTGTCCAGCAAGCGCTGGACTAATTCGATGACTTCATCAATCGATTCCATCGCACCGATGTAATCCTTGGGCGGGATGACCGACAGATCCGTCATATCGGAGCGGAAGAGATCAATCTGGCTCTCCCCCAGATCACGCCAGTCCAATCCGTCTCTTTCAGCGCGCTCAAAGAGCGGATCATCGACGTCAGTGATGTTCTGGACGTAGTGCACGCGGTGGCCATTATCGAGCAGCTGACGATGGACCAAATCGAAGGTCAGATAGGTAGCAGCATGGCCTAGGTGGGTTGAATCATAGGGAGTAATTCCACAGACGTAGAGACCAGCGACCTCACCAGCATCTACTTGGCGGACCACCTCGTCGGCAGTGTCGTACAAAGCGAGCGGAACGGCAGTGCCGTCTACCCGCGGGACATCAGGGGTGGGCCATGAACGCATGACCAACACTCTAACGTGTCATGTCAGCAAACCTTTAGACAGGCTGCAAGACGCCAAAGGCCAGCAAAGCCATCACCAGCAGACCTACGGGGATGCGATAGGCCGCGAACCAGGCGAAGGAATGGTGAGCAACGAACTTCAATAACCAAGCGATTGAGGCATAGCCAAGGACGAAAGTAATCGAGGTACCAGCCAATAGCTGCAAGGCGCTGGCAGCCTGTCCTGCTTGAGGATCAAAGGCATCAGGCAAAGAAAATAGCCCAGAAGCTAATACTGCAGGGATCGCCAGCAAGAAGCTAAAACGAGTCGCCACTTCACGGTCGAGGTTCATGAACAGACCAGCAGAAACGGTGCCGCCAGAACGCGAAACACCGGGGATCAAGGCCAAACACTGCGCCAGCCCCATTACGATCGCGTCTTTCATCTTCAGATCTTCAGTGGGACGTTGCTTCTTACCAAATTTCTCGGCGAGAATGAAGACAAAGGAAAACAGCACTAGGACGGTGGCGGTGATCCAGAGGTTACGCAGCCCATCCCGGATGATGTCTCGGGCAAAAAAGCCGACCAAGGCTACCGGGATCGTACCGACGATGACCATCCAGCCCATGCGGTAGTGGAACCCGCGGAGTTCTTTGTTAAATAGACCTCTAAACCAACCGGTCAGGATTTGCCAGATGTCTTTGGCAAAAAACACCAGCACCGCGAACTCAGTGCCCAATTGGACGACCGCAGTAAATGAGGCTCCTGCGTCTTCGCCCCAGAACAGCTCAGAGACGATCCGCAAATGGCCTGAGGAACTGACCGGCAGGAACTCGGTAAGTCCTTGGACGATTGACAAGACGATGACCTGGATCCAGGTCATCGATTCAGCGGCGGCAGCGGTAGACTCAGCCGCGGAGGCAAAGATGGACACGTCATTCACCGGACCTACCCTACTACTAGTCTGGTGCAGGTGAAACAACGTTTGATGGGCCTTAGCGGACTTCGGGTCTCCGAGCTCGGACTGGGAACCGCCACCTGGGGAACGACCACGTCTGCGACTAATGCAGGCACCATGCTCCGAGATTTTGTGGACGCAGGTGGAAACCTGGTGGACTCATCTCCTGTGTATGCAGAGGGCCAAGCTCAGGAGACTCTCGCTGCAGCCCTATCCGATTCTGGGGTTCGACGTGAGGAACTGGTGCTTTCGTCCTCGGCTGGGGTGGCTCCGCAGTCTCCGGTTGGCCGGCGGGTGGATTGCTCGCGCCGGGCTCTGATCTCGCAGCTGGATGCCACACTGTCGGCATTGGGAACTGACCATCTTGATTTGTGGTCGGTGGGCTATTTCGATGAAAAGACCCCTCCGGCGGAGGTCTCCGACACTTTGGATTGGGCTATTCGCACCGGACGTACTCGTTACGCTGGGGTGCGGGATTACACCGGTTGGCAGCTAGCTGTCACCGCCGGGGAGATGAGCCGATTCTCTGCCCGTGGAATCGTTGCTACTCAGCATGAATATTCTCTGTTGGTGAGAGGGATCGAGGAGGAAATGATCCCAGCTGCCCGGCACCTAGGTGTGGGAGTGATCGCTGCGGCGCCGCTGGCACAGGGTCTGCTGACTGGGCGTTTCCGGGATGGGGTTCCTCGCACTGCTAGAGCCGAGGTGCATCCTCTACTGGGGTTAAAATCCCACACAGTAGTAGAAGCTGTTACTACTGCTGCCGCAGGTCTCGATCTGCCGCCAGCGGTAGTAGCCCTAGCCTGGGTCAGAGATCGTCCTGGAGTAACTTCCGCGGTGGCCGGGGCTAGTAATCCGGAGCAGCTGCGTCAGCTGCTTAGGGCTACCGAAGCGGTGCTGCCTCGAGCAATTGCTCAGGCCCTCGACGATGTCTCGCGTTAGTCGTTGCCAGCGGCGCTGATAGGCTTAAAAACCGTGAAAACCGGACGTTTGACAGCCCTGATGGCCGCCGTTGCCACCACCTCTTTGACCTTGGTCGCTTGCCAGACCGGATCGGTCCCGGATGAGAACCCGGACATGGGCCGGGCGGTAGCGGATCCTTCGCCTGAGTCAGTTGATCCAGCCGGCGTTTTAGTCGGCCTGCCCGAAGGATTCTCCGAGGTCAGCGATATGGAAGTGGCCGGAGATATTTTAGGCCTGCGAGCAGGTGATGCGCTGGCTATCGGAACCTTGGAAGAATTCGAAGCTGGAGATAGTGCGGTGCTAGAGATCCCCGAGACCTGTGGGGATCTCAATGCTTCCACAGACACCTTTGTTGTGGCATGTGACGAACAAGTGCTGCTTATCGACGCCGCCGCTCCCACCGACACCGTCACCCGGGACGTCTCAGACAACGCTCCGGCAGCGTCAGCCGCATTGACGAACTCTGGGGCGCTGCTCGTGGGCAATGGGGAGTCCAACACTGTGTCGGTGCACCGTGAGGGTGAGGACACCGAACTGATCACCGTCGCTGGCCCCACCAGCCAACTCCTAGCGGTGCCAGTGGACGGCGAGGAAGACATCGCAGTGCGTACTAACACCGTCAATACCACCATCCAGGATGTGCATTGGGAGGACGGAGAGCAAGGCGGAACTTTGCGCGTTGGCCTGGGAGTTGGCCAAATTTCCGGTGGTGAGGATGGGTTGATTATTGCCTCCGATAACATCGGTGATCAGCTTGCTATCTATACCGCTACTGAGGTCATTCGTCTGCATCAGACTGCTCCGGTAGATCCCAGTCCTTGGGCTGTGGCCTGGGACTCCGAGCGAGATCTCGCTTGGATCGCTTCGACCGCGAATAACTCTCTGGTTGGCTATGACATCTCTACGGGAGTTCCCGTGGAGCAGATGAGGCTGAGTACCCTCGCCGATGCTCATAATGCGATCGTGCTGCCCGATGGAACCTTGGTCTTAGCCTCCGCGACTGGCGATGGTTTGCAAGTCATCGCTGATCCAGAGTCCTTTTCTACCGCCGAACCCGCCGCCCAGTAATTAACAAATTTCAAGCAAAGGCCTAATCTGATGAGCATGCGCACAGCCGCCTACCAATTGGCACTCAAGGCAATGTTTACTCTCCGTCCCGAACGGATCCACGGCATCATTCATGATGGTCTAGGTCTACTTCAAGCAGCTGGCCCGGCCAATCGAGCGCTCGGGAGAATTATCGGAGTCAATGACCCAGTCTTGTCTCAGGAGGTATTCGGTCGAGTCATCCCTCGCCCCTTGGGACTGGCAGCTGGCTTCGACAAGAATGCCTCCGTTGCTGACACGTGGACTGCAATGGGATTCGGCTACTCAGAGCTGGGCACTATCACCGCTTCTCCACAGCCAGGCAACCCAACTCCGCGGTTGTTTCGGCTGACTGCGGACAAAGCAATTCTCAACCGGATGGGCTTCAATAACGCGGGTGCGGCGGATGCCGCGATCAATCTGCGCCACCGTCGCTACGATGACGTCATCGGTATCAACATTGGCAAGACCAAGTTGGTAGCCCCAGAAGAGGCGGTCGAGGACTATCGTCGATCGGCTTCCCTGCTCGGTGATCTTGCTGACTACCTCGTGGTCAACGTCTCATCACCGAATACCCCAGGATTGCGTGACCTCCAGGCGGTCGAATCGCTCAGGCCTATTCTCGCTGAGGTCCAGAAATCCACCAGCTCCCCTGTGTTGGTCAAAATTGCCCCAGACCTATCCGACGAGGATGTCGATGCCGTCGCCGACTTAGCCGTGGAACTAGGACTGGCCGGTATCGTCGCTACTAACACGACTATTTCCCGGGATGGTCTAGAGACCTCTGCTGCAAAGGTTGCGGAATTGGGTGCTGGCGGCATCTCAGGTCCTCCGGTGGCGAAACGCTCGCTAGAGGTGCTTAAGCGACTACACGCCAAGGTTGGGGACCACATGGTGCTAATTTCCGTGGGCGGAATCTCCACCCCGGAGCAAGCCTGGGAACGTATCGCTGCTGGGGCCACACTGCTGCAGGGCTACACCGGACTGATCTATGGCGGCCCGGACTGGATCCGAAACATCCACCGCGGGATCGCTGAGCAGATTCATCGCCACGATTTGAACTCAATCTCTGAGGCAATCGGCTCAGAGCTGGAATGGCTTGACTGATAGCCCCTTTAACGCCCAAGAAGACCTCTTGTGCAGTCTCTCATGACTGCACAAGAGGTCTTCTTGTTGGTCTATTGGGCTAACGCGACATCAGTGAACGACGAAGAATAAGAGCGCACATCACCGCGAACACTGCGTACATGGCTAACCAGTACTGCGCCATGACAAATATCACGGTGCTGGGGATGAATCGAGTAGCCCCCACCAGGACAACTGCCACTATCAAGGCCACGACTTGGCTGCGGCTAGCTGCTTGATCTCTGCGCACGGTGGCGAATGCTCCCACCACCATTGCCGCCACTAAGAGGATGAGAAACCTCGGAGTGACTTCAAAAGGCGCCATCCAGCCATCAGTGAACACCGCGATGACGGTGAACACTAGTAACGCCACGGCTAGCGCCATGAAGGCACCACCGACGCGCAATGCCAAGGGAACTTTGTAGACAGGCTTATCGGGTGCCGCCCGGCCGGGATCGTTGACGTCTCGGTTCTTGCTCATGGCCTGCAGAGTCTACTTGGTCTCGTACCAGCCCCAAAGAATGGCGCGGCCCAAAGAATGAAAATGGAGATTGAAGCCCAGAACCGTGGCCGTAGCCGTCTGGTCAATATCGAGTTTCTCCACGTCAACGGCGTGCACGGCAAAGAGATACCGATGAGGGGTGTGGCCAGCGGGGGGATTGGCTCCATAGTAGGAATGCACACCAGCATCCCCTGCCAACGTGATCACTCCCTCAATCCCGCCTAAGGATTCATCGGATCCTGCTCCGGTGGAAAGCTCTGTCACTGATACTGGGATATTGAACGCCGCCCAATGCCAAAATCCGGACGCAGTCGGGGCATCTGGATCAAAGCACGTCACTGCTAGGGATTTGGTGCCCTCTGGAAGATCAGACCAAGAAAGCTGTGGGGAAATACTGGCCGGCGCGCACTGCGCCTGGGCGAGCTCAGCGCCGTCGATAAGGTCGGTGGAATTAAGCGTAAAAGAAGGCAAGTCCTTCAATGGGGCATACGGGTCAGGGCCGGGGAAACGAGGATCGTCTGCATAGGTGCTCATATATTTGTTTGTACCTGAAATCAAACCCCAGCGTCACTAAGCAATAGATGTCGAGGTCGGATCGGGAATATCAAAGGTGTGATTCTTAAGTCGTTCAAGCATGCCAAAAAAGGGCATATAACCTCGCGATTTGTATGTTTTACGTCTGTCCGGCTAATGTAATGCGAGTGCTCAGCCAGTAAGGATTGAGACAAACACCCAGCCCGGGTGGCGGAATGGCAGACGCGCTAGCTTGAGGTGCTAGTGTCCTACTAACGGACGTGGGGGTTCAAGTCCCCCTCCGGGCACAGTGCAGTACCGCGGAAGATAGTTTGATATCTTCCGCGGTACTTTTTTCTATGCTCTTACGCAGAGCTGATCGGGGCAGTTCACTCAGTACGAGTGATATCTCAACCGAATGGACTGCCCGCAGTTCCTACAATGAGCTAGTGCTGCTCGTTGGGATCGTTGTCGGCATCCTGCTTAGTCTGGTGGAAGGTACCGGGCACATGGTCAGGAGCTGCATAGATCGAGTACAGCTTGACGGTCTCCTCGCCCTCATTGACGAAGTTGTGCCACTTGCCGGCAGGGACGAAAATAGCGAAATCATCTTCGACGATCCGATCGACATCGAGATTGTTCTCATCCGTGCCGATCATGATGCGGCCTTGTCCAGCCTCCAGGCGCAAGAACTGATCGTGGTCATCATGAACTTCAGCGCCAATTTCCCCGCCGGCGGGGATGGCCATGACCGTCATCTGAAGGTACGAGCCGGTCCACAGGGTGTCGCGGAAGGCACCGTTGTCGAGAGTCACCTTCTCGATATCAAGCACATAGGGGTTCGGCCCATGGTCGGTTCGCAGATCTGACATGTTCTCTCCTTCTAGGTGGTTCAATGTCTCTACTTAGAAGTCTAGTGATCTCTAGACGGTGCGGCTAGGAGATCGAATTTGCGCTCCCGCGTACACTCACCTTCCGTGAAACACTTCGGTCATTTTGTCTGGGGACTTTCCCGAGACGCGCAGGCCGCGGTACGGGGCTGGTCTCGAACTCGCAAAACCCTAGTGGTGATTGGATCAGTCTTATTCCTAGCCATTGCCATATTCGCGCGTATTCCCTCCCTCGATGTACTGGTGGGTTGGGGATCAGCTGCTGGTCCGGAGTTCCTCTTGGCCTTCTGGCTGGGCTACGTAATCGTCACCATGTTCCCAGTTCCTCGCACTCTGTTGACCTTGGCCAGCGGGGTTCTCTACGGACCTTGGGTCGGAATTTTGGTGTCTCTGACAGCCACTACCGTCTCAGCCGCGTTGTCACTCATCGTCGTCCGTAAGCTGCTCGGCGAATGGATGCGGCCGCGCCTTAATCATCCCTCTGTCGCGGGGATCAACCACCGCTTAGAACAACGTGGCTGGTTGGCGGTGGCCTCGCTGAGAATGATCGCAGCTGTCCCCTTCTCAGTGCTCAATTATGCGGCTGCATTAAGCAGCGTGCCCCTGGTGGCCTTCACGCTGGCGACGCTGGTGGGATCGACTCCTGGCACAGTGGTCACCGTCGCATTGGGCTCCGCACTTACCGGTGAGATTGATCCACAGCTGCTTGTCATCACTGTCGCTCTGGCGCTAGTGGGAATCGCGGGACTAGTCGTGGACTATCAGACACCCGTCAAGCCTGTAGAGTAGACTGCAGAGAACATAGAAGAGACATTTAGCTGCAGGGAGAACCAGTGCTTGCCGTCCACGCCCGATACCGAGGTCGCGAGATCCGCCGTTCCGCACTGGTCAAGCGCTCCGCGGAGGCACTATCCACGCTCAATGGAGTCGGAGAATTCCACGTTCTGGGAGTTGAGGACATCTGCGCAGCCGTGGAATCCCCTCGTGCAGTCTGTGACACCGTCATGGCGCTGCTCTCCGATGGAAACTGGGTCATCGGTATCGGTGTCGCCCCAGGTGGCAATGCCGACATTGCACGCAAGACTGCCACCGCATCGCTGAGCAAAGGGGGCAGGGCCGGAATAGTTAAGGCCAAGTTGAGCACCCGTGGAGGGGCAGACCGCGCAGCGGATATCGCCGCTGTCTTCGCGCTATTAGGACAAGTGTTAGCCAAGCGAACCCTGGAAGGCCGAGAGGCGACCTCCTTGGTTCGTTCTGGGCTCAATCAGAACGAGGCCGCTGAGGAGTTGGGCATTTCTAAGCAGGCAATGTCCCAGCGGCTTCAAGCAGCAGGTTGGCAAGCAGAGACCGCTGGCTGGCAGCTAGCAGTCAATCTGATTGCTCGGGCGGAAACTAGCGAGTAGTTCTAGCTTTGGCGCTTCACTTCTTCGCTACCGCGAGCTTATTGATCAATTGCAGATTGCTCGACCGAAGAGCCCTCGGTAGAGCCTTCGATCTCAGCTGTGGTGGAGTCTGGGGCTGAATGGCGAGATGATGAGGCCTTCTTTGCTGCCTTAACCTCGTGAAGCTCCGGATCCACCGGTTTGTTTGCTACCGCAGTGGCCGCTGCAACTGCCGCAGCGATTTCTGGATCAGAGGCGGTAGAAAACCACTCATCAATGTTTTCTGGTTCTGCCATTTCACGGGTTTCCTCATCAACTCCGTTTGGCTCGTAGCGGAATACCCCTTCCTCATCCTTCTGTGCGAAGGCACGCGCAAATTGCTCAAGGGAATCGCCGAACTGAGAAGGAATCATCCACATCGTTGAGGCTTGACCCTGGGCCAGCTCTGGCAGCTTCTCCAAGTATTGATAAGCCAGCACCTCTGGGGTGAGCTTGGACGCCTTGACCGCAGCATTGATCTTTTGGATCGCGCGGGCTTGGCCTTGAGCCTCAAGGTAGCGGGAGGCACGCTCGCCTTCTGCCCTGAGCATCATGGCCTGACGCTCGGCTTCAGCTGCGAGAATAGACGCATGCTTGTCACCTTCAGCAGAGAGAATACGAGCCTGCTTTTCACCCTCAGCAGTCTTGATGTCTGACTCTCGGCGACCTTCTGCAGTGAGAATCATCGCCCGCTTTTCGCGGTCAGCTTTCATCTGCATTTCCATCGACTGCTGGATGGACGGCGGTGGATCAATAGCTTTAAGCTCCACACGGCTGATTCGTAGGCCCCACTTTGAGGTCGCGGCATCTAGCTCACCTCGAAGGCGGCGGTTGATGGTATCTCGTGAGGTAAGGGTTTCTTCCAGCGTCATTCCGCCGACCACATCTCGGAGGGTCGCCACCGAAATCTGTTCTACACCAACGATGTAGTTGTCAACGCCATAGATGGCCTTGGCAGGTTCATTAATCTGGAAGGTCACGACGATGTCAATGGCCACGGTTAGGTTGTCTTGGGTGATCACCGCCTGTGGCGGGAACGAGACCACGCGTTCACGGGTATCGATTCGGGCGCGCACCCGGTCGATGAACGGTATCAAGAAGGTAAGACCTCCCGATACCGTCCTGGTGTAGCTACCCAATCGTTCAATTATTGCGGCTTCTCCCTGAGGGATTAGCGCGATGGATTTGATCACTACTGCTGCGACAAAAGCGAGCAGCACGACCAAGAGAATGATTTCTACCATGTGTTCAAGATTCCTTCCAGACGACTGCGGTTGCCCCGTCGATGCTGACTACGGTGACGCGATCACCTTCGGCAAAAGTGTGCACGGGGTCGAGGGAACGTGCTGACCAAATTGAGCCATCCATCCGAATCTGCCCCCCGGCGGCTTCGATAGGAGCAATAACCAACGCCGGAGAACCAACCAAAGCCGTGACCGAGGTGTCAAGCACTTTCGGCTGATAGAGGCGGCGCTTGAGATACGGCCTGAGAAACACCAGGAGGCCAAGCGAGGTGACGGTAAAGGCCACTACTGATGCCCATAGCGGGAGCCCGATCAACGAGATCCCCGTTGCTGCTAGTGCTCCACCGGCGAGCATAAGCAGCGTCATCTCCCCCACTGCCAATTCCAGGCCTGCGAGTACTAATGCTGCGATAAACCAAACTATTGCTCCCACGGGCCCCAACCTACCGGAAGCCTTCCTACATGAGGTCAGACTTGGTTAGCTCGGGTGTGGTGACGAAATCAACCAGCCGCTCAACTGCACCGATGAGAGAAGAATCAAGATCCCGGAAAGAAGTCACTGCGGCGGAAACTCGCCGCCATCCTTCTTGCGGGTCTGACCAGCCTGCTCGGCGGCAGATTCCGGTCTTCCAATCTTCACCATAGGGAACCTCGGGCCACGCACGAAGTCCTACCCGTTCTGGTTTAACTGCTGCCCAAATATCGATAAAAGGATGGCCGGTGACCAGTACATGTTCCCCTACTGTCTCAGTCATCCGAGTCTCCTTCGATCCTTTCACCAAGTGATCAGCCAACACCCCGACCCGACGGCCGGGACCAGGAACGAATTCGGCAAGTCGCTCCTCAAGGTTGTCTAGTCCTTCCAAATATTCGACTACCACCCCTTCTACCCGCAGGTCATGGCCCCAGACCTTTTCGACGATCGCGGCATCATGGATACCTTCCACCCAGATGCGGGAGGGCGCAGCGACCTTGGCTTCAAGATTTTCTACTCGCCGAGACCCAGAATTCGAATGCTGAGGAGTCTTCTTCTGAGGTGCGATATATCGAGTGAGGGTGACCGCGTGGCCTTCGTAGAGAAACCCACCGGGAAGCAGCTGAAACAGACGCCTAGTCCCCCGACGATCTTCGAGCCGGACGAACTCACCGTCGTAGGTACGTTCCCAGCCAACAACCGCGCCGACGAAGTCCTCTCCACGGATTTCTACGACGGTGCCCGGTTTTGCGGGAATCTTCGGATACTCGCGGGGACGATTTCGGTTATGTCCGGAAAAGATGTCTCCCCGGTAGGGGTCGTTGAAACTCATGGTCATTGATTCTATCGGCTAGACTCCCGCGCCATGGATATCCGTGCCCAAGTTTGGTCCCCGCTGCAGAACACTTCTATCTGGTTGGGCGCTTGGCTCTATGGACTTGAATCGACCGATGACCTCATTGATGCTTTAGCAGATCTGGGTAATCCAGAGCTCACGGAATTCCTCCGAGAGTTAAGGAATACGACGAGCAGTCTGTTAGCCGATAGTGGCGAGCCGGTTCTTAGGCTCGTGTTGTCTGGCCCCGGAGAACCCATCGGAATCAGAGCAGATAGCGCTGCGGCACGCGCGGCGTCGAAAAGCACAGCGGGAGCGATTCTCATTCGAGACCCAGATCCATTGACCACTCATGTTCTGGTCCCAGACTCAGTGATCGGCTGGCAGTGGTTTACCGAAACTGGTCTACAACCTGCTCCCGCATGGTTGAGCCCAGGCGAAGCCGACCGACTACTGAGCAAGGCGACTGAAGATGCAGCCCGGCTGGTGGAAGCCTCGGGTTATCGTGCAACGGGCTTAGACTCTCCCCGGTTGACGGTCGGTGCGTTGTCCGATTTCTACGACGCCCCTGGTCTGCCAGGATCAGTTCCGCCGCGGGCAGCAAAGCTCTTTGCCCGAGCAGATCGGGTGGCCGCCATCGTGGAGACGGTGACCGGTCGGATGAACGATCACCAGATTGACCCGCAGTTGCTGGGTCTGTGGCGGCATATTCGAGCAGCCCGGATGGCCGGAGTCTCCTATGCGGTCGGCGAATTCGGCCGTTTGTTCTGACAACAACCGGGTTTGCAGGGGCTACCGTTTAGCGTGCAGCCTTGGACTGTCACTTCTCCCAGCCCCACTGGCGGCAGACCTTGGACCACCTCATCCACCAGCTCGAGGATCATCTTCGGAAAAACCTCTGAGGGACCAATGGTCTTGGTGCGCTCAACCAACACGCCCAATTCCTTGGCTGCATCAACGAGTTCGGTATCAAGATCCCAGAGCACCTCAATATGGTCGGAGATGAATCCGACTGGGCAGACAACGACTGCGGTTGTGCCGCCGGCTGCCAACTCAGTGGTGTGATCGACGATATCGGGCTCGAGCCACGGAGTCGCAGGATTGCCTGAGCGTGACTGCCACACGAGGTCGTAACTATCTACACCTGCTGTCTGGGCAATCAGACGAGAGGATTCAGCGACCTGCCGAGAATAGAGATTCCGATCCTCTGGACCACCAGCTGCATTATCAGCTGCGGTGGGTACAGAGTGGGCGGTGAAAAGCAGCTTTGTGGTGGGCAGCTGATCCTCGGGGATCTTCGCGAGTGCTTCGTTTACCGCATCGGCCATGAATCCGACAAACCTCGGATGGTCATAGAACTGCCGTAATTTGGTGAACTCAATGCTCGGCAGACCTTGATCTGCCAAGTGCGCGATCATTGCCTGGATATCTTCATGGTATTGCCGGCAACCGGAGTAACCACCCCATGCACTCGTGGCGAAAACCAGCGCTCGGCTTACCCCGTCACGAGACATTTGCTCGGCGGTATCAGCTGCGAATGGATGCCAATTGCGATTGCCAAAATAGACGGGAAAATCTATCTCTCGGTCGGACATCACTGACTCGAGATGAGCAATGATCTCTCGATTGAGGTCGTTGAGTGGGCTTTTTCCACCGAAGTGGAAATAGTGTTCACCGACTTTGGCAAGACGCTCTCGGGGAATCCCACGACCGCGGGTGACATTCTCCAAAAATGGAACGACCTCGTCGTTTCCTTCGGGGCCACCAAAGGAAAGTAATAGGAGGGCATCATAATGTGGGGTTTGAGCCATGACCGCCACATTACCAACAACAAGCCCTCACCAAGACTAGATCAAGCGCACAGCGTACTCAGACATGCCTGACCAGCGCACTGGAGAGGTCTTAACATAGGAGCCCGAACTGGGTGCTTCGAGCATCATTCCATCACCGAGGAAGATTGCCACGTGGTTGCTGCCGCCTGAGCCATAGAAGATCAGATCACCGCGTTCCATCTGGCTCGGATCGATTTTAGTACCGTGGTTGTACTGGTAACCGGTGTAGTGCGGTAGTGCGATTCCAGCGCCAGCAAAGGCATAGATCATGAGTCCGGAGCAATCGAAACCGATCTTCTGGTAGTCGCCATAAGAGTCAGCAACTCCGCCGTCACGAATACCTAGGGTCGGGCCAGTGGCATTACCTCCACCCCAAGCGTAAGGGACTCCGATCTGAGTTTGTGCTCGGGCAATGACTGCTTCGATAGTCGCGCTTCGGTCGCCTAGGACAGTTTCAGAGGCCTCAGCTGTGATGTCCTCAATCGTGTTGATTGGGGGCAGCGCGGTCAGGTCAGTGTCGATAATTTCCGAGGAATCTTCAGTCGAAGGACCCTGGACTGGAGAAGATTCTTCGACATCTTCCTCGCCTAGATCTTCTTCGACATCATCTTCGATGGCCTCAGGCTCTTCTTCCACCGCAGGGTCATCAAGAGCTTCGGGGTTTTGAATCGCGGCGATCTCAACTGGATCGCTTTCTTCATCGCTGACCGAAGGATAGGGGTTATCAAGAGAAGTGTGATCGGCCTGTGACTGAGCAATCAACGCTGCGGCTGCGGCAGAGGCTGCAGCAACGGCCAGATCCTGCAAAGCCTGATTCTGCTCATCTTGACGCGCCAGTTCTGCGGCTTCTTCGGCAGCTTTCTCTTCCGCTTCAGCAAGTTCCTGTGCCTCTTGCTCTGCCTGCTGAGCAGCTTCGGCGGCCTCCGAGGCAGCAGCTTCAGCTTCCTGTCGAGTTTCGGCAGACTCGTTATCGCCTAGATCTTCAACTGCGGCCTCGGATTCGGCCTGTCGCTGTGCAGCGGTTTCAGAGGCTGCAATGGCAGCTTCCTTGTCTGCTGCCACACGGGCGGCTTCTTCCTCAGCGGCAGCCCGGGCTTGTGCCGTGGCGGCGGATTCATCTTCAGCTTGTTGCTGATTCTGCTCCGCCGACTCGAGCTCAGCTACTGCGGTTTGCTGAGCTGGAGTTTCTGCTGGAGAATTCCGGATCTCATCGAGCTGGGCTTGAGCTGCGTCTCGCTCTGCTGCCAGCCGGTCGCGCTCTGCAGTGACGCTAATAATCTGCTGGGAGGTTGCCTCGATGGCTGCACGGGCATCAGCTTCTCTAGTGGTTGCTTCCTTTTCACGCGCCTCTGCAAGATCGCGTGCTTGGCGTAGCTGCGATTCTTTATTGGCCTGCTCTGTGCGAAGAAGATCAAGTGCTTCAATGGCTTCGCTTTGCCGTTCAGCCTGACTGCGCAGATAAGTCTGCCGATCGAGTGAGGCTTCGGCGGCTTCCTCGCCAGCCAAGGTTGTTACCGCCGTCAGTGCGGTGGTGCGACGGTAGGCAGAACGGGAAATCTCATCGAGATTGGCCTGGGCTTCTTCAATCTCGCTTTGAGTTTGATCCAACTCTGCGCGGGCAGTGATGACTCCTTGTCGAGCCTGCTCAGTGGTGGCTTGTGCATCATGCAGATCAACGAGCGATTGATTGACGCTCTCACGTAGGGCCCCGACTTCAAGCTCCAATCGGTCAAGATCAGATTGTGAGTCAGTTAAGGATCCGACGAGACCTTCAGTTGCGGACTCTGCCTGCGCGATGATAACCCCAGGCTGCGCGACAGCTGGGGTGATCGTGCTCAAGGTCGCGGTGCTTACGGCAATCGCCAGGCTGATGCGCAGGCGTGCTCGGAAAGTCATGGTAGCCACTCAAGCTCCTAATTTTCAGACTTGTCAACCATGAAGACTTGACATGACTAAAAGGTCTCGGTCATATTCTGGTCAGCTCGCGACCTCAGACACCTGTCCACTTCCCTTGCAATCTCTTCGCGCTTTGCGTGCTTCCCCACATGCCAGTGCGTAGATAGTGACGCCAATCAAGCCGTCAATACTGATTGAAGCTAAGTCTGTCATCAACTCGCGAGCCGATTCCTGAACCATAATTCACATGAGTCACTCATGACCCAACATTCCCCTCGAATGGTGGTCAATAGGCAAGGGTTGACCAACTCGGCCAGGTGCATGACCTGCAAAGTTATGGAGCTGTAATAATCTTGTGAGATAGCTCACATTTATGGGTCAATTAGCGACATTTGGACAATTTTGAGTAACTGTTTGGCAACGAAAGTTTCCCATCCAGCTAATAAGTCAAGCTTGAAAGCTTGACAATAAATATGCTCTAAATCGCCCAATCGCGGCAACTGTGTTGCGTTCGCATGCGGGAGCGAAACTATCGCCGGGACGCCATAAAGCCCCAGATGGTTAAGGCAATCACCAAGGCGATCGCGAACAGGGCAAATAGGCCCATGAGAAACCAATTTGCCCCGGCATTGGCCAGCTGATCCAGGAAATAGAAAGTGCCTTCTTCAATGTTCGGATTGCCGAGGAAGGCGTGTTGAGCAGATTCAATTGCAGAGCGAGAGTGCGTCTCACTGACTATTGCCCCAGTGCCTGGCGCTCGGACGATGATGGTATCAAGGTCCGTAGCCATCAATAGTTCTTGAGCTATGTCGCGGAGATCCGCAGTTATATTTGGAGTGAAATCCAGCACGACCACACCGACTGGACCCACGTCGATGGACTCGGCATGTGTAACGGCACTAACAAGCCCAGGTTCCAGGCCGGCGCCCATATTGACGGCATCCGGATTGCCGAAAGCTACGGAATCTTCCTGTAACTGCTGGGCGAGATTCGGAATGTCGACACCGGCAGGGATCATAAGTTGGAGGCACTTTCTCGAGACGATGTGATCAGACTGGTTACGTTATATCTATTACGGGTGTGATGGGGGTGGGGGCACGCCGCTAGTAGCCCCGAAAAACCATAAACAAAACGCTCGTACTGTTAAACTCGCCACAGTCGACGTTCCATCGCCCTAGACTTGGGTATGGACCATCGCGTTCTGCCGTATTCGCCACCCTTGATCGGGACACGCGCTCACGGTAACGAACATTTCAGTTCAATGAAGAGGAAATGGAGCTCCCTGTGACCGAAAGCAAGAACTCCTTCAACGCCAAGCGCACCCTCGAGGTCGGCGACAAGTCCTATGACTATTTCGCCCTCGATGCAGTGCCGGGTATGGAGAAGCTGCCCTACTCCCTGAAGGTTCTCGGCGAGAACCTTCTGCGTACCGAAGACGGCTCAAATATCACCACCGAGCACATTGAGGCAATTGCCAACTGGGATCCGGAGGCAGAGCCTTCTGTCGAGATCCAGTTCACCCCGGCTCGAGTCCTTATGCAGGACTTCACCGGCGTTCCTTGTGTTGTTGACCTTGCCACTATGCGTGAGGCCATTAAGACTCTCGGTGGCGATCCGGATGGCGTTAACCCGCTGAACCCGGCCGAGATGGTCATTGACCACTCGGTGATCGTCGAAGCCTTCGGTAACTCCGCGGCTCTCGATAAGAACGTCGAGATCGAGTACCAGCGCAACGAGGAGCGTTACCAGTTCCTACGCTGGGGCTCCGAGAACTTCTCCAACTTCCGGGTTGTTCCCCCGGGAACCGGCATCGTTCACCAGGTCAACATCGAGTACCTCTCCCGCGTTGTCTTCGACAACGAGGGTGTGGCTTACCCAGACACCTGTATCGGCACTGACTCCCACACCACTATGGAAAATGGTCTGGGAATCCTGGGCTGGGGCGTCGGCGGCATTGAGGCAGAGGCGGCCATGCTCGGCCAGCCGGTCTCCATGCTCATCCCGCGTGTCGTTGGCTTCAAGCTGACCGGTGAAATCCCGGCCGGCGTCACCGCCACCGACGTGGTGCTCACCATCACCGAGATGCTTCGCGCCCACGGCGTGGTGCAGAAATTCGTCGAGTTCTACGGAAACGGCGTCAAGTCTGTCCCGCTGGCCAACCGCGCCACCATCGGCAACATGTCCCCCGAGTTCGGTTCTACCTGTGCGATGTTCCCGATCGACGAGGAGACCATCAAGTACCTCGAGCTGACCGGCCGCTCCAAGGAAGATGTCGCTCGCGTCGAGGCTTATGCCAAGGCTCAGGGCATGTGGCTGGAAGAGGACGCTCCGGAAGCTACCTTCTCCGAGTACCTCGAGCTGGATCTGTCCACCGTCGTGCCGTCGATTGCTGGCCCGAAGCGCCCGCAGGACCGCATCCTGCTCACCGAGGCCAAGGAACAGTTCCGCAAGGACCTGCCGACCTACGCCTCTGATGAAAGCGCCGAGCCAGTTAAGGCCACCGCTGTCGAGGGAGACTCCTACAACGAGTCCTTCGCTGGCAATGGTGAGTCTGCTGCCGCAGGTGCTGAGGGTCGTGCCTCCACTCCGGTGGTCGTCGAATCCCCCAAGGGTGGCGAGTACACCCTCGACCACGGCATGGTCGCTATTGCGTCCATCACCTCGTGCACCAACACCTCTAACCCTTCGGTTCTGGTTGCCGCTGGTCTGCTGGCTCGTAAGGCCAGCGAGCTGGGTCTGCAGTCCAAGCCTTGGGTCAAGACCATCTGCGCCCCGGGTTCCCAGGTCGTTGACGGCTACTTCAAGCGCGCTGACCTGTGGAAAGACTTTGAAGCCATGGGCTTCTACCTTTCCGGCTTCGGTTGCACCTCGTGTATCGGTAACTCCGGCCCCCTTCCGTCCGAGGTTTCTGGCGCAATCAACGAGTTCGATCTCGCTGCCACCGCAGTGCTCTCCGGCAACCGTAACTTCGAGGGTCGTATCTCCCCCGACGTGAAGATGAACTACTTGGCTTCCCCGCCGCTGGTCATCGCCTACGCTATCGCCGGCACCGTGGACTTCGATTTCGAGACTGAGGCTCTAGGCCAGGATAAGGACGGCAACGACGTCTTCCTGAAGGACGTTTGGCCCTCCACCGCTGAGATCGAAGAGACCATCGCTGGCGCGATCTCTCGCGAGCTCTACGAGGCTGACTACGCTGACGTCTTCAAGGGCGACCAGCAGTGGCAGGATCTCGACATCCCGACCGGTAAGACCTTCGAGTGGGACGAAAACTCGACCTACATCCGCAAGGCTCCTTACTTCGACGGCATGCCCGCCGAGGCTCAGCCGGTCACCGACATCAAGGGCGCCCGCGTCCTGGCCAAGCTCGGCGATTCGGTCACCACTGACCATATCTCGCCGGCTTCGTCCATCAAGCCGGGCACCCCTGCGGCCCAGTACTTGGACGCACACGGTGTCGAACGTCAGGACTACAACTCCCTGGGTGCCCGTCGTGGCAACCATGAGGTCATGGTCCGCGGTACTTTCGCTAACATCCGCCTGCAGAACCAGCTGGTCGACATCACCGGTGGCTACACTCGTGACTTCACCTTGGAAGGCGCTCCCCAGGCCTTCATCTACGATGCTGCAGAAAACTACAAGGCAGCCGGCATTCCGCTGGTCGTTTTGGGCGGTAAGGAGTACGGCACCGGATCCTCCCGTGACTGGGCGGCTAAGGGCACCAACCTTCTTGGCGTGAAGGCCGTTATCACCGAGTCCTTCGAGCGTATTCACCGCTCGAACCTCATCGGCATGGGTGTTGTCCCGTTGCAGTTCCCGGTCGGCGAGTCTCACGGCTCCCTCGGCTTGGATGGCACCGAGACCTTCGACATTGAGGGCATCACCGGCCTCAATGATGGAGTAATCCCGAAGACCATGCACGTCACCGCTACCAAGGAAGACGGCACCACCGTGGAATTCGATGCAGCAGTGCGCATCGACACCCCCGGCGAGGCTGAGTACTACCGTAACGGCGGCATCCTGCAGTACGTTCTGCGCCAGATGGCAGCCGTCTAAGGCTCATCGTTTCGCGCAGTCAACACTGCATTCTTTGAGGGGACTGCCTCCTCGGTAGACATCACCGTCTCCCGAGGAGGCAGTCCTCTTTTCGCGTCTTTGCCTTTGCTAGGAGGACTTTTCAATGCCTTTGGTCAGCGATCTCGAGCTCACACGCCGCCGTACGGAGATTCTGGAGGGCGCCCGGCGTTGTTTTGCTGAACACGGCTACGAAGGTGCCACGGTTCGATTACTCGAGAGAGCCACCGGAAAGTCTCGCGGTGCAATTTTCCATCATTTCGGCGACAAGGAGAACCTCTTTCTGGCCTTGGCGCGGGAAGATGCTGCTAGGCAGGCGGCAGTAGTCGCTGAAGAGGGCCTAGTTGAGGTGATGCGCGATATGCTCAAACACCCTGAGCGTTATGACTGGTTAGCCACCAGGTTGGAAATCACCAAGCTGCTCCGCACAGACGCGGTCTTCCGTATCCGCTGGCGCAAGCATCAAGAGGTCCTTGATTCCGCAGTGGAAGATCGATTGTCGCAGCTCGCTGCCGATGGTCGCATGAGAACAGATGTCTCCGCCGATGTGCTTCATACCTATCTGGAAACGGTCCTCGATGGGTTCATCACTAGGTTGGCTTCTGGTGGGTCTACTGAAGGTCTTGAAGAGGTCCTCGACTTGGTTGAGAGCACTGTCAGAAAGCGCTCCTAAACAGGATGCGTAGGTGTGTAGAATACACACTTATGCCTAAAGTCCTCTTTGTTTCGCTCCGCTCTGGTGAACTCGCAGATCAAGTTTCCACTGCCGAGTATCGCGACTTTATCCAGACCACAGGCTTGACTTTTCCTGAACTTCCCATGATAGTTCTAAGTTCGACCGAACGTAGCGTGGGCAATCTCAGCGACTATGACGGAGTGATAGTGGGCGGAAGTTCGCTCAACATCACCAATGAACCGTGGGATGATTGGCAACACCATATTCATCAGCAACTGAGTGAAATCATAGAATCTGGACTACCCACGTTTCTGGTCTGTTATGGAGCCAGTTGGCTAGCACACACCGTAGGAGGGACCATTGGCCACCAGTTTGCTGAGCAAAGTGGTCCCACCTATGTCGAACTCACTGATGCCGGACGCACAGATCCCATCAGCGCAGGCTTGCCCGATAGTTTTACTTCGTTGACTGGGCATACCGAGTGTATTGAAGCTATTTCTCCCGAGCTGACAGTGTTGGCAAGTGGGCCTAGCTGTCCCGTTCAATTTCTCCGCTATCGCGAACATGTTTGGGCAACGCAGTTCCACTCAGACATGGACGCCGCTGCCATGCACGACCGGATGAATTTCTACCGTGATTACGGATACTTCTCCCCGGAAGACTACGACACCATCGTCGCCGGCCTACCTCAAGTCGACACCACGTGGTCAAACCAGTTGATGCGCAATTTTGTCGACTATTGTGACCGGCGTCAGCTGTCCTTTCGCTAGAGCTTCTCGACGCCGTGTTTGGCGGCTTCGACTCCACCTGTGCCATCGATGAAGGGCAGGATGTCTCTTTCCGGGAACGAGTCTCGAGTGGCCATCTCTGCAATGACCATGGCCACTAGCTCACGAGAGGTCTCGACAGCCCCATCTCCGGGCAATGCACCAGAGATGACTTCGATGCCATTAGCCGGATCCATAGTCAGCCTGGCTGGGGCGAGGATAAGGAAGTCTAGTTCGGAGTCGAGCAACCGCTGATCTACGGTCTTTTTAGAGTCGGCATAAGGGAAGAATGGATCCTCTGGATCAATCCCATGGTCGAGGGAACCCAGGTAGGAGACCATGATGAGCTTGGGTTGCTGCGAAGTTTCGTCCTTGAGCTTTTCCAAAGCACCGATGCAACACAGTGCCCCATCTCGGTCAATGGCATAAGTGGCGGTGGCGCCTCCATGCCCACCGCTGCCAGCCGACCAGACCACAACATCAAACTCGCCCAACAGCTGTGCCCAGTCATCGGTGTCGAGAACACTAAGGTCACGAACTAGTGGAGTGGATCCGAGAGCTTCAATATCTGGGACTTGTTCAGGACTTCTAATCAAAGAAGTGACATCAAGGCCTGCAGAAACGAGCCGAGGAGTGGACAGTTGGGCAACTTTTCCGTGCCCGCCGATGATCAATACCTTCTTTGTCATGTCATCCACCCTACGGACTATTTGGGCCGCATGCCCTCAACATAACGCCTTGTTGCCCATTTCTGTACCGCGTGTGCCACTGGAGATCCCAACCGAGCCAACCACCAGGAATGTTGAGAAAACGCCACACAACGGCCAGTGACTTCGCCAGAATCTGCTAAATCAATGATGAATGCTTCTTCCCCGCATTCGACATGCCCAGGTAGGGTCCCATAGACCAATACATGGCGGTCTGGAGTGGATTCCTCGTGGAGGATCAGACACGGAGACATCGTCGGACCGAAAGTAAGTCGGACTAGTAGACCTTCACGGCTAACTTTGACTCCAGCATGTTCATGCGCTCGCCAATCCGTTAAACGAGTCGCGGCAGCTGAAAAACACTCTGTTCCGTGGCCCAAGACAGCCGAATGATCAGTGATTGCCCACGAGTCATCAAGGCCAAACTCGCTGGGAGCTTGTCCCTTGGCAAGCCCTAGGGTGACTAACTTTAAATGATCAGGATAGGTCAGTGAGGACAACTACTTGCGACCGAACATCCAATAAGAGGCTGGGCCCACGCCGTTGAGTGCTTGTGCCAGCACCCACACCCACTTCGGGCCGCGGATATCTTCCGCTGGGCGACGGTAGATATCAATCAATACTGCAGTTTTAGCAACCACATCAGCAATGGTGAGTGCTGCTAGGCCAGCTTTCTGACCACAGCTCGCGTTTGAACAGCTCTTGAGATCTTTAGCAGTCATAGTGTCCAATCCTAGTTGACGCCGATATGCTTGAGGAATGTTTGCCATCATGACAGTCACCGGCGCAGATCACACCGGAATCATTGCCGCCGTAACCACCACTCTGGCCGAGCAGGAGATCAACATTCTCGATGTCTCCCAGACAATCATGGATGAGTGGTTCACCATGATTCTGCGGGTCGAGTTCGATGAACACGCCACCGATATCTCCACCATTCAGAAGCGGATTTTAGAGGTGGAGCAGGCCCAAGGTCTCATTATCCGAATCCAATCCGAGGCACTGTTTACTGCCGTTAACGAGATTTAGACAGGATTACAGGCCACTCTATGAGCTTTCATCTAAACACCCGAAGCATCCTCGATACCATCGAGATGATTGAACAGTACCGACTAGATATCCGCACCGTGACTATGGGTATTTCCTTACTCGGATGCACAAGATCGACTATGGATGAGACGTGTCAGGCTGTCCACGATCTCGTGGTCACTCGGGCCGAGCGATTGGTCGAGGTATGCGAAGGCATCGAGGCCGAACTAGGAATCCCGATTGTCAACAAACGCATCTCGGTGACTCCGGTTGCGCTAATCACCGCTGGACTCGAGGGCAATCCAGCAGATATTGCGCGTGCTTTAGACTCCGCGGCCAAGAAGGTCGGCGTCAACTTCATCGGTGGCTACTCTGCACTCGTCGAAAAGGGCGCAACTACCGCAGACAAAGCCCTCATCCGTTCGATCCCGGAAGCGTTGAGCCAGACCGATGTAGTGTGTTCCTCGGTCAATATTGCTACCTCGCGGGCAGGCATCAACATGAATGCTGCTGCCGCTATGGGCCGAGTTATCAAAGAATCTGCGGAGCTGACTAAAGATCAATCAGCGATCGCCTGCGCCAAACTGGTGGTCTTTGCCAACTCTGTCGGCGATAACCCGTTTATGGCGGGCGCTTACCACGGCGTCGAAGAACCCGATTGTGTGGTCTCAGTGGGTGTCTCCGGACCCGGTGTAGTTGACCGGGCACTCGGCTCCCTCGAGGGTGCCAGCCTCGACGAGGTCGCAGAAGAGATCAAGAAGGCAGCATTCAAGATCACCCGCGCAGGACAACTGGTGGGTGATATGGCGGCAGAGCGGCTTGGCGTGCCCTTCGGCATCGTCGACCTTTCGCTGGCACCGACCGCCGAACAAGGTGATTCTGTGGCCCACATCCTTGAACACATGGGGCTTGATCAGGTAGGCACCCATGGCACTACCGCTGCTCTAGCACTGCTCAATGACGCAGTGAAAAAGGGCGGCATGATGGCCTGCTCGCGTGTGGGTGGGCTTTCCGGTTCTTTCATCCCGGTCTCCGAGGACAAAGGAATGATCGATGCCGTGCGTTCCGGCTCGATCACCATGGACAAACTCGAAGCGATGACTGCCATCTGCTCGGTCGGATTCGACATGATCGCTATTCCTGGAAATACCACCGCAGAGACTATCGCGGGCATGATCGCCGATGAAGCCGCCATTGGTGTGATGAATCATAAGACTACTGCGGTCCGAGTAATCCCGGTCCCTGGAACCGCACCTGGAGACGAGGTCAACTTCGGAGGTCTTCTAGGATATGCCCCAGTCATTCCGGTCAACCAAGTTGGCAACTCCACATTTATTAACCGTGGAGGGTTCATCCCCGCCCCAGTTCACGGCTTCCGCAACTAAGGTTTTTCCAAGAGCTTTTTCGGGCTCGGGCGTAGAATATAACTATTATGTTCTCTCCGTATGCGCTAGCTGCCCAGGAAGTTTTTGATAGCTTAGACAGTCGTCCCGAGGGCTTATCAGCTCAAGAGGTAGTTAACGCAAAGAGCGCTCATGGTGACAATATTCTGCCCCAAGCTCCCGCAGAATCTGCGTTTCATCGGTTGTTGAGACAATTCAATGACCCGATGATCTTTGTCCTTATCGGGGCCGCGGCGCTCACCGCTGTTCTCGGGCATTACATCGACACCATTGTTATTGCCGCGGTGGTGTTGATTAACGCGCTCGTCGGTTTCATCGAAGAGGGCAAAGCAGCCAATGCTCTGGCGGCTATTCAGAACATGCTCTCCCCTACCTCCCAAGTACGCCGTGACGGGCGCTGGATGACCGTGGGCGCAGAGGAATTGGTCCCCGGCGATGTCGTCAAGCTCAGTGCCGGCGATAAGGTGCCAGCTGACTTACGTCTATTTCAAGCCAGCAGTTTACGCATTGAGGAAGCCGCACTGACCGGTGAGTCAGTGCCCTCAGACAAACGTTCCAATGCCGTGGAACAAGACGCCGATCTTGGTGATCGCAGCTCGATGGCCTTTTCTAGTACCACTGTCGTTGCTGGCTCCGGATTAGGAATAGCTACCGCAACCGGTAAAGATACCGAGATTGGCCGGATTACCTCCCTCCTCAACCAAGTTGAGCACGTGGAAACTCCGCTGATGAAGTCAATGGCTAAGTTCTCTTCCTTCCTCGCTGTTGCTGCCGTGATCATGGCAGCACTCATGGCAGTGACCTCGGTGCTGCTCTATGACACCAGCTGGGAGGAAGTATTCATGTCCGCCATCGGTTTTGGCGTGGCAGTCATCCCTGAGGGGCTGCCAGCAGTCATGGCCATTACCTTGGCTTTGGGTGTGCAAAAGATGGCTGATCGTAAAGCCATCACGCGTCGCCTCAACTCCGTCGAAACGCTCGGCTCAGTCACTACCATCTGCACAGATAAGACCGGAACGCTCACCAGAAACGAAATGACTGTCCGGACCGTAGTTACCCGGGCGCATACCTACCAGGTCACAGGCACCGGATATGCACCGCAGGGCGAGGTTCTTATCGACGGTCGCAGCGTCACTATGAGCTCTCCCGCGCACCCAGATCTAGCTCACATGGTGGAGGTAGCTGAACACGCCAATGACGCGGCCGTCGAAAAGCATGAGGGCAGCTGGACTCTGATCGGAGAACCCACTGACGGCGGTATCCGCACCTTCGCCCTCAAGGCTGGCTCGACCAATCCAGAAAATCGGATCGCAGCAGTGCCCTTCGATTCTGAACATAAGTACATGGCCACTCTGGATCAGCTCTCTGCAGACTTGGTCATCCATCTCAAGGGTGCTCCCGATCGGCTTCTGGAGCGTTGTTCCTTCCAAGCAGGGCCCAATGAGACCACCGAGCCGATGGATCGGGATTTCTGGGAAGCACAGATCGAACAATTAGGTTCCAAAGGGCTGCGAGTTCTTGCCGCGGCACGGCGCTCGGTGGCGGAAACAACCACCGATATCACCACTGAAGATATCGACGCTGGCGGCTTCGAGTTCTTAGGTCTCTATGGCATCATCGATCCTCCCCGCGACGAAGTTCCAGAGGCGGTAGCTACTGTCCAGCGGGCAGGTGTGCGTGTCCGGATGATCACCGGTGATCACGCTTCAACCGCCGCTGCCATTGCCCGCGAAATTGGCCTGGCCGGCACCACAGCGATCACCGGCGCCGAGCTGGAAGCTGCCACCGATGAACAATTGCGCGAGATCGTCAGTGACTATGACGTCTTCGCTCGTACCAGCCCTGAGCACAAACTGCGGTTAGTGCGTGCCTTGCAAGATAACGGAGAAGTCGTCGCTATGACTGGCGACGGCGTCAACGACGCACCTTCACTCAAGCAAGCGGACGTCGGCGTAGCCATGGGCATCAAGGGCACTGAGGCGACTAAAGAGGCCGCGGATGTGGTCTTGGGCGATGACAACTTCGCCACCATTGCCTCGGCGATGAAGATGGGCCGAACCATCTACGACAATCTGCGCAAGGCCATCGTGTTCATGTTGCCGACTAATGGTGGCCAGGGCTTAGTGATCTTCGTGGCCATGCTGGCCGGTATGACCTTGCCAATTACTGCACTGCAGGTGCTGTGGGTCAACCTCATTACTGCCGTTACCTTGTCGTTGGCGTTATCATTTGAACCCTCTGAGCCGGGAATTATGAAACGTTCGCCCCGCGATCCGGCGGCCCCGTTGCTGGATCGGGAAGCGATCATCCGGATTCTCTACGTTTCTGCACTTATCGGTGCTGTCACCATCTGGGTATTCAATGACGCCTACGACAGTGGCGTGAGTTTAGATGCTGCCAGAACGGTGGCGGTGAACACCCTCGTTGTTGGTCAGATCTTCTACCTATTTACTGCTCGCTTCTCGCACGTTTCCGCCCTACGCCGTGAATTGTTCACCGCCAACCCAGTTTCATGGGCCTGCGTCGGAATCATGCTGCTGCTGCAGTTGGGCTTTTGCTACCTGCCTTTCATGCAAACCGCGTTCAACACCACCGCAGTGAACTGGATTGGCTGGATTGTTCCGCTCTTTGCTGGCATCTTGGTCTTCGCAGCGGTAGAAATTGAGAAGCTCATCCGGCGACGAAGCGCTATTACGAGCGAGTAGACTGCTCGGTATGCCAGATACCTCTCGCCCCTTCCTCCTGATCAGTACTCGGCCGGAGGATGAGGCTGCTGCAGCCGAATTGATTAGCTTTCGCGAGAAGATGGAACTAGATGACACTGGTCTCATCCAACACCGTCTCGAGTCCCAGCCCTTGAACGATCTGAATTTGGATGAGTGGTCCGGGATTTTGCTGGGCGGTAGCCCTTTTAACGCCTCAGATGCGTGGAAAACACCGCTGCAATTGCGGGTAGAGGCCGACCTAGCTCGCCTGATGAATCAGGTCATCGCCGAGGACTTTCCGATGTTCGGCGCGTGCTACGGAGTCGGTACTGTCGGCACCGCAATTGGAGCCAACATCGATGACACTTTCGGCGAGAAGCCACGAGTCATCGAAGTTGGTCTGACGGAAAAGGGGCGCAAGGACCCCATGCTTGAGGGACTGCCGGAACGCTTTTCGACGATGGTGGGACACAAGGAAGCAATCGCGCTCCTGCCTGCAGAAGCCGAGGTCTTAGTCCAGGGTGAGCACTGTCCCATTCAGATGTTTCGCTACCTCCGAAACATCTATGCCACGCAGTTCCACCCAGAGCTCTCCCCCGAGGCCTTCGCCCAGCGTCTGCGGATCTACGCCGACGCCGGCTACTACGAGCCCGGTGAGCTCTCCGATATCCTCGCTACCACCCGTGGAGTGGATCTCACTGTAGATGATCGAGTGCTGCTCAACTTTGCGCGCACTTATGCGCGTTGATATTTCCTAGCCTTTTAGGCTAGTTCGACGATCTCCATGTACTCATCCGACCACAAATCCTCATCGCCATCAGGCAACACGATAACGCGGTCAGGCTCAAGGGCCTTGACTGCGCCCGGGTCGTGAGTAACCAGGACAACTGCACCTGTGTAGGTACGCAGGGCGTCGAGGACCTGCTCACGCGACATCGGGTCAAGGTTGTTGGTGGGCTCATCGAGCAGGAGGACATTGGCGCGGGAGGACACCAACGCAGCCAAAGCCAGACGGGTCTTCTCACCACCGGAAAGGGTGCCAGCGGGCTGCTGGAGCTGTTCGCCAGAGAACATGAACGCGCCCAATAGGCTGCGCAATTCCTGCTCCGCAGCATCAGGACAGGCGCTAATGGTGTTCTGCCACACGGACTTGTCTGGGTCGATCGTGTCGTGCTCCTGGGCGAAGTATCCGATCTTCAGGCCGTGGCCAGAAACCAAGCCGCCTTCACCATCAGTGCGTTCGACACCTGCAAGCAGCTTGAGCAGGGTCGTCTTGCCTGCGCCGTTGTAACCCAGCACTACTACTCGTGAGCCCTTGTCGATCGCTAGATCCACACCAGCGAATACTTCCAACGAGCCATACATCTTGGTCAGACCCTTGGCGAACAAGGGAGTCTTGCCACAAGGTGCCGGATCCGGGAAAGAAATAGCAGCGACTCGATCATCGACGCGGACGGCATCGAGCGAGCCCATCATGCGATCAGCGCGGGCCAGCATCTGCTTGGCAGCGGCAGCCTTGGTGGCCTTAGCGCCCAGGTGTGCAGCCTGCTTTTTGAGCGAAGAGGCCTTCTTCTCAGCATTGGAGCGCTCGCGGCGACGGCGTGCTTCATCAAGCGCGCGGGCGTCCTTGTACTTGGCAAAGCTCATGTTGTAGACATCGGCCTCAGCGCGGACGGCGTCGAGGAACCAGACCTTGTTACACACAGCGTTGAGCAATTCAACATCGTGCGAGATCATGATCAACCCACCCTCATGCTTGGACAGGAAGCCACGCAGCCACGTGATCGAGTCCGCATCCAAGTGGTTAGTGGGCTCATCGAGCAACAAAGTGGTCTGGGATTTTCCGGAACCGTTGGTAGCGGCAAACAGAATCTGAGCCAGCTCCACGCGACGACGCTGTCCACCCGAGAGGGTGTTAAGGCGCTGATCAAGGATGCGCTCAGGAAGACCGAGGTTATCGCAAATCTGAGCAGCCTCAGAGTCAGCCTCATAGCCACCCAGTGAAGAGTACTGCTCTTCCAGGCGGGAGTATTTAAGGATGGCAGAGTCCCGCTGGCGATCATCGGAGGTAGTCTCCATGATCTCCTGCTGGCGCTCTAGCGAGCTGCGTAGGGCGTCGAGACCACGCGCAGAGAGTACTCGGTCTCTGGCAGTCTGCTCAATGTTGCCCTCACGGGAGTCTTGGGGCAGATAGCCGATCTCCCCAGCCGAGGAAATCTTGCCGGAGAAAGGCTGAGTCTCCCCCGCCAAAATACGCATAGTGGTGGTCTTGCCGGCACCGTTGCGTCCGACCAGACCGATCCGATCGCCCGGATGCACGCGCAGGTGCTGTCCGGGTGCGGTGAGCAGGGTCCTGGCGCCGACGCGCACTTCAAGGTCGTTGGAGACAATCACAAGGAACCACTCTAACAACCCGGTCAAACCGAACGCGGGCACCCTACACTGGGCCCCATGAGCAGACTGCCCAAAGAGACCGACCAACCAGCCCAGGATTACATCGTCGAGTATCGAGCTGGACAGTTTCAGAATGGTTCTTTAGTGCTGCGGTTTTCTGGGGACCCAGATGAAAAGACACTGCGGGCTGCGTTGCAGAACTTTGGGCTCCCGGCCTCCGCGCTCGAGGAGGTTCGCGCTAGACCGCTTAATACCGGCCGAATGTGGGATAACGTCTCCACCTCTCGGGACACGCTCAGTGACTCGCGCTGGCCGCAGGAAAGCGTCTCTGCGCCCACTACTGCACCTACTTCAGCCCCCACCGTGCTCTCGACGCCTCCACGTCGGCGTCCGAGACTGCCTTCGCTACCGACCTTCATCGTGATAGCTGCCTTGGTATTTGTTGCTCTTGGCTTTCAAGCCATCCCGGCTAAGGAGCAAGGCCAAGGGGTCGGTGAGCTGCTATCTGAAGACTCTCCGACCTTGGAGATCTGCGGTGATGCACTCACTGAATTCGGCGCAGGTAACGGCGGACCGAGACAGCTCTTGTCTGATGAGCCAACGCAGTTTCCTTTTACTCCGGCTAACGCCGCCTTCTTCATCTCTTGCGTCCTCGCTGTCCCCTAATTAGCGACGAACGCCCCACCCTGCACTTAGCTGGCAGGGAGGGGCGTCGAAAAGCAAAAAAACGGGCTAGACCGCGAAGCCAAGCGCGCGCATCTGCTCGCGTCCGTCCTCGGTGATCATGTGCGCGCCCCACGGCGGCATCCAGACCCAGTTGAGCTCAAGTTTATCGGCAGAACCGCTTCCCACTACTGCGGAATGCGCCTGGTCTTCGATGACATCGGTGAGCGGGCAGGCCGGTGAGGTCAGCGTCATATTGACCACAGCAATCTTCTCGCCAGCTTCTTCTTCTACCCAGATGTCATAGACCAAACCAAGGTCAACGACGTTGATCCCCAGTTCGGGGTCAATGACATCGCGCATGTACTCCTCGACATCATAAGCCTGGGCGACCTGCTCTTCAGTTTGCTCGGTGGGACGCTCCCGAGCACCGTCGAAGTTTGAGGAAGAGGCCTTGTCCTCTGCTGCTTCTTCGACGACCGGGGCTTGTTCGTTGGTATTGTCCTGGGTCATTTATTCTCCCTTTCTTTGAGGGCTTCGGCGGTGGCGGCTTGGAAAGCCTTCCACCCGAGCAGGGCGCACTTCACGCGCGCCGGGTATTTAGACACACCAGCGAAGGCAATTCCGTCACCGATCAAGTCCTCATCGCCAACTTCCTTGCCACGGGAAGTGACCATCTTGTCGAATTCGGCGAGTTTCTTCATTGCCTCAGCTACTGGCTGGCCGATAAGCTCCTCGGCCATCACTGAGGTAGAAGCCTGCGAAATGGAACAGCCCTCTGCGTGATAGGACACGTCCTCGACGGTAGAACCGTCTTCCGAAAGCTGGACCCGCAACGTCAGCTCATCGCCACAGGACGGGTTGACATGGTGGACCTCTGCGCCGAAGGGCTCACGCAAACCCGCATGCTGCGGGTTTTTGTAGTGGTCCAGGATTACTTCCTGGTACATCGATTCCAGGTTCATCTAGCTCACCTTGAAAAAGTCTCGGGCGTAGTTGATCGCGGCCACTAGGGCATCGACCTCCGCACGCGTGTTGTAAAGGTAGAAGCTCGCCCGGGCTGTGGACTGAGCGTTGGCTGCCCGGTGGACTGGCCATGCGCAATGGTGTCCCACCCGGATGCATACACCCTGACTGTCAAGGACCTGGCCTAGATCATGAGGGTGGATGCCGGCTACATCAAAGGAAACTGCACCGCCACGATTCTCAGTGTTCTCTGGCCCAACTATGCGCAAACCGGGAACGGTATTGAGCTTAGTCAATGCATAAGCAGTGAGTTCCTGCTCATGCGCATGGATATTATCCATGCCAATTTCACTGAGGAAATCTACGGCCTCTCCCAAGGCGACGACCTGGCTATTCATCTGAGTGCCAGCTTCGAAACGCTGGGGCGCAGGAGCAAAGGTTGATCCTTCCATGCGCACCACTTCAATCATGGAACCGCCAGTAAGAAACGGCGGCAACGTGTTGAAGTGCTCGGCTTTGCCATAGACAACTCCGACACCGGTTGGTCCACACATTTTATGTCCGGAAAAAGCGGCGAAGTCGACGTCCAAGGCATGGAAATCAACGGCCATATGAGGCACAGATTGGCAGGCATCGAGTACGGTCACAGCGCCAACGGACTTTGCCCGTCGAACCAATTCAGCAACATCAGACACCGCACCAGTCACATTGGACTGATGAGTAAAGGCAACCACCTTGACGGATTCATCGAGTTCGAGGGAATCGAGATCAATCCTTCCGTCCTTAGTCACTGAGTACCACTTGAGAGTTGCCCCGGTACGCCGACACAATTCCTGCCACGGAACCAAGTTGGCATGGTGCTCTAGCTCGGTGACCACGACGGTGTCGCCCTCCCCGACCTGAAGCTGCCCAGAGCGGTCATCACCCAAGGTATAGGCCAACAGGTTCAGACCCTCAGTAGCGTTCTTGGTGAACGCAATTTCTTCTCCCTCGGCACCGACGAAAGCCGCGATCTTCTCCCTAGCGGATTCGTAGAGATCAGTCGCTTCCTCCGCAAGTTGGTAGGCACCTCGGTGCACCGGAGCGAAAGTATTGAGCACGAAGTTCTCCTCCGCCTCCCAGACCCGCCTCGGGCGCTGGGAAGTAGCCCCAGAGTCGAGGTAGACCAATGGGTGGTCTTCGCGCACCGTGCGCGAGAGGATCGGAAACTGCGAGCGGATCGCCGTAGTATCGAGTGCCCCGTCGGAGTCGAGGTACCGGCTCATCGAACGAACTGATCGTAGCCGTCGGCTTCGAGCTTATCGGCGAGCTCAGCGCCACCGGTGGTGACGACGCGGCCGTCGGAAAACACGTGAACGAAGTCGGGCTTAATGTAGTTGAGGATGCGCTTGTAGTGAGTAATCAGCAGGATGCCGCCGTTGGTTTCTTCCTGGTAGCGGTTGATTCCCTCGGAGACCACGCGCAAAGCATCGACGTCGAGACCGGAGTCAGTCTCATCCATCACGGCGAATTTCGGCTTGAGCAGACCAAGCTGAAGCACCTCGTGGCGCTTCTTCTCGCCACCGGAGAAGCCCTCGTTGACTGAGCGCTCACCGAAGGACTTATCGATGTTGAGGTTGTCACGAGCAGAGTTGAGCTCCTTGACCCACTCGCGCAGCTTCGGAGCCTTGCCGCGAACTGCACTCACGGCGGTGCGCATGAAGTTCGAAGAGGAAACCCCGGGGATTTCAGTCGGGTACTGCATAGCTAGGAACATGCCAGCGCGAGCGCGCTCATCAACGTCGAGTTCGAGGATGTTGACGCCGTCGAGCAGGACCTCGCCCTCGGTGATTTCATAGCGCGGGTGGCCGGCAATGGTGTAGGCAAGCGTGGACTTGCCGGAGCCGTTGGGGCCCATGATGGCGTGAGTCTCACCGGAATTGATGGTGAGGTTAACACCCTTGAGGATAGCCTTCGGCTCGACGGATTCGTCTGCAGGCAGCACCTGGGCGTGGAGGTTCTTGATTTCGAGAGTGGACATCTACGTCTCTTTCGGTTCTAGGTAAAAGATTCAGGATCGTGGTACTCGGGTGCGTCAGACGTGGACGGATTCGAGCTCGGCAGTGATGCGTCGCTCAAGTTCCTCACGGATGGACTCGACCGGAATACGGTTGATGACCTCGGAGAAGAAGCCGTGGATGATCAGGCGACGTGCCTCATCTTCCGGAATACCACGGGCCATGAGGTAGAAGACGTGGTCGTTATCGAAACGACCAACGGTGGCGGCGTGACCGGCACCGGAGATTTCCCCGGTCTCGATCTCCAGGTTCGGAATGGTGTCTGCGCGAGCGCCCTCGGTGAGCACCAAGTTCCGGTTGACCTCGTAGGTATCTGTTCCCAGGGCGTTAGAGCGGATGAGCACATCTCCAACCCAGCACGTACGCGCTTCGGGCTTATCCGAAGTCGGATCTGCCTGCAGCGCGCCTTTGTACATGACATTGGAACGGCAGTTGGGGACGGCGTGGTCGACCAAAAGGCGGTTTTCAATGTACTGGCCGTCATCTGCGAAGTAGACCCCGAGGAGCTCGGCGTCGCCGCCGGGTGCGGTGAATTTCACTCGCGGGACGATTCGGACAATCTGCCCACCGAAGGTGGAAACGTTGTGCCGAAGCACTGAGTCACGGCCCAAGCTGGCGGTGTGCCCGGAGAGGTGGACAGCGTCATCATCCCAATCGGCATCGACGATCAAGGTCAGTCGGGCGTTGTCGCCGATGACGATCTCAATATTGTCAGCGTGGGTTCCTGAGCCGCGATAGTTCAATGCCACGGTGGCTTCCGCGCCCGCAGCTAGCTCAATGACGGTGGCGCCGAAGGAGGTGACTCCTTCGCCACGACCGGTAACAGTAACGGTGACTGGCTCGGTGGTCACCGAGTTGCTGGAGAAACCGACGTACTGTGCAGAAGGCATAGCAGTCCAGGCCTGAGCTGCGACCCGATCAACGGGTGCGCCAGCGCGGCCAAGGCGCGCATCTCCTGGTGCCAGGGTCTCAGCATTGACCGAGTCCGTAGCTTCGGCAGGAACGTCAACCTGAATATCTTGTTCGACTACTTCCGCGAAAGTGCCGTTGTGCAGGCCGCGGATGCGGCGCAGAGCGATGAAACGCCATAGCTCATCGCGGCCGCTGGGGATCTCAAAGTCCTCAACGTCGAAAGAGCTAAACAGATCGCCCTTGGTGTTATGTGGGGTGGCGTTGCCGACGGCCTTCTGGCCGTCGATGGTTCCGGTCGTCATCGGTCTAGCCCACCGATCCTTCCATTTGCAGTTCAATCAGACGGTTGAGCTCGAGGGCGTATTCCATCGGCAGTTCCTTGGCAATCGGCTCGACGAAGCCGCGGACGATCATCGCCATAGCTTCCTCTTGCGCGACTCCGCGGGACATGAGGTAGAACAACTGCTCCTCAGAGACCTTGGAGACCGTAGCTTCGTGGCCCAGAGTCACGTGGTCGTTGCGGATATCGTTGTACGGGTACGTATCCGAACGAGAAATGTTGTCGACCAACAATGCATCACACTCAACATTGGAAGTTGAGTGATGAGCATTCGCGTTGATCTGCACCAAGCCACGGTAGGCAGCTCGTCCACCGCCGCGAGCCACCGACTTGGAGACGATGTTCGAGGAAGTATGCGGAGCCATGTGCGTCATCTTGGCGCCGGTGTCCTGGAACTGACCCTCACCGGCGAATGCTACTGAGAGCACCTCACCCTTGGCGTAGGGGCCGGTCATCCAGACAGCCGGGTACTTCATGGTGACCTTGGAGCCGATATTGCCATCGACCCATTCCATGGTCGCGCCTTCTTCTGCCTTGGCACGCTTGGTTACCAGGTTGTAGACGTTGTTCGACCAGTTCTGGATCGTGGTGTAGCGGCAGCGGCCGCCCTTTTTCACGATGATCTCGACAACCGCGGAGTGCAGGGAGTCCGACTTGTAAATCGGTGCGGTACAACCCTCGACGTAGTGAACGTAAGCATCTTCATCGACGATGATCAGCGTGCGCTCAAACTGGCCCATGTTTTCGGTGTTGATGCGGAAGTAGGCCTGCAGCGGAATGTCCACGTGGACGCCCTTGGGCACGTAGATGAAAGATCCACCGGACCATACTGCGGTATTAAGAGCCGAGAACTTGTTGTCGCCGGCTGGAATAACCGAACCGAAGTACTCCTTGAAGAGCTCCTCGTGTTCCTTGAGCGCGGAGTCGGTATCGACGAAGATGACGCCCTTTTCCTCCAGATCCTCGCGGATCTGGTGGTAGACGACCTCGGATTCGTACTGCGCGGCAACGCCAGCGACCAGACGCTGCTTCTCAGCGTCCGGGATGCCTAGGCGATCATAGGTGTTGCGGATATCCTCGGGCAGGTCTTCCCAGGACTTGGCTTGGCCCTCGGTGGAACGCACGAAGTACTTGATCGTGTCGAAGTGGATACCCGACAAATCAGCACCCCAGGTAGGCATGGGCTTGCGGTCGAAGATGCTCAACGCCTTGAGGCGTTGGTCAAGCATCCACTGCGGCTCGCTCTTTTTGCCGGAGATATCTCGGACGACGTCCTCGCTGAGGCCGCGGCGAGCAGAAGCGCCCGCGTCGTCGGAATCGTGCCAGCCGTAGTTATACGGACCGATAGAATCAATGATCTGGTCATCATTCATCGGGTTCTCTAGACCGGGATTTTGTGTGGCCTGGGTCATGATCCGCTCCTTTCTTCTGGGGTCTGACTGATCTGTTTGAGAGGAATGTTGGTGGTACAAATTCCGTGTCCGTCGGCGATTAGCGCCAAGGGCTGCACGTGGCGGCCGACCATTGAGGAGATTTTCGCATGCTCGGCTTCACATAATTCAGGATGGTCTGCGGCAACGCTGGCCACCGGACAGTGATGCTGACAAATCTGGATTCCAGCCCCAGCTCGGGTCACCGTGACAGCGTACCCGTGCCGATCAAACGCATCCGCCAACTCCCCGACGGTGCGCTGAATGGAATCCTCATCATCGTCGGCTGGGCTAACACCCTCGACGATCCGATCCATCCGCCTACGTGCCATTTCAGCGACGGCGCCATCTCCCCCGGTTTCCCGAAGAATATTTAACGCCTCGCCTGCTAGCTGGTCGTAGGAGTGCCCAAATTGAGCGTGTCCCTGGTCAGTGAGGCAAAAAGCTTTAGCTGGCCGACCGCGATGTGTAGTCACGGAGGAACGTGAGCGCCGTTCTGAAACCTCGATGCTGCCTTCCGCCACCAAAATATCAAGGTGACGACGAATGCCAGCCGGGGAGATTCCCAGCCGTTCAGCGAGATCAGAAGCGGTACTCGGAGAATGTTTCAAAAGCATCAGCATGATCCGGCGGCGGGTGTCGCCGTCCGGGGACTGCGGTTGATCAACCACTGCCTTCACCTCCCTCATTGTGTGCAAACCGAGCATGGTTCGCGCACCTGCGTTGAAACACCTATGTCGTTGAACCAAAACTGGCCCTGTTCTTTCGACAACACAAGTGTTCCCTAATTCATTCCCGCTGTCCAACTTGGTTCACAATTCACCGGAACCAATCGCTATCTACTACCCCACTCAAAACCAAATACCCGCGCTCGCGGGGGCACTCACCGCAGCAAAGCTAGGATGACTTTGTGGACCCTAGACGCTCGGCGCCCTTTCGCGCCCTCACCTCAGACCTGCCCAGGCTGGGGCCATCTGGTTCTAGGTCAGCTTCACTACACCGCAATGACTGGGAAGACAGCGAAGTCACCTCCCTCGGGATCAGGGAGCTGACTCGCTTTCAGGTATTGCGATGGACTGGAACCACCGGGTCTTTACTCATTGGCTTCGGAGCATTGGGAGCCGGTGCCGTCCCAGTGGTGGGCAACCCCTACCAATCATTCCCAGGTGGTTGGCTCATGTCGCGGCTTCTACAAAGCTCCTCGGTGATGGTTATGTTGGGGGTCGGACTGCTGGTGTTCGCCTGGGTACTCATGGCACCTTTCACCGGAGCCTCCCTCACCAATCGAATGAGTAGAGGACCACGTGCCGCAGTAAGCACGTCCCTGATTAAACGCACTTTCGCCGCCTGGGTTTTGCCAATTTTGTTCACGGCACCGGTATTTACCCAAGACATTTACTCTTATCTCGCGCAAGGATCCATCGTTGCCCAAGGGCTAGATCCCTATTCCGCGGGGCCGGTGGACCTGCTCGGCCCAGAAAATGCGCTCGCCCGTTCGGTGCCTTTTATCTGGTCATCTTCGCCTTCTCCTTATGGGCCAGTAGCTCTTGGTTTAGCCTCGTTAATCAGCCAGATCACCGGAGACTCCATCATTCTCGGCGTGATCGCACACCGGTTGGTTTCCCTGCTCGGGCTGATCGCCGCCGGGTGGGCGATCAGTCGATTGGCTCAGCGCTGCCATGTCAGCCCCGTAGCCGCCCTGTGGCTAGGCATGCTCAATCCGTTGACCATTCTGCATCTGGTTGGCGGCATACATAATGAGTCGATTCTGCTTGGCCTCATGCTCGTGGGCCTAGAGCTTGGGTTGCGTGGAGTGGATAGGCTGGAAGGCCGAAACGGGCAACCGCATTCCCTGCGCAGTGGGTGGTGGCTCATTCTGGTCTCTGCCGCACTGATTTCCAGTGCCGGCTTGGTCAAAGTAACGGGCTTTTTGGCCCTAGGTTTCATTGGCATGAATCTTGCTCGCCACTTCATGCGTAGTGGTCGGCACCCAGCCGTGGCACTGACAATGGCGGTGACAGTCCAAGTTGCTCTCCTTGTTGCCACCATCGCGGTAGTCACCGTGGCCACCGGCATCGGCCTAGGTTGGGTTACCGGCCAGGGAGGAGCGGTGTCGATACGCAGTTGGATGTCGATGACCACAGATATCGGCGTCATTTCCGGTTGGTTTGGCATGATCCTGGGGCTGGGCGATCACACCGAAGCAATCCTATCCATCACTAGGGCCGCAGGCATTCTCATCGCAGCCCTGTTCATGGTCCGCATGCTTTTTGCTACCTTCCGGGGCACCATCCATCCGGTTGGTGGCCTCGGCGTATCGACGTTCGTGCTGGTCATCCTCTTCCCAGTGGTCCACCCTTGGTACATGCTCTGGGCTATTCTCCCGCTTGCGGCCTGGGCAAACCGCTCGCTTTTCCGGGTAGGTGTGGTTGTCTATTCCTCAGCGATGAGCCTATTTGTCCTTCCCCGCGGACTATCCCTTACCCCGGGAACCGTGGCGTTTATCTATGTGGGCGCGGCGGTAGCATTTTTCCTTGTGGTGACATGCGGTTGGTGGCTGTTGCGGCGACGCGGAATTCTTGGCCTACACTAATTAATCGTGTCTACAACTTCTGACGGATCCACAGATTCCTCCAGTTACGTGCTGGAGCTGATCGATGTGGTCAAAGCCTTTGGCGAGACCACCGCCGTCAATGGACTGACCCTCAATGTTCGACGCGGAGAGATCCTCGCGCTACTGGGCCCCAACGGAGCTGGCAAGACGACAACGATCGAAATGTGTGAGGGCTTTCTTAGCCCCACTTCCGGGAGCATTCGGGTGCTAGGAATCGATCCGAACACTCACCCCGACCAAGTTCGTCGTCGAATCGGGATCATGCTTCAAGGCGGCGGTGCCTACTCCGGCATCCGAGTTGAGGAGATGCTCAACCTAGCGGCTTCCTACAACGATAATCCGCTCTCACCTGATTGGCTGATTGACATCCTCGGCCTAGACGGGGCTCGCCGAACCACCTATCGCCGTCTGTCTGGTGGTCAGCAACAACGACTCTCCCTTGCTCTCGCGCTAATCAGTCGACCAGAGCTCATCTTTTTGGATGAACCGACCGCTGGACTAGATGCCCAATCACGATTGGTGGTGTGGGAACTAGTCGATGCATTGCGCCGTGATGGGGTGACCGTCATTCTCACCACCCACCTCATGGACGAGGCAGAAGCTCTGGCTGACCGCATCGTCATTATTGATCGCGGTAGCATCCTTGCTGAAGGTACTCCCGCAGAATTGACCTCAGTTGGCGCTACCACCGCGCGGGTGAGTTTTGAGACTGATCGTCCACTCGACACCATGATTGCCGACATCGAGTTGGCGGCTCGTTGCCCGAAGCCTCCACAGATTGAGTGCCTTCGACCGCTCTTCTACCGAGTTGCAGCCCCAGCGACGCCGAATCTGGTGGCGGCATTAACTGCCGCGGCAGCTGAACAAGGGGTCTTGGTGCGCAGACTTGATGTCGACCATCGAAACCTAGAGGAAGTATTCCTCGATATCACCGGCCGGAATATGAGGAGTTGAAGAAGATGCACACCAACCCGGAGAACAATCGTTTCGCACCTGGCACCTTCGCCCCCGCTCCTCGGCGTGCCCCCAGGCACAAGATGATGGCTGCCCAAGGCCGAATGGAGACCATTCTGTTTCTTCGCCACGGCGAGCAACAGCTGCTCAGCGTGGTCATTCCCTTGGCAATGCTGCTGATCGTCGGTCGAATCCCGCTGCTCGGCGAAGACACTGGAGTCGATGAGATCTTCCCGATGATGCTAGCGATTGCCACCACTAGCTCAGGTTTTACCGGACAAGCCATTGCACTAGCTTTCGACCGTCGATACGGAGCGCTCAAACGCACCGGCGCCTCTGGGGTGCCAGCTGAGACCATTATTGCCGGAAAGGTTATTGCAGTTGCGGTCATGGCAGTGCTCCAGACCTTCTTGCTGGGTGGCGCTGCGCTGGCGTTGGGCTGGCGCGTAGACCTCACCGGCATTGCCCTCGGTGCGATAACACTGCTTGCCGGAGTCGCGGCCTTTAGCGCGCTCGGGCTGCTTATGGGAGGCACGCTAGGTGCCGAAGTGGTCTTGGCTTTGGCCAACCTCATTTGGGTGGTGCTGATCGGCTTGGTGGGCTGGGTGGTCTACTCCCAAGGACTTACCGATGCTGGCTGGTACACGGCTATCCCGTCAGTGGCTCTCGCTGCCGGTTTAACGCTATCGTTCGAGGGTATCGTCCCGTGGACGGAGATTCTCGTCCTGCTTGGTTGGTCAGTTGCGGCAGTTGCCGCTGCTACTCGCTGGTTCCGGTTTAGTTCTTAGAATATGAGTGGCTCGCGCCACAGTTGAGATAGCCCTGGAATGGTGGCTTATCCTGCGCGAACGGGTAGGGTGGACGCCGTGACTGAGACTGCATCTGTTTCCACCCGCGCTACTAGGACTCCCTCGGTCCGGTTGCAACGAACACTCGCGATGATCCTTTTGGTGGCCCAAGGCGCGATCACCGTCACTGGATCAATTGTCCGAGTAACTGGCTCCGGTTTGGGCTGTAACACCTGGCCTAACTGCCATGAGGGTTCGCTGGTTCCGGTTCAGGGCGCGGCTCCTGCGCTCCATCAGGCCATCGAATTCGGCAACCGCCTGTTGACCTTCGTGCTCGCTGCCATTGCTTTGGCCGTGTTTATCGCCGTCATCAAGGCAGGACGCCGCCGTGAGATCAAGCTCTACGCGTTGATCTCGGGCCTGGGGATCATTCTCCAGGCTGTACTCGGCGGCATCTCCGTTCTGTTGGACCTGCAGTGGTGGGTAGTAGCCATCCACTTCTTGCCTTCCATGGTGTTGGTCTGGATCGCAGCTCTGCTCTACATGCGTATCGCTGAGCCTGATGATGGTCAACCGACTCAACTATTCCCACAACGTATCCGCTCCCTGACGGTCGCCGCTGCAGTGGCGCTGTCTTTGGTTTTGGCTACCGGGACCATGGTTACCGGATCCGGCGTCCATGCCGGAGATGATGGCGTCGGTATGGATGGCCGTCTTGAGGTCAATATCGAAACCATGGCCTATATCCACGCAGCCAGCATGTACATCTATTTGGCTGCCACTGCGCTCATTGTCTGGATGCTCTACCGGACCTCAGCCTCTGTGTCAGTCAAGCGCAGCGCCTGGGTCTTGATCGCTATGATCCTTATCCAATGGGCCATCGGCGTCATTCAATTCAATCTCGGCATCCCGCGCTGGACCATCCCGGCACACATCGCAATGTCTTCCGTCGTGGTCGCTTTCTCGGCCTTCCTATACGCTCATGGCCGCCGTCGCGTTTCCACTGAACCTGAAAAGGCCACCGCTAGCGCTGAGATGTAGCTAGCCTGGATGCCATGAAGGCAATTCAGATTACTCACACTGGGGGCCCTGAGGTCCTCTCCTTGCAGGAAATTGACTCCCCCGTACCCACCGAGGATGAAGTTCTCGTTAATGTCCAAGTGGCCGGGGTCAATTTCATCGACACCTACTATCGCGAAGGCGTCTATCACGCACCGCTGCCCTTCGTGCCCGGCCTAGAAGGCACCGGCCGGGTGGCCTATGATCCCCGTGGGGATATTGCGGTCGGTACTGTTGTCGCTTGGTGCGACGCGTTCGGTTCCTACGCACAACAGGTCTGTGTCCCCCGTGAACGGCTGGTAGCAGTCCCCGAGGGAGTCAGCCCCGAAGTAGCGGCCTCGATGCTGCTACAGGGCATTACCGCCCACTACCTCACCTATGGGGTCTATGACCTCAAAGAGGGAGACTCCTGCCTGATTACTGCTGGTGCTGGCGGGGTTGGCCTCTTGGCTACCCAGATGGCTGCAGCTAAGGGGGTTCGGGTGTTTTCAGTGGTCTCCAGCGATGAGAAAGAAAAGCTAGCCATCGAGGCTGGTGCTACTGAGGTATTCCGCTACTCCGATAACCTCGCAGAGATCGTGCGCCGCCGGAACAATGGCGCGGGCGTCGATGTGGTCTATGACGGCGTCGGAAAGGACACCTTTGCCGAATCATTAGAGGCAGTGCGCCCTCGAGGCACCGTTTGTCTCTTTGGCGCGGCTTCCGGGCCCGTCGAACCGGTTGATCCTCAGCTGCTCAACACTCATGGCTCGATCTTTTTGACTCGGCCGTCGATTGGTGCGTGGACCTCAGGTGAGGGCGAATTCCGGATGCGGGCTCAGGCGGTAACTCAAGCGATCGTGGACGGTACGCTACGTTTCCGTGTCTCTGACGCCTACGACTTAGCAGACGCTGAACAGGCGCACCGAGATCTCCAAGGCCGTCGGACCACTGGATCAATCGTGCTGCGCGTGCAGGACTAGAAACCGGAGGGTTGGACTACCCACCACTGATTGATCAGAAGAACGTGGTAGTCCAGCCCAGCATCTCCCCGATGGTCTCCCAACCCAACACTGCGTCAATCGAGAGTGAGACAAAGACCAAAGCGAGATAGTTATTCGAGAGAATAAACAGCTTCAGCGGCTTAACGGTAGCTCCCTTGACTATTCCTCGGTGCAAGATAATTGCCATGTAGAGGAAGTAGACACCACCAATCAAGGCGCCGGCTAGGTAGATCCATGAGGCACCTGGCACCAGCAATAGCGAGGTAATAACGGTGGCCCACGTGTACCAAACGATCTGACGGGTGACCGCAACTGGCTTCCGCACGACTGGGAGCATAGGCACGCCTGCACGCTCATAATCGTCTTTGTACTTCATGGCCAGCGCCCAAGTATGCGGCGGGGTCCAGAAGAAGATGATCATAAACAGCACGATCGCCTGCCACCATTGAGCAGGAACTCCCTCGGGGAGATTATCGGTGATGACTGCCCAGCCCACTAAGACCGGCATACATCCTGCGGCACCGCCCCAAATAATGTTCTGCCAGGTCCGGCGTTTGAGCCACTTGGTGTAAACGAAAATATAGAACCAGTTGGTCAGCGCGATGAAAAAGGCAGCTAACCAAGAGCCACACAGCAGACCCAGCCAGAGGATCGACACAGTCAGCAAAGTCCAAGCAAAAATGCTGGCGTGAAGATTTGAGACGGTGTGGCGAACCAGCGGCCTAGCCCTCGTACGCCCCATTTTCTGATCAATATCTGAATCAGCCACCATGTTGAAGGTGTTGGCCGCGGCCGCACCCATCCAACCACCGATGACGGTTAATAGGATCAACAAAATGTTGCTCTCGCCACGCTCTGCCTGCAGCATCACAGGAATCGTGGCCACGAGGAGCAACTCAATAACCCTCGGCTTCGTCAGCGCAATATAGGCCTTGATTGTCTCCAAGGAAGATTCCTCCAGCAGCAGGGTGGTATTAACGGCACAGACGCGATGAAAAGGTGCCTGAAAAATAAGTCGAGTCTGAATTTCAGGATAGTTGCCCACCATCCCACGGCGCCGAGTGGGACACAGGGTTAAGCCCTGTCAGCCTACCTGCCCTACCCACCCCTACCGCAATCAGCCGTCCCGTGATGGTGGTTTAACTAACCCCGTGCCCGTCTTTAACCAATTTCCACGGCCCCCTAGATTATGGGTACACCCTTGAACTGGGTATCTAGGGCAGTCACCCATCGGTTGAAGCATCCGCACTAAGGTGGGCCATGATAAATACTGTCGGTGCCCTTGGCCGCCGATGTTTCCCGAAATAGACTTATTCCCGACCCTTAAAGTAAGGATTCTCCTGTGACTTTGTCGCCCGAACTGCAGGCACTGACCGAGCGTCGCTACCCCACCGACTGGAGCGATGTTGATACCCGCGCAGTGGATACTGTCCGTGTCCTAGCTGCCGATGCAGTCCAAAAGTGCGGTTCCGGGCATCCGGGCACCGCTATGTCGCTGGCACCGTTGGCCTACACCCTCTATCAGCGGATCATCAACCATGATCCCACTGACACCAACTGGGTTGGCCGCGACCGCTTCGTGCTCTCCTGTGGGCACAGCTCCCTGACCCAGTACATCCAGCTCTACTTGGGTGGATTCGGCCTCGAGCTCGAAGACCTGCAGGCGCTGCGCACCTGGGGCGCGTTGACCCCAGGGCACCCGGAGGTCGGGCACACCAATGGTGTGGAAATCACCACCGGTCCACTGGGCCAGGGTCTGGCCTCAGCCGTAGGTATGGCTATGGCTGCCCGCCGCGAGCGTGGCCTCTTCGATCCGGAGACCCCGGCTGGCGAGTCCCCCTTCGATCACTTCGTCTACGTCATCGCTTCTGACGGTGATCTACAAGAGGGCGTGACTGCAGAAGCGTCTTCCATCGCTGGCACCCAGCAGTTGGGCAACCTCATCGTGTTCTGGGATGACAACCGCATCTCCATCGAAGATGACACCCAGATTGCGTTCACCGAAGACGTTTCGGCCCGCTACCGCGCCTACGGCTGGCAGACCATCGAGATCGATGGTGGTGAAGACGTCGCAGCTATCGAAGCTGCTGTTGTCGCCGCCAAGGCCGATACCTCCCGCCCGACCTTCATCCGCGTACGCACCGTTATCGCCTACCCGGCCCCCAACGCCCAGAACACCGGCGCTTCTCACGGTTCTGCCCTCGGCGCAGAAGAGGTCGCAGCCACCAAGGAGGTCTTAGGCTTCGATCCTGAGCAGAGCTTCCAGGTTGATGATGAGGTGCTGGCACATACTCGTAGCTTGTGTGAGCGTGGCGCAGCCAAGCACGCCACCTGGCAGGAATCCTTCGACGCCTGGGCGGCCAATAACCCCGAGCGCAAGCAGTTGCTCGATCGCCTCGTGGCGCGCGAGCTGCCCGCTGGTTTCGCCGACGATCTGCCTTCCTGGGATGCCGATGAGAAGGGGGTCGCTACCCGTAAGGCTTCAGAGGCGGCTCTCCAGGCACTCGGCGCCACTATGCCGGAACTATGGGGCGGATCAGCCGACTTGGCTGGCTCCAACAACACCGTTATCAAGGGTTCACCGTCTTTCGGCCCCAATGAGATTTCTACTGATACCTGGTCTGCTGAGCCCTACGGCCGTAACCTTCACTTCGGTATCCGTGAGCATGCCATGGGTTCAATCCTCAACGGCATTGCGCTCCACGGCCCGACCCGCGCTTATGGCGGCACCTTCCTGATCTTCTCTGACTACATGCGCCCGGCCGTCCGTCTCGGCGCATTGATGAAGTCTGATGTCTACTACGTGTGGACTCACGATTCCATCGGGCTGGGCGAAGATGGCCCGACCCACCAGCCGGTAGAGACCCTCGCTGCGCTGCGCACCATTCCGGGCTTGTCCATCCTGCGCCCGGCCGATGCCAACGAGACTGTTCAGGCATGGGCTGCAGCGCTCGAATACCGCGAGTCTCCCAAGGGATTGGCCCTGACTCGCCAGAATATTCCGGTGCTCGAAGGAACCAAGGAAAAGGCTGCTGAGGGTGTTCGCCGTGGCGCCTATGTCCTCGTCGAATCATCCAAGGCCACCCCAGAGGTCATCCTCATGGGCACCGGCTCTGAGGTTCAGCTCGCCGTTGCCGCTGCCAAGACCCTAGAAAACGAGGGCATTGCCACTCGCGTGGTCTCCGTTCCTTGTATGGAGTGGTTCGCTGAGCAGGACGCAGACTACATCGAGTCGGTTCTACCCACCGCCGTGGGTGCTCGCGTCTCCGTCGAGGCCGGCATCGCTATGCCGTGGCACCGCTGGACTGGCACTCAAGGCCGCAACGTCTCCTTGGAGCACTTCGGTGCCTCCGCTCCTTATCAGAAGCTGTTCGAGGAATTCGGCATCACCGCCGAAGCCGTTGTCGCCGCCGCCCACGACAGCATCGCCGCCGCCCGCTAAGTCGGACGCCTATGCTTTCCGATAGCAACCACCGCAAAGGACTCACTTCATGACCCATATTGACGAGCTCGCCGCGCTCGGCACCTCTACTTGGCTCGATGACCTCTCCCGGGACCGGATTACCTCCGGCAACCTGCAGGAAGTCATCAACACCAAGTCCATCGTCGGCGTGACCACCAACCCCTCGATTTTCGCCTCCGCGATGAGCAAGGGCACTGCCTACGATAAGCAGATCAGCCAACTCAAAGATCAAGGCGCCAGCGTTGACGAGGCAGTGTATGCCATGTCCGTTGACGATGTTCGCGATGCCTGCGACATCTTCACCGAGATTTACCATTCTTCCCATGGCCAGGATGGCCGTGTCTCCATCGAGGTAGATCCGCGCATCTCCGCTGACCGTGCGGCCACCATCGCCCAAGCTCGCCAGCTGTGGGCCACCGTCGACCGACCCAACGTCATGATCAAGATCCCGGCCACCGTCGAGTCGATCCCCGCGATCACCGATGCATTGGCCGAAGGCATCTCCGTCAATGTGACGTTGATTTTCTCTGTGTCCCGCTACCGTGAGGTGCTGGTTGCCTACCGCGAAGGCATCCAGCAGGCCGCCGCAAACGGCCACGACGTCAGCAACATCTTCTCTGTGGCTTCCTTCTTCGTCTCCCGTCTCGACACCGAGATCGACCGTCGACTCGATGAGATCGGCACCGATGAGGCATTGGCGCTCAAGGGCAAGGCTGGGGTGGCTAACGCTCACCGCGCCTACGCTCTGTTTAAGCAGTTCGGCTCAGCCGAACTTCCGGAAGGCGCTAATCTCCAGCGTCCGCTGTGGGCCTCGACTGGGGTCAAAAACCCCGACTACCCCGCTACCCTCTATGTCTCTGAGCTAGCTGGCCCCGATACCGTCAACACCATGCCGGAGTCGACCATCGACGCCGTCCTCTCCGAGGGCGGTCTGCACGGAGATACCCTCTCCGACGTCGAAGCTGCCGCCGAGGCAGTCTTTGCAGGACTCGCTAGCGTCGGCATCGACATCGAAGAAGTTTTCAGTGTGTTGGAGCAGGAGGGCGTCGATAAGTTCGTGGCCTCTTGGACCGAGCTGCTTGACTCGATGGAAACTCAGCTCAGCTAGCCTGACACTGCCTGTCTAGGCTTTCTCGAAAGGACCTGCCCATATGCCATCGACTTCCTCCACCGAGTGGGTAAACCCATTAAGGGATAGCCACGATAAACGGCTCCCACAGATCGCCGGGCCCTCCGGCATGGTGATCTTCGGAGTCACTGGGGATCTAGCCCGCAAGAAACTGCTCCCTGCCATTTATGATTTGGCCAATCGCGGTTTGTTGCCGGCTGGTTTTACCCTGGTTGGTTTCGGACGCAGGTCCTGGTCCAAGTGTGATTTCGAGGACTATGTGCGCACAGCCGTGGAGGCGGGTGCGCGCACGAAGTTCCGCGAGAATGTCTGGGAGCGGCTGGCCGAAGGCATGCATTTTGTCGAAGGTGCCTTTGACGACGATGCTTTCGACCGGCTCGCAGCAACTCTCAAGGAGATGGATTCCACCAGAGGTACCGCCGGAAACTGGGCGCTATACCTCTCGGTCCCGCCCGACTATTTCTCCCAGGTCTGTCACCAATTGCAGCGCTCCGGGATGGCCGAGGCCAGCCCTCGATCTTGGCGCCGAGTGATCATCGAAAAGCCCTTTGGTAGCGACCACGCCACTGCTCGTGAACTCAACCAAGTAGTCAACTCTGTCTTTCCCGAGGAGTCGGTGTTCCGCATCGACCACTACCTGGGCAAAGAAACTGTCCAGAATATCCTGGCGCTGCGTTTTGCCAACCAGCTTTTTGATCCACTGTGGAATAGCCATTACGTCGACCACGTCCAGATCACCATGGCCGAGGACTTCGGACTGGGGGGCCGGGCTGGCTACTACGACGGCATTGGCGCTGCGCGCGACGTCATCCAAAACCACCTCATCCAGCTGCTAGCACTAGTAGCAATGGAAGAACCTGCCGCTTTCGACCCCACCGAGCTGCAGGCGGAAAAGATCAAGGTCCTACGCGCGACCTCGCCGGTCCATCCACTGAACAAAACCACCGCTCGGGGACAATATGCCGCAGGTTGGCAGGGATCCGAGCAGGTCAAGGGACTGCGTGAGGAAGAAGGATTCGATCCTGAGTCCACCACCGAGACCTATGCCGCTTGCACCCTGCAGGTCAATACCAGGCGTTGGGCAGGTGTGCCTTTCTATCTGCGCACCGGTAAACGCTTGGGCCGACGGGTCACTGAGATCGCGATCGTGTTCAAGCAAGCTCCTCATCAACCTTTCGCTGAGCGACAAATCACTTCGCTAGGCAACAATGCCGTGGTCATCCGCGTTCAGCCAGATGAAGGCGTCCTCATGCGCTTCGGCTCCAAGGTTCCGGGATCAACGATGGAAGTCCGCGATGTGAACATGGACTTCTCCTACGCCGAGGCCTTCACCGAGGAATCCCCCGAGGCCTATGAGCGGCTGATCCTGGATGCTTTGCTCGATGAGTCCAGCCTCTTTCCCACCAATGAAGAAGTTGAGCTGTCCTGGAAAATCCTGGATCCGATCCTAGAATATTGGGCGGTCCAAGGTCAGCCCGAGGAATACTCCTCCGGCACGTGGGGGCCAGATGGCGCCGACCGGATGCTCACCCGTAGCGGCCGCACTTGGCGTCGACCCTAATCGACTCGCCCCGCATCACCTTGTTAGCCAAATCGGAAAGGCCATCATGATCATCAGTCTCCCGGATACCACCACCAGGAAGATCGCCGCGAGTCTGTTGGATGCGCGCGAGAATAACTCGCAGACCACCGGTCGCGTTCTTACTCTCATTGTCGTTGCTGCCTTCGATGACGACGTCGATCACATCATCTCCGTCACCAGAGATGCCTCCCATGAGCATCCCGCCCGCGTCATCGTTTTGCTGACTGGGCCCGCAGATGAGGAGTCCCATCTAGACGCAGAGGTTCGGGTCGGTGGCCATTCCGGGGCTTCCGAGATGGTCATCATGCGCATCACCGGTGAGATGACCGGCCATTTAGAATCGGTAGTCACTCCTTTGTTGCTACCAGACACCCCGGTCGTTGCTTGGTGGCCCACTACGGCACCGAAGGAACCGTCCAAGCACCCGTTGGGAAAACTGGCTCAGCGCAGGATTACTAATGCTGAACATTGCACTGCCAGCGAGGCTGGCTGCACCAGCGCAGAGGTTTTGGAGCGGCTACGTGCGGCTTATGCCCCTGGGGACTCGGACATGATCTGGTCGATGATCACCGGTTGGCGGGGCATCGTCGCTTCTTCTCTGGATCAGCATCCCCATGACGAGATTGAGTCGGTAACCATTACCGGACCTGCCAATACTCCCTCGGTAGACATCGCCGCGGGTTGGTTAGCCGACTGCCTCGGGATCAGGATTAATCGTGAGATATGTCAACCAGCCGAAGACGTCCGGCTGTTTCCGATCCGTTCTTTGAGCCTGAACCGGGCTTCTGGTCCAGTGACCATCGATGTGCTCGATCACCGCACGGTTCGGGTGGAGGTCACTGGCCGTCCGGAATCTTTGGTCGCCATGAGCGTGCGTATCGACGCCGATTGTCTTGCGGAAGAACTGCGCCATCTAGATCCCGATCTGACCTACGCCCATGCTTTACGTGGGCTAAACCGCGTAGATACCATCGAGGAAAAGGCTTAAAACATGCTCGTCATCAATCGAAGCAGCACTGTAGAAACACTCGTTGATCAGGCAGCAGCGGATCTTATGCAGCTGCTTGGCCAGCTTCAAATGCCTGGTGGTGGGCGCCACCGCGATGGTGTTGCTCGGATCGTACTGACAGGTGGAGGCGCCGGGATTGGTTTGCTAGAAAAGATCCGAGAGCTCGACGAAGGCCAGATCGATTGGTCACGAGTACACGTGTTCTTCGGCGACGAACGCAATGTTGCCCTCAGTGACCCAGAATCCAATGAACGCCAAGCACGGGTAGCACTGCTCGACCACGTAGATCTGCCACCAGAGCATATCCACGGCTATGGATTAACCGGCGAAGATATGACTGCGCCCGCCGCCGAGTACTCGAGCATTCTCCAGGACATCGCCCCTGAGGGCTTCGACCTGCATCTATTAGGCATGGGCGGTGAGGGCCATATCAATTCCCTATTTCCCCATACCTCAGCTGTGGCAGAATCCGAGCAGCTGGTGGTTGTGGTCACTGACTCTCCGAAGCCTCCGGCACAGCGAGTTACTTTGACGCTGCCCGCGGTAGCTAGTGCCCAGCGGGTTTGGCTATTGGTCTCCGGTGCCAACAAAGCCGAGGCTGCCGCGCAAGTCGTAGCCGGAGCAGATCCGGCGGATTGGCCAGCTGCTGGTGCACTACAGGCACCCGAGACAGTCCTCTACCTCAGCCAAGACGCTGCTGGGGAACTCCCCGCTTAAGTAGAAATAGCCAGAGAAAAAGAGACCGCGTACTCCCTATCCGGGAGCGCGGTCTCGAGTCTTGCCGTGCCTGAGCTTCAGCGAGATTAGGCGCCGAAGGCCTGCAGCAAATTAAGTGCAATGATGCAGGTGATCCAGATGATGCCCATCACAACGGTGTAGCGGTCAAGGTTTTTCTCCACCACAGTGGAACCTGAAAGGTTGGACTGGACGCCACCACCAAAGAGACTGGATAGGCCGCCACCCTTGCCCTTATGCAGGAGCACGAACACCGTCATCAAAACTGAGGTGATCACGAGGATGATCTGAAGAGCGAGAGTCATGGGGCGCGGAATCCTTATACGTCGACAGAGTGAAACTCCGGTTCAGTGTACACCACCTACCCGGTAGCAGGCAGGCGGTGTCCTAGCCGCTATCCGGAGTTGCGAAGTGCTGTGGCCAGTCCATTCATCGTCAGCTGAATGCCTCGGGACACGGCATCCCGATGGTCCCCAGCACGGTGGCGTCGCAGCATCTCCAGCTGGATGATATTCAATGGAAGCAGGTACGGGAAGCGTCGACGAACCGAACGAGCCAACATCGGGTTATCGGCGAGTAAGTCACCGCTGCCAGTGACTTCAGCAAACATCCGCTTGGTCAGCTCGAACTCATCAACGATGACCCCGTGGATACGGTCAGCGATCTCGCGATCATCCATCAGCCGTGCATAAAGGCCGGAAATCTGCATGCCAGCCTTGCTCACCACCTGGGCCATGTTCGAGAGCACCGAAGCGAAAAATGGCCAGGTCTCGTAGAGATGGCGCAGCTCTGCCCGACGTTCATCAGCCTGCTCGCCCTCTCCGATCCACTCTTCCAAGGCCGTACCGACCCCGAACCATCCTGGAAGCAGGACACGGGACTGCGACCAGGCCAACACCCAGGGAATCGCGCGCAAGTCTTCAACACCAGAGGTTTGTTTACGCGAGGACGGTCGCGAACCAATATTGAGGGAACCGATCTCATGCAAAGGCGTGGACTGAACGAAGTAAGGAATAAATCCCGGATCTTCATGGACCAATGCGGAGTACTTTTCCCGGCTGATCCGAGCCAGCTCCGTCATGATTTCGACGGCGCGCTCCCGGTCCGGAACATCGTCGACGTTGAGCAAGCTGGCTTCAAGCGTTGAAGAAACCAAGGCCTCGAGGTTGCGTCGAGCCGCACGCGGAGCACCATATTTGGCGGAGATGATCTCTCCTTGTTCGGTCACACGGACCGAACCATCGACGGCGCCTTGGGGCTGAGCCAGAATTGCCTCATAGGAGGGTCCACCTCCTCGACCAACGGTGCCTCCGCGGCCGTGGAATAGCCGCAGTCTTACGCTCTCTGCCCTACCGGCTTCGACGATCTGGGTCTCAGCATCGTAGAGAGCCCAGTTCGCAGCGAAGTATCCGCCGTCCTTGTTCGAGTCTGAATATCCAAGCATGACCTCTTGAATATCTCCCAGCTGGGTGAGATAGGAACGATAGAGTGGCAGCGACCATAGCTCTTGCAGAATCCCAGCGCCGGCTTCCAAGTCGTCGATCGTCTCGAACAACGGGATAATGTCCACGCTGCCAGTAGGATGATCGCCGTTTGCTTGGATGAGTCCGACTTCCTTAAGCAAGACCATCGGCTCGAGAATATCGCTGACGGACGTGGCCATCGAGATGATCTGGTGCGGAATCATTGCGGTGCCGAAGCGGGCAACACTATCGGCTGCCTGGCTGAACAAATCAAGCTCACGCAGGGTGGCCTCGCTGAAATCACGATACCCACGAGGCACCAACGGCCGCGGGGTGCGCAGCTCGTTGGCTAGCAGCTCGACCTTTTCTTGCTCTGAGAGGGTGGAATAGCTCGAATGGACCCTGGCGGTAGCCAATACCTCAGTCAGGACATTTTCGAAGCTCTCGGAGTTCTGCCGCAGATCGATCGAATAAAGGTGGAAACCGAAGCTATCGATCGCTGAGCGGATCGAGGTCAGACGGTCATCTGCGATGATCCCATCATGAGAAGCCCGGAGTGAGGCATCAACAATCGCTAGGTCCGCGTCAAACTCCTCCGGAGTGGCATAGGGCTCGTGATTGCGGTGCCACGCACCTTCGACGAAATCCTCGCCCAGCAAAGCTGCGGTAGTGGCGAGAATCCGGCCACGTACACCATGGATTGCTCGCCGATAGGGCTCATCAACCCGGCTGGGGACATCATTATTACCGCGACCGGCGAGCTCAATGAGATCGACGGTTACCCCGATCATCCGGTCGGAGGAGCTTAGCTCATGCTCCAACGCGTGCAATTGGACGGAGTAGTGCTTCAACACCGTTTGTGCTGCACGGCGAGCAGCGTAGTCAAGGGTTCCGGCGGTAACAAAAGGATTGCCATCGTGGTCTCCGCCAATCCAGGAACCGGGTCGAACAATCGCCCGAGGCTGGTCTTGAGCGCCAAACTCCGACTCTAGGCGATCATGCACCACTCGGTTGAGGGTCGGGATCTCTGCAAGCAGAGAGAGCGAATAGTAACGCAAGCCCACCTCAATCTCGTCTTCAATGCGCGGACGAGCCACTCGAATCAGTGCGGTCTGCCAGAGAATGGTTATCCGGCGGACGATATTTTGTTCGATCTTGGCTAGTCGAGCCTCGGTGCGTGCATTGGGTTCGGCATCCAGGATCTGGTGGCGATCTCGCATCAGATCAGTGATGTGCTTTTGAGCATCGAAGACAGTTCGTCGACGAGTTTCAGTGGGGTGTGCTGTGAGAACTGGAGCTACAAGTGCACCCTTGAGTGAATGTTCAATCTGGGTGGCCGAAACTCCGGCTTCCGAGAGCTTGGACCAGGTTGCTTCCAGCGTGGAGTCTTGAGGGGCTCCGCCTTCGTCGAGGATGCGTTCTCGGTTGGCCTCATCGTGAATGTCCTCTGCCAGATTAGCCATGAGTGCAAAGTGGCTGAAGGCTCGGATAACTGGGGTGGCCTTGGCCGGCTCGATGTCCCGGAAGAGATCTACCAGCACCTCGAGGTCCGCATTGCCGCGGGTGACCTCGAAGGCCAGCTGTCGGGCATGTTCAACAAGCTCGAAGACCTCTTCGCCTTCTTGCTCCGCGACCACCCGGCCGAGGATCCTACCGAGATAGCGGATGTCTTCTTGCAGATGATCGGGAGTAGTCATAGTGGTTTAGACCACCGCAGAGGCAGCGTTGGCTGCGAGCTTGGCGAAGGCTTCTCCGTCGAGGGAAGCACCACCAACCAAACCGCCGTCGACGTCTGGCTGTCCGATGAGCTCGGCGACCGAGTCATCCTTGACAGAACCGCCGTAGAGAATACGGAGACCATCGGCGACCTCATCGCCTGCGAGCTCACGGAGCAGGACGCGGATAGCGGCGCATACTTCTTGGGCATCGGCAGCGGAGGCAACCTTGCCGGTACCGATGGCCCACACCGGCTCATAGGCAATAACGGTGCGGGAAAGCTGCTCGGGGTCGAGGCCAGCCAAGGAATTACGGGTCTGCTCGGTGACATAGTCAACGTGGGTGCCAGCTTCGCGGATCTCCAATGGCTCACCCACGCAGACGATCGGGCTCATGCCCTCGGCGAGAACGGCAGCGGCCTTGGCTGCGACTACTGCATCGGTCTCATTGTGGTACTGGCGACGCTCAGAGTGGCCGACGACTACCCACGTGCAACCTAGCTTCGCGAGCATCTGAGCAGAGATCTCGCCGGTGTAGGCACCTGAGGCGTGCTCGGAAACATCCTGAGCGCCGTAGGAGATCTTCATCTTGTCGCTCACAGTGAGAGCTTGGACGGAGCGAATATCGGTGAACGGGACGGTGACGGCTACGTCGACCTTCTCGTAGCAATCCTTCGGCAGGGCGAAGTCCAGCTTCTGGACGGTCGCGATCGCCTGGTGGTGGTCGAGGTTCATCTTCCAGTTACCTGCGATAAGCGGGGTACGTGCCATGAGAAATACTTCCTTGTTTGGTAGAGGTCAAGCGGGGTGGTTGAGACCTAGCGGTCCAGAACGGACACGCCCGGAAGTTCCTTGCCTTCGAGGAATTCGAGGGAGGCGCCACCACCGGTGGAGATGTGGGAGAAGCCGTCTTCGTCGAGACCAAGCACTCGAACCGATGCGGCAGAGTCGCCGCCACCGACCACGGAGAAAGAGCCGTTGTTGGCGGTGGCATCGATGATGGCTTGGGCAACCCCTGCAGTACCGGCAGCAAAGGGCTCCATTTCGAACACACCCATGGGGCCGTTCCAGAACACGGTCTTGGAGGCAGCTAGGACCTCGGCGAACTTGGTGACCGACTCAGGTCCGATGTCCGGGGAGAGCCAACCTTCAGGAATGGAATCAAGCGCAACAATCTTGTGCTCGGCGGAGGCCGAGAACTCTGCTGCAGCCACGAGGTCGACAGGCAGGATGATCTTGTCGCCGAAGCGCTCCAACAGATCCTTACACGTATCAATCATCTCTTCCTGCAGGAGAGACTTCTGGGTGTTATAGCCCTGAGCTGCCAGGAAGGTGTAGCACATGCCGCCACCAATGATGATCTGGTCAGCCTTGCCGGCTAGTGCCTCGATCACGCCGAGCTTGTCGGAGACCTTGGAACCGCCAAGAATGACGACATAAGGCTTGGCCGGATTAGTGGCGGTCTTCTGCAGAACCGAGATTTCCTTCTCGACTAGGGTTCCGGCGTAGGCAGGCAGTCGCTTGGCGACGTCGTAGACCGAAGTCTGCGCGCGGTGAACGACACCGAAACCGTCAGAGACGAAGGCGCCGTTGTCGGCGGCCAAGGCAACAAGCTGGTCGGCGAACTCGCCGCGTGCTGCTTCATCTTTGGAAGTCTCACGAGCATCAAAGCGGACGTTTTCCAAGAGCAGGACATCGCCCTCGGTCAGGCCGTTAGCGCGCTCGTGGGCATCTTCGCCGACGACGTCGGCGGCCAGTGCCACATACTGATCCAGTGCTTCAGACAGTGCCTCAGCAACCGGGGCGAGCGAGAACTTGGGGTTAACTTCGCCCTTGGGACGACCAAGGTGAGCCATGACGATGACCTTCGCGCCGGCTTCAACGAGCGCGCGCAAGGTCGGCAGCGAAGCGGTAATGCGTCCGGCATCAGTGATCTCGCCCTCGCTGTTGAGCGGGACGTTGAAATCGGAACGGACGAGCACGTGGCGGCCGTCGACGCCCTCGTCGAGGAGATCCTGCAGAGTCTTTACAGTCATGACTGAATCCTTGATGTTGTCGGGTGAAAACCTGGCGACGCTTGCCCCGCGCCGCAGAGAGTCCGGATAGACCTACAGCCCGACGTGTGCCGAGGCACACCCCGGGCTGCAGGGAGGCACTCCCCCGGCCGGGCGTCTCTTACTATCTTAAGGACGCATCGGGGGAAGTACTGGAGATTGGAGATTAGAGCTTAGAAGCGACCAGCTCGGTCAGGCGCAGAAGCTGGCAGGTGTAGCTCCACTCGTTGTCGTACCAGGAAACGACCTTGACCTGATCGCCGATGACCTTGGTCAGGCCAGCGTCGAAGATGGAGCCATGGGGATCCTTGACGATGTCGGTAGAGACGATCGGATCTTCGGTGTAGGCCAGGGTCTCGCCGAACTCGCCGGTGGCGGCTTCCTTGATGAAAGCGTTGACCTCTTCGACGGTGGTCTCGCGGCTAGCAGTGAAGGTCAGGTCGGTGGCGGAACCGGTGATGACCGGAACGCGCAGTGCGTAGCCATCGAGCTTGCCCTTAAGCTGCGGGAGCACGAGGGCGACGGCAGCGGCAGCACCAGTGGAGGTCGGGACGATGTTGACTGCGGCTGCGCGGGCGCGACGAAGATCGGAGTGCGGTGCGTCATGCAGGCGCTGGTCACCGGTGTAGGCGTGGATGGTGGTCATCAGACCACGCTCGATGCCAATCTTCTCGTCCAAGACCTTGGCCATCGGGGCCAAGCAGTTGGTGGTGCAGGATGCGGCGGAGATGACGGTGTGGTTCTCCGGGTCGTAGTCCTGGTGGTTGACGCCGTAGACGAAGGTGGCGTCCTCATTCTTGGCCGGAGCCGAGATGATGACCTTCTTGGCACCTGCCTCGACGTGAGCCTTAGCTGCTTCAGCATTGGTGAAGAAGCCGGTGGACTCAATGACGATGTCGACGTTGTGGGCGGCCCAGTCCAGGTTCTTCGGGTCGCGCTCAGCAGAAACGGCGATGCGCTTGCCACCGATGGTGATCGATTCTTCGTCGTACTCGAAGTCTTGGTCGATCTTGCCGAGAATGGAGTCGTACTTCAGCAGAGTGGAGAGGGTCTTGTTGTCGGTCAGATCATTGACCGCGACGATCTCGATGTTCTCGCTGCGCTCCATGACTGCGCGGTAGAAGTTACGGCCGATACGGCCGAAGCCGTTGATGCCAACGCGGGTGGTCACAATAATCTCCTAGGGCTTGAGTAAACGTGTCCGAAAGCGATCTCGATCAGTCTAAAGACGGTCTGTCCTAAGACGGTGATCATGGTCGTTCGTTACTCAGTTTAGCGAGAGTCAGCCCACCTTGCAGTGACCACTCAAACATTGCTTCCTGTCTATCTTTGCCCGTTATTGACCAGATCTTTTTGCTATCCCCGCACTCAGTTCCGAAATGGCCCTTATCAGGGCTAATTCAGCCCCTTCACGGGGAGATCCTGGCCAGTTGGTCGGCAAAAACTGTAGGCAGACTCCCTCACCCACCCCCAAATGTCACTCTTAGGTCCCATTGTGGGATACCGCACAATGGGTTCCTGAATTAAAATCTACGCATCATCAAGCAGGTCTTCGGTGACCGCTTCCCCAGTATCCGAGATACCTAGTTCCCGCGCCCGCTTGTCAGCCATCGACAACAATCTTCTGATTCGCCCGGCCACCGCATCCTTGGTCATCTGCGGGTCGGCCAGCCGACCGAGTTCTTCCAGGGATGCCTGACGATGCTGGACGCGGAGTTGACCAGCCTCTGCCAGATGCTCCGGAACATCGTCGCCGAGAATATGCATAGCGCGCTCCACCCTGGCTGCAGCGGCAATGGCTGCACGGGCTGAACGCCTTAAGTTGGCGTCATCAAAGTTGGCCAACCGGTTAGCAGAGGATCGAACTTCGCGGCGCATGCGCTTGTCCTCCCATTCCAGGCGCACTTGCTGAGCACCCATCCGAGTCAACAAGGCACCGATAGCATCGCCATCTCGGATAACTACTCGATCTGCTCCCCGAGTTTCCTTGGTCTTGGCAGTGATTCCCAACCGCCGGGCACAGCCCACCAACGCCAAGGCTGCCTCTTGGCAGGGGCAAACAACCTCCAACGCTGAGGAACGGCCAGGCTCAGTTAACAACCCATGAGCCATGAATGCGCCTCGCCACGCAGCCTCGTTGTCCGCTACGGTACCGCCAATGACCTGCGGAGGCAGACCTACCACTCGGTGGCCAGAACGGGTCACCAGGCCAAGCCTTCGACAGACTTCATCAGCGCCTTCGTTGACCCTAAGCAGATGACGGGAGCTCTTGCTCATCCCCCCGGGTCCGATGATGTGGGAATGTACTTTGACTCCATAAAGCTCGGCCAAAGAGTTACTCAACCGTCGGGCCACATCTGCGCGATCGACTTCAACCTCGATGACCACGCGGCCAGCGATTATTTCCATCTGCCCAGCAAAGCGCAGCAGCGCAGCTGTCTCTGCTGCGCGCTGCGATTGCCGGGGAGGCGCCGTCCTGGCGAGTTCGTCCTTGACTCTAGCGGTCAATGTCACGGATTCGACTGCCTTCCTGATTGAGAGTTTTGCATCCGAGATAGTTTAGTCGGCCAGCCGAGCAGACTGGTAGATCGCCGAAATCGCTTCAGAAAGTCGTGCAGGATCATGCAGGTTGCTGGCTTGTCCCGTCTCATTTCGCTGGCGAACCTGATCAAAAATCACCTCGGCACCCAGCGATTGAGCAGCTCTTTCGAGGTACCTTCGCTCAGTACTACTGGGCAGAATATGACCATCGACAAGGATCCGATCCACTCTCAACGAGGGGGCATGCTGGCTGAGCATGTGCAAATGACGCTCGGAAGAAAAACCTTGGGTCTCCCCTGGCTCCGCCGAGAGATTGAGCACTACTACTTTCAAAGCATCGGTGGAATTGAGCGCATCGACAATCCCCGGGACCAGCAAGTGTGGAATAACCGAAGAAAACCAGGATCCGGGACCAAGGGTGACCAGATCGGCGTCCAGAATCGCTGCGACCGCATCTGGATTTGCCTCCGGCTGCTCAGGGAGCAACCGGACTCGGCGCACTGCACCCGGGGTGCTGGCTACGGCGACTTGGCCGCGAACCGGTCGCATCACGCGAGGATCATCATCTAGGCCAGAAACATCTGCCTCAATGTCTAGGGGCTGATTACACATGGGAAGGACCCGCCCCTGAGAGTGAGTCAGTTCCCCGACCGTGTCCAGGGCAGCTTGTTCGTTGCCCAGCACGCTGGTCAATCCGGCGATAAGAAGGTTCCCCACCGCATGCCCAGCTAAGGCTCCGGTACCACCAAAGCGGTGTTGGAGGGCCTGTGCCCACATGCTGCCGTGCTCATCATCCTGGGCTAGGGCAGCTAGTGCCATCCGTAAATCTCCGGGCGGGATTATTCCCAGCTCGCGGCGTATCCGGCCAGAGGATCCGCCATCATCAGCGACGGTCACGATAGCGGTAATAGAATCAGGTGCACTGAGCTTGGCAGCAACCAGTGTCTGGTAGAGGCCGTGGCCTCCTCCCAGCGAAGTAAATTTCATCGAAGTCTCCGTGGATTCTTCAGCTGCGGTCGATATCGCGGTGGATAACATTGACGTCGGTATCGCCTACTGCATTCAGGCGGCGACCGATCTCTTCAGAGACGGCGACCGAGCGATGGTGACCTCCAGTGCAGCCGACGGCGATGGTAATAAAGCTCTTGCCTTCGTGCTGATAACCCTCAAGCATGGAGGCAAACATCGTGATGAAATTGTCGATGAATAGCCCCACGCCATCCCGAGAAAGTACGTAGTCAGAAACTGGGGCGTCGATCCCACGGAACCCACGCAGCTCAGGAACCCAATAAGGATTAGCAATGAAGCGGACGTCGATCATCAAATCGGCATCGCGGGGGGCGCCATGCTTGAAACCAAAAGACTCAATGGTCACATGTTGCCGGTTATGCGCCATATTGCCGAATGAAGCCTCGATGGCTCGCCTTAAGTCATGCACCGACAGGTTGGAGGTGTCAATGATGATGTCCGAGTTGGCCTTCAGCTCCAGTGTCAGCTCACGCTCCCGATCGATTCCGAGGTGAAGGGTGTCGCTTCCCTGAAGCGGATGGGTACGACGAACGCTGTCAAAGCGGCGAATGAGAACGTCATCGCGGGCATCCATAAATAGAACGGTCGGGCCAATTCCGCGTTCTTTCAAATCTGCCAAGATATCTTTGAAGCTGCCGTGGAACATGCGGCTGCGAACATCGGTAACTAGAGCGACTTTGTCTACGGGAGAATCCTCGCTGACACACAGCTCAAGGAACTCCGGTATCAGCTGGGGCGGCAGGTTATGGGTAACGAAAAAACCCTTATCCTCAAGAACCCGGGCAGCCGAGCTGAGACCACCTCCGGACATGCCGGTGATCAACACCGGAGGTGTGGTGAAGCTGGTCTGGGCGGCTGGGGCGCGTCCCTCAGGGTTCTCGATCATGCTGCCCATCCTATCCTGGCAGGCACCGATCCGACCCCTAAGTCGCGTTAGCCGCTGCTTTCCTTGTGTAAGCCGGCATAGACCGCGGCAGCGAGTTTCGGCCCAAAACCAACGACCTGTTCGATCTCTTCAACGCTGGCCAGGCGAAGTTTTTTCACCGATCCGAAGTGCTTCACCAACTCGGTTCTACGGCTAGCGCCAAGGCCGGAAATTCCGTCGAGTTCCGAGACGCGCATGCGCTTGGAACGCTGCTGGCGGTGATAGGTGATAGCGAAACGGTGGGCCTCATCGCGAATCTGCTGAAGCAAATAGAGCCCCTGGGAGTTACGCGGCAGAATCAACGGATCGGCCTCCCCCGGTATCCAAATCTCCTCAAGGCGCTTGGCCAACCCCACCAGGGTGACATCGACAATGCCGAGCTCATCGAACACCTTCTGAGCCGCAGCGACCTGTGGAGCACCACCATCGACGATATAAAGGTTTGGTGGGTAGGCGAAGCGCCGATGATCGGTGCTCATCTCTTCTACTGTGCTCTCATCGCTAAAACTTTGTTCCAGCACCTGCTCATCGGGCACCGATCGCTTGTCTTGGTGGTGCCGCAGAAAACGCCGACGGGTGACTTCAGCAATGGAACCTACGTCATCGGAGCGCCCGTCTCCCGCAGCTTCCTTGATGCGGTAGCGCCGATAATCGGCCTTGGTGGGCAAACCATCTTCGAAAACCACCAAGGAAGCCACGACATCGGTGCCTTGGATATGGGAAATATCAGTGCATTCGATGCGCAAAGGGGCTTGCTCTAGGCCTATCGCCTCTTGGATATCTGCCAGCGCTGCGGAACGGGCAGTGAGATCGCCGACTCGTTTGAGTTTGTGCTGGCGAAGGGCGTCGCGCGCATTCTTTTCTACCGTTTCCATCAGCGCCCGCTTGTCGCCGCGCTGAGGCACTCGCAGATCAGTCCCTGATCCACGCAAGCCCGCAATCAGGTCGGTGACCTGGGTCAGATCCTCCGGCAATACCTGTACCAGGATCTCCCTCGGGATAACCGCACCAGGCTTGGTCAATTCGTGGGAGAGCTTATCGACACCCCGTCGTTGCAGCTTTTCCTGCTCATCTTGCTCTTCCAGCTGGGCACGCTCTACGGCATCCCCGTAAAACTGGACCAAGAAGCTCTGCATGATCGCCGGCAGCGCCGGATCCTGCTCATCTTGGCCATCTTGATCGCTCCAAGCAGAATCGGCATGGTCACCGGATTTTTCTACTACCCAGCCGCGCTGCCCACGAATTCTTCCACCACGGACATGGAAGACCTGCACGGCGGCCTCGAGTTGGTCGGTGGACACGGCGATAATGTCGGCGTCGGTTCCATCTCCTAGCACTACCGATTGCTGTTCCATGACCTTTGTGATGGCGGCCAGATCATCGCGCAGCCGAGCCGCGCGTTCAAAGTCGAGCTCCTCGGCGGCCTGCTCCATCTCCGAAGTCAGTTGCCGTTGAACCGGATCGGTGCGCCCGCCCATAAAGGAGACGAATCCGTTGACGATCTCCCGATGCTCTTCCGGGCTGACCCTCCCCACGCACGGCGCTGAACATTTATCGATGTAGCCAAGCAAACAGGGGCGTCCGAGGTATTCGTGCCGGTTGAATACGCCCTTGGCACAGGTCCGCATGGGAAAGACTCGGATCAACAGGTCAAGAGTCTCGCGGATGGCCCACGCATGGGAATAGGGACCAAAATAGCGGACGCCACGACGTCGTGGCCCACGGAAAAAGAAAGCCCGCGGGATAGTCTCCCCCGTGGACACTGCCAATAGCGGATAGGTCTTATCATCGCGATACTTGACATTGAAGCGTGGATCAAACTTTTTAATCCAGGTGTATTCCAGCTGGAGTGCCTCAACCTCGCTGGAGACTACCGTCCATTCGACGGCCGCCGCAGTCAAGACCATCTGGCGAGTGCGCGGATGCAGGACGCTGACGTCCTGGAAGTAATTTGAGAGCCGGGAACGCAGATTCTTGGCTTTGCCGACGTAGATCACTCGTCGGTGCTCATCCCGAAATTTATAGACTCCCGGATCCGTAGGGATGGCCCCGGGTGCTGGGCGGTACGTGCTTGGGTCTGCCAAGGATTAGTCCTGCGGCATGTAGGCGGCCTCGAGCTCACGGAACTCAGAGACTGCGCTAATAGCGGATTGACCGTCGCCGGCCTGGATCGCCCACATCGGAACGTACTCGAATTCGGGCAGCTCTAGCCGAGCCATGCGCGAGCCCTGCGGGAAGGATAGGCCATAGATGACCGTCCAGGGGTAAAAGCGAGTGCCGACAATGTTGCGGACTTCCACTCCATCGGAATTGGCGCGGACGCGAGGTCGAGTGAAGGAAAGGTAGGCCAAGACCGAGATGACCACACCAACTAGAGGAAAAGCGAACTTATCGATAGTGGTTACAGCGGCACCGGTGAACTCTACGTCCACCACTGCGCCCATAAACAGGTGGATAACCATGACCACGACCACGCAAATCCAGGCGATCTTGCGCAGGTACCGGGAACGAACCTCAAACTCCCATGGCTGGGTGGTGGTCACCGCGTGGGGATCTAGCGCGTTATAGACGGCTAGCTCTTGATCAGTCAGCGACTTACGGGAATTATTCTCGGCGTCCACGGCGTTATCTTTCATGTTGTCCACGGCGGTTAGCGGCAGTGATACTCATTCTAACCGCAGGTTGAGCGGATCGATCTAATGGTCAAGGCGGCGTCGAGCGCGGCGGTCATGGCCTCTGCACCCTTATCTTCTACCGAGTCCGAAAAACCGGCGCGGTCAATGGCCTGCTGCTGGTCATTGGTAGTGAGTACTCCATTGCCCACGGGGGTGGCAGCATCCAAAGCAATGCGAGTTAGACCTGCGGTGACTGAGTCACACACGTAGTCAAAGTGGGGGGTGCCACCGCGAATGACGCATCCTAGTGCCACGACGGCATCATGAGTACGTGCCAGCTCTTGGACCAGCACTGGCAGCTCTAGAGCGCCGGTGACATGGACCTCAGTGACTGTCGAGACTCCAAATTCGTTGGCAGTCTCTACCGCTCGGATACGCATCTGTTCGCAGATCTCGGTGTTCCAACGAGCAGTAACTACTGCCACGCTGAGCCCAGAGGCGTCCAACTTCCCCATTCCAGGCAGGCCTTCTTTGCTCATTTCGGCTCTCCCTCGGGGTGATCAGCATCCCATTGGTCCAGTGCTGGCAGGTCGTGCCCCATCCGGTCACGCTTGGTGCGCAGATAACGGATATTTTCCCGGTTCGGTTCCACTAAAACGGGGACTCGCCCGACAACCTCAACCCCGAGTTCAGCTAAAGCACTGCATTTGGCGGGATTATTGGTCAATAATGATAGCGAGGTCACGCCCAGATCGTCGAGGATCTGCCCGGCGGCGGAGTATTCACGAGAATCAGCAGGAAGTCCCTGCTCTAGATTGGCATCGACGGTATCGAGACCGCTGTCTTGTAGCCGATAAGCCTTGAGCTTAGACAAGAGCCCGATTCCCCGGCCTTCGTGACCACGGAGGTAGATGATGATTCCGCGGCCAGCTTCTTGGACCAAACGCATAGATTCATGCAGCTGAGGACCGCAATCGCAGCGATGGGAGCCGAATACGTCACCGGTGAGGCACTCCGAGTGGATTCGGACAAGAACCTCATCAGCACTGGTGACATCACCTACCACTAGCGCCACCAAATCATTGTTATGGATTGAGTGCTCGTAGCCATACATCCGGAAATAGCCGAAGGAGGTGGGCATACGGGTTTCGACGACGCGCTTAACCTGACGCTCAGTGCGTCGCCGGTAGGCGATCAATTGCTCGATGGAAATCATGCTCAAGCCATGCTCATCGGCGAATCTCCGCAGCTCTGGGCCGCGGGCCATATCGGTGGGATCTTCTTCGGAGACGATCTCGCAGAGCACTCCGGCTGGACGCAAACCAGCCAAGCGGGTCAGATCGATGGACGCCTCGGTATGCCCATCGCGAGCCAGCACACCGCCGGCAACAGCACGTAACGGAACAACGTGTCCCGGCCGGGTGAAGTCTTTGCGACCGGTGCTGGGATCTGCCAAGCGGCGGATGGTCTCACAGCGGGAGGTAGCAGAAATGCCGGTCGAGCCAGTCGCCGCATCAACGGTCACGGTGTAGGCGGTATGCCTGGTGTCTTCGTTGTTAGCCACCATCGGAGGCAGATCGAGGCGATCACAATCGGCGCTAGTTAGCGGGGCGCAGATATAGCCGGAACTGTAGCGGACCATAAAGGCCACCAGCTCAGGGGTTGCTAACTCGGCTGCGAAGATGAGGTCACCCTCATTCTCACGATCTTCATCGTCGACGACGACCACGGCTTTACCAGCCGCGATGTCGGAGATTGCCTGCTCCACGCTGTCGAGTCGGAGGCTGCCCTTGGGGTCCACGGAATCGTCACTCACGTTGGTCACCTTAGCCCTTGGCCCCCCACTGGTCATCGTCGGCCCTTCCAGCGAGCATCTTCTCGACATACTTAGCTAATACATCGACTTCCAGGTTGACGACATCACCATGCTTCAGCTGGCCATGGGTGGTCTCTTCCAAGGTGGTCGGGATCAGGGAAACCTCGAACCAGCCATCCCCCACGGCCGAAACAGTCAAGGACGTGCCATTGACTGCAATGGAGCCCTTCTCCACGACATAGCGATCCACTTCCACTGGAAGGCTAAACCTGAGGACATCCCAATGCTCCGAAGAAGTCCTAGAAATCAGCTCTGCAGTGCCATCGACATGCCCTTGCATGATGTGGCCACCCAGCCTGGCGCCCACCTTCATGGCGCGCTCAAGGTTGACCGGAGAGCCCACCACCAAGTGTCCCAAACTGCTCCGATCGAGCGATTCCTGCATGACATCCGCTAGGAAGGAATCCGGAGTAAATTCCACCACAGTCAAGCACACGCCATTGACTGCAATGGAATCTCCGAGCGCAACATCGCTGAGAACAGTACTGGCATCAATACTCAATCGGAGGGCATCCCCCTGTGGTTCCAGCGCGGAGACTGCGCCGATTTCCTCGACTAGGCCGGTGAACATGGTGGTAATTAGTCCTTTCTAGAAAACTCGAGCAGGACGTCTTCGCCCAGCCTGGAGACATCATCGAGATGGAAGCGAGCGGCGTCGACAAGCGTTTGGCCGACCGCCCGAGAGAGTATCCCGCGGCCGTCGCCAAGCAGCATCGGTGCCAGGTAGGCACGCACGGTATCAACTACGCCTTCTTCAATGAATCCGGAAGCCAATCCGGCGCCGCCCTCGACCAAAATGTCTCGGTCACCTTTATCCCACAACGCCGCCATCGCCACAGAAATTTCCGGATATTGTTCAAAACCGAGCCGGTGCAGATTCTCGGCATATCCGCTTAGATCCCTGGTCCCAATGACGACTCGCCGCGGCTGACGCTCAGGGGGAGTCGCCTCATCGAGCCTGGCGGTCAACGAAGGATTATCTGCCAGAGCGGTCCCAGTGCCGATAATGATCGCGTCCCGGTGCAACCGATCTCGGTGCACGTCTCGTCGTGAGTGTTCTCCAGTAATCCACTGACTGCTGCCGTCAGAAGCAGCGGTAAATCCGTCGAGAGTCTGTGCAAACTTTAATGTCACATGCGGCCGGCCTAGGCGCAATGCGCTCAACCACGACTTTAATGCGGGCACGGTGGTCGACAGTTGGACAACCTCGACACCGTGATCACGCAAGTACTCAGCACCACCGGCCGCCTGTGCGTTGGGATCGGAGTGAACATAGTGCACTTGCCGAATCCCAGCCTCAACCAAGGCATGTGAACAGGGACCGGTGCGGCCACGATGGTTACAGGGCTCCAGCGTGACGACGGCGACGCCTCCCCTGGTTCGTTCACCGGCTGCCGCCAGCGCCATGATCTCTGCATGTGCGCCACCGGCAGGCTGAGTACCACCCACTCCGACCAGCTCCCCGGCCGCAGAGATAATCGCAGCACCCACCGGAGGATTCGGGCTAGTGGTGCCACGCACCTGGTCCCCGGCGGCTATTGCTGCTGCCAGAGCTTGGCCGATGCGATCATCCATAGTTAGACGCTAGCTAGGCGGCGAAGTTCCTCCACGGCGGCAGCCGGATCGGGCTTGCCATAGACCGCAGAACCGGCGACGAAAGCGTCACAACCAGCCTGTGCCGCAGACTCGATGGTCTTCTCAGAGATACCGCCGTCAATTTCGATCAGGATATCCAACCCGTTGGTATCAATGGCCTCACGCAAGATACGAACTTTCTCCAGCTGATCCGGCATGAAAGACTGCCCGCCAAAGCCCGGCTCAACGCTCATGACCAAGACGAGATCAAAGTGGGCAAGATCCGCCAGGTAGGGCTCAATCGGGGTGCCAGGCTTGAGGGAGAAACCAGCACGCACACCTTTATTACGAAGATGCTTAGCCAAGGCGACATGGTCCTCAGTGGCCTCGACGTGGAAGATTACGCAATCCGCGCCAGCATCAATATAGGAATCGACCCACTGCTCTGGGTTCTCAATCATCAAGTGCACATCAAGCACCTGATCTGTGACCTTATCCACGGTTTTGGTGATATCCGGTCCGAAGGAGAGATTCGGGACGAAATGTCCGTCCATGATGTCCACGTGAATCCAGTCAGCATTGGCGACAGCGCGGACCTGCTCGCCAAGTCGGGAGAAATCGGCAGCAAGAATCGAAGGTGAAAGAATCGGGGTAGCCATGTATTTGAGTGTACCCGGCAGCATGGGGTGTTCCGATGGTCAATTGCCACTAGAAAAGAGCTGGCTAGTAGCAAGTACAGAAAGCCGATCAGCGTGGTCCTCGGTAAGCGCAGAATATACTGCACAACCTGGGTCTACTTTCGTGTGTTAGGCGTTAGGCTAGACCAGAAAACTAGTTAAGGTCACCAAAACTACCTCGAGAAAAGAGCACTCTCATCATGTCTGGCACCACCGCACCTGCTGATCAACCCTTAGTACTGGCTGAAGACCGAGCCGATGGACAGATTAGATCGTTGACACTCAATCGCCATGTCAATCGCAACTGTCTTAATATCCCCATGTGCGAAGCCATTGAGCAATCCATGCTGACAGCGGTCACCGACGGTGCTCGAGTGGTTCTATTGCAGGGCGCAGGTACGGTGTTTTCCTCTGGAGCGGACCTTAGTGGTGGGGTCTACGCCGGTGGCTTCTACGGAAAACTCTTAGAGATGCTGGGCACCATCCAGACTTTGCCCATCCCAGTGGTCGCGTGGATCAATGGGCCAGCCATCGGTGCAGGTACTCAACTAGCAATGGCCTGCGATCTGCGAGTGGTATCGGATTCTGCGCTATTCCGAGTTCCGATTGGGGATGTGGCAATCGCTCTCGATGAGGTCACCATCGCGACTTTAGAAAACCTGGTGGGTGGTGCGCTGGCTCGCACGATGCTCTTTACTGGCGCATCGCTAAGCTCAGAAGAGGCGGTGTCCTCGGGATTTGCCGTCTCGGCAGGCGAGTTCGCTGATGGCCTAGCACTGGCAGAGCTCATCGCAGCCAAGGCGCCGTTGACGATGCGGCACCTTAAATATGAATTCGCTCGTACCTCGCACCGCCCCTTTGACCAGGCTTCCCGAGCTGAGGTTTCCGCGGCGGCTTGGCATTCCGAAGACGTCGAAGAATCCCGAGCCGCCCGAGCAGAGAAGCGCTCCCCGCGGTTCACTGGCCGCTGATCGCCTCGAAAGCTGGATCAGCCAGCCAGCCAGTCCAGCCGCAGGGTCAAGCCTGCTGGGACTCAGCCTTGCGCAGCACCGCAAAGAACATGGCGTCAGTGCCGTGGCGATGAGGCCACATCTGCACGCTCTTGTGGTGGCCAACCTCGGTCATCGGGGCAACCAGCTCGTGGGCATCAATCTCGACAGCACCTAGCTCGGTCACTGCTTTGTCCACGATCATCCGGGTTTCGCGCACATCCGGCGAGCACGTGGCATAGACCACGACGCCACCAGGGCGCACTAGATTCAAAGCGCTGGTCAATAACTCAAATTGGAGCGGGTTGAGACCTTCAATATCTGATTCTTCCTTGCGCCACCGAGCTTCTGGCCGACGACGCAGTGAGCCAAGACCAGAACAAGGTGCATCAACTAGGACGCGATCGTATCCTGCATCCAGTCCCGGATCGCGACCATCGGCAACGCGAACGGTCACCGGCAGCCCACGAGTGCTGTTTTCTACCAGCTTTGCGCGGTGCTTCGAGGATTCGACGGCGTCGAGATGCGCCCCATCGATCCCGGCTAGCGCACCAATGAGGGCTGCCTTTCCACCGGGGCCAGCACACAAGTCGAGCCAACGGCCATTGTCTGTGCCTTCCACTGGGGCCTCGACCACGGAACGGGCCACCAGCTGGGAGCCTTCATCCTGGACTGAGGCCAATCCCTGCTGGACCGGTTCCAAATCACCTGGGTCACCGGAGGGAAGGCGCACTGCATAGGGAGACCATGGGCCTTCTTCTCCCCCGGTAATCAATGCCAGTTCTTCAGCAGAGAGCTCACCTGGGCGAGCAACCAAGTGGACAGTGGGTCGATCGGAGTCCGCGGCCAATGCTTCTTCAAGATCTCCCAGGCCCAATACTCGGGAGAAGGATTCCGCGATCCAGAGCGGATGAGCGTTGCGGAATGCCGCGGCGGCGATTTCACCATCTGGGGTCAGCTGCTCAATCCACTGCTCCGGCTTAGTGCGGGAAATAGTGCGCATGATGGCGTTGGCAAAGCCCTTGGCCTTTTCATTGCCGCTGGCTTCGACGAGCCGGACAGTGGTATCGACCGCAGCGTGTGGCTCAACCCTGGTGTAGAGCAGCTGGTAAGCGCCTAGACGCAAGGCATCAAGCACCTCCGGGGCGATCTTTTTCACCGGACGAGACGAGCACTTGCCGATCACGGCATCGAGCACTCCCACGGTGCGCAAGGTGCCGTAGGTAATTTCGGTAGTAAAGGCAGCATCTCGTTCGATGATCTTCCGCTGGCGTAGTGCCTTGGGCAGAATCAAGTTGGCATAGGCATCATCTTTGCGGACTCGAGTAAGAATCTCGTAGGCAAGGACGCGTGGTTTATCCAAGCCAGGCGCGTCAAAACTGGGAGCGCTTTCTTTGCGCTGCTGCGTCGGTGCCGATGAGGCCTTCCGCGGTGGCTGTCCACTAGCGGAGCGCTTCGGGGATGAAGGCCGCTGGCTGTTGGCCTTGGCTGCCTCGTCGCTACCTTTCTTACTCCGAGACCTAAATCCGCCACTCATGAAAAGCTCACTTTCTCGCCGCTCTGCAGGCTCGCGTTGCCGCGGGCCCAGTCAGTAGCAGCCATCATCTTCTTACCTGGGGGTTGTACGCTGCCGAGTGAAATAACACCGGCGCCGGTTCCAACGAGGACATGCTTCCGATCAACCAATAGTTGGCCGGGGTCAAGCTCCACGAGTTCTTCGGATGCTCCGTCGACCATAGTGGCCGGACCGATCTTAATCCGGTCATCACCGAGCATCGTCCACGCACCCGGGCCTGGAGTATGAGCACGAATATGCCGATCTACGGCAAAAGCCGGAGTGTTCCAGTCCACGCGAGCATCCTCGGTAGAGATCTTGTGCGCGTAACTGGCTTCCCCGGTCTGCGGCTGAGCCATCAGTTCTCCGGACTCAAGACCATCCATCGTGGCCACGAGTAGGTCTGCCCCGGAATAGGCCAAGCGAGTCAAAAGATCATCAGCGGTGTCACTCGGACGGATGGTCTCAGTGACAGTGCCCAGCACTGGGCCGGTGTCTAGTCCCTCTTCAATGCGGAAAGCGGAAGCTCCGGTGATATCGTCCCCGGCTTTGATTGAGGCCTGCACTGGTGCCGCACCGCGCCAAGCCGGCAAGAGCGAGAAATGTAGATTGACCCAACCGTGGGTGGGCGCATCCAATAAGTCTGGCGGGACCAAGTTGCCATAAGCCACCACCGGGATAGCTTCCGGCGCCAGCTCTATGAGCCGCGCACGAAGAGCTTCCCCATCCTCGGTCCCAGCTTTGAGGGTGCTCGGGGTGAGGACTTCGATGCCGTGTTCCTGCGCGAGAGCAGAAACAGGTGAGGGGTGGAGCGTTCGCCCCCGCCCGCGTCGGGCGTCGGGCCGAGTGATCACGGCAAGGATCTCGTGTTCACTATCGATGAGTCTACGCAGTGCTACGACTGCGGGTTCCGGAGTACCGGCAAAGATCAAACGCATAATGAAGGCTCCTAGCTGGGGTTATTGAACCAGTCGGCGGTGCGAATACCGGCCATGACGGCCTTGCGGCGCTGCGGATCGAGGCGTTTGAGAAAGAGCACGCCATCCAAATGGTCACTTTCATGCTGGATGCAGCGAGACATCAGTCCGGAGGCAACCATCGAGATCGGGTTCCCCTTGCAATCTCGACCACTCACGCGGACCGTTTCAAAACGGACGGTCTCTTCGGTGACATCCGGGATAGACAAACATCCTTCGGGGCCACTCTGGGTGGTTTCTTCAATCTCTTCCCACACCGGATTGATGATGTGGCCGCGGAGTCCGTCTTCGACGTGGCTGCAGTCATAGACAAACACCCGTCGGGTGATTCCGATCTGGTTAGCCGCCAGGCCTACGCCCCCAGCCTCGTCCATGGTTTCGAGCATGTCCTCGACGAGGATGGATAAAGCGTCGTCGAATACGGTGATCTCGTCAGACCTGGTAGTGAGGACGGGGTCGCCGAATAGGCGGATTTCACGGACAGTCATGGGGCGTGCGGACTCCTTCATCGTTTGAGGTTGAGCACAAGTCTACTGCCCCGGTCAGATACTCCTGCCCCGGTCACGGGCTACCGCCCAAATGCGCCAATTGTTCGCTGTTTGGCGGCGATGCACCGGCAGCTTTCCCACCTAGTCTCGCTCAGATTTTCACCCCAACAGACTAGTTCTGGAGCGGTAAATCACTGAGCTGGAGGCAACCTCCATCAGACAGCATCCAACCCCCTCTCCCAGATAGTGGGTCCCTATCTAGGTTTCCGAGCCTTCCGGAACGATCACGGTGGCCACTACTATTGCGGTGATGAGCTCTGCCCAGAATGCTCAGTTTTTCGATATTAATGCCACCACCGACTACACAAGCCACCACGTGGCAGATATCGCAATCATTCAGGTCTTCCGCACAATCTGGAAGGGGGCCTTCCATGTCCAATAACCGTGCTGGTTGGCCTCGGGGCTGACCCCCTGGTGGTGGACACATTGAAACCAGCATCTCGCTTCCTTTTTTTAGGTAGGAAACGGGTAAAGACAATCCAAGGCCCATACATTTATCTCATTGATTGCGGAAAATCATCATTTTTTCTTGGCAATAAATTGTACAAATAGGGAAAGAATGAATGTATACGCGCAGACCAACGCTAAGGACGTAGTAGATATGTCAATACTTGAATGCCTAGAAGCATAGATTGCAAGGGCGACTACTGGAATAGTGAAAAAAGCGCCACTAAGGATTTTAAAAAACCTCGCGAGTTTTGCCTTTCCGAACGCTATAAATAGCAGAAAGTAGACAAATTATAAATCCTATAGTTAGTACGGTTGCAGTTATGCAAGAATGATCTTTTTTAGTTGTCTCGCGATTCAGTAGGTGCAGCTAACGGATGTAGTCCCAATAAAACTCAACTGGCCCTCAACCGAGAACTTCGATCACCCGATCTGAATCGGGTCCACCTGAATCCGCAAAGGCAGATTGTCCTTGTGTCCGGCACGCGCAATAGCTGCTGCGCGCAGCGCGGAGCCCAGTCCGGAACGAGGACCTGGCGGAGTGCGCAGCAAGATCCGCTGGGCGGGACCGAATCTGCGCTCATCATATTCTCCGGGCAGGCTGACCCCGGGGGGCAGGTCGACAGGCCCGAGCACTTCAGCGTTGTCGGGCAGCTCTACCAGTGAGAGGAACATGTCGAGGGAGGAATTGGCGCCATCAATTGCCGCCATATGTACTGCCGGCGGGAAGCCCACTTCCCGGCGTTGAGCAAGCTCTAAGGCAGCAGCGCCGACCATGTCCCAACGAATGAGCGATTGAACCACCGGCAGGCCAGGGTCAGCAACGACTACTACTTCCCCACCTTTGCTGTGTGGGGAGACCAACGTGGCCACTGATGCCCACTTGTCCAAGGCTTCTTCGGTGGCCCGCAAATCTTGGCGCCCCAACAGCGCCCAAGTATCAAGCAGCAGGGCCGCCCCATAAGCGCCACCGAGCACTCTGGGTTCAGCACCTGGTGTCGCCACGACTAACGCAGCTGAATTCTCCACGTCTGCCACGATCCGGTTGCCGCCAGAAGAAATGACTCGGGTCTGGGAAAAGGCCCGGCCCAGCTCCTCCGCGGTCCTTTCAGTACCTAAGACCACTGCGCGCAGCTTGACTGAGCCGCATTCTCCACAGCGGTAGTGGGCATCGGGCCGCCCACACCAGCGGCAGGTGGGAACCCCGCCTTGATGCGCACCGTGAGAGGGCAGCCCGACCGGACCATTGCACTGCCGACAGCGTGCTGGAGCGCGGCAGTTGCCACAGGCCAGCGTCGGCACATAGCCCTTTCGCGGGACCTGAATCAGGGCTGGCTCATCGCGATCAAGCGCACGCCGCAACGCTTCGAAAGCCACCATTGGCAGCCGTGCGGAACCGGCCCGAGGATCACGAACCAGTTCAAACTCAGAGTCCGCGGCAGCCCGGATCATCGGCATTCTAGTGCGCAGGGTTTCTCTCGGGGCCACTAAATCGTGTGCCCACCCAGATTCCACCAGCAGCTGCGATTCTGCGGTGCGGGTGTGCCCGGCCAGGATGAGCGAGCAGCCTTCCAGCGCGCTACGCGTAGTCAAGACCTCTCGGGCGTGGATATAGGGAGCCCGCGGATCCACCAAGTTGTCATCGCCATCATGCAGGATGACGGCCAACCGCAAATCAGCCACTGGGGCAAAGGCCGCAGAACGAGTACCCACCACCAATCGCCCTTGGCCGTGCAGGATGGAGAGAAAGCGCCGGTAGCGGGCTTGTGGTCCCAGCCCAGAAGTCAGCGTCGTGACTTGTTTCGCCGAGACCAGCTCGCGGAGTGCGAATTCCAGTGCATCCACATCTCGCTGGTCTGGGACCACCAATAGTGCTCCCCCGCCGTCTTTGACCACCTTTACCGCCAGCCCAGCTAGTGCTTGGGCCCAGTTATCTCCGGGGGCGATCTGCCAGGCAGCCCGCGCTGAAGCTCCACCAACCACGGCGTCTACAAAGGACTCGCCGAATTGATAGGCCGACCACCCAGAAAGGTCGGGCTCAGTTACTGGTCCAAGTTTTTCCCAGGGAGTATCGGTGGCAGATTCTTCTGCTTTGGCGTGCCGCGAAGGCACGGCAGCTCGGATGATATCGGAGCGGGTGCCGCCATAGCGGGCGGCGAGGGCGTCGATAAGCCGGGCGGTAGATTCGGGATAGACCACATCCGGGGAGATCACCCGCTCGAGATACTTTAAGTTCCCATCGTGGGAAGAACGCTCGGTTCTTTCGAGGATGACCGCATCGACCAGCCGGCCGGAAAATCGGATCCGCACGCGCACGCCGGAGGCAGCGTATTCATCTTGCTCAGCATCAATGAGGTAGTCGAAGGGCCGGTCGAGATGCGGCAGGCCCAATAATGGCAAGACCCGCGCCACCGGCCGATCAGTGGCGGGGACGCGGGCTGGAGACATGGACAGGAATTCTACAGGGCGGCCTTGAGGGCGTCGATACGGTCTAGGCGTTCCCAAGGAAGATCCAAGTCGAGGCGGCCGAAGTGGCCATAGGCTGCCGTCTGCCGGTAGATCGGCCGCAACAGGTCCAGATCCCGGATGATTGCGGCCGGGCGCAGATCAAAGACGCGCTCCACGGCGCCTTGGATGGCCTCATCACTGAGCCCCTCCGCAGCCGTGCCGAAGGTCTCCACATACAAACCGACGGGCTTGGCGCGACCGATGGCATAGGCCACCTGAACTTCTGCGCGGGCTGCCAGTTTGGCGGCGACGATATTCTTAGCCACCCAACGCATGGCGTAGGCAGCCGAGCGATCAACCTTTGAGGGATCCTTGCCGGAGAAGGCACCGCCGCCGTGGCGGGCCATGCCGCCATAGGTGTCCACGATAATCTTGCGGCCGGTCAGCCCAGCATCGCCCATCGGTCCGCCGAGGACGAAAGAGCCGGAAGGATTAATCAGCAGGGTCAAATCTTCATCAACCATGTCGCTGATTTTGGCATCGGCGACGACCCAATCCACCACGTGTTTGCGCAGCTCGGCGGCCAACCATTCCTGGGTGACCTCGGGGCTGTGCTGAGTGGAGATGACAATGGTATCCAAGCGCACCGGGCGATCATCAGCGTCATAAGCGAAGGTGACCTGGGTCTTGCCATCGGGCCGCAGGTTGGGCACGATGTTTTCCTTGCGCACCTGGCTCAGCCGGCGGGAAAGCCGGTGCGCAATCGCGATCGGCAACGGCATGTATTCCTCGGTTTCATTCGAGGCGTAGCCAAACATGAGTCCCTGATCGCCGGCGCCGGCTAGGTCATCGTCATCAATAGAGCCGCCGGAGCGAACCTCATGGGAGGTATCCACGCCCTCACCGATCTCGGTGGACTGCTCACCAATGGCGATATTGACGCCACAAGTAGTGCCGTCGAAGCCAACATCAGAGGAGATGAAGCCAATATCGCGCAAGGTCTGACGCACCAGCCGCGGGATCTCGACGTAGCCGCTGGTGCGCACCTCGCCGGCCACATGGACCTGGCCGGTGGTGACCATAGTTTCTACGGCGACGCGGGCGCCGGGATCGACAGTGAGAATCTGGTCGAGGATCGCATCGGAGATGGCGTCGCAGATTTTGTCAGGGTGGCCTTCGGTCACCGACTCGCTGGTAAATAGGCGGACCGGCACGGGGCGGTCAAACGCGACGGTCGTGGTGGCGGCATCTTCAGCCAAGGGAGTGCTTCTTTCGTTGAATGTTGGACATCCGAATCAGGTCTCCGCCCAATATAGACCAAGCTGTCTACGAACGTCAATCTAGCGAGGCTAAATCATCTACTGCAGCCAAGATCTCGGCTGCCACCGCATGCTTGGAACCCTCTGGAATCTCCGTCACGCGACCATCAGCAGCCAATAGCCAACCTTGATTATGCGACTGCCCAAAGACCTTGCCCGTGCCGACTTCGTTGCACATCAATAAGTCACAGCCCTTACGTGCCAACTTCGCCTGCGCATGCTCTAGCGCACTAAGCCGCTCATCGCCGGTCTCGGCGGCAAACCCGATAATCAACGTTGACGCAGCTAGCTCACCGGCGCTGCGTCGCTGGACCGTCGTGGCCAAAATATCCGGGTTTTCTACCAGCTCAATGCTGGCAAGGGCGCTATCATCGGCACCCTTCTTTAACTTCGCGCCGGCCTGGGCTTTGGGCCGAAAGTCCGCCACTGCCGCGGCCATGATGATCACATCGGCCGATCCAGCATGCTTATCGACGCTCGCGGCCATCTCCCGCGCCGAGGTCACCTTCTCTACTACCGCACCGGAGGGCACCGGAAGATCTTCCGTATCTCCCGCGATAATGGTCACCTGCGCACCCCTGTGCGCGGCGATCTCCGCCAAGGCGAATCCTTGGCGCCCAGAAGAACGATTGCCTAAGAAACGCACTGGATCCAGATTCTCCTGTGTGCCGCCTGCGGTGATTAACACTGTGCGGCCTGCCCAATCATGCGGCAAGCGGTGACCTGCGAGCGCTACGCGCACTAGCTGCGCGATCTGTCCTGCTTCCGGCAACCGGCCAGGCCCAGTATCAGTACCAGTCAGCCGACCGTGGGCTGGCTCCAGCACGATTATTCCCCGGCTGCGCAGCGTATCGACGTTCGCTTGCGTTGCCGCATTCAGCCACATCTCGGTATGCATCGCCGGGGCGACAATCACCGGACAGGTGGCCACCAATACGGTGGCAGTGAGTAGGTCATCAGCTCGACCAGCCACCAGCCGAGCCATAAGATCAGCGGTAGCCGGGGCGATAACTATCGCATCAGCTTCCTGGCCTAAGCGAACATGCTGGACCTGATCGACTGCTTCATAGACCGAGGTAGCCACCGGATGCCCACTGAGTGCCTCGAAGGTAGCGGCACCAACAAAGTTGAGCGCATTGGAAGTGGGCACCACGCGGACGTCATCGCCAGCTTCCTTGAGATCTCGGACCAGATGGCACGCCTTATAGGCGGCAATTCCACCTGATACTCCAACGATGATCCTTCGCGGCGACTGCTGCTGCTTGGTCATGCTCAACTCCCCTGGTTGCAAATTTCTAAGACGTCTACCCGATCCCCGACTCTACTGCCAGGTACGGAAAACACCCCTTTAGCCCGCATGTCCATAGTGGGACAAGCACGGGCTAAAGGGGTGTGGGCCATGGGCCGCGGAGAGGCTAGTTGCCTTCCTCGTGGTCGAGCAGGCCAGCGTCGATTTCGCGCAATGCGATTGACAGCGGCTTCTCACCCGGTTCCGGGGTCACCAGCGGGCCGATGAACTCAAAGACGCCATCGTCGTGCTGCTGGTAGTAGCTATTGATCTGGCGGGCCCGCTTGGCAGCGAAGATCACCAGGGCGTACTTGGACGAAACCCGATCCAACAGCTGGTCGATGGGCGGGGCAGTAATGCCCTCCGGCGGATCGAAGACAGCTGCGGACTGCTCGTTGCTCACGTTGGTCACTTGCACCTTTTCATGTGGGTTGAAAATTCTCTGGTCCTTGTTGCTGCGCAGGCCAACTAGTTGACCGCGCCCCTGGGACCTTATTTCAGGGAAGTGCCATGCAGGATAGCACTAATGGCGCTGACCGCGTCATCGACGTTGTCATTGACCACCACGTGATCAAACTCTGCTTGGCTAGCCAGCTCCTTGCGAGCGGTTTCCAATCGGCGTTTGATCACTTCTTGCGTCTCAGTCCCGCGTCCGGTCAAACGCTCAACGAGCACCTCCCAGGACGGGGGCGCCAAGAAGACGGTCTCTGCCTCTGGCATTGACTTCTTCACATTTCGAGCGCCTTCGAGGTCAACCTCGACTAGTACCGGGCGACCCTGCGCGAGGGCTTCCTGAACCGGCGCGGCCGGAGTACCAGAACGTTGCAGGCCACCGTGGATTTCTGCCCATTCGAGCATCCGCCCATGATCAATATTGTCCTGGAACTGTTCGACGGAGACAAAGAAATAATCAGTGCCATCTTCCTCGCCCGGGCGTGCCGTGCGAGTAGTCATGGAGACACTGAAGTAGAGCTGCTCGACATCAGCGCGTAGGCGATGGACCACAGTGGACTTGCCTACGGCGGAGGGGCCAGCCAGTACAACTAGCCGACCCGTTGAGTTTTTGCCGGGCATGTTCTAGTCCTCGGTGAAGCCGAAGCGCTCCAGGAGGGCGCGACGCTGACGGTCGCCGAGGCCACGCAGACGACGAGTCTGGGCGATCTCGAGCTCCTCCATGATCTCCTTAGCCTTGACCTTGCCGACCTTGGGAAGGGCTTCCAACAGGGCCGAGACCTTGGTCTTGCCGATGATCTCATCGGTCTGAGCCTGCTCCAAGACCTCCTTGAGGTTGGTGCCACCGCGCTTGAGCTTTTCCTTGAGCTCTGCACGGGTCTTGCGGGCTTCAGCAGCCTTAGCGAGGGCATCCTTGCGCTGCTCGTCGGTCAACTTGGGAAGGGCCACGGGGTTCCTCCGGTTCAGATGGGGGGGATAATTCGGATAATTCAGCCAAATCTTACAGCCGATTTCAGCAGTCTACTCATGTGTTTAACCACCTAAGCCTGCTGAACTTGGACCAGTTTAGCACCGGTGCCAGTTCAGTCCTATTGAGCGGGCCGTTTTAGCACGTCAACGGCCCGCAATTTCTAAAGTACCAGGACAGATCCCGATCAGCTCACAGGCTGCGACCTGGGAATTCACGGGCAGCAACCAGGGTTGCCTCCCGTAAATCGGCCACTACCGGCCCCGCAGAGAGCACTGCCCGAGAGATATTCGGGAAGGCTAATTGCTCCACGCCTGAGGCAATTCGGTCGACATCGGCGGCCGAACCACCCTGGGCTCCGACACCGGGCATCAGCACCGGGCCATTGAGCGCAGAAAGATCTGGAGCCGACGACAAGGTCGCTCCCACGACCACACCAATATTGCCTGCACCCTCATGCCCGGCATTGAGTGCCGCGCACTCATCGACTACTTGCTGGGAGATGCTACGACCGTCCTGCGCCAGGTGGTTTTGCAACACCACCGCCTCTGGATTTGAGGTAGCAGCCAACACGAACACTCCCCGACCAGTAGCCTCGGCCAGTTCGAATACGGGAGCCAACGCCCCCACACCTAGATAGGGCGACACCGTCACCGCATCAGCCCGAAGGGGGGAATCATCCCCCAGCCAAGCTTGGGCGTAGCCGGCCATGGTGGAGCCGATATCGCCACGCTTAGCATCGGCCACCGTGAGGCAACCTGCCTCGCGTAGCTGGGCAAGGGTATCTTCCAACACCTTGAATCCAGCGGAACCGAATCGCTCGTAGAAGGCAACCTGTGGCTTAACCAATGCGGCGGTGTCGGCGAAAGCCTCCACACACCGTTGGCTAAACTCGGCCAACCCGGCGACATCATCGCTGAGCCCCCAGGCTTTAAGCAGGGAGGCATGCGGATCGATGCCGACGCAGAGGCGTCCGCGGTCAGCGGCGGCGTCGAGAAGCTGTTGGCCGAACGTCACTATTACTGCCCCACCGAGTGATCGAGTTCCTGCAAAGCGCGGACCTCAAGGTTGCCCTTGCGCATGGCCTCAATGCCCTGGACTGCCGCAGTGACACCCTGAACGGTGGTCACTAGTGCCACGCCAACGCTCACGGCGGCTGCGCGGATGTCATAGCCATCATGGCGCGCACCGGCGGAACCGGCTGGGGTGTTGAGGATCAAGTCGATCTTGCGGCCTAAGATCAGGTCGACGATCGAGTCACCTTCAGCGCCTTCGCGGACATCGGAGGCCTTTTGGACGGTCTCACAATCAATGCCATTGCGGCGCAACATCGCGGCGGTTCCGGCAGTGGCGAAGATGGTAAAGCCCAAGCTCGAGAGGCGCTGGATCGGGAAAATCAGGGTGCGCTTGTCGCGGTTAGCCACGGAGACGAACACGTTGCCAGAGGTCGGAAGCTCGCCGAAAGCAGCGGCCTCGGCCTTGGCGTAGGCGGCACCAAAGTTGTCCGATAGGCCCATGACTTCACCGGTGGATTTCATCTCCGGGCTCAACAGGGTATCCAGCATGGATCCATCTGGGCGGCGGAACCGGTTGAAAGGCAAGACTGCTTCCTTGACCGCGATGGCATGATCCAACGGCAGCGAGCCACCGTCATAAGCCGTGGGGATCATTCCTTCAGCCTTGAGCTCATCCAGGCTAGCGCCGAGCATGATCCGAGAAGCAGCCTTGGCCAGGTGCACACCAGTGGCCTTGGAGACGAATGGCACCGTACGCGAGGCGCGCGGGTTGGCCTCAATGACGTAGAGAATATCGTCCTTGAGTGCGAACTGAACGTTCATCAAACCCTTGACACCGATACCGTGAGCCAGTGCCGCGGTAGAACGGCGGACCTGCTCGATATCTTCCGCACCAAGCGTCATTGGCGGCAAGGCACAGGCCGAGTCGCCGGAGTGAATGCCGGCTTCCTCGATATGCTCCATGACTCCGGCTAGGTAGACATCATCGCCGTCGCACAGGGCGTCAACGTCGATCTCGATGGCGGAGTCGAGGAAGCGGTCAACCAGGACTGGGTGCTCCGGGTTGAGCTCAGTGGAGCGCTCAATGTAGTCGAGCAATGCGGCCTCGTCGTAGACGATTTCCATGCCGCGTCCACCCAGAACATAGGAAGGACGCACCAAGACCGGGTAGCCGATCTCATTGGCCACATCGCGGGCCTGCTCGAAGGAAATAGCCGTACCAAAGGCCGGAGCAGGCAGCTCAGCCAGGCGCAGGACCTCGCCGAACTCGCCGCGGTCCTCGGCCAGGTTGATGGCCTCGGGAGAAGTACCCACGACCGGAACACCTGCATCAGCCAGCTGCTGAGCCAGACCCAGCGGAGTCTGACCGCCGAGCTGAACGATCACGCCAGCCACGGTGCCGGAGGTGGCCTCTGCGTGGTAGACCTCCATGACATCTTCGAAGGTCAGCGGCTCAAAGTAGAGACGATCGGCGGTGTCATAGTCAGTGGAGACGGTCTCCGGGTTGCAGTTGACCATGATGGTCTCGTAGCCCACTCGGGACAGCTCGAGTGCGGCGTGAACACAGGAGTAGTCGAACTCGATGCCCTGGCCAATGCGGTTAGGGCCGGAGCCGAGAATGATGACCTTGTCTTTTTCGGTCTGCGGTGCGACCTCGGACTCGGCATCAGGGTCTAGCTCATAAGCGGAGTAGTGGTACGGAGTCTTCGCTTCGAACTCGGCGGCACAGGTATCCACGGTCTTGAACACCGGGCGAATACCCAGCGACCAGCGCAGACGACGTACACCGGTCTCTCCGGCGAACTCTGGGCGCAGAGCCGCGATCTGTGCGTCGGACAGGCCCAGGTACTTGGCCTCACGCAGCAGATCTTCGTCGAGCACAGGAGCATCCTGCAGAATCTGGCGGAAATCGACGAGCTCTTTGAGCTCAGCCAGGAACCAAGGGTCAATGGAGGAAGCTTCATAAGCTTGCTCGATGCTTGCACCTAGACGCAGAGCGAGCTCGACGTCGTACATGCGGCCCTCAGTGGGACGCTTAAGGTCAGCCAGGACCGCCTCGAGGTCGCCGGCACGCTCGCCAGCGAAGAACTCATCGGGCTTAGTCCAGAAACCAGCCTGCTTTTGCTCGAGCGAGCGCATGACCTTGTTGAGCCCGGAGATGTAGTTACGGCCAATACCCATGGCCTCACCGACGGACTTCATCGTGGTGGTCAGGGTGTCGTCGGCGCCGGGGAACTTCTCGAAGGCAAAGCGCGGGGCCTTGACGATGACGTAGTCCAAGGTCGGCTCGAACGCGGCCGGGGTGACGCCGGTGATGTCGTTGGTGATCTCATCCAAGGTGTAGCCAATCGCCAGCTTGGCGGCGATCTTGGCAATCGGGAATCCAGTGGCCTTCGAAGCCAGTGCGGAGGAACGCGACACGCGCGGGTTCATCTCGATGGTGATCAACCGGCCATCGACGGGGTTGATGGCGAACTGGATGTTGCAGCCACCGGTGTCCACACCTACTGCACGGATGATCGCGATACCAAGGTCGCGCAGTTTCTGGAACTCGCGGTCAGTTAGGGTCAGCGCCGGGGCGATGGTCACCGAGTCACCGGTGTGCACGCCCATGGCGTCAACGTTTTCGATGGAGGCGATGACCACGACGTTGTCATCACCATCACGCATGAGCTCGAGCTCAAATTCCTTCCAGCCGAGGATGGACTCCTCGATCAGGACGTTGGCCTCCGGGGAGGCTGCGAGGCCACCGCCGGCGATGCGGTTGAGGTCTTCGTCGTTATAAGCCAAGCCGGAGCCCAGTCCACCCATGGTGAAGGAAGGGCGCACGACTACCGGCCAACCGAGCTCTTCGACGGTCGCGCGGACCTCGTCCATGTTGTGGCAGACGTTAGAGCGAGCGGATTCGCCACCGACGGAGGCAACGATGTCTTTGAACTTCTGGCGATCCTCGCCGCGCTCAATGGCATCGATGTCAGCGCCGATGAGCTCGACTCCAAACTTATCCAGGATGCCCAGGCGATCGAGCTGGATGGCAGCGTTGAGTGCGGTCTGTCCGCCCAAGGTAGCCAGTACAGCGTCGATCGGGTGGCCCTGCTCGATCTCCTTTTCGAAGATCTTCTCGATGTATTCCGGCTGGATCGGCTCGACGTAGGTGTGGTCGGCAAACTCCGGGTCGGTCATGATGGTGGCCGGGTTGGAGTTGATGAGGCTGACCCGCAGGCCCTCTTCTTTGAGAACACGGCAGGCCTGGGTGCCGGAGTAGTCAAACTCGCAGGCCTGGCCGATGACGATGGGACCGGATCCGATGACCAGGACGTGGTTGATGTCGTTGCGCTTAGGCATAGTTTTTTCAGTACCTTCCTGGTTCTTTACTTCGCGGACTCGTCCATCAAGGCGATGAACTGGTCGAACAGCGGGCTAGCGTCGTGGGGGCCGGCGGCGGATTCCGGATGGTACTGCACGGAGAAGGCCATGCCGTTATCGAGGGCAACTCCCTCAACCGTCTGATCGTTGAGGCACACGTGGGTCACTCGAGCCGGGCCGAAATCGGTCTCGAAGCTCTCCCCTGCCGGGGTCTCAAGTGCGAAGCCGTGATTCTGAGAGGTGATATCGATCTTTCCGGTGACCTTGTTGATTACTGGAACGTTGATACCGCGGTGACCGAACTTGAGCTTGAAGGTGCCAAGGCCCAGTGCGCGGCCCAAGATCTGGTTGCCGAAGCAAATACCAAACAGTGGGATCTTGGCTTCGATGACCTTGCGGGCCACCTCCACCATTTTGTCGGCGGTCGCCGGGTCACCAGGACCGTTGGAGAAAAACACCCCGTCTGGGTGGTACTGCGCCAACTCCTCGAAGGGAGTGTTCGCCGGAACGACGATGCTGCGGATGCCGCGCTTGGCAAAGTTATTCGGGGTGGCGGATTTAATACCCAAGTCATAGGCGACGATGGTGTATTTCTGCTCGCCTTGAGCCGGTACCTCATAGACCACATCGGTGGAGACCTCAGCGGAGAGATCCGCGCCTGCCATCGACGGCTGCGCTGCTACCTCGGCGACGAGTTTTTCCACCGGAGCGGTGGCTTGGTCGCCGATAAAGATTCCGGCGCCCATAGCACCGTGGTCGCGCAGGTGGCGAACCAATGCACGCGTATCGACGCCCTGGATGCCCACGACATCCTGGGCTTCCATCTCGGCGGTCAGGGTGCGCTGCGCGCGCCAGTTAGATACGCGGTGGGCCAGGTCACGGATGACTAGGCCGGCGACCCAGATGCGCTCATCATAGGATTCGCTGTCCTCATCGTTCCAGCCGGTATTACCGATCTGCGGGGCGGTAGCCACGACGATCTGCCGGTGGTAGGAGGGGTCAGTCATGGTCTCCTGGTAGCCGGTCATGGCGGTGGTGAACACGGCCTCACCGAAAGTGGTGCGGGCTGCTCCGAAGCTATAGCCGCGGAATACACGACCGTCCGCGAGGACGAGAACTGCGGGGACCCGGTTCGGGCGGGTGGAGGACGTCAAGGCGTCACCTTTCACAGGATTAGTGCGGGAAGAATACATATTCATATTATTCAGGTCTCTGTATCTTATACGAAAGTCTACGCTGCCTCGAACGGCTCAGCAGGAATGCCGTTCACACAGGTCAACCGACCGCGCAGGACAGTGGTGGTCACCCGGGTGGCAAATTCCATGCCCTCATAGGGATTATTTTCCGACTTCGAGGCCATCTCCCCTCCGCGTGCAGTCCAGGAAGAACCTGGATCAATAAGCGTCAGGTTCGCCGGCTCGCCGACCGCAATCGGCCGACCATGACCGGGCAAGCGCACGATCTCAGCGGGGCGTTCACTCATCACCTTGGCCACCCAGCGCCAATCAGCACGGCCGGAGCGTACGAAGATCTCCGCGATGATCGCTAGAGAAGTCTCCAGACCCAGCATGCCGGGACGGGCGTGCTCAAACTCGCAGCACTTTTCCTCCGAACCATGCGGGGCGTGGTCAGTGGCCACACAGTCGATGATTCCCTCGAGTAGTGCCTCACGTAGTGCCAGAGTGTCGTGCTCCTCGCGCAGCGGCGGGTTGACCCGATAGACACCGTCATAGGAGTTGAGCTTTTCATCGGTCAGCAGCAAATGGTGCGGGGTGGCCTCAGCAGTCATCGGGATGCCTTGGCCCTTGGCCCACTTAACCAGCTCGACGGTGCCGGTAGTCGAGGCATGGCAGACATGCACTCGGTTGCCGTAGTCACGGGCCAGCAGTGCATCGCGGGCCACGATGGACTCTTCGGCAGCACGCGGCCAACCGCGCAGACCCAACTTGGCTGCGGTCTCGCCCTCATGAGCGACCGCGCCTTCGGTCAAACGGGGCTCTTCTGAGTGCTGAGCCAGCAGCACGTCCTGGCCTTTGGCGTATTCCAATGCTCGGCGCATGATCATCGGATTATCCACGCACTTGCCGTCATCGGAGAACATCCGAACCTTAGCCTGGGAGCTGGCCATCATGCCGAACTCAGTGAGCTCTTTGCCCGCCAGTCCTTTGGTGATCGAGCCGACGGGGTGCACATCGCAAATACCGGCGTATTGGCTCTTGAACCAGACGGATTCAGCAATCACCGGCTGATCAGTGACCGGGCTGGTGTTAGCCATGGTGAACACTGCTGTGAATCCACCCTTGGCGGCAGCCTGGGAACCGGAGACGATGGTCTCGGTGTCTTCTCGGCCGGGCTCGCGCAGGTGAACATGAATATCAACCAGGCCGGGCAGCAGGACCTCGCCGTGCCCCGCGACCGTGTGGTCAGTCTCGGTGTCTCGGTCAGCGTCCACGGAGGTGATCACGCCATCTTCGATCAGGACGGTGACGGGCTCGCCTTCGCCGTAAAGGCGAACGTCGACAAGCTTGAGGGTGCCTTTGGCCGGAGGTGCTAGCGGGCCGGTTGCCGGAAAATCGGTGTGGGTCATGCGTGCTCCTTGACGGGCTGGTGATCGGCGGAATTCTCGCCGACGAGGAGGGTGAACAAAACTGCCATGCGCAGGTGAACTCCGTTGTTGACCTGTTGAAGGACAGCAGCGTTGTCATAATCGGCGACCGCGTAATTGATCTCCATGCCGCGCAGCATCGGGCCCGGGTGCATGATGATTGCCCCGGGTTTCATCTTTGCCGCGCGCTGCTTGGACAGACCATAGAAAGTCGCGTATTCGCGGTGGGAGGGGAAAAACCCGCCCTGCATCCGCTCAGTCTGGACGCGCAACATCATCACGACGTCGGCATCCGGGATCTCAGCATCGAAGTCCAAGGCAGTGCGCACTGGCCAATTGGCCACGCCAGCCGGCAACAAGGTCGGCGGAGCAACCAAGACCACCTCGGCGCCTAGCGCAGCGAGCAGATCAACATTCGAGCGCACAACGCGCGAGTGCAGTACGTCGCCGACGATGAGGACCTTGCGACCCTTGACATCGCCGATGCGCTGACGCATGGTCACCGCATCCAATAGTGCTTGGGTGGGGTGCTGATGAGAGCCATCGCCTGCGTTAATCACGCTCGGGCCCACCCCATTAGGAGCAACCCAATCGGCTACCAGTTGTGCGGCACCCGAAGATGGGTGGCGCATGATGATCGCATCCGCCCCGATTGAGGCCAAGGTCATCGCGGTGTCTTTGAGTGATTCACCCTTTTTCACCGAAGAAGACGACGCCGAAAGGTTAATGACATCGGCGCTCATCCACTTGCCCGCGGTTTCAAAAGAAGAGCGGGTGCGGGTGGAGTTTTCATAAAACAGCGAGTAAATCGTCCGGCCGCGCAAGGTAGGCAGCTTCTTGATCTCTCGGCCTTCGAGCGCTTCCCGAAAACGATCGGCCTCATCCATCAAGCCGATGATCTGATCGCGGCTCAAGTCCGCGATGGACAGCAAATGCTTCATCGATTGTTCTCCCGGTGCTCAGGGTGGGACAAAACAACCGCGTCACGGCCATCAATATCCCGGAGTAGGACGCTGACATCCTCCCAGCGTGAGGTGGGCAGATTCTTGCCCACATAATCGGCCCGGATGGGCAGCTGACGATGACCCCGGTCAACCAGGACCGCCAATTGGATGTTCTCCGGACGGCCAATATCGCGCAGGGCATCCAAGGCTGCGCGAATGGTGCGACCGGAAAAGAGCACGTCATCTACTAAGACGACCGTGCGACCATCAATTCCCGCGGTGGGAATCGTGGTGGGTTTCAACGCGCGATGAGGCTTCGAGCCCAAATCATCACGGTAGAGGGTGATATCAAGGGCGCCGACGGGCACAGCCACGCCGGAAAATTCCTCGATCTTTGCGGCCAGACGTTCAGCCAAGGGCACTCCCCCCGAAGGGATGCCCAAGAGCAAAACCGGCAGCGCGTCGGCGGAATCCAACGCGGTCTTCTCGATGATCTGGTGCGCGATGCGTGCGACTGTGCGTGCAACGTCGTCGGAGCCAAGTAGCTCGACAGACGTGGCAGGGACATTGCTTTCACTCATCGTGACCTCCTTCCCCGCCTCTCTGTGCGGTACTTAAAGGATGCCTGTCTATGGCGAATGATGTCTATGCTTGTAAGACTGCTGCTGATCTTAGCACCACGCACCCTGAACCGGGTGCGTATCTCAACGACGAAAGGGATCGAACCCGTGAGTCTTAGCGCCAAGCACGTCGTCCCCGCCACTAGGTCACAGGTCTGGGATTGGCATAGCCGTCAAGGTGCCCTGGCCCGCCTGACCCCGCCGTTTGCCCCGATCACCCCGGTGTCCCAGGCTGAAAGCCTGGCGAATGGAACCACGATCCTGGCTATGCCCGCCGGATTAAAGTGGATCGCACGCCATGACCTTTCTAATTATCGCCGTGGCTACCTCTTTACCGACGTGTGTACGTCTGCGCCCATCAAGATGCTGGCTAATTGGCGACACGTCCATGAATTTGCCGACCATGCAGACGGGACGTTGGTCACCGACACCGTCAATACCCGAGTCCCCGGGGCCGCACTGAAGTCGATGTTTGCCTACCGCCAACACCAGCTGATCAATGACCTCAGCTTCTTAGAGCGCATCAGCCACCTGCAGCCAGAGACTCCCCTGACGGTGGCCATCACCGGTTCCCGTGGGTTGGTGGGCCGTGCACTTAGCGCGCAGCTGACTACCTCCGGGCATAAGGTCATCCAACTGGTTCGTGGCAACCCCAAGCCCGGCCAGCGCGAATGGGATCTCGTCAGCCCAGATCCAGAACTACTAGCCGGCGTTGATGTCCTTATTCATCTAGCCGGCGAACCGATCTATGGTCGCTTTAATAACAGCCATAAACAGGCCATCCGTGACTCACGCATCGAGCCCACCCGCCGCTTGGCGGAATTGGTGTCCAATAGCCCCGATGTGTCCACCATGATCTCTGCCTCAGCGGTGGGCTACTACGGTGCTGATCGTGGCGAAGAAGAATTGGACGAGAGCGCTGATCGCGGCGAAGGCTTCCTCGCTGATGTGGTTTCCGATTGGGAAGAAGCCACCACCCCGGCTGCCAAGGCTGGAAAACGAGTCGTACGTATCCGCACCGGCGCAGTCATCTCCGGCGGCGGCGGACTACTCCCCCTACTCAAGGCACTGTTTTCCACCGGACTAGGCGGCAGCTTCGGCGATGGCAACTTCTGGTTTTCCTGGATCGCCCTCGATGATCTGACCGACATCATCGTCCGCAGCGCGCTTGATCCCGAACTATCCGGATCCATCAACGCCACCGCACCCAACCCCGTGCTCAACCGCGAGTTGACCTCTGCGCTCAGCAGCCAGCTCCACCGCCCAGCAATCATCCCCATCCCTACCCTGGGACCAGCCATCCTGCTGGGCAAAGAAGGCGCCAAGGAACTCGCGCTGGCCGATCAGCGCGTCATTCCGCAAAAGCTTATCGACGCCGCCCACACCTTCCGCTACCCCACCCTCGCTGAGGCTTTAGCCCATGAACTAGGTGGCGAAGAGCTCTGTGAGCCAGGGGTCGTGGCAGAAGGTGATGAGGTGGAGTGAGGTTGAGGTGTGGTGGAGGTGGTTGGGGGTCTGCTGCGTTGATGTGGTTAAGCGGCTGGTTTAGTTGCCGCTGGTGATGGCTATTTACCGGGCAGTCAGTCCAGGCTATTGGCCCACAGAATAGCTGGTTTAGCTCCCTGTGATCACCTGTTGATTAGAATTGTGTGCAACTTCGACAGCGTCATATTTGCAGCACCTGCAACCAGACCCTCGCCATCCTAAGAGGCAAAGAACTACGAGGGGTCTCTTCGTGGTCCATATCCGAAATCGGAATGCTGGCCTAGGTATTTTTAGCGGGCAACAATGAAAAGCCAACTGAAAACCCACGAACTGCAGCGTCATGAGTTAAGCAGTGCTGTCCATTGCACTAGAAGCCAGCAGACTTACCTTCAACGCGCTAAAGTGCTGGCAGTACGGCACAGCCTTCCACTCGCATTTCGAATCGCCTGACGATTTCGACCTCAAGTTTTAACGCATCTTGCACCCAGAGCCAGGGCGATGAGGTGAATTATTCGTACTGGTCCGCCGACTGCGACTCATTCGCTTTTGGATGCCCACATGCGGCAGATGAATGCCTTCGTGATTCCCCGACTACTCATGCGGGTTATGTAATCGTTTAAGAGACGCACCTAGGCGCTGATTAGAGATACACGAATAGTCTCGTCGACTCCGCCGCCTACGCTAGGTCGTAGAGACACTGATCGTAATCAATAATGCGATGATATTTATTGGACATTTCCTCACATCATCATCAAAAGAGCTATCGCCTAGGCATCAAGAAACCGAATAAAATAGCCTTCCCAAAGTACGATCGCCATAAGACTAGGCAGGAAAAGCCGTGGTGATCTTCCGAAGGATCTGCGGAACGTCGAACCTCGTCACGATACCTTGGAGCTTTCCGGTTGAGGTGCCGTCAACAGTTACCAATACAGTCGAGCGAAGGCTCTCACTCGATAGAAAATCACAGACCTTATTAGCGGACTCCCCCGGCTTGACGAACTTGGGCTGATCGTAGTCCTCTCCAAACTGGAGCACTGCCGAGACCGTCACAGCTTCCTCAATGAGGTGCCCCTGTTCACGGTGGACTGCATCACTGAGCCATCGGGCGAGTGCATTAGTTGTGAACAGAGCCTGGTATTTTCCTTCGTCGTAAATCGGGATTTGCGAAAATCCCTCTTTAATGACTAATTCTGCAGCATCAGCAAGTGAATCCGTCGGGGCTAATACAGCAGGATCCTTGATCATATAATCGTGAATCTTTGGCGGATTCTGAACCTTCTCCGCAATTTCTTCCATCGCGTTGACCGCATCTAAACGAGGAGTGGCCAATTTTACGCCGCTAAGGACATGAGAGTGCTGCATAACATTACGCAGATCTACGAGTATTTTAAGTGATTCCTGGTGATTACGGATTATTGGATTATTATTTTCGAGTGCATGATTACGCGCTTGCCCCAACCCCGAGAATTTTCTTCCATACTTCTTTTCAAGGGATGCTTTCATCGCTTCAGCAGCATTGAGGAAGCGGTCAGCGTAGTCAGAATCAGTAGCCATTTTCTCAGCATAGTATTTTCCCTGCTAAAGCAACGCTATCTGTCACCATTCTAGGTGGCTACACCCCCGTGCATCTGGTGACTGACACCCCGAGAAGTCTCGCCTCCAACCAAGAGCACACACCCAACAAAGCACGACAGTATCTAGACATCGAAGAGAGTTCTGTTCCATAAAGAGTACTGCCCTCCGCTGCCAAGCTAAAAGAGCTCGCCTTAACTTTAGTCACCTCAACCGTGACACCCACCTATCTAGAGGCCAGAAGACAGACACCGTTTCTTGCCTCTTTCTATCAACTAGACCACTGTCTCCATCCACATCACTAGCAAATAGACCGAGGTTCGATTCTTGACTGACCTCTCCTGTCCCAGGATTCTATAGCGGCTGAGATAGACCCCCTGCGCATATTGCAATCCCCCTCATTAGTATGGAATGTCTGAGGGTTTACCACCCTAGGTAGGGCCCTACTTTCAGGGATGCCGCAGCGGAGAGGATGGAAGCTAGACATGCGCAAGGATTCCCCAAGGTGGGTGGAGATTTCTCGCTCCGAGTACGATCATGAACGCGCTGGCTTGGATGCTCTGGGAGGGCTGATTCCCGATGCTGCCCCCTACCGGTTATGGACGAACTTCGAGTTCCAAGATTCACAAGGAACCTGGAATGAGGTTGACGCGCTGGTTCTCGGGCGTGGTCGGCTCCACTAATTGGAGCTAAAATGCTGGAGCGGGATCTTAAGTGGCGACGAGCACAATTGGAGGCTCACTGGAAAAAATAGGAGCATCTCAAACCGTAAATCGCCCACTCTGGCTACTAGACGCAAGGCACAGCGTCTGGCTAGCAAGCTGCAAACCGCATTGTGGGAAATCAAAGCTACAGCTGATTTTCCTATTCCTCCGGAATATCTCACGCCGCCGATAATCAAGGAAGGTGTACTGCTACACAGCGAATGCTTTCGCTCTCAGCTCAATGCCGATGGACAGATGAATGTCTTCACTCTGGACAGTCTGGCAAAGGAAGCGCATCTGCCTGGAATTACTGAACGAATCCTTGAGGCACCTGCTTATAACGAGATTGATGAAGAATTCGGCCGGGTCATGTTGACCTTGGCCATTGAGAAAATCTCTGGAGTAATCAACCGTCGGCAACGTGCTGGCTCATGGGAACTGACGCACAAGATCGACGACGCGAACGATCTAGTGGTCTGGGCAGCTAAGCACATTGACCATGATGAGAAAGCACTGATCAAGCTTCGCCCCATCTTTGCTGACGCGACAGAAGCAGACGCTCGCCGTGCGGAAAAAGCTGTAACCCGCGAATACAAGCTCCTGTCCTCACTTGCGCATCCCGGGATTGACTCGCCGAAGAGCCTCGAGAGGGTCGACAAATATGATCTACAAGCCTTGGTCTATCCAGAGCATTCAGGTTTTGAGTATCTTGACCTACTTCTTCCTAGATTAAAGCTAACTGCTGCCCAACAGGTGGAAATCATCCTGCAAATCGCAGATGCGGTTGCCTACGCTCATCGCAATAATGTCATCCACCGACAGTTAACCCCTGAAGCAATCCTGCTCAATGTCGCTGCTTTACAGGGAACCGAACCTCGAGTTGAGGTCAAAGTTACGGGTTGGGCTCAGGCAGTTCAGGTGAATGCTACGAAGGCATCTGAAACCCTGCTAGGAACAGTTCTCCAGCCGATGAGCACGACTGCTTCCTTCGACGTGGGCGTGAGTTTTCTGCCTCCAGAAGGCTATTTGGCAGACAGTGACGGTCAGCTTGCGGATCTATTTTCTCTCGGCGCACTAGCCTTTTTCATTCTCTCCGGTGGGCTGCAACCGGCGAATACCCGTGCTGATCTGATCACTCTGCTCAAAGAGCACGGTGGGCTAGATCTGGGTACCACTGGTGTTCAGGTGGAACCGCTATTACGGGAGTTGATCACCAAGGTCACTTCCGCTAGCCCGATGTGTCGCCGCAAGGCGGTGCTACCTGCTAATCCTCCAAGGGTCACTCCCACACCGGTGGAGCTGTTTGCCGGGAAACTTCGAGAACTTGCTCAAGATCGACGTCCTTTAATACAAGACGATCCGCTTCACACTCCCATCGGCGGGCTCATTGATGACCGGCTCGAGGTGATCAAGGTTCTCGGTTCCGGCTCAACCGCCCGTGGTATCTCAGTCTCTAATATCAACGATGAACCTGCTAAAACACATGTACTCAAGATGGGTATTACCCCGGATAAAGCCTCCACTCTCGCGGCTGAAGCAGAAACCCTACGCAGGCTAAATAGAGAACTCAGTGGGCACGAACATCGCAATCTATTTGTCACTTTGGTCGAGGAACTGCCAGCGCTATCGCCCATGTACGAGAAAAGAACTTCACCACTGGTGTACTCGCTCTCTACGACCCTACTAGTTGGGAAGGTCCCTCAATCCTTGAAGTTGCAGGTGCCAGAGTTGCCGTAATCGATGCTCCTACTCCATTGGTAATTCGTCAGGCCATCAGTTTCCCTATGCAAGGTGTCGATTTCACGGTTTTGGTCACTCCTTTGCTCGACGCTGACCTCCCCGATGACATTCTTGCCCACCTCACGCCCTTCCATCGGGTTAACATCCCTATTCCTGCTGATGCTCTCCGGGAACTATTCTCTGCTAGTACTCAACGACGTGGCATCATTCGCAACCGTCGCGATATCGCTGGCGTCGTAGAGTATCTCGCCCGTTGCGACGGCGATCCTGTCGACCTCACCCCTGCTTCAACAGGTGTGCTTACTGCCGCGCACCTGCACCATCAGCTGCTCACTGTCGGGGTTGGCTTGCCAACAACGCCTAATATGTCCTCGGTCATCGCATGGTCGCTTGATCCTGCATCAGTATCTAGATGGGCTGATTTCGTTAACTCCGTCTCGCCCGAGGTGAGAGAAAGCGCAGTGGAGTGGCTACGGACTCGGTTAGGTGAAGGGTCAGGCGCACTGGTGCGCTATCTCAACGCTCACGGTCCACGGGATCTGGCGGCCTGGGGTCTGGTAGCCGAAGTTGTCAGACCAGGACCCGGTATCGATAACGCTGCTCGTGCAGGTGCCGAAGCTGCTTTCCGAATCACCACCGGCACTGGCCCTCCCTCCGACCTAGAGCTAGAAGCCTGGGCGAATGCCTCTATTTCAGTATTTTCCTCTAATCAACGCTCAACTGCTCAGTTCGATGAATGGCGTAAATTGGCCGCCGGCCGAGCTGAAGAGTTCATTACCGCTGAGTCCAAACTTGGTGCCCGGAATTTGCTCTATCGCTCCCAGGTATGCAGAGGGGCACTCAGTGCTCGGATTGCCAAGCTCACGGAAGCACTTTCTGCTTGGTATGCAGACCCCCAAGAAATTGGCATCGCAGACGCCTTGGCTTCAGTTCAGTCCCACGCCTCTAGCAGTACAAAGCACCCGGATATTGCTGTCGCTATGGCACTAATACGAATGATCAATTGGTTGCGTACTCCTGCTGTATCAACTCCGAGCACGCTATCGGATTGGTTGAAGTACTACCGCCGTGACATCAGCTGGCTAGATGTTTGTATCAACCGAGCTTGGGGCAATCAATCGACTTCAGAGCTGGCACGACTATCCCACCGAGTGCTCGACGAGGTTCGTCCCCGACGCAACACCCTCGACCGTGAGTTTGCGGCTGTAGCGGCGAACACTGCCGCCGAGAGGCACACCGCCGGTAGCGTTCTCCTGGCAGAAGATGTTCTCGACCGTGTCGTAGCTCCCCTTCTCGAGGATCCCTCCAACCCCCGACCAGTACTCATGATCGTGCTTGACGGCATGAGCATCCCTGCCGCAAACATCCTAGTGGATAACATCCTCTCCAATCCCAACGAAGACTGGCAAGAAGCGATCCCTGACGAAGAAGAACTCTCCACTGCTCTCAGCGTCTTACCAAGCGTTACTACTTTCGCCCGCACTAGTTTGATTTCCGGAAAGCTCAACACCGGCGGACAAGCCTCCGAGCGCGCCGGACTAGAAGCATGGGCTTCCGCTCATCTAAAAAACCAGTCAACTGGATGGAGCCTGCAACACAAAGCAGACTTAGATGCAGGAATAGTGGACAGTATCCGTGTTCAGGTCGAAGACACGGAACGCAATAAGCTGGTCGTGGCAGTTCTTAACACCATCGACGATGCCTTAGACAAATCTGACCCCATCGAGCGAGTTTGGGATGTTCAAGACATCACCCACCTGCACCCTCTGTTGCAATCTGCTGCAGCCGTAGGCCGAACGGTGCTCTTTGTTTCGGATCATGGGCATGTGCTCGAACGACACGATACTTCCCCCACTCCTGGAGGCACAGGCACTGCACGATGGCGTGAACCACTTTCCCCGCCGCAAGAGGGTGAGACATTGATCTCCGGCTCCCGAGTGCTCAGTGCTTCCGGTGAGGCCATCTTGGCCGTCGATGAAGGTATCCGTTATACCTCACGCAAGGCTGGATATCACGGTGGACTCAGTCTTTCTGAAGTTGCCACGCCAGTGACTATCTTGACCAACTCGGTAAGCACATTAGCGAATCGTCTTTCCAATTTTCCGCTCACTACAGGCAGTTCAGACACTCGCTATCCCGAATGGTGGAATCGCCGCCAGGACAACGAGCGGCCAGTCACTCCCACGCCCGTCAAGAAAAGAAAGAAACCAGTCGATGAATCCCCAGCGCTCTTTGATACACCGGATATTGATACCCTCCGGAGTGAACTACTTCCAGACCTAGAGCGCAACACTCTTTTCCGGGCACAGACCACATCCTTCCCAGTGGATGGTCGCTCTCGAAAGCAGATTGCAGAACTAATTCGCAAGATCGCCACCAACAGCGGACGCCTTCCAATTTCTACTCTCCGAGAGACCTGGCAGCTCGGTCCCATCCAGTTGCGTGGCGTCATTTCTACGCTGCTGCGTATCCTGAATATAGACGGGGTTCAGGTACTCGAACAGCAGGATTCGGACCTTGTACTCAACCGAAACCTCCTGGCAGAACAGTTCGATGTGAAGGATGTCTGACGCTATGACCGAGGTTTCTCCCGCCCGCCGCACTGCGATCATCGACGCTTTGCGTCGGGGCACCGTGCCGGCTTCAGGGCTCGACCAGTTAGCAGTTGGCCTCGATCAACTCAAACCAGTCATTGTAGAAGAATTAGATAAAGTCGCTGGTGGAGCTGCAGTTTTCAAAGCAATCCGGGGCGAATACGGATCTGGCAAGACCTTTGCTTCTCGTTGGGTTCAGCAACACGCTTTGGCACGAAACTTCGCGGTAGCTGAAGTTCAAATCTCAGAGCTAGAAACCCCGCTACACAAACTAGAGACTGTCTACCGACGAGCCACGGAAAGCATACACACCACAGCATTTGGAACTGGCGGGTTCCGCATGATTCTTGATACCTGGCTCTACCAGGTAGAGAAAGATTCGCATGGTTCCGATGAGGTCGCTGACTCAATAGTCGAGCAACGGCTGGCTGCCGTTGCTGCGACCGCACCTGTGTTTCCGCTGGCGTTACGCGCTTACCGTAACTCCATCCTCGAAGAAGACGTCACGACCGCTGATGGGCTAGCGGCGTGGCTTGGCGGACAACCGTCCGTCGCTGCATCCATCAAACGCCGGGCTGGAGTCAAAAGCGAGCTCGACCACTACACCGCTATGGGGTTTCTCCGAGGGCTGGTGGAAATTTTGCGTGGTTCGGGGCATGCTGGTTTAGTCTTGGTTCTCGATGAAGTAGAAACCTTGCAGAGGATGCGTGCAGATTCTCGAGAAAAAGCACTCAACGCACTTCGTCAGTGGATCGACGAGATCGATGCTGGCCACTATCCTGGCCTCTACCTTCTCATTACCGGCACCACGGCTTTCTTCGAAGGAAACCAAGGCGTGCGTCGCCTTCCTCCGTTAGATTCCCGATTGAGAGTCGATTTCTCCGGTGACCCCCGATGGGACAACCCTCGTTTACCGCAGATCCGTCTACAAGGCTTCACCAAAGATCGACTCATCGAGGTAGGTCTCAAAGTTCGTGATCTCTACGCTGGTGGTTCTTCAACTGGAGATCGAATCCTGACGGCCGCCGATGATGCCTTCGTAGCCGATCTTGCAGACACTGTCGCAGGTGTGCTTGGTGGTCAGGTGGGAGTTGCTCCACGGCAATTCTTGCGGACCCTCATCGATGTCCTCGATCGGATAGACCTTCACCCTTCCTTCGATCCGCGAACCGACTACAGCGTCTCAATCCCTGAATCAACCATGTCTGAGAATGAACGCGCCGCTGCACACAACGTAGTGACCAATCCGGATGACATCGAGTTGTGACTAACCTCGGCATCAACGCCCTTCACCCGGTAATTATTCACCACATTGTCTCCACTTTGAGGTGGCCGGGTCTGCGTCCTCTCCAGGAACAAGCTGTCGCTCCGTTGATTTCCGGAGAAGACGCAATCCTGTTAGCACCGACGGCCGGTGGGAAAACAGAGGCCGCAGCTTTCCCGATCCTCTCTCGGATGACTACTGAAGAATGGTCTGGTGTTTCTGTACTATATCTCTGCCCTATAAAAGCACTACTAAACAACCTAGAACCCCGTTTGGCCGAATATGCTGCCTGGCTCGGCCGCCGCGTAGCGGTCTGGCACGGCGACATCGGGCAATCTGCCCGCCGACGGATTATCGCTGACCCTCCCGATATTCTGCTGACCACACCAGAATCTTTGGAAGCTATTATGGTCAGCCGAGGAGTCGACGCTGCGAGCTTTCTAGGTAGCATAAACACAGTCATCATTGATGAGGTACACGCCTTCGCCGGCGATGATCGCGGATGGCATCTATCAGCGGTGTTATCCCGTGTGGAATCGTTTACCGGCCATCAGTTGCAACGAATCGGAATGTCGGCGACCGTGGGAAATCCACAAGCGCTACTGTCTTGGCTCCAAGGCGGCAGGGCGGATCGTCCTGGTCGCGTATTATCCCCCGAAGTGACTCCAGGATCGCTGGTTCAGGCCGAGATCACTGTTGATTATGTTGGCAGCATTTCTTCTGCCTCCCTGTTGATCTCAAAACTTCATCAAGGGGAGAAACGACTTGCCTTTGTGGATTCTCGCCGTATGGCGGAAGAACTCGGCACTGCTCTCCATGAGCGCGGAGTTCGGGTATATTTGTCTCATTCCTCGTTATCTGCTGACGAGCGTCGGCGTGCAGAGGACGCTTTCGCCAACGACCGCGACTGTATTATCGTGGCCACCTCCACTCTAGAATTGGGCATCGATGTCGGCGATCTAGATCGAGTGATACAGATCGGCACCCCTGGCACTGTTTCATCGTTTTTACAACGTCTTGGCCGCACCGGACGACGCTCCGGTTCCTCTCGAAACTGCTTGTTGATCACTATCGATGACGAAGATGGACTCATTCATACCCTTGGACTCCTGCAAGCTTGGTCCCGCGGCTTTGTTGAAGAGGTCACTGCCCCACCGTTACCCCGGCATCTAGCTGCCCAACAGTTTCTAGCTGCAGCGCTCAGCGACGGCACCATCAATCTGGGGACTTGGCATCGGCTGTGGGAATCTACTCCCTTGATGTCTAGAGACGTCCTCGGAATCGATCCGGAGGAAATACTCAACCATCTAATATCTTCCGGAATGTTAGAGACTGACGGTGGACAAGCTTTCATCGGCATCGAGGCCGAAAGAGCTTTTGGACATAGACATTTCATGGAACTGCTTTCTGCATTCACCACCCCACCGGTGTTCACTGTCACGGATGGGCGCTACGACATAGGTACCGTCGAGCTTCGAACCATGCTCTCGGCTTCAAATTCCGGTTCACCCGGCCCCGCTGCACCTATGACAATGTCGCTAGCTGGCAGGTACTGGAAAGTTGTCTCCGTTGACTGGCGCAGGCGCCGCTTAGTGGTGGAAAGAGCAGACACTGGTGCGATCACACGATGGGGATCTGTCTCGCGAGGCTTCGGCGCCGAGGTCACATCTGGGATGCTCAAAGTACTACTCGGAGAAGATCCCGCAGGTGTAGTCATGACTCGGCGAGCTGCCGATTTACTCGGCCATCTGAGAGATGAATACGCCGAGCTGACTCCTACTCATGGTTTCCACTATCTTCCTGCTACTAGCGATACTGCCTATGGTCATCTATGGACTTGGGCAGGAACTGTGGCCAACCAGCAATTGGTGGCAGATCTTAGCTCCCAACTGGGAGAAGAACTCGCTCCACAGCGTCAACGAATTAGACATGACCGCATCTTTGTCCACTATGGTGTCCCTGAGTCAGAGCTACGCGAACGAATCCGTTTAGCCAATAATCTTCCCTCAGGACAACGACCACTACCGGAAGTTAACGAAGATGCCCTCGACGAATTGAAATTCTCGCAAGCACTGCCGGCGCAGTGGGCAATGCAAGTATTAGAAACACGGCTAGTCACGCCCTAAAACATGGAATCCATGCTCATGCTGCCTAAACTGTGGGACTAGAACCACTGGAGCCTGCTGAAATAGATCTCAGAGCATCCGCTGCCATCTGATGTGAGCTCTTCTTAGAGTTGTGCCATCGACAGATCTCCCCTACAAGGAGAATCTCCAAAATGACCAGAAATTACCAATACTCAGAGCACTGAAATAGCAAGATCTCAGCGTTCCACACTACTTTCCTGGTATTCATACCTACCACCCATGGTCAGGTATTTGAGAAGGTGCTTATCGTTCTGGGCAGTTCCTTTTATCATGACCGTGATAGCTACAAACACTACAAGCGCCCGAGTTGTACCTCACGTCACAGGACCGCTTGTCATGTCCAGATTCTCCACACCAAGAACAGGTGCGCGTTCTATCTGATTCCATAATAATTTCCTTCATGCTTAAAGAACTTAAGTTGAAAAATAATTATATCAAGTAACCTCACAGATCCATGGAACATTGCTATAGAAAATCGAGTCCTCCAGTGCCTAGCAATTTCCAGCGCACAGAGACCAGCTGAATATCCTAGGAACGCAAACCGGAACTTCACGTTTCGGAGTGCGTCGCGGTTGGGGAAGATCGCGACGACGTCGGTGCGCCGGTGGATCTCCCAGTTGATCCGCTCGGTGGGGTTGTTCGACCACACCTTCGTCCACACCGCCTTCGGGGCGTGGGTGAACGCCAGCAGCTCATCTAGAGCCTCCTCTGGGGCATCGGCGACGTGCGGAGACTTCTGCTCACAGAACGCCACGACATAGCGGGCCTGTGCCCACACCGATGCAGCATCCAGACCCCGGACCTTCAGATCTCGGAAGAAACCGGTCCAGGAGGCCACCAACTCCGAAGTGGCGACCTGCATGCCGAGTAACTCGCGGGAGCCTTCGGCGTTGACGCCGGTGACCAACAGCACTGAGGTCTTGACCACCCGTCCGCCTTCGCGGACCTTCATGGTCAACGCATCACAGGAGACGTAGAGGTAGGGGCCGGTATCCAGCGGTCGGGTGTGGAAGTCCTCGACCATGCCGTCGAGGTCCTTGGCCATCTCTGATACTTAGGGCTTCGAGAGATTATTGATCCCCAGACTCGCGACCAGGTCGTTCATCCGGCGGGTCGACACGCCTTTAAGATAGCAGTGGCGATCACTGCGGCCAGAGCTCGTTCGGCACCTGTGCGGCGCCCCAGCAGCCAGTCGGGGGAGAAGGAACTGGTACGCAGTTCCGGCACTGCGACATCTATGGTGCCGACCCGAGAGTCGAGGTCGCGGTGGCGATAGCCGTTGCGGACGTTGGTGCGGGACTCGGAGGTGGTGGCGTATTCGGCGCCGCAGATCTGGTCGGCCGGGGTGGACAGGATCTGGTGATGAAGCCTTGGAGCATCTTTCTCATCAGTTCCGGTGGGGCTTGAGACAGCAGGTCGGGTCGATATAATGGGGTCAGCGGTCATCGTGGTGTCCCTTTCGAGGAGATGCAGGAGTTGATTCGAAAGGTGACTTGGATGGTCGCCCACGTCTTCCCTGGGGTCGTCACCGGCAGCTACAGATACAGATACAGATACAGATACAGATACAGATACAGATACAGATACACCACGCTAACGAACGTCACCCGTGCTGGCTGTGCGTCAGGCGACGGAGTAGGTCTGCATCCGACGCCCGAACACCCAGGTGCCGCCTCCTATCTTTGAGGAGGCGGCACCGACACCTAGTTAAAGGATTCTTCACGGATCTTCTGAAAAGGCACGTCAAGCAGGTTCTTAGCATTGCCAGTGAGCTTGATCAGGTCGAATGCCTTCAGCGTCTCACGCATCACCACCTCTGAATCGTCAAGACCCGACTGCGACACGACATGACCCATGACAGCGCGTAGCTCCCCGTAGGGGATGTCCGCTAGATCACGTTCCCCTCGGGTTCGCACGATCACGCTGGGTTGTTTAGGTAGGTGAAAAGTCTTGCCGACGTTGCCGGCCACATCCGTGGGGTTATCGAACCTGATCATTCTCCGGCTGACTAATCGACTTATCACACTGTTCAACGTCTTCTTGACTGGGCGGGTCACCCGATGATCCCCGCCAGCCTTGACGTATCGAGATATGAGTACATGCCCCAGCATGGGCCCCTCGATTGTAAGGATCTCAAGCAGTCCCTCGATGATCTGCTCATCCGAGGCGCTGTGAACAGAAACACACGAACCTCTGAACATCTGATAACGGTCTTCGAACTGGTAGCCCTGGACTTCACCGTTGATCGTTGCAGGAGACCATCCTGTCGTCGCCGACGTGTGCGGTAGTGCGGCGCTTACCTTTTCGGTTTCATCGACAGAGGATTCTTCATTGGCGGGTTGAGTGCTATCTTTTCCGGTTTCAACTGAAACCTCGGGGGCAACTGAAAACAGATCCCTTTCGCGAGTAAGTGGGACAATCGTGTCAGTCTTGAGTAGCTCTCCCTGCTCCCCGCGCCCGTCCCAGATATCAACTCGTGACGATTCTTCGTACACTTCGATAAAATCAGCATCGTAATCGTCTGAATCTTCCTCGGTGGCTACTGAGGTCTCACTGTCGCGAGCTCGGACACGTATAGCCGGAAGATCTAACTGCTCATGCCCATATTCTTGGGACTCAGGCAGTTCAGCATGGAAGTCGATGGTGGTGTCGATGTCCGCCCGTGAGTCAACGATCTCGATGTTCGACAGCGATTCAGCTCCAGCCTGCTCCAGAGAGTAAGGGCGGATGCCCCTTTCCTCCAGAGCATCAAACACCCGCTGCAGCTGTTCCTGCTTATCCAGGTAGAAATCGGACTCAAAGATGCGGACGAAACGCCAGCCGAGCCGCTCCAGCTCCCGCTGCCTTGCTCGATCTGCACGTGCCTGGGATTCTCCGTGCCAGTAGTCACCGTCGCATTCAATGGCAAGACGTCCGTTGGCGCCTTCCACTACCAGGTCCAGGCGGTATCCGTAGGCATCGAACTGCGGGACGACAAAGTAGCCTTTCGCCACAATGCCGTTGTAGACCCGCTGTTCGAACAGGGAGTCAAACAGCTCCACCCTGACATCGTCAGAAACCAACGAAGAAGACTTCACTTCCGGCGCAGCGGTAGCCACATCGTAAGCGTGCTGGAGAAGCTGGGCCCGGATGTCCCTGCCATCGAGGTTTTCAACTCCCGCAGAATGGAACAGCCATACCTGGTCCTTCGCTCGGCTGACTGCAACGTTGTAACGCTGGATATACATGTCTGTCGCTATCACGGATAGGCGCTGTGCCCCATCAATAGGCACCATAGAAACCATCGACAGGAATATTACATCGCGTTCCGCACCCTGGAACTCCGCCGGAGAGCCCACCTTAAGATCACGTTGCTCCCATACCTCGGGGGACAGCTTCTCCAGGAGCCGGTTCTTCAGGTACTCAGCCTGTCCCGAAGTGCTTAACAATGAGATGACTCCCATTGTCTTTCCCTCATACGCGGGATCCTCCAGGCCTTGAATGAGTCGCTCAATCAACACATCAGCTTCATCAATGTTGATGACCTTCTTCTTGGTGACCGGCTGGGCTGCGTGCGGGGTACGAGTGACTTTGAAGGGAGCCAGTCTCCCCGAAAACACCTCCCGGACCGGAATGAGTTCAATCGAGTTCGGCCGGTAGGCGATCTTGTTTGAGAACTCGATGATCTCGGGCACACATCGCCGGTGTTCGCGGAGGACGATTCTCTCGCCGTAGCGCATCTCCGCGTCATCAAACAGAGATCGTGTGGGGTCGGTCCAGGAATCGATTTTGTCAAAGTCGTAAAGGTACTGGTGTGCCAGGTGAATAATCGGCTTTCGGTCGACCCCCACCCCCGACGGGGACACCTGCTTTTGATCTCCGATTACAACGATCCGAGGCGCGAGATACTGGAGGAAAATCGCATCCACTCCCGCCTGGGATGCCTCGTCGACGATAATGACATCGAACATGTTCTCTTCCAGCTTGAACTGGTCGATCACCCGGAAGAGTGGCATGATCCAGACGGGCACAGCTGCTCGACAGCTGTCCAGGTGCCGACGCACATCTCGTCGATGGAAATCTGCATACTTGCCCGTCCCCTTACCCAGTCGCCCCACCGCCTGTGTGTATGCGACGAGATTGGAGCGCATGGCCGGATCGATGCGGGAAGAACCGACTGCGTACGCCCATGCACGCTCAGCCGCCAGATCAGTGACAGTCGCGGTGATCCTCTTCTCGATGCGTGAGATGTCTTCCTGAAGTCGGTTCAGACCAGTGTCTCCCCTCTTCTCGAGCAGCTGTCCAGCAGCCAGCCACTGGCGAGCCGGCTCAGCACGCCGCAGTCTTTCATGCCACTCTCCATCGTGTGGATCTTCACGGACCCGGTCATACAGCTCTTCTGACCAGGACAGGACGGCATGCGACAAGGGGGCGAATTCACGAGCTGCAGATGCAAGACCATAGGCCTCTTGAGCCTTGTCGAGGGCTTCCGCGTAAAGAGCGGGATCTCTCTGCTCAACTGCAATGGTCAGCGTCTCCAGCCACTGCAATCCATGTCCTTCCGACTGGAGAATACGAATATTCCTCTCTATTGAGTCGAAACGAATCCGCTCATCATGCAAAGACTTCTCGTACTGACACACTCGATCAAGTTGCTTAACCGACTGGAGATCCTCTTCCAGGGCTCCCCGGCGAGCATTGATTCCTAAACCTTGCAGGGCCGCGATAAGAGCATTCAGTTCTGCGTGGCGCTCCAGCGAATTCTCGAACTCACGCAGCGTTGTTCTGCACGCAGTCATTTCTCCCACCGGATCACTTACATCCCCGGGGACGAAGTGTGGCCAGCTGCGGTAGAGATCTTGTAGGACCCAGGTAACCTCGACGAACGCCAAAAACTTCTGCACTTGAGGAAGGGTCGTGGCGGCCAGACCGTCGATTCTCACGGCAGTGAAAAACGGCATGGCTTCCCGAATAATACGTTTGCCGAACATGGGAGGCTTCACCGAACCATCCGGCCGAGTGGGAACCTCTCCGCCGCCCGTCAGGTAAGCCTCGAGGCTCCGCGCGATCGGGATGTAATCCTCCAAAGCACCATCACTGACCGTCAGCCTTTTCAGCCCTCCGAGAGCACCTGCTTGGAGCTCGGATTCTCTTAACTTCAGCTGCAGGTTTTCCAGCTGAGTTCTTTTTGCCGAGACATCATAACCATTGGCAGCGGCACGGAGTTCCGCTGACCAAGGATGGCTTTCCTTTTCCACCGATGATTCCAGCTTCAGCGCTTGTTCTAAGGAAACCATGACAAGGGTCTGATCATTGGAGGACAACGATTTCCATGAATGGAGAGCATCAGGGTCGAGATGTGACGCAGCTAGACGGAAGTCCTCTGCAGCCTTCTTCAGTCGTACGCACAAGGCCTCGAAGGCAGCTGCAGATTTGATCGCATCCAGATTGATGGTGTCTGCATTGCTCAAAGATTCGTGTTCTTCAAACCGAGGATCCTCCAACAGCTCCAGCCATCGATTCGTTTCCTCAGCAGTCAGCGGGAAAGGTGCATGGAGATCGCGGATCTCGATGGCCTTGATCCAGTCATTCTGATCGGACTCACTCAACCATTTTTCGATCGCTCGGGCCACTGGCATCTCATATCCAGCGGACGCAACCGGCGAGTTCTCCTCCCCTATCCGCGCAGTCCACTCCCGAACGGAACGTACCCGCTGCTCACCCAATGTCTCCAGCTCAGCGGTGAGCTGTCCAATACGTGAGCGGGATTCGGCGTCGTCAAAATCGGATGAGCGACGTGCAATAGTGTCGATGGTGACGCGGAGGTCGTCCGCCATGTTCGAGCTACCCGTGCCGATCACAGAGACAGCGAGTTTCTGAATCTCCGCCGGCATTTTATCCCGAAGTTCGTAGAGCGCCCGATCGGTCTCTGCTGTCACGAGAACCCTCTTACCCTGAGCTAGGAGATGCGAGAGCAGAGCCGCAGCCATGTGAGTCTTACCGGTTCCAGGCGGGCCCTGCACGATCGTCTGAGCGTTCCGGTCGACTCGCTCGATTACGGCTTTCTGACGGTCATTCAACGGCAGTGGGCTGAAGATGTCGTCGTCGTTGACGTACATTGCGCCCGCTTCCGCGCTTTGCTTAACCTGAGAGATGTCATTGACGTCAATGAGCGCAGCAAGACCGGCAGGGATCCGGCCCGTCTCCAGAATCTCCTCAGCGATCCGCGCGAAACTTACCGCCAGTCCAGTCCGGCGCCGACGTCGAAGAATGATGCAGGGTGCCCAACAAATACGTGGATACAAAGCGCGACTGGGCCTGGCGATATTGTCTTCGTAGACGGCATTGGTACTCAGGCTGTTGGCTGTCAGCTGGCCGAGTTCCCGGAAAGTGTCAGGGGACAGGATATCTCCGTTAAGTGCCTCAACCTCCGCCTTGACGTCAACAATGAACCGGGCATCGGTCATCTTCTCTGGGGGCACGACCTCGAGTTCAGGGGTGACAACGTCTCCGTTGAGTCGTATGTCGATCTGACCGGAATGCTTGTCCATGGTTACGGCGAGGTCGACGGTGAACAACGGTCGATCAATGGTCTCCCCGTCGGGGACGGCCCAATAGAGGCTCCCCAGTCCCAGAATCAGCTCAAACTCGTCTGCCTGCTGATTCGCCTTGGTCTGCAGGTCGAACATTTTCTCGTAGAGCTGCCGATAGCGTTCGTTCTCCGCCCACTTCTCCCACTGCTCCAGCCAGGCAATGGGATCCGACTCAGATACCTCTTCTTCTGCTCCGACACTGTCCGAAGTTGCTCCATCTTTGTCCATCACTTCAGGTCGCCTGAATGGGTCCAGACCATCGTTGGACAATCTTCCTTCCAAAGCCTTGTCCAATTCTGGAAAGTCGACGTAGTGGGGGCGAGGGAGTTCGATAACGAGGTCCGTGTCTCCTTCCGAGCTGTCAACACGAGATTCTGTCAGCACAGCAGACATCGTGGAGCCGAATCGCAGCTGTCCCCCGCAGCTTTCCGAATACTCACGGAGCTCAGCCAGCCAGAAGACCGCGCCCTCTTTCGAATACCCCTGAACCGAGAGGGTTTGCTTCTCCTTCAACTTCTGAACCTCTGAGAGGAATTGAAAGAGGCGCGAAGCTTTTTCTGCCTTAGATTGCACTGTTAAGTCTCCGGGATGGTTCTTCCTGCAGATGCTGACGCGATCATCCCCCGTGGAGGCTGAGACCCGACACCATCCTTCTGAACAAGCTGCTGTATACGTTCCTGTTTGCAGCGGACGTCAACCGAGGTCAGAAACCTACACACGTGATGAAGACTCCCACGAAAGTTCGACTTGCCGGTTGTTCACCGATTGACGGTGCTCCACTGGACCACACTATGAGTCATCTTAAACCTCGCTCCGTTCATCCGTTCCATCGCTCCTCATGATTTCCTCTTCAGGGACTAGGTCGTGTTGCGAAAGTCCGGTGAGTGAGACCGGCGTGTCTTACACGGCTCTTCACGATTCGGAGTGCGTAGCGGACCGCGAGATAGGACCCGGGGCGCCATAACATATAGAGATCCTGACAGGTCACACAATGAGAGTTGCGAAGCTTCCATCTGACCGAACCAGGACCTCTACATCTTGTAGTGAGGTGCCCAAGATAGGTTGCTGCTATCGGGCCGAGGTACGCACTCTTTTTCCGGAAGAGCCCCTTATTGTCACATCCGAAAGTGCTGCTGACGCACGTGGCTGATTATCGTTGTTCAGTCATCGCTAGAGCACTATTTTTGCCAAAAATATGATGCCCCTAGCAGCAAGAATGTCTACGAATAGCTGATCTTAAACCCGGGCTCAAGTTCACACATGCTCTAACTGCCACCCTCAGCGAACACCGGGTGCGGAGACTAAACAGCTTTAAGAAGTAGGGAGCTACAAACAAGACCGTCCCCATACCTAATCCTGCGTCCTGACTCTATGGCGCCGGGGTATCTGAAACTCGCCTAATCACCTAACACTCCATGCCCGCTTGCCAAATCCAGCATTTGGATAAAGATGAGCCACCGGCTTTGCACGCTGGCCTTCCCCACCGACACACCCCACCACCTGTCAACCCACGCATTCCTCTGCCCAACTAGGGTGGTTTGGGTGACTACACCTCCGAAGTCCCCGATCCCCGACACCCCGGTGGCACCGGTGACCCATGAACGGGTCGCTGAACTGCTGGAATCCGAGGGCCTGCAGTACCGCTTGGAATCTGCGCCCGTAACCGATGGTGACCAGCCGGTCACCGTGGTCCGTACCGGTTTCATCAATGCCGCCATTGCCTTCACCGTTGACGGCCCCAGCTTGGTCTGTGAGTCCATGTGGCGCGGCGAGGTGCCTAAATCTGAGGCACCGAAGCTGCTTGGCTTGGTCAATGAGTGGAACCAAACTCAGTACATGCCGACATTGCGATTCTTTGAGTCCGCTGCCGGCCAGGGCCATCTGACCGTCAGTGCCCATCGTCAGACTTATGTCGTCGAGGGCCTCAGCCGTAATCAGATCGGCGCATTCATCATGTCCTCGCTCGATGGTGTTCTCCGCGCCTATGAATGGGTGGAGAAACAACTACCTGAGCAGGTCACCTGGGAGGAGCCCACCAATGAGCAATAATCCAGCAGATCTTTCACCCGTGACCATTGCCCGCATCGTTGAGACCATGAGTGGTTTCGGCGTCGATCTGGATACTCACGAGGACAATGAAGTTGCTACTGCCAACCTCAATGGAGTGTTGGTGACCTTCGCGGTGCTTGGCTCAGTGGCTATTGTGCGCGCCGATGCCGTTACTGAGCAGACGCTTGGCGACGCCGATCCTACCTTCTACCTGGCAGCAAACCAGGTCAACTGCGTGAGCTTTGGTGCTCGTGCCACGGTCGTCGACCGTGCGGAAAACCTCATCATCCGCACTGAGCGTGACCTGCCGATCGCAGCTGGGCTCAATGATGCTCAGCTCGGCGGCGGACTGCGTGCTGCAGTCGATGCGGTGCTGGCTACTCAAGACGGCATCAAGGCTGCCGCGGAAGAGCTAGACGGTGTTCGCGCTTCTGTGGAAGCAGAACTCGCTGAGCAGGAAGCCGCTGGCCAGGCTGACTAGCCTGACTCCCCTGGTCTCCTAGAGCTCAGTAACCTTGCCTGCTGTTAGTTGCCAATGCCGGTCGGTGCGCACTGCCGTGAGCATCCGCCGGTCATGGGTCACCAGCAGCAAGGTCCCTTCATAAGATTCCAAGGCTTGCTCTAGCTGCTGGATCGCCGGTAGATCCAGGTGGTTGGTCGGCTCATCGAGCACCAAGAGATTAGTACCACTGGTCTGAAGTACCGCCATGGCGGCCCTCGTGCGCTCGCCTGGCGAGAGTTCTTCCACTGGGCGGGTCACGTGATCAGCAGTGAGCCCAAATTTAGCCAATAGTGTGCGGACTTCATCCTGAGCCAGCTCAGGATTCAGGCGGCTAAAAGCATCCGCCAGCGGCTCTGCGCCAGTCAATAGTGATCGAGCTTGGTCGATCTCCCCGATCTGTACCCCAGATCCCAGGCTGGAAGTTCCTTCATCCGGTTGCTGCTGATTGAGCAAAGCTCGAAGCAGGGTGGATTTTCCGGCGCCATTGGCTCCGGTGATTCCAATCCGCTCGCCTGCGTTGACCTGTAGTGATACTGGTCCCAGGGTGAAATCGCCTTGGCGGAAGACTGCGTTGCTCAGCGTGGAGACCACCGTGCCAGATCGCGGTGCTGCGCCGATGGAAAATTCTAGCTTCCATTCCTTGCGCGGCTCCTCTACTTCATCAAGCCGAGCAATGCGGCTTTCCATCTGGCGGACCTTCTGTGCCTGTTTTTCGCTGGACTCAGTGGCTGCTTTGCGCCTGATTTTATCGTTGTCAGGCGCCTTTTTCATGGCATTGCGCACACCTTGGCTGGACCATTCGCGCTGCGTCCTGGCTCGAGTGACCAAATCCGCCTTCTTATCAGCGAACTCCTCATAGCGTTCGCGTTGGTGGCGCCGCACGGTCGCGCGTTCTTCCAGGTAGGCATCGTAGCCACCACCGAATACTCGGTTGGATCTTTGCGCTAGATCTAGCTCCAGCACGCTGGTAACACACCTGGCGAGGAACTCTCGGTCGTGGCTGACCAGCACTGCTCCGCCTCTTAGGCCTTGGACGAATGCTTCTAGTTTTTCTAGCCCGTCTAGGTCTAAGTCATTGGTGGGCTCATCGAGCAAGACAATATCGAAGCGCGAGCACAATAATGCGGCCAGTCCCACACGCGCTGCTTGGCCACCCGATAGCGAGGTCATTAGTACCTCATTAGAATCCATCGTATCAAGGTCTAGGCCTAGATCCGCGAGCACCACCGGCAAGCGCTCTTCCAGATCGGCTGCACCACTAGCCAGCCAACGATCAAGGGCTGCGGCATATACGTCGGCTGGGTCTTCAGCACCTGCGGTAGCCGGTTGTCCGAGCGCTGCTGCGGCCTCATCCATCTCCCGGGTGGCTTCAGCACAACCAGTGCGCCGAGCAATGTAGTCGTTGATGCTCTCACCGACCACGCGTTCGTGTTCCTGAGGCAGCCAGCCGACGAACGCATCGCCTGGGGAACGTGAGACACTGCCAGCTTGCGGCTGATCGATCCCGCCGAGCAAACGCAACAGCGTGGACTTGCCGGCACCATTAGCGCCGACGACTCCGACGACATCGCCTGGGCCCACGCTTAAGTTCAGTGAGTCAAACAGGGTGCGGTGGCCGTATCCGCCGGAGAGATCGCGGGCGAGAAGTGTGGCAGTCATTTTTTCATTCTGTCACCGCTACCCCTGATCGACCTATCCCAGATAGGTCACAGCACGCGGGAAGACGCGGGCGTCGATTAGTTTTCTTCCTAAACCCACAAAAAATACCAGCCAGCTACCGAGAATCTACTCGGTAGCTGGCTGGTATTTTCACAACATCAAACGCTCTAGGAAGTCTGGGTGCTCTCCTCGAGTGAGTCTGCATCCTCATCGGAATCAGCATCATCGAGGGAGGAACCCGACATCGGGTTATCCGCAGCGAGAGTCTGCGCAACATCATCGAGCACAGCATGGATATACGGGGAGGCGACATCATTGCCGTATTGGCTAGCCAGCTCCACGCCCTCGACCACAGCCACCGCCGAGTCAACCTCGGGGTTATGCAGGATCTCCCACACCGCGACGCGCAAGATTGCCCGGTCCACGGCCGGAAGCCGGTAAAGCTCCCAGTCGGTGGCTAAGAAGCGCTCAATCATCTCGTCGATGCCATCAAGCTCAGCGGCCGCACCAGCGATGATGACGCGGGTGTAATCGGCAACCGGGGCCACTGCAGCATCGCGCTGAGTAGACAGCGAAATGCGGTCCTCGACCACAGCAACGGGATCGATATCGCGGGCTTCCGCCTCAAAGAGGATGTCCACGGCACGACGACGCGCGCGGTAGCGGGCACCGTGCCGACGCCAGTACTTGTCTTCGGTACGGGCGCTAGCCTGAGTAGCCTCAGCGGCTTCGGTGTCCGGGTGTTGGGAATTCTCGCTCACAGTAAGTGAAAGTCCTGCCTGGGTCTTAGTTGGAGACGCGCGAGACGTACTCGCCGGTACGGGTGTCAACCTTGACCACGTTGCCGGTCTCCAGGAATAGCGGCACCTGGATCTCGGCACCGGTTTCGAGGGTGGCGGGCTTGGTGCCGCCGGAAGAACGATCGCCCTGCAGGCCCGGATCAGTGTGGGAGACGGTCAAGTCCACCGAGACTGGCAGCTCAGCGAACAGCGGCTCGCCCTCGTGGAAAGAGACCTGTACGCGCATGTTCTCCAGCAGGAAGTCGCCGGCCTTGCCGAACTTGTCCGGAGACAGCTCAACCTGCTCGTAGTTCTTATCATCCATGAGGACATAAGCGGAGCCATCGTTGTAGAGGTAGGTCATGTCACGGCGATCGACGGTCGCGGTCTCGACCTTCACACCAGCGTTCCAGGTCTTGTCAACGGTCTTGCCACTGACGACGTCCTTGAGCTTGCTGCGCACGAAAGCGGGGCCTTTACCTGGCTTGACGTGCTGGAATTCGATGATCTGCTGTAGCTTGCCATCGATCTTGAGCACGAGACCATTCTTAAAATCGGCCGTGTTTGCCACGAAGTTGTCTCCCTTGTCGGTCGTGTTCTATCTAATATCAGCTTTACCAGCCTACACCACGCGTAGTTCCTTGCTGGTCGGGGTAATGATACGGGCTGGGCCCTGCGTGATCAACAAGGTGTCTTCGATCCGCACGCCGCCGCGGCCGGGGACATAAATGCCCGGTTCGATGGTCAGGGTCATGTTCTCCCGCAGGGTGCCTTTGCCGGTCTGGGAAGCAGCCGGCATCTCATGGACTTCCAAGCCCACGCCGTGTCCGGTGGAGTGGACGAAGAACTCACCATAGCCAGCTTCTTCGATCACGGAGCGGCAGGCGGCATCCACATCAACCAGCTTGGTGCCCGGTGTTGCGGCTTCCACACCGGCCAACTGGGAGCGCAAGACGATGTCGTAGATCTCACGAGAGAATTCATCGGCCTCGCCCATGATCACAGTGCGGGTCATGTCGGAATTAAAGCCACGGGCATGAGCACCGAAGTCGATGACCACTAGGTCACCACGACGAATGATGCGGTCGCCGGCAAGGTGGTGCGGCTTGGCCGAGTTGGGCCCCGAGGCAACGATGGTGTCAAAGCTGGTTCGCTCTGCTCCGAATCGACGCATCCGGTGCTCTAGGTCTGCGGCGACATCGCGCTCGGTGCGGCCGATGGCCAGCTCGCCAGCAGCGAGCAATCCTTCAAATGCCCGGCAAGCTAGGTCGGCTACCTCGGCTAGACGGATGCGCTCAGTGTTGTCCTTGACCTCGCGGATCTCCTCGATGATCCCGGTAACCGGAACCAACGTGACATCGTCCTGGCACGCCTGCTGCAGACGCTCGAGCTGGGAGACTGGCAGATAATCTGCTTCAAAGCCGACACGGCGCGGGCCTTCGATGCGCCCCAGCAGTGCCTCATCGCTAGGACGGTCAATCACGGAGGAGATATCCGGAACTTCTTCAGCGATCTGGGTGGTGTAGCGCCCATCGGTGGCGATCTCCGCGGTCAGATCCTTGGCCAGCACCAATGCTCCGGAGGAGCCAGTGAACCCGGAGAAAAAGCGCACGTGAATGGGATTGGTAATCAGCATCTCGTCGATGCGCATTCCGGCCAGCTTGGCTGAGAGTGCACGACGTCGGGTGGCGAAGCGAGTATCCGCATATGCCATGAGATTCTCCTCGAATTGAAAGTATGTGAGCCTATGTTGATTCAACTCTATCTTCCAGCACCCAAGTCGTGCCGTGAGCTACCTACGGGCACCTGTTTCAGAGCCCCGGAATCGACGATGTGGCAGCACTGCTGCAGTGATCGCATACATGGTTCGATGTCACCTAATCACACCCAACCGCAGCCCATGGAACGCTGCTAACCAGATCAATTTTGACCAGACTCACCGCTGCTAAACCGTCTTCCTGCACGTGCAGGAAGATCGAAGAACTTAAGGCGTCCACGTTGTGGGTTCCCGTTGCGCACTCCCCTGGCAGCTACGAAGCCAAACCCCTAAAGCCTCCCTAACTGCCAGCTATGTGCTCCAGCGCCAGCAGATAGCCATTGATATCTAGTCCAGCGATCACTCCTAGAGCGATCGGTGAGAGGTAGCTGTGCGCTCTAAAGGGCTCACGAGCATGCACATTAGAAATATGCACCTCGATAAAGCCGGCACCATCGGCAACCTCTGCGAGTGCATCACGCAGCGCAACTGAGGTATGAGTGAACCCACCGGGGTTGATGATCACCGGCCAGCCGTGATCGGCGGCCTCATGGACCCAGTCGATCAACTGGCCCTCGTGGTTGGACTGCCGGCAGCGAACGCTCACCTCTAAGGCCTGAGCCCGCTGCTCGATCAGCTGCTCAAGATCTGCCAGGGTGGTGGTGCCGTAGACCTCCGGCTGCCGCTTACCCAGACGGTTGAGATTGGGACCATTGAGTACCAATACGGTCTGAGCCATGATTAGCTCCCCTCCGAGACACCGTCATAGGCAGTCTGCAGCTCCGCGAGGCTGGGGCCTTCCAAGCGAGTAGTGCTACCGGCTGCGGTCAGTGCTACGAAACGAATATGCCCGCCCCGGTTTTTCTTATCCCGAGTCATTGCGGCATAAAGCTCATCGAAGTACCCGGCCGGGTAGCTTGTGGGCAGTCCCACCGATTCCAGGATCCGGCGATGGCGATCAACCAAAGGGGCATCGATGAGCCCACGTCCCTGTGCCAAGCGAGCGATAAACATCATTCCGACGGCTACCGCGTTGCCGTGGCGCCAGCGGTAGTTTTCCCGCAGCTCGACGGCGTGGCCGAAGGTGTGGCCGTAGTTGAGAATCTCGCGCAGGCCAGATTCTTTCAGATCTTGGCCCACCACCGAGGCCTTGACGGTGACCGAACGGGCAATGAGCTCTGGCAGGTAACCATCGGCGCGCAGGCAGGCTGCTGGGTCTGCTTCATAGCGATCCAGAATGACGGTGTCAGCGATGAATCCGGTTTTGATGATCTCAGCAGATCCGGCGATGAGCTCTTCCATGGGCAGGGTATTAAGCCGGTCGAGGTCAATAAAGACTGCATTAGGTTCGTGGAAAGCACCGACTAGGTTCTTGCCCACAGCGGTGTTGATACCGGTCTTGCCACCAACTGCGGCGTCCACCATCGCCAAGAGCGTGGTGGGCACCTGGATGACGTTAATTCCACGCATCCAGGAGGCTGCCACGAAACCAGCCAAGTCAGTAACCGCGCCACCACCCAAACCAATGACGAGGTCACCTCGGCTAAAAGCATGCTCGCCCAATCGATCCCACAGCTGCCCAACAACCGCTAGGGTCTTGCCCGCTTCAGCATCGGGCACCGGTGCCAAGAATACCTCTAGGCCTTTGGCTTCCACTGCCTCCCGCAGCTGCTGTGCGGGTGCCACCAACGTGGGCTGATGGATCAATAGCACCTTGGCCGCACCGCTAGCGCTGGCTTGAGCTGCCACCGCGGCATCAAGTCCGTGGTCGATGACGACCTCGTAGGGGTTGGGTCCGTTCACCGGGATCGTGGTCACGATCACAAGTCCTTTCAGATTATTGGCTCAAAGGGTGTCGAGGTAGCCGAGAATATCGGCGACAACTTGCTGGGGAGTGCGCCCGTCGGTGCGGGTTCGGTAGCCTGCGACCTCGCGATAGAGCGGGGTACGGTCCTTGATCAATGTGCGGTAATGCTCGGCTGGGTCATCAGCAGCTAGCACCGGTCGAGTGGTCTCATGCGCGGTGCGCCGGATGCCCTCTTCAACGGAGACATCAACCCACACGACATCGTGGTGGCTGAGTAGTTCACGGGTTGAGTCGGTCAACACCGCTCCCCCGCCCAGGCTGACCACCCCACCAATCTCTAGTGCCTCAGCAACATGCCGGGCCTCAAGTTCGCGGAAAGCTGGCTCACCCAGACTAAGAAACACCTCACCACAAGAGGTGCCAGTTTCTTCCTCAATCAGCTGATCAGAGTCCACCAGGGGCAAGGCCAATGCGCGCGCTAATCTGCGGCCGATGGTCGATTTTCCGGCACCGGGTGGTCCCACCAGTACTGCTTTGGGCTGGGTGCGGTAGGTTCCGGCGTAGGGATTGAGATCTTCCAAACCAGTCACTACTGTTCTCCGAACTGCAGGCGGCTGTTGACATACTCCTGGTAAGAAGCAATATTACGGGTAGTCTCGCCCAGCGAATCGCCGCCAAACTTGGCCAGGACCGCACGAGCGAGAACCAAGGTGACCATGGCCTCAGCAACCACCCCTGCAGCCGGAACTGCGCAGACATCGGAGCGCTGGTGAATGCCAGTGGCCGCAGATCCATCATTCATATCAATGGTCTTGAGCGCGCGTGGAACCGTGGAAATCGGCTTCATGGCCGCCCGCACCCGCAGAGTCTGGCCATTGGTCATACCCCCCTCGACACCACCGGCACGGTTACTCAGCCGCTCCACACCATCGTCACCTCGGACAATCTCATCATGGGCTTTGCTGCCGCGACGGCGAGCTTCCTCAAAGCCATCACCGATCTCAACGCCCTTGATTGCTTGGATGCCCATCAACGCTGCCGCCAGCTGGGAATCAAGGCGATCATCACCGGAGACATGCGAGCCCAAGCCGATGGGCAGTCCCTCAACGACGACCTCGACGACGCCGCCGAGAGTATCGCCAGCCTTTTTAGCGGCTTCGATCTCGCTGATCATCGAGGCTTCAGCATCTTTGTCGAAGGCACGCACCGGGGAGGCATCAATATCTGATAGGTCGGCGAAAGTAGGCTCAGGGCCGGTGTAGCTATCCGAAGCACCGATGGCGATCACGTGAGAGAGGACTTCTACTCCCAGGGTCTCGCGCAGGAAGCTACGAGCCACGGCCGCAGCTGCCACACGGGCGGCGGTTTCTCTGGCTGAAGAGCGCTCCAGGATAGGGCGGGCTTCATCGACGTCGTATTTGATCATGCCGGAGAAATCAGCGTGACCTGGGCGCGGGCGGGTGAGCTTAGCCCCACGCCCAGAGCTCATCGCGGTGGCGATTTCTTCATCATTAAGATCTACCGGCTCAGCCGACATGATGGTGGTCCACTTGGGCCACTCACTGTTGCCAATCATGATGGCGATTGGGCTGCCCAAAGTAAGTCCGTGGCGAATACCGGTGAGCAGCGTTAACTCATCGGCCTCAAATTTCATGCGAGCGCCACGGCCATAGCCCAGGCGACGTCGGGCGAGTTCTCGAGAAATCTCCTCCTTGGTCACCGGCACGCCGGCGGGCATGTGCTCAAGCATGGCGATAAGTGCCTGACCGTGGGATTCACCTGCAGTAGTCCATCGAAGCATGCCGGTATTGTCTCATGCCACCCCATCACTGTGGTGATGGACTCGGTTAATAGCAGTTTGCGAGCCTTCTTTAAGCTAAGGCCACAGCCGCCACGGTGGCTCCCAACATCGATGGACCGTGCGCCACCGTCCCAGATCGGCTCAACAATCCGCGCACAATAGTCATCATTGACGCACCCAGCACTGTGGCAAACCACAGCACTGGACCACCAGTGCCAGCAACAATTCCCAGGCTCAGCGCCAGCTTGATATCTCCCCCGCCGATCCCGCCGGCAACTAGCCCGATCAGGAGATACAGGCCGGCCCACGCCAGCCCGCCTAGTAGCAGCCACGGTTCCACCAGGATCGCACCTGTCCCTGCGCCCACAGCCGCAGGCAGCGTCAAGGAATCGGGCAGCCGACGTTGCTTTTCATCATAAATAGTCAACGCCACCGCCCAACAGGCGATGGCGACGATTGCTCCCCCGAGCACTGCACTGCCCCACATGCGTGCGAGCCTAACGCAGGGAGCGCTCCAATGCTTGGCGCATCTGTTCTTTGGGAGCTGGCTGAGCAGTAAACTGTTCGAACTGGCCAAAGGCCTGATGCGCGAGCATGACATGGCCGCCGACGGTGCGATAGCCATTGGCCGCTGCAGCAATAGTCAATCGAGTAGGCCAGGGTTCATAGATGACATCGAGTACGGGGGCGTGCCCCAAGTCCGACTCGTGTCCGGCCACCGCAGCCGAAGGCACCGTGGAGACGATAACCTCAGCGTCAATTGCTGCCTGACGAATATCATGTCCGAAATTTATGAAGTTAACGCTTAGACCCAAGGCCTCCACTAGGGGCGCCAATTCCGCACGCCGATCGGAACGGTTGAGCACCGTGACCTCGGTGATGCCTGCTTGAGCCAATGCCCACAGCGCCGGCCTGGCGGTTCCTCCCCCGCCGATGACCAATGCTCGATTGATCTGATCAAGACGCTGCCCCAAGAGCTCACCTAACGCCCCGATGACTCCATCGCAGTCGGTGTTATCGGCCCGCCAACCGGCTTCGGTGCGCACAAGAGTATTGGCCGAGCCAATCAACTGGGCCCGCTCGGTGACCTCGTCTGCGCACCGCAGAGCTGCGAACTTTGCCGGCATGGTCACCGAAAAACCAACGTAGCTCTCATCCGCGTCACCGATGATGCCGGGAAGATCTTCCTCGGTGCACTCCATGCGGGAGTAGTCCCAATCGGCCATCTCTAGCGCCTGATAGCCAGCATTGTGCAGCACTGGCGAGCGCGAATGAGCGATCGGAAAACCTAGCACCGCCGCGCGATGATTGATCGGAGTCTGTGCAACCGGTTCTGAAACTACTGCCTTAATGATCTCGTGGCTGTTCATCGGTTGGTATCCAATACGCCTGATTCCATGGCGGTTTCTACATCCAGGAGATGCTCTTCGAAAGTGTCGTTGAACAAGGTGGTGCCATCTTGATCAACGGTGACAAAGAACAGCCAATTGCCCTCTGCGGGGTTTTCCATCGCTTCAATCGCCTCGACAGATACTGCCGCGATCGGGGTTTCCGGTAATCCGTCTTTGGCGTAGGTGTTCCACGGGGTCACTTGTGCGCGATCTTCATCGGTGGTGGCCACCTCGACCTCTGTCAGCCCGTAGTTGACGGTGGAATCAAACTCCAAGCGCATGGGTTCTTCCAAGCGGTTGAGGATCACGCGAGCGACCTTATCGAAGTCGCCGGCCGGAGCCTCACGCTCCACCAGGGAGGCGGAAATGAGCAGTTCATAGGGGGAAAGGCCCAGTGCTTCAGCGCGCTCGACGATGCCGGTGTCATTGAATTGTGTGGCTGAGCGAGTCAACAGATCGCTGAGGATTCCTTCGGCGTCAAGCCCCGGGTTGACCACATATTGTCCTGGGGCGATCAATCCCTCGATGCGCTTAGCATCGTCACCGCGAGCAGCAACCGCCTCCATTGCCCACTCAGGCACACCCAACGCAGTGAGATCTGCGGTGGCACCGGCTTGCTGTAGCTCTTGGGCGGTGACACAGTTGTCCGAACCTGCGGTACACGTCACCGCCGAGATCTCGCTATAGATACCCGGACGGTTCTGCCCACCGATGACCTGAACATCTAGCAGCGTGGAGCCACCCTTAATATCGAGCAATTCCACTCGGTTGTCCTGGTTAAGGAGCGCTTCAACAGCGGCAGTCGCGCTCATCTCCTCCTGCAGGCGATAAATACCGGGTTGGATGCTGGCAGCGTCTGGGTTGTTGGCCGCAGCAGTCTGGAAAGCGCGATCAGTTTTAATAATGCCGCGTTCTTCTAACTCTGGGCCCATCACCGAGACCGATGCCCCATCAGAAACCTCAACCATCTGAGTTACGCCGTTGCCGTTGCCTTCAAAGTCATTAGCGGAGCTAGAACCTGAGCCAGAAACTTGGACACCGATATAGACCACTGCTCCGATGATCAGTACCAACGAGGCGATGAGCACGGCTAGGCCACGCTGACGGCGCTTCACGTACTTAGGCTCCTGCCGAAAACGGCTCCGGCTACGGCTGTGGCGGTGACTCTGGGACTTGGCGTTCATGAATCAAGCTCCTGGGAAGAAGTGGCAAGAGCGATGCTGCGAGCATCAAGCCAAGATTGAAGGATCTCCACGGCTGCTGCTTGGTCAATTACCTTGCGGCCGGCTTTCTCGGATACGCCGGAAGCCCGCAACGCTGCGGTTGCGGCAACCGTGGTGAGGCGTTCATCGGCCATCCGGACTGGAATATCTAAGTTCTGGCCGGTGAGCCTGCGCCGAATTCGGAAAGCGATTTCCTTGGCGTGTTTAACACTGGTCGAGCCGTTTCCTTTGAGGTCACGGGGCAGACCCACGACGACCTCTACTGCGTCATACTCAGCGATGATCGCCAACAAACGATCAATGTCACCTAAGTCGTGGCCCCTTAGGCCGGTTTCCCTCGGCACAGTCTCCACTGGAGTGGCCAAAGTGGCTCCTCGATCGGAGGAGGCAACCCCGATCCGAACGGTACCGACATCGATGCCGATGCGACGTCCGGCTCCGGGGTCGTCTGCACCCGGGGAATCGGGGTTGACCTTCATCTAGGCGGTGACCTTTCCTCTGGGGTGAGCTTCAACTTTATAGAAGCTCACCGAGTGTGACATTGAAGGTATCCGCAGTCATGGGCGGAGATCAGTAGCGATCTCGGCGTGTCTCGTAACCAATCCGTGACTTTACCTCATTGGTTAACGGCTGACGAGATCCGCACGGACGGAAGCAAAGGCATCATCAAGCCCAGCGATGTTGCTACCGGAGCCCTGCGCCATATCTGGTTTTCCGCCACCACGGCCATCGAGATGGGCTGCGAGCTGTTTAACCAAGTCTCCGGAGTTGACTCCAAGATCAACGGCTTCCTTAGTAGCGCTCACCACGAAGGGCACCTTGTCATCGCCATCGACAGAAACCAGCACGACCACCGCGGGGCGTCCGTGGAGATTGCCACGCAGATCCGAGGCCAAGGCACGCAGGTTGTTGCTGGTGACTCCGTCGGGAATACGGCGGGTCAGCAGCGTGAAGTCGCCAACGTGCTCGGCGTCGTCGAGTAGCTTGCCGGAGTTGGCCAGCACCTGCTCGCGGCGCAACGACGCAATCTGCTTCGCAGCATCACGCAGCTTCTCCGAGAGCTGAGAGACTCGGTCCGGCAGCTCCTCGGTAGGAGCCTTGAACCAGGTGGCCAAGTTGGCAGCCAGGGCTGCTTCCTTGGAGAAGTAGCGGAAGGAGTTCATACCTGAATAAGCCTCAATACGCCGTGCTCCCGAGCCCACGGAAGACTCGCCGAGGATGGCAATGGGGCCGATCTGGGAAGAATGCTCCACGTGGGTGCCACCACAAAGTTCCATGGAGAACGGGCCGCCGATTTCGACGACGCGGACCTTGGAACCGTAGTTCTCACCGAAGAGTGCCATCGCGCCGAGCTTGCGGGCTTCATCCAAGCTGGTTTCGATGGTGTTGACGGGCATGTCATCATCCACGGCTTGGTTGGCGATGGTCGCGATTTCGGCCAGCTGCTCACGAGTGAGCTGCTCGGTGTAGTTGAAGTCGAAGCGCAGGTAGCCAGGGCGATTGAGCGAACCGGCCTGCACGGCCGTGGGGCCGAGCACCTGGCGCAGAGCTGCGTGGATCAGGTGTGTGCCGGTGTGGGCTTGCTTGGCACCGTGGCGCCAATCGGGGTCGACCTCCGCGGTGACCGTCTGTCCCAGATCCAACCCGCCAGAGGCGACCTTGGCCTTGTGGACCCACAGACGCTTGCCGATCTTTTGCACATCATTGACTTCCAGCACCGTGGTGCCGGAGATGATCCGGCCGCGATCGCCGAGCTGTCCGCCGCTTTCGGCGTAGAGCGGAGAGACGTCGAGAATAACCTCAACGTCCTCGCCCTCCTTGGCTTCGGTGATTGAACGGCCATGGGAGACCAGTCCGAGGACCTTGGCATCAGCAGAAAGCTCGCTAAAGCCGATGAACTCGGTCGGATGATTGTCCACCCACTCGCGGTAGACGCTCTCATCGGCGTGGCCGTGTTTTTTGGCCTTGTTATCGGCCTTGGCCCGAGCTCGCTGCTCCGACATCGCGGCATCGAAAGCTGCCCGGTCGACTTCGAGGCCTGCTTCAGCAGCCATCTCCAGGGTCAGGTCAATCGGGAAACCATAGGTATCGTGCAGCGCGAAAGCTTCTTCACCGGAAAAGTGGGTGGAACCGCTGGCCAGAATGCTCGACGCGGCCTCGTCGAAACGATGGGTGCCAGACTCCAAGGTCTTGAGGAAGGCACGTTCTTCCACGACAGACACCCGGCTAATGCGCTCGCGGTTCTCGGCGATCTCCGGGTAAGAGGGAGTCATGGTGTCCATCACGACGTTCATGAGCTTTTCCAGGGTCTCCCCCGTGGCACCGAGCAAGCGAGCAGAGCGAACGATTCGACGCAGAAGACGGCGCAGGATGTAGCCGCGACCTTCATTCGACGGGGTAACTCCATCGAGGATGAGCATCATGCCAGTACGCGAGTGATCGGCGATCACTCGGAAACGAACGGCATCGGGGCCATCGCCCTGATAGGTGGCGCCGGTGAGCTCTTGGGCGGCGTCGATAACCGGGCGCAGCAAATCCGTTTCGTAGACGTTGTCTACTCCCTGCAACAGACATGCCACGCGCTCAATGCCCAGGCCGGTGTCAATGTTTTTCTTCGGCAGGTCGCCGACGATCTCGAAAGAGTCCTTGCCAGTGCCCTCGCCGCGTTCTTTGCCCATAAAGACCAGATTCCAGATCTCCATGTAGCGAGTGTCATCAACAGCTGGGCCACCATCAGCACCGTGTTCTGGGCCGCGGTCGTAATAGATCTCCGAACAGGGACCACACGGTCCCGGCACACCCATGGACCAGTAGTTATCTTCCATACCCAACCGCTGGATACGCTCGGTGGGCACACCAATCTTGGTTTCCCAGATCTCAGCGGCTTCATCATCGTCGAGGTAGACGGTCACCCATAGGCGTTCTGGGTCTAGACCGTATCCGCCTTGGTCGATCGGGTCAGTCAACAAAGTCCAGGCGTGGGTAATAGCGCCTTCCTTGAAGTACTGGCCAAAGGAAAAATTGCCCGCCATCTGGAAGAAGGTGTTGTGCCGGGTGGTCACACCCACTTCCTCGATGTCAAGGGTACGCACGCACTTTTGGATAGAGGTGGCTTTACCACTGGGGAACGGCGGATTCTGCTGGCCCAGGAAGTAGGGCTTGAACGGGACCATGCCCGCGTTGACGAACAGAAGGTCCGGGTCCTCGAGAATCAGCGACGCACTAGGGACAACGCTATGCCCAGCGGCGAGAAAGTGGTTGGTAAAGCGCTCCCGGATCTCATGGGTCTGCACGGCAGTAGTCCTCGCTTCTAAAGATTCGGTGTCGGTGTCGGGGTACTACTCTACCCTCAGCCCAACACCATCATTTCTTGCCCCGCACGATGTTCCGCAACCTACCCAAGTAGTCAGCGATTCGTTTCTCCGCACCATGCCCGGCTGGCCGGTAATACTCAACTTCACCGAGTTCTTCCGGCAGGTATCGCTGGGCCAAAACACCGCGCGGGTCGTCGTGGGGATAGCGGTAGCCCACAGCATTGCCGAGCTTTTTGGCACCCTCATAATGACCATCGCGCAGATGCGCGGGCACATGCCCAATCTTGCCTGCCCGCACATCCTCCTGAGCCGCCGAAATAGCTTCGATGACTGCATTGGACTTGGGTGCGGTAGCCAGGTGGATGGTTGCTTGAGCCAGTGTTAGTCGAGCCTCCGGCATCCCGATCAACGCCACCGCTTGAGCTGCGGCAACAGTCGTCTGCAGGGCCGTGGGGTCTGCAAGCCCGATGTCCTCCGAGGCGTGGATAATCAACCGCCGGGCGATAAACCGAGGATCCTCCCCCGCCTCGAGCATCCGCGCCAGGTAGTGCAGAGCGGCGTCGACATCCGAGCCGCGGATCGACTTGATAAAGGCGCTGACCACGTCATAGTGCTGGTCACCGTCGCGGTCATAGCGCACTACCGCGCGGTTGACGTTGTCTTCCACGACCTCAATGGTGATCGCCCCACCTTCAGGTACTGCCTCTGCGGCAGCTTCCAAATAAGTCAGTGCGCGTCGGGCATCACCACCGGCCAGTCTGACCAATTGCGCAAGGGCATCTTCCTGAGCAGATACTCGGCCGCCAAGACCACGCTCATCGGTGAGTGCATGCTCGAGCACTGAAGCCACTGCCTCATCATTTAACGGCTGTAGCTGCAGCAACAGTGAACGCGAGAGCAATGGAGAAACCACAGAAAAGGAAGGGTTTTCGGTGGTAGCAGCGACCAACAGCACCGTGCGGTTTTCTACCGCAGCCAAGAGTGCGTCTTGCTGGGTTTTCGAAAACCGGTGTACCTCATCGATAAATAGGACGGTGCGCTCGCCCCGGATGAGATCGCGCCGAGCGGTATCAATGACCTCGCGGACCTGTTTCACCCCGGAGTTCAACGCGGAAAGCCCGACAAAATTCTGCTCAGTGGCGCTAGAGACCAACGAGGCAATGGTGGTCTTCCCAGTACCTGGCGGACCGTAGAGGATCACGGAAGCCTCCCCAGAGCCCTCGACCAAGCGTCGCAACGGGCGGCCAGGTCCCAGCAGGTGATCCTGGCCGACGACTTCTTCCAAAGTGCGCGGACGCATCCGCGCTGCTAGCGGGGCATGCCCGCCAACCTGAAAGAAATCTGAACTACGGGTGGGTTCATTGTCCCCCAGCCCCTCGTCGGCAGGTTTACCAAATAGTGCGTCTTGAGCCACGATCAGCGAACCGGTAGGCCCGGCTTGGCAACTCGATCGGCGATCTGTTGACTAAAGGAAGATATCGATGCACAAGCATTGCCGTGACCGCGAGCAGCGTAGCGGGCTAGCGCCTCAAAGGTCTCATAGATATCGCGGCGAATAATCAATTCCTCATGCTTGAACGGGCCGTCTTCCGCGCGGCGGAATAAATAACCACTATCGTCGATCTGATCAATATCGAAGTCTTCGCCGCCTGTTGCCAGGTTGAGCGCTGCCCCCGACATCGAGCCGAAATGCATTAATGCCACGCTCGAAAGTGCCCAGCCCAACAGTGCCGAGACGATCTGGAAGTGCAGATGATCCTCGTTTTCGACATAAGGCCATAGCTGATCGACCTCGCGTGTCCATGCCTGGATGAACACGTCTACTTCTTCGTCGCTGATCGGATGAGCAAAAAGGAACTGCGGAAAGCCAGCAATCACGCAGGCCAAGTCGAAGCTCACATCGCGGAAGCCCGCCCACTCGTAGTCGAGGAAATGCGTTCGCTCAGCGACGATGATGTTGTCGGGCGAGAGATCAAAAGGGGTAAACGCCCGATGATGAGCAGAGAGAAGATTCTCGCGACTTTGATCTGCCAGCCGAGAGACCTCATAGGGCAGACCGAAACCAGCAGAGTCAAGCAAGTCTTGCCCAATTTGGATCGCCTGGATCAAGGCGGTCTCTCGAATCTGCTGATATTCCGCAGTTTCTGGATGTGCCCGCAGCAGCCGGCTGAGCAGGACATTGAAATCTGTTTCCCGCTGAGCGGTTCCGGCATGCATACGCCCCAAGGCGATGCCTAGATTGCGCAAGATGGACACTCGACGTTCTGGGTCATTGCGATCGAGCAGATCTGCGAAGGTCTCGCCATCACCAGAATCGGTGATAACAAGGATCCGCTTATCTACGTCATGGGCCAAGAGCATCGGCCCAGGTCTTACGTCCTCGCTGAGCGAGGTAGTGAACTGATAAGCAGCGATTTCCCGAATCAGCGCAGCATCATCGAGCGCGTCACCGGTGACGGGGACGAACTTCAAAATGACGGAACGCTGTTGGAGAAATGGCGAAGAGCTCACGCGGGCTCGGAGGACAACAGAACTACCGGACCCACCCAACTCCTGAATTTCGGTCAGGTGCTGGGTTCCGCCGAAGCGTTGGGTGAGCAACGTTTCGGCGATGTCGACGATATCGTCGTGGCTAAGCAGTGTCATAGTCCCCTAGGCCTTCGTGATGCTTATTTCTCAGCGGATTCAGCAGATTCAGTAGAAGCCAGCTTGGTAGCCTTGGCAGCTTCAGCCTTCTTTGGCTTGGTGTCGATGCCGGAATCCTTGCGCTGCTGAGCGGTGATCGGTGCCGGAGCATCGGTCAGCGGGTCCACTCCGCCGCCGGACTTCGGGAAGGCAATGACATCGCGGATGGAATCGAATCCACCCAGCAGGGACACAATCCGGTCCCAGCCGAAAGCGATTCCGCCGTGCGGCGGGGCGCCGAAGGCGAAGGCGTCGAGCAGGAAGCCGAACTTCTCCTGAGCTTCCTCCTGGGTGATACCCATCACCTCGAAGACGCGTTCTTGGACGTCACGCTGGTGGATACGGATGGAGCCGCCACCGATTTCATTGCCGTTGCAGACGATGTCGTAGGCGTAGGCGGTAGCTTCACCGGGGTTGGTATCGAAAGAATCGATCCATTCCGGCTTCGGGGAGGTGAAGGCGTGGTGGACAGCAGTCCAGGAGGAATGGCCCAAGGCCACATCGCCGGAGGCAGTCGCATCGGCGGCTGGCTCGAACATCGGGGCGTCGATGATCCAGGTAAAGGCCCAGTCGCCTTCCTTGATCAGGTCAAGCTTGTTGGCGATCTCGCCACGAGCGGCACCGAGCAGAGCGCGCGAAGGCTTGGTTTCGCCAGCGGCGAAGAAGATGCAATCGCCCGGCTGCGCGCCGACGTGAGCGGCGATGCCAGCGCGCTCGGCTTCGGTGATGTTCTTAGCCACCGGGCCAGCCAGCTCGCCGTCTTCACCGACGAGAATGTAGGCCAGACCGCGGGCGCCGCGCTGCTTTGCCCAGTCCTGCCAAGCATCGAGCTGACGGCGCGGCTGGGAAGCTCCACCAGTCATGACAACGGCACCGACGTACTCGTTTTTGAACACTCGGAAGCTGGTCTCAGCGAAGAACTCGGTGCACTCGGTGATTTCGATGTCGAAGCGCAGGTCCGGCTTATCGGAACCAAAGCGACGCATTGCCTCGGCGTAGGTCATGCGTGGGATCGGAGTGGTGATCTCGTAGCCGATGAGCTTCCACAGCGCGGTGAGGATTTCCTCGCCCAGGGCAATGATGTCGTCCTGGTCGATGAAGCTCATCTCGACGTCGAGCTGGGTGAACTCCGGCTGACGGTCGGCGCGGAAATCCTCATCGCGGTAGCAACGAGCAATCTGGTAGTAACGCTCCATGCCAGCGACCATCAGCAGCTGCTTGAACAGCTGCGGGGACTGCGGCAGGGCGTAGAAAGAGCCAGGCTTCAGGCGCGCGGGCACCAGGAAGTCGCGAGCACCCTCCGGGGTGGAGCGGGTCAGCGTCGGGGTCTCGATCTCGGTGAACTCATGGTTATCGAGCACCTCACGAGCAGCCCGGTTAGCCTTCGAGCGCAGGCGCAGAGCATCGCCCTGGGTCTGACGACGCAGGTCCAGGTAGCGGTAGCGCAGGCGAGCTTCTTCGCCGACCTCGCCGGAGCCGGAGGAGTCGTCGATCTGGAAAGGCAGAGGCGCCGCAGCGTTGAGAACTTCGAGCTCTCCGACGTTAACTTCGATCTCGCCGGAGGCCAGGTTCGGGTTGGCCGATCCTTCCGGGCGAGGCTCCACGACACCGGTGATGCGGACGCAATATTCGGAGCGCAGGTCATGTGCCCGTTGGGCGACCTCGGACTCACGGAAAACGACCTGGGCGATGCCGGTGCGGTCTCGCAGATCAATGAAGATGACTCCGCCGTGGTCTCGACGACGAGACACCCAGCCCGTCAGTGTCACAGTCTGGCCAGCAATTTCTTTGCGGAGGTCACCCGCGAGGTGAGTGCGCAGCACGTTCGTTCTACGTCCTTCCAAGATTCTTTGGAGCAGTGTTTAAAGAGCAGTCCTATCTTCCGCTGGAGTCTACCCCTTGCCCAATTGCCTACGCTGATTCCCCCATAAGCCTGGGCTGTGGCCTTGCTGTGTTGTTGCGCTCGCCGTGTCCTGCTACTTCTGTCCGGGCAGCTCGCTTATCGACGATCGCTTATCTACTGCCAGCCTGTCCGTGCTGCTTGATTCTCGCCCAGCGCTACCAACTAGAGGGCGATAGCCTGAGCGCGTGAGCGACGTAGATTCCGGACCAACCGACAATCGGGCCATCGCCTTTCTCGCGGCCTTCAATGACATCGAAAGCTACCTCCGCGAGTCCCTCGAAGCGCGTCGCACCGATAGCTTCCGCTGGATGGTTGACCAAGCCGGACGCAGACATCTCTTGACTGAGTCCCAGGCCGTCAGCCTCAAAGAGTTCGCGGAACTGCGCAATGCAATCAGCCACGGACGCTATAGCTCCAATATGCGCCCGATCGCTGAACCGCTGCCCGAGGCGGTCGCGGAGATTGAGCGGATCCGAGATCTCCTCTATCACCCTCCCCTAGCAATGGCGGTCCTAGGCCAGCACCAGGTAAAGATATTTAGACCCGGCGATAGCATCAAAACAGTGCTGATGGCGATGCGCTCGTCGACGATTTCGCAGTTTCCGATCTATGACCAAGGCCGGTGCGTGGGGCTATTGACCACTAACACGATTGCCCGGTGGGTAGCGGCTGATCTAGACGACAATGATCATCTTGATGCCTCCTCTGTCGCGGAAGTCCTCAGTTATGCCGAGAGCAGAGATCGGGCGTTGTTTCTCCCCCGTTCGGTGAGCGCTCAGGAAGCCTTGGACAAGATGATCACTCCAGCTAGGGATGGTTCGGTGCCACGGGCAGGGGTGATCACGGAGCATGGACGCCTTGACCAACGCCCTATTCGCATCATCGGTAGTTCAGATGTGGCCAGCTTGATGGAGGCACTGTCAGAGTAGGACTCTAGGCAAATATGTTGACACGTCACCTATAGTGTCATTTAGAGCTTGCCCCCACCGAACTAGGAGCGCCCTACCACTATGCAATTCGGAATCTTTAGCATCGGTGACCTCACCGCCAACCCGATCACCGGCACTACCCCGACCGAGGCCGAACGCATCCACGCAATGACGGCAATTGCACTCAAAGCTGAAGCAGTCGGCTTAGATGTCTTCGCCACCGGCGAGCACCATAATCCCCCTTTTGTTCCTTCTTCACCCACCACGCATCTGGCCTATATTGCTGCACAAACCACCACGTTGCAGCTCTCTACTGCGACTACATTGATCACCACCAATGATCCCCTCAAGATCGCCGAAGACTACGCATTCCTTCAGCACCTTGCTGGCGGGAGGGTGGACCTGATGATGGGCCGGGGCAATACCGGGCCGGTCTATTCATGGTTTGGCAAAGACTCCCGCGAGAGCATCCCGCTAGCCATCGAGAACTACCACCTGCTGCGCAGATTGTGGCGGGAACCAGTAGTTAATTGGCAGGGCAACTACCGCACACCGTTGCAGGGATACACCTCAACACCTGCTCCCCTAGATGGCGTAGCGCCCTTTGTCTGGCACGGCTCCATTCGCTCCCCAGAGATCGCTGAGCAGGCAGCCTTCTACGGAGATGGCTTCTTCCACAACAATATCTTTTGGAACAAAGAGCACACAGCGAAGATGGTCAACACCTACCGTGCTCGGTTCGAACACTACGGCCACGGCCGGGCAGCTCAAGCCATCGTTGGCCTCGGCGGACAAGTCTTTATTGGCGAGACCGAACAGGCAGCCAAAAAGACCTTCCGTCCCTACTTCGATCATGCGCCGGTCTACGGGCACGGGCCTTCTCTCGAAGAGTTCACCGCGCAGACTCCGCTCACGGTGGGCACCGTCGAGCAAGTCATCGAGAAAACCATGAGCTTTCTCGACTGGGCAGGTCACTATCAACGCCAGCTATTCCTCATTGACCATGCTGGGCTTCCACTCGAGGTCGTGCTCGATCAGATCGAGATTTTGGGCACCCAGGTCGTTCCAGAGCTGCGTCGCCGGATGAACGCCAGCCGACCAGCCGGTGTCCCCGATAATCCACCGACCCATGCCAGCCTTCGAGAAAACCCTGCTTCCCCACACTTTCAGGTACACCCGGTTCAGGAAAACTAGTGCTAGGTCCATGCATAGTTTGAGGCTCCTGCCCGTAGGGCTGTTTACCCCCTAAGTCGCGTGCTCACTAGTGGTGGATGCTCCCTGCACATAAGTGAACGCTCGCAGACTCGATGAGTCGGCATAGATGGAGGCCTCATTCTCGCTGAAGCCTGCAACCTGGCAGGGACAATGCTGGTCGACGTCCCGTGGCCCCGCAGCACCGAAAGACTTCAGCGCCGAGACCACCGGGCTCACCCTTGCGGAGAATCGAATCCTCGCTAGCGATCCACTGGCAGTGGGTGAATCTACCTCGAACTAGCTACCCCTAAAAGTGTATTTTCAGCTGAACGCGAGGGGTTGATTCTTAGTTTCAGCAATCTAGGAAACGAGCCTCACTACGGTAGTAAATCTGCTGGCTAGGCCACATTTTCCCCCAGAATCGGTGGCTAAGTGCTCGATGTCAGTTAAAGTCATGGTGCATGAGCATCAGCGCCGTCGACCTGTTCAGCATCGGCATCGGGCCATCTTCCTCCCACACCGTCGGCCCGATGCATGCCGCCAGTGCCTTCATCGCAGGATTGGCACGCTTTCCTGCACACGTTCATATCGCCCTGCACGGCTCACTGGCCTCAACAGGCCGGGGCCACGGCACTGATCGAGCGGTCTTGCTCGGATTAGTCGGCTGGGATCCCACCTCCGTCCCACCTGACCTCGCACCAGCCTTGGGCGATGCTATTGATCCAGTAGGTGGCATCGAAGGTCCGAGCGGCTCTCTAAGCTATGAGCTCTTCTTCAACCACAACCCGATGCCTGAGCACCCCAATTGCCTCAGCTTCAGTGCCTTTGATGACCAAGGCCACGCCTTGGCCACAGAAGTAGACTATTTCTCCGTCGGTGGCGGTTTCATTGCTACCCGCAGCGAGCTGGAGGCACAGCGAGCCGCCCACGGTGCACTTCCTTCAGGTGCAGCTACCGCGGGAGCCGAAGTAGAGCTGGTCTATCCCTTCACCACCGGCCGCGAGCTCTTAGCTCATTGCTCGCGTGAACAACTGCCCTTTTCCGCGATCATGGCCGCCAACGAGGCGGTCATGCATGCCCAAGATGGCGGGCTGGAAATGGTCTATGCCCATTTGGACCAGGTATGGACCACCATGCGCCACTGCGTCACCGCGGGAATTGCCACCCCGGGCATACTCCCCGGCGGGTTGAGCGTCACCAGGCGTGCCCCGAATCTGTACTCCCAGCTGACCCATACCCGTGAAGAAGGCCGTGGCACCGGACTCGATGCCTTGGAATGGGTCAACCTCTATGCTTTGGCGGTCAATGAAGAAAATGCCGCTGGCGGGCGGGTCGTCACCGCTCCGACCAACGGTGCAGCCGGCATCATCCCCGCAGTCATGCACTATGCCCGTGATTTTCACGGTGAGTTCACTGCCCAACGGGCTCGAAAATTCCTCCTCACCGCCGGTGCGGTCGGAGTGATTATCAAAGAAAATGCCTCTATCTCCGGCGCAGAGGTCGGTTGTCAGGGCGAGGTAGGCTCAGCGGCCGCCATGGCAGCCGCTGGCTTTTGCGAGATCATTGGTGGCAATCCCCGACAGGTGGAAAATGCAGCGGAAATTGCATTGGAGCACAACCTCGGGTTGACCTGCGATCCAGTTGGCGGATTAGTACAGATTCCCTGCATCGAACGCAATGCCATTGGCGCAGTCAAAGCGATCAACGCTGCACGGCTGGCATGCATGGGTTCTGGCACTAACCGGGTCACCTTGGATGAGGTCACCCAGACCATGGCGGAGACCGGCCGGGACATGCTCACCAAGTACAAAGAGACTTCGATGGGTGGGCTGGCAGTCACGCTCGGTTTGCCGGTCAATATCACCGCCTGCTGAGCCAATCAGCTCAGCCAGGACGGTGGGTGCTTGCTGATTTAGCTCAAGCGTCGGCTCAACTCAGGCGCTGGCCAAGCTCGGAGACGACGGCCTCGAGCGCTACTCCGGTTTGCTCATGGGCAGCCAAATCCTTGATCTGGACTTGACCTTCTGCCAATTCTTGCTCGCCGAGCACGAGGGCGAACCGGGCACCTGCTCGATCGGCCCCCTTCATAGCACCCTTGAGCCCGCGGTCGCCATAGGACATATCGGCAGAGATACCGGCAACCCGAAGGTCATTGATCAGCGTGGCCATGGCCTTTTTCGCTTCCGTGCCCAGGGCCACGCCGAATACCTCGACTCGGCGGGCAACATCCGGCAACTCGACGCCCTCTGCGGCCAGTGCCAGCACAGCACGATCGACGCCGAGGCCATAGCCAATACCGGAGAGATCCTGGCCGCCAAGCTGTGACATCAGACCGTCATAGCGGCCACCGCCACCGATGCCGGACTGGGCACCGAGTCCATCATGGACGAATTCGAAGCAGGTCTTGGTGTAGTAATCCAGCCCACGGACCATGCGCGGGTTGACCACATAGGGAACTGACATGTCATCGAGCAGACCAGTGACCGTCTCAAAGTGATTGCGTGCTTCATCCGAGAGGTAGTCGAGCATCAGCGGCGCATCGGCGGTCATTTCTTGGACTGCCTGACGCTTATCATCTAGCACGCGCAGCGGATTGAGCTCCGCGCGGCGACGGGTCTCCTCATCGAGCGGGAGGGCGAACAGAAACTCTTGGAGCTTGGCACGGTACTCCGGTCGGCAGGTGTGATCGCCCAGGCTGGTTAGTTCGAGCCGGAATCCGCTCAGGCCAATCGCCCGGAAGCTGCGATCAGCCAAGGCGATAATCTCGGCATCGAGTGCCGGGTCATCGACGCCAATGGCCTCGACGCCTACTTGCTGGAGCTGGCGGTAGCGGCCAGCTTGGGGGCGCTCATAGCGAAAGAAAGGACCAGCGTAATTGAGTTTGACCGGCAGTTGACCGCGGTCCAGGCTGTGTTCGATGACCGAACGCATAACTCCCGCAGTACCCTCAGGGCGCAGGGTGACCGAGCGTCCGCCACGGTCAGCGAAGGTATACATTTCCTTGCTCACTACGTCGGTGGACTCGCCCACACCGCGTGCAAACAGGGTCGTATCTTCAAAGATGGGCAGCTCGATGTGCTGAAAACCCGCCAGATGCGCCTGATGGATAAAGGTCTCTCGGACCTTTAAAAATACCGGGGAGCCCGGCGGGACATAATCCGGGACACCCTTGGGTGCGGACAGTGCCTTGAACTTGGCTTCCTTCTTCTCACTCACGGGTTCCAAGACTACCTTCCGCTATCCCAGGTCACGGAGAAAGGGGTTGCTGTTGCGCTCTGCCCGCATCGAGGTCACCGGACCATGTCCGGGAAGAAGCTGCAAGGTATCCGCCATCTCCCACACTGGTCCACGCAGGCTTGCGTTCATCGCAGCGAGGTCAGAATGGGGCAGGTCGGTCCGGCCAATTGATCCCTGAAACAGCACATCCCCGGTAAAGGCAAACTCCTCGGCAATAATAAGGACACAGCCCGGGGAATGTCCTGGCGCATGTCGAATGAGCGTATCGACGCCCGCCAGCTGCAGACTCTGCCCGTCTGCAAGCTCGCGCAGGTCATCGACCTGAGTCATGGACGCGGCGTCGAAAAGCACTTGAGATTGCGGTGATACGCCCTCACCGGCAACCAACATAAAGGCATCATCTGGGTGGATATAGACGGGCACGCCGAGCCTACGGGCGAGCGTTCCGGCATCCCGGGTGTGATCAATGTGGCCGTGGGTAAGCACGATCGCTTCTACGGTTGCCTCTTGTTCAGCCAACAGCTCACTGATCTTCTCATCAGCATGCATACCTGGGTCGATAACGACCGCAGACCCCTCATTAATCAAGAGATAGCAGTTAGTTTGATAGGGCCCTGCAGCAAATCCGAGAAGGTTCATAGCAGCGCAGTCTAGCGCCGATCATGGCCAAAGGCCCACGATCTACTCGTCCTATCTAGGCGCTTGAACCAAGAATCCACCCCCGCTGGGCAATTACTCCCGGAAGCAGGGGTGGAAAATAGCGAAAGAAAGCTAGCTCAAAGCGGCGACGGCAGCATCAACGTCCGGCGAATCGGTGATCTCATCGACGAGTTCGGTGTAGGTGACCTGGCCATTTTCATCAGCGATGATCACGCTGCGAGCGAGTAGGCCTTGGAGCGGAGAACCCTCAAGGGTCAGACCGAAATCTTCACCAAAGCTGGAGCGGAAAGCTGAACCGCTGACCACGTTCTCGATTCCCTCGGCGGCGCAGAAGCGGCCATGGGCGAAAGGCAGGTCGTGGGAGACGCAAAGGACAACGGTGTTATCGAGTGAAGCTGAGCGGGAGTTGAACTCTCGGACCGACTGCGCGCACACGCCGGTGTCAAGGGAAGGGAAGATATTGAGGACAACACGCTTGCCGGCGAAATCTGCCAGGGTGATCTCGCTGAGGTCGGTGCCCACAAGGGAGAAGCTCGGAAGGCTCTCGCCTACCTGAGGAAGGTCGCCGACGGTGGTCGTTTGGTTCTGCTTGAAAGTCACATTAGCCATGCCTTCACAGTAGAGATCTTCTCCTCCCGCTGCAGGGCGCTAGACTGACTGCCAAATGATCTGCCAAAGTGTCTTCACACCCAGGCGCTGTCTCACGTACTTCAACCAAGAAGGTTTCTTAAGGTGACTAGTAATCAACAACGCGGCGAAGAATCTCTCGCCAAGCTCGATCGGGAGCTAAAAGCCCGCGACCGCAAAGAGAAAGCTCGGCCCATCAAGATCGGCCTGGCAGCAGCAGTGACCATTGTGGCCGTCGTCGGCGGCATTTGGGTTCTGGCTACTGGTTCTTCCGACGAGGACATCACCGCCTCCGACGAGACCACTGAGACCACCACTGCCGAAGCTACTTCGATGGAACCGCTAGCAATGGCCCGAGCAACCGCGCTCGCCGATACCGTTACCTGTGAATACACGGAAAGTGGCGAAGCTTCCCGCGAGATAGATCTCCCGCCGAGTGAAGACGTCTCCACTGTGGGCACCCTTGATGTCACCCTCAGCACCAATCAGGGCGATATCGGCATGGAACTTGATCGCTCGACCGCCCCCTGCACGGTTAATGCCGTAGAGCACATGGTCGATGAGGGCTTTTATGACGACACCGTCTGCCACCGCCTGACCACCTCCGGCATCTATGTCCTGCAGTGCGGCGATCCGAGTGGAACTGGCGCAGGTGGACCCGGATTCCAATTCGCCAATGAGTACCCCACCGATGAACTAGATGGCGATGCCACTTCTTCAGTGATCTACCCGCGCGGCTCGATCGCGATGGCCAATGCTGGTCAAGACACTAATGGCTCGCAGTTCTTCCTCAACTTCCAGGACTCTCCCCTGGCCCCTGATTACACTTACTTCGGCCAGATCGACGAGGACGGTTTGGCTATTCTCGACGCCATCGCCGCCACCGGCGTCGAAGATGGTGCTGCTGATGGTGCACCCGCTGAAGAGGTTCGCATCGAAACCGCCACTCTAAGCTAGCTCCGAGGGGGGTAAATCTACCCCCTCGAGCACACCTTCAACCCGACTAATTCGGCACTGCCCGATAGTCGGGTTTTCACTTTGATCGACTTGCGTCACATATAAAAAAACTAGTATGAAACTTTTATGAATCAGTTGCCAGAATCTCAGACAACGGTTAGTCTGTGACCTGTAATCGTGCTACTTCCTCATTGTTAAGGATAAATCCATGAAGCTCTTCTCCCGTAAGGCTCTCGCGGCTGTTGTTACCACCGTTGCACTGACCACCGCTGGCGCCACGGCTCCCGCCTTCGCTGAAGACTCCAGCTCCGACTCGGTTATCTCCATGTCTTCCGAGCTTTCCTCCGGCTCTTCCGCCGAAGATGCTGACGAGACCGAGACCGAGACCGAAAGCGGAAGCTCCATCAGCGACATGGATCCGGATGTCATCAGCGACTGGATCGGCGTCTTCACTGCCGTCATCGGTGCTGCCACCACCGTGTTCGTTTTCTACCAGAAGTTCATCACTGACGCTGCGTAGAAAAACAGATCGCGCAGCACGCGCGTCTTTTTGACACTAAAAAGGCCACCTCCGATTGAAGAGGTGGCCTTTTGCGTGCTTAGCTCTCAGACGCATCAGACTGTTCAAGCCCAAGTTCTTCACACCCACGAAGCCCTCGGAATGCCTCCACTTGAAGCAACTGACCTTCTCGAATTACTGACATCGTGCCAGTAGGCTCTAGCACCATCGCCTGAATCTGTTCCAAGGAACCAATCCCGGCACGGCGCATTGCGCTAAAAACATCGGTTCGGCTCACATGGCTATGCCGCATCTGATCACGGAGCATGTGACCATGAGCCACCACCAGAACCGGTTGCCGATCCAACTGCCGCCCCCAGCCAGTGAATCGGCGGAAGCTTCCAAAGGAGGCCTCCAGCAGCATGAGGCTAAGCAAGCCGATCAAACCAGTAGCTAGCGTGGGTGGATGACCGAGGATGACTCGCCCACCGACGGCGCCAAACATAATCACTACCACGGCATCCGAAGCAGTCATCGAACTGAGCACTCGAGATCCGAAAATCTTGACCAAGAGCATGAAGCCCAGATAGATCCCGATTGCGGAGATCACGACTACTGGGATTCGCCAGAGTTCAATTCCTAGATCATCAATAATCATGTCCATCATGATTAATCTACTCTCCAGCACCGAACAGTCATTAACCAATACGAGTCCGCCAATCGGCACCAGCAGTTCAGCTAACTTGGATCCACTCGAGCCAGGCAGTGTCCGTGGAGCTTGCCGCCTAGTAGATCAAGTCTGCTTTCCCCTACCCGCGCTAAGGGAAGAAGATTAGGTAGTGACCCGATAGACGTCGAAGACGCCTTCGGTGTTGCGCAAGGTGCTCAACATCTGACCAAGCTGCTTGGTATCAGAGACAGTAAAGCTCAAGCGGATGGTGGCGATATTGTCATCGGAGGCATGAGAAGACATCGACATCACTGACAGTTTCTGCTCACTAAACACTCTGGTGATCTCGAACAATAGCCCTGGCCGATCTAGAGCTTCCAATTGGAGCGTCGCAGAGAAAGCTCCTCCTTGAAGTCCTTGAGTAGCCCACGCAACATTGACCATCCGTTCAGGCTCAGTCTTGAGCTTTTCTGCATTGGTGCAATCGGCACGGTGGATGGAGACTCCTCCACCACGGGTGACAAAGCCGAAAATCTCATCGCCAGGAACCGGCTGGCAGCATTTAGCCATCTTGGCCATGACATCTGGGCTGCCTTCGACCAAAATGCCAGTGCCCGAGGCCGAATCCGCTGTTTGCGCCTGAGCCTTCGAACTCACCAACTCTGAAATCGGTCCACGCGCTGCCAGTGCATCCACAGCGTCATCGCGGTCACCAAAAATGGCCATGAGTTGATTAGCTACGTGCTGTGCGGAAATGCCACCAGAACCAATGGCAGTATAAAGCGCATCAACATCCGAATAGTGCAGCTGGGTGACTACGGTCTTCATCGACTGAGCAGTAAACAGTCGGTGCATCGGTAATCCGCCACGCTGTACTTCTGCTGCCAAGGCATCGCGTCCGGCATCAAGATGCTCTTCGCGGCGTTCTTTGGCAAACCACTGGCGGATCTTGGATTTTGCCCGCGGCGAGACGACGAAATCCTGCCAATCGCGGGACGGTCCAGCGTTTTGATCTTTAGAAGTAAATACCTCAACTCGGTCACCCGATTTGAGCGTCGATTCTAATGCGACAAGCTTGCCGTTGACCTTGGCTCCGATACACCGATGGCCGACCTCAGTATGGACGGCATAGGCAAAATCGACCGGAGTGGAATCTGCTGGAAGATTGACGACATCGCCCTTAGGAGTGAACGCAAAAATCTGGCGGGACGTTAAGTCAAAGCGCAGCGAGTCCAGGAACTCGTTGGGATCGGCGGCCTCTTTCTGCCAATCGAGCAGCTGGCGCATCCACGCCATCTGGTCTACCTCATCACGGTCACCCTTATGCGAGCCTTTAGTCTCTTTGTATCGCCAGTGAGCAGCCACACCGAACTCGGCGTTGTAGTGCATCTCATGGGTTCTTACCTGCACCTCAAGTGGCCGGCCGGAGTTGGCCATGACTGTAGTGTGCAGTGATTTATACACGCCAAAGCGTGGGGACGAGATGTAGTCCTTGAAGCGACCAGGCAATGCGGAGTAAATCGAGTGAACTACGCCGATGGCAGCGTAACAATTGTTGACGTTGTCCACGAGGATGCGGATTCCGACTAGGTCAAAAATCTCATCGAAATCGCGGCCTCGGACAATCATCTTTTGATAGATCGACCAATAGTGCTTTGGTCGACCTCCGACTTCAGCTTCAATATTGTTCTCGGCTAAAGCCGCAGTGACTTGATCGATGATTTCTTTTAAAGCCCGGTCACGGGAAGGTGCGCGATCGGCGACAAGCCGGACGATCTCGTCATATTTTTTCGGATAGAGGATTGCAAAAGATAAGTCTTCCAATTCCCACTTGACGTTAGCCATGCCTAAACGGTGTGCCAGCGGCGCAATAACTTCCAGAGTCTGGCGGGCTTTCTTCGCCTGCTTTTCCGGTGGGAGGAAGCGCATAGTCCGCATGTTGTGGAGCCGGTCAGCGACTTTAATCACCAACACTCGGGGGTCTTCCGACATGGCGACAATCATTTTGCGGATCGTCTCAGCTTCTGCTGCCGCACCAAGTGCCACTTTATCGAGCTTGGTCACCCCATCAACGAGGCGAGCGACTTCTGCACCAAATTCTTCGGTGAGCTGTTCCAGGCTGTAATCAGTATCTTCGACGGTGTCATGGAGCAACGCTGCCACCAATGTGGTGGTGTCCATACCGATCTCTGCCGCGATGGTAGCCACCGCGAGCGGATGCGTGATGTAAGGGTCACCGGACTTGCGAAACACTCCCTCGTGGAGACGCTCGGCAGTGTCGTAGGCATGGGAGAGAACCTCAGCATCAGCCTTGGGATGAAACTGCCGGTGGATCGACATCAGTGGATCTAGCACTGGGTTCGTCTTCGCCCATGTGCCGGTAAGACTTCGGGCTAATCTAGCCGACATGCTGCGCACGCCTACTGTCGATCGGGTACGCGGGCGATCCTGAGTCATGTCCTAGTTCCGATCTTCGGCTTTGTTGATCACAACCAGTGGAGAACCGGCAAGCCTTTCTCGGCCACCAAGCTCCGGTACTTCTAGTACCACTACGTTACCTACTACCTGACCCCCGCAGGATTCCACGAGCTTTCGAGCGGCCACTAGCGTGCCTCCGGTAGCCAGCACGTCATCAACGAGGACAACCTTCATTCCCTTGAGGTCTTGGCCATCAGCCGGGATCTCTAATGCCGCAGTGCCGTACTCCAGTTGATACTCCTGGGTGTGCACCGGCGGAGGTAGCTTTCCACGCTTGCGAATAGCCAAGATTCCCAAACCAAGGTCAAAAGCGACAGCAGATCCGAAAAGGAAGCCTCTGGCGTCCAGACCACCGATGAGTTCAGCTCCCATGTCACGGCAGGCATCCGAAAGCTCGGAGACTACAATGCTGAAAGCGTCGGCGTCGGCAAGCATGGGGGTCAAGTCCTCAAAGAGGACTCCCTCATGTGGAAAATCCGGTACCAACCGGATCCGGTCTGCCAACGCCTCTCGGGCGCTACTGTAGGAACTGCTTCGCTTCTGGTTTTTCTCAAGCATCGTCATCCTTATTCACCTGCCAGCGATCCATGTTCCAGCCGATGCCGGCCAGTCCCGTGTACACGACTACGTTACCCACAGTCCGGTCAATAACGAATCGGCGGGGTTGCGCAGCCAAAGGAATGGTCTGCGATTGCTCCCACATCTGGAGCTCCACCGCACGCAGCTGCTCAAGTTTGACGGCACTGGCGGTGAGCTGTCCGACTTCAGTCATCGGGTCAATTGCTTGGAGCACGGCATCGAGCTGACCTTCATAAACCGAAGTCTCACCCCACAATCCGGAGGTCACTCGAGTCAGATCAGCGCGAGTGCCAGCTTCTGCAGAAGCATCAACCACCGTGATTCCCGCGCTCGCACAAGACTCGGTGATCTCAGCAACCATTGCCGCCTTCCGGGGATCTGTCCCAACATATCCAATTCGAACGGTAGAACCAGTCAAAGACTGTGCCAGCTCGAGGTCAACTCCCAGATGCGGATCAGTCAGATCCTTGAGCTGGGTGGAAAGTGGATCATTATGCGCGAGCGTATTCAGGGCTACCGCTGGAGCCTCGACTCCAGAAGCCGTCGAGGAGGCTTCCGCCACCGCAGTCTGATCGATGCAAGCAGCAAATGCTTGGCGTGCCTGAGCAGTAGCAAATACGCCAGCATCGCCCAAGATGAGCGAATCTGTCAGATCTCCTACCCGGGTCTCCGTGACAAGATCATTGGTGGGATCATCACGGTCGAGCCAGGCAGGCTGGGTTCCTTGCACATCCGCGATGTGCAGTACGCCGGCGTCCAAGAGCGGTTCCGGATCGCTGCCTTGTGGCCACAGGACGAGGTTTTTCAATCCTGGCGCGTCTCCAAAGTAATACTCGTTGGGAACCAGATGCACCTCACCAGCATCCCCTACCGAATCTATGGCAAACGGGCCAGAACTGACCTGTAGCTGGGGATCGAAACTCTCCAGATCGAAGCCGGTACGCCAGATCTCCGCTATCTCTTCCAAAGCTGCCGGATCATCGTTGTGCAACACCTGATTGAGTTCAGCAGTAGTCATTCCAGCTTTCTGCGCGATGCTATGAGCAGGAAGGACCATTCCTGGACCGAATAGGTACTGCCAACGATCGCCGCCGTCCTCATCAAAAGTCACCGTGAAGCGCTTCTGATCGGGTTCGCAGGAAACCTGCAGAATCTGATCGGTCAACGGAATATGCGAGCCAAATAGATCTTCGTTCTGGCCTGCTACGACGTTCAAGAGAAAATCAGTGCAGGTGACCGGAACGTCATCAGAGTATCGAGCATCCTCAGAAAGGGTATAAATAACCTGCCGATTTGTCCCGGGCAGTACTTGAGTACGAACTAGATCGGTATTAGGAATCAGTTGACCCGAGGGTCCGGGAACAAACACTCCTGGATAAAGCCGACCGGCGAGAACTTCAGCGTTGGTAGACGATCCGGTGTTACTACCGGTGTTAGTGGTCACCAAAGGGGCATCAACCAGGTAAGCGAAATGATCTGTCGACTGGGCGTTGCCCTCCGATGAGTCTTCGGAGGAACCTGCACCGCAAGCTGCTATGGCCAGCAGACTTCCGACTGCTGCCAGAGCCATCATCACTCGCGAGGGAACCAATTTTTCTCCTGCGCCCACCGCAGCCCACTTTCTTTTCACCCGGATGTGCCAACTATTGAGAGATTTAACTATACGCTGCACCCGGCCGTTGAAAGTCAGCGTCGCTCAGGACGCCAGCTTGTTCCCGGGCCCTGAGGCGAAATGGTCTGTTCCTCCGGGTGTTGACCCGAATCAGTGACGGATTCCACGGTTCGTTTGGCCGCCCCAGACCCTTCAGCCTCTTCTGCTTGCTCAGGTACACGTCCCTCGCGATAGTCTGCCACCAGTTCGTTGTGTTCTTTGACGTCCTTGCGGCGATTCATCAGGCTAACCAAGATCGGAGTAGCCAAGAAGATGGAAGAGAATACGCCCTCAATAACACCAATGAGCTGGATTAATGCCAGGTCCTTGAGAGTACCCACACCCATCAGTACTACCGCCACTACCATCAATGCGATGATCGGCAGTGCCGAGATGACCGAGGTCGAAATCGATCGCATGACAGTCTGGTTGACTGCCAAGTTGGCTTCCTCACCATAAGTACTGCGTTTGGAATCACGGAAGCCAGCGGTGTTTTCCCTGACTTTGTCGAAGACGATGACCGTGTCATAGAGCGAGAAGGACAAGACGGTAAGCAGTCCGATAACGGTGGCCGGAGATACCTCAAGTCCTAGCAAGGCATAGATTCCGGAAATGACGATGCCATCGACGGCTAGTGCGATGATGGCGGCTGCGGCCATCTCTTTTTCTAAGCGCACTGAGATATAGAGGAACACCAGGGCTAGGAACACGCCCATTGCGATAATCATTCGCTGGGTGATCGACGATCCCCAAGATTCAGAGACCGTGGAGTCACCGATAGCATCGGGTGAAGGCTCTCCCGAAGCATCGAGCGGCTCGAATTCCTCGTAAATAGCCAACCTGGCAGCATCGGTCTGCTCAGTGGTCAATCGTTCGGAGTTAATCTCCAAAGTCTGAGAATTACCGGAACCGACGATCTGAGTGAGCTCAGGTGTCACGCCAGTGGCGTCAATAAAGGTCTGCTCGACTTCTTCTTCCACGAGCTCAGCGGCAGGCATATTCATCTTGGTGCCGCCCTCGAAGTCGATGCTGAGATCGAATCCTCGGATACCGATGGCGGCGATACTGATCACCAGTAGACCTGCGGCAATCCGGTACCAAAGCTTGGAACGGCCGATGAAATCAACGCCGCCCTCGCCGGTGTAGAGGCGGCTGAACACGCCACGGGATTTGGTGGGGGTGCTCATCTACTTCTCCTCGGTGGTTTCGGAAACAGGTTCGGTGTTGTCGCTTTCGGCAGAAGACTCAGCCTGCGCTGTGGCTTCGGCCTGCGCCGCAGCTGCAGCCTCAGCCTCAGCCTCAGCCTGCGCTGCAGCCTGTGCTTCTTGGCGCTGTTGCTCAGCGAGGGCAAATACCTTGCCCATACCGTTGACGGAAGGCTTGGCAAAGAAGGCTCGGCGGGAGGCCAGCAGCATCAGCGGCGCGGTAACCAAGAAGGTCACCACGAGGTCGAACACTGTGGTCAATCCGAGTGTGAAGGCAAAGCCCTTCACTTCACCGATGGCGAGGAAGTAAATGACTACCGCGCCAATGAGGGTGACCATGTTGCCGGTGACGATGGTGCGCTTGGCTCGGTCCCAACCTCGTTGGGTCGCTGAACGGAAGGTTCTACCATCTCGGACCTCGTCTTTAACTCGCTCATAGAGCACGACGAAGGAGTCGGCGGTGGTACCAATACCGATGATCAAGCCGGCTACGCCTGCAAGATCCAGTGAATAACCGATCCAACGGCCAAGCAGAATCAGGGAACCGTAGACCAGCAAACCTGCGGATGCCAGGGTGATCAACGAAATGAAGCCGAAGATGCGGTAGTAGGCGAAGACATAGATCGCTACCAGCACCAGTCCGACTAGACCGGCAATCAGGCCAGCCTGCAGCGAAGCTGCGCCGAGTGAGGCAGGAACCGACTGGGCGGTGCCACCTGGCTCGCCGTCTTCACCGGCAAAGGACAACGGCAGTGCGCCGTATTTAAGGTTATTAGCCAGATCCTGGGCCTCTTCCTGGGTGAAGTCACCGGTAATAGAAGTGGCGGATCCGAAAGGAGTGGCGGATTGGATAACTGGAGCCGAGATGACCTGGGAATCCAGCGTGATAGCAATCTGGCTCTGTAGGTAAGCGGCGGTCAGATCTGCCCACGTCTGGGAACCATTGATATCGCCATCGGTCTTGAAAGCGAAGCTGATTTCCATCTGGCCGGTATCGGAATTGTATCCGCCGGTAATCGGACGATCAGTGTCAATCTCATTACCTGTCAGGCGGGCGCCCTCCGGATCCTCGACACCAGTCAGCAGCGGCGCCGGATCGAGCAGATATACCTGACCAGTAGATACGTCACAGGTCACTAGCGGCAGTGCGGGGTCATCTGAGCCGGCCAGCGGGTCTGTATCACCGGTGCACTGAAGCAAAGTGCTGGCCGCGGCTTGCACGGTCGGATCAGTTGCCTGTCGATCTTCGCGAAGCTGGCTGGTGGTCTCTTGTCGACGCTCGGTGGCAGCAATGGAGTTTTCGGGCTCCGGCAGCGCAGTGGCATCTAGTTCCGGGGCCTCGAGGTCATCGACGCCCTCCTCTTGGGATTGGTTGATCGCATCGAAGACAGTGGTAATGGAAGTCTCCGCCTGCTCCTCAGTAATCACACCGAGCTCAACCCAGCTAGTTGCCATATCGCCGAGAACCTCGGGGAAGGAATCCATATCTGGAGTGGCCGGGGTAGCTACCGGGCGAAACAGCAGCTGAGAGGTCTGTCCCACCGTGCGTGCTTCCGAAGAATCTTCACCGGGCACGGTAATGACCAGCGTATTGCCATCGGTGACCACGCTGGCGCCGGAAACGCCCATGCCATTGACGCGGTTTTCCAGAATCACTCGCGCCTGGGCGAGCTGCTCCTGGGTGGGGTCCTCCCCTTGTGGGACCAGCGTTACTCGGGTGCCGCCCTGCAAGTCAATGCCAAGATTTGGCGTGGCTTGACGATCGCCGGTGAAAAAGACGAGCGCGTAAACGCTGACCAGGATGAGCACAAACAGTGCCAGGGCGCGGGCTGGCCACGCCCTCTGGCTGCTGCCGGCGCGTTGGTTAGTTGCGGACAATGAGGTAGCTCCTCTGTGAAAAAGGCTGCCAACGCTCCGGCCGATTCTGTGCCGGTCGCGATGGCAACTACCGGATGCCTAAGACTGCTTATCGAGGATCAAGACCGATTCAGCACAAGCATCCGGCCTGCGGTCGGACGTTCAATGCCCGCGCCAATAGACCGGCGTGGGGCGTACGTCTGCCCATGCTACGTCATGGTATGCCCAAAGTATCGACCACCCGGCAGGTTATTGAGAAAGATAAAAGCCACCGGCCACGTGCAGTGGTTCGATGGCTTAAGACTATCTAGGGCTGTAGGTCTCTAGCGATTATCTTCCGGGCGATTGGGGTTTTCAGTTTCCTGAACACCTGCGTCGGGGAAGTTCTCGGGGTGTTCTTGGCTGGAGATCTCATCCACCTCAGTCATCGGCGGAGCCGCCACCTCTGCCGGCTCAGCCTCACGCAGGACAGCGATTCGATCCATCAGCACGACTACGCCAGCGGCGATCTCGATATCGAGCTCAGTCTCGCTCATGCCAACAACGGTGCCATGAATACCAGAGACTGTCACCACCTTGTCACCGATCAGCAAGGAGCTCTGCATATTCTGCAACTCCGCCTGGCGCTTGCGCTGAGTGCGCATCATAAAGAAGGAAGGCAGGATGAATACCGCGAGAATCAGCAGAAGTAGAAGGAAGTCCATAGTCGACCAGTGTGCCAGAACCACCGGGTGATCGCCTACCCAAGCACATAATCTTAGTGCAGACCGAGTGTGCCTTCCGGAGGGGTCAACCCTAGGTGCAGCCACGCCGCGGCAGTAGCTATCCTGCCTCGACCAGTGCGGGAAATAAGTCCAGCACGAACCAGATAGGGTTCACAGACTTCCTCGACCGTCGCAGATTCCTCGCCGACAGCCACCGCCAGAGTATTGACTCCGACGGGGCCACCTCCATGGCCTTTAATGAGCGCACTAAGCACCGCTCGGTCAAGGCGGTCGAGCCCTAGTTCATCGACATCGAATACCGCTAGAGCACCATGCGCTGATTCAAGCGTGATATGCCCATCGGAGGTAACCTCCGCGAAGTCTCGGACTCGGCGCAACAGCCGGTTGGCAATTCGAGGTGTTCCCCGCGAACGAGAGGCGATCTCCACCGAGGCATCAGCGTCAATGGTCACCCCGAGGATCTTCGAGGCACGATCGACCACGCGGGTTAGATCCGGCACATCGTAGAACTCCATCTGGGCATTGAAGCCGAAGCGATCCCGCAGCGGTCCGGTAAGCATGCCTGAACGGGTGGTGGCGGCAACGAGCGTAAACGGCGGAATCTCCAGCGGAATTGACGTTGCCCCTGGCCCTTTGCCCACGATCACATCGATCCGGAAGTCCTCCATCGCCATGTAGAGCATCTCTTCGGCGGGCCGAGCGATACGGTGAATTTCATCGATGAACAAGACATCGCCCTCCGTCAGGTTGGAGAGCATGGCTGCGAGGTCTCCCGCACGCTCCAGCGCGGGGCCGGAGGTCATTCGCAGGTTGGTATTGAGTTCCTGCGCAATAATCATCGCCATGGTGGTCTTACCCAGACCAGGCGGACCCGATAGCAGCACGTGGTCTGGGGTGACTCCGCGTTTCCGCGCCCCGGTGAGCACTAAGGTCAGCTGATCGCGCACCTTAGGTTGGCCGATGAATTCATCCAGGCTCCGCGGGCGCAGGGTGGTCTCGGCATCCTGCTCACCGTCTTGTTGCCGCGTATCGACGGCCGCCTCGGGCATCCGTGAGCTGGCGCTAGGCTCGACTTGCTTCGGCAGCTCAAACTCAGTGCGTTCTACATCAGACATTATTTAACCCGCCCTATGCTCGGCCGAGCTGGCTTAACGCCGCGCGCAATGCTGCAGAGGTATCTAGCGTCGGGGACTTTTCTAGTACACCTTCAACCACCGGCTGGGCGATTCGCTCATTGAAGCCCAGTCCGATTAGCGCTTCGGTGACTTGCAGCACGACTGCGCTTGCACCAGCTGGAAGATCAGGCGTAGCTAAAGCACCGCTATCAGGATCAGCTGCCGGAGCGAAGGCCGCGACCTTATCCTTGAGCTCCAAGATGAGTCGTTCTGCCATGCGCTTTCCTACCCCAGGGATCCGTTGGAGCGTTTTAGCCTCCTCCCCGGCAATGGCTCGGCAAAGCTCTCCGGCGTTCATGACCGACAATGAAGCCAGTGCCAATCGTGGCCCCAGTCCAGAGACCGTCTGCAGGAGGTGGAACATCCCACGGTCCTCATCAGAGCTAAAACCATAAAGAGTCATGGCGTCTTCCTTGACCGCCAGATACGTCAACAAGGTGGCCTCTTCGCCTCGATGCAAGGTGGCCAAGGTGGAAGGAGTTGTCTCCACTCGGTAGCCAACACCTGCGCAATCGATCACAGCATGGTCGAGTGCAATATGGATGACGCTTCCGCGCAGGGAGGCAATCATTAGCGGGCTCCTTCGGTGGAGTTCGGCTCGAGCGCAGCCTTGGTACGTGCCAGCAGCGGAGCGCGCCAACAATGGCACACCGCCAGCGCCAAAGCATCAGCTGCATCAGCAGGTTTAGGGGCTTCACTGAGTCCAAGAATACGGGTGATCATGATGGTCATCTGCCGTTTATCGGCCCGGCCGTTGCCGGAGACCGCCTTTTTCACTTCTGAGGGGGTATACATATGCACTGGAATGCCGCGTTGGGCAGCGGCCAGCATGAGAACGCCCACGGCATGTGCGGTATTCATCACGGTGGAGACATTGCCGCGCTCGAACACCCGCTCGATGGCCACTACCTCGGGTTGGTAGTCATCCATCCAGTCATTGACGGCATTAGAAAGCCTCAGCAGGCGCTCCGTAAGCTCAGCCCCTGCCGGAGTGCGGACGACGCCCACTGCCACGGGCAGCACTGCGCGCCCTTGACCAGCTTGAACCACGGATAATCCGCAGCGAGTTAGGCCGGGGTCAATGCCCATGACCCGCAGATTCTCCAGACTCACCAGCCCTGCCCCTTAACCTCACCCGGATACTGACTTAAATTACCCACCCAGATATAGCACACCTGTCCGAATAAGCTACTTAAGCGTCGAGCTCAGCCAACGTCTCATCAGAGAGTGAAATATTGGTGTAGACGTTCTGGACGTCATCAGATTCCTCGAGAGCGTCGATCAGACGCAGGATCTTCTTGGCACCTTCCAGATCCAGGGGTACCTCAAGCGAAGCGCGGAAATCTTGGTCGGAATCATCGACCTCAATATCAGACTCAACCAGCGCGTCACGCACGGCTGGGATATCGGTAGGAGCACAAACTACCTCGAACTTTTCTCCAAGATCATTGACCTCTTCTGCCCCTGCCTCGAGTACCGCCATGAGGACATCGTCCTCGGTCAGTTCACCTTTCTCCACGACCACAACGCCGGTGCGAGTGAACATATAGGACACGGAACCGGATTCTCCGAGGTTGCCGCCATTTTTGGACATGGCCGTGCGCACCTCAGTGGCTGCTCGGTTGCGGTTATCAGTCAGGCACTCAATCAGCACAGCGACACCATTAGGGCCGTAGCCCTCATACATGATGGTTTCCCAATTGGATCCGCCAGCTTCTTCGCCGGATCCACGCTTACGGGCGCGCTCAATGTTGTCATTGGGAACGGAAGCCTTCTTGGCCTTCTTGATCATGTCATCCAGCGTGGGGTTGGCTGAGGGGTCACCGCCGCCAGTTCGGGCCGCAACCTCGATATTTTTAATCAGCTTCGCGAATTCTTTCCCTCGCTTAGCATCGTTGGCAGCCTTCTTATGCTTGGTGGTCGCCCATTTAGAGTGTCCTGACATTGCCGTTCCTTTCCGTCGGTACCGGTCAGCCCTCGCAGCTGAAACCCTGTCCGCTCACACCCCGGGGACCGAGGGAACGGTACAGACCTGATAGTTGAACTGTGCCGATTATACGCGGAAGGCATTCGCCTTCTTGCAGTCACTGCAACCCAGACCGCAGCTGGAGCCTCATTGAGCCACTTAGCTGGCCCGCACGATCTCCATGAACAGCTCATGGAGACGAGTATCACCAGTGACCTCCGGGTGAAAGGAACTGGCCAGAACATTTCCTGCCCGAACGGCCACAACCGCTCCGGCCGCGGGTCCTTCTTGCACTACAGCGAGTACTTCTACGCCCTCCCCGACCTGTTCTACCCACGGCGCCCTAATAAACACTGCTGGGACAGGAGCATCGATACCAACAAAGTCTAAATCTGCCTCGAAGGAGTCGATCTGTCTACCGAAGGCATTTCGCCGCACCGTGATATCTAGGGCATTTAATTGATGAGCATCTGCGCGGGTATCGCGCACCTGATTGGCCAGCAGAATCATCCCGGCACAGGTGCCATAGGCGGGCAGACCTTTTGCTAACGCAGCACGCAAAGGTTCGAGCACGCCACCGAGTTCTAGCAGCCGGGAGATAGTCGTCGATTCTCCTCCGGGCAAAATGATTCCGTCTAAGCCCAATAATTGATTTGGTCGACGCACCTGACGATGTGTAACGCCCAATTTATCGAGGCTGCGCTCATGTTCGCGCACTCCGCCTTGCAAGGCAAGGATTCCGATCACCGGGCTCATTGTCCAGGTTCCAGCGTGCTCAGTGGAATGGATGTGGCTCCTTGGCGAAGACTCCGGGTCAGGCCCTCTTGAGTGACCATGGCTACCAGGTTGCCTGATTGGTCGAAGATTCGACCGTGAGTCAGCGCGCGTCCACCGGCTGCGGAAGGGGAAACTTGGTCATAGAGCAACCACTCATCAGCGCGGAAGGGACGCAAAAACCACATCGCGTGATCCAAACTCGCCATCTGTACGTGGTGGTCAGGATGGGGAACCAACGCGGAATGCAGCAGCGTCATATCCGACATATAGGCCAAGGTGCAGACATGGAAGGTGTCATCATCTGGCAGCGGCCGTCGCGAGCGGAACCAGACGACCTGCTGGCTTGGGGTATAGGGATTGTGATCATAATCCTCAGCTGGCACTACCCGGATATCCCAATCCCCCCATTCATCGAGCAACGCCCGCGAAGAGACTGATAGTCGAGATCTAGTATCGACGATCTCATCGGGTGCGGGAACATCTCTCATCCGGTCGGAGTGTTCTGGGCCAAGGTCGCCGTCGCGGTGAAAACTAGCTTGCATGGAAAAGATCGTCTCCCCGCCTTGGACTGCACGAACTTGACGGGAAGAAAAGCTCTTGCCATCGCGGAGCCGGTCAACCAAGAAGATGGTCGGTTCTGAGGCTTTACCTGCTGCAATGAAATAGCCGTGGAGGGAATGAACGCTCTTGCCGTCGTTAACGGTGCGGGTTGCGGACACCAAGGCTTGAGCTGCAACCTGGCCGCCAAAGGTGCGGGCAAAGCCGGAATCGACAACTGGGCCGCGGAAGATATCGGCGTCGATACGCTCTAGGTCAAGGATGTGGGTGATATCGCCCATCGGTTCTCCTGCTCTTTGTGTTCAGGCCACCATACGTGGCCGGGTTCATGCCTTAAGCTTGCAGGAATGACCCCGAAGAATCTGCACCGCGCTGCGGCCGGCATCGAAATGTTTACTTGGACCCTCTTGATTATCGCGATGATCCTCAAGTACAGCGGAGTAACCGAGGCGTGGGTTCCGGTAGCCGGCCCCATTCACGGTTTCGGGTTCCTTTGCTTCATCGTGATCACTGTAATCCTGTGGATCAACAACCATTGGCCAATTCGGCTTGGCTTGCTCGGATTGTTTGTTTCGCTCATCCCGTGGGCGGCTCTGCCGTTTACCGTTCTCGCCGACCGTGCAGGCCGACTTGAGGGTGGCTGGCGTTTTCGGGATACCGATGAACAACCGAGCACTCTTCCCGACCACGGACTAGCTCAGATGGTCCGCCACCCCGTACGCACTGGGTTGATCGTGCTGGTTGTCATCGCTATCGTCTTCGCCCTACTGCTGACCATGGGCCAGCCCTATGACCCTGATGCTATCGCCGAAACGGTCAACTAGCCCTAGCGAACGCGCTGCTACCAGCCGCGCTCAGCCAGACGGTGGGATACCGGAAGATCATCGACATTGATGCCCACCATGGCTTGGCCTAGACCGCGCGAGACCTTTGCCAGTGTGTCGGGATCGTCAAAGTTCTGGGTGGCCTGGACAATGGCCAAGGCTCGGGTGGCTGGATCTCCGGATTTGAAGATGCCGGAGCCGACGAAGACGCCATCAGCACCAAGCTGCATCATCATCGCGGCATCGGCCGGGGTGGCGATTCCACCAGCGCTGAACATGACCACTGGCAGCTGTCCAGTTCGGGCGACCTCTACCACCAATTCATAGGGCGCCTGGAGTTCCTTGGCCGCAACATAGAGCTCATCTTCAGCCATCGAGGACAGTCGGCGAATCTCCGCGCGAATGGTGCGCATATGAGTGACCGCATTGGAAACATCACCAGTACCTGCCTCGCCTTTCGAGCGGATCATCGCCGCGCCTTCATTGATCCGACGCAAGGCCTCGCCCAAGTTGGTCGCCCCGCAGACAAAGGGAACGCCAAAAGCGAACTTGTCGATGTGGTTGGCGTAATCGGCTGGTGTGAGCACCTCAGATTCATCGATAAAATCGACCCCAAGGGATTGCAGAATCTGCGCTTCCACGAAGTGGCCAATTCGAGATTTCGCCATGACTGGGATGGACACAGCGTCAATGATGCCGTCGATCATGTCGGGATCAGACATCCTCGAGACCCCACCTTGGGCCCGGATATCGGCAGGCACGCGCTCAAGCGCCATAACTGCGGTCGCTCCGGCATCCTCCGCGATTTTTGCCTGCTCGGGAGTAACCACATCCATGATTACTCCACCCTTAAGCATTTCTGCCAGGCCACGCTTGACGCGGTTGGTGGAGAACTTATCTTCAGTGTTCACGGCTAGTGTGCTCCCAATTCAATAACTGATTAGTTTCTCAAAACCATAGTCTCTGTTCGCTGACCATTAATAGCCTGGGCATGAATTACTTTCTTTTCGGGCTAGAATCGCGTTCATGCGCAGAGCGAGTTCCCAGGCAAGTGTCTGGATTGGGTGGTCACTAGCCCGTCTTATCTTGCTGGGAATGGTCGTACTTTTCCCCAATCCCTTGGGCGACGTTAATTACTACTTCCGCGGCGTGTTCGGCGACGATCTGACGGTCATGACCGAATATCCCGATGCCGGGGTGTGGCCGGTTCGCGCTTTGGGCGCGCTCACCGGCGATGAAGAAACAACCTTCCGCATCGGTTTTATCGTGCTCTGCTTGCTTATCGACGCCGCTTTCCTCGCTCTCCTGCTGCGTCATCGCAGCCGTCGTCGGCTACAGGCCGGCTGGTTTTGGGTGCTCTTTGGGACTGCGGTGGGACCAGTATTTGTTCTTCGCCTGGACTTATTCCCTGGCCTGCTGGTGGCCGCTTTCGGCGCCCTTTTGCTCAAGCACCCCAATATCGCAGCTATCGCCTTGGCGATGGCCACCGCCATCAAGCTTTGGCCTGGGGTACTGGCGGCTGGATTGGTCGGCGGCTGGCGACGGCTGGGCACCTGGACACGCCTGGTGTCCTTCTTCGGATCTTTGGTCGCACTCGCGAGCCTGACGGTCTTTGACTCCGGGCTCGAACGACTGCTGAGTCCACTGACTTATCAAACTGACCGTGGCTTGCAGATCGAGTCGGTCGCAGCCACGCCCTTCCTCCTCATGGCGCATCGCTCTCCGGAGGACTATCAGGTGTTTTATGCGACATCCAAGAGTTTCGAAATTGCTGGACCCGGCACCGATATCGCGGTGCAGGTTCTCGATATCTTGATGCTCGCGGTCTTGGTGGCCGCGATGGCCTGGGCACTGACGATGGCGCTGATCGATAGATGGCGAGCACAGACCACCATTGCTTTTTCGGTAGTGATGATCTTGTTGCTGATCGTGACCAACAAGGTCTTCTCGCCTCAGTATCTCGTCTGGATCGGCCCGCTCTTGGCGGTGTGCCTGCTCATCAGCACCTCGAAGCTGGTGCGTTCGATGGCTGTGCTGGTCCTGATCTCAGGGCTACTCGGGTTTTTGGTTTATCCAGTGACCTATGGATCGCTCTTAGACGATCTCAGTACCGCCACATTGGCGTTAATTCTGCTCACTATCCGCAACCTGCTCATGGTGTTGACCACAGTGTTAGCCGCAGCTTGGTTTGCGATAAAGACCAAAGCGGTGACAAAACCACATGCTCAGTATCAGTAGGAGTGGTACTCGAAAAACTCGGGCAGGGGCGCATTGCCTCCCAATCGCAGCATGCGCACCATCGGCCGCAACCGCAGAGCCCTAGTATCTGCAACTGCATCATTATAGAACCGATGCGCCAATTGAACTCGGACTTCGGCATCAACCAATTGTGCTGGTACTGGAGCCCCAAGATTCTCAATCGCCTCGGAGATCGCCCGTTCCCGAACTGCTCGGGTCTCGAAGTTGCCATAGTCCAGCATCACCCATTCAGCAGCGGTGGCTAGTTCGAGGGCATCAGGTATTAAGGCAGCAACCACCGCAGCGCGCCGATCAAGCGAAGCCTGCAAGGCAGCCAAAGCGGCATCAGTCCGGATATGGAGTCGGTTGAGCCGTTGAGCGGTAAAATAGGCCCACAACGCGACAGTGGTGAGCGCCATCGCGATCAGGATGTACCACAGCATCATTCCACCCCCACTACGGTGCCATCAGCAACCGTTTCATAAACGGTGAGCACATCGCGCGCAACGGTGTCCCAATCGAAACGGTGAGCACGAGCGATCCCAGCGGCTGCGAGTTCTGCGCGGGCCAGCGGGTCGTCGATAAGCGAAAGCAATGCACTAGCCAAATCGGAGGCAGAGCCCATGCTAAATAGCCGGCCAGCGGGGCGCTCCGCTGTGGCATCACACACCGCCGCGAACGCCTCTAAATCGCTGGCTACCACTGCGCATCCAGCAGCCATCGCTTCCACTAGAACAATGCCGAAACTCTCGCCACCGGTATTGGGCGCAACATAGATATCGGCCCGCCCCAGAATGGCGGCTTTCTCTTCATCACTAACTCTTCCAAGAAAATCAACCCCAGGAACTTGACGTTCCCGACCGCCGCCAATCACACTCACTCGGATCTCTCGGTCGATCTGTGTCAGAGCAGAGAGCAAAATATCCAAGCCCTTGCGCGACTCGTCGATCCGGCCAAGAAAAACGATCTCCACTGGGCCAGTGTTATCTTCCTGCGCAATCCTGGCCGCAGCGTACCTAGAGGTGTCCACTCCATTGGGAATCAAGACGGGATCACCGCCAAGTTGCTCGACCTGCCAGCGCCTCGCCATCTCCGAGACAGCGATGCCACCACGGACCTTCTCCAATGCGGGACGCAACAGTGGACGAGCCAACGCCAACATCAACGAACCAGCACTAGAGGCATGATAGGTAGCCACAATCGGACCTTCGGCTAGCCACAGGGCAGCCATGGAATAGCTAGGAGAATTCGGCTCATGGATATGGAGCACATCGAATTCACCCTCGCTAATGAACTTCCTGATCTTTGCATTGACGGCAGGACCGATGGAGATTCTGGCCACCGATCCGTTGTAATGGATAGGAATGCTGCGGCCACCACGGACCACAAAATCCGGAAGCTCAACGCTCGAGGAAGCCGGGCCCAACACACTCACGTGGTGCCCATCCTCAATGAGGATCTCCGCGAGATCGAGGATATGTGCTTGGACCCCGCCTGGCTCGTCAAAAGAATAAGGACACACGACGCCGATCCGCATTAGCTACTGTCCTCATCTAACGGACGCCGGGCTAGCCGAACAGGATCCAAATCAGCGGTCCACTGTGGCTGGAGCATATGCCAATCGGTTGGATGCTCCGCGATAGAACTGGCGAAGGAATCCGCTATACGTTGAACTGTCGGTTGCAAAGCATCGACTTGTAGCTCCTCAGAAATCGAAAATCCCCAGCCAGGACGAGGTGAATTTTCAAACCAACAGTGCACAGCATGAAGCGCCGCGCCAGTTTCTTGGGCTAGACGTGCCGGGCCAGCCGGCATAGTGGTGGGCTCGCCGAAGAAATCTACGCTCACCCCGGAACGTTTCAGGTCACGCTCACCCAAGAGCGCCACGACGCCGCCGTCAGCGAGGACTTGGCGCAACCGAGGGAAAGGCGGCTGCCCGCCGGTCAGCGCAATTACCTCAAAGCCTAATGACTCGCGGTAGTCAACGAATGCTTCAAACAACGCCTCAGGACGGACTCGCTCAGCGACAGTCGCGAACTGTCCGTGATGAGCAACCAGAAATAGCCCAGCCATATCCCAGTTTCCGGAATGGGGCAGAGTCAAAATTACTCCCCGACCTGCGGCGCGAGATTTATCTAAGTGTTCAGTCCCGATGACTGACTCGGCAAGCTCGGTGGCTAACTCGGGATCATCTTTGAGTGAAGGCAAACGAAAGGCTTCCAGCCAATAGCGAGCATAGGAACGAACCGAATCTCGCACCAATTCAGCAGTGACGTTTTCCGCCCCGACAACCCGGGTGAGGTTACATCTGAGTTGTTCCATCCCGCGGCCGTGGTCACTGGCCAGATCTGCGCCGGCATTAAACAGCGCTCGAGCCACAGACTCCGGGAGCCAGCGGACTAGCTTCCATCCTGCTAAATAGCCCAGAGCAGAAAGATCCGAACGAGTGATGTTCATCGGGACTCCGTACTCTGGCTGGCTTCCTGCTCTCGGGCTTCTCTGCTTCCTGCTGGGGGTGCCGTCGGGTCACTTGCATGAGGGGAACGCGAAGCAATAAGCAGGCGTTGGATCACGGTATAAACAGAGCCCGCTGCCAGGATCCAGATCGCCACGTCAATAGCGAAAGGTACCCCAAGGCCTTGGAGACCGATTCCGAAAGCACCGATCAATAGTCGTTCAGGACGCTCGACGAGGCCGCCGATCATGCTGAAGCCACTGGCCTCACCACGAGCTTTGACATAGCTAATGACTTGGGAGGCAACGAGTACCACTAAGGATGCCACTACCAATGGCGCAGACGCATCATAGCTATAGATCAGCCACCACGTAATCGCGGCGAAGAATACGCCATCGGTGATGCGGTCACAGGTAGCATCCAGGGTCGCACCGAACTTGGTGCCGCCACCTCGAAGCCTAGCCATCGTCCCATCCACCATGTCGAAGGCGGAGAACAATCCGGTGAGGATGGCTGCCCACACCAGATAACCAGACGGGATCAACACAATAGCGATAATGCTGGTGACAGCCGCACCCAGCACGGTAACCACGTTCGGACTCAGGCCGGTTTTGAGCAACACCCGAGCAACCGGTTCGACGATCACTGCGGCCGGACGTCGGCCATGCACACTAAGCATCCTGGTCTCTCTCCCCTGTCTCGTGCTCAGCAAGCTCAACCCACGCTTGGGCCAACAATTGACGGGTATCCCGCAGCAGCTGCGGGATTACTTTCGCGCCCCCAATAATAGTGAGGAAACTAGCATCCCCCGACCATCTGGGCACCACGTGGAGGTGGAGATGATCTCCCACCGATCCACCAGAAGCTTTACCCAAGTTGAATCCCACGTTAATGCCCTCGGGGCGAGAGACCTTCTTGAGTACCTTCACCGCGTGTTGAGCGAATTCCATCAACTCAGCCGCCTCTGCGGCATCAAGGTTTTCCAGTTCCGCAACCTGACGATAGGGCACCACCATTAGGTGCCCGGCGTTATACGGGTAGAGGTTGAGAATCGCATATACGCTCTTACCGCGAGCGATAATCAATGACTCTTCGTCAGAATGGGTCGGGGCATCGACAAAAGGACTATGTGCAGTCCCCGCTGCCGGACGCTGAGCGATATAGCTCATCCGATAAGGAGCCCAGAGCCGAGTCAACGGATCGGGATCACCTACTCCAGTATCGACGTAGGAGTTTCCCGGATCCTTCGGGGTATCAGCGACGCTGCTCAATTGCGACCTCGCTCGGCTGCACATTAATCCGCTCTGCAACCCAGGCGCTGATCAACTCAACCGCCTCGGCGACTGGAACTCCATTGACCTGGGTGCCATCCAAGAACCGGAAGCTCACGGCGTTAGCCTCCACGTCACGGGCACCAGCCAGGAGCATGAACGGCACCTTGCCGGTGGTGTGGTTACGGATCTTTTTCTGCATCCGATCATCCGAGGTATCGACCTCTGCTCGGATGCCACGCTTGCGCAGCTCAGTGGTGAGTTCCACCAAGTGCGGGGCGAAGTTCTCGGCAACCGGAATACCGACCACCTGATGTGGAGCCAACCACACGGGGAAAGCGCCCGCATAGTGTTCCAGGAGCACGCCAAAGAAGCGCTCAATAGAACCAAAAAGAGCCCGGTGAATCATGATGGGGCGCTGTTTGGTGCCATCAGAAGCGGTGTATTCCAAGTTGAAGCGATCCGGCAGGTTGAAGTCGAGCTGCACGGTGGACATTTGCCAGGTACGGCCAATGGCGTCACGGGCTTGCACCGAGATCTTCGGACCGTAGAATGCTGCGCCTTCCGGATCCGGAACCAGACTCAAACCAGAGCTATCAGCAACCCGTTGCAGAATATCGGTGGAACGCTCCCAGATCTCATCCGAGCCGACCGATTTCTTCGGGTCCCGGGTAGAAAGCTCCAAGTAGAAATCATCCAGACCGTAGTCCTTAAGCAAGGAGATAACGAAGTCCAACACCGTGGTCAGCTCCTGCTCGAGCTGATCTTCGGTGCAATAAATGTGCGCGTCATCCTGGGTGAAACCGCGCGCGCGGGTCAGTCCATGAATCACGCCGGACTTCTCGTAGCGGTAGACCGTACCGAATTCGAACAACCGCAACGGTAGTTCGCGGTAGGAGCGGCCGCGAGAACCGAAAATGAGGTTGTGCATTGGGCAGTTCATCGGCTTGGCATAGTAATCCTGGCCAGGCTTGGTGACATTGCCTTCCTCGTCATGCTCTGCATCCAGCTGCATGGGCGGGAACATGCCATCGGCATAGAAATCGAGGTGACCGGACTTCTGGAAGAGGTCACCCTTGGTGATATGCGGGGTGTTGACGAAGGAATAGCCAGCCTCGATATGGCGACGACGAGAGTGCTCTTCCATCTCGTTGCGGATGATGCCGCCATTGGGATGGAATACCGGGAAACCGGAGCCAATCTCATCTGGGAAGGAAAACAGGTCTAGCTCGGTGCCTAGACGACGGTGGTCGCGCTTTTCTGCTTCCGCCAGCATGTGCTGGTAGTCCTCGAGTGCTTCCTTGGACTCCCAGGCAGTGCCGTAAATACGCTGCAAGTCAGCGTTGGCTTGGTCTCCGCGCCAATAGGAAGCAGACGACCGGGTCAGTGCGAAGGCCGGGATATAACGGGTGGTGGGCAGGTGCGGGCCACGGCACAAATCCGACCATTCGACCTCGTTGGTGCGCGGATTGAGGTTGTCATAGGCGGTCAGCTCACCGGCGCCCACCTCAGTGGCCTCGTCTGAATCCGGATCAACGCTACTTTTGTCCTGGACCAGTTCGAGTTTGAAGGGCTCATTTTTGAGCTCCTCAGCAGCTGCTTCCACAGACTCATAAACTCGACGCTGAAAACGCTGTCCGGATTTGATGATCTTCTTCATCCGGCGTTCTAAGGTCTTGAGGTCTTCTGGAGTAAATGGCTCAGCGACCTGAAAGTCATAGTAGAAGCCGTTTTCAACGGCTGGGCCAATGCCTAGGTTGGTACCTGGGAATTCAACCTGCACTGCTTGTGCGAGAACGTGAGCACAGGAGTGGCGGATCACAGATCGGCCGGCCTCGGAGCTGGCAGCCACTGGGGTGAACTCTTCGTCAGTGTCTGGCACATGCGCCAAATCCTTGAGTGCGCCAGTGAGGTCACGGACGCATACGACGGCGTCGGGGCCTTTGTTCGGCAGTTCAAGTTCCCTCATTGCCGCGCCTACGGAAGTACCGGCCGGAACTGGGAAGGAAGAATAGAGAGAATCGGTGCTGGTGGCGTTCACCATGGGTGTTTGCGCTCCTTAACTTGCGCTCACGTAGGCGGCGGCATACCTGGCAGCCGCCTACTGATAGTCCTGGCATATCCACACCGAAACCAACGGTTGCGTTGGGCTTCGATGCCGACATTCTCGGTCATCCTACCCCGTGGTGGGATCCCTAGGTGCGCTCGAGCAACTCTTGGCCCCAGAACTGCTTACCTTCTCGGCTATCAGCACTGGTCCCCGGGGGCATCCAATAGACAGCAGACCCGATATGAGTGATCCACTCATTGAGCCGATCCGACTCATCAAGACGCTGCTGAATGGGAACGTACTGAGTAACTGGGTCTGCTTGATAAGTGATGAATACCAGGCCTGAGTTCGACAACTGATCACTGCCGGGCAGCGGCGCGATGTCGTAGTTATAAGGCCGACGTCGAATCCGTTGCTCCGGGTGGCCTTCAGCTGGCATGGCCCGAGCCATATGGCTATCGACATCGATGACGGGCAATCCATACTTATCGACGGCGTCCATGTCCGGGTCGTCGAACTCTTCCTCGCCGGTCAGCGGGGCACCGTTATCAAGACGACGGCCCAGAGTTTCCTCACGGGAAACTCGGTCCAGCATCTCCCAGGTATCTAGGTTCATGTTGATCCTGCGGACCACCATGGAGGTCGATCCCTGCTGCCACTTTGGAGCGTCACTGCCAATCCAGACCTGCTCGTCATAGGATTCCTCATCCCGAGGATTGATGGTTCCGTCGACTTGCCCGAAGAGATTTCGCGGTGTCGTTGACTTAGCAACCGAGCCATCAGCGTGGAGAAATCCCTGTTGGAGCCAAGCAAAGGTCGCGTAATCGATGCCAGAACGAATCAGGTGACGCGAAGCATGGGAAACCATCAGCGGATCATCCGCGCAGACTTGAACCACTAAATCAGCCTGCCCCCATGCTGGATCTAACTGATCTAGGTTGAACTCCGGAAGTGGCTCCAGCCACTCTGGCCGCTGATCAGCCATGTCGATGACATCAAATACCCGTGGGCCGAACCCACAGGTGATGGTGAGGTTAGCTGGAGAAACCAGGAGTTCAGGCTCCAGGCTGCCCGGCGGGGTCTCTCCGGTGCACAAATCCCGGGAGTCCTCTGTCCAAGAGCGCATTAGACGAATCATGCTTTCCCGATCAACACCGTCGACCAGGTTGAAAGCGATGAGATTCAGATGTGCTTGATGCGGGGTAGCAATACCCGCTTGGTGCTCTCCATCAAAGGCAACGATGGCATCCTGTAGACGAGTGTCTGCGGCTTCTGCACAATCAGTGGCAGAATCCGAAGCTATAGCTTGTTCAGATCGGCCATCATTCGTGGAACAGGCGGCTAACGCCGCCCCGCCAGCAGTGACGGATAAACCGGTAAGAAATCCCCGGCGGGACAACGAAAGCATGCGCGCTTGCTCCTAATTCATAGCGACGTGGTGGATGGAGGAGGACTTCCTACTGGGAGTCCATCTCCATGTCCATGTCCATCTCCATGTCTTCTCCGACATAGTTCTCTTCGCCCGAAGCAATGGTGCGGACCGGAATATTCTCGACCTCGAGGGTAGATCCGTCACTGAATTCAAGGGTGACAGCGACCTCGCTGCCTGCGGCAATCTCCTCGGGGAAGCCCATGATCATTAGGTGATCGGAGCCCGGAGCCAACTCGTGAGTTTCACCAGCGGGGATAACAAAGCCACCATCGATCTCCTGCATCATGCCATCAATGGTTTCGTGGAGCTCGTACATACCGGCACCCAAGTCAGTGGAGAAGGCAACCAGATTGACCTCTTCATCACCGGTGTTGTTGATCATGCCGAAGACTGCGGTCATATCCGTTTCTGTGCCCTTAGCCTTGGCATAGCCATCGGTGAAGGTGACCTGGGAGGCCTGTTCAACACTGGACTCTGCCTCTGCGGCGGCGCTGGTGGTGGTCGTGGCGCTGGTGGTAACGTCCGTGGACTCTTCTTCAGCCGAGGTGCAGGCCGCGATAGTCAAAGCAGAAACGGCAACGATAGACAAGGCAATACGATTGCGGGAAAACATAGTCTTACTCCTGTGTGTTGTTTCGACCCTTAGCAATCATCATCACGATGACGCCAAGGATTGCCAAAATGCCCACGCCAGCCAACACCCACGACATCGGCCCTTCAACCAGGGTCGTTGCATCGGAATCGGCGGTTTCTCCCGACGGCTCTGCTGCATCTGAATCATCCGCAGCAGAGGAAGCCCCCGGAGCGTCAGCGGGGTCGTCTGATGTCTCACCAGCAACGGTGAAGGTGGTCATACCGCGAGTGGAGTGACCATCTGAGGAAGTGATTTGGAAACCAATGCGATAGTCCCCTTCACCAGCCTCGATATCTTCGGGAACCTGCAGAGTTACCCAACGCCCGTCTACCGTTGGTTCACCTGTAAACAGGATCTCATCGGTGGTGGCGTTAGACAGCGCAAAGGTATTGAAGTCCTCTTTGACGTAGCCGGAAAACTCAAGGGAAAGCACTTCAGGAAATTCCTGGAGCACTTCCTTATCTGCGGGATCGCCGCCGATGACCACGTCATGAGCCCACGCGGCAGGAGCAGCACAGGCAATAGTGCCGGTGATTGCTGCAGCGATCAGGCCGCTGACCACGTTGGATCGAAGCTTCAACATCTAAATAATTCACCTTTTACTGTCGGGCAATACTGTCGGCAGGGCATGGAATGCCCACTATGTGTAGACATCATAAGACTAGTCGTAAAGAAATTGGATTTAGTTCCCGCGAGATCCAACTCAGTCAAGCTCTTCGTGAGAGCACTGGAGCCAAAACGACGTTGAAAAACCTGATGACCTGCACAGAATTGACCAAAGCCAACCTGAGTTAAATTCATCCCCCGAGAGATTGCAGTGACCTGGCACACTACATGCGCCGATGGCATTGACAAAGATTGCACTCCTAGTGCAATAATTGCCAACGATTACATTTACCGGATGATTTAGGCACCTATTTATCCGGTCATCATCATTCATCTTTCTCCTAGGAGCACCGCCTCATGGCGACCTTTTTATACAAGGTAGGCCGATCCGCCTATCTCAACCGTTGGCGTTTCATCGCCGTCTGGATCATGCTGATCCTCGGCGCGGGAACCGCCGCCGTAAGCCTCACGCAGCCGACCTCCGACAGTTTCACCATCCCCGGACTCGAATCAGTCGAGACCGAAGCCCGGATCGGAGAGTACTTCGCTGACAGTGAAGATCTAGTCGAAGCTCCCACCGGAACGATCATTATGCAGGCGCCGGAAGGCAGCACCCTTGCTGATCCTGCGATCTCTGAAGAGGTTGACGCCTTCCTGGCAGATCTGAGTGAGATCGATGGTCTCGTCGATACCGACGCCCTCGTCTCCCCCGTCCTAGCAGCTGCCGGACTTGAGCAGCAGATGACGGCCCAAGCCAGCACCCAGGGGCTCTCCGAGGAGCAGGCTGCAGCCAATTTGGAAGCGATCAGCCCATTGTCCGCTGATGGCACTACCGGCACGGTCGGGGTCACTTTCGATGCTGATACCGCCATGGACATCGCCGAAGAAGATCGAGATGCCTTCACCGCTGTCGTCGATGAATACTCCAGCGATGACTTAGAGATTGCCTATTCTGGCAACGCCTTCTTCGTGCAAGAGCTGTCCTTTACCTCTGAGCTCATCGGTATTGCCGTGGCAGCACTCGTGCTCATCATCACCTTTGGATCCTTCATCGCCGCAGGTCTTCCCCTCTTGACCGGCGTCATTGGGGTGGGAATCGGCATCGCTGGTGTCTACGCAGCCACTGCCTTCACCGACAATATCTCCAGCATGACCCCCACCTTGGCCATGATGATCGGCTTGGCGGTGGGCATCGATTATGCCCTGTTTATCCTCTCTCGTTTCCGCAACGAACTGATCCACCACATCGGCGGAAATGACCTCTCCCCCAAGGATTTGGCCGATAAACTGCGGACAATTCCCTTCACCGAACGTGCCCACCTAGCAGGTCTTGCCGTAGGTAAGGCTGGCACTGCAGTGGTCTTCGCCGGTACAACGGTCATCATCGCGCTGGTCGCGCTCATGATCATTAACATCCCCTTCCTCAGCGCGATGGCCCTGGCTGCTGCGGCGACCGTCGCCATTGCCGTCTTCGTGGCAATCACTTTCCTTCCGGCCGTTCTCGGCGCGGTAGGAACCAAGGTCTTCGCCGGCCGTGCCCCGGTAGTTAAAGCTCCGGACCCAGAAGATGAAAAGCCCACCATGGGGCTCAAATGGGTTCGCCTAATTCGCGCCCGGCCCGTGGTATTCCTCGTCGGTGGCATCATCGTGCTTGCCTTGGCAGCTGCCCCGGCACTCAACATGCGCCTGGCGATGCCTTCAGATGGCACCTCCGCCCCGGGTACGCCCAGCCGAATTGCCTATGAAATGACCGAGGATGCCTTTGGTGCGGGCCGCAACGCTCCCATGATTGCGCTCGTGGAAGCCGGTGAGCTGCCCGAGGAAGAACGTGGCATGGCTTTCGGCGCAGCGACGCTTGCTATCCAAGACACTGAAGGTGTGGTCAACGCTCAGATCATCGCGGTCAGCGATAATGGCGAAGCTGCGCAGGTCCTCATCACCCCGGAGTACGGTGCTAACGACGAAAACGCCGCCGTCGTACTCGAAGATATCCGTGCCAACGAGGAGCCGTTCAGCCAAGACACTGGTGCCAACTACTCGGTCACCGGCGTCACACCCGTGTACGAAGACATCTCCGAGCGTCTTTCCGAGGTGCTCCTCCCCTATGTCGCCATCATTATGGTGCTGGCATTCCTACTGCTGGTAGTGGTATTCCGTTCCTTGTGGGTACCGCTGATCGCAGCCTTGGGCTTCGGACTATCGGTTGCCGCAACCTTCGGCATCACCGTTGCGCTGTGGCAGGAAGGCTGGGGCGGAATCGTCTCCGACCCACAACCGATCATCAGCTTCCTGCCCATCATCTGCATCGGCATCGTCTTCGGCCTAGCTATGGACTACCAAGTCTTCCTGGTCACTCGCATGCGAGAAGGTTGGGTCCACGGCAAGACTGCGGCGAATGCGACGTCGAATGGCTTCAAACACGGCGCCCGCGTGGTCACCGCTGCGGCACTGATCATGATGAGCGTGTTCGCAGCGTTTATGCTGGTGGATGAACAATTCATTAAGGTCATCGGCTTCGCACTGGCTATCGCGGTCTTCCTAGATGCCTTCATTGTGCGCATGACTATCATTCCGGCGACCATGTTCCTGCTCGGCGAGCGGGCCTGGAAACTCCCGAAGTGGATCGATCGAATCCTCCCCAAGGTAGATATTGAGGGAGAGTCCCTGACCAATATTTCCAACCATGAGGCAGTAACGGAGCCCTCGGCTTAAGCCGAGGCAAAACCGAACTCGGGAAGTAAAAGACTGTGATTATCAGCCGACGAGAGAAGAAGAAGCAACGCACCAGGCTCGACCTGGCTACCGCAGCGGTGGAGCTTCTGGTGAGCGAAGGTGAGGAAGGTGCGACCGTAGCAGCCATCGCGGCTCGAGCCGGAGTATCAACCAGGACCTTCCATAATTACTTTGCCGCCCGCGAGGACGCATTTCTTTACTTCATCGAAATCACAGTCCGGAACTGGGTGAGCCAGGTCGAGGATATGCCCGAGGGCTTGGCTCCCCATGATTTGATGCGGCGCGCTATCTCTGCGATGTGTGCTCGACCCGATAATGATCTGGCTGCTCCACCCAACCTGGTCACTGTCGGCGAGCATGTAGCCGCCAATCTAGGACCAGCTGGACGCGAGCGAGCTCGACGGATCTTCGATGGGCTGCAGGACACGCTCATCGCACGTTCACATGGATCGCTGACTGAACTACGGGCTCTGACCCTGATCAATGTCAGTCTGGCGGTGTCTGGAACCGTTTTTGAGATCGCCCAGCGCAATCAGATCCCACCCGGGCCTCAACTCCAAGAGATGCTTGACGACGCCTTTAGTTTCGTCGCCGAAGGTTACCGATAGGTAGGTTGCGGTCGAGGATTTATTCCCCGGCCGCAAACTGCTCGATATCCTGAATCGAGCCAGCGACCATGATCAGATCCCCCGCACGGAGTACATCTGTCATCTCTGCGCGCCGAAAATGCCCCTCTCGAGGACGCACCGCGAGAATCTGAACAGACTTTCCGCGAGGATTAATGACCTCTTCTATCGTGTGATCGAGCGCGCGTACTGGCGGCGCAATTTTTGCCACCCCAAAACCCCGCTCGAACTCTAGATAGTCTTGGAGTTGACTACCGATCATGTGCGCCACTCGGCGCCCAGTATCGGCTTCTGGCCGAATGATGTGATGGACGCCAATCTGACCCAGAATTTTAGCGTGGGCCTGGTTATCAGCTTTAGCCCATATAGAAGGCACACCCATATCTACCACCGCCGAAGCGGTCAGCAGCGACTGCTCAATATGACGACCGATACCGATAACTACTCGGGTGGCCTCAGCGACTCCAATCTGCTGGAGTACCTCCGGGCTAGTGGTATCGGCGGTAACGACGTGATCAAAGGTCGCCGAAAGCTCCTGGACGATTTTGGGGTCACGATCAGCACCAAGTACTTCCACCCCACTGGCTGTGAGCTCTTCGCCCAGTGCCTGGCCGAACTTGCCAAGCCCGAGGATAAAAACCGGCCCATTAGCAGCCTTATGTTCCCGATACTTACCGCGGGTAAATATGTTAACCAATGAAGGGCCTCTCTTCTGGATAATCAAATTTGCGCCCATGAGCACGGGCAGCGACTGCTGTGGCTAATGCTAGTGGCCCGATCCTGCCTGCGAACATCAACACAGCAATCAAGATCTGCGCAAGCTCTGGCAACTCTGCGGTGATCCCGGTCGACAGTCCCACTGTGGAAAAAGCGCTAATAACTTCAAACAGCACCTGATCTGCTTTCAGATCTGGTGCTAGCAACAAGATTGTCATCGTTGCCCCCAGGATTAGTGCTACCGATCCGGTCAAAATGACCAATGCTTGACGCACAACGCTGCTTCTAATCGTCCGACCAAACACAGCCACCGAGCTATCGCCCCGAATCTCCGCTGCTACGGCTGCTACCAAAACAATCGCGGTAGTGATTTTCAACCCGCCCGCGGTACCACCCGATCCGCCACCAATAAACATCAGCAGATCTGTGCCCATCCAGGTGGCAGGATGAAAATCTACGTAGTCAACGGAATTGAATCCTGCGGTACGGGGGCTAACACCAGAAAAGAAGGCGTTGAGAAGGCGAACGCCAGCACTTGACTCGTCTTGAGAATCCGTAGCTGAGCCCACATGAACCAACGCCCGATTCCATTCCACCAATGCCACCAGAGCAGTACCCGCCACCACGAGGACCACTGTGCCAATGAAGGTAAACCGAGCGGTCAGGCTCCATCTGCGAACCGGTTTGCCCGACATCTTGCGCTTAGCCCTACGCGTGGCCTCCAACAACACTGGAAAGCCGATGCCGCCAATCATGAGAGCGAACGCTAGGGGCAGCAAAATACCAGCATCAGAGGCAAAACCCACGACGTTATCTGAGTAGAGCGCAAAACCTGCATTATTGAATCCAGAGATCGCGTGGAAAATTCCCTCCCAGATGGCTCTTCCCCAGGAATATCCATAATTGCCGTGAAAACGGATTGCTAAAAACACCGCAACGAGCGTTTCCACCGCCAGGGTAAAAAGTACCGTTGCCCGGATCACCCAAACTACATCGCCTAGGTCAGCCCCTCGCCCCTCAGCAGTAGCTCCCAACCGGCTCCGAAGCCCCAGTCGGCCGGCCAGGATTAACCCCAGTAGTGAGGCCAAAGTCATGAAACCCAATCCACCGATTTGGATAAGCAGCAGGATGGTCACCAAACCCAACCAGGACCAGTGGACCGCCGTGTCAAGGGTGATCAAACCAGTCAAACTGGTAGCTGAGGTAGCGGTAAAAAAGGCATCTGCCAGCGGAGTAATGCGGCCATCTGCAGAACTCCACGGAGACATCAAGATGGCAGTACCAATGCCAATGATGCCCATAAAACCAAGCGCCACTGCCACCGTAGGGCGATAAGGGCGCTGACCAAGACTGGTAGTGGTGTGACTCACCGCGTAGATGATACTCCCCTAACAGAAAAACGCGCAGGCTTCTCACAGATTCGAAGAATCTAGAGGCCTGCGCGTTAATAATGGTGGTCCTAGCTGGGTTCGAACCAGCGACCTTTCCGGTGTGAACGGAACGCTCTTCCACTGAGCCATAGGACCATTGCGTGCGTTGAAAAATATTACACGGCACTCCACTTGCGGCCTAATCCGCAGGTGAATACAGTTTTCTCTGCAATCAGCCCGGAAAACCCGCCCTAAAATGACACCACGGTAGTTAACACCACCCTGACGGCAGGCAAATACACCCTCCGACCACGGGATTTGGAACTAGGACACCGATGAGGATAAAGTTTCATCTCGCACCGATTGAATGCAACGAAAGCTGCTAAGAACGGTGTGTGCGGATGTAGCGCAGTTGGTAGCGCATCACCTTGCCAAGGTGAGGGTCGCGAGTTCGAGTCTCGTCATCCGCTCTCATTTCACCGGGCCAATCGGTAAGAAATGAACCCGCGCGATTAGCTCAGCGGGAGAGCACTTCCCTGACACGGAAGGGGTCACTGGTTCAATCCCAGTATCGCGCACAGAGGGTTAAACCTCGATGCGGATGTAGCGCAGTTGGTAGCGCATCACCTTGCCAAGGTGAGGGTCGCGAGTTCGAGTCTCGTCATCCGCTCTGGTACCTTTATATCTTAGGGTTCCTAAGGCGGTAATCGCCAACGGTGGAATGGCCGAGTGGCGAGGCAACGGTCTGCAAAACCGTGCACACGGGTTCGATTCCCGTTTCCACCTCTAGATAGTCCCGCGCGATTAGCTCAGCGGGAGAGCACTTCCCTGACACGGAAGGGGTCACTGGTTCAATCCCAGTATCGCGCACAGAGGGTTAAACCTCGATGCGGATGTAGCGCAGTTGGTAGCGCATCACCTTGCCAAGGTGAGGGTCGCGAGTTCGAGTCTCGTCATCCGCTCCACATCAACCCAATCTAGGTTTCCTAGATTGGGTTTTTTCCTGCCCTGATCATTTCCCCTGGGTATGCTCGGGTGCCATGCGCCCCTCCCCGACTGCTATCGACCCCGCAGATCTCATCGGCCCGGTCCAAGAACCGGGTTTCCCAGAACTAAGAGCTATCGCAGTAACTACCCTTGGTGGTGGAGCTAGCCTGAGTGGCACTTCTGAATCTCTCGGCAATGACACTGACACTGCTCTGCTGCTAGGACTTCGTCAATGGTCCGATGTCGTCTTGGTAGGTGCCAAGACAGCCGCGGCAGAAGACTATGCCGGCGTACGTTCTACCCCCTCGCGAAAGACCCCTGCCCCGCTGGCAGTAATCACGCGTTCTCTTTCTCTTGATCCCGGCAGCCGCCTGTTCACCGACACCGATACGCCACCGCTGATTCTTATCCCCCAAGAATCACTCGAGGATCCTGCCTTGAATTCACAGCGCCACCGTTTAGTCGATGCTGGCGCTCAACTGATCTCCACCGGCCAAGGTAGTGCCCAAGAGATCATCGCAGCCTTACATGCTCTCGGATATGCCCGGATCGCCTGCGAAGGCGGACCTGGGATCTACGCCATGCTGTTTGAAGCAAACTTGGTCGATATCTTGCACCTGACCATCGAGCCGGTGGCTCACGCGCCCGTCGAAAAGCAGTTGTTCTCCCCTAGACCAGATAGCGGAGGATTCGCTCATCGACTGCAGCTAGAAGATGCTTCCACCACTGCCGATAGCACGATGTTCTTACGCTATAAAAGGGGTGTTGAACTCCACTTTTAGATCGGTCTTAAGTTATTGTAATTGTCGTGTCTTCGCCAACTGCCCGACTAGAACGCCTCTGGGTGGCCCCGTCCCCACTCACCGAATCTGTGGACGGTCCACCCCGCCACACTTCGTGGGATCGGGTAGGCAATGCCATCACGTGGCCGCTGGCGATAATCCTGATCATTCATCGAGTGTTTATCCTGGCGCTTAATAGTTCGGTCACCGATGACTTCACCACGGTCTACTCAGCGGTACGGCGGTTCCTAGAAGGAACCCCAGTCTATAACGAGATCTACTACTACGTTGACCCGCACTACTTGTATAACCCGGGGGCGACGTTACTGCTGTCCCCGATCGGCCTGATCAGTGACTTCGCCAACGCGCGAGCACTATTCATCCTCGCGAACGCACTAGCTATCGTCGCAGCGTTAGCGCTTCTGACTCGGCTGTTCGGGTTCTCCCTGCGCTCTATGGTGTGGCCGGCGTCAATCGTCATAGCTTTTTGCACCGAGGCGGTTCGCAACACACTTATTTTCTCCAATATCAACGGCATTCTGCTGCTAGGACTATCGCTGTTTCTCTGGTTGCTATTGCGAGGCAGGAGCTGGTGGGCCGGACTAGTCATCGGGCTAGCAATTCTGATTAAGCCCCAGTTTGCTCCCTTACTGTTCCTGCCCGCGGTCAAATTGGATTGGCGTACCCTCACCGGTGGAATCGCTGTCCCAGTGGTGTTCAACCTGGTTGCTTGGCCTCTGGTACCAGGTGCTTCTGACTACCTCTCCAAGCTGGTGCCCTATCTTGGGCAGATCCGTGACTATGCCAACTCTTCTTTGGCGGGCTTTGCCGTCTACTTCCAGATGCCTAGTGCGTTGGAATCAGTGTTGTGGCTCATCTTTGCCACGACGGTGGCTGTCGGCGTACTCATGCTGCTGCGCTGGCGCTATACCGACCCTCTGCTCTGGGCTACCACCACCGCGGGCCTGCTCTTGGCTGGAGTGTTTCTCTTGTCTTCGCTCGGCCAGATGTACTACTCGATGATGCTATTTCCCATGATGTTTACCGTTGTTCTGCGAACCAGCGTCTTTCATAACTGGCTGGCGTGGCTGGCAGCCTACCTCTTCCTCTCCCCCGACACGTGGTTTTCTAGTCGGTGGGTAGATTATGGCCGTTGGTTCGAGTTCTTCCGTCCAACCTTTGGATGGGCGATCCTGCTGCTTGTGACAGCTACCTGTTCAGTGATGTGGTGGCTCGGACAACGAACAACAGATCCGGAACATTCCGAGACAGCTCAACGTTGAGATTAGAACACCCATAATTTTGTTGGAGGTAGACCCATGACCGACTTCACCCTGATCAGCGACGACCAATGGCGCCAGCGGTTATCCCCGCAGGAGTACCACGTACTGCGCCAGGCAGGAACTGAGCCGCCGAATGTTGGCGAATACACCAATACCACCACCGAGGGAATCTATTCCTGCCGTGCCTGTGGTGCCGAGCTATTTCGTTCGGACCAAAAATTCGATTCCCATTGCGGCTGGCCCTCTTTTTTCTCCCCGCTAGCAGGTGAGAGCATTATCGAGCGCACAGATTCTTCTCATGGAATGACCCGCACTGAGATTATCTGTGCCAACTGTGAGTCCCACTTGGGGCATGTGTTCGCAGGCGAAGGCTACGACACCCCGACTGATCTTCGCTATTGCATCAATTCCATCAGCTTGAAGCTCTCTCCTACGGAGTAGTCAGCAGACAACAAGACCCCATTCACCAGGCAGCAGTTCAGCTGCTCGCAGGAGATGGGGTCTTCTTTCATGCCCGATAGCTATTGAATCAGGGAAGCGCCTCAATAAGCTCGGCGACATCGTCAATACGGCGACCAGAGAAGAAGGGGACTTCTTCGCGCACGTGCAGACGGGCTTCGGTGTAGCGCATTTCGTACATCAGGTCCACGATCCGGTCCAAGGACGGGGCTTCAAAGGCCAGCAGCCACTCATAGTCACCGAGAGAGAAGGCTGGGACGGTGTTGGCACGCACGTCCGCATAGGTCCGCGCTGCCTGCCCATGGGAGGTGAGGATTCGGCGGCGTTCTGCCGAATCAAGCAGGTACCAGTCGTAGGAGCGAACAAAGGGATAAACCGTGATCCAGGCTTCGGCGGGCTCGCCCATGATGAAAGAGGGCAGGTGAGAACGGTTGAACTCGGCTGGGCGGTGCAGACCGTTGCCAATCCAGAACACCTCCATAATCTGGCCCAGCACGGTGGTGCGGCGGAAGCGGTTGAGTGCAGCCTGCAGCTCTTCGAATCGCTGGGCGTGCCACCAGATCATCACATCGGCTTCGGCACGGATACCGGAGATATCGTAGACACCGCGAAGCGTCACCAGACCTTCGGCTTCCAATTCAGTGAAGAAGTTCCGGACCTCCGAGATAATGTTCGTGCGCTCAGAGCCCAGCGCTCCGGGAATAGCCCGGAGGGTGACCCATTGGGTGTAGCGCTCCATGCCGTTGAGCTCTTCGAAGTTGGGTTTATTCACGTAAGTTCACGTGTCCTTTCCTGAGGTCGAATGCCGATGACCCGGCACCATCATCCATCATAAGTTGGATAGGCTTCCTACGGTAGTCCGACCCCCACGCTTAGCTCTACAAAGCTTCTCCGGCGCGCCTTAACCCTCCGCACAGTGCTGGTGATTACGTTGGGGGTCGTGTTCAACGATGCTCCCCCGACGCCCCTGACGTCGCGCGCCAGCAAGGATACCGATGAATCCGCCACCGGTAACTCCACACCGCCGGTGTTCACTAAAGCCGTCGAATCCATGCACGCCGCCGTCCTCCGCCCCGAGATCACCCTCGGAACTATTCGCCCGCCACAGCGATTGGCTCCCTTTAGTCACGCCATCGGCCTTGAAGTCGAGCACGATGACAACGAGATCATCGCAACAGACTCTTCAGGAGATTCCTTCGGCAGGTTAATCCTGCTGCATGACCCCGGGGCCGACGAGCCTTGGGAGGGATCCATGCGCTTGGTCGCCTATATCCAAGCCGATATGGACCATGAAGTAGCTTCTGATCCCCTGCTGCCAGATGTCGCGTGGCAGTGGCTGACCGAAGGATTCGAAGAAGCTGACGCGGAATTTACCAATCTCGGCGGCACAGTCACTGCCACTGCATCTGTGCGCTACGGCGAAATTGGTGGCCCTCCGCGCTCACACCAGCTAGAAATGCGCGCTTCTTGGACCGCGGTGGGTATTGATCTCTCTAGCCACGTCATCGCATTTTCCCGGATGCTGGCCAATGTCGCGGGTCTAGCACCAGAGGGAGTCAGCCGGCTCGGGGACTAAGGGTTAGGATTGTTCACCATGTGTTCAGTCCTTAGCAGCCCTAGTGGCGTCGTCCCGCCGCTGATTGATAGCCCCGCAGGATTCTCTCAGGCTGCGGAGGCCTTAGCTGCAGGTCAAGGCCCTGTAGCCATCGACACCGAGCGTGCCTCCGGCTTTCGTTACGACGATCGCGCCTTCCTCATCCAGATCCGCCGCCGCGGGGTCGGCACCTTGCTGCTAGATCCGGAAGGCCACCGAGATGAATTCACCAAAGCCTTAGCCCCAGTATTAAACGGCCTAGATTGGGTGATTCATGCAGCTATCTCCGATTTGCCTTGCCTTGCATGGTTGGGCCTGTATCCGGGTCGGCTCTTCGACACCGAGGTAGCTGGTCGCTTGGCAGGATTCGACCACGTCAATCTCGCCGCCATGACCGAGGCGATCTTCGAGGTCACGTTACGTAAAGGCCACGGTGCGGAGGATTGGTCGAGACGTCCTTTGCCTGCCGATTGGTTAGACTATGCTGCCCTAGATGTGGAGCTACTGCTCGAACTGGCAGAAGCCATGGCCGAGTTGCTTGATAGCCAGGGAAAACTCGAGTGGGCTGACGAAGAATTTGAACACATTAAGGCTAGTTATGCTGGAATGAGCGGCCCCCCAGTGGCTACCTGGCGAGCAGCCAAGGGAGTCTCCTCCCTCATTCGGCCGGAACAATTAGCTATTGCTCGGGAACTATGGCTGGCGCGAGAGTCCATCGCCGTCGACAACGACCAAGCTGTCTCCAAAGTCCTGCCCAATAGGGTTCTCGTGGAAGTCGCACGCGCTGTTCCCCGTACGCCGAAAAAGATCTCCCAAGTAAAGGGTTTTCCGGCCCGCCGCAAAGGTGCCACGAACTTCTGGTTTGGGGTGGTCAACCGGGCTTTGACTTCGGATTCCACGACTTGGCCACAGAGGCAACGCGGGCCTCGTTCGTTGCCCTCACGCCAGCCTTGGTCCCGGGACTACCCTGATTCTTGGTCAGCACTAGAGCAGGCTCGGGAACTCATCGAGCAGCTGTCTATCGATCTCGATATTCCCGTTGAGAACATTCTCCGGCCAGCGGTCCTCCGTATCGCAGCGTGGCAGGCTGCTCAGGAACGCACTGTGCGCACCTCGGATGAACTAGCGGAACTGCTCCACGACCATGACGCCCGAGCGTGGCAGATTGAACTCACGGTCCCGCTGATAGCCCCAGTGCTACTGGCTTGAGTCGTTGAAAAGCGTCTCCAGCCATCCATTGACAGAGGTGGAAACTCCTTCCACATCCAATCCAACTTCAGCCAGCAGCTCATTCCTGCTGGCGTGGAGGGGGAAAACATCTGGGAAAGCCAGATGACGCAAGGGAGTATCTACTTCCGCAGCTGAGAGTGCCTCGGAAATCAACGAGCCCACTCCACCGCGGATGATGCCGTCCTCGAGCGTGATCACTAGATCATGATCGTCAGCCAAAGCCACGATGGACTGAGCAACTGGTGCAATCCACCGCGGGTCAACCACAGTGACATTGACGCCTTCAGCTTCGAGTTCTTCGGCGACCTCGAGCGCTATGCCAGCAAACGGTCCTACGGCGATAAACAGGACGTCGATACGCTCTTGGTCATTATCGACGGCGTCCTCGCTATAGCGCAGCAGATCAACTCCATCCTGAGTACGAAGCAGTGCCTCATGCTCAACAGGGAGCGATCCCTTGGGGTAGCGCAGAACCGTCGGGCCATCATTGACCTCTAGTGCTTCGTTGAACAGCTCGCGCATCTGTGCGCCATCTCGCGGGGCAGCAACTCTGATGCCTGGGACAATCGAGGTTAATGCTAGATCCCACACACCATTGTGGCTGGCGCCGTCGGAGCCGGTAACCCCTGCCCGATCGAGGACAAAAGTCACTGGCAGCTCAAGGAGCCCCACATCCAACAATAATTGGTCGAAGGCTCGGTTGAGGAAGGTGGAATAGACGGCAACGACTGGGTGCAATCCGCCCAGAGCCAAGCCAGCAGCCGAGGTCACGGCATGTTGCTCAGCGATACCAACATCGAAGAACCGATCAGGATAGTCCTTGGCATAGGCAGCTAAGCCCGTAGGACCTGCCATCGCCGCAGTGATAGCCACAATGTCATCTCGCCGCGCAGCAGCTGCACTGATTTCTTCAGAGAACACGCCGGTCCAACTAGGACCTGATTGGGAAACTGGAACGCCAGTGATCGGATCCATGATCCCAGTGGCATGCATTTGATCGGCGACATCATTGACCGCTGGGGCAAAACCATGGCCCTTCTCAGTGACTACGTGAACGATGATCGGGCCCTGGTAATCGTGGGCATAGGTCATCGCTTGGTTGAGCGCCTGTAGGTCATGACCTTTAACCGGTCCGATGTATTTCATTCCCAGCTCGGGGAACATCTCGGTGGGAAGAAACTGCGATTTCACTCCCTCTTTAACCGCCTGAAGCGCGCCGAAAGTGCGCTCACCTACCCAGCCCATCGACTTCAGGGTGTTTTTGCCATGCTCCATGATCTCGTCATAGCTACGCTGCATTCTCAAGTCAGCGAGGTTCGCGGCTAAACCACCAATGGTTGGCGAATAGCTGCGTCCATTATCGTTGACCACGATTACCACGTTGCGGTCTTTACCTGAGGCAATGTTGTTGAGCGCCTCCCAGCACATTCCGCCAGTCAATGCTCCATCACCGACAACGGCGACAACATTGTGCTCGCCACGTCCAGTGAGCTCAAAAGCCTTGGCTAGTCCGTCAGCATAAGACAGCGCAGCAGAAGCATGCGAAGACTCAGTCCAATCATGTTCTGACTCAGATCTAGACGTATAGCCAGAAAGCCCGTCCTTTTGGCGCAAGGTATCAAACTGTTCAAGCCTGCCAGTGAGCATCTTGTGCACATAAGACTGGTGAGAGGTGTCGAAGATGATGGGATCTTCGGGAGACTGGAACACCCGGTGCAGCGCAATCGTCAACTCGACTACGCCCAAGTTGGGGCCGAGGTGGCCTCCGGTGGCAGAAACCTTCTCCACCAAAAACCGCCGGATCTCCTCTGCCAGATCCTCAAGCTGCTGGTGATCCAGCGACTCTAGGTCCGCAGGCGAAGTAAGTCCACTGAGGATTCCCATCGGTATCTCTCGACTCCATTCTCTCTCGGTGATCTGATCAATCAGACCGCATCTAAAGTGCCGTCAACATTCCAACAATGGTACCTGTCAGAAGTGACCTAAGACTCCTGCGCCTCTTCTAGGCTCTCGGAACGAAGCTCCGCAACAATCTCGAAATGGTGAGTACCGGGGAACGCATTAACCACTGCCAGCCGGTTGATCTGGTAGCCAGCTTTACCCCAGGCAGCAATATCGCGGGAGAAGGTTGCCGGATCGCAACCGATATGGATAATGCGCTCAGGCTTCTTGGTCGCTACGGCAGCAACGACCTCGTCCCCAGCGCCGGTGCGCGGAGGATCTAGCACGACAACACGCGGTGCCGGCAGTGTAGCCACGGCGCTTTCCACCCGGGTGTTGTGAATTTTAAGATCATAGTCTTCCAGGGTGTCCTGGGTGTTTTTGGCTGCAGCCGAGGAGTAATCCACCGAGTGAATAGTGGCATCCTTGCCGAGGCTGTCTGCCAATGCTGGGACAAATAGACCCACGCCGCCATAAAGATCCCAACCGACGTGGTTTTCGCTTTCCGGCAGATCAGCCAACCAACGACGGATCAGGCCAGTGTAGGAATCCGGGGCAGCCACATGTGCCTGCCAAAACGCGGTAGTCGGGAAGCTAAAGGTGTGGCCGTCAGTGGTCTCGATAGCGGTTCCGGTGCCTTCAAGAACCTCAGTGACCTTCTCGACGCGCCGTCCGCGCGGGGCCCGACGGGTCTCAACAACGTGCCGGCTGCCCTTACCATCTAGTACCGCAATGACCTCTGAAAGCGGGGTGAAAGCCCTAGCGCCGACACCCACCAAACCATCAAGCAAACCCGGGGAGACCTGGGTACAGGCAGCTCCGGTGATGAGGTCTCTGGAACCACGTGCCCGGAAACCTGCTCGCCCCTGGGAATCCACACCCAGGCGCACTCGGGTGCGCCAACCGCGGGTCGGAGCCAAATCAATGCGCTCGGCCTCGGGAAGCTCTTCCACCCGCCCTAAACGAGTGAGTTGGCCGATGAGCACCCCAGCCTTGAGCTCAGTTTCCTGAGCGGGATCGAGATCTCCAAAGTCACAGCAGCCCGCACCTGCAGCAGCAGCGGGACAAGCTTGAGTGACGCGCAACGGCCCGGCGGTAATGACGCTATCGAGCTCTGCCCTAGCAAAGTTCTTCTTGACCTTGGTGATGGTTGCGTTGACGGTGTCTCCGGGGTATCCACCGCGAACGAAGACCACTCGTCCGTCGATCTCAGCGATGCCTTCACCGCCGTGGGCCATACGGGTAACGTGCAGTTCCCGGGTAGTGTCGCGCTCGAGATCGGTCACGATGTGTGCTCCTTGATTGCTGATTCTTCTTCTCCGGTGTCCTCATCGGACTTCATCGCCGAGCTGGCCCGGCGGACCATGAAGAAGGTGAAAAGTGTGACGATACCCGTCAAGGGCCAGCCCATAAGAATCCTGGCCAGCGCGAGGGCATTTGTTTCATCAGAGTTATACAGACCATTTTGCACCAGAAACCTGGAGAGAAACACCACGGCCCACGCCAAACTGGCCAATGAGTAGCTCATCCGGGCTTTGGCATTGGAACGCCATTGCATGTTCTCACCGTTAATGCCCTTCCAAATCACTCCGACCATGGGCCACTTCAGTAGCACCGAGCCAACAGCGACGATGAAAAGCAACAACGACATCCAGATGCCATAGAGGAAATAGCCTTTGGCATCTCCAGTGGCCCAAGCAATGCCTGCACCGATGCCCACCCCCATCAGACCGGAAAAAGCCGGCTGAAGATTTTCCTTGCGGATCAACCGGACGATAAAGACGGCCATGGCGATGCCGAGAGCTGCCAGTAGTGCGGGGACCAGGCCGAAAGAATTATTGACCGGGACCAGCACCAAAATCGGCAAAGTCGACGACACTAGCCCGGAGAGGCCACCCATTTGCTCCAGCATTGTCGCCTGAGGTGCTTGCTCAATCTCGTTATCAATATGTTCTGACGAGTCCGGATCAGGCGAATTAGTGGTCTCCGCGGGAGTGCGTTCTTCCATCACTTATCCGAGCCTGCGCCCTCAGTGGCACTGACGGGTGGGGTATTTTGCCCACTCGGCTTATTATCGGCAGTTGGCTGTGCGGCAGCTGTGGGCTTAGCTGCTTTGTTTGCTTGCTGCGAGCGTTGTTCGAGGGCTTTCTGCACCTGGGCCACTAGCTGCTGTGGGAGAGCTACTGGAAGGGAGTTTCCAGCCAAGATCGGGTTCTCGCCTCGATAGACAAAAGTCCGGGCAACGACCTCGCGAGAAAGATCTCGCAGACCCTCAGCACGCTCAAGCGGGGCGGTGTTGGTCAGCCGGAGCATCCAGCGCGGTCCATCTACACCGATGACTCGAATGATCCCTTTGGCGCTTTTCCCTACTACTTCGGGCCCCCACGGGCCCTGTTCGACCTCGACGTCAAGCCCATCACGGCTCATCCCTTGGGTGATCTGTTCCAGAGATTCACTCCACTGTCCTGCGGAGCGCGGCGCTGCGAAAGCGACTGGGGTGATTCGACCGAATTCGGTGACGATATGGACCATCTTGGGCCCTTTCTCCCCCATTTCCACCTGAACTTGAGAGTTCTTCGGCAGCGGGATCTTCATCGAACCAAGGTTGAGCACACCAGTGGAGAATTCGGAGAAATCGAAATCAGTGATTTCTACCGAGTCACCGTCGAAAGGTCCAGTTTCGCCACTGACTGCGTCATGATCTAGGGCTTCAACCGCAATAGGCGTCTCTTCCGAGGGCAGCTCCGGCTCCGCGATTAGGTCAGTAGAGGTGGCCTCCACCAAAGCCTCATCTGGGACCTGTTCGTCCTTCTTTTTCCCGAATGGCCACAATGCCATGAGTCATCGTCTCCTTGCTCGTCTACATGGGTAGGGGGCGCTCGACGCCCTCTCCTACCCCATCTGGGTCCAGCCTACCGTGGTGTTTTAAACCAGCCCGGTGGATCCGTGGCCGCCTTCACCCCGAATGGTTTCATCAAGCGCCTCAACTTCAATGAAGTCCACGAGTTCAACCCGCTGGATGACCAGCTGAGCGATACGCATTCCTCGAGTGATGGTCACTGATGTTTCAGGATCAAGATTGATCAGGCAGACTTTGACCTCTCCGCGGTAATCGGCGTCGATGGTTCCCGGAGCGTTGACGATGCTCAGTCCCTCGCGTGCGGCTAGACCGGAACGCGGATGAACTAGGCCAACGGTGCCCAGCGGTAGTGCCAAGGCAATGCCAGTGCCTACTAGAGCCCTTTGGCCTGGGTTGAGTACTACCTCTTCAGTGGAATAGAGATCCGCTCCGGCGTCTCCACGATGCGCACGCTTGGGTAGCGGAAGATCCCGATCAAGGCGCTTAATGCGGACAGATTCGATAGCTGGTTGTTCAGTCACAACGACCAATCTACGCACCCTGGGCAACCTCGGGAACTCCCCCACCCCAGAGGGAGTGCGTCCTTGGTTGCAGTAAAGTGGTCAACCGTGAGTGACACCGGATCGACTGAAACTTCAAGCGCGACCCAGACCCTTTACCAAGAACGCCAGTGGGTGCCCTTCTACTGGTGGATCTTGGCGGGTCTGTTGGTCGCACTAACTACCGCACAGCTAGCGCACAACCGAGACATTTGGTGGTTAATCATCCCAGCAATTGTTCTCAGCGCAGCCGCGATATGGATTCTGCTGACGTGGTCTTCCACCGTCCTACGCGTTGAAAGAGACGACAGCGGCACTACCTGGCTGTCAGTACAGTCAGCATCCCTACCCGCAGATGTCGTAGCTAGGTCTTTGGCTGTTCCGGCCTCTGCCAAGCGAAACGCCATGGGCCGCCAGCTCGACCCAGCAGCATTCTTGGTCTCCCACGCGTGGGTACCTGAGATGGTGATGCTGGTTCTCGAGGACCCGGAAGATCCCACTCCCTACTGGCTAATCAGCTCTAGAAACCCAGAAAAGCTACTCACAGCTTTCCTCCCAGGGCAGACCGACGCTTCGCTCGCTCATTACCGGTCTTAGTAGGCGGCTAAAGCAGCCTCAACCGGTTGAGCCTATGGAGTACAAGCTCTACTGCGGACTATTCGCAGTCGAGGCAGACCTCAGAGCCATCAGCCTCAGTATGGGAGCGGCGGTTATTGCGCTGCACCAAAAAGCAGATCGAACAGGTGAATTCATCTGGGCGACGCGGGACTACGGAAACATTAAGTTCCTCGCCTGAGAGGTCAACGGGCGGCAAATCAAAAGGCTCGACGATTTCTCCATCATCGTCTATTCCCGTGTTCTGATTCTCAGCAGCCTTCAGGCCCTCGAGGGAGTCAGTTTCCGGCTCGTCCTCGACCCTGCGTCGCGGGGCATCATAATCAGTGGCCATGCGTGTATGTCCTTCGTGTCGTCGACTGGAATGTCGATGTTGACCAACGTGTCGAGGCGCATACTAAGCGTATTTTTCCTCCCTGTCATATCGCCAGGCCAGAGCGATAAAATTCATCGCCCTAATGGAGATAGTGCACCAGCATCACTAAGTAGCTTTTTCAGAGGCTCAACAACGGTGGCAGCCGCGACGAAACTCAGTTCTCCGGCGGTTCCGGGAGTTGAAAGTCGCGGGGTCAGCGCAACCGCACCTGCTTCCTGGGCGATAACCAGCCCAGCTGCATAATCCCAGCAATTGATGCCGTGTTCGTAATAGGCATCGACACTGCCTTCTGCGACTCGGCATAAATCAAGCGCAGCGGCGCCTATCCGTCGAATATCACGCACGTGCGGCAACACTCGAGTCAATAATTGCGCTTGAGCCTGTCTACGGGCCGCAGAATAGGCAAAACCGGTTGCTACCAGTGATAGAGATGGATCAGTAGCTTCACTGCACCGCAGTTCAGTGATCTGGCCATCGCACTGTCGAGTCGCGCCGAGACCACTGCCTGCTGAATAGATCACACCGGTAGCAACATTGACCACTGCCCCAGCGACGACCTCACCGTCGACAGCCGCACCGATCGAAACCGCATATTCGGGGATTCCATAAAGGAAATTGACGGTGCCGTCAATTGGATCCACCACCCACGAAACCCCACTATGCGAAGGGCGTTGGCTCCCCTCTTCCCCGATCATTCCGTCTTCAGGGCGCAAGGTAGCCAAGCGGTCTGAAATAAAATCCTCCGCCAGCGTATCCACGATGGTCACGACGTCCTCGGCAGAAGATTTCGAGGTGGCGAAATCTCGGATACTCGCTTTAGCGGTCAATTCCTCACGCTTCTGGCTGATCCTCTCCGCTGCTGCGACAGCGGTTTCAACCGCGATGTCTCTAAGAATGGCTGGCTCATAATCGATGTTCATAGCGCCTATTGTGCCCGGAGTTTGTAAACTGGGAGCCATGAACGACATCGGGTTCGGCATTGACATTGGCGGTTCAGGCATTAAGGGGGCCCGGGTCAACCTCGACAACGGCGAGTTCGTCGGCGATCGGATAAAGATCAAGACGCCCCAGCCAGCGACACCAGATGCGGTGGCAGATACAGTCGCCGAGATCCTCGACCGTGCTGGATGGAATGGCCCAGTCGGAATTACTCTGCCCTCGGTTATCCGGGGCCAGGTTGCCACCACAGCCGCCAACATTGATCCCTCCTGGGTTGGTACGGATGTGCATCATCTCTTCTCCCGCTATCTTGGGGAGCGTGAAGTCAGCGTGCTCAATGATGCCGATGCCGCGGGCCTGGCTGAGGTCGCCTTCGGCAACCCAGTAACCAAAGAAGGTGCAGTCATCTTCCTCACATTCGGCACCGGCATCGGATCCGCGCTCATCACTGACGGGGTGCTATTTCCCAATACCGAACTCGGCCACATGTTTGTCGGCAAGAAGGAAGCCGAGGCCAAAGCATCGTCTGCGGCAAAGGATCGGGACGGCATCAGCTTCAAGAAGTGGGCAAAGCGGGTTTCTGCCGTCCTGCAAGAATACGAGCGTCTGCTCAACCCCAGCGCCTTCGTTGTCGGCGGCGGAATCTCACGTGACCATGAGCGATGGGTTCCCCTGCTCAAGGCGACTGCCCCGGTTGTGCCCGCAACACTTCGAAACCGGGCAGGCATCGTTGGTGCCGCTATGGCAGTTCGGGCGCACCTAGCCCCCTAACCCGAGATCAAAAGCTGATAGCCGGTGCAACGGCCCTGGGAATAGTGATCTATACTGGGCTGTTGATCGTGACGGGAGAGGACCGTCAATGTCAGTTTCGCCATTGACGCGGCTATATTCCCGGTTTGGGCGTGTAGTCGTCAGGCACGACCTCACTGTTGACTAGTGTGGCCGGTGACATGGACTGATTCGAACTCCGGGTCGGCGCGACACCGGTCCACAAGAACGAATTGAGCAAGGCGAAAGGGCGTACGTGGCAGCCACGAATTCTTCAGACAAGGCACTCGCAGGCAGCGGTGAAGGCGAGATGCCGGATTCTGCACGGAGTACTACCTCTGGAGGTGCAACAGATGCAGCGGCTGCGGGCGATGCCTCCACTCCGGTGAAGAAGGCAGCCCGCAAGGTTGCTAAGAAAACAGCCAAAAAGACAGCCAGAAAAACCGCCAAGAAAACGGCGAAAAAGACGGCAAAGAAGACCGCTAAGAAAACGACTCGAAAAAAGGCCACAGCAGCTGCCGTTGGCGGCTCTTCTGAAGACTCAGACAACGAATCCACCGAAGACAACACGGATTCTGAGGATGAATTTGCTGAGCCAAACCTCGATGAAGACGAGGTCAGCGAGGACGTCGAAGAAGACGATGAGAAGGACGAAGGATCTTCTGTCTGGGATGAAGATGAGTCCGCGGCTCTTCGCCAGGCCCGCAAAGACGCCGAACTCACAGCTTCTGCGGACTCCGTTCGTGCCTACCTTAAGCAGATCGGCAAAGTCGCCCTGCTCAACGCCGAGCAGGAAGTCTCCCTAGCCAAGCGCATTGAGGCTGGCCTCTACTCCACCTACCGGATGGAGCAGATGGAGCAGGCATATGCTGACGGCGACAAGGATGCCAAGCTCACCCCTGCGGTCAAGCGCGATCTCCGGGCGATTGCTCGTGATGGCCGCAAGGCTAAAAATCACCTCTTGGAGGCCAACCTTCGTCTAGTGGTTTCTTTGGCCAAACGTTACACCGGCCGTGGTATGGCGTTCCTGGATTTGATCCAGGAAGGCAACCTGGGTCTGATTCGTGCGGTGGAGAAATTCGATTACACCAAGGGCTACAAGTTCTCTACCTACGCCACGTGGTGGATCCGTCAGGCCATCACCCGTGCTATGGCTGACCAGGCACGAACCATCCGCATCCCGGTGCATATGGTCGAGGTCATCAACAAACTTGGTCGTATCCAGCGTGAGTTGCTGCAGGATCTGGGTCGCGAGCCCACCCCGCAGGAATTGGCCAAGGAAATGGACATCACTGAGGAAAAGGTCCTCGAGATCCAGCAGTACGCGCGCGAGCCGATCTCGTTAGATCAGACCATCGGTGATGAAGGCGACTCGCAGCTCGGTGACTTCATCGAAGACTCCGAGGCAGTGGTGGCTGTGGACGCCGTCTCCTTCACTCTGCTCCAGGATCAGCTCCAAGACGTCCTGCTGACGCTGTCTGAGCGCGAAGCTGGCGTGGTCCGCCTGCGCTTCGGCCTGACCGATGGCATGCCGCGCACCCTCGATGAGATCGGGCAGGTCTACGGGGTCACCCGCGAGCGCATCCGCCAGATTGAGTCGAAGACGATGTCGAAACTGCGCCACCCTTCTCGTTCGCAGGTTTTGCGAGACTATTTGGACTAGCTCCACCCTGCTTTATAGACGAAAAAACGTCGTGGTCACCCGCCCAGGTAACCACGACGTTTTCTTCGTTTCTAGCAGCTAGTTCTTTGCCGCAACAGGGAGTGGCCTGCGTAGCCCATCTTTGCCATAAGCCAAGCGTCGGTGAACAGCCTCAAGCGGACCGGCCCAACCGACTCGGTCCCACAGCAGTGCCAGCACAAGGGTGATCAGCCACACGAGAAGAGCCAGTCCCAACTGGATAAGGATACCGGAGTCACTCCCCCAGCCGAGCACAAATGGTTGCGTGATCACGACGAATAGAAGGGACTGGAGCACGTAGCCGCTCATCGATCGCTTGCCGAGTGCCATCAGAGCTACCACCGGCAGACTTAGTCGATAGCTATTCCCCTGAGCTCTCGCATCATCAACTCTTGCTTGCAAGCTTCTGGTCGCAAGCGCTACCGCCGCGATGATCCCCGGTCCGGTCAACATTCCGAAGCCATAGTTGAGAGCTGCTAGGACAACTTCTGCCCCTGCTGGCAGTATGTCGATTGCAGCCAATCCCCACGGCAATCCAATACCGACCATCACCAGGACTGCCAATGCCAGCCAACGCCGCAAAGTACCCAGGTGAGCGCCAGGATCGCTGAGGACCCCTCGACGTGCCCACACGAATCCGATGAGCATCAAGGGAACGAGCATAAACACGACAAAGGGAAGCCCGGTCAGTTGCTCTAGACCGAAGCTGAGGTTGGTATTTAGATAGCTCACATAGGACCCGTCATCACCTAATACCGGTGAATCTGACACCAGCGCAGTGGGCTCTAGCCACAAGACCAAGGCACCCAGCATTGATAACAGCAGTTGGAGACTGAGCATCACCCAAGCAACGACCATTAAGGAGCGATCTCCCAGGGTGATCAGCAAGGCAACGATCATCACACCAAGCCCATAAGCGAGCATGATATCGCCGAAAAACAGCAGGACTAGGTGAATCGTCCCAAATACTGCCAAGATCCCATACCGTCGCCATAGCACCCAGCGAGCTTGCCTAGGCGAGTAATTCCGACGCCACAGGCTCAGAGTGATCATGCCAACGCCGAAACCGAGCAAGGTAGTAAACATCGGCAAGCCTCGGACATGAACAAACATCGCGGAAAATACCACTGCTAGGTTCTCGAAGATGTTTCCATCGCCGAATACTCCGCCAAAGAAACCAGCGTAATCGGCACCCTCGGCTACTGACCACGCCGTGGGCATATTGGCAGCGGCGATCCCCAATAAAGCCAATCCACGCGCCAGATCAGGTACCAAGTAGCGTGGCGAAGGCTGGCCAGCGCTCTCAGGTGGAGCAGCGGAATCAGGCAAGCTCATGAAATTAAGCCGTCGCTTTCAGTGTCTTAATTCAACCAGCCAGATACGGAGTCTTGTAGACAGCTATCCCGTTCAGCAGCGTCAGTGACCTCGAAGCAGTCGATGACATCCGAGTTGCTGACAAACATAAAGATTGTCGCCCACAAGATGATCGACAACACCAGGGTGGCTGCCGAGATCACCAACGCGGTTACCGACATCTTGAATCGGGTATCTGCTCCAGTCAGCTTTCGTGCCTTGCCGATGGCAATCACACTGAGAATCAGACTGACCATGGCCACCGGGATGGCAAATACGGCACCAAAGAGAGTGAAAAATAGGATCAAGCCAGCGATCGCTAGACCAAGCGCCCAAGCTGCCACTCGGTTGGATTGGGTCTCGATCGCCCCTGTGATCGCCGGCATCGGTGACTGCCCAGAAGAAGGCGCAGATCCATCCATCGAAGGCTCCGACGAGCGGTAGGAATCGTAGCTAGGGTATTCCGGTTTCTCGGGGTGGTGGGGATTACTAGGGTTAGTCATAGTGTCGGCTTCCTGGTTTGGTGGGCTGGTTGCTTTTCAGGATATCCAACTAGCTTGAGATCAACCCCGTCCCCGATCTAACCGGGCAAACGCATCTGACTCAGATTCTTAAGTCACCAACGACGCAGATAAGCAATGCGATCGCGCAATTGCTCGGCGTTGCACATAGCGGTTGGTGGACCTCCACACACTTTGCGCGCCTCTGTGTGAATTGCCCCGTGTGGACGTCCGGTGCGCCCGGCAGTGATCGAGACTATGGCGTTGAGTTCTTTGCGCAGCTTGGGAATTTCGGCGCTGGCAACCTTGTCCCCCGCTGAGCTTCCTTCGTTCTCTTTGCTCGACTGACGGGTTCGTTCTTCCACTTTTCGTCGGTTTTCGGCTTCCGCGTCACGGGTATCGAGTTGGTCTTCCTGGCGCTTGCGCAGCAATGCTCGCATCTGCTCAGCATCCAAGAGCCCCGGAAGTCCCAGGTAATCGGCTTCCTCCGCAGAACCTGCCAAAGTAGCAGTGCCATAAGTCGAACCGTCATAGATGAGAGAATCTAGTTCTGCATCTGCGCCAAGAGATTCATAGCCTTGCTGTTCTTCCGGCTCATCCTGCGCACGATTAGCTTCAACGAGCGCCTCATCATCCCACCCTTCCTTTGGGCGGTCGGGTTTACCTAAGACGTGATCCCTGGAGGTTTCCAATTTCGCTGCCAAATCCAATAGCACCGGAACACTAGGAAGGAACACGCTAGCGGTCTCCCCTGGCATCCGAGAACGCACGAATCGACCAATAGCCTGGGCGAAAAACAGCGGGGTGGAAGCTGAGGTGGCATAGACGCCCACGGCCAGTCGCGGGACGTCAACGCCCTCGGAGACCATGCGCACCGCGACCATCCATTCATCGCGGGAGGCGCTGAACTCTTCGATGCGCTCGGAAGATCCAGGCTCATCAGAAAGGATCACTGCCACCGGAGTGTCCGACATTTTAGCCAGGATTTTTGCATAGGCCCGAGCAGTGGCCTTATCAGTGGCAATGACTAGGCCACCAGCATCAGGCATATTTCGGCGCAGCTGACGAAGCCGGGTGTGCGCAGATTGCAACACCGCCGGGATCCAGTCCCCATTGGGATCTAGCGCGGTTTTCCAGGCCCGTGCTGTTTGCTCAGGGTTGAGAGGTTCGCCGAGCCGGGCCGCATATTCTTCACCAGCGCTAGTGCGCCACCTGGCTTCACCGGAGTAGGCCAGAAACACCACTGGCCGAACAACACCATCAGCTAGCGCATCGGAGTAGCCATAGACATGGTCTGCCCGAGAGACTAGATGTCCCTCACCGTCTTGCTCATAGCGAACAAATGGAATCTGGGAGTCATCAGAGCGAAAAGGGGTACCAGTCAAGGACAGCCGATGGACCGCATCAGTGTATGCCTGGCGAATACCATCGCCCCAGCTACGTGCGTCACCGCCGTGATGGATCTCATCGAGAATGACCAGACTGCGTCGAGCGCTAGCCAGTGCATGATGCTTATAGGGATGCATCGCAACTTGGGCGTAGGTGACCACGATTCCGTCATAGGAGGGGTTAATCGCCGAAGAATTGGTGAAGTTCGGGTCTAACGCCAACCCGACCCCAGCCGCAGCCGCCGACCACTGATTCTTCAGATGCTCGGTGGGGACGACCACAATCACCCGGTCGACCTCGCGGCCGGATTTAAGCTCAGTAGCCACCCGAAGCGCAAAAGTAGTCTTACCAGCGCCGGGAGTTGCTACTGCCAAAAAGTCCTTGGGCTTATGCAGTAGAAACTTGGTCAGTGCTGCCCTCTGCCACGCGCGCAGACGCGCAGTGCCGCTGTCACTCACTTCTTACGCAGGCCCTGGTAGATCCGTTCGCAGTCGGGACATACTGGCGATCCAGGCTTAGCCTGCTTGGTCACTGGAAAGGTCTCTCCACACAGTGCAACCACCATTTGTCCACTCACTGCAGAGTCGACGATCTGGTTCTTTTTGACGTAATGGAAGAACTTCGGGGTGCCGTCATCGAGTTGGGTGTCCTCGTTGACATCGGGGCATTCGATGGTTTTAGTACTGGTTCTCACGCCCACCATCATGCCCCACGATCCCACCTCTTGGCACACGGGGCTACCCTGTGGCTTATGAATCCAGACACCTACGACGCTGGATCCCCCGGCCCATCCGGAGCCCGTGGGAAATCTAAGAAACGGCGTTTTCGTTTAGGACGAGACCGGGCCGAACTAATCACCGATGCGCGTCTTTCCCCCTCCCAGGACCGTCGCCGTCGCGAGCGTGCCTATGCCTGGATCCAAGGCTCCCGAATTCCGTTTCTGCTGCTGAGTGCAGTGACTTTCTTGTGGTGGGAGAACTGGTGGATTTCTGCGGTGCTGTTTACTATTTCGGTGCCACTGCCGTGGATTGCGGTGGTGATTGCTAACGGCCACGGTGAACCACATGACAAGCGTTCCCAGCAGGTCTACAAACCAGCGGTGGCCCGTGAGTACAACCAGCAGTTGGAATTGGAAGCTGCTCAACGGGCCGCTGAATTGGCAGCTGGTCCTGTCACTAAGGAGATTAGTGCGGCCAAAAATGACGATGATGACATCATTATCATTGACCAACTTCCCCCTGATACAGACTCCACCTCCACTAGCTAAGGCAAGATCATCACCATGAACCGCAGCCCACTGACCTCGCTTGCCCCTGATCTGATCGACCTATTTGCGAAGGTGGGTTTCAGCGCCGATGGCATCGCTATGCAGCTTGGGCCCGAAGCCACCGAGGCAATGCACCGCGGTGAACCTGCAGCTGTGCGCTACGCCACCAGAGATTCCTCGGTGCTTTCCGGACTGATTCGAGCATTCATTCTTCATGATCGTCTGCCTACCAACGAGCTCATCGAGCTAGTTGGCGAAGCTCTTTTCGCTTCGCTAATCGACGCTCACGTCGTCGAGGTCGATGAGCACGATAGCTGTCGAGTCGTGCTCGATATCCGACCGCACGTCATCGTGGGCACCGATCGCTGGGTCTTTTCTGACCCTGATGCAGCAATGACCGCGCAGGCTCCGAATCCTGACCATGTGCTCGGGGTGGGGGCAGCGAGCCTCTCGCTTTTACAATCGACTCCTGTCACCCCAGTTGGCTCGGTTCTCGATTTAGGAACTGGGTCAGGTGTCCAGGCACTTGGGCAGATCAATTGTGCAGAGAAGATCACCGCGACTGATATTCACCCGCCCGCATTGGATCTAGCTGAAGCCACGTTTGCTGGTGCCAATGCCCAGGTAGAGCTCCTCAAAGGTCCCTGGTTTGAGCCGGTAGCCGGAAAGAAATTCGACCGGATTGTAGCCAACCCGCCGTTCGTAGTCGGATTGCCTGAGGTCGGTCATATCTATCGGGATTCTGGACTCAACCTCGACGGTGCCAGCGAATTGGTCGTCTCCCAAGCTCCAGAACATCTTGCCTCTGGTGGCACCGCTCATTTGCTCGCAGCATGGGTCCATACCGCCGAGCAATCCTGGCAACAGCGGGTGGCCTCTTGGTTGCCTGATCGCGGTGTAGCCGCATGGATCATCGAACGCGACGTTGCGGATCCAGCTCTCTACGTGGGCACCTGGCTGCGCGATGAATCCGTCGATCCCAGGTCTTCAGAGGCAGCTGAGCGCACGGAAGCATGGCTGAGCCATTTCGCCGAACACGGAGTCACCGGCATTGGGTTCGGCTTCGTGGCCATCCGTGACATCGGTGACGAGCCTTCTGAGATCCTGGCCGAAGAGATGTCACAGACATTCACTGATCCACTCGGACCAGAAGTAGAGGAGTATTTCCTGCGCACTGCGTGGCTACGAGAGCGTTCCGCAGCGCAGATCGCTGACGCTCAGTTCCTGGTTCGCCCAGGGGTAGCCAAGGAAGAGGTCACCCTCGCTGACACTGAGGCCGGCGTTGGTTTTGCGCCTGCTGCACTACGGATAACCCGCACCGACGGTCCTCGGTGGTCCCACGACGTCGATAAGCATCTGGCCTCCATTATCGCAGGGCTACACCCCGCGGGTCTGAGTCTCCGAGAAACCGTCGGACTCTATGAGATGGCCCAGGGATTGCCGGAGGATTGCTTAGTAGAAGATGCCATCACCGCGGTCGTCGATTTGATCAGACATGGCCTAGTCCTGCCCGCCGAGCTGGCAAGCGAGGATCAGTGAAAGCGGTCCTATCTCGAGTCAGCTCTGCCTCAGTCACCGTCGAGGGGGAAGTAGTAGGAGCAATCGACTGCCCCGAAACTGGTGGGATACTGGCACTTGTTGGTATCGGTCGGGAGGATACTGCTGATGCGTGGGAGACGATGGTGCGCAAGATCGCTGAACTGCGCATTCTCGATGGGGAACACAGTGTCCAAGAGGTTGGTGCGCCAGTGCTTCTCGTCAGTCAGTTCACGCTCCAGGGGAAAACTGCCAAGGGGCGTCGACCCAGCTGGTCCGCTGCTGCTCCTGGCGACCTTGCTCAACCGGTGATCCAAGCAATCGCTGATGGGTTGAAGCAACGAGGAATTACCGTCGAGCAGGGACGCTTCGGAGCGATGATGAAAGTCGCCTCAGTCAATGAAGGACCCTTCACTGTCTTGGTCGAATGCTAAAGATCACCCCCGTAGCTAACCCTTTCCGGGCATCAGCAATTAATTGCTTGGGAACAATTCTCAAGAGTCGTGCGTTGTTCCATTAAGACTGGCGATACCGAGGAGGCATATCTCATGACCACCCCTTCACCACAGGAATTTGGCGCAGAGGAACAGCACGACCGTGGAAGCCGTCGTGGGCAAACCAACGACAATCCATCAGCGGACCTTGTCCGCGTATATCTCAATGGGATCGGCAAAACTGCTCTATTGACCGCAGCTGATGAGGTGGAACTGGCCCAACAGATTGAGGTTGGCCTCTACGCCGAGCATCTGCTCAAGGGCTCTGAAAAGCCCCTGACTCGTGCGCTCAAGCGTGACCTGAAGGTTCTAGTCAAGGAAGGGCGCAAGGCCCGTGCGCACCTGCTGGAGGCTAACCTCCGGCTAGTGGTCTCGCTGGCCAAGCGCTACACAGGTCGTGGCATGCCCCTGCTGGATCTGATCCAGGAAGGCAACCTGGGGTTGATCCGTGCCATGGAGAAATTCGACTACGCCAAGGGCTTTAAGTTCTCCACCTACGCCACGTGGTGGATCCGCCAGGCAATCACCCGCGGAATGGCAGATCAATCCCGCACCATCCGGCTACCTGTTCATCTGGTTGAACAGGTAAATAAGCTCTCTCGAATCAAGCGTGAGCTCTATCAGTCCCTGGGACGTGAAGCCAGCAACGAAGAACTCGCTGATGAGTCGGGCATCGATGAGTCCAAGATCGAGATGTTGCTGCGTCAATCCCGCGACCCGGTGAGCCTAGATATGCCGGTTGGCGCCGATGAGGAAGCTCCGCTGGGCGATTTCATCGAGGATTCAGAAGCTACTGATGCGGAATCCGCTGTGGTTGCTTCCATGCGCCACTCTGATATCCGATCGGTCTTGAGCACCCTCGATGTGCGCGAGCAAGATGTCATCCGCCTTCGCTATGGTTTGGATGACGGTGTGCCTCGCACCCTTGATCAGATTGGTCGTCGCTTCGGACTTTCCCGTGAGCGAGTACGCCAGATAGAGCGTGAGGTTATGAGCAAGTTGCGGGACGGTCGCCGCGCCGACCGACTCCGCGAATACGCCATCTAATTTCACCTCCGAGCCCACGCCACCCGCCACCATGATTCTCGGTCGGCGGGTTTCGTGTATCCGCATGGCGGATGGCGCCACGGCTCCTAGGATATGCTCGATTGTGTTGACTGCCGCTGGAACTTCGGCGGTTAGTCCCTGACTCACTGCAAAGAAAGGCACTCCGGACGTGAAGGACTTGGTTGATACCACCGAGATGTACCTGCGGACGATCTACGAGCTGGAGGAAGAGGGAGTTGTACCCCTGCGTGCTCGTATTGCTGAGCGTCTCGAGCAATCTGGTCCGACCGTGAGCCAGACTGTCGCGCGGATGGAACGTGATGGGTTGGTGGTCCTTAAGCCGGACCGCAGCCTAGAAATGACTCACACTGGCCGTGAACTGGCCACCGCGGTCATGCGTAAGCACCGGCTCGCGGAGCGATTGCTCACCGATGTCCTCGGCCTAGACATCCATCAGGTCCATGAAGAGGCATGCCGTTGGGAGCATGTAATGAGCGAGGCCGTAGAGCAGCGCGTCGTCGCTGTCCTAGAGGATGCTTCCCGCTCCCCCTTCGGAAATCCTATCCCCGGGCTCGATAGCCTGGATATGCCCGGTGCTAGTTCTGGCCCCGGGCCTACTGAGTTTGGCATCCGTGCGGTGGATCTTCCCGCCGCGGAATCGGTAGAGGCTCGGGTGGTCCAACTCAATGAAATCCTGCAGGTCGATGCTGATCAGTTCTCGGTCCTCTACGATGCCGGCATTGCCGTCGGCTCTCGAGTGAGCTTGGTCAATGACAACGGCACTGTTCGGATTAGCTCTGGCGATCGAACGGTTGAACTCGCGCCGGATCTAGCCCATGCAATCCGCGTCGAATTGATCTAGCTCTTCCCCTTCTGAAAGGTTTTTGATCTCTGTGAAGCTTCTGGTCACCGGCGGTGCCGGCTATGTAGGTAGTGTCTGCGCCGCCGTGCTCAGCGAGGCTGGGCACGATGTCACCATTATCGACAATTTCTCCACCGGCAATCGGGCTGCAGTCCCAGCAGTAGCTCGCTTAGTCGAGGGCGACGTGCGGGATTTAGCTGCTGAGGTACTCGCTGAAGGCGGCTTCGAGGGGGTTGTTCACTTCGCTGCTCGCTCCTTGGTCGGCGAATCGATGGTCAAGCCGGAAGAGTATTGGCAGCACAACGTGGTCACCACGCTGGAATTGCTTGATGCCATGCGCGCTAACGGCGTCAACAACCTTGTGTTTTCTTCTACTGCGGCCACTTATGGTGAACCAGAAGCCGTTCCTATCACCGAGGAGATGCCCACCCAGCCGACGAACCCTTATGGGGCAACCAAGCTGGCCATTGACCACGCGATTACTTCTTATGCCAACGCTCACGGTCTTGGTGCTACTAGCTTGCGCTATTTCAATGTCGCTGGTGCCTATGGTTCCATCGGCGAAAACCGCGAGGTGGAAACCCACCTGGTTCCGCTAGTCCTCCAGGTTGCGCTGGGTCACCGGGATAAGATCTTCGTCTTCGGCGATGACTGGCCTACCCCGGATGGCACTGCAGTCAGGGATTATATCCACATCCGAGACCTCGCCGAGGCTCATGTTTTAGCTTTGGCCACCAATGAGCCCGGAACCCATCGCATCTATAACCTCGGCTCCGGCGATGGCTACTCGGTATCCCAGGTCATCGAGATGTGCCGAGAAGTAAGCGGATACCCCATCCCTGCCGAGGTAGCACCCAGGCGGGCTGGAGATCCGGCCGTCCTGATTGCCTCCTCTGCCAAGATCCGCGCCGAGCTTGGTTGGAATCCGACCCGAACTGATTTGAAGACCATTGTCCAAGACGCTTGGGCTTTCACCTCTGAGTTGGGCGATCAGGCGCATTCCGCAGGCCGAAACCGTTAGTTCAAGCCCCGCAGTCTCAGGCTGCGGCCGCATCGTCGTTTGCGTTCCCAATCCCGTGGGTCTGGCGTACCAGCTGACTTCCTCGCTGCACCGCAGTTAACAGCTGCGGGAAGGCCCCGACCCGGCAGGTCTCTAATAGCAACACGCTAAATGAGTGCCCCGGGCATTCCTGCTGAGCTGCCATGAGTGCCGGCATCGCCCGCATGGATAGGTTGTTTTCTAAAGCCGCCAAGGAATAACAACACAAAGCGTTCGCTCGGATCTCACCGCCAAAAGTCCTCGCGGTAGCCAGCATCAAGCGCGCAGCTGGGCGGGGCTGCTCAATGAGATCTTCGATGACCGCATCACGTAACAACACTCCAGCCATAATGGTTGCCGTAGTGGTGAGGATCTCTTGGTTAGCCATGAGATCAGCGACCGTGAGTTCCTCATCATTGATCTCTTCCAGCATAAGTCTGAGATCAGCGACAATTCCGAGAACGCTAGCCCACTCTGGGGGCTGCTCCACTACTGATGGTTTAGATCTGGCACTTCGCTCAATTTCACGGGCCTGGCGCTGGGCAAATTCACTCAGCTCATCAGCGTGACCGCCACTAACGGCTGGGTTCCACCTAGCGAAATTCTCGAAGGACTCGTCCCTGTTCAAATCAGGCAATTCGCCTTGAGCAAGCAAGGGCCCCATCGATTGAGCCTGCGATACAGGTGCCACCACATCGTCAGCCCATTGTCCTGATGGAGAAGGCGCAATACCGTTGGTTGAGCTAGTGCTATCTGGCCCAAAAAGCAGCCGAATCTTCTCACCCGTGAGGATCCTGCGCGTCGCCCAACAGGCACGAATAGGGATCAGTCCCACCTCGGCGACGGCAAAGAGTTCGTCGATAACGGCTTCAACATCTTCGCCCTGGCGTTCTGTGACCACGAAACAAAACACCAGACCGTGATTATCTCGGTCGAGACTAGCGGCCACCTCAGGTAAGACGTGAAGATCATCAAAATCAATCCGCATGACCGGACCCAGCTGGTGTCGATTCCTATGTCCGGTGGCTCGAAAAGCTGCGAAGATGACAGAGTCATCTGGGTAGAATCCCAGGATTCCGGGAAGGTTGGCGATCAGTTGTCCTGGACGGTGCAATGGCGTGGTCGATGTCGTCATGCCCCTGAGCATGGCCTCGCTGGACCACCCGCAACAGTGGTCGTACCGAATAGGCAGCCGGTAGCTGTGGATGATGAGCAGTTATCCACATCTGACATCAGGCGATGGTGGCAAGCTCGAGCAGTCTCAGGCAAAATGGGGCGGATACACTGAAACTAGCGTGATCGCCCACGGCTACGGCCGGTGTCCCGGGATTATCTCAGCCACTAACCGTGTTGGAGATATTTAGACGCTGCACCACTGTGGTTGGGATAGTGGCAACTCATGTCGATCGGTTTATTGTTTCACTTCAGCGAAGGAGGTTGATGGGGATGCACGACGACCAACGTCGTATATACGAACTGGAATACCCGACCCCTGAGGTCAATGGCGGTTCGTCCAACGGGCCGACTCTCATCGTCGCGCTGCAGGGCTATGCAGATGCTGGCTTAGCGGTACAAGCTAGCTCTGATCATTTGCTGGCTGCACTCGATTCTCGGCCGGTGGCTTCATTCAATAATGACGAGCTCATCGACTATCGCTCTAGACGCCCGTCAGTGACGATGGACAAGCATCATCTGACCGAGATGGAAAGCTTGGATCTAGGGATCCGGGTACTGCGCGATACCGAGGGTAAAGCATTTCTACTCATGTCAGGACCAGAACCTGATCTGCGGTGGGAAGGGTTCACCGAAGCGGTCGCCGATCTGGTAGAGAAATTTGGAGTAGAGCACACCATCTGTCTCTATTCCGCACCCATGGCGGTCCCCCATACCCGCCCTTTGATTGTCTCCGCTCATGGCAATGCTGTGGACTTAGTCGGTGGGATGTTCACCTACGATTCCAAGGTGGTCATGCCGGGTTCTGCCTCGATGATGATTGAGCGTGCGCTGCATAAGCGTGGCCGAAATGTTGCTGGCTACACTGCGCATGTTCCGCACTATTTGGCGGCTTCCCCTTATCCTTCGGCCACTCACGAATTGCTGGATTCGGTTGCCAATGCTGCAGATCTGCAGCTTCCACTGCGCAGCCTCGAGCATGACGTAGCTCGGGTGGTTACCCAATTGTCTGAGCAAGTTGATGATTCCTCTGATATCCAACACGTGGTTGAGCAGTTGGAACAGCAATACGACCAAGAGCTCGAACGCTATTTAGCGTCTCATCCACAGGCGATGTTGCCCGGAGAAAAGGCCGTGCCTACTGGTGATGAGATCGGCGATGAATTCGAACGTTTCCTAGCTGGTTTGGATGGTCAAGGCGATCAGCACTCCGTGGATCCGCAAGGATCTGATGAGCAGGAGGACGGAGACGTCGATAAGCAGCCAGGGGTTTCTGACGACGAGTAGCTAACCGACTAGGTTGGAGGGCGTGAACCTCGCCCAAATGCTGCCCGACCTGACCGATGTCCCCGAGTCCCTCCTCGATGAGTCGATCTATGATTCCTTTCTAGCGTGGACGAAAACGAGGGATATTTCCCTTTATCCGGCGCAGGAAGAAGCCGCGTTAGGGATCTTGGCCGGGGACAATGTCATCCTGGCCACCCCTACCGGTTCTGGTAAATCGATGGTGGCTAACGCCGCCCATTTCATCGCGATGGCACGCGGTCAGCGTTCGTTTTATACTGCGCCGATCAAGGCGCTAGTGAGCGAGAAGTTCTTCGCCCTCTGTGAAATCTTCGGGCCGGAAAATGTTGGCATGATGACCGGTGATGCCACGGTGAACTCGAAGGCTCCGATCATCGCTGCTACCGCCGAGATCGTGGCTAATATCGCTCTGCGCGACGGTGCTGCGGCCAAGATCGACCAAGTCGTTATGGATGAGTTCCACTATTACTCCGATCCAGAGCGTGGCTGGGCGTGGCAGGTACCGCTGCTGGAGTTGCCGAAGGTGCAGTTCCTGCTGATGTCGGCGACCTTGGGAGATACCACCTTCTTGCAGGAGGATCTCTCGGAGCGCACTGGGCGCACGACCAACTTAGTGGCAGGCTCAGAACGCCCAGTCCCCCTTGATTTCTCCTATGTCTACACTCCCGTCCATGAAACCATCGAGGAATTGCTCGAAGGCGGGAAAGCACCCATCTATGTGGTGCACTTTTCCCAGCGCGAGGCCGCGGAACGCGCCCAAGCACTCACTAGTCTGAAAATTATCACTCCCGAGATCAAAGACCAGATCGCTGCTGAGATAGGCGATTTCAAGTTCACCACCGTCTACGGTCGTGACCTGTCTAAGCTGTTGCGTCGAGGTATCGGTGTCCACCACGCTGGCATGCTGCCAAAGTACCGCCGGCTGGTAGAGCGTCTCTCTCAGACTGGTCTGCTCAAGGTCATTTGTGGAACTGACACGTTGGGTGTGGGCATCAATGTGCCCATTCGCACCGTCTTGTTCACCGGTCTTGCTAAGTATGACGGTTTCAAACAGCGCGTCCTCAAATCGCGCGAGTTCCATCAGATTGCTGGGCGTGCTGGGCGTGCAGGGTTCGATACTGAGGGCACCGTCATTATTCAGGCCCCTGAGCATGAGATTGAGAATTTCCGGCTGCGAAAGCGCGCCGGATCAGATCCCAAAAAGCTCAAGAAACTGCGCAAGAAGGCAGCCCGGGAAGGCGAGGTGACGTGGTCAGAAAAGACCTTTGAGCGGCTAACTACCGGCCAGCCGGAAGCTATGAGCTCGCAGTTTAAGATTTCCAACTCCATGCTCATCAACGTCATTGCCCGCCCAGGCAATGGCTATGAGCACCTCAAACATCTGCTACGCGGCAACCATGACACTCGGGCAAAGCAGAATCGGGACATCTTAACGGCCCTGGATCTCTTCCGCGGTCTGCTCAACGCTGGCATCGTGGTCAAGGCTGAAAACGGGACCGATGACCAGGGACGCCCCTATCATCTGACCACCGAGCTCCAGCGTGACTTCGCGCTCAACCAGCCGCTCTCACCTTTCGCCCTCGCTGCGCTCTCGCTGTTAGATCCGGAGGCTGAGACTTATACCCTGGATGTGATCTCTACTTATGAGGCAATTCTGGATGATCCGCGTCCGGTGTTGCGCGCCCAGCAAAATGCCGCTCGCGGCGAAGAAATCGCAGCTCTGAAATCTGAGGGAGTGGAATATACCGAACGGATGGCCATCATTGAGGACATCACGTGGCCTAAACCACTTGAAGAAGAACTCGAGGAGGCTTATACCACCTTCGCCGAAGGCCATCCTTGGGTACGCGAGTTCGAACTTTCGCCTAAATCCGTAGTCCGAGACATGATTGAACACGCCATGACCTTCTCGGATCTGGTGGCTACATATGGTCTTGCACGCTCTGAGGGTGCTGTCCTGCGCTATCTCACTGATGCTTGGCGTACTCTGCGCCAGTCTGTGCCCCAAGAGGCAATGACCGAGCAACTCGATGATGTAGTCGAATGGCTCGGCGAGCTGATCAAACAGGTTGATTCTTCACTGGTGGATGAGTGGGCGCACATGAGCGATGAGGACACCCCGATCTCCAAGGAAGCTCTCGAGCGTGAGCTGGCTTTCGGCGTTGAGGATCCTTCTGCGCTGACTTCTAATCGACGCGCGTTTACCATCATGGTGCGCAATCTTATGTTCCGCTTGGTCGAGCTCTTTGCCTTTGAAAAAGAGGCTGAGCTAGCCCGGCTGACTGACTATCTCGAGCGGGAAGATAAGCCCGATTTCGGTTCCGCCTTGGATGCCTACTTTGATGAATATGCCGATCTAGATACGGGCCAAGATGCCCGTGGCAAGGAGTACTTCCGCCTGGAGCAAGAGGGCAGGTCGTGGCAAGTGCGCCAGGTCATCAAGGACCCTGCTGGGGATAATTCCTTCGCCTTTATCGCCACCATCGATCTCGACGCCTCTGATGAAGCCGGCGAAGTACGACTGTCCAGCTTGCAGATTGAGCAGCGCTAGCAAATCAGCTTTCGTCATCACTAGCGTGGATAGCCTGAACAAATAAAACCTCCTCATCTGCTCAAGATGAGGAGGTTTTATCTAGTGGGGCTGCTAGCTGCGCAGTAAAATAGCTGCAGGCTATCCGCTTACGCTGGCGATCTCATTGATCGTCTCCGGCAACTGGCTGCTGGTGATCTCTTCGCCGGTGGTCAGATCCACGACATGGAGCTCATTGGTAGCGGGGTCGGACACATAGGCTAGGTCACCAATAACATGCAGCGTTGGGCGAGCATCCTGCCACTCGACTGGGGCTTCCCATGCCTCAACGACAGGAATGGAATTGGTGATCTCTCCGGAATCAGGGTCAATGACATGCAGGTTGCCATCAGTGCCCAAGACCAAGGCTTCTCCGACTGGGCCACGGCCCAAAGAGCGGAAGGTATAAGAAGTTCCTAGGTCAACGAGCTGAATGTTGCCGGTCTCGGTGTTGGTTAAGCTGACGCGCTCAGGCTGTTCATTATCTGCATCAGGGTCAACCTTGTAGTCGCCGAGAACAACAGAGGAGACCTCAGATCCTGCTTGGCTTCCGATCCGACCATACTCATCCGGGGAATCGATTTTCTCAAACTGTCCGTCTTCGTAGGTGAGCATGCCATCTTCACAGCCAAAGGAGAGAACTTCACCTTCGATAGCGGACTCGCCGTGGACACCGGGGCATTGTTCGCTGCGTGCGATTTCTTCTCCCTCACTATCAAAGGCAATAACACCGACGCGCTCTTCCGAGTTGCCAAGGGTATGGACCAATTCGCCGTTGGACAGCTCGACGGCAATACCGTGATGTGGCTCCAGAGTGTAGTGGATCTCAGGTTCTAGGGTGTCTTCAGTCAACGTGCTGGAGGTATCCAGGATCTGGATCTTGCCATCGCCGTCGCTATACAAGAGGGTCTTTCCGGCGTGGTTGACCACATGGCCGGGGGTGTCTCCCTCAAAAACGGTATCCGTCAATTCCGGGGTCCCGGCAAAGCTGTGGGAATGGTCTCCGTGGGGCTCCGACCATACTCCCGCGTCAAAAAGCTGGAATTCTCCGTTTGCCGAGACCATCACATGTCGGCCATCTCCAACGTTGTTAACGCGAGCAAAGCCATCGATCGGGGTCTCAGAGACTACCTCAAGGGTTTCGGCATCTAGGGTAAGCAGGCCTCCGTCGTAGGTGGCTACGATTCGGGGCTGCGCCGCCGAGACCTCTACAGCTTCTTCTTGTTCTTCACCATGATCATGGCCCTCGTGTGACTCTTCAGCTGCAGCAGGGCTGGTGGTGGTTGAGGGGCTTTCCTCAGTTTCTGCGCTGGTGCAACCGGCGAACAAGATCGCAGTGCTAGCAACGACAGCGGGAACGGCCAGCGACTTGCTGAACGAGAGCATACGTATTTTCCTTCAATTGAGTAGTTATCGGTAACTGGCAATGGCGTGGCCTATCGAATACCTCAAGCCGGTCTAGGAGTCCTCGCCCGGTTGCCTTCGCTAGTGATACTGACTCAGCTAACAGTCCAGAGTGTGCACAGGTTGAGCCAGTGCTTCGACAAATAGAACGATCAATCACTAGCGCTACCGATTTAAGCCCTAATGAAAACAATTGTCAATACCGGGATGTAAAAACCAGCCTTTTCGCAGGCCGCCATCAGGGCCGGACACTATGTTCAAATCCCCTATCGAATCCGCACACTTTCAATATTGCCCAGGAGGCCCTGCGGGTGTTTAATTTCTATAGGTCATTCGAAAGTTGCTGCTAACGACAACTTTCCATCTCTTCCAAAGAACACACCTTTGAAAGCGGAACCAGCTACTCAACTTGTTCACCACGAGGGTTCCACGCCATGACCTCTAGTAAAAGGAGAACCTACGATGACAACAACCTTGATCCAGGGCGGCACAGTAGTCAGCTCCACTGGCCGCAGTGCTGCGGATGTGCTGGTCGAGAACGAAAAGATCGTCGCTCTTCTAGACCCCCAGTCGCATATCTTCGGTGAGAATCTCGCCGGCAACGTCGACAAGCTAATCGATGCCCGCGGCAAATATGTCGTACCAGGTGGCGTCGACGCCCACACCCACATGCAGATGCCCTTCGGCGGCACCGAGGCCTCGGATACCTTCGAGACCGGCACCCGGGCAGCAGCCTGGGGCGGAACCACCACGATCGTTGACTTTGCGATTCAAAAGCACGGCGAGCGAGTCTTTGACGGCCTCGAAGCCTGGCACGATAAGGCCAATGGCGAATGCGCCATCGACTACGGATTCCATCAGGTCATCGGCGAAGTCAACCGTGACTCCCTTGACGCCATGGACCACCTCATGGACGAGGGCGTATCCAGCTTCAAACTATTTATGGCCTACCCCGGCGTGTTCTACAGCGATGACGCCCAAATCTACAAGGCCATGCGCAAGTCCGCCGACACCGGATTGCTATCGATGATCCACGCCGAAAACGGCCCCGCCATCGATGCCATGGTCGAAGAACTGCTCGCCCAGGGCAAGACCGACCCCTATTACCACGGCGTCGCCCGTGCTTGGCAGATGGAGGAGGAAGCCACCCACCGTGCGATCATGTTGGCAAATCTGACCAACGCCCCGCTCTATGTGGTCCACGTTTCCGCCAAGCAGGCAGTGGCACAGCTGGCAGCCGCCCGCGACAATGGCCAGAATGTCTTCGGCGAAACCTGCCCGCAGTACCTCTACCTCTCATTGGAAGATCAGCTAGGCGCACAGGGCTTCGAGGGTGCCAAGTGGGTCTGCTCCACTCCCCTGCGTTCCAAAGAAGAACACCACCAGGAGCACATGTGGCAGGCTCTTCGCACCAACGACATCCAGATGGTCGCCACCGACCACTGCCCCTTCTGCTTCAAGGGCCAAAAGGATCTAGGTGTTAACGATTTCTCCAAGATCCCCAACGGTATTGGCTCCGTCGAACACCGCATGGACTTGATGTATCAAGGCGTCGTCGATGGCCAGATCTCCCTAGAACGTTGGGTTGAGATCACCTCCACCACCCCGGCGCGGATGTTCGGCATGTACGGCCGCAAGGGTGTTATTGCACCCGGCGCGGACGCTGATGTTGTGCTCTACAACCCGAAGGGACATACCTCGATCGGGTTGGACAAGACCCACCATATGAATATGGATCACTCGGCCTGGGAGGGCTTCGAGATCGATGGTCATGTGGACACGGTGCTCTCTCGTGGGCGTGTGGTCATTGACGACAACACCTACTTGGGCGCCAAGGGTCATGGCAAGTACATCAAGCGCGATGCTTGCCAGTACCTCATCTAATAATCACTACCCCTCATTCTCCAGAAAGAGACATCTATCATGACCACTGCTACTTCTCTTGACCAGGCTTTCCTTGCAGATTTCCACGACACCTACCAATTCGGCGCTACCCCGGCCAACGGAGTGGACCGTCAGGCAGGCACCCGAGAAGATGGCCAAATCCGTGACTGGTTCCGCGAACGCGCTATTGCCGCAGGGATGGAAGTTCGGGTTGACTCGGTCGGTAACCTTTTCGCCCTCTACAACTGGGATCCTTCCCTCAATCACGTGTTCTTGGGTTCTCACCTAGACTCCCAGCCGCTCGGTGGCCGCTTCGATGGCTGCTATGGCGTGATCGCTGCGCTCCATGCGGCTCAGGAGATTAATGCTCGGGTGCAGGCCGGTGAGCTCGAGCCTGTCCACAACTTAGCCGTAGTGGATTGGTTTAACGAGGAAGGTGCTCGTTTCCAGCCTTCGATTATGGGCTCTTCGGTAGTTGCCGGCTCGATGGATCGAGACAAGATTCTCGCCACTAAAGATAGCAAGGGTATTTCGGTCAAGGAGGCGCTGGAGGACATCGGATACTTGGGTACCGATGTGGCTCCGATTCCGACTGCTTATGCTGAGATTCATATTGAGCAGGGTCGTCTGCTTGAGCGTCATAAGACCGAGATTGGTGCAGTAACCCAGTCTTGGTACACCCAGAAGCTGCTGGTTACGGTCAATGGTGAGCAGTCCCATACCGGCGCTACCTATATGGCTGATCGTCACGACGCCCTCGCTGCTGCTGCGGAGATTGTGCTGAAGACCGAAGCGGTCGTCGATACCTTCCCGGCGGAAGAGATCGTTACCTCGGTGGGTCAGCTGACAGTGGAGCCGAACTCGCCGATCGTGGTTCCTCGCCAGGTCAATATGGTCGTTGACCTTCGTGCGCATCTGCGCAGCCAGGTGGAGGAAGCGCGAACTCGCTTGCTTGAGCAGTTCAAGGAGATTGAAGCTCGCCGTCACCTGACAGTATTGGCTCAAGACTACGATATTCGCGATCACCAGCACTACCCGTTGGAGGGCATTGAGCTCACGGAGAAGGCTGCCGCTGAGGCGGGTCAGTCGTGTATGCGGATTGAGACGATGGCCGGCCATGATTCGGTGCCGATGAACCGCATCGTTCCCACGGTGATGGTGTTTGTCCCCTCGGTTGATGGCGTGTCCCACTGTGAGCGTGAATTCACCCGCGATGAGGATTTGGTTGCTGGTGTCAAGGTGCTTGCTGAGATTGCCTCCAAGTTGGTTTCCGGTTCCCTCGATGCTGTTGAGCCTGGCGAGGCCGAGCTCTAACACCGCCGTTTAGATCACTTCCATTTAATTTTGCCCTGACACATCCACCGCCTGGTGTTATTTGCCTGCATCAGGCGGTGTCCCTATGAAAGGACAAGCTCCTCGTGACCGAGATTCTTGTTAACGACGCCCCACTTCCCTCTAGTACTGACCAAGGGCAGCGCCCGCCGATGACCAAAATGCAACGCCGAGCATTGCTCGGCGCTGGTGTTGGTCAGTTCATTGAGTTCTATGATTTCGCGCTCTATGGAATCCTCTCAGTCACTTTGGCTTATCACTTCTTCCCGGCTAGTTCCACAACCGCTGGCTTGTTGATGCTCTTTGCTACCTACGGTATTTCTTTCTTTATCCGCCCGGTTGGCGGTTTGTTCTTCGGCTCCTTGGGAGATCGCTATGGGCGCCGAGTGGTACTGACGGCGTCGATCTTGCTGATCGGTCTAGCTACGGGCACCATCGGTCTGTTGCCTACCGTGGAGCATTGGGGCGTTGCTGCCACCGTGGCTTTGGTGTTTTGTCGCCTGCTGCAGGGATTCTCCGCTGGTGGCGAGTCGGTGGGCTCTCCCACTTTCGCCTTCGAGCACGCTCCCAAGGATCGCCGCGGCTTCTTCATCACGGTGACTATCGCAGCTACCGCGCTGCCGGCTGTCTTTGCTTCCCTGTTTGTCATGCTGTTGCAGGGTGGATTGAGCGAAGAGGCCTTCCTTTCTTGGGGCTGGCGCATTCCCTTCCTGGTAGCTGTGCCGCTGTCGCTGCTGGGCCTGTGGATCCGTGCGCGCACCGAGGAGTCCCCGGCCTATTTGAAGATGGTCTCTGAGACGGAGGAAAAGGTCTCGCAGTCGAGCCCGCTAAAGGAGGCTTTCGCGCTCAACGGCCGGAAGATCTTCCAGGTCATTATGATCATGGGCTTTACCGCCATGGGCTTTTACTTCCTCTCCGGCTATTTCATCCCCTACGTGCAAACTGCCGGCAACCTCAGCGGAGTCCAGGCTTTGGCGATCAACGCGGTGGCGATGACTTTGTACACCGTCGCACTTCCGATGTGGGGCATCCTCGGAGATAGGATTGGCCGTCGGAAAATGCTCATTGGTGGCGCACTAGCAGTGGCGATCACCATCATCCCAGCCTTCATGCTGGTCACCAGCGGTAACGTCTGGTTAGCGCTACTGGGTCAGGTCATCTTCGTGCTGACTATCACCAGCTACGGCGGAGGTTGCTACGCTTTCTTCATCGAGGTCTTTGATACTCGTACCCGAATGACCTCAGCAGCGTTTTCTTATAACGTTGGTTATGCCATCTTCGGTGGTACTGCCCCGTTCATCGGCACCCTGCTGGTTGATCGATCGGGCGTCGGCTATGCCCCGGCCTTCTATATTCTCGCACTCGCTGTTGCAGTCTTGCTGACCATTTGGTTGACCAAGGTCCCAGAGACCAAGGGGCTCAATGACTAGCTAGCTGCCCTTCCCGCATGATTTCACGCGGCCGTACGTCCCTAGTGGACAGTACGGCCGCTTTTTTGCACGTTGTGGCTCTATCGCTGACCAAGTCTCTGGCGAACTACTTGCCACTATGTCCACAACCAGTCTAGGTACGGCACATATTGGCACTTCAATACCTGTCAATTAATTGATTTACTAAAGGGGTCCTCGAGACATACCAGCTCAGACAGGATAATCCCGGTCGAAGCAACCACTCAAGACCCTCCTGAATGACAGAAGAAAGGCACAAGGCCATGACAACTGTAAAAGATCCCGGGTCCCGTGGCACCCTCCCGGAAAACGCTCAACTAACTGAGTTGCATACCAACAATGCTCGCCTCTACAACGTAGACATCGCCCCGCGCACTGGGGCTGGCGAATGGAAAGCTCGAAACCTCTTTAACTGGTGGATGAGCGCCTGGCACTCCCTCGGCGGATACGCCATGGCCGTCGGTTTCATGTCCTTGGGGCTGACCGGCTGGCAAGCAATGATCGGCATGGTTCTGGGCATGATCACCATGTGGGGTGCCTCCAACCTCATGGGCGTGGCTGGACAACGCGTGGGAGTCCCCTTCCCCGTCTTCGCCCGCATCTCCTTCGGCGTCTACGGCGCCAACCTCCCAGCCTTCATCCGCGCAATCGTGGCCGTCTGCTGGTACGGCATCCAGACCTTCTTGGCTTCACACGCGGTCAAGATCCTGATCCTCAAGGTATTCCCCGGAGCCGAGAGCCTCGACCAATCCAACTTCCTAGGCTTGTCCGCACTGGGTTGGATGTGCCTGCTCGTGCTCTGGGCAGCTCAGCTCATCGTGTTGTTCCGCGGCATGGAGGCTGTGCGCAAGCTCTCCGACTTCGCCGGCCCCACCATTTGGGTAGCAATGATCGCCCTCGCAGTATGGACACTATCCCTGGCCGATTGGAAGCTCGACTGGAACTACACCATGGCTGAAACCCCGCTTAGCGGCGGTGCCATGATCGTTGCCATACTGGCCACCGCTTCCCTGACCTTGGCCTATATGGCTGGCCCGATGCTTAACTTCGCCGACTTTACCCGTCTCTCCGCTAACGCCAGCGAGGTCAAGCGCGGCAACTCCCTAGGCTTGCTGCTCAATGGCATTGCCTTTGCCGTGGTCTCGGTCATCATCGGTATCTCTTCCGCTGAAGTCTATGGCTCCGCGGTCACTGACCCGATCCTGCTGCTGGGCGAACTCGATTCCGTGGCACTGCTGCTCGTAGCTACTTTGGCCGTGGCTGTCGCCCAGGTCGGCGTGAACATCATCTGCAACTTCGTCTCCGCCTCCTTCGACTTCTCCCACCTAGCACCCGGCGCGATCTCCTTCCGTACCGGCGGGCTGATCACCGCAGTGTTGGCCATTGTGGTTATGCCCTGGAACCTCTACAGCTCCCCAGTGATCGTCAACTACTTCCTCGGTGGTGTCGGCGCAATGATCGGACCGCTGTTTGGCATCATCATGGCCGACTACTACCTGGTCAAGCGCCAGCAGGTCAAAATCCGGGATCTTTATACCTCCGCTCCTGATTCCCGCTATCACTACTCCAACGGTGTCAACAAGGTCTACGTTGCTCTCTTCGCCGTCTGCAGCTTGATCTGTATGGTGCTGGCCTTGGTCCCCGTGTTCTCCGCTATTGCTCCCTTCAGCTGGCCGATCGGCGTAGCACTTGGCGCCTTTGCCACCGTGTTGGTCAACCGCAGCACCACTGAGAAGGCCACCGTATAACTCGTTTAAGGAGACCCCCTGTGACTACGACGCTCCCTATGCCCAGGGTGCTCAGCCAATGCGAGGCTCATCCCCCGATGAGCCTCGCTGAGGCTGTCGGTGAGGCTAACCGTTGCCTCTACTGCGCCGATGCCCCCTGCATGCAAGCTTGCCCTACCCATATCGACATCCCTGAGTTCATCCGCAAGATCTCCAGTGGCAACACCACTGGAGCTGCCAAGACCATCCTGGAAGAAAACTTCCTCGGCGGAACCTGCGCCAGAGTGTGCCCGGTTGCCGAGCTCTGCCAGGGAGCATGCGTGATGAACAAGACGGCTGAAGCGCCCATTGAGATTGGCCGGCTGCAACGCCACGCCACGGATCATCTCGCCGAACAAGGAATCTCCCCGTTCACTGCGGGGGCTCCTACCGGACGCAGTGTTCTGGTCATCGGTTCGGGACCAGCTGGATTATCCGCCGCCGCCGAGCTGGCCAAGGAGGGACATTCAGTCACTATTTGGGAGCGCCGTCAATTAGCTGGAGGTCTATCTACTTACGGCATCATTACTTTGCGTGAACCCGTAGCTATCGCCCAATCTGAGGTAGAGATGGTGCAAGAGCTTGGGGTGAGAATTCACACCAACAAACAACTGACTAGCTCGCAGGAGCTTCATGAACTAGCCGGAGAATATGACGCAGTATTTTTGGGCCTTGGCCTTGGTGCAGTACCTGCTCTTGATATTCCCGGCGGGGAGCTCGTCGTGGATGGCTTGGCTTATATCTCCGATGTGAAAACTGAGCAGCCAGCAGCTCTAAGCCCCCAACACGTAGCAGTCATCGGTGCCGGCAATACGGCTATCGACGCCGCGACCACCGCTCGTACTCAAGGCGCTGCTGCCACCATCGTCTATCGACGCACCGCAGCAGAGATGACCGCCTTCGAACACGAATATCTCTTCGCAGTCCAAGCTGGCATCGACTTCGTCTTCTTGGCCTCCCCGTCTGAAGTTCTCTCAGATGAGAACGGACAAGTCACCGGACTGTCCTGCACCAGAATGGTCCTGAGTGATCCCGATGAGCAGGGACGTTCTCGACCAGTGCCCTCAGGACAACCTGATCTGATCATTGATTGCGACGCAGTGATTTCTGCGATTGGTCAGGAAAAGTTCGACCACGACACTGGCCTTGGGCTTCCACTTTCCTCCGGCTATCTCGCCACCACCAAGGAGCTAGCGGTCACCGCCGCAGATCTAGACAATGTCTTTGCTGGAGGCGATGCCATCCGACAGACCGGCGAGGCTTCCACCGTGATGGCGGTCCAAGACGGAAAGATCGCTGCCCGTTCCATCACTGACTTTCTGAAGGAGCGACACCATGGCTGATCTAACTACTACCTTTAGCGGCATTACCAGCCCGAACCCCTTCTGGTTGGCCTCAGCGCCACCAACTAACTCTGGATACCAGGTCAACCACGCCTTCGAGGCTGGCTGGGGTGGAGCGGTGTGGAAAACGCTCGGCCCACCGGTCCAGAATATCTCCAACCGCTATGGTTCTTTCACCAAAGGCGGGCGCAGGATGATGGCCATCAACAATGTTGAGCTCATCTCTGACCGCCCGCTCGAGATCAACCTGCGCGAGATTGCTGAGGTCAAACGCAATTGGCCCGATCGAGCTGTCATTGTCTCGGCGATGGTCGATGCCGATCCGAAGGCTTGGCGCACGATTGTCCATCAGATCGAGGACACCGGCGCTGATGGTATCGAACTCAACTACGGCTGCCCGCAGGGGATGTCTGAGCGCAATCTCGGTTCCGCTATCGGGCAGTCCCCAGAAGCCTGCGAGATGAACACCGCTTGGGCTACCGACTATGCCTCGATACCAGTGATTCAAAAACTCACTCCCAATGTCACCGATGTCAGAGTCGCTGCCAGAGCAGGAGTTCGCGGTGGCGCAAACGGATTGTCACTAATCAACACCATTAATTCGGTGACCAAAGTGGACTTAGATACGTTCACGGTCTCCCCCACCATCGGTGGCCGTTCCACCCATGGCGGTTACGCAGGACCGGCGGTCAAACCCATTGCCTTGCATATGCTCACCGAGCTAATGGATGACCCCTTCCTCAGCGAATCGGGGCTTCCGGTCTCCGGCATGGGTGGTATATCTACCTGGCAGGATGCAGCAGAGTTCCTACTATTGGGTGCTACCTCACTTCAAGTGTGTACCGCAGCAATGACTCATGGGTTCCGCATCATTGATGACCTCTGTGATGGACTGTCAAGGTGGATGGATGACAAGGGCTTTAAATCCCTCGATGAGTTTCGTGGCAAAGCCCTCGCTGAGCATGGAACCTTCAACGATCTCGATCTATCGCATAAGTCCGTGGCTCGGATCGACCAAGACAAATGCATCGGTTGCAATCTCTGCGTTACTGCCTGTCATGACACCGCACATCAGTGCATTGACCTGGTTAATCCCGAAGGTGCAGTGGTCAAACCAGGGATTAACCCCGAGATTAATGGCAAGCTCACCTTAGACATCCGCCCGACCCCGAAGGTGCGTGAGTCTGATTGCGTGGGATGTGCACTCTGTGCCAATGTCTGCCCAGTCCAAGACTGCATCGAGATGGTTACTGTGCCTTCTGGCCGAGAATCTGTCACCTGGAACCAGCTCACCGCCACTAATCCGGCAATTGCCCAGGACTGGAAAGCTATGCAAGCCTGGCGTGATTCCGTAGGAATTGATATCCACTAGGCTTGCAGCCGCAAAAAGACTACCGCCCGGACCATCTCGCGAGAGATGGTCCGGGCGTAAAACTGCCTAAGCCCTAGCCCGGATGGCCAATGCGAGCGTGAACTGAGTGTTTCCATCTCCTAAATCGACTTTCAAAAGCCGCTCAATGGTGGAGATCCTCGAATACAGGGCAGTTCGAGACAGATGCAGCGCATCGGCTGCGGCCGAACGCGACGTCGGAAAGCGAAGAATAGCCTCTAAGGTCTGCAGCAAATCGGTGCCATTGCGATCGTCATGAAGGATCAGCGGCTCCAATGTGGAATCCACGAAAGCTTGAACCCGCACGTCACCGCGTAGAGAGTGCATCAACCCATCAATGCGTTGCTTGGAGACCGTAAACAGGTGAACCCCGTTAGCGCTAGCAAGATAATCCGCCCGTTTTACCTGATGCAGAGCCGAAGAAAGATCCACCGGCCCGGTCAACTCGCTAGAGACCACTACAGATACTCGCTGCGCCATGCTTTTGAGGCGATCTGCCAGTTGCAGACAACTAGCTTCTAGATTGGACTCCGCAGTCAAGCTCCAGGCACAGCTGATGCGATCTTGATGCTCCGGCGAGGTCGAAGCCAACGCGAACGAACGCGAAGCGGAGGATTCGAGCATCCGACGAACCTGCTCAGCGGTAATTTCCTGGCCGTGGAATCGAATATCTAAGGCTAAGAGTTTACGTCCGCGTGTGGGAAAACCAGCTGCCTCAAGTACCGTGCGCTCGCCGTCGATAGTAGTAAAACGATTACTCATCAATCGGTTGAGCGAAACCCTATCAATCAATCCATTCCAGGAATGCGGAGCTCCAGAGCCTAGTCGTTCAATGGCCAATGCCATCGCGGCATGACGGAGCACATGAGCCCCCTCCGCTGGATTATCGGTAACTCCGCGGTAGTAGAGCCTGCCCCAATGACTACCTTGCGCTTGAATATCGATGGACTCCCATGAGACTTTTGAATCCTGCGGGTCTTGAACCCGAATAGGCTCAGCGATGAGGCCTTGATGGCGATTTTCCACCGACCAGAACCTGGACTTTTTCTCCCAATCAGCCAAGAGTTCTGAGGGGAGTTCATGGCCCTCGGCGTAGTAGACCACCCGGTGAGAAAGATCCTCGAGGACCACCGGGCATCCCAGCTGCCGGGAAGTGTGGACTACCAGCTGCTCCGGTGGGGCGCCGTTGAACATCAAAGCCCAGAAGGATTCAGATACATCGCGCATCGCTGAGATTTGCGCAAACTGATCATTGAGGATTCTTGAGTGAACCTGCTCGGTGACCGTGACAAAGCGCAGTTCACGATGAGCCACCAACAACGGGAGCTTGTTGCGCTCACATTCCTTGATGACAGTCTCGGGTATCTGCTCCCAATAGGTGCCCAGCTCCACCAGGAGGGCAGCAGCCCCGGCGCGGGCAAATTGGGCGATCTGGCTTTTTAGCGTCGCCTCATCTGAACCCAACCCAATTCCGGTGGTCAACAATAATTCGCCGCCGTTGAGGAGTTTGCCTGCCCGCGGGGATTCTGCGACATGAACCCAGCGGATGATCCGCCCCAGGTGGCCATGGGCGGCTTGGACTTCGACATGGGCCAAGGTCATCACTGACAGTCCGAGCACATCTCTGACCGTCACGGTGGAGACCAAGTCTGCCGGTGTGAATTGGCTGGTACTTGCACGATCTGGCCTTGCACTGAGGCTATCTGCGGAAGCTTGTTCTGGGACAGTCATGGTCACCGCTTTTCATCTTTAAGGTTGCTGCGCTAAGGAGCGCGCGCGGTCATCGGCGCTTGCTGTTGCCAGGGTGCGCAATCGCGTTTGGCTGGTGCCTTCAACTCGAGGGCTTCTGTCGATCGATCATAACGATCATTCGATAGGTTCCATAATTCCCAAGTGCCAGCCAAGAGCCCAGAACTACAGAGTGTCCACTTCTATGTCACTTCCACCACACATTGAACCTGCCAATCAATAGTTATTACTGGCAAGATTCTCTCCAAGGAAGCGATACCCCGTGCTAGTGACACTGTTGCTAGATCACTATTGACTTCCTCGTAGGCCGCTCCCCTCACTGACGGCAATTAAACACACTGTCTTTTTCCTACTCATAACCAATCCTCGACCCTCCGGTCACCACACCAAACAAGGAGAAATTGATGACCCAGGTTGTCCCAGATACCCGCATCGATCACAACGACACCACTACGGACTCCGCAATAAGAGTGGTCCCTCATATTATTGGCGGCCGCCAGCTTGCTGAGTCAGAGCACTTTGGCAAGGTCTACAACCCTGCCACCGGGCTAGTGACCGCTTCGGTTGCTTTTGCTTCCCGCGACACCGTGGACGCTGCCATCTCCGCAGCCCAAGCGGCTGCTCCTGGCTGGCGATCCACCGGCTTGGCCAAGCGTGCAGCAGTGATGTTCAAACTGCATGAGATCATTACTTCTCGCAAGCATGAGTTAGCTGAACTGATCACCGAAGAACAGGGCAAGGTGCTCTCTGACGCCATCGGTGAAATCGCCCGTGGCGTAGAAAACGTGGAGTTCTGTGCTGGCTTGGTCCATCACATGAAGGGTGAATTCCTCGAGCAAGCAGCCACCGGCGTCGATGTCCGCCAGATTCGCCAGCCGCTGGGCGTAGTCGCCTGCATTACTCCCTTTAACTTCCCGGCGATGGTGCCACTGTGGATGATCACCACTGCTATCGCCGCCGGCAATACGGTCGTTCTCAAGCCCAGCGAAAAGGACCCCAGCGCAGTCAACTGGATCGTAGAGGCCTTCCACGAAGCGGGACTTCCCGAAGGCGTGCTCAATCTTGTCCATGGTGACCGCGAAGCCGTAGAAACTATTATCGACGACCCGCGAGTTCAGGCAGTAAGCTTCGTCGGTTCCACTCCGATCGCCCAGTCGATTTATACCCGCGCCACTGCGCTGGGCAAGCGAGTTCAGGCTCTAGGCGGGGCGAAAAACCATATGGTCGTTATGCCGGATGCGGATCTCGACGCCGCTGCCGATGCCGCCATCTCGGCAGGTTTCGGCGCTGCCGGCGAGCGTTGCATGGCCATCAGTGTGATCGTTCCAGTCGGCGATATTGCCGATGAGTTGATCGCCAAAATCAAGACCCGGATGGCTGACCTGACCATCGGCGAAGGCACCCACCCAGATTCAGAAATGGGTCCGGTGATTACCTCCGAGGCCAAGCAGCGCATCGAAGGACTCATCGCCGGGGCTAGTACTTCTGGTGCAGAGTTGGTCGTAGACGGCCGATCCGCTGACCTACCCGAGGACGGTTTCTTCGTTGGTCCGACGTTGATCGACCACGTCGCACCTGGCATGCCGGTCTATGACGAAGAAATCTTCGGCCCAGTGCTGTCGGTGGCTCGTGCCCAGAGCTTCGACGAGGCCGTAGAGCTGATCAACAACTGCCAATTTGCTAATGGCACCGCGATCTTTACTCGAGATGGCCGCGCCGCCCGCGAGTTTGAGTTCGCCATCGAGGTCGGCATGGTCGGAGTTAACGTGCCGATCCCAGTACCTATCGGATCATTCTCCTTCGGCGGATGGAAGAAGTCCCTGTTTGGCGATACTCATATCTACGGCCCAGAGTCCTTCAATTTCTACACCCGCCGCAAGGTGGTTACCTCCCGCTGGCCGCTGCCAGATGAGTCCCATATCAACCTCGGCTTCCCCACCAACTAGCCCTCACCGCATTCACCTTTCCTCTAAGGAGTACGACCATGACCACTGCGACAGTAACTACTGATATGTCGGCTGAGCGGGTAAGCGAGCTCGACAACAGTCACGTCTTCCATTCCTGGGCTGCTCAGGATCTATTTAACGCTCTACCGGTAGTCTCTGGCTCCGAGTCCAGCTTCACTGACTATGAGGGAAATACTTACCTCGACTTCGGTTCTCAGCTGGTCAACCTCAACCTCGGCCACCAGCACCCACGACTGGTCCGCGCAATCCAGGACCAGGCTGAAAAATTGGCTACCATCCAGCCGGCCTTCGCCAATGATGCTCGCTCCGAGCTAGCACGCCTGCTTGCAGAGGCCGCTCCAGGTGCGCTCAATCAGGTCTTTTTCACCAATGCTGGCGCCGATGCTAATGAGCACGCAGTGCGCATGGCTCGGTTGCACACCGGACGCCAAAAAGTGATGTCGATGTATCGCTCCTACCATGGCGCCACCACCACTGCGATCAGCATGACCGGCGACCCTCGCCGCTGGCCCAATGATCAAGGCGACCCGTCGGTAGTCCACTTCTTCGGCCCCTACGCTTACCGTTCCGCATTCTGGGCTGCAGATGAGGCCCAAGAGTGCGAGCGCGCTTTGGCGCACTTGGAAGAACAGATCATCCTGGAGGGCGCCTCCACGATCGCGGCGATCATCATCGAGACCGTTGTCGGTACCAATGGCATCCTTGTCCCTCCGGCTGGATATCTACCTGGAATCCGCGCCCTGTGCGATAAGTACGGCATCCTCTACATCGCCGATGAAGTCATGGTTGGTTTTGGCCGTACCGGCACGATGTTTGCCGTGGAGAATTTTCAAGCCCAACCAGATCTGCTGACCTTCGCTAAGGGTGTCACCTCAGGTTATGTCCCACTCGGCGGAGTGCTGATCTCAGATGCCGTCCGAGATAGCTTCGCCACCACCGTCTACCCCGGTGGACTGACCTATTCTGGCCATCCGCTCGGCTGCGCGGTTGGAGTTGAGACCTTCGCTATCTTTGAAGATGAGCAGATTCTGGAGCATACCCGCCAGCTAGGTGACGAGGTCGTGGCCCCCTTCTTGGCTGGCTTGGCTGACAAATACGAGGTTGTTGGCCAGTACCGCGGTCTGGGATTGCTCTGGGCTATTGAATTGGTCACCGATCGCGACACCCGGGAACCATTGGTGCCTTTCCACCCGACTGCTGAGCAAAATGAGCCCATGCTCAAGATCAGCGCCGCATGCAAGGCTGCTGGTCTATGGCCGATGCTCCAACAAAACCGCATCCATATTGCGCCGCCGCTGATTATCTCTGAGCAAGATCTGCGTCGCGGGCTTGAGATCATCGAGGACGCCATCAAGGAGATCTAGAAGCTCCAGCCTGCTCGATCACTACCCAGGTGAATTACTCCCCGAGGCCCTATTTCTACTGGTCACGGGGAGTTTTCCCGTTCTCGCTTCAGCTGGCTGGGATGCCTCACCTAACAATCTTGCTCTTGTTGTTGAGATCGATCTCCTCAATTTCAGGCCGATTTCCGTATTTTGTTTTACGGTAGAGAAGACATTGACCTGCTTCCGGTACCCGATCCTCCCAGGAGTAACAGACCATGACTTCACGATTGATCACCACCACCGTCTTAGCCTTGAGCTCTGGCTTGGTGTTGAGCGCCTGCAGCTCGGCCGAAGACGCGACCACCGAAGATACTGGAACAGACGCGATCACCGTGACCTCCACGGCCGCACAGGACACCACCGCTGCTGAATCCACTGTCGCTGAGACCACCGCCGCTGAGACCACGCCCAGCTCAGTAGAAGAGATCCCGACGCCCCCTGCCGATCCGGTGTTTGCTGCCATCGATGAAGTATTGGCCGAATACTCCAACGGCATCATCATTGATATCGATCGTGAAGATGATCGCAACGCCTACGACATCGAGGTGGTGGCAGGAGATGAGGTTATCGATCTGGAGGTTGACCCTGATGGAAACATCCGGGAAGAAGAACGAGACAACGATGGAGATGACGTAGCTAAGGCACAGTCGGCCAGCGTCACTGCGGCTGAAGCCATCAGACAGGCGCTCGATGAACAGCCAGAAGGATTCCTCGACGAGGTCGAACTCGATGACGATCGAGACTTAAGCTGGGAGATCGATCTTGATGACGCTGATGGACGCGACCTGGCGGAGCTAAGCTTCCCAGCGAACTAACTCGGCGTCGATAAGCACTACCCACAGCGCACAAAAACGGCCGCTGCCTCCCCATCATTCGGAAAGGTAGCGGCCGTCTTTGGATCTAGCGGCTGACTATATCTAGCGTGCAGCCTCAATCTGGAGTGCCTGGGCAACGGCCGTGATGACGGCGGCAATCTTGACAGACTCCCAGACCTGCTCCTTGGTCAGGCCCTCGCCGCGGACGGTGTTGTCATGCGCGTTGACGCAGTTTTCACAACCGTTAACGGTGGACACAGCCAGGGACCACAGCTCAAAATCAACCTTATCCACGCCGGACTTGTTGATAATGTTCATCCGCAGGCCCATCTTGACCTGGGTGTAGTCATCACCGAGGAAGTGGCGAGCGCGGTAGGCAACATTGTTCATGGCCATGACAGTGGCAGCACCGAGGGCGGCGTCGAAAGCAACCTCGGAAAGGTGCTCCTTGGCTTCTTCGGCAATCTCCGAGAAGACCACGTCATTGCCGGTAGCGGCGGCAGTGGAGAGGAAAGTCCCCCACAGCTGCTGCTCAGTAAGCTCAGTCGAGCGGGTCAAAGAACCCAAATTGAGCTTCTGATCCTTAGCGTACTCGGGCAGGGACTGCTTCAGGTTGTCAATGGACATAAGTTACTTCAGGCCCTCCTGGACAACGGCAAGCTTGTCAATGTTCTTGGTCGGGTCATTGGCCTGCCAGTTGCAGGCACAGACCTCTTCGGACTGCAGTGCATCGAGGACACGCAAGACCTCGTCGACGTTGCGGCCGACGGCATCCGGGGTGACCGAAACAAACTGGATGATGCCATCGGGGTCGATGATGAAGGTTGCGCGGTCAGCGACACCGCCGGTGTTTTCTACACCCAGAGCGCGAACGAGGGTGTGGCTGACATCAGCGAACATTGGGAAGGGAACACCCTTGAGCTCCGGGTGGGTTGCGCGCCAGTTGAAGTGGGCGAACTCATTGTCGGTGGAGCCACCGAGAACCTGGGTGTCACGATCCTGGAACTCCTCGTCGAGCTTGCCGAATGCGGCAATCTCGGTCGGGCAAACGAAGGTGAAATCCTTGGGGTAGAAGAACACAATCTTCCACTTACCCTCGTACTTGTCCAGAGAAACAGTCTCGAAGTAGTCCTCCGGCTGCGCAGCGTTGACGTCATGCAGGTCGCCGCCCTTAAGCGCGGTCAGCTCGAACTCGGGGAACTTCTCTCCAACGGTCAGAATTGCCATTCTCTGTCTCCTCAGAAAAATCGTGGTTGCGGGGTAGACCTTCGGTTGCTGGACACCCCAGACCGCTCATGCGATCGGCCATACCAATAACAGCGCCGTAATCGACTACTGCCGTTGGTGGAGCCAGATCCCATTATGCCCGGAACCTCCAAGCTCGTCAATAAAAAATTACTACAAATTGTGTCTATAGTAATAGGCATGAGCAATAAGGAGTATCGCCCAACACTGTCTCAACTGCGCACGTTTGTCACCATTGCGGAGAACAAACACTTCGGCACAGCCGCACACAAGCTCGCCATCTCGCAGCCATCACTATCGCAAGCACTCATGGCATTAGAACAAGGGTTGGGACTCCAGCTCATCGAGCGGTCTACCCGGCGCGTGATCGTGACCACTGCCGGGGAAAAGCTCCTACCCTATGCCAAAGCCACCCTCGATGCCGCTGATATCTTCTTGACTCATGCCCGCGGCACTCACGGTGATTTCACCGGACCGCTGACCATTGGCATCATCCCGACCATCTCCCCCTATCTCCTGCCGAATCTCCTTACTTCTTTGCATGAGAAATTTCCGGAGCTAGAGCCTCGGATCATCGAAGATCAGACCGATCACTTGATCCAGATGCTGCGCGACGGGCAGATAGATCTAGCCGTAATGGCCCTGCCGTCGGAAGCGCCTGGAGTCACGGAAATTTCGCTCTACCAGGAGAAATTCTCAGTAGTCGTTCCCCAGGGCCATCACCTAGCTGGTCGGAATGACTTAGGTCTTGATTGCCTCGAAGACTTAGATCTATTGCTGCTCGATGATGGTCATTGCCTGCGTGATCAGATTGTCGATCTATGTCGGACTGCTGAACTCAATCCCACCGAGACTACTAACTCCATTACTCGGGCTTCTTCATTGACCACCATCATCCAGTTGGTCGCTGGTGGACTGGGCAGCACGTTGATCCCCAAATCTGCAGTCAACAGCGAGTGCGCTCGCCCCGGGCTGGCTACTGCCAGCTTCCGGCCGGGGATTAGCGCTCAACGTGAAGTGGGATTGGTTTTCCGCAATTCCAGCTCGCGGGCCGGCGAATTTGCGGCCTTCGGCGAGCTGGTCACCGCAGCCTATTTAAAGGCCATCTCGGCTCAGTAGGTCGCAGTTTCTTGGGCTGGCAATGGGCCAGATGACATCTGGCGGTAGAGCATCGCCTGGGTCAGTATCCCGACCGGCATCAAAATTATCAGGGCGAGACCGAAGGTCATCACCATTGCAATCATGCTCACTATCATTGCCAGCACGAAAAACAGCAGCAGTTTTGCGTAGTTAGCCAGTCCATTGCGCACGCCTTGGGAAATCGCCTCCCAGAAGCCGGTCTTGCGATCTACCAAGTACCAGACAATAAAGGTGACCAGCGGGGAGATCAAAGCGCTGATCAGCAGCACTACCGCTAGAGCCAGGAATATTTGCCCGAGCAGGTCCATGGCTTCCGCATCGGTGATGTTGAGCACATCCACTCCCAGCATGGGAATCACTAGTGGGAGTACAAAAATTACCGCAACTACGCCGGAGACGATCTGCACCAACAGCGACATCCCTAAGCTAGGCCAGAAGTTGACGCGATCAACAAAATCATTCAAGCCAACCTTGGCTTGGTCGATCTGACGCAAAGCCCCGTGGTAGACCGCAATCATCACACCAGCGAAGATCACCGTGAGAAGTAGCTGCCCTAGCTGGTAGCCCCACCCAGTTTCTACAGAACCGCCACTGGTGAAAGCTCCGGTGAGAAGGTCAAAAGCCACCGACACGACGATCCCGGCTGCCATCAGTGCCAGCAGTCCGAAGATCCACAATGCCCAGTTGCGGAAGGTCGTCTTAAACGCCCAACCGAGTGCTTCCCGAATCTGAACCTTGCCGGTGCCCTGCGGCTGCTGACCAGCAGCGTAACCTCCGGAGGTCGCCGCCCAATTCGCACCATCTACGTTGTAGTGCTGATATCCGGGATAGCTACTAGGAGTGCTTTCAGAAGCTCCATAGGAGGCACTGTCTTCTGGATGCGGAGTAGACGGGTATGCGGGGTAGTTCGGAAAATCCCCGGGAGTCTCATCATCGCGCGAACGGTCATCTTCTGGGCCAACACCAGGCTGGGTCATACTCCCTCAATTCTCTTGTGATCAAGACATAGGTGTCCCACGATAGGTCATCTCCCAAACAAGCGGTAGAATCCTGGATCAGCCATGACTACTGCCTCTTCCCAATCCCATCCCTCCCGCCAAGATCTGCTCGCTCGACTATCTAAGGTGACTCTTGCCGATGAGCGGGCGTTAACCCGCAGGCTTTCTCGGGCACGCGCGCCGAAGGCCCTGCGAGCAATCGCTTCCGATGTGGAAGCGGCCGTCGCCAAGCGAGCCCGGATCGATGCAGCCGTTCCGAAAATTACCTACCCTGCGACGCTGCCGGTTTCGGCGCGCCGGGACGATATCGCCGAGGCTATCGAGAACAACCAGGTAGTCATTGTTGCCGGTGAGACCGGTTCCGGAAAGACCACTCAGATTCCGAAGATCTGCCTGGAACTAGGTCGCGGCCGACGCGGCAAGATCGGGCACACCCAGCCGCGGCGTCTGGCTGCCCGCACCGTGGCTGAGCGCATCGCCGATGAGCTTGGCCAGGATCTGGGCGAAACGGTCGGTTATACCATTCGTTTCGACGATCGCGTCTCGTCCACCTCAGCAGTCAAACTGATGACCGATGGCATTTTGCTCGCGGAGATGCAGCGGGATCGCCAGCTCAGTGGGTATGACACTCTCATCATCGATGAGGCACATGAGCGTTCGCTCAATATCGACTTCCTGCTGGGCTATCTCAGTCGGCTGCTCCCCCAACGCCCGGATTTGAAGGTGATCATCACCTCCGCGACGATCGATCCGGAACGATTCGCTCATCACTTCGCCGATGCTCAGGGCACACCCGCTCCCATCATCGAGGTGTCCGGACGTACTTTCCCGGTGGAGATTCGCTACCAGCCCATGGAGTTTGAGGTCCAAGGCAAACTGGTCGACCAAGATCCCCTCGATGCGCTTTGCGAGGCGATCGAAGAACTCATGGGTGAAGGCCCAGGAGATATTCTTTGCTTTTTCCCCGGAGAACGCGATATCCGCGATGCCATGGAGGCCATCGAGGGACGCAAGTTGAAGGGTGTGGAAGTCACTCCCCTTTTCGGTCGACTCTCCAACCAAGAGCAGCACCGAGTATTTCAGCCACATTCTGGCCGCCGAGTCGTACTTTCTACCAATATTGCTGAAACCTCATTGACGGTTCCGGGCATTCGCTATGTCATCGATACGGGCACCGCGCGAATCTCTCGCTATTCCACTCGCACCAAAGTCCAGCGCCTGCCCATCGAGGCGATCTCCCAAGCTAGTGCCAACCAGCGCTCAGGCCGCTGCGGCCGTGTGGCCGATGGTATTGCTATTCGGCTCTACTCCCAGGAGGACTTCGAATCCCGGCCGGAATTTACTGACCCGGAGATCCTGCGTACCAACCTCGGCAGTGTCATCTTGCAGATGGCACAGATGCGCCTAGGTGCGATTACCGAGTTCCCTTTCGTTCAGCCGCCTGAAAACCGAGCAGTCCGCGATGGCTTGCTCTTGCTGCATGAACTAGGCGCATTAGCTAAGAAGGAGGACCAGGGCCAACCTGTGCTGACGCCGATCGGTCGAGATCTCGCCCGGCTGCCAGTTGACCCACGCATGGCGCGCATGCTCGTCGAGGCCAACCGTCTCGGTGTGCTTGACGACGTCTTAGTCATCGTCGCCGCCATGACCATCCAGGATGTGCGGGAGCGCCCCTTAGAAGCCCAAGCTCAAGCTGATCAAGCACATGCCCGTTTCAAAGACCCCAGCAGTGACTTTCTCTCTTCCCTGAAGCTGTGGGACTACATCAACCAATCACGCGATGATCTCAGCGGCAACGCTTTCCGTAAGCAGATGAAAAAAGAGTTCCTGCACTACATGCGGATTCGGGAATGGCACGACTTGGTCCGTCAACTACGGGAGGTCTCCCGCCAGCTGGGGTGGAGCAGCCGCCACGAGGTCAGTGGTGAGCGCAATCCTGATTCGATCCACCAATCTCTCTTGTCTGGGTTGCTTTCGCATATCGGTGTCCGCGACGGCAATACCCGGGAGTTTAAAGGCGCCCGCGGCACCCGCTTTATGGTCTTTCCCGGTTCTTCCCTGGCTAAAAAGCCCCCGGAGTTTCTCATGGCCGGCGAACTGGTGGAGACTTCCAGGCTCTGGGCCCGCGACGTGGCCAAGATTGAACCCGCATGGGTTGAGAAAATCGCCGGAGCGCTGCTCAAGCATCAATACTCCGAGCCCGCGTGGTCGAGAAAGCGCTCTTGTGCCATCGCGCATCAAAAGTCCATGCTCTATGGGGTAACCATCGTGGCCGATCGTGTGGTGCCTTTCCACCGGGTGGATCCGGAGGCCGCGCGGGAGATGTTTATCCGCCATGCCCTCATCGAGGGTGATTGGAGCACTCACCACACCTTCTATCACCGCAATGTAGAACAGCTGGAAGCTGCCGCGGAGGTGGAGGAAAAGGCCAGACGCCGTGGCCTCGTGGTCGATGAGGAAACCCTCTTCGCCTTCTATGATTCTCGGCTGCCGGAAAGCGTGACCACCGGTCGGCATTTTGACTCTTGGTGGAAGAAAACCCGTCGAGATAGTCCAGACATGCTCGATTTCGATCCAGCTGCCCTGCTGGATGATCAGGCCCAAGAGATCACCGAAGAAGCCTTCCCTGACCGGTGGAACAAAAACCTCTTCACCTATGACCTGATTTATCGCTTCGAACCAGGCCATCCCCGCGATGGCGTGACAGTCTTGATTCCGGTGCCATTACTGTCGGGATTGGACACCGCCGGCTTTGATTGGTTGGTCCCTGGGCTCCGCGAAGAGCTCATCACCGAGTTGATCCGCAGCCTGCCCAAGGACCTGCGACGCGCAGTCGTGCCAGCTCCTGAGTATGCGGCCCGAGCTCTACCCAAGATGCGCCCCTACGACAGCCCTGTGGTCGTTGAATTGGCCCGGGTCTTGCACGAGATGGGCAGCCGCAGTATCAGCGCCACTGATTTCCGCCCTTCGGCGTTGCCTGCTCACCTCAAGATGACCTATGGCGCGGTAGACAAGCGCGGCAAAGTAATCGATGCCGACAAAGATCTTGACGCTCTCATCCGCCGTAAGTCTGGATCGATCACCTCTTCACTGAGCAAGGTCAGCCACAAAGCTGAGGCCAAATCGGTGCCCAAGTGGACCGCTGATTCACTCGGAGTTATCGCCGAAGAGGCCAGCACCATCGTGGACGGTCACGAAGTCACTGCTTATCCAGCACTAGTAGCTACTGCTGGTGGCGTGGCGGTCAAGGTGCATCCCACCAGAGCCGCCGCGGATTCTTCGATGCTCACCGCAACATTGACTCTGCTGATTAGAGCTATCCCGATCAATCCCCAGCCAATGACCAAGGGGCTGCCACTGCAACAACGCGTAGCGGTAGACAACTATCCACACGGTGGAGCTACCGGGTTGGTTGAAGATGCCCGCATTGCCGCCATCCGCGATCTACTGATCGACAATGGCGGACCAGTGCGCGATCCGAAGCAGTTTCAAGCATTAACCGAGGCTATCTCCCCTGGGGTTCCGGGCATCGTACGCAGGACGGTGGTTTCTATGGCACCGGCGCTGATTGAATTCCACCGAGTCTCAGATGAACTCAGCAAGTGGTCTGGTGGGGCCATTGATGACATGACTGCTCAACTGGCTTTCCTGCTTCCACGCAATGCCGTCACTATCCATGGTCAAGAGCATTTGAAGCATCTTCCGCGCTATTTGCAAGCGATGAGTACTCGACTAGCTGAGATGTCCGTAGATCCGGATAAAGATGCCGACCGGCAAGATCAAGTGGAGGAAGCATCTTCCTACCTGGCTCTGCGCCTGGCAAAACTGCCCGCTGGCAGAGAAAAGACTCGTGAGGTCAAAGAAATCCGCTGGATGATCGAAGAACTGCGGGTGAGCCTGTTTGCCCAGCGACTAGGCACTACCCGGCCGATCTCGGTACGCCGCATTCAAAAGGCCGTAGACAAGCTGCGCTAGGTTTCCTGCGACCAAGAAACGCTCTCCTGCCGTGGCAGAAGAGCGTTTCTTCCTCTCTGGGGCTTAGAGAATTGATGCCTACTCAGATCCGAAATCCTCTTCACGAGAGCGACGGTGCATGTACCGGATCTCCGATTCGAAATCCTCTGCGGATTCAAAAGACTTATAGACAGAGGCAAAACGCAAATAGGCGACTTCATCCAGCGCACGCAAAGGCTCAAGAATAGCTAGCCCAATGTCATTGGCGTTGACCTGGGAGCTGCCATGACGGCGGACAGTCTCCTCGACTTCCTGGGCTAGACGTTTAAGCGCGTCATCGGATACGTCACGCCCTTGGCATGCACGTCGGACACCCAGGACAACTTTGTCCCGGCTAAACGGCTCGGTCACCCCGTTGCGCTTGACCACCAGCAAGACGGCTTTCTCAATGGTGGTGAACCGACCACGGCAGCTAGTGCATTCACGGCGGCGGCGAATCGATGCCCCCGCGTCTACCACCCGAGAATCGATAACGCGGGATTGATCGTGGTGGCAAAACGGGCAATACACGGTTGTTGTTCATCCTCTTTCCGGGAGCTGGTGTGGACACTAGGTTCAGCTTTCCGAAGTATCCTACCCCCGGATTGTTCTAGGGAACCGAAACTACCGCAGTATCAGGTCCTCCTTGGACTGGCATATCTTGCCCGCCGCTCTCACTTACGTGCCACGACAGAAAGATCGCTGCCACTAGGCATAGCCCGAATAAGGCACCACCCAGGTAGCTGCCCGCGGTTTCTTGATTATGGTATCCGTTGCTCTCAGCAGCTTCATCCGGCGATATTCCTTCAAACAGATGCTGCACGGATTGTTGTTGCGCTCTATCCTCGACAACGAGTGTTCGAACAGGATGTCGATCGGCTGCGGATTTCGAATTGAAGACAGGATTCCATACTGCAGCAGCCGGAACGACGGTAACGCTAGACGTCAAGATGCCACTACCTACCGGATGGGTATTAAGAGAGGTGACCATAGGAATTCCTTTCAATGGCTACACACAAGCGACTGAATTTATCTGCATCCCACAGCCACATTCATCGTTCATATGTTCGAATATTGGACATGTTCGATTTATATCAGTGCTTCGAACATTTGTCCAGAGATTCCCTCAGGGTCTCGAACATCCGTACCAGTACGTGCTAAACATGTATCTAGATGACTGATTTCTCCCGTACAGGCATTCGAGGAGTTTGCCTGATCGCCAGCTCCACTAGCGAACATCCATACACCCCGACGCAGAAGGAATCCTCCCCATGGCCCGCCCGACTCCCAGCCTCACCCCTACCGGTAAGCCCGACCCGGCAGCGTTGTCGGACCGACAGCGCCGCATCCTCGAGGTCATCCGCGATGCGGTAGTTCTACGGGGCTACCCGCCGAGCATTCGGGAGATTGGAGATGCCGCAGGTCTGCAGTCCACCTCCTCAGTGGCCTACCAGCTCAAGCAATTGGAGAAGAAGGGCTTCCTTCGCAGGGACCCCAATAAGCCCCGTGCAGTAGATGTCCGCACCATCAGCTCCACCGACTCGGCCAAAAAGCCTGGTCGGCGTTCTGCCGTCAAAACTCCCGATACCGAGGCCAGTCCCACTAATTTCATTCCCGTACTGGGCCAGATCGCGGCAGGCTCACCCATGCTCGCTGAGCAGACCGTCGAAGAATACTATCCACTGCCCTCAGAGCTAGTCGGCGATGGTGAACTATTCATGCTCCGAATCGTCGGTGAATCAATGATCAACGCTGGCATCCTCGACGGCGACTGGGTCGTTGTCCGCTCCCAACCGGTAGCCGAACAAGGAGAGTTCGTTGCTGCGCTGATCGAGGGAGAAGCCACCGCTAAGGAATTCCACAAGGATTCCACCGGAGTCTGGTTGCTTCCCCACAACGATGACTTCGCTCCAATCTCGGGTGAGAATGCAGAGATAATGGGCAAGATTGTCACCGTCCTACGAAAGCTCTAAGCCTCAAGATCTCTGAGAACCACTTTGGCATTCACCCCATCCCAGTAGATTGGAAGTGAATATTTAGCACTGGCTACCCCCGAATAGGGAATATTCAAAATGTTAAATTTGGGCATGTTCCCACCCGAACGGGCACAAATTGGGTTCTGAGCGTGGATTTTCCCACCGATCGACGGAATCGACATGGCAATCTTCGGCAGCTAGGGCCAACTCGGGCCACTAAGTCAAAGATTCTGCCACAATGGAAGAAACGGGCATCAGTCCGGTAATTCATGTGGGATCGTGAGGAATATCCATGTACGCAGAAGAACGTCGGCGACAGATCGCTGCACTCACTGCTACGGAGGGACGCGTCAACGTCACTGAGCTTGCCAGCCATTTTGATGTGACGGCAGAGACTATCCGCCGGGATTTGGCAGTGCTCGACCGTGAGGGAGTAGTCCACCGTGTACACGGTGGTGCGGTGGCCAGCCAGACTTTTCAGACTGCGGAGTTCACCTTGGACGCCCGCTTTCGTTCTTCCCCGACGGCGAAGTCGTCCATTGCTCGAGCAGCTCTCAGGTTTCTTCCGGAACCTAATGGAGGGCTCTTTCTTGACTCTGGCACCACCATCGGCACTTTGGCGGAGTTTATCGCTGAGCAGCCCAATGCGCGCCAATGGTCCATCGTTACCAATAGCCTCCCCATCGCATTAAACCTCACTAACAAGGGCCTGCCAGAGGTGCAACTCCTCGGCGGTTCGGTACGCGCCATCACCCAAGCAGTCGTCGGAGATACTGCTCTACGGACACTCGCTTTGATGCGTGCGGATGTTGCCTTCATCGGCACCAATGCCTTGACTCTCGATCATGGGCTATCCACCGCCGATGCCCAAGAAGCCGCGATTAAGTCGGCCATGGTGACCAATGCCCACAAGGTGGTTGTGCTCTGTGACTCGACCAAACTAGGCAATGACTATCTAGTCAGTTTCGCTGGCATCGATGCCATTGATGTGGTCATCACCGATCCTGCAGCACCTGAAAGTTTCGTTCAGGCGCTGCGCGATCGGGAGATCGAGGTCATTATCGCCGCCTAAGCGGGGATTATCCTAGAATGAGCTCGCGGACTGCCTCGCGAGCTGCAGCTGCTCCCACGGACTCCAGTGCAGCATCTGCGGCCTGCTTGCAGGTCTCTAGATCAACATCGGCTAGCTGAGCTCCCACGCCAGGTAGCGCAGTGGAGGCCGCCGACAATGAGTTCACTCCCAGACCAGTGAGCACGCAAGCCAATAGTGGGTCAGCGGCTGCTTCACCACAGACTCCCACCGGAGTCTGCGTATCGTGCCCGATGACACAAGTGTGGCGGATCAGACGCAACACCGCTGGCTGCCAGGGGTCAGTCAGGTAAGCCAACTGTGGCGAAAGCCGATCAGCTGCCATCGTGTACTGCGTGAGGTCATTGGTGCCAATGGACACAAAATCCAAAAACGGCATGAGCTTATCCGCCATAAGAGCAGCTGCCGGCACCTCAATCATTGCGCCAGCGATCAAGCCCCGCTCACGACACAGACCGGCAAACCACTTTGCCTCGCGCTGGGTGGCCACCATTGGCGCCATCACCCACGTCGGCGCGTCATCTCCACGTCCATCAGCGGCCAAGGCGATGGCATCTAGCTGACGGGCCAACAGCGGCTCATTGTTGTTGGCGATACGCAGTCCACGCACACCCAAGGCTGGGTTTTCTTCGGCTGCCATGTTGGCATAAGCGATCGGCTTGTCCGAACCCGCATCAAGGGTGCGAATGACTACCTTCGACTCGGGGAAGGCATCAAAGACTTTGCGGTAGATACGAGCTTGTTCTTGGACGCCGGGTTCTTCCGTGGCAGAAAGAAAGCTCATTTCTGTCCGGTAGAGGCCGATGCCTTCGGCTTGGGAGTCAGCAGCGAGGCGGGCAGCATTGCCGTCTGCCACGTTTGCCAACAACTGCACCCGATGTCCGTCCTGCGTCTTTGCCGGACCGCGCCACTTAGCAACGACTGCCGCGCGTGCACGAGATTCTTTCACCGATTCCTGGGAGCTCTCCGGATCCGCTCCGATGATAATGGTGCCCATCGCACCATCGATCAGCACGAATTCATCGTTGTCAATTTCCCGGATAGCGCTGCCCACGGCAACGATGCAAGGCAAGTTGAGCTGGCGAGCAATGATTGCGGTGTGGCTGGTCGGACCACCCAATTCAGTAACCAGGGCAACCACGAGATCAGTGTCTAGGGTCGCAGTATCTGCCGGAGAAAGATCGTCGGCAAAAAGTACAGCTTGCCCCTCGATCTCCGGCAAACCCGGCTCGGGTTCTCCCCGCAGCTCTGCTAGAACTCGGTCCCGAATATCTTTGAGATCAGTGGTGCGCTCCGCCATCAAGCCACCCGCGGATTCAAATAACGCTACAAATTTATCGGTCGCGGCTACCGTGGCATTTTCTGCCGCTTGGCCGGAGTTAATGAATTTGCGAGCGGCTTTGCGCCAGCCTCGGTCTTTGACCATTCCGGCAGTAGCCTTGAGGACTTCCCCCGCAGAGCCTTCGTGATGGTGAGAACGATCGATCAATCGTGTCGCTACGGTATCCGCAGCTGCCACAAACCTCTCGAATTCTGCTTCCCTAGCTTCTTCTGGAACGGTCTCCCCCGCTGAGGGCAGCTCCGGCCGAGGCCGAACCCAGATGGCCTGCGCATAGGCAATTCCGGCTACTACGCCGGTGCCCTTGATCGTGACGCTATGCACACCTTGCATGATTGTCTCCCGTCTCACACACCATGGATATATCCACCCTCAAGATCACCACATTTTCCCCGTTTGCGCAACGATACCAACATGGCCTATTTGACAATCAGACACAATCGGGCAAAGCTTAGGACACAAAGAGACTACCGTTGTGAGCTATGCCACTTCCAGGGATCTCATTTCTTCGTCTTTTTGGTTAGATTGACTGTCTCTACATCCAAGTGTTCTACGATCAGGCCAGTTCAAGGTGTCACCCACCATCGTTTCTCGGAATGACGCTCGCTGCCTGAGTCCCGATTCATTACAGATTGGGCTAGAAAATATCCGAACGGACAGGGAGTCCACTGTGATACTCACCTTGACCCCAAACCCCAGCATCGATGCAACGATGCAGCTGGCTTCCCCCTTGCAGCGGGGCCAGGTCATGCGACCGACATCCGTTTCTCAGGTGGCAGGCGGAAAGGGGGTAAACGTCGCCCATGCCCTTCACTTGGCCGAGCGAAAGAGCCTTGCGCTTTTCCCCGCAGATGAAGATGACCCCTTCATTGCATTGCTAAAACAGGCCGAAATCCCCTTTCACTCGGTCCCAGTCAATGGTGGGGTACGGATGAACACCACCTTGACTGAGCCGGACGGGACCACCACCAAAATCAATGGCCCCGGGGCTCGGATCACCCCTGCTACCCGTGAAACTCTGGAGCAAGAACTAGACAAGCTGCTCGCCTTCACTGATTGGCTGGTCATCGCAGGTTCTTTGCCACCGGGCGCACCTAAAAACTGGTACACCTTGCTCATGGAACGGATCCGCCAGACCCGACCAGAACTCAAGATTGCGATCGACACCTCCGACAACGCCATCGCTGAAGTAGGTCGCGGCCTCGAATGTGCTGCGCCTACCCTAATCAAGCCCAATGGGCTTGAATTAGGACAGCTCACCGGCCAAGACGGCCAAGCAATTGAAAGAGCAGCTCTAGCTGGCGACATCAGTCCAGTGATCGCTGCAGCCTCCGAATTGATCACTCGTGGTATTCAGGAGGTACTAGTCACTCTTGGTGAGGCTGGTGCCGCACTGGTCACTGCACACGGCGCTTGGTTTGCCACTCCGCCACCGACAGTAGTTCTCTCTACCGTCGGAGCCGGCGATAGCTCGCTCGCGGGCTACTTACTCGCTCGCACCGAAGGTGCTAGTCCAGCTGATTGTCTCGTCCGGGCAGTGGCTTATGGTTCCGCCGCCGCTGGTCTCCCCGGTACCCAACTTCCCTCCCCTCACCAACTGAAGATCGCTGACATAGACGTGCGGGAATTTCATCTCGCACTCCTGAACTCCGAGGAAGAACAATGACCTCTCCGATCATTACCGCCGATCTTGTCCGCTTGGACGCGGACTTCGGCACTTCAGCCACCGACATCGTCACCCAACTTGCAGGGGTGCTTGCTACCGCCGGTCGCACCACTGACCCCCAGCAGCTGGCCACCGATGCGCTCACCCGCGAGACTAAGGCCCCCACTGGGGTTCCTGGCAAGGTGGCAATCCCCCATTGCCGTTCTGAGGCAATAACCGTGCCGACGCTCGGTTTCGCCCGCTTGGCCCGTCCCGTCGACTTCGGTGGGCCCGATGGAGATGCCGACTTGGTATTCCTCATCGCAGCCCCCGCAGGCGGAGGCAAAGAGCATCTCAAGATCCTCTCCAAGCTAGCCCGAGCACTAGTACGTAAGGATTTCCTCGATAGCCTACGGGCAGCAGACACCAACGAGGACATCGTCACGCTCGTCACTGAGGTCATCACGGCAGAAAAAAAGAAGAAGCCTGCCGAGCCCGCTACCGCCACCGAGCAACCGGCTGCGGAACCTACAGGAGAATCCACGACGCGGATCGTCGCGATCACCGCTTGTCCCACTGGTATCGCACATACCTATATGGCTGCCGACGCCCTGGCTCAAGCTGCAGAAGCCCGCGCAGACGTCGAATTGGTCGTGGAAACCCAAGGCTCATCTTCGACCAAATCGATGCCCAATTCGACTATTGCTGCGGCTGATGCCGTCATCTTTGCTACTGATGTCGGGGTCCGGGACCGCGAGCGTTTCGCTGGCAAGCCCGTGATTGAATCAGGCGTTAAGCGCGCTATCAATGAACCTGGGGTCATGATCGATGAGGCGATTGTTGCCTCGAACAATCCCAATGCCCGCAAGGTCTCTGCTGGTGGCTCAGGTGCCAGTGCAGCAGCCGCCGATGAAGACGCCGAAATCGGTTGGCCTCGCAAAATCCAGCAGGCGGTGATGACGGGTGTGTCCTACATGATCCCCTTCGTTGCTGCTGGTGGACTCCTCTTGGCGCTGGGCTTCCTCGTCGGCGGCTACGACATGGCCAACGGCTGGGAGGCCATCGCCACTGGTTATTCCCCTAATAATCTCCCCGGCAACACCGTCGAGGTCGGCGGCGAGCTGATCACCTTCGATCGTTCCGGGCTGGCTCTCTACATGGGCGCGGTGCTCTTTGCCACCGGCCAGATGGCGATGGGCTTTATCGTCGCCGCGCTATCTGGATACACTGCGATGGCTCTGGCCGGACGCCCCGGCATCGCCCCCGGCTTTGTCGGTGGCGGCATTTCCGTGCTCATCGGCGCTGGCTTCCTCGGCGGTCTGGTCACCGGTATCCTCGCTGGTCTCATCGCCTACTGGATCGGTAGCTGGAAGGTCCCTCGGATCTTGGTCTCCCTCATGCCGGTGGTGGTCATCCCGCTGCTGACGTCCCTATCCGTCGGCCTGATTATGTTCTTGTTGCTAGGTCGCCCCCTAGCTTCCGCAATGATGGGAATGACCGATTGGCTTAGCTCTTTGTCCGGCACCTCTGCAGTGCTGCTTGGTATCATCCTCGGTCTGATGATGTGCTTCGACTTGGGCGGGCCAGTCAACAAGGCTGCTTATCTCTTCGCCACCGCTGGATTGTCCACTGGTGATGAAGCCAGCCTCCAGATCATGGCTGCTGTCATGGCCGCTGGTATGGTCCCGCCGATCGCCCTATCGGTAGCCACCCTGCTGCGTAAGACGCTGTTTACTCCCGCTGAGCAGGAAAATGGCAAGTCCGCCTGGTTGCTGGGACTGTCGTTTATCTCAGAAGGCGCTATTCCCTTCGCAGCAGCCGACCCACTGCGGGTAATCCCCTCGATGATGGCTGGCGGCGCGGTCACCGGCGCACTATCGATGGCACTGGGAGTTGGTTCCAGGGCTCCTCACGGTGGCGTGTTCGTCCTGTTCGCCATCGATCCTTGGTGGGGCTTCCTCTTGGCCATTGCCGCGGGCACGGCGGTTTCTGCCGCAACTGTGATCGCGCTGAAGCAATTCTGGCCTAACCGCATCGCCCAAGAAGCCGCTGCACGCGAACAACAATTGGCCGCTGCGTAGCAGTCTTCCGACAGACTACCTACACTGGTAATTACTGAAATCCCGTCCCTGAAAGGACTTCTGCTCATGGCATCTAAGACCGTCACCGTCGGTTCCGCCGTCGGTCTCCACGCCCGCCCTGCCTCTGTCGTCGCCGATGCTGCTGGCGAATACGACGAAGACATTATCCTCACCGTCCCCGACGATGAGGAAGAAGAGGCGGATGCTGCCTCTTCCCTGATGATCATGGCTTTGGGTGCAGAAAAGGGTGACCAGATCACCGTCACGTCAGATAACGCTGAAGCGGTAGAGAAGATCGCCGCGCTCATCGCATCAGATCTAGACGCCTAACCTTCCTGCAGCTAGCACTCGCTAGCAAAGCGAAAGCTAACGCCTGCCTCCCCGATTTCTTGGGGGAGGCAGGCGTTAGCTTTTCGATATTCCTAACCGACTAAAGCAACGTGGCGTAGAGATCAGTGACGTTGGCTGAAGGGTCCTCTGAAGAGGGCATCGTCACATATTCTTCCCAGAACACTGGACCGGTAGGACGGCCCAAGATGCGAAGCTGCTCGCTCAATTCCTGCCAGGAATCTTTGAGCGTGTCATAGCTGCCAGTGTGTCGAATACTGAGCACTTCAGTTTCTCCTACTCGGTACACTGCGAGGCCAGAGTCAGCTGAGAGCACAGATTCCACTGCTGAAATGAGTTCCTCAGCGATAGGGAAACCACTGGCCAGATCGACCGTTTCTGCCATTGGACTGTAGTAGTACACCCGAGGCGGACCGGAGGGCGCCTCCCCAACCGCAGCGAAAGAACCAAAGGTTTTTTCCAAGGAGCTACCGACAAAGGCGCCGATATCAGCGCCTTTGATGATTTTTCGCTCAGCGAGAAAAGCATGGGCAGGGACCGTAAACGTTCGTGTCTGGGTCATACTTTGCGAGTCTACCTAGCGGTCTGGACCTTCGGTACTGCAATTAGAAGGTTGCGCCTTTGCCTTCGCCGACGGTGAGATAGAGGCGCTTGAGCAGCGGGTAGGCAATGATAATGCCCGCCGAGCCCCAGGCGATGCCCTCCAGCTCCACGCCAAAGACCGACAGCGTTAGGTTACCGATGCCGGCTACCAATGCGACTGCTGCGGTGGTGAGGTTAACCGGGTTGTTGAAGTTGACCTGATTATCCTGCCAAATGCGGATACCCAGCATGCCGATCAAGCCATAAAGGACCAAGGTGGCGCCACCGAGCACACCAACCGGAATGGTGAAGATAAGCGCCCCGAACTTCGGGATAAACGCCAAGGCAATAGCGGTAAAGGCAGCAACCCAATAGGCGGCTGTGGAGTAGACCTTGGTCGCGGCCATGACGCCGATGTTCTCTGCGTAGGTGGTAGTACCGGAACCGCCGAAGCTACCGGCAAGAGTCGTAGCTAAACCATCAGCTACTAGCGCGTCACCGGCCAAGTCATCCAGATTGCGACCAGTCATTTCGCTGACTGCCTTGACGTGACCGACGTTTTCCGCGATCAAGACAATGATCACCGGCAAGGTGACCAGGATGGCAGAGAGTTGGAACTCCGGGGAATGGAACTCGGGAAGACCAAACCAGGCGGCTTGGGAAACGGCTTCATTGGTGCCTTCTGCCAGGTTGCCGGTCACTGCTGCAAATACCCAGCCGACTACCACTCCAAGGAGAATGCCCAGGCGAGCAATCATTCCTCGACCAGCGACGGTAGCCAAGAGGATGCACACCAAAGTCACTGCTGCCACCAAGGGCTGAGCCTCAAAGTTCACCACTGCAGTCGGTGCCAAGTTCAATCCGATCAAGGCAACAATCGCACCAGTGACCGCGGGTGGCATGACCGCATCAATTACCTGTCGGCCAGCGGCTTTAACAATAAAGCCCACCGCGATCAGTACAAGGCCGGTGATCAGGACGCCACCAATTTGGGCGCCTGGGCCATAGGACTGGCTTGCTGCCATCGGTGCGATAAATGCGAAGGAAGAGCCGAGGTAGGAAGGAAGTCGGTTACGGGTGATCAACAAGAACATGATCGTGCCCAAGCCCGAGAACAACAGGGTGGTGTTGACCGGGAAGCCGGTGAGTGTAGGCACCAACAAGGTGGCGCCAAACATGGCTACCACGTGCTGCATACCGATGCCGATTGTGCGCGGCCAGGTCAAACGTTGTTCGGGCGCTACGACTGCGCCGGGGCGGATATTCTTGCCGTCACCATGGACGGTCCAGCCGAAAAGGCTTCCTGGGGAGTTAGTCACGAATCCTAATTATGGCCCTTGAAGTCCTCTACCACGAATTCAGACAGCTCTAACGCCAGTGATGCTGGCAATCGGACGTCCATGAGCGTGCCTTCAGCGGTGTATTCCTCACTGCGCACTGTGCCTGAGCTGTGCAGCCTGGAAACCACATCTCCGCGGGTAAAAGGCACCAGCACGTGCAGGTGAGTATCCTGGGAGTTGAGGAATAACTCGACCCTGGCTTCGAGCTCTTTAATGCCCTCGCCAGTGAGTGCAGAGACATACACCACATCCTCGCGATCTAGGACATGTCGCAGTTCAGCGAGCACCATCGGATCGGCGGCGTCGATCTTGTTTACGACGATCATTTCCGCGGGAGCGGGTTGCTCAGTTTCCTTGACGATGTCGTAGATGACCTTGTTGACAGCCTCAATCTGCTTGAGCGGAAAGGGGTCTGATCCATCAACAACATGGAGCATCAAATCGGCGGCCAAGACCTCTTCCAAGGTGGACTTGAACGCCTCCACCAACTGGGTGGGCAGGTGCCGAACAAAACCGACGGTATCGGTGAACACTACCGACCGCCCATCGGCTAGTTCAGCGCGCCGAGTGGTCGGATCCAGGGTGGCGAACAAAGCGTTCTCCACCAAGACTCCCGCCCCAGTCATGGCATTAATGAGTGAAGATTTACCGGCGTTGGTGTAGCCGGCAATGGCGATCTGCGAGATGGTCGACTCTTGGCGACGCTGACGCTTGATCTCACGGGCAGTTTTCATGCTGGCAAGTTCACGACGCAGCTTGGCCATATCGGCGCGTAGGCGACGACGGTCAGACTCGATTCGAGTCTCGCCAGGGCCACGAAGGCCAACGCCGCCATTAGAACCGGCTCGGCCACCACCCTGACGCGACAGACTACCGCCCCAGCCGCGCACACGGGTGTAGAGATACTCCATCTGGGCTAAGCCGACCTGAGCTTTACCCTCTTTGGACTTCGCATGCTGGGCGAAAATATCCAGGATGAGCATGGTTCGGTCGATTACTTTGAGGTTGAGTGTGGACTCTAGGGTGACCAATTGGCCAGGAGTCAGCTCACCATCGAAGACGACCGTGTCTGCTCCGGTAGCTGCGATGATTTCTTTGAGTTCGGTGACTTTTCCCGAGCCGATGAATGTACCGGGGTCGGGCTTGTCTCGGCGCTGATAGAGCGATTCGAGGACTTCGGCGCCAGCAGTTTCCGCCAAAGCGGTCAGTTCCGCCATGTTCGCTTCGACCTCTGCGCTAGTGCCTTCGGTCCATACGCCAACCAAGATGACCTGTTCTAGGCGCAGCTTGCGGTACTCAACCTCGAAGCCATCTTGGATTTCTTCGGCGCGGATAGTGGTCTCGCGGGAGCCCTGGCGCATCGCATTTCGCTCGGCTAGATCGAGCTCGCCGACCGTTGGCGATAGGAGGCCGGACAGGTCTGTGCCCGGGTCCTCCGGTTCCGTCGGCTGCGGAGTGTTGTCTTTGAACGCACGTGCGAGAAGGCCGTCGTGATCGGAGTCAATGCTCCGGCGGCCGGAATTGTGGTCTGAGGATTCAGTCATTGTTTACTATTGTTCCACGTTTGCTCCCCCGACCTGGCATAGGTCGGATATCTGCCACCGTGATTCAGGTTGTGGGTGGGAACCGTTAGACTGAAGATCATGAGTACCGACCTGAAAAGCATCGGCCTGGGATTCGACCGCTGGCAGGATGCCGTCGAAGCCGCTATCGCCACCAATCAGCTAGCCGTCATCGGTGAGATCCGAGGCGGACAGCTCATTCAGTTCGCGGATGTTTCCGGCGCGCAGATCAATATCCTCGCCGTCGAACCCTTCGCGACCTTCGCCGGATTTGAGGCGATTACCCAAACTTTCGCCCATGTCAGCATGGTCAACGATGTGCTGGCTTTCTGCGAGATCCTTGATCCTGCCGGAAATGTTTTGACCTCTATCACCTGCAACCTTGCTCAAGGCCCGTTGCTGGCAGAAGAACCCACTCAGCAGTGGCAGCAGATCGGGGTCACTGCGTTGGCTCTCAACACCACCACTTATGACAGCGCCGATGCTTACCAGGCCGCCACCGGCGAGGTCGAGGGACAGCTGGTCTCCGAAGGTGCTCAGCTCGTGATCTCTGGCTCCGGCGGAGCCGTGCCGGATGCTGCCATCAGCTTTTCTGCCCGCGTTCTTGAGGCTGAACACCGCACGAACCAGCTCACCGGACAGCGTTTTATCCACGCCGTCGTCGATGGCGCGTTCCCCTTCGATGTGTGTCTGCCAGATGTCTCTGAGCTCCCAGCCCGTGACGCGATCATTGCCGGTACTGCGCTGCTGACCGCCTCGGTGTTGTCTCCGGTCTCCGGTGGTGGCTGCGGAGGTTGCGGCGGAAGCTGTGGTTGCGGCTAAAAATTAGCAGCGACAAGCGATAATCAACCGGGATAGGAGCTGGAAAGTGCCATGATGCGCGAAGGATCACTCCCCCATCCCGGGCCGAATAAATTCCCCTGGGCGATGACAATCATCATCATCAGCTCGTTGCTGATTTTGGTGCTATTTCGGTTACAAGGATTATTGCTGATTGCCCCGATTGTGGCGATCGCTTTCTTAGTCTCCAACAAACGCCCTGATGCTACGGAGATCACGGCATTGCGTGCCTCTATCGCGCTCTCGGCGGAAGACATCAGCGATGTCCTGGCCGAGTATGACCAGTTTGCCACCGCCCCCGATGCAGATTCGCTCGCCGATCGCACCCTGATGCGACCGGCGTTAATAGACCAGGACTGCGAGGATCCGGCGGTGGAATCCTTCCGCCATCAATATGCCACCAGCCGTCGCTATCTCAGCCGGCTTGAAGCTAGGTTGTCTAATCCTGCTCTAGAGGTCAGTCAACTGGAGTCATTGCTTAGCGTCACCGACCAGCGCGCTCTCGATATCGAAAGCGCCTGGCTGACGGCTCGGCAGGCCGCCAAACGCCTCGGCCCGAACTACTAGTCGGCCAGCACAATCTGGCCACTAGCAATAATTCGGGAAGGCCCGGTCAGCCGGGAGGTTTCCCCGGTGATCTCCGCCAGCACCTGGCCGCCAGGTACTTCCACGGTGAGCTGGCCATCGGTCTTGCCAGCATCGGCCAGAGCTGCCCGAGCAGCAGCGATAATGCCCGTTCCACAGGAACGGGTCTCACCTACCCCGCGTTCGAATACCCGCATGGACACGCGATCGTCGACAAGCTCGGTGACTACCTCTAGGTTCACGCCCTCAGGGAAGAACTCTGCATCATAAGTAGGCGAATCAAAGACCAACTCGCTGAGCTGTTGCGGGCTCAATCCGGGGATTACGGCGGCTAGGTGCGGATTGCCGAGGTCTACTCCGAGACCTGCGAAATCTAGCCCGCCCATCTGGGCAGTAGATACGCCAGTGACCTCAGCTGGCCCCATTTCTACGGTGACGGTGGCTGAGAAGTCATCGCAGTCATGGACCACCACTGGCCGCTGACCTGCTCGAGTGTTGACGGTAAACGCGTCCGTATCCACCAGCCCGCGGGAGCGCAGGTAGTGAGCGAATACGCGCACTCCATTGCCGCACATTTCCGCGATCGAGCCGTCAGCGTTGCGATAATCCATAAACCACAATCCATCGGCGAATACGACGTGCAAGATGCCATCAGCACCCAGCCCGGCGCGCCGATCGCAGAGTGCGGTTACCTGCGCAGGGGTCAGATCCAGCTGTCCATGTGGGTCAGGGAGGATGATGAAGTCATTTTCAGTGCCATGGCCTTTGGAGAATTCTATGGTGTTCACGCGCCCCACTCTAACGCCCGTTCGATGGGATTATCTTCTGCTGCTAGCCAATGGGTCCGCAAATCTCGGTTAAACCAGGAGCGTTGGCGGCGTACGTAGCGCCTAGTTCCAATGATTGTGCGCTCGAGGACGTCCTCCCAGGGCAGTTGTCCGGCTTGTGCCGCTAGTACTTGGGCGTAGCCGATGGCTCGGCCGGCGGTGGAATCTGCCACCAACCCATGCTGTTGAACCAGGCCGGTGACCTCATCGATGAAGCCTTCTTCAAACATCTGCTCAGTGCGCTGCTCGATGCGAGGGTTGAGCCATTCGGAGTTGGTGCGCAGACCCAAGATTCTGGTGTTCCATCTGGGCGGGGCGTTTTTAGGCGGTTGGGAGGCTTGGAAGGGTTGCCCGGTGAGTTCGATGACTTCTAATGCGCGGACGGTGCGACGAGGGTCTTGGTCTTCGATGATCGCGGCGGCGGTGGGGTCTACTGCGGCTAGTTGTGCATGGAGTGCGTCAATCCCGATCTCGTGGAGTAGTCCTTCGAAATGGGCTCGTACTTCCGGGTCAGTTGGGGGGAAACGCCAATCGTCGATGAGGGATTGGACATAGAGCATCGATCCGCCGACCAGGATCGGGGTCTTTCCTCGCGCCATGATTTCTTCAACATCGGCGATGGCATCGGTTTGATAGCGGGCCACCGAGGCACTTTCGCTGACCTCCCACACGTCTAATTGGTGGTGCGGGATGCCCTCTCGTTGTTCAATGCTGAGCTTGGCGGTGCCGATGTCCATCCCGCGGTAGAGCTGCATGGAGTCAACATTGACGATCTCACCGTTGAATTGGTGTGCCAGCGCTAGGCTCAGTGCTGATTTTCCGGAGGCGGTCGGCCCCACTACGGCAATTGGTTGCATTGTTTCCTAAATTTCCCATCTGGCCACGTAGCGGCCAACGCCCAAGCTGATATCAGCGTTGATTAACTCTGCCCGCTGAGGTTGCAGTGACGCCAATTCCAGCCATAGCTCCGGCTCAATGATTCCAGCATCGCTTAACGACGCCGCGTTGTGCGCGATCTCAGGTAGCTGCCCGGCGAGGAGCTGTCGGCACCAGTGATCAACTTCTGGGGCCTGATCTAGCAATGCCAGGGGCGCTCTGGGGGTCAACCCGGCGCTGCCGTCAATGGCTACTAGTGTCAGCACGCCTGGGCGTGGCTGCCCGAGCTGTCCACGGACTTGTTCTACTTGCTCGGCCCGTTTGCCCAATGCGTAGCGCTGGATAAGTTCCGGAAGATGGTGCCCTTTTCCGACGTTGACTTCTGGTGCGCCCCAGGCTCCGAAGGAGCCTTCTCGTTTGGTGATCCACCGACTTGCACGGCTACCGACCAGGTCAATGGGGGTAGCGGAAGGGAGGGCGTCGATAAGCTCGCGGAGTTTGGCAAGCAATTTTGCACCTTCTAAATCCTGCGGGGCGAGTTGTTTCACCAGGGCGGGCCCGGCTGGCATCACGAGAAGGTTGGCGTTCACCCCGGCCATAGTACTGTCCCGCCTAGGGGTGCGCGGTATGTTAGGTGGAGCACTCATACGGGTCCGCAGTCGCGGGCCCTGGCAGCCGTGTCGCGCGGCATGACGACGATAGAGAAGGACTCCACAAATGACTACTCCCCCGACGCCCTCCCCCTCCCCCGGCAACATGCCTAAGCCGGGCCCGAAGCCGGGACCCCGCCCAGGAGCTCATTTGGGAGCTCGCCCGACTCCGTCGCCGCGTCCTGCCTCTCAGACGCCAGCCCCTTCGGCACTGCCCAAGAATGATCCGGCCAAGTGGGGACGGGTCGCCGAGGACGGTGCAGTATTCGTTCGCGTTGGTGACTCGGAGCGTCAGATCGGTTCCTGGCAGGCTGGTACCCCTGAGGAGGGACTGGCACACTATGGCACTCGGTTCGAGGACCTAGCTACTGAGGTGGAGTTGCTTGAGGCTCGCTTGCTCTCGCATCCCGATGATGCGGCTGCAATCAAGAAGTCTGCCCGTCAGCTGCAGGAATCTCTGCCCACCGCTGCGGTCATCGGTGACCTTGCGGCCTTGGCTACCCGCCTGGATTCCATTGTCGATCACTCTGAGGCTGCCGGTGAGCAGGCCAAGCTGGACAAGGCCCGTCGCCGGGAAGAAGCTATCGCGCAGAAGGAAGTTCTGGCCGCTGAGGCTGAAGATCTGGCTGCCAACTCTTCCGATTGGAAGGTCGCCGGTGATCGGATGCGGGTCATCCTCGAGGAGTGGAAGTCCATTCGAGGCATCGACCGCACTACTGATGACGCATTGTGGAAGCGCTACTCGCGTGCCCGGGATGGTTTCAACCGCCGTCGCGGCTCCCACTTCGCTGACCTTGACCGGGGTCGTGCCGCTGCTCGTCGAGTCAAGGAAGCCTTGGTTGAGCGCGCTGAGGCGCTGAAGAACTCCACCGAGTGGAATGACACTGCCCGTGCCTTCCGCGACCTGATGAAGGAGTGGAAGGAAGCTGGGCGCGCTCCCCGCGAGGTCGATGACAAACTATGGGAGGCCTTCCGTGGCGCCCAGGATCACTTCTTCAACGAGCGCAATGCCCTCGCAGCCAAACGGGATGAGGAGTTCGAGGCCAATGCTCAGGCCAAGGATGCCTTGATCGCAGAATACGATGTCCTGATTGACCCAGCCAAGGGAATCGCCCCGGCTCGGGCTCGTCTGCGCGATCTCCAAGAAAAGTGGGACGAAATCGGTTTCGTCCCACGCGGCAAGATCGGCGAGTACGAAGAAAAGATCGGCAAGCTCGAAAAGCGAGTCTCCGAGGCCGAGGATTCCCAATGGCGTCGCACCGATCCCGAGGCTCAGGCCCGAGTGGATCAGTTCCGTGCCAAGGTCGATGAGTTCACCGCCCAGGCTGAGGCTGCAGAAGCCAAGGGTAAGGCTAAAAAGGCCAGCCAATTGCGTGAGCAGGCAGCGCAGTGGCAGGAATGGGCTACTACTGCCCAGCATGCGATCGAAAACCAGTAGTTTTTTCGAGCATGTTCGTTCACTTCGATCGGCCGGTTCCCGGGTGGGAACCGGCCGATGGCATTCGGACCCTGGTGTTTTTAGCCAACTTGGCGGCCCAAGAGACCACTGGCGATACCGCGTCCTCGACCTCTACTGAGCGGCTAGTCCATCGGTTAGTCGGTTCCACCGTTCATGATGTGCTGGCTTTAGCACTGATCGATGACCTACCTGTTCCACCAGGCTCAAAGCTCTCTGATCTTGGCTACCCGTTGGTGCCAGCTACTGGCGATGATGACACCGAGCTGGTTGACGACGCCGAGGGCTTCCTCCTGTTGGGGCTACCGCTCCAGGAAGACACCGGCGTGGTCGAGGTGGAATTTATCCTCGATGCTGGCTATCTCCCGATCCCAGGTGAGGTGCTGGAAGCTGAGGGCAAGCACGTCATCCATCGTTTGCTCGCGGAAGCCGAGCGGGTAGCTCGGGTTATAGGCCGAAACACCCTGCAAACCTGGCTGCTGCATAGCCCAGATGAACCAGCCGGTACCGGTGAGTTCGCCGATCTCTTGCGCGAATATGGCTACCTGCCAGGGTTAACTGAAATTCAAGGGTTTGTAGATATCCAATCCAATATCGCCACCACCGCCATCGGAGAATCCTTGCCCCAGGACGCTAGTCTTCGGGCAGAGATCATCCGAGATCTCTGCGTACCTGAAGCATTGATCCCCGGATTAATTGAGCTCTACCGATTAGCCTCGGTGGAGGTGCCCCATGGCAGCCTTGACGCAGAACCCGTGGAATGGACCCCGAGGAGGTTGCACCAGGCAGCGAAGCGAGTAGTGACCACGGAGCGAAGCATGCTCTCGGTGCTGTTGATCGACGACTCTGGGGTCATTGGTCTTAGCGAGGTGACCTGCCATCCTGGTTCTGATCCAGATGTGCTCGAGCAGGGCATTACCATCATCCACCCCCGTGCCCGTGGACGCGGCCTAGGTCTGCTCCTCAAACGAGAATTGCTCCACGCGGTGGCCACAGAGCTGCCCGCCGCCCGCCGGATTTATACCTCCTGCGCGAGCGTGAATAGCGCCATGATTGCGGTCAACGAGGCACTTGGGTGGCGAGTTCTCAGCGGTGGCTCTGGCTGGCAGAAACACCTTCCTACGGTCTAGCTGCCTAGTCTGTGGGCTGTTGATTCGGCTCAGCGTCTGGCTTGGCTGTCGGGCTAGTGGCGTTTGGGTGGTCAGGGTGGCGCTCGGCGGCGCGGTGACGACGGTCGTCGATAAGCAACGGGTTGTCTTCAGCGGAAGCATGCTGCTGGGAGACCATCGCGGAGCGTTGTGCGTAGCCGACCTCATCGAGGTTTTCTTGTTGAGCGCGCGAATCCGCCAACTCCGCCTGTTTATCATCGCGACGCAGCGCAACCATGCTGTAGGCGAAGAAAGCTAGGGCAACTGCCAGGATGGACACCCACATACCAATATTCAGGTCAACTCCGTCGCTCGAGCTGCTGCGGGTCTGTCGCAGCCAAATTGCGAAGATTGAGTAGGCCAAGCCGACGGTGCAGAACATCCAGGCGATCAGGCCGAAGACTGCGCGCCGGGTAATCAAGGTCAAGGTGCTAAACAGTCCCAGGCCCAGAAACAATAGATTGGCATAGGAATACTCGGTGATCTTGATTCCCGATTCCGAGGCTGCGGGCAGATGCAGCAAGATCTCGTATCCACGAACGTCGCCGGCCTGCGGCAGCAAGAGTGCGATGACGTAGAGGACCACCGCTGCGAGCAGGGTGTAGAGGTGGACGCCCAGGTTCATCCGACGGGCGGCCTTTTTCTCCTCTACCGCCAGGTTGCGCACCGACTCCGAATTCTTCCGAATCTGCGTGGAATCAGAAGCATCTGATTCTGGGGTGGTCTCACTCATATCTCAGGCATCTCCTTGATTCTCCGCGGGCCGGTGCTGGTAGTGATTCTGCCCGGAGGTCTATTGGCCCAGAATAGACCCGAGGACAGCTAGAGACCGCACTCCCCCGCAGCCACGGGGGTCGAGGCGGGTGCCCCCAGGCTGGGTAGCCCAAGGCCCACTCCGATCGGCGCGGTGGTGGGCACCCGCCCAGCAGCGGACATGTCCCCGGCAGCAGTCCGGCGATGTGTGATCACTCCGGCATCAGCGAGCAGGAAATAGGGGGTCGAATCAGTGACCACGGTGGTGATGACATCACCGGGTCGGATTATTCCGTCTAGCTCGCCGTTAGGGGCGAAGTGAACTAGGCGTCCATCGCGTGCTCGGCCGCTCATGCGCTTGGTGGCGGCATTCTTACGCCCACCAACTGCTTGGACCAGCAGCTCAACTTCGGTGCCGACCAGCGCCGCATTATCTTCTTCGCTGACGCGTTCTTGGAGCGCAATGAGACGTTCGAAACGTTCTTGGACGACCTCTTTGGGAATCTGCTCCTCATAGGTGGCAGCCGGGGTACCAGGGCGCGGTGAGTATTGAAAGGTATAGGCCGAAGTAAAGCGGGACTGCTCGACGACATCAAGGGTGGCTTGGAAATCTTCCTCGGTCTCCCCCGGAAAGCCGACGATGATATCGGTAGTAATAGAGGCGTGCGGGATCTTCTCTCGTACTTCGTGCAGGATGTTGAGGAATTTCTTGGAGCGATAAGAACGACGCATCCGCTTGAGCACGTCATCGGAGCCCGATTGCAGGGGCATATGCAGCTGCGGGCAAACATTGGGGGTCTCAGCCATGGCATCAATGACATCTGAGGTGAATTCGGCCGGGTGCGGGGAGGTAAAGCGCACGCGCTCTAGTCCTTCTAGCTGGCCGCACGCGCGTAGAAGCTTAGAAAAGGCCGAGCGATCCCGTTCGATATCGGGATCGGCGAAATTCACGCCATAAGAGTTGACGTTTTGGCCCAACAAAGTGACTTCGCTGACGCCTTGATCAACGAGGGCTTGGACCTCGGCGAGAATCTCGCCTGGTCGACGGTCGACTTCCTTGCCACGCAGACTGGGCACGATGCAGAAGGTGCAGGTGTTATTGCAACCCACCGACACGGATACCCAACCGGCATAGGCGGACTCCCGCTTGGCCGGAAGCACTGAGGGAAAGGCTTCCAGCGATTCAACGATCTCTACCTGAGCTGACTCGTTGTGTAGGGAACGCTTCAACAGCGTCGGCAGGGCGCCAATGTTGTGGGTACCAAAGACCACATCCACCCACGGCGCCTTGGTGACCACGGTGTCGCGGTCCTTCTGCGCCAGGCAGCCGCCGACGGCAATCTGCATGCCGGGATGTTTCTCCTTGGTGGATTTGAGCTGGCCAAGGCTGCCATAAAGGCGCTCATCGGCATTTTCTCGAACTGCGCAGGTATTAAATACCACCAGGTCAGGATCATTTCCGGCATCGGCGGCGACATAGCCGGCTTCCTCGAGCAGGCCGGAAAGGCGCTCGGAATCGTGCACATTCATCTGGCACCCGAAGGTGCGGACCTCATAAGTGCGGGGGGTCTTGACGGGGGTATCTACTTCTCGCTGCTCCACGCAGGTCATTGTAGCCACCACCAAGAGGTCCACCCAACCGGCTAGTAACCACCAAACAAGGCCCTTACCTGCCAACTAATAGTTATTGCCGTTCACGCCCGACTGTGTCCACCTCGCGGATTCTTTGCAAACTTCGCGTATTCGCTGTGAAATTGATTGGAAAAGTGTCGAATTAGCGAAGCTTGTATGTATAAGATTCCCCTCATGACGCAGAACACACAGGACACTGGTCGTGGTGCGGAAGAAGTCCCCATGATCAAGATGACGGACGTGCAGAAGTTCTTCGGCGACTTCCACGCGCTCACCGACATCAACCTGGAGGTGCCCCAAGGGCAGGTCGTAGTGGTACTCGGCCCCTCCGGTTCCGGCAAATCAACCCTGTGCCGCGCAATCAACCGCCTCGAGACAATCGAAGGCGGCTCCATCGACATCGATGGACAGATCCTGCCTGATGAAGGACGCGAGCTAGCAAAGCTGCGATCCGACGTCGGCATGGTCTTCCAGCAGTTCAACCTTTTCCCGCACCTGACGATTAAAGAAAACGTCACCCTCGGCCCCCTCAAGGTGCGCGGAATGAAAAAGGCCGAGGCTAGCGAACTGGCGATGGCACTGCTCGACCGAGTCGGCATCGCTGACCAGGCTGCCAAATATCCTGCTCAGCTCTCCGGCGGTCAGCAACAGCGCGTGGCCATCGCCCGAGCACTAGCGATGAACCCGAAGGTCATGCTCTTCGACGAGCCGACGTCGGCCCTCGACCCAGAAATGGTGAACGAGGTTCTCGACGTCATGACCGGGCTAGCCGGAGAAGGCATGACCATGATCGTGGTCACCCACGAGATGGGCTTCGCCCGTCGGGCGGCCGATCGTGTCCTCTTTATGGCTGATGGCTTGATCGTCGAAGACACCACCCCGGAGGAATTTTTCTCCAATCCGCGTACTGACCGAGCCAAGGACTTCCTTGGCAAGATCCTCTCCCACTAAATACACGAGCAGCAAAGGACCTAAAAGACCATGAATCGCATGTTCCTCCGCACCCTCGCATTGACCTCCACCACTGTTGTGGCCGGCGTCTCCCTCGCCGCCTGTGGCAGCGACTCATCCTCCGATGACAACATGCTCGCCGCCATCGAAGCCGGTGAGGTCACCGTGGGAACCAAGTTTGATCAGCCCGGCCTTGGTCTGCGCAACCCGGACGGCACCATGTCCGGCCTCGACGTCGACGTCGCTGAGTACATCCTCAACTACATCGCTGAGGACAACGGTTGGGACGAGCCCTCCATCGATTGGCGCGAGACTCCTTCCGCCCAGCGTGAGACGCTCATCCAAAATGGCGAGGTTGACCTCATTGCTGCGACCTACTCCATCAACGCCAGCCGTGCAGAGTCCGTCAACTTCGGCGGCCCCTACCTGCTGACCCACCAGGCACTGCTGGTGGCCGAGGACGAGGCTGAGATCACCGGTCTTGAAGGCCTCGACGGCAAGATCCTCTGTTCGGTCACCGGCTCCACCCCGGCGCAGAAGGTCAAGGAAGCTCTCCCCAGCGTCCAGCTGCAGGAATTCGACACCTACTCCTCCTGTGTTGAGGCACTGCGTCAGGGCAACATCGATGCGATGACCACTGACGCCACCATCCTGCTGGGCTACTCCGCACAGGCACCAGGCCAGTTCAAGGTCTTGGAAATGGAACAGGACGGCGAGCCCTTCACCAATGAGTACTACGGCATCGGCCTGACCAAGGACGACACCGAGGGCACCGATGCTGTCAACGCTGCGCTGACTGAGCTGCATGAGTCCGGCGAGTTCGACGTGCTGGTGGACAAGAACCTCGGCGGCGACGAGGCAGTCTCCCCCGGCACCCCGGGTGACCTGTCCTTCCTAGAGTAAAACCGCCCGAACTGAGTATTTTCGCCACGACAAGGAGACCCGCATGAGCGCACTATGGGCTGATCTCGGCCCGCAGTTGTTGCCAGCGTTCTGGCTGACCATCCAGCTGACCATCTATTCCGCGATCGGATCGATGATCCTGGGTACCATCCTCACCGCCATGCGGTTCTCCCCAGTCGCGATTCTGCGCGGGATGGCAACGTTTTATATCAACGTCTTGCGTAACACTCCCCTGACGCTGATCATCTTGTTTTGTTCCTTCGGCCTCTACCAAAACCTTGGACTGACCCTTTCTAACCCGGATTCCTCCACGTTTTTGATAGACAATAACTTCCGACTAGCCATCTTGGCTTTCGTTCTCTACACCTCAGCGTTTGTCTCAGAGTCCTTGCGCTCAGGCATTAATACAGTTCACTTCGGCCAAGCCGAGGCCGCCCGCTCGTTGGGATTGACCTTCGGACAAATTTTCCGACTGGTGGTCTTTCCCCAAGCATTGCGTGCCGCCATCGTCCCGTTGAGCAACACACTCATCGCGTTGACCAAGAACACCACGATTGCTTCCGTCATCGGTGTCGCTGAAGCTTCACTGCTAATGAAGTCCACGATTGAGTTCCACGCCAACATGCTGTTTGTGATCTTCGGTATCTTCGCACTCGGCTTCATCATCCTGACGCTGCCCACAGGCCTGGCCTTGGGCCGGCTCTCCGACCGCATGGCGGTGAAGAAATAATGAGCGCCCAAGCAACCGTCCTTTATGACATTCCAGGGCCGAAAGGTCGACGCAACAACCTGATCTACACAGCCATTACCGCTGTGATTGCAGCCGGAATCATCGGCTGGGTGTTGTGGACTCTCGGGGCCAACGGCCAATTGACAGCCGAAAAGTGGGATCCCTTCGTCGACCCGCTGACGTGGAAGACCTACCTGCTCCCCGGCCTCTGGGGCACTCTGAAATCAGCTTTCGTTTCCATCTTGCTGGCCTTGATACTCGGTGTCCTGCTCGGATTGGGAAGGCTTTCAGAGAAATCCTGGCTGCGGTGGATCTGTGCTGTGATCGTCGAATTCTTCCGAGCGATCCCAGTGCTGTTGCTGATGATTTTCGCCTATCAGCTCTTTGCCATCTACAACATGGTCCCGCCACAGCAACTGGCTTTCTCCGCAGTCGTATTCGGACTGACCATGTACAACGGATCAGTTATCGCAGAGATTCTGCGCTCCGGCATCAAGTCTCTGCCCAAGGGTCAAACCGAAGCTGCCCGTGCGCTGGGTATGTCTCATCGCCAGACCATGTGGACGATCCTGCTCCCCCAGGCCGTGGCATCCATGCTGCCGGCGCTGATTGCCCAGATGGTTATCGCACTGAAGGATTCCGCACTCGGCTACCAGATCGGCTATGTGGAGGTTGTCCGCTCCGGCATCCAGTCCGCTTCTGTTAACCAGAACTTCCTGGCCTCGCTGGCAGTCGTGGCGATCATTATGATCCTGATCAACTGGGGGCTGACCAGCCTGGCCCAGACAATCGAAAAGCGACTTCGCTCAGGGCGCGAGAAAAAGAGCACCCCGGTGGCAGAGACCACGGAAGATACCACCGAAGACCAGCCCGTGGCCGAAGTACCTGCACAACCTGCTCCGGGATCTGGCGAAACTAAGAGCTAGGAAATTAACCTCAGCTAAGCTCGTTGATCCGCTCTTCGAGCGCCTCGCGGGCCAGGCGAAGGGACATCCCTTCGTTGAAGCCACGGCGGGCAAGCACTCCGACAATACGTCGGAGTGCTTTATCGCGTTCGGACCATGATGCGGGGATCTCGTGGATACTGCGAGCCTTCTTAGCAACCAAGGACCTGGCGGTGGCTTCTTCATCGGAAGGTTCAATCTGCTCTAGCGCTAACGCGCGGGTATCCGCATCCACGCCCTTATCTACCAGCTCTCGATCGAGCGCGCGGGCTGATTTGCCCCGCCGTGCATGGCGCTGGCGGACCCATTCTTGAGCAAAGTGGGCATCATCCAGCAGACCAACGCCAACGAGGTCCTCTAAGACAGCGTCAACAACGACTGGTTCGAATTCAGCAGCCAGAAGCCTGGTGCGGAGTTCGTGTTGGGACCGTGCCCGTTGATCGAGCAATCCCAGGGCGCGTTTACGCACTGGCGCTTTTGCTTCTTCAGCCTCGTGATCAAAAAGACCTGGGGTCTGCCCTTCCGCGTAGTCAGCCAGTGCCCTGCGGAGCTTTTCTAGGGTGGCCTGTTGGCCGGAATCGGAGGTCAACTACGGCTCCTTCTAAACCTATTTCTTGGCTGTAGTTTTTTCGTCCTCATCGTCGAAGTCGACGTTGGGGACCATATCAACCGGGTCATCGCTGAGGCTATCGTCAGCGCCCTCGGCTTGAGCACCGATACCAAGCTTGCTAAAGATCTTGCGCTCGATCTCATCAGCCAGCTCTGGGGTCTCTTTGAGTAAGAGTCGGGCTTTCTCTTTACCCTGACCCAGCTGGTCGCCCTCGTAGGTGTACCAAGAGCCGGACTTTTTCACGATGCCGTTCTCCACACCCATATCGATCAAGGAAGACTCACGAGAAATGCCCTCGCCGTACATGATGTCGAATTCAGCAATTTTAAACGGCGGGGAGACCTTGTTCTTGACGATCTTCATGCGGGTGCGGTTGCCAATTGCGTCTTGGCCGTCTTTGAGAGTCTGAATTCGGCGCACGTCACAGCGGACAGAGGCATAGAATTTTAGAGCTTTGCCGCCGGTGGTGGTCTCCGGGGAACCAAACATCACGCCGATTTTCTCGCGCAACTGGTTGATGAAGATGGCGGTGGTATTGGAATTATGAAGCGCACCAGTCATCTTGCGTAGAGCCTGGCTCATGAGCCTGGCCTGCAGGCCGACATGGCTATCTCCCATCTCCCCCTCGATCTCGGCCTTGGGCGTCAGTGCTGCCACGGAGTCAATGACGATGATGTCAATCGCTCCGGAACGCACCAGCATGTCCGTGATCTCGAGAGCTTGTTCGCCAGTATCCGGCTGGGAGACCAACAACGCATCCGTGTCTACGCCAAGCTTCTTGGCATAATCCGGGTCAAGCGCATGCTCAGCATCGATGAAGGCAGCGATGCCGCCGGTCTTCTGTGCCTGCGCGATGGCATGCAAAGCCACGGTGGTCTTACCGGAAGATTCTGGCCCATAGACCTCGACGATGCGGCCACGGGGAAATCCGCCAATGCCGAGTGCGACATCGATAGCAGTGTTGCCGGAGGAGATTACCTGCATCGGCGGACGATTATCATCGCCCAAACGCATGACTGCGCCTTTGCCGAAGTCTTTCTCAATCATCGCTAGCGCGGCGCCAAGTGCCTTGTTGCGATCATCGCCGGTGGAAGAGGCGTTGGTCTTCTTCTTAGGTGCCATGGAGGTTATTCCTTCTGTCGAGGTGGCTATCAGCGTTGGATGCATCGGGCGGGAAAGTGTGTCCACATCCTATTAGACGTTGAATCCCCGCCTGCGGCTCCCGTGATCCGCAGATTGCACCGCCAGATTCTTCTTTTACTAAGGAGCAAGGATATCTGCCGTCTCCGTCATCGAGTTCGAACCTACACGCACATCTGTTCGAATGCAACGGCTATCAGTCATGATGACCTGGAAATTTCATCACACCCCGAAAGGCGGATCATCCCTGCCCAGACGTCGCGATTCAGGGATTTGGAAATCATCACACAGGCCCAGCCATACCGCCCTAAGATCCTCACCCTGTTCGATAAGTTGTTCGCCAGTGCGACCAAAGGTGGCCAAGACATGCGAATGCACGATCCACCCAGCCTGAAGTGGGCCAAACTCATCATTGATGAGCTGATGAAATTCCGTCAACCGCATACCCCGATAGTACCGCCGCTAGCCAATCTCGAAAGTCTGATCATTGAACATCATTCAAAATAGCCGCTATCGTGGCTAAACACCGTTCAATGATAGAGTCTCACACCATGACTGAAACAACTTCCCAGCCAAGTAGCTCCCGCGTTTCCTCTCGATCACGGGTGCAAGATCTGGCTTATATCTGTGTCTTCGCCGCGCTGATGATCGTCTTAGCGTTTGTCGCCGTCCCTGTCGGTGTCTTCGGAGTCCCCATCGTCCTCCAGAATGCGGCAGTAGTCCTAGCTGGCTTGGTCCTCGGCGGGCGGCGCGGATTCCTCGCGGTAGCCCTATTCCTTGGCCTGGGAATGCTAGGACTGCCGGTGTTAGCCGGTGGTCGCACCACTCTCGCTGCACTGGCCGGCCCCACCATTGGCTACGTCGCTGGCTATCTCATCTCGGCGACGGTCGCCGGCGCCATCGCCTACCGCGCCCCCGCTCAACGGCGAAAGACCCAAGCGGCTATCTTCGCCATCGCTGCCACCGTTGGTCTATTCCTGCAATACCTCAGCGGCGGGCTCGGCCTAATGTGGCGTGCTGGCCTGAGCTTTAGCGAAGCTGCCCTGGCCCAGGTACCCTTCCTCATCCCAGATCTTGCGAAATTCGCGTTCATGGTGGTCATTGCCCTAGGCATCCACGCCGCCTTCCCTGACCTATTAGCCCCTCGTCGGCGCAGCGCCTAGTCTTCGACATCATGGTTCATATTCGTTTCGACGAGGTCTCCGTCAGCTATCCCGGTAGCACTTTCCCGGTCCTTGACCAGATCCATCTGGATCTCCACGAACACCGCATCGGCATCATCGGCGCAAATGGCTCCGGAAAATCAACCCTCGCGCGATTGATCAATGGGCTCGGGGATCCGACTCAAGGCCACATCTCTATCGATGATCTAGACGTTTCCAAACACGGTCGAGAGATTCGCCGACGAGTAGGCTTCGTATTCTCCGACGCCGAGAATCAGATCGTCATGCCGCAAGTTTATGACGACGTCGCCTTCTCCCTGCGGCGACTCAAACTCTCCAAACAAGTGAAAAAAGAGCGTGTCGACGCCGCCCTCAACCGCTTTGGCCTCAGCCGCCATGCCGAAGCCTCCCCCCACACCCTCTCCGGCGGGCAAAAACAACTCTTGGCACTGGCTGCCGTATTAGTGATCGAACCAGAGTTGATCATTGCCGATGAACCCACCACGCTGTTGGATCTGCGCAATCGGGCACGCATTGCCCGCGAATTCGCTCAACTTGAACAACAATTGATCGTAGTCACTCACGATCTAGAGATGCTCGATGACTTCGACCGAGTGATCTGCCTCGACCAAGGCTCCGTGGTGGCCGACGGCGAACCAAACGAGGTCATTTCCTTCTATCATTCGCTGATCAGCCAGAATCCGCTATGAAGATCACCTCGATCCCCCTAGGTGTCTATGTTCCTGGCCACAGCGCACTGCACCGAATGCCCGCAGGCCTCAAACTGCTCGGGTTGCTCGGGTTTATCATCTCCAGCACCGTGCTAGCGGACACCGTAGTAATCGCGGTGGGAGCTGTGGCAATGGTGCTGGCGGGCTACCTAGTGGCCCGTATCCCACTCAGAATCGCCGTAGGCCAGACCGCACCCGTCTTGCCCGTGTTGCTGATGCTCGGAGCCTTTCAATGGTGGCAGCGCGGTGCAGAATTCGCAGCAGTAACAGTTCTGACACTTTTCGCCGCCGTCGCAGCCGCCGCGCTACTGACCTTGACCACTACTATCGCCGAACTTATGGAATCGATCGAGACTGGTCTAGCACCCCTGGGGAGGCTTGGCCTGCCGGTGGAGACCATTTCCCTCGCCGTATCTTTGACTATTCGGCTAATTCCGCTGCAATTGGCTACCGTCCAGGATGTTCTGACAGCCAGGAAAGCCCGTGGGGCCGGGTTTTCTATCGCAGCCTTCGGGACTCCAGTACTGATTCGCTCAATCAGACGAGCCCGAGGCTTGGCCGAGGCGCTCATCGCTCGCGGAGTAGCTGACTAACCAACTCAGAACGCACAAGAACACCCGCCCCCGTGCCGATGGATAAGGCAAGGAAGCGGGTGTTCGAGGTTTTCTCAAAGATTAGAAGGCTAACTAGATCGGGAATTACTCCCCGCGTAGCTCACGCATCCGCTGAGCGACAGCATCATCGGTGCCAGCAGCAGAGTCGCCAGACTCAATTGCCGGATCTGCAGCCGGTGCGGAAATCTGGTTTCCACCAGCCATCTCTGCACGGATCTGCTCGAGGCGAGAGTGGCCAGCCATCTGGACACCAGCCTGCTGGACCTCAGCCATCCGACCCTCAACGGAGTTCTCAGCCAGCTCGGCCTGACCCAGAGCGGTGGAGTAACGACGCTCAATCTTCTCGCGCACCTGATCCAAGTTCGGGGTAGAACCCGAACCATTAGTGATGGCGTTCATTGACTGCAGGGAATCGGAGACCTTCTCCTGCATCTTCGCCTGCTCCAGCTGAGAGAGCAGCTTGCTGCGCTCAGAGACCTGCTGCTGCAAGGCAAGAGCATTGCGCTCAACGGCCTGCTTAGCTTTCTCAGCCTGCTGAAGAGACTGATCATGGAGCTGCTTGGTATCTTCCACCGATTGCTCGGCGGTAATCAGCTGCGCAGCGAAGGCCTCGGCGGCGTTTTCATACTCGACGGCCTTAGCTTGGTCGCCCTCAGCACGAGACTTGTCGGCGAGCTGCAGTGCCTGGCGAGTATTAGCCTGCAGCTTCTCGATTTCGCCGAGACGACGGTTGAGCTGCATCTCCAACTGGCGCTGGTTTCCGATGACCGCGGCAGCCTGCTGGGAGAGTTCCTGGTGCTGACGCTGGGACTCCTCGATGGCCTGCTGGATCTGAATCTTCGGATCCGCATTCTCCTCAATCTTGGAGTCGAATGCCGCCATCAGGTACTTCCATGCCTTCGAAAAGGGATTAGCCATGCTGGATTGGACCTTCCTAAAAATGTTTCAATGAAATTAGTCGAGGAAAGGAGACCTCATCGCCACTATGGTAGCGGAGGGCAGCCTATTCCGCCGACGTATCTTAGATGAGAACGTTTAAGCCTGAATATGCTCGGAGGCAAGTTCCTCAGCCACTGACTGCAAAGCCATGGAGCCGGCTGCCTCAATGAGGACATCGGCGACCGTGGTGTGCAATGCATGGCAGACCGAGGCGAGGAGTTCAGAAGAAACCTCCTTGCGGCCGCGTTCGAGCTCAGAGAGGTAACCCGGCGAGACGCGAGCCGATTCGGCGAGCTCCCTCAGCGTGATGCCCTGGTCGGCCCGAAAGCCGCGCAGTGCGGCACCGAGGGCCTCGCGCAGTAGCAGCTCTGGAGCGCGCCTGGACGGGGTGATCGGGGTGTCGAGAACAGCGGTAGTAACCATTACTCTCTTTAACGACACGGACCTAGGTTTTGTTCCCCTTGGGTTCAACTAATTTTAAAGCCGTGCCAAAAGACCAGCTAAAGCTGCTTCGACTGCGGCCTTCCTAATCTCTCGCCGGCTACCGCTGAACTGGCATTGTGCGGTGGATACGTCCCCATCGGTGGCAAACCCGAGCCAAACTTGCCCCACGGGGTGTTCATCTTGGGTATCGGGCCCAGCGATACCAGTCAGGGATACCGCCCAATCAGAGGCGCAGGCCTTTCGACAACCAACGGCCATGGCTGCTGCCGTCTCTGATGCAACAGGTCCGTGGGTAGCAAGCAGCTCCACGGGAACTCCAGCGAGAGTCGATTTGAGCTCGGTAGCGTAGGTGATCAGTCCCCCACGTAAGACGGCAGAGGCGCCGGGAATATCTGCCACCGTCGCCGCCGCTAAACCAGCAGTCAACGATTCGCAAAAGGACACACTCAGCCCCGCGGAAGAAAGAGCAGCTACCAGCGCAGCCGCAGTGGTTGGATCATTCACGCCTTTTTCCGAGAATCAATCAAGTACTGGATACCAGTGGCCACGGTGACTGCGACCGCCGCGAGCATGACGATAAAGACGGGAATATCCATCCACGAGGGGAACGGGATGAGATAGAGGGCAACTGCGAGAGTCTGCAAGACGGTCTTGATCTTTCCGCCCTTGCTGGCTGGCACAACCAAGCCTTGGCGCAGCATATACATGCGCCAAAAAGTAATGCCGAACTCACGGATCACGATGACCACGGTGACCCAGATGGGCAGTACCCCAATAATGTTGAGGCAAACGAAAGCTGTGGTCATCAGTGCTTTATCGGCGATCGGGTCAGCGATCTTGCCGAAGTTGGTGACCAATCCACGAGCGCGGGCGATGTCACCATCGAGTTTGTCGGTGTACATCAGCAAAGCGAAGGTGGCAAAGGCCGCCCACATCCAGCCGACGTACTGGTTATCTCCCTTGAGCACTAACCAGGCAAAAACCGGGATGAAAACAATGCGCAGGCTAGTGAGCACATTAGGCAGATTGAGATTGCTTGGCTTATCAGATCCGCCGGACGCTGAGGTCTTTGCTCCATTCACATCCCACACCCTACCCGTCAGTAGTCCTCGCCCCTGAGTTAAGGAGCGCGGACTAGGATCGGATGGCATGAACTATTTCGTAGCCCAGTATCTTTATGCCCCCGATTCCGAACAGATCATCGAGATTCGCCCAGCGCACCGGCAATGGCTAGGCAGCTTGCTCGACGAAGGCAAGCTCGTCGGTTCTGGCCCCTTCACCGATGGCCTCGGCGGTGCCTTGATCATCATTCGTTTGCCGAAATCAGCCACTCTTACTGACGCCGAGGAATTGATGGACAATGATCCATTCCACAAAGCTGACGCCCTGGCTGGGCGCAGCATTCGGGAATGGAACCCCGTGATTAACGTCTTTGCAGATCCGGAAGCTTAACTGCGGGTTTCTCCGGTATCTTCCCCGTTATTCTCGGGAGAGGCAGGAGATGCGGGCTCCGCGGCATCGAACATCTCATGTTCGCTGAGCTCGTGGTCCCACTCCTCTGGCCGGATGCGAGTATCGAGCGCGCCTTGTGCATGGTCATATTTGTTACGCCAGAGCGATAGCAGGACGGTGACTACGAGAATTCCCAGAATAACTAGCAAAGACAGCTCAGTCGGAATCTCTGGGACCGCGACATTCTCACCGCCGTTAATAAACGGCAGGTTGTTTTCGTGCAGAGCATGAAGCAATAGCTTGGCGCCAATGAAGGCCAAGATCAGGCCCAAACCATAGGGCAGGTAGACCAGGCGATCCAGCAATCCGTCGAGCAAGAAGTAGAGCTGGCGCAGTCCCATCAGCGAAAAGGCGTTGGTTGCAAAGACCAAATAGGCCTCGGTGGTGATGCCATAGATCGCGGGGATGGAGTCGAAAGCGAACATGATATCGACCAAGCCGATTGCCACCAAAGCGACAAACAGTGGGGTCAGCGCGCGCTTGCCGTGGAACTTCGTGATCAAACTATCGCCGTGATATCCCGGGGTCACTGGGACGACCCGACGCAGCCACTTGATCAGCTTCATGTCATTGGGATCAGTCTCGGGTTTGTCAGAGGCTTCATCCCAGATCAGCTTGATCGCAGTCCACAGCAGGAACACCGCGAATAGGTAGAACACGTCCGACCACGCAGCAATAACGGCTGCTCCCAGCAGGATGAAAGCTAGTCGGAAGATTAGTGCCAAAGCAATACCGATCAGCAGCACCTTCTGCTGGTACTTTCGGGGAATCTTAAAAGCACCGATGATCAGCGCAAAGACGAAGAGGTTGTCCACCGACAGAGCCTTCTCCGTGACATAGCCGGTGAGGTACTCCACTCCGTGCTGGGTGTCCCACATCAAAAAGACGAATCCGCCGAAAACCAACGCTAAGCCGACATAGAAGGCCGACCACAACGCCGCTTCTTTAATCGTTGGTTCGTGGGGAGTGCGTACGTGACTATAAAAGTCGAAGACGAAGAAACCTGCGATAACCACAATGGTGGCTATCCAGATCCATAGGTGTACGGACATAAAAACCAATCCTCCGGTCGTTGAATGAAAAAAAATGGACCGGAGGTCTCCCCCGCTCGCGTTCTCGGCGAGCCAGCACAACCGGGAGCTCCGAAAAGCTCCGTGTTGACGATTAGCACTGAGAGTGGGGTACTCCCCTCCATGACAAGGTGCCACTATACCTGGCAATAAGGATTTGTCATCCCCTCCAACTGGTGGAGCACGCAGTGAACAAGACTTAAAAAGGCTTGGCTACTTGCTCCAGCTAGGCGCAGGGGCTGCCCGCTCTGACAAGAGGGCAGGCAAAGAGCCAGCAGAGCTACTTAGAAGGCGCCCGCAGAAGGATTGTAGGTGGCCTGGACAGTTCGAGTCTCGGAGGCATCCTCCGCTGACACTTGGTCCTCCCCGCTATCTTCTTTCGGGGCGTCTTCAGGATTGGCGCCCTTAATCATCCAGATGATGGTCTCTAGCTCATCGGGCTTGACCAACACGTCTCGTGCTTTTGACCCCTCGGAGGGGCCTACGACACCGCGGGTTTCCATCAGGTCCATGAGGCGACCTGCCTTAGCGAAGCCGATGCGCAGCTTGCGCTGGAGCATCGAGGTAGAACCCAGTTGTGAGTTAACCACCAGGTCGACGGCTTCGAGTAGATCGTCAAGATCCTTGCCGATATCGGCGTCGATACTCTTTTTAGCTTCGGCTGCCTTGTCCTCGGTCACACCCTCGGTGTAATCGGGCTCGGCTTGGTTCTTGGCAGCATCCACCACCGCTTGGATCTCATCATCGGTGACGAAGGATCCCTGTAGTCGCTGTGGCTTGCCAGCGCCCTGTGGAATAAATAGTGCGTCACCCATACCGATGAGCTTTTCTGCTCCGCCTTGGTCGAGGATGACTCGAGAGTCGATCAGCGATGAGGTAGCAAAGGCCAGACGGGAGGGAACATTCGTCTTGATCAAACCGGTAACCACATCAACCGAGGGCCGCTGGGTAGCCAGCACGAGGTGGATGCCGGCAGCACGTGCCTTCTGAGTGATGCGCACGATGGACTCTTCGATTTCCTTCGGTGCGGTCATCATCAGGTCGGCCAGCTCGTCGACGACACAGACGATAAACGGGTACGGGCGGTATTCGCGCTGGGAACCGGCAGGGGCTTGAATCTCGCCGGAGATGACCTTGCGGTTGTAGTCCTTAATGTGTCGAACCTTGGCCGACTTCATATCCATGTAGCGCTGTTCCATTTCCTCGACCAGCCACTGCAATGCTGTCGCTGCCTTTTTCGGCTGCGTGATAATCGGGGTGATCAGGTGCGGAATACCTTCATAGGGAGTCAACTCCACCATCTTCGGATCAACCAGGATCAGTCGAACCTCTTCAGGAGTGGCTCGAGTGAGCAAGGAGACCAGCAGAGAGTTCACGAAGGCAGATTTACCTGAGCCGGTGGAACCGGCAACCAAGAGGTGCGGCATCTTCTGAATGCTGGTTGAGACGAACTCACCCTCAATATCCTTGCCCAAAGCGATCAGCATGGAGTCATGGTTTCCGCGAGTGGCCGGGGCGTTGAGTACATCTGCCAACCGGACCATCTCACGGTCAGAGTTGGGCACCTCGATGCCCACGGCGGATTTGCCGGGGATGGGAGTCAACAGACGAATATTGTCGTTGGCCACGGCGTAGGCAAGGTTGGACTGCAGGTTGGTGATCTTGGAGACCTTCACACCTGGACCTAGCTCCACCTCATAGCGAGTCACGGTCGGACCACGAGAGAATCCGGTCACCACGGCATCGACCTTAAACTCGCCAAAGACGCCAGTGATTGCCTCAATCATGCGGTCATTGGTCTCAGTGCGAGTCTTCGGCGGCTGTCCGGCTACCAGCAGATCGGTGCTCGGTAGCTGATAATTGGACTCACTTTCGGGGAGACGAGGAGCCGTTTCTGGCAGCTGCTCCTCGCGCTCAGATTTCGGAGTAGCGGCAGGGATCGCACTCGGATCAATTCCAGATCTAGCAACGATGGCCTGGCGGATTGCTTCCCGCGACTGATCGACCACGTCTCCGCTGGCTGGCGGAACGACTGCCGGGAACTCTTCGGTGTCGGTGGTTTCTTTGACCGGCGGTTTCGGCTTCTGCGCGCGCGGCTTTTCCGGAGTCTCGAATAGCTTGTGTTCGGTGTCGTGCTCGAACTGTCCCTCGTGGTCTTCTTCGCTATCGAGCGGGTAGTTCTCCAGCGGAGTCCTGCGCGGGCTAGCTAGTGGTTTACGGACACGCGGTTCCCGGATCTCGCGCCGGGCAGGCTCTCGACCTTGCGCGCGGTCTTCGATGTCCTCGGCCACATGGGCATAAAGATCGTCTTCTTCTTGGTTGTCCAGATCATCGCGATCGGGACGGTTAAGGCGGGCGTCGATAAGCTCGCGCAGATATCCGAAAGCCTGGCGGGTGGTGATCCCGGTGACCTTCAGTGCGCCGTAGATGATGACCAAGATCAACAGCGGGATCGCGACATAGGAGCTAAAACCTGCGGCCAAGAAGCCACCCGTCCAAGCTCCAACAGCACCGCCCGCGCGGCTGCGGGATTCCCAATCGCTCGGATTGCCAGCGAATAGGTGCACTAATCCCAGCATGGAGATAATGATCAGGGAGGTTCCCACCGCTACTCGGGTTCGATTGCCCGGGCTTTGTCGCAGATTGAGCATGAGTACGACGGCCAAGCCAACCAAAGCCACGGGAAGCACTAGGGCTCCGGCGCCAATAATGAGGTGGACGGCAGTGGAGATGGCAGCGCCGATCGGGCCAGCGATATCTAACCAGACTGAGGCGCCTAATACGGCGGCTAAGCCAATGAGGATTAATGCCAATCCATCAAGGTCTGCTTCTGCATCCTCGAGCTCATCTACATCTTCTGTAGCTTCCGATCGAGCACTCTTGGACTTCGTGGTCCCAGTCTCCTTCTTGGTATTTTTTTTGCTAGCGGAGTCTTTCCGGGAGATCACCGTGGTGGCCGAATCATCCTCGAAAAGCCCATCCTCATCAGACTGAGATCTGGCCGAGATGGAGCGAGTGAGCCCGCCGAGCCCGCGGGCAGTGGCGGAAAATACCGTCCCGATTCCATCACCGACGGCGCGGAAGGCACTGCCGGTTCGCTCTTGGGAGGTCTCGGCTGCGCGGAACGCCGAGGTAGCAGGAGCCGCTGATGGGCTGTTATTGGCCGTCCGCGAACGAGTGCTCCCGGACGGGCGGGTTCGATCGACCTCGCCGGTCCGGGAAGATGAGCGCTTGGTGGTGCGGGGCGCCGAGTTACGTGCAGACATGGGCCCAACTGTAGTAGTTCAGACCACACTATTCACATCAGCCACACCGATAGGAGCCACGCAATTTTTCATAGAGAAGTCAAGCCTACACGCCTGACCTCTTAATATCTTCCGGGTCACCCTCCACCGTGATCTTGACCGCATCGCGACCATAGGCCCACAGCAATAGCTCTCCAACATCGCCCGATACCCGAACCACTGCCTCCCCATCCGGGGAAACTCCCTTCTGATCTGCCGCCACAATGCGCGGAAAATCGGTGGGGAGAAGTACAACTGGCACCCGACTCTTTGACAACATCTTGCGCCCCATAGTCGACAGTGCCTTGTGCAGCTGACCGTTAACCACGTGGCTTAGCTCGCGGGGATTGATCTCACCCGATCCGCGGAGCACATCCTCATGGTGGATGAAATGCTCAGCGGTATTCATCAACGGATCAATCAAGCGGACCGGGCTGAACTTGGCTGGACCAGCCGCCCATTCAGACACCACCTCTGTGTAGTCCCGTGCTTTGGCCTTCGCCGTGGCCTTGTCCAACACATCAGAAAGAGCCGGGACAAACATTCCGCCGGCAGCTAGCGGCTGGTTTTCTCGGATCAACAGATGGACAGCCATGTCCTGAGTGGTCCACCCTTCACAGAGGGTCGGAGCATCCGGTCCTAGTTCGAGCATGAGCTTGGCAAGGCTACTTCGTTCGGTACTGGCAAAAGTCATGCACCCCAGCATAGCCACGAGTTCTTGTGACAGTGCCAGGGTGCATGGGCTTAGCTCAGATAGAGATCAGTTAGAGCGAAGGGCGAGTAGCCTTCAGATCCGACTCATCGATGCTCCGGTCCTCAGAGGACATCGGGACCACCGTCGGCAGGATCATCGGGGAACGACGCCACTTCTGCTCCACAAAACGAGAGACCTTGCGGCGCAGCTGCTGAACCATCCGGTAGGGGTTGTTCTCCCCTTCCGCTGCCAGATCATTGAGCGTGTTCTCCGAGAGCTCACGAACCTCGGCCATCATGGCCTTGGCATCATCAGAAAAGCCCTTGGTCGATACCGTCGGAGACTCCAGCAACCGGCCGGTGCGGTTATCAATCACGGCGGTGATCGAGATCAGACCGCCAGAACCGAGGCTGGTGCGATCTGCAAGCACGTCAGCATCCACATCGCCCATGGTCACGCCATCGACGTAGAGGTTGCCCACTGGGATCTGTCCAACGACCTTGGCGTGGCCATCAACCAGATCGACGACGACGCCGTTCTGTGCCAGGACGACATTGTTCGGGTCGACGCCGGTAGAGATAGCCAGCTGCTTGTTGGCGCGCAGGTGGCGCCACTCGCCGTGGACGGGCATGGCGTTTTTCGGACGAGCTGCGTTGTAGAGGAACAGCAGTTCGCCGGAGTAGCCATGGCCAGAGGTGTGGACCTTGGCGTCCGAGCCGGTGATCACAGTCGCGCCAATCTGCGCGAGCATGTTGATGACACCGAAGACAGCTTCCTCGTTGCCGGGAACCAGCGAAGAGGACAGGATGATCATGTCGCCATCACGGACGGTGATCTGACGGTGCTCACGACGTGCCATGCGAGACAGTGCTGCCATCGGCTCACCCTGGGTACCGGTGGTGATCAGCAGGACCTTGTGGGAAGCCAGACGGGAAGCTTCTTCCATCGAGATGATGGTGCCACGCGGTGCCTTGAGGTAGCCCAGCTTCTCGGCGATCTCCATGTTGCGGATCATCGAGCGGCCGTTGAAGGCAACCTTGCGACCATTGGCCACTGCGGCATCCACGGCAGCCTGCACACGGTAGACGTTGGAAGCGAAAGAAGCGAGAATAACGCGCTGCTTAGCCTCACCGATCAGACGCTTCAGGGTCGGGATGACCTCAGCCTCAGAGACGGAGACACCCGGGGTGGTGGCGTTGGTCGAGTCGCACAGCATCAGGTCGACGCCCTCATCGCCGAAGCGAGACAGTGCCGGCAGGTCGGTGGGACGGCCACTCGGCGGGGTCTGATCAAGCTTGATGTCACCGGTGTGGATGACCAAGCCGGCGCCGGTCTTGATAGCCAAGCCCAAGCAGTCCGGAATGGAGTGGTCAACATTCCAGAACCGAATGTTGAACGGTCCACGGTTTTCGTCAGACTTGTCGTTGACCTCGATCAGCTTCGGGCGCAGGCGATGTTCCTGGCACTTGGCCGAGATCAGCGCGAGAGTAAAGCGCGAGGCCAAGATCGGCAGATCCGGGCGCAGCTTGAGCAGCCACGGAATAGCTCCGATGTGATCCTCATGGCCGTGGGTGATCACGAGTGCGTCAATGCGGTGCAGGTGATCTTCGATCGGACCGAAGTCCGGCAGGATCAGGTCTACACCCGGCTCACCGGAAGAGGGGAAGAGAACGCCACAGTCAACGATGAGCAGACGGTTGTTGTATTCGAAGACCGTCATGTTGCGGCCGATTTCGGAAATACCACCGAGAGCGTAGATGCGCAGGCCATTGCTAGGTGCAGGCGGCGGGGCCGGCAGACGCTTGGTCAGATCCGCGCCCTGCATGGACTTAACGACGTTGCGTCGACCGCCACCGTTGTGGTCATTGCGGTTACGGTTCCGGTTGCGGTTGCCACCCTGATTGCCGCCGCGTTCACCATGGGAGTTTCCGCCCTGGTTTCCGCCGCGCTCAGAGTTGTTGTTACGAGCACGGCCACCGCGGCCGCCACGCTTGTTGCTGCCGTTACGAGAGCGGTTTCCGCCCTGGTTTCCGCCCTGGTTTCCGCCACGGTTGTTCTCGCCACCACGGTTGTTCTCACTCTTTTCGGGTGCTGCAGAAGCCCCCGTGGTGTCGGCGGCTGCCTTCGGGCTGCCGCCGTTCGTCTCCGTGGTAGGTGCTTGGAAGACCGGCGATTCAGCTGCGGTGTTGTTCTCAGCTCCGCTGTTGGCCTCCGGCGGACCCGCTTTGCGGGTGACCTTCCGGGGACGATTACGGGATTCAGTCATATTTAAAGGACTCCAGCCTTTTCCATGTCACGGCGGAGACCAGCAATCTCCTGCTCATCGCAGGCGACGACTGGAAGACGCGGGTCTCCAACCTCGATGCCCTGCAAGCGCAGGGCTGATTTAGCCATGCTGGCTCCACCCAGGCGTGCCTGAGCGGAGATCAGCGGGGCCAGTACAGTGGCGTTGATTTCCCGCGCACGGGCGAGGTCGCCTTCCTCGAAACTTGTGTGTAGCTCACGCAGGGCACGGGGTGCGGCGTGGCCGACGACGGAGATGAAACCAGTAGCTCCCAGTGAGAGCCAAGGGATATTCAGTGGATCGTCGCCGGAGTACCAGGCCAGACCTGTTTCCCGCATCAGTACAGCGGATTCGGCCATATTGCCCTTTGCGTCCTTGACCGCCAAAATATTGGGGATCTCCGCCAAGCGGCGGATGGTATCCGCGGCAATCGGGATGCTCGAACGCGGGGGGATGTCGTAGAGGCACACGGGAAGATCAGTGGCCCCGGCGACTGCCGAGAAGTGTTGGAAGACGCCCTCCTGGCTGGGCTTCGAGTAATACGGGGTGACCACTAGAAGCGCATCTGCGCCTGCCTGAGCGGAAGCCCGTGCCAGCTCTATGGAGGCGGCGGTGTCATTAGTACCAGCGCCGGCGATCAGCTTGCAGCGATCGCCTACTTCTTCCTTCACTGCTTTGAGCAGGTCTAGTTTTTCAGCAACCGAAGTCGTCGGAGACTCCCCCGTGGTTCCCGCAAGAACCAACGCGTCAAGGCCATTATCAACCAAATACGCGGCGAGGTGCCGTCCAGCTTCAATATCTAGGGCGCCGTCACGGTCAAAAGGGGTGACCATGGCGACGCTGACGGTACCGAAGTGTTCGGCTCCGGTCTGCGCTGTCAAACCTGTACTCATGGTGGTTAAGAGTACCTGTTCCCGGTAGTTTCCGGCGCATTGCCCTCACGCGTCTAGCTAGGACTGCCTAACAACCCATGAGCCCCTGCTTAGAATTCTGCGACATAGGGGCTAACAGCCATCTCAGAACCATCATCTAGCGTGGTGATCTGGAAGTCAGAAAACAGCGCTGGGGATTGCTCGGTCAAACGGCGCAAACAGGCAACTGCCAAGGCCCGGATCTCTACATCTGCATGTTCTGTGGCACGCGCGCTGATGAAATGTCGCCAGGTGCGAAAGTTACCGCTGACCACGATGCGGGACTCGGTGGCATTGGGCAGAATGCTCCGAGCAGCCTGCCTGGCCTGCTTTTTTCGCAGTAGAGCATTGGGCTCATCCTGCAGCTTTTCCTCGAGGGCGTCGAGCAGCTCTTGGTAGACAAACCGAGTCTCATCGACGGCATTGAGTAGTAATTCACGCAGCTGCGGGTCTTCGTTGATCAGCGGCGGCACCACAACTTCGGCATCATCGGGGTGGACAAAGCGCTGGGATAGCTGCGAGAAACTAAAGTGCCGGTGCCGGACCAACTCATGGCTGGCTGAGCGCGATAGCCCGCGGATATACAGGGTCGCGCTGGCATGCTCCAGCAGCGCAGTGTGGCCAACTTCCATGATGTGGCGAAGATAAGCGTCGTTGGCTGCGGTGCGCGGGTTGGGCTTATTAAAAGACTCATAACAAGCACGCCCGGAAAACTCCACCAAGGCTTCAGCATCGGAGGCGCTCTCATCGGCCACCCAATCCACCCCGTTTGGTGGGGTAAACGAGGTCGCTGCGATCAACTGAACGTCAAGTTCGACGGCTCTGGCCACGATCAGATCTCCAGGTAGCCGTCGAGTCCCACGGTCAGTCCGTCGTGGGAGCCGATTCCGCGCACGCCCACCAACACTCCGGGAACGAAGGAGGTGCGGTCATAGGAATCCTGGCGGATAGTCAGGGTTTGGCCCTGGGTGCCGAAGATGATGTCTTCGTGCGCAACCATGCCGGTCATACGCACTCCGTGTACGCGCACGCCATCAACATTCGCACCTCGTGCCCCTTCGAGCGACTGCGTGGTGGCATCCGGAATCGGACCAAGACCAGCATCTTTACGTGCCTGGGCAATGCCGTGGGCAGTATGGACTGCGGTGCCAGAAGGTGCGTCCAGCTTATTGGGATGGTGGTATTCCACGACCTCAGCGGAGTCGAAGAACTTAGCGGCCTGCTTAGCAAAGGTCATCGCCAGTACCGCAGAGATAGCAAAGTTCGGGGCAATAAGTAGGTTGCCCGCGCCTTCAGCCGCGCACCAGGACTCCACGGTGGCCAAGCGATCGGCGTCAAAACCGGTGGTGCCAACCACACAGTGGATGCCGTGGCTGATGCAAAACTCAAGATTGTCCATGACCACATCTGGCGTGGTGAAATCAACAATCACCTGGGTACCAGAGCTCACCAGGGTGTGCAGGTCATCACTGCTATCAATACGTGCGACTAGTTCCAGATCATCCGCGGCTTCCACGCCATCGCATACTGCTGATCCCACTCGCCCGTTAGCTCCGAGAACTCCAACCTTGATCGTCATGCATTCCTCCTGTGTCAGATGTTTGCTACCAGCTTGCCAGTCTAGGCCGTGGACCTTGCCCCCTGCTTCTCGACGGTCGCTTTGCCCCTGCCTGCGCACAGGCGCCACTCACCGCCTTGTCCTCCCCAATTCTGCCGATGTTGAGCCGACAACCGCTAACGTGGGAAACCATGAGCACTCTCACCCACCTCCATCGGTTGTCCGCTGTCGGAGCCTTGGCCGCCGGCTCGCTGGTCCTCAGCGCCTGCACGAGCGTCGATGATGGGCGCGACGGCACTGCTTCGGCAGCTAATTCCGCCCCCAGCTCGGTAGCACCGCTGACGGTTACCTCCACCGCAGCCCCCGCGCCATTGCCATCTGCCAGCGCTACCGACACGCTCTCGGAAACTACCACCTCGGCTACCAGCGCTTCCGATGCTTCTGCCCTCGGGGAGGCGAGCTTGGCAGGCAAGCAAAACTCCTCTGAGGGTGCCTCCGACTGGATGGTCACCGGCGTGCGAGTCGGCAGCCATGAAGGCTTTGACCGAGTGGTATTTGATCTATCTGGCACTGGCACCCCAGGCTGGAATACCTATTACACCGATAACCCCATCCAACAAGCCTCTGGCTTCCCCGTTGAGGTCGACGGCGAGATCGCCCTCAAAGTCGCGATCTTCTATACCCCCTACCCCAATGAGGAATCCGCAGATGAAATGGCGGATGAGACTACCGCTGGTGCAGGCGTTATCAATGAAGTTGTCTACTCCAGCCTGTTTGAAGCTCGTAGCGAATACGTCATCGGCATGGACCGAGTCCTTCCCTACTCCGTGACCTTTTTGGAAGATCCCGCCCGGCTAGTCATTGATTTCGTCGCTGAGTAAACCTTCTACGTATGCCTGTTAGCTCACAGGCACAGTCAAGAATAGAAAAAACGGCCCGCCTGGTGGCTTTCCAGATAAGGGAAAGTACCAGGCGGGCCGTTGCCACTCCTAAGAGTTAAGAACTACTAGTCCTCTTCGACCGGAACCAGCGAGATCTTGCCGCGGTTGTCGATGTCAGCGATCTCGACCTGGATCTTGTCGCCAACGTTGACCACGTCTTCTACCTTCTCGATGCGCTTGTCGCCACCGAGCTTGGAGATGTGGACCAAGCCGTCACGGCCCGGGGTCAAGGACACGAATGCACCGAAAGGCACGGTCTTGACTACGGTGCCCAAGAAACGCTCGCCGACCTTGGGCAGCTGCGGGTTAGCAATCGAGTTGATGCGCTCGATCGCGGCATTGGCAGACTCGCCGGTAGCAGCGGAGACGTAGACGGTGCCGTCATCTTCGATGGAGATATCGGCGCCGGTCTCCTCGGTGATCGAGTTGATGGTCTTGCCCTTCGGGCCAATGAGCTCGCCGATCTTAGCCATCGGGACCTTCACGGAGGTGATCTTCGGAGCCAGTGCGGACATCTCGTCCGGAGCTTCGATGACCTCAGCCATGGTCTTGAGGATCTCGGTGCGGGCTTCCTTAGCCTGCTCGAGAGCCTCGGTCAGGACCTTAGAAGGAATGCCGTCGAGCTTGGTATCAAGCTGCAGGGCGGTGATGAACTCGGAGGTACCTGCGACCTTGAAGTCCATGTCACCGAAAGCGTCCTCAGCACCGAGGATGTCGGTCAGTGCGACGTATTCGGTCTCACCGTTGATCTCGCCGGAGACCAAGCCCATGGCGATACCAGCCACCGGTGCGCGCAGCGGCACACCAGCGTTGTACATCGACAGAGTCGAGGCACAAACCGAGCCCATCGAGGTAGAGCCGTTAGAGCTCAGAGCCTCAGAGACCTGGCGGATGGTGTAGGGGAACTCCTCGCGGGAAGGAATCACCGGCAGCAATGCGCGCTCGGCGAGTGCACCGTGGCCGATTTCGCGGCGCTTGGGCGAACCCACGCGGCCGGTCTCACCGGTGGAGTACGGCGGGAAGTTGTAGTGATGGATGTAGCGCTTGGAGGTCTCCGGGGACAGCGAATCAATCTGCTGGACCATCTTGAGCATGTCCAGGGTGGTCACACCCAGGATTTGGGTCTCGCCGCGCTCGAAGAGCGAGGAACCGTGTGCGCGCGGGATTAGCTCGACCTCGACGCCGAGGTCACGGATGTCAGCGACACCGCGGCCGTCGATACGGAAGCCCTCGGTGAGGATCTTGTTGCGCACGATCTTTTTCATCAGTGCGTTATAGGCTGCACGAATCTGCTTGGAGGCATCCTCGAAGCGCTCGAGGAGCTGCTCTTCAACCTGCACCATGTGCTCGTTGGTAGCGTCATCGCGCTCCTGCTTGCCCTTGTGGGTCAGCAGCTGGGTGAGCTTGTTGCTGGCTTTCTTCTCCACAGCGGCGAAGATTTCGTCGGTGTAAGAGGGAAACAGTGGGAAGTCCTGGGTTTCCTTGGCAGCGCGCTCGGCCAAACCGGCCTGAGCCTTGCACAGGGTGGCGATGAACGGCTTGGCAGCCTCCAGGCCCTCAGAAACAGTGGACTCGGTCGGGGCGGGAGCGCCCTGCTTGACGCGATCGACGACGTTGTTGCCAGCGCCAGCTTCCACCATCATGATGGCGACATCTTCGACCTTGCGGCGGCCCTGCTTGCGCTCGACGATACGGCCGGCGACGACCATCTCGAAGATGCACAGTTCACGCTGAGCGTGGGTCGGGAAGGCAACCCACTGGCCGGCGGGGTGCTTGTCATCGACCAACAGGGCGATGCGCACGCCGCCGACGGCCCCGGAGACCGGCAGGCCTGAGAGCTGAGTGGCAGCGGAAGCGCCGTTGATAGCAACGACATCGTAGTAATCTTCCGGGTCCTGGGACATCACGGTGATGACGACCTGGACCTCGTTGCGCAGACCCTTGACGAAGGTCGGACGCAGCGGGCGATCGATCAGACGGCAAGCCAAGATCGCATCGGTGGAGGGACGACCCTCACGGCGGAAGAAGGAACCGGGGATGCGACCAGCGGCGTACATCCGCTCTTCCACATCAACGGTCAGCGGGAAGAAATCCAGGCCCTCGCGCGGGGAGTTGGATGCGGTAACGGTGGCCAGCATCATGTTGTCATCATCGAGGTAGGTGGTGACGGAGCCACCAGCCTGGCGGGCCAGCTGGCCGGTTTCAAAACGAACGGTGCGGGTACCGAAATCACCGTTGTCAATCGTGGCTACTGCTTCAGTGACGCCGAAATCTTCATCGACGTTGAATGCCACATTGGGGGTACTGCTCATATGTATTTTCTCTCCTCAGAGATCATCTTCGGCGATCATCGGTGCCACCGGTAGTGCTGTCCATTAGATACAACGAATTCCCACCCTACCAGCTACCTACACCCAGACCATATGCCGCTTATCGACGGCCCCCTTTTAACCCCAACTCCCCCAGCTTCCCCAGCACCTAAAAAAACGACAAAACCCGCCGATCTTCTCCAAGGGGAAGATGCAGCGGGTGAAGCGAGCACTAACAGTGCTCGGTGACGCAATTAGCGACGCAGGCCCAAGCGGGCGATCAGGTCACGGTAGCGATCGATGTTGGTAGCAGCCAAGTACTTGAGCATGCTGCGACGACGACCGACCAGCAGAAGCAGGCCACGACGGGAGTGGTGGTCATGCTTGTGGGTCTTGAGGTGCTCGGTCAGGGAGTTGATGCGGTAGGTCAGCATTGCAACCTGAGCCTCGGGAGAGCCGGTGTCGGTCGGGTGGACGCCGTACTCGGAAAGGATTGCAGACTTCTGCTCGGAAGTAAGAGCCATGATTTAAGCTTCTTTCGTTTTTTCAGACCGCATGAAATGTAAGTCCGATGCTTTGAGAGAATCTCTAGCTTCGGTGTGGCGCAACTGCTGCGGACCGCAGTCGCTAATAAGCCTCGTCGGATATTACCTGCTGGCAGGTGCTTGGGCCAAATCCCTGGGCGTGGTGTGGAGGTTGCAAGGGATTACAGTCCCTTGATCCAATATTCAGCTTCCCAGTCCATCACTGATCTAGTGATTGTACTATCAGCATTCACCGCGGCATAGAGCTCATCTTGATAAGCAAGATAGGCTTTCTCACCAAGTCTTGACCACTTGAGCGAAGGTTCCTTGACCTTCAAATCCTCCTCAGCCATTCGGAATACCACCGAATCTAGCGGCACGTGGAGGTAGGGATAGGCATAGCGCACCTGAGGATGGTCCAACACTGCTAGGTACTTCAGTGTCATATTCAGCCATTTCTGAGCTTGGCCGTAGTGCAGACCAAAATCTGGCCGCTGGTGATGTGGAAACCGGGAGAAAGTTTCAATCGCTTCAAGACACCACGCGCGATGTAGCTGATTGAACTCCTCCTGAGTGTGCGGTCCGAGTTCTTTGTGTGAAAACTCCTCCAGCCCAGCCACAAACTTGATTACCGAGGCATATATTTCCGCGCGTAAGGCATCAGCATTCTTGAGAGCGCCAATGCCATGCATCGTCCGATTAACATCCCGGTAGGCACGCTTAGAAACATTCCGAATAGTGTCCACATGATCAAAATTGAGATCACGCGCCACAGCACCACCAAAGTAGAACGCCAACAGAGATTTAGTTCTCAGATCTTTAGACATTCCAACTGGATTCATATCCGCCAGTCTAGTAATAAAAGCCGGCCCGGTATTGCGAACGTATGTGCAGGTTAGTGGTCCAGCGTGAGCGTATTGGCTGTTAATCTAATTCTCATGTCTTTCACCAATACCGATCAGCTTTCGCCCGGCGTGACCGTAGAGGTCCGCGATGAACAGTGGCTAGTAACTGGGGTTGCTAGATCTACTGATGGTTTTCGCCTCAAGGTGCGAGGATTATCTGATTATGTACGAGATAGCACCGCTACTTTTTATACTGCCCTCGATGAGGTGCGGGTCTTTGATCCCACGCAAGTAGAAGTCACTCCCGATGACTCCCCTGGCTATCGCCATGCTCGTTTGTGGATTGAGTCCACACTGCGGCAGACTCCGATACCGCTCTATCAGCGAGAGCTCTCGGTAGCTACACGAATGCTCGCTGACCCACTGGATTACCAGCTCTCAGCAGTACGACGTGCCCTCTCGGCGGAGAACACCCGGCCGCGAATCCTCTTGGCTGATGCCGTTGGTCTGGGCAAGACCCTAGAAATCGGCATGATCTTGGCCGAGCTCATCCGACGCGGACGCGGACAACGCATCCTGGTGGTTACTCCAAAGCACGTGATGGAGCAGTTCCAACAGGAACTATGGACTCGCTTTTCTATTCCGTTGGTTCGACTGGATTCTGTCGGCATTCAGCAGGTTAGGCAAAAATTACCTGCCTCCCGAAATCCTTTTACTTACTATCCGCGGGTGATCGTGTCTATGGATACGTTAAAATCACCGAAATACCGGGCACAGCTGGAAAAGGTCAGCTGGGATGCCGTAGTAATCGATGAAATCCACAACGCCACCAATGCTGGCACTAAGAACAATGAGCTGGCCCGCACGCTGGCGCCGACCACTGAATCGTTGATTCTGGCCTCGGCTACCCCGCACAACGGTAATCCGAACTCCTTCAAAGAGATTCTGCGGCTGCTCGATCCACTGTCGGTGCTGCCCGATGGCCGCATTGATGCTGACGCCGCTAAGCGGTTGATCATCCGCCGACACCGCAACACGCCAGAGGTTGCCCAGGTCGTCGGTTCAAAGTGGGCTAAGCGCTTAGAGCCACACAATATCCCGGTCGATGCTTCCCCAGAGGAAAATGCGGTGGCCCGTGAACTCCACCAATCTTGGACCCATCCTGGTTCCAACGCAGTATCTAAGGATCGGCTCTTTCCGTGGACATTGACCAAGGCATATCTCTCCTCCCCTGCTGCTTTGGCCGAAACCGTCGCAGGTCGCCTGTCTCGGATTACTCCAGGCCCCAGTTCAGAACGCCAAGCCCTTGAGCACCTAGCGGAGCTCAACAGCAAGGTCACCCCAGAAAACTCCGCAAAATACGCGGCCTTGGTGAATTATCTGGCTGCAATTGGGGTGAAGAAGGGCTCTGCCAACCGCGTGGTTATTTTCTCCGAGCGAGTAGCCACCCTGCATTGGCTACAAGACAACCTCAGCCGGCACCTGAAAATGCCCAAAGGGGCAGTCAAAATCATGCACGGTGGGCTCTCTGACACCGAACAAATGAGTTTGATCGATGAGTTCAAAAGAACTGATACCAAGCTGCGCATCCTAATTACTGGTGATGTCGCCTCGGAAGGTGTGAACTTGCATTCTCAGTGCCACAACTTGGTTCACTACGACATTCCGTGGTCGTTGATCCGTATCCAGCAGCGCAATGGTCGCATCGACCGCTATGGGCAAACCGAGCAGCCACAAATCACTACCTTGCTCCTAGACCCAGCGGGTACTGACACCATCGGTGAGCTCCATGTGCTGACCAAGCTGATGGATCGCGAACATGCGGCTCATTCCATGCTCGGTGATGCATCCTCTTTGATGGGTGAACACAGTGTCAGTGGGGAGGAAGATGCGATCCGCAAGGTGCTCCAGGGCCAACGCGATTTCGACCAAACCGTAGCCACCCCAGAAGAAGTCCTCAGCGGTGCGCATGCCCGGCGCGAAAACGCCGATGAGCAGGTAGAAGATAACAGCCTCGATATTGATGCGTTGCTGGCCTCTCTCAATGACACTTTGACTGAAGACCTCTCCCTATCTGAGGTGGAGGCTTCAGAAAGCATCGAGGATCAGCAGGCGACAGCTGCTTGGGACAGTATCTATACCCAAGAAGTGGACTATTTGCGTGACGCTCTCAACGAGGCCTTCCACAACGTGCCTTCGGCCTCGTTGAATAAGGGTGGGGTGGATTTCTTAGAACACAGCAATGCGATCGTGGAGTTGTCTCCGACAGAGGATCTGCGCCGCCGGTTGGATATCCTGCCGCAGGACTATCTTTCCTATCGCAAGGTCAAGGAAAATCTCATGTTGGCGACCACGCTCAGCCGAGGAAACCAGCAGCTCACTGCAGCTAGAGAAGGAGATTCGGAGAAGTCGTGGCCCAAGGCGCACTACCTTGGTCCCCTACATCCAGTGTCGGATTGGGCAGCTGATCGAGCGCTGTCCTCGATGAATCGAAACGAGATTCCAGCAGTAACCGGCGAGGTAGCTAAGCCCACCGTTTTATTGATGGGAACTTTGACCAATTCTCGTGGTCAAGTGGTCACCCGCGCGTTTATCACTGCCACCGCTGGGCAATTCGGTCTGAACGCACCTGAAGGCATACCTCGGGCCAGCGCCGAGACCATCCCAGATCCGGTTGCTTGGCTTAATGCCGTAGGGCTAGGTGAGAATGCAATCAACACGGGAACAACCACTGTTCCGGAGGATCTGAAGGCACTCCTGAGCGCTGCTGTCACCGAAGCCACCAGCCACATGGATCTCACTCGTGAGGATGCCCGAACCCAAGCCGAAGAGCGAACTCAGCATTGGTCCCAGCGAGCCGAGCAGTGGGATCAACACCACCACTCTGGCGCTAGTACTAGGGCGATTAAGCGCAGCACTCCCCTCATCGATCAAGAGCGCTCACTCCTTAAATCAATGACCCCCGAAAGAACTCTCATCCGGCCGCTTCTGGTGGTTATCCCGCAACTGGGACAGGAAGGTTAATCAGTCATGGCAGCATTCGATTCCATCGTCAACGTCGAGGAGTGGATCAGTGATCACTACCTGACCACCGATGAGACCAAGGGAGAGTCTTTTGGCAAGCAAGTAGCTAATCGGATCAAGGAGTGGAACCAACTAGCTCAAGAGTCTGGTGCTTCGCCTTTCCTCCGTTTCACCGCCGCGCGTCATGATCTCCAGCTAGCGCTGTCTACGCTTGATCCCAATGGGCCTGATGCTAGGACGCAGGTTGATAAGACTCATCGGCTGATTAGTGATGCTCTTGGCTATGGACAGACCAGCAAGCTCATTGTTGAACGCGGCGAACAGCAGCTGAGTTTCATGGGTATTGCCTCCCCCACTTCTAGTGTCACGGTGATCGCTGCTGATCCTATTTCTGGGCCAGAAGATGTCTTCACTACCAGCACTCGCGGCGAGGTATCCCACGGGGACAAAGTTGTCTCCATGCCTGCTGCCAAGTTGGTCAGCGAGATCTTCCTCTCTGAAAACCCACCGACGATGGTGGTGATTACTGCCGCACCGTGGGTGATCCTCGCTGAGCGTGAGAGTTGGCCGTTGGGCCGCTTCCTGGCTATTGATCTGGGTCTAGCGATTGAGCGCAATGACCTTAAATCCAAGGGTGAGATGCAGCGGGTAGCTGTCTCGTTGATGAGGGAAAACACCGAACGGGCCGCCGATGGCACTTCTTGGTGGGCCCAGACCATCGAGCAATCCCGCGAACATGCTGTCAAGGTCTCTGAAGAATTACGTGGTGCGGTCAAAGCCTCCATCGAGATTATCGGCAATGATGTGTTGGACCGTCACCGCCAGCAGCAGCTGCCCACCGAGAACATTGATGGCAACGAACTAGCCAAGCAGTCTTTGCGTTATCTCTACCGCATCTTGTTCCTGCTGTTTGCCGAAGCTTCCCCTGAGCTCAACATCCTGCCCACCGGTGCCCAGGAGTACGACGAGGGTTATGGGCTCTCCCGCCTGCGCGATCAGATTCTCTCCGAGCCGGTAACTGATCGAGCCCGGCGCGGAACACACCTCTATCAAAGCTTGGATCTGCTGTTCGGTTTGGTCGATCATGGCCATGATCCTCATAACCAGAGCAATCCTGAGCATGATAATTCCGCTGGTGAGGAAGGTCTGGAGTTCCGAAACCTCTCCGCTGACTTATTCCAGCCATCCGCTACCTCGATTATTGATAGCTCCGGGTTGTCCAACCATGCTCTGCACCGCGTGCTCGAACACCTATTGCTCACTCGGCAGCGCAATGGTCAAGAGCGTGGGTTTATTTCCTACGCCACCCTCGGGGTGACTGAATTGGGTCAGGTCTATGAGGGCTTGATGTCCTATACCGGCTTCATTGCCCGGGAAGACTTGCTGGAGGTAGCTCCCAAGGGGGATTCGTCCAAGGGCTCGTGGGTTGTGCCCGAGCACCGAGTCGATGGCCTACCCGGTGATTGCTTTGTCCAGATTGACCAAGAATCTGCCGAAGGTGGGATAGAGAAGGTCAACCGTCGGCATAAGGCTGGAGCATTCGTGTTCCGGCAATCCTCCCGCGACCGGGAGCGCTCTGCTTCTTTCTATAGTCCGCAGGTGCTCACGGAGTTCACTGTCGGTCAGGCTATCGAGGTATTGCAGGAAGAAGGTCGACTAACTAGCGCCGATGATGTGCTCTCGGTGAGTATTTGTGAACCAGCGATGGGCTCTGGTGCCTTCGCCGTAGAAGCAGTGCGTCAATTAGCTGAGCTCTATCTCAAGTTGCGTGAGCGGGAGCTAGACAGCCAGGTTCCAGCAGCTGAACGCACCGTGGAGCTACAAAAGGTCAAGGCCTATATTGCCCTTCACCAAGTCTACGGAGTGGACCTGAACAAGACGGCTGTGGAGTTGGCCGAGATTTCTCTCTGGCTGGATACCATGACCGCAGACCTTAAAGCCCCGTGGTTTGGCTTACACCTACGCCACGGCAACTCGCTGATTGGTACGCGCCGGGCTACGTTCGCCACCAAGGATCTCAAGACCCGCAACTACCTCGCCCAGGTACCAAGGCGCGATGGAGTACAAACTCTCGCCTCTGCCATCGATAACCCAGAAGTCGAAACGAAAATGACTTCCCGGGTGCATCACTTCCTGGTGCCTTCCAACGGCTGGGGGGCTACGGCTGATGCTAAAGACCTCAAAGATATCGTTGGCGATGAGCAAAAAGCACTTAAAGCCTGGCGCAAATCCCTCCAGAAGGGGTTAACTGCCCAACAGATCAAACAGCTACAGGGCATCTCTCATCAGGTAGAACGCCTCTGGCAATTGGCGTTGGTGCGCTTGCGTATCGCGGAAGATCAAGCCCGAAGGGATATTGACCTTTGGGGTAAAGACACCGAAAAAACCGCCAAGAATATCGGCCGCCAGCAGATCGAGGCTGAGCTATTCCGCAACGCCGATGGTGCCTACCAGCGCCTGCGGCTAGTGATGAATGCCTGGAACGCGCTGTGGTTCTGGCCGCTGACTGAGGTGGTAGTCGAACACGGCGTGGCGGTAAACCTGCCGGATATCGACGAGTGGATCTTCACTCTGCGCGATATCATCGGCTCTTCTACCACCAGCAAGGTCAAGACTAAGGGCCAGTATCTACTGGGATTTAGTCTGCAGTGGGAGGAACTAGACACCACTGAGAAATTCGACATCGAGCTTTCGATGGCTAAGCCCGCAGATCAGCTTGATCAACTCCACCCGTGGTTGAAGGTAGCCCGCAAGATTGCCAAAGAGCAGGCATTTTTCCATTGGGATCTAGACTTCGCCTCGGTGATGTCGCGTGGTGGGTTTGACCTTCAGGTGGGTAATCCGCCGTGGGTTCGTCCCCGGACCGACGTTGATGCCCTGCTTTCGGAGCATGATCCGTGGTTTAACCTCGCGCATAAGCCGACCCAGGCGCAAAAGCGTCAACGGCGAGAATTACTTACTGGGAGAGATCCTGAGTCAAAGACCACCGTGGTCAAAGGCACTGGCGAGACTGTAGCCACTGCTGCGGTGCTAGGTGATCTATCCAGCTACCCGCATCTAAAAAGCCAACAACCTGACCTCTACCGCGGGTTCATGGAACGCACCTGGGCTAATGCTGCTGATTCTGGCGTGGTCTCGTTGATCCATCCTGAATCCCATTTCACGGAGAAGAAAGCTGCTTCGCTGCGAAGCGGTGCTTATCGACGCCTCCGTCGTCACTGGCAGTTCGTCAATGAGCTAAAGCTCTTCGACATTGACAATCACGTCACATACGGTATTCACGTCTATTCAACCCCTCGGACAAATGCGAATTTCCTCAACGCAACCTCGCTTTACCACCCGCAAACTGCCCTTGATTCACTCCACCACAACGGCACTGGCGAACTGCCCGGATTCAAAGACAACGCAGGACATTGGGATCTGCGCCCCCACCGAGACCGCATCATCAACGTCAATGAAGATGAACTCAAGGTATGGAAATCAATCCTGGAAGACCCCAAAACTCCCCTGCTGGAGACTCGTATGGTCTACACCGTCAACTCTCAGGCCGCAGCGGTGTTGAAGAAGCTATCGGAGGCACCTCGGATGAAGTCTCTTGGGCTGGAGTTCTCCTCAGGTTGGCATGAAACAGCAGATAAAAAAGCAGGCTACTTCGACTCGTCTTGGCAACATCCAGATACTTGGGCAGATGTCATCCTTCAGGGGCCGCACCTCGGGGTCTCCACACCGATGGTTAAGCAACCTAATGCCACGATGAAGAGTAATAAAGATTGGTCTGAGGTCGATTTGGAGGCCATGCCGGAGGATTTCATTCCGGCGACTGCCTATCTGTCCAACCGAGATATTCCGACTTATGATGCCGACTACGGATACTGGGGCGCAGACGGTGAGAAGGTTCCGGTGGCGTCGACCTTCCGGATTGCATGGCGGGAATTCGCAGCGACCACGGGTTTTCGAACTCTATACCCAGCGATCATTCCTCCGGGGACTAAACATATTCATGCTGTGAACTCTTGTCGTTGCCCAAATGATCTTCCAGCACTGTCACTTATTGGCGCAGTGATGAGTAGTATTCTGGCTGATTATTTTGTGAGGTCAGCTGGAACGGGGCATATCTTCAACGACTTAGTTCGCGGAATGCCTTTTGATCTCTCAGGTAACTGGGCAGATCGGGCAGCTCGTCTCTACCTCCGTCTCAACTGCCTCACCTCTGCCTATGCTCCGCTTTGGGAAGAGATCACGGGGGAGGAATGGACGGTTGATACTCCGTTGCGGCTGGATGAACAACGTCGGCAAGCGCAGATAGAGATCGATGCGATTGTGGCGTTGTCGTTAGGGATTAGTGCGGATGAATTGTGCATGATCTATCGCACCCAATTCCCAGTGATGCGCCGCTATGACCAGGAAGATCACTTTGATGCACACGGCCGCAAGGTGGCCAAAGATGTGCTCAAGCTTCAGAAGAAGCTCAAAGCTGATGCCCAACTCAGCGAGCAAGATCGCACTTGGATTCACCCGCAATCTAAGGTGTCCTATACCTTCGAGTATCCCTTCCGGGTGCTTGATCGAGAGGCCGATCTGCGTGCTGCCTATGCCAAATATCAAGGGATGATCTAGCTCAATGTCTAGCCTGTTGCCGGTCCATGCTGCCGAACATATTGAAGATGGTCTAACGGAATATCTGACCACCAGTTTTTCTTTGGCAGATGCCACTACTGCGGGACGGTTGGCGGAGTTTCTCACTGCGCCTAATTCCGGCATGTTCCACGGACCTTATGTGCGCACTCGTCTGCCCTATGCTCCGGCAACTAACTGGCAAGGGCTGTTGGGCTGGCTGCCCAAGGATTTTGTCCCCTACCGCCACCAGGCTCAAGCCTTCGAACGTCTTGCTTCAGTACGTGATGGAGTTCCGCGGCGGCCTGATCCCACGTTGGTGGTCACTGGTACTGGTTCAGGTAAGACTGAGTCATTCCTCTATCCCATTCTTGATCATTGCCGGCGTAATCCGGGACCGGGGATTAAGGCGCTATTGCTCTACCCCATGAATGCACTGGCCAATGACCAGGCTGAGCGTTTGGCGTCATTGATCAGCGCTCATCCAGAGTTGGCTGGGGTCACTGCCGGTATTTATACCGGCGATCAGGCTGGTAAATCTGGCACCAAGGTCACGGCTAAATCCTTGATCACTGATCGGCATACTATTCGGGCCTCCCCGCCGGATATTTTATTGACCAACTATAAAATGCTCGACCAATTGCTCATCCGAGAGCTTGACCGCGGGATGTGGGAAAAGTCTGCCACTTCCCTGCAGTATCTGGTGCTCGATGAGTTCCATACTTATGACGGTGCTCAAGGCACTGATGTGGCCTTGTTGTTGCGTCGATTGGGGCTGATGCTGAAAAAGCACCAGCCAGCTAATTTTCTGGCTGGGCTGCCACTAGCCCAAGACCAACCACTAGGTGCAGTCACTCCGGTGGCTACGTCCGCGACCTTGGGCAGTGAGGGGGATTCTTCCTCCATGCTGGCATTCGCCCACACCATCTTCGGCGAGCGCTTAGCGGTTGATGCGGTCGTCGGTGAGACGAAGCAGACCATCCCCCAGTGGCAGGCTACGGTCGCTGATGTTGTGGGTAGTCCGGTTAAGAGGAGACGTGATCTGCCCACGGCGGCAGAGATCGCTGAGATCAATGCCGAGATTGCCCAGCTGATCAGTGCGGGCAGCACACTGGAAGATAGCGTGCATGAGGTTTTCTGCCGCCAGGTTTATGGCTGCCAGAGCACTGACCTCATTGCTGCGCTGGCAGCTTATGCGCAACATCCACTGACGATTGCGGTGTTAGAGCATGCTGCGCAGGCTCACCCGATGGCCAAACACAGTCCGGCCGATGGGCCAAGCTTGGTGGAATTGATTCTGGACCAGGAAACCCAGCGGCTGCCGGGCGATGGTGCCGCCGAATTCTTGGCTCATACTCTGACCGAGATTGCCTATCTGCGCGCTGAGTTTGGCAGAATCCGCGGTGGCTGGGAGGGAAAGAAGCTTCCCGGGGTGGAGACTCACCTGTGGGTTCGTGAGCTTTCCCGCATCGACCGAGTGGTCTCTTCTGATGCCACTGATTCATTCTTTCGTTGGTCTGATGATGGCCCGCGGGAAGCTAACCCAGATGCTGCTGATGCGTGGCTGCCAGCCTGCTATTGCCGCAACTGTGGGCGCTCAGGATGGATGATTGCTCTCCAGCCGGGTGATGATTCCCCAGAGATCAATCCCCAGAATATCCGCCGCGGTTCGATGACGGCGGCCAAGCGCCAGCGCCCGCTCATCGATGCCACCCCGGAGCTGCGCGGTGGGCTCGATGGCACAGTTCAGAACCTGGCCGGACGCGGGCGCGCTACCGATGATGACAGTCGGGTGTTGTGGCTGGATATGCGTCTGCCTGCCATGAGTTCAAGTCAACCGACTGATGAGGCCTTGGACAGTGGCTTAGTGGTGCCGGTATTGACTTATGCCGGGGACAACCAAGATGAGCTGGCTGATGCTGGCGCGTGCCCATCATGTGGGGAAACCGATGCTATTCGCTATCTCGGATCCTCGGTGGCCACCTTGCTCTCAGTGGCCCTGTCTAATCTCTTTGGGCTGGAATCACTCTCCGACCGGGAGAAAAAGACCTTGGTCTTTACTGACTCGGTGCAAGATGCTGCCCACCGGGCCGGGTTTGTTCAGGCCAGAGCACGCACCTTCGCGCTACGTACTCTCTTGCGCCAAGCCGTCGGAAGCGATGCCGTTACGTTGGCTTCGCTACCAGATCGGCTCTTGACGATGGCCAAGGATGATCCGCGCGCACGCTATGAGCTTCTTCCCCCACAGATCGCTGAGTTTCCGGGTTTCCAACCCTATTGGTCCCCCAGTGCTACCGCTGGTGAACGCCGTCGAGCGGCCAAGAAGGTTGCCGATCGTTTGGCCTTAGATGTGGCTCTAGAGTTCGGTGATCGGGCCGATCTGGCCCGCTCGTTGGTTTCTACGGGCACGCTCACCGCCAGTGTTGATGTTGATGATGCAGTTCTCAATGCCGCCGCTGATGCGGCGTTGCAGGGAATTACGCTGCCGCTAGACACGGTCGATTCGCTGGCGTGGGCCTGGGGCATCGTCGAGATCATTCGAGTTCGCGGCGGCATTAACCACAAGTGGTTTAGAGCTTATCTCCACGATGATTGCAATGCCTTTCATTTAAATAGGCGTAATTCTCGCGCTCAAGGTATGCCCGGTTTCGCTAAGGGTGGCGCACCGGAGTTTCCTCGCGCGGGAAAACCGTTAAAGAGGGCTGCCAAGGGCGCGGATTCGACGATGCCAACGGCCAGCCCCCGCGGTACTTTCGCGCGGTGGAGCGCCCGGGCATTGGGGATTACCACCCATGACGCTGCTACTGCGGTGACCGCGTTGATGAAGGAATTGGCCCGGCGCGGAGTCCTAGGTTCAGTAGAAACCTCCACTGCTGCGACAGTCTTTTTCCTCTCACCAGACAACATTGTGGTGCTGGCTGAGGAGACTACTGAGGCATTGGAATGCGGGGTTTGCCGTTCTCGGCTGGGGGTGCCTGCGCATGTGCGCCAGGTCTTGGTCGGGTCGCCGTGTCTTAGTACGGGTTGTTTGGGTACCCATGAGGTGGTCGGTGTTGAAGGCAATTACTACCGCCGGTTGTATTCCACGACGAACACCCGCACGGTGGTCTCTCGTGAGCACACGAGTTTATTGGATGATCAGGATCGTTTCCGTCTTGAGCAGCAGTTTAAGGCTGAGCAGACCGATTCCCCTGATGCTCCCAATGTTCTGATTGCCACTCCTACGCTGGAGATGGGTATTGATATCGGTGATCTATCCACGGTGATGCTGGCGTCTTTGCCGCATACGGTGGCTAGTTATCTCCAGCGGGTGGGCCGTGCTGGTCGTCTCACGGGCAACTCGTTGATCATTGCGCTGATCCGGGGCCGCGGGATGGCGTTGCCGGCGTTGGAGAAACCGCTGAGCATGATTGCTGGTTCGGTGGCTGCTCCTGCGGCTTTCCTTTCTGCTCAGGAGATTTTGCATCGCCAGTTCACTGCATATCTGCTGGACCGACTTCGGTTAAGCGAGAAGATGGCTAGTCCTTCGCGTGCACGCGATGTCTTTTTCTCTTCGCCCTCTTCTTCCGCGGTCACGGTTATCGATGTGTTGACAGACGTGATTGAGGGCGGCCTCGATCATCAACTCGATGAGTTTTGTTCTACTCTCCAGGGCCACACAGGTGACGCGGTACTAGCTGAGTTGCGTTCTTGGGCCAGTGGACAGGGCCCGAAGAGTTTGTCGGGAGATCTCGTTGAGGCCCGGCAGCGATGGAATGACCTGGAAAAGGAGCTGACTCATAAGCAGTCGGTGTTGGAAACACGCGATCAGCAGCTGCACAAGCAGCAGCAGGCTCCCGGTGCTGATGATGACACCAAGGCTCAGGCTCGCTCGACCAAGGCTGCTTTGAGGTTTATCCGTAAGCAACTCTCAGAGACCGTCAATGGCGATTATTGGATCTCTTCGATGGAACGCTATGGCCTGCTGCCTAACTTCACCTTGCTTGATGATGCGGTGGAGCTGCAGCTATCGGTGACGTTCATGCAGCCCGATACCTTGGAGTTTGATACTCGGCGGGTGGATTATTCCCGCGGTATTTCCTCTGCTCTATTTGAGTTGGCACCTGGCGCGACTTTTTATGCCCAAGGGATTGCCGCGACTATCGACAGTGTGGAATTGGGTGCGGAAGGCTCCACGGTGGAGAAATGGCGGCTATGCCCGTCGTGCTCTTATTCCCGAATCGAGGCAACCAGCCCGGCGGCTAAGGCTATCTCGGGGGCGTGTCCAGAATGTGGGGACCCGCAGTTTGCTGATCTCAATCAGCTCATCGATGTGGTGCAGATGAAGAAGGTCTTTGCCGAGGTCGAGCAGACCAGGTCTGCAATTAATGATCGTCGGGATGACCGCAATCAGATGCGTTTCCACAGCACCCTCAGCGCGGTGGTGCCCGAGGGCGGAGCTGGTCAATCTTGGTATCTCTCGGGGTCTGGTTTCGGTGTGCAACATCTGCCCCGGGTGGAGCTGCGCTGGTTGAATTTGGGCAAGGGCCCGGGTGAGAAGCGGATGCTCGCTGCTCAAGAGAGCGATGCTCCCCTGTTTCGGGTATGTCGGCATTGTGGGCATATCGATTCTGAGGCAGGCAGCAATCGCTGGCAGGATCACCGGCCGTGGTGCCGGCTGCGCACGGCAGCCGAAGAGGAAACGATTGCCTTCGCACTGGGCCGGACGTTGAGCACGCAGGGTGTGCGATTATTTCTCCCACAGTTACTCACGGTGGCCGATACCCTCACGGTGCCCAGTGTGATTGCTGCTATCAAGTTGGGTTTCAAGGAGGTGTTGGGCGGGGATCCCACTCACTTGGAAGTGGCTACGGTGCGTCTGGGATCGGGCGATACTGCCTCTGATGCACTATTGCTGCATGACCAGGTACCGGGTGGTACTGGTTATCTCACGCAATTTACCCAGGTCGAGGATGTGCGCAGTCTGCTCACTAAGGCTTATACCCGGGTCCGCGACTGTGCGTGCGCTTTGGACGATCGACGCAGTTGCCCGGAGTGTTTGCTGCCCTATGCCCCGCGTGGGCAGGAAGAATCGACTTCTCGGGCTGCGGCAGAAGCTGCCTTGGCCAAGCTCTTGTGCGATGACCTGCACCCTGGTGAGGACCGCGATCCACTCGTTGATCATTGGTCGGCCAATATCATCGAGCACAAACCAGAGACCAGTAGTCGCAGCAAATTGGAGGCACTATTTCTCAATCAGTTCCGGGCGACGTTGAGCACTCGGGATGTGGCTTTAACTAAGCAGGTCCGTGGTGGGCGTTCGGAATGGACGTTCTCTTTCCCGCAGCAGCCGCATACCTGGCGGATGCGTGAGCAGGTTGATTTCGGCCATACTCGGCCGGATTTCTACTTGGATACGGATGATCCCAATCTCCGCGATATTGCGATCTTTCTTGATGGTGCGGCCTTCCATATCTCTCAGGTCAATGAGCGAGTGCATGGCGATGTGCTCAAGCGCAATCGGCTCTATGACGAGGGCATTCTGCCGTGGTCGATGACTTGGGCAGATATTGAGAAACATCGCGCAGCCGATGCGCATGCGGTCCCGGATTTCCCGGTGTGGTTCAAACAACCGCTGCAGCCCAAGATCGCCAGCATGCTCAATCTGGCGAGTGCGCGTTTGGGCACGATTATTCTTGATCCCCTCAGCCAGTTATTGGCAGTGCTGGCAGATCCAGCACCTGAGCAATGGGAGAAGATCTCATTGGCGGTAGCCCTGCACGCAGTGACTGGGGCATCTGATAACCGGGCACAGTACCTCAATGGGGTCGAGGTCACACTAGTGGGACAGCAGTCGCACCTGCAGTTATCGTCGGATGGCGGTCAGATTAACCAGGCGGCCTGGAATCTCTTCTTATCCCTGGCCAACCTGTTCTATCTTCACCCCGACAACGCCCGGATCACTAGTGAGCGCACGTCGCAGGTAGAGGCGACGGTGATCGAAGCGGGCGTCGATAAGCACACTGATGTTGGCGTGGATGAGGCCGCACTGCCGAGCGCTTGGCAGGAGGCAATAGCCGAATACGATGATGAACCGCAGGTCTTGGCTGCCCTAGAACGGCTCGCCCTGGCGGGAGTGGCTGCCCCTAGTAGCTTCGGTGAGGAAATCGCTTCGGTAATGACCATCGTCGCCTGGTCCGATCGAAACCTGGTGGTGGTCTACCCCGAGGATGCCCAGGCATTGGCAGATACCTCTTGGCAGGCATATGGAATTGATTCGCTTATCGACGGCGCGCTGTCCCCCGCTTTCCATTCCGCTCGGACCGAACATTCCAACCCTGACCCCTGGCACGAGGTCATCGCCGACTTCGATGATGAGCCACAAGTCCATAGCGCGTTGGAGAAGCTGGCTCGTGCCGGGATCAGCCTGCCAGATAGCACCGGTGAGGAGATCTCTTCGGTGATGACCATCGCGACGTGGACCAAGCAGCAGCTAGCCATTGTCTACCCTGGTGGAGAGAGTGATCTGACCGATACTCAGTGGACCCCGGTCGATGTCTCCCTAATCGTGGACGGTCCCCTACCGGCTAGTTTCCAAGCAGTCGCTGGCACAGAAGAAAACGAGAACTAGGACACCATGGCACAACTAACGCTCCACAAAAGGTTCACGGTCCGAGACGGGCTAGACAAGCCAATCATGGCCTTTATGCAAAAGCTGATGGCTGATCCGACCAATCCATCGCTGCATGTGGAGCCGATCAACAATAGCCGCGATAAGCGCGTGCGTACCGGGCGGATCAATAAGCAGTACCGCGCGGTGATGTTCGAGCTCACCGGGCATAACGATAAGCACTTCGTGCTCATCGATGTGTGTAATCACGATGAAGCCTACGAGCTCGCGGCGACGGTTTCGATGCGCTCGAACCCAGTCAGCGGCGTTACTCAATTGAGTTTTGCGGAAACACCGAGTGCGCTATCTAGTGTAGATATCTCCGCGGAGGTGGAGTCTCGGGCAAAGAAGTTAGCAGCGGAGAAGATCGCGGCGGCAGCGGTGGCCGAAGCTGCTGCAGATGCTACGGATGTTGTGGACACCGTGGACTCTGTGGATGCTGTGGCTCCGGCGGTGTCGATAAGCGATTCGCCGGGAAAGGTGCTCACTGAGGCGGGACTGACCCAGGCGATCTTAGAAGAGCAACTGGGTATTTCTCCGGTGGCTACCGCAGTGGTCTTTGCCGTCGATGATGAACGCGATTTGGATTCACTGCTGGCAGATAGCCCGCAATGGGAGCTTGATGCGATTCTCTCGCTGGTGGCAGGTTTCAGTATCGAACAGGTCCGCCACGACTTAAGCATTGAAGATACGCTCGCCACGAAGCAGCCGGAAGAGTCCGATGAGGTACTCCTCGAAGGTTTGCACACTCCAGCGGCAGCGATGGAATTTGCTTATGCACCCGATGAGGACGCGCTCAAAGCGATCATCGAGACCAGAGATTTCAATGCCTGGCGGATCTTTGTCCACCCCAGCCAGAAGGCAGTCATTGATGCTAATTTCAGCGGCTCTGGTCGAGTTTTTGGCGGTGCCGGTACGGGGAAAACAGTGGTGGCTATTCACCGCGCCAACGAACTGGTCACCCGACGCGGGCAGGCCCCCACGCTTGGCCAGCACAGCCCGCGGGTGCTGCTGACTACCTATACGAGAACGCTGTCGGAATCTCTGAAGTCTCAGATGAATGTGCTTAATCCGCGCTTTCCCGAAGCTTCGACGCAAGGGGCTCCGGGATTGTGGATTTCCGGCATCGACTCGTTGGTTTTCCGAGTCCTCAAATATGCCCGCAACGACGAGCTTGCCGCTGCAGTCCAGGAAGTCCTGGGCATAGAAGCTAGCGTGCGACCAGGCCCATTAGATAGCCGGGATGAACAGGAAATCTGGGAGCAATCGCTCACTTTGGCCGCCGTGGAGTTAGTCCCCGAGAAGGCCAACCCGGAGTTCCTCTCTCAGGAATACTCGACCGTGGTGTTAGCTGGCGGGATTACGCAGCAGGCCGATTATCTTCGGGTTCCGCGGCCAGGTCGGGGCACCAGCCTCAATCGTCGGGAACGCAAGGCGGTGTGGAAGGTGATGGAGGTATTTACTAAAAAGTGCGTATCTCAGGATCGTTTCACCTGGCCCATGCTGGCAGTGCTGGCTGCGGAGGTTCTGACCAATCGCGACCAGCCCAAGCTCTTCGACCACGTCATCATTGATGAGGCGCAGGATTTCCACGCCGGACATTGGCGTTTCTTGCGGGCCTGTGTGGCGGAAGGCCCCAATGACATCTTCCTGGCGGAAGATTCTCACCAACGCATCTACGGTCAGCGGTTGGTGCTGAGCCGGTTTGGTATCTCCACTCGGGGTCGCGCTTCTCGACGGCTGAGTCTCAACTACCGCACCACTGCGCAAAACCTCGACTATGCCGTGGCCATTCTCGACGGCCAGCTATGGCACGGCAGCACCGATGAACTTGATTCGACCGTTGGTTATCGATCCTCGCGTCAAGGCCCTGCGCCGATCCTTGCTCGCGCTTCAAACCTGGCTGAGGAACGCTCTTTGGCGATCGAGCAGATCAAGCAGTGGTTGGAGGAATCTCCCGACGCTCATGTCGGCGTACTGACGCGGACGAAGTTCCTAGTCAAGCAGATTGTGGCCCAGTTCAGAGAGGCAGGGCTCAACGTTGTAGAGACCCGTCAGGCCACCGCGGCGGCTGAAGCGGAAGTCTCGGTGATGACGATGCACAGCGCCAAGGGGCTGGAATTTACCCATGTGGTGTTGCTCGATGTCAACGAGAATTCGATGCCGCGGGATTATCAATTGCATGGATTGGGCGAAGCCGAGGTTGCGGATGTTCTCCAGCGAGAAAGAGCGCTGCTTTATGTGGCAGCTTCGCGAGCTAGGGACGCGCTGATGATTACTACTAGTGATCGCCCCTCGACGCTGTTGCCTGCTTGAGTGGCTGGTCTTTGGCGGTGTTTCGGACCTCACTACAAACGGGGGCAATAGAACGGTTGTTCTATCTGGGGAGTTGAGGGATCCGACAGGTCGGTTATAATAGAACATATAATCGATACCAGGGAGGGGGTCCCATGGGTACCAAAGAGCAGGCTGAACAACTCGTCGAGAGCATCGATCGTGCCCTGGGCGAGCTCACTTCCCTGATGTCTGATCCGGCAGAGGTAGCTTTCGACGATGTGCGCGATGCCTTCGTCCGCTTGGAAGAGACTGTGGCTAAAAAGACCTTTCTCGACGCCGCCTTTGCTTGGGTCAGCGAACGCTCAGACGCAGGCCGTCATGTAGGTTCTACCCGCCCAGTCGATTTCCTCATCAAAAAGCTTCAGCTCTCCCGGCAGGAAGCTTATGGCCGGATGGGCAGGGGCGAGGATCTCTTTAGCCCACCTGTGGCTACTGCCCTGCCTACTCCGAGCCGCCAGCCTGATGAATCAGAAGCACAACGACTGCACCGCGAACAGCTACTGCGCCAAGAAGAACACCGCCGCGCAGAGAAAGATAAGCAAGCCCAATTACAGGCGCGAAAACAAGCCCTAAAGCATGTCTCCACAGAGAAGCACCAAACCATTCGGACCGGATTAGCCGGGCTCAATGAGCATTCCAACCCCAGCTACGCAGCCTTGCATGCCCGGGCTTTAGTAGAAGCTCAATCGCGCGCCCCAGAGGATCTGCGGGTCTGGTTGCGGGCACAGATCACCAAAGCCAACGTGGCAGGCCGTCAAGCAGATGGCACCCGTGATCGGTTGGCTGGCCAAAAGAAGCGTTTCCTACACATTGGCCAGGCTGATGAGGATGGCAATGTTCGAATCTCTGGCAGTCTCCCTGCCTATCTCAGTGCCAAGCTCAAGGCTGCTTTGGCACCTGGTCTTCGGGCCGGCGTTAATGCTTCTGTGCCCGAGGACCAAGATAAGCGTTCTCGCAGTGTCCGGGCCGCCGATCAGCTCAATGTCCTCTTGGATGGGCATCTCGCTGCAGATGCTGCTCGGAACCGGCAAGGGGTTGGCTCAGTGGTAGTCAGTATGACTGTCCAAGACGTAGAAACCATGTCCGCTGACTCGAAGTTCATTGCCAACTCCGGTGATTTGCTGAGCCCCTTCGATCTCATGGCACTAGGTGCTGCCAAGTTTGATATCGCTACCCTGCATGATTCTGCTGGCAAGCCATTGGCCCTGGGCCGTTCGCTCCGCTCGGCGAGCATGTATCAAAAGCTCGCCCTCTTTGCCCGGGAAGCTCTATGCACCTGCGGCAATTGTGACGCCGCCATGATCAACACGGAGGTCCACCATCTCACCTCTTGGGGAGCAGGTGGCCTGACTGACATAGAAAACCTCACCTTATTGTGTCCGCCGCATCATGGCGATAACAACGATAAGCATGATGGTCAAGGTGGAATGGGGCATATGGCTACCGATCCAGCTACTGGCCGAGTCGGTTGGTCACCGCCTGGCGGTGGAGCGATTGAAGCAAATAATACTCAATTGCACGAGTATTCTGCCGGTGCGAAGATTCGGGCCCGGCAAAGGGAACACTCCCCCACACCTGCGGGCCACCCACCTGATCCGCCGACCCTGCTCGATCGTGCTAGTTAAGCCCGCGCTCAAGGGCCGGAGTTGCTGCCGCCAGGGTACTCAGCCGCGCCATGAATTCCTCCAGAAAGCGCTCTTGGTCGACCTCGAGAGCTACCTGCGCAGTTTTCACCGAACTATTGAGACGGCTTTCATCGGCGATGGTGCGGCCTCGGGTCGGTCCGCTGAGATCTACCTTGAGGTTGGTGGCCAGGCAGGTAACCAGGCTGGGATCGGCTGCCACCGCTACGGCCAACGGATCATGCAAGCCACAGCCTCCCAGATGCGGGGAGGTCACTTCATAGGCCTTGATGTAATAGTCAGCTGCTGTTGCCAAGAAGTGCCCGCCGACAGTGCCCAAGTCCCGCCAGATCTGGGTCTGTTTAGTAGTGAGCAAGGTCTGCAGGGTGACATCCAAACCAATCATGGTGACATCCTGGGCTTGGCGGAAAACCAAATCAGCAGCCTCTGGGTCTTGGTTGATATTGGCTTCCGCCCACGGCAACACATTGCCCGGCACGCTCACAGCCCCGCCCATCATGATGATCCGAGCATGGGCTGCGAAATAAGGATCAGCCTCTATCGCTGCCGCGATGGTAGTCGATGGTCCGGTGGGCACGATGATCAACTCATCGCCGTAGGCACGCACCGAGTCCACCAAAAACTCCACTGCGCTTTCCGTGCGCGCACTGGCAGTAGGTTCAGGCAAGCTGGCCTCGCCGATGCCGTTGTGGCCGTGGATAAATTCCGAGATCTCCAAGACCTCGAAGCTCTCCTTGGCCCGTGCCTGGGTGATTCCGGGATAAACAGGTACCTCTGGATAGCCAAAGAGCTCGAGGATGGCCAGGGAGTTGCGCACACCAGTGTCTACCGTGACGTTGCCATAAGTGCCGGTGACTCCGATCAACTCCAGTTCCGGCGAGCCCAAGGCATAGGTCAAGGCCAGGGTGTCATCGATACCGGTATCCAGGTCAAGGATGATCTTGGTGCGCACGGTAGCTCCCAGAGATTAGTCGATTTTCAGAATCCGCCGGACGGTCTCAACATCTCGGTGGATGGCACCGAGGAGCTCATCGACGGAGTTGAACTTGACCATATCGCGCACATGCCCCACAAAGGACACATCCGCTACTCGGTCGTAGAGGTCCGCAGTGTGGTCGAGCACGAAGGATTCCACACTGCGGCGAGTATCGCCGAAGGTGGGGTTAGTGCCCACCGAGATGGCCGCCGGATAGGCGATGCCCGGTTCCATGTCCCCATCAAGCGACTCTTGGCCACGGACGGTAAACCAGCCGGCATAAACTCCATCGGCGGGGATAGCCACCCGGTCACCGAAGTACTGGTTGGCGGTGGGATAGCCCAGCTCCCGGCCGCCCCGGCCAGCGCCGCGCACGACCTGGCCGCGAACGGTGAAGGGCCGGCCCAATGCCCAGGCAGCGCGCTCCACGTCGTTGCCGCTGAGGAACTGCCGGATGCTCGAGGAACAGATCCGCACGCCTTCATCATGGAAGAGATCAAGAACGGTGACTTTCACACCGTATTTGGCTCCCAGTTCACGCATGGTCTCAGCGGTACCGGAAGCATCGCGGCCGAAGGTGAAGTTCTCCCCCACCACCACAGCGCGCGCCCGCAGGGAACCCGTTACCAGGGAGGCGAAATAAGAAATCGGTTCCAGCCCGGCCAGCTCATGGTTGAAATCAACCACCAAGACGGCATCAATGCCCATCTCACCTGCCAACTCAAGGCGTTGCTCCAGCGAGGTGAGCAACAGTGGCGCCCACTCAGGGGCGAAAACGGCCATCGGGTGTGGGTCGAAGGTCACCAGCACGCTGGGTACCTCACGTTCACGCGCCTGGCTAACCGCTTCGGCCAACAACGTGCCGTGTCCGCGGTGGACCCCATCGAAAACGCCGATGGTCACCACCGATGCCTTCAGGTCAGCGGGGACTTCTTCAATTCCGTGCCAAACAATCACGGCTTAAGGATACGGCATAGACTTCCCCTATGACTGATGCACTGGCTGGTTCGGGACTCGTCGTGGTGGATAAGCCAGCGGGGATGACTTCTCATGATGTGGTTGCGCGTCTGCGCAGGTACTTTTCTACCCGCCGCGTAGGCCATGCTGGGACACTTGATCCCATGGCCACCGGGGTATTGGTGGTGGGTATTGAACGCGGCACGAAGTTTCTGGCCCACTTGGTCGCCTCCACCAAGTCTTATGAAGCAACCATCCGCTTGGGCGCGGCAACCAGCACCGATGATGCCGAGGGCGACGTGATTAGCGGAGCCAGCGCGGCGTCGATAAGCACTGAGCAGGTACTGGCCGGCATCGCGGCCTTAACTGGTGAGATCATGCAGAAACCCGCCAAGGTCAGCGCCATCAAGATCGATGGTAAGCGCGCCCATGAGCGGGTCCGCGACGGCGAGGATATTGATATCCCGGCCCGTCCAGTCACCGTGAGCCGCTTTGACGCGCTAGATTTTCGCCGCGAAGGCGAGTTCTTTGACATTGATGTCAGCGTGGATTGTTCTTCGGGTACCTATATCCGTTCCCTGGCCCGTGATCTTGGCGAGGCGCTCGGGGTGGGCGGGCACCTGACCGCACTTCGGCGCAGTGCGGTCGGCCCGTTCTTGCTGTCGGATGCTTTGACTCTGGAGAGCCTAGAGACCACCCCGCAGCTATCACTGAGCATCGATGAGGCGCTGAGCCGTTCCTACCCGGTGTTGGACGTCACCGAACAAGAGGCTGCCGCACTAGCGATGGGCAAATGGCTCGAGCCACGCGGGTTGAAAGGCACCTATGCGGCAGTGGATCCGCAGGGCCGTTCCATTGCGCTTATCAAGGAAAAGGGCGCGCGGTTGGCCACCGTGTTTGTGGCTAGGCCATCAACCCTCTAAGCCAGCAACCAGCCAGGCCCTACCACCAGCTAATTCACCGCAGTAGAGGCGATGACATAGCCATCCCGGACCATCCAGCGCCCAGCGATAAAGGGCACTGGAGTAGGCCGAACCAACAGGTAGGCGATGAAGGTGCCATCTTCGCGTAGATCAACTTCTGCTTCATCGAAACCCAACCAGCGGCGAGTCAGCGGAAACCACGCTTTATAGGTGGCTTCCTTGGCGCAAAAGAGCAGCCGATCAGCACAATCCAAGCCACCGGCACGCAGCCGAAGAAGCTGCGCCATCTCCCCTGGCCGAGCAATCGAACTGACCACCTCAGGCGGCAGCGGCTCTGCGGGTTCTGCATCTAAGCCCATGGAGAGCACCCGGCTACTCGGTGCCACTACGGCAGCTCGAAAGCCCTTGGTGTGGGTCAATGACCCGGCGACATTCTTCGGCCACAATGGCATGCCTCGCTCGCCGCGCAGGATCGGCGGATTCGGGCTATGCCCAAGCTCATGCAACGCCTGATGCGCGCACCAGCGAGCGTCACCAAACTCGGCTTTGCGGATATCTACCGCGCGGGAAACCAAGGCCTGCTCAAGCGGGTGCAAGTTGAGGTAATTCTGCAGATCCGGGTGGTCACGATCTGTGACCACGTAGCAAAACTTCGATGAAGGTGGGAACAACTGGGCATCAATCATTCGATTGGCCGACCTTCATCACCGGATATGGCCAGGGATTGAGATGACCGTGACGCTCCCATTCCCGCGGATAGCCTAAGGAGACCTCGATATGGTCAATGCCGTCGACTTCCATTTTAGAAGGCATGTGCAGGTGCCCATAGATCACAGCTTGGGCGTGGTAGCGCTCCGCCCAGGTGCGAGTGTGCCGAGTACCGCACCACAATGCGATCTCCGGGAAGCGCATCTTCAAGGTCGGCTCTTGCACCAACGGCCAGTGATTGATCAAGACGGTGGGCCCTTCGACCCGAGAGAGCCGCTTGATGGAATAAGCCAACCGGTCCCAGCACCAAGCGCGGATATCCACGAACGGGGCGATGGCGAACTCATCGGTCATCATGATCTGTTTGGCGTGGGCATCGGCGACGGCTTGTTCAACGGTCATCCCCGGCTGGCGGAAGCTGTAATCGTAGAGAGTAAACAGCGGCACCAGCGTCACCCCGTTAAACACTGGGTACGGGTCTTCTGGGGTGAGCACGCCCATCGCGCGGCAGCCCTCCACCAACTCGGTGTATTTTTCTCGCCCTTGGCGCCGCTCGGTAGAACGGGAAAACAGCTCGTGGTTGCCCGGCACCCAAATAACTTTGGCAAAGCGTCGGCGCAATTGGCCCAAAATGCGCATCACGAGGTCGGTGCGTTCGGCAACATCGCCGGCCACGATCAACCAATCGGAAGGATCGGTGGGTTGGATCTGGTCAATATGCCCGGCATTGGCTTTGACAGCCGCATGCAGATCACTAACCGCCCACAATGTGGTGCTCACCGAATGAACCTCCCTGAACATTTAGGCATCGAGTTATCTCTCATGTGTCTACCACAGCCCACTTCATTGACTGGAAACGCCAGACTACCGCCAGCAGCCGGATGATCATGAACGCCACCAGCCCGATCCAAATGCCAGTCAGTCCCCCGTCCACGGCATAGGAAATCCACACTCCGGGCAAAAAGCCAATCAACACCGAGGCGATGGTGATCGTGCGCAGGAAAGCTGCATCTCCGGCGCCGAGGAGCACTCCGTCTAAGGCAAAGACCACTCCGCCTAGCACGATCATCACGATCATCAGCCACCACGGTTGGGCAATGGCAGCTAGAACCGCCGGATCATCAGTAAAGATCTTCGGAATGATTTGAGAAAACACGGCAAAAACTAGGCCGAGCATTCCGGCGAAGATTGTTGAGTAGGCCACGACTCGTTTGCCCACTTGCTTAGCGACGCTCACTGTTCCCCGGCCAAGTGCCGCTCCAGTCAACGTCTGTGCCGCAATAGCCAAAGAATCCAACACCAAAGTGATGAAGTTCCATAGCTGCAGCATGATCTGGTGCGCGGCAAGGGAAGAAGTACCAAAGCGAGCGGCCACCGCCGCAGCGGAGACAAACGCCACTTGGAAGGACGCCGAGCGCAGGATCAAATCGCGGCCCATGACCAGCTGGTGTTTCATCACGGACCACTTCGGGCCCCAGCTGCCCACGTGTTCGCGGCGCAAGGCAGCCAGGAAACAAAGAGCAGTCACGGAGACTCCGGCGACATTGGCCATCGCCGAGCCCACCAGCCCAAAGTGACTGACCAAGATCGGGATTAAGATCGCTCCGGGAATGACCCCAGCTAGAGTGAAATACAGTGGCCAGCGAGTGTTTTGAATACCACGCAACCAGCCATTTCCAGCCATGATTACCAAGGTCAGCGGGATGGCTAGCGCTGCGACATAGAGCCATTGACTGGCTTGCTGGGCCAATTCCCGATCGCCGGTGAGCCACCAGGCGATATCCGAGCCAAAGCTCCAGATCAAGGTCGCAATGACAATGCCCACGGCAAGCCCCACCCACGTGGCTTGCACACCCTCAGCGATGGCTTCGCTGCGTCTCCCTGCGCCAAATAGCCGGGACGAGCGTGCCGTGGTGCCATAAGACAGGAAGGTCAGCTGTGTGGTCACCGTCGATTGGACGGTGGTACCTACGGCAAGTGCTGCCAGCTCGGAGGAGCCGAGGTTGCCGATAACGGCGGTGTCGAGAAGCAGATATAGCGGAGTCGCGGCAAGCACCCCGAGGGCGGGCAGCGCCAGTGCGAAGATATCCCTGGCGGTGACATTCACCTAGCTTGCAGCTCCCCCAATAGTCCTGCCAACACCTGCTCTGCGGTGCCAGAGGCCGAGTAACCAGCAGCTGGAATATGTCCACCGCCACCAAGTGCCACCGCTACCTGGGAAACATCCATGAGGTCGGAGCGAAGAGAAACATGCCAGAGACCTGGATGGGATTCTTTCAGTACCGCCCCAATATCAGTGCCATCGAGTGAACGAACAGCATCCACCAAGCCCTCCACCGCTGCGAGCGAACCACGCTGGAGCAGCGCATTGTCGGCGATAATGACCGCGACCTGATGCCTACCGGCGTGGTGTACTTTCACCCCGGAGAGTGCTTGTCCGATCATCTGTAAATCTGCAATCGAGCCAGAATCAAGCATGTCCACGGCGATCTCACGAACGTCAATGCCGGTAGCCATCAATTTGGCGGCAAAGGAGTGCATCGCCGAGCTACCCCAGCGGAAGCTGCCAGTATCGGTGAGCAGGCCAGCATAAAGGGCATGCGCAATCTTGCTACCGATCTGGATCTCCAGCTCATCGAAAAGCCGACCGATGATCGTGGTGGTCGACTCTGCTTTGAGGTCAAGGAGATTGACATCGCCAAACCCAGGGTTGGACGAGTGATGATCGATGACCAAGACGGCGTTGCTGCCCTCCTGGATCTGGGTAGCTAATGCGCCCGTGCGATCAAGTGAGCCACAGTCGACGGTGATCACTAGATCAACCTGGCCAAGTTCTGTGGTCAGTTGGATGTCCTCGGCACCGGGAATAGTCAGTAGATTGGCGGCAAACTCGGCGTTTTGACCGATCATGCCCACCGCGTGTTTGCCTCGTTGTTTCAAACCCGCGACCATCGCACACACTGAGCCGATGGCATCGGCATCAGGGCGCACATGGCCTACTACGGCGATGGAGTCAGCCTGGGTAATTAACTCAATGGCATCCCGGTAGAGAGACATTATTCCTCGTCTGCAGTCTTGTAAGGGTTAGCGTCACCGGCCGGCTGTGCGTTTTCCTTGAGCTTGGCCAGCTCAGCATCGCGTGCTTTGGCTCTGGCCAATAGCTGCTCCATGTGAGCGGAAGCCTCCGGCACATCGTCATATTGGAAGGCCAGCGTCGGGGTGAATCGCACTCCCAATTCCGAGCCGACGATCTTGCGCAGCTGGCCTCGAGCACGGTGGAAAGCCTCGGCGGCAGCATCTAGGTCCGGCTTTTCTTCAATGGTGCGACCGCGGACGGTGTAAAAGATAGTGGCATCGTGCAGGTCACCGGTAACCCGAGCATCAGTGACCGTGACCAGCTCAAAGCGCTGGTCCTTGACTTGGCTTTCGATGGCCGAAGCCACGATGGTCTGGATTCGTTTAGCCATGCGGGCAGCGCGGGCATGATCAGCCATGTCTGGGGGCTCCTTGTCGTCAATATTCCTCGAAAGCAAAAGTCTACCCCGGCTTAGGCTCAGGCAATTCGCAGCCCCGGCAGCGGCCAAGCGCGCGGGTGCTGATAGCGCTGTTCAAAGGGGTAGCCGAGAGAGACATCCACATGCGGGATTCCCTCGACGATGAGTTCTCGCGGCATGTGCAGATGACCGTGAATTACCGCCACTGCTTGGTAGCGGGTAGCAAAATCCCGGGTACTGGTAGCCCCGCACCACAACGCCAACTCCGGTTGCCGTAGCGCGTGGGTTGGTTCCACGACTAGGGGCCAGTGATTGACCAGCAAGGTCGGGCCATCGATCTGTTCGAGGCGCTTTCGCGAGTAGGCCACTCGTTCCTGACACCAGGTGGCAACATCGACGAAGGGCTCAATATAGAGAGTGTCATCGAGCATCGCGCGTGCTGTTCGGGCGGCGTTCATGGCTTGAGTGGCGGTATGGCCTGGATCGCGGAAGCTGTAGTCATAGAGAGTAAACAGTGGTGCGATAGTGACGCCACCAAATACCGGGTACGGATCTTCTGGGGTATCAACCCCGACCGCTCGGAGTAGTTCCACGAGCACTCGGTAGCGCTCACGTCCGCGAAAGCGATCGTGTCGCTTGGCAAAGAGTTCGTGGTTGCCTGGGGTGAAGATGACACGCGAAAATCGCCGCCGGAGAGTGGCGAGGGTATCAACAACGACGTCGATATCCTCAGCTACATCTCCAGCGACGATCAGCCAGTCCCCCGGGTCCGCAGGGTGCAAGCGCTCAACGCGCTTACGGTTTGCGGACCAGGTGACATGGAGGTCTGAGACCACCCAGAGGGTGCGACTCATGCTAGTCGCGCGGGACCTCGACCTGTTCGAAGACCTCGATCTTGTCGCCTACCTGAATGTTCGGGTAGGACAAGACCATACCGCACTCGTAACCGGCGGAGACCTCAGTGGCATCGTCCTTCTCACGGCGCAGCGACTGGATGGTCGCCTTCTCCGCGATGACGGCGTTGTCACGGGTGATCCGAGCGGTCGCGTTGCGGCGGACCTTGCCGGAGCTGACCATACAACCGGCGATGAGGCCGACAGAGGACGCCTTGAAGATCGCGCGGATTTCGGCAACGCCGACCTCGCGCTCTTCGTAAATCGGCTTGAGCATGCCCTTGAGAGCCTGCTCGACTTCTTCGATGGCGCGGTAGATAACCGTGTAGTAACGGATATCGACGCCCTCGGAGTTGGCTTCCTCGGTGGCCTTACCCTCAGCGCGAACGTTGAAGGCGATGATCACAGCGTTGGACGCCGCGGCCAGGGACACGTTGGTCTGGGTAACCGCACCGACACCGCGGTCGATGATGTTGAGCTCGACCTCGTCGTCCATCTCGATCTTGAGCAGCGATTCTTCCAGCGCCTCGACGGAGCCGGCGTTGTCGCCCTTGAGGATGAGGTTGAGCACCGAAGTCTCCTTGAGGACCGAATCCAGGTCCTCGAGGGAAACGCGCTTGCGGGACTTAGCCTGCATGGCCGAGCGGCGACGAGCATCTCGCTGAGCAGCGATCTGTCGTGCCAGACGGTCATCCTCGACTACCAGCAGGTTATCGCCGGCGCCGGGGACGCCATTGAGTCCCTGCATCTGGACCGGACGAGACGGGCCAGCTTCTGCGACATCGGCACCGTGCTCATCGATCATGCGACGCACACGGCCATAGTTGCCACCGACGACGATGGAGTCGCCGACGCGCAAGGTACCGCGCTGGACTAGGACAGTAGCCACCGGGCCGCGACCGCGGTCCAGGTGAGCTTCAATAGCAACGCCCTGAGCGTCCATGTCCGGGTTGGCGCGCAGATCCAGGGAGGCATCTGCGGTCAGGACCACAGCTTCGAGCAGTTCCTCGATGTTGATGCCCTGCTTGGCGGAGATGTCGACGAACATGGTGTCGCCGCCGTACTCCTCAGGAATCAAGCCGTACTCGGTGAGCTGGCCACGGATCCTCTCCGGGGAAGCCTCTGGCTTATCGATCTTGTTGACCGCCACCACGACCGGGATATTGGCGGCCTTGGCGTGGTTGATGGCCTCAATGGTCTGGGGCATGACGCCGTCATCGGCAGCCACGACCAAGATTGCCAGGTCAGTGGACTTGGCACCACGAGCACGCATGGCGGTAAACGCCTCGTGACCCGGGGTGTCCAGGAAGGTAATGCGACGTTCACGATCTTCGATCACGAGCGGCACCTGGTAGGCACCAATGCCCTGAGTGATGCCACCGGCCTCGCCGGAACCGACGTTGGCCGAACGGATGGTATCGAGCAAACGGGTCTTACCGTGGTCAACGTGACCCATGACAGTGACCACTGGAGGACGCTTCATGAGTGCGTCTTCATCGCCCTCATCCTCGCCGAACTGCAGGTCGAAGGACTCGAGCAGCTCACGATCTTCGTCTTCCGGAGAGACGACCTCAACCTCGTAGTTGATCTCCGAACCCAGCAGCTTCAGGGTCTCTTCCGAGACTGAAGCAGTAGCGGTGACCATTTCGCCGAGGTTGAACAAGGCCTGGACCAGTGCGGCCGCATCGGCGTTGATCTTGTCAGCGAAGTCAGACAGGGATGCGCCACGACGCAGGCGAATGCTCGCGCCGCGACCGTCGGGGAAACGAACGCCGCCAACGACGTTCGGAGCCTGCATGGACTCGTATTCATTCCGCTTCTGGCGCTTGGACTTGCGTCCACGACGAGGTGCGCCACCCGGACGCCCGAAGGCACCCGCGGTACCGCCACGACGACCGCCACGGTTTCCGCCACCGGGGCCACCACCGGGACGGAAGCCGCCACCTTGGTTGCCGCCACCGGAGCCGCCACGACCGCGACCTGCGCCGGCCGACTTCTGGGGCATTGCACCGGGGCTCGGATGAGTCGGCATCATAGCTGGGCTCGGACGACGTCCGCCGCCCTGTGCCGGGCGATCTGCACCGGGACGATCAGCATTGGGGCGCTGACCGCCCTGGCCGCGGCCGCCCTTGGCTCCGCCTTGTGCGCCACCGGGGCGCGGGCCGGATGAGGAGCCACCGGGACGAGGTCCGCCACCCTGCTGGGGGCGTCCGCCCTGCTGCGGGCGTCCACCTGGACGCGGGCCGGGGCGATTGCTTCCGCCACCGGATGAGAAGGGGTTGTTGGCCACTCGCGGGGACCGTCCGCCCGGCTTGGGCATGGGGCGCGGCATGGCGTTGGCGGGGTTCGGACGCTCTCCGCCGGGCTTGGGAGCCGGAGCTCCCGGCTTTGCAGCGGCAGGCTTAGGTGCGCCCGGCTTGGCAGCAGCCGGTTTCGCTGCAGCAGGCTTTGCAGCTGCGGGCTTAGCGCCAGCAGGCTTGGCTGGAGCAGGCTTTGCAGCAGCAGGCTTCGCGGCAGCAGGCTTGGCTGGAGCCGGCTTTGCAGCAGCAGGCTTCGCGGCAGCAGGCTTGGCTGGAGCCGGCTTTGCAGCAGCAGGCTTAGCAGCAGGCTTAGGAGCACCGGGCTTAGCGGCAGGCTTAGGGGCGCCGGGCTTCGGAGCGCCGGGTTTAGGGGCACCGGGCTTGGGAGCGCCGGGTTTAGGGGCACCGGGCTTCGGGGCACCTGAAGTAGCAGCAGCGGGCTTAGCAGCACCGGTGCTCTTCTCGTAGTGGCTACGCATCTTCTTTACCACCGGGGGTTCGATGGTCGATGATGCGGTCTTGACGAATTCGCCTTGCTCTTTGAGCGCGACGAGCAAATCCTTGCTGGTGACACCGAGCTGTTTTGCAAGCTCATGTACACGTAACTTTCCGGGCACTTCTCTCCTCTTGATTTCCCTAGAGGACGAGTGCCCCGGAAAGGGGTTTCTCGGCCTCTAGATGATGTCTGTGACGTTCATCGCTGATGCTTCATTGTGATGTGCTCATCAGTGTTCGGTCTTCCTTGTAATGTCGGTTCCGGCAACGGGTGCTGCGAGGTACGTACGTACGTGACCTGAATCCACGGCCGTGGACATCCGGAACGCCCGCCCAAAGGCGCGGCGTTGTTCCGCTAGCTCTAATGCGACCACATCAGGTGTAATCCAAGCTCCCCGACCGGGGAGTTTTCGAGAGGGATCCGGCAAGAGCCTGGTACGAGTGGGATCCTCGGGATCGAGGACCACTCGGAGCAACTCTGTGTCGGGTCTGCGCTCCCTAGTCGCTATACAGGTACGGACACGGATCTCGCGGGATGTACCAGTGGCACGTTCGCGGATTTCCGTCATTCGTCTCCTCATAGTGACTGGCTCAGACTGCCGTCGAGGCTCGACGGCATGATCTCACATAGGCCACGTGAGAGTTTACGCCATTTTCACCTGAATTTGAACTTCCGCGCAGTTTTTCTCTGCCCGGAGGATCATTTAGCTCTAATCAGCGTCAGAGTGGATGTCAATCTTCCAACCGGTTAGGCGAGCTGCCAGGCGCGCATTCTGGCCTTCTTTACCGATGGCCAGCGAGAGCTGATAATCGGGAACCGTCACCTGGGCAGCTTGAGCTTCTGCATCGGTGATCTCCACGTTGACGACCTTGGACGGGGCCAAAGCGTTACCAACATAGACGGCTGGGTCCTCGGAGAAGTCGATGATATCGAGCTTTTCGCCACCCAGTTCGTTCATAATATTGGTCACGCGCTGTCCACGCGGGCCGATGCAAGCACCCTTGGCATTGAGTCCCTTGACTCGGCCGATAACCGCGATCTTGGAACGATGCCCTGCTTCGCGAGCAATGGAGATGATCTCGACAGAACCGTCAGCAACTTCGGGGATTTCCAACTCGAACAGGCCACGAACTAGCTCGGGGTGGGTGCGTGAGAGGTTGATCTGGATGTTGCGGGTGCCTCGGTTCACTCCGACGATGAATGCCTTAACACGATCGCCGTGCTCGAGCTTTTCGCCGGGGATCTGCTCAGCGGGCAGCAAAATACCATCCTGATGGTCGGCCTCAGTACCCAGCTGAACCACGACCATGCCACGGGAGTTAGCGGCGGAGTCACGCTGAACGACACCGGAGACAACCTGGCCTTCATAGCCTTGGTAAGCATCGAAAGCACGGCCAGCTTCAGCCTCACGCATGCGGCGAATGATGGCGTCACGGACTGCTTGCGCGCCGATCCGGGAAAAGTTGCTGGGGGTGTCATCAAACTCGGAGACAACTTCGTCGTTTTCATCGAGCTCGGAGACGATGATGGTCACTGAGCCGGTGGTCTTGTCGAAATCCACGCGAGCCCGGGAGTTTTCTGCGGGTCCGCGATGCTCGCGGTATGCATGCAACAGTGCCCCGGCGATGGTCTGGAGGAGATCGTCAACGCCGATTCCCTGATCCTTCTCGATCGCTTCAAGCGCCCGGATATCAATATTCACTTGTGGTCCTCTCGCCATGTCATGGCCAGTTCAAAGTCGAGTCCGGTCAGCTCGAGCTCGGCTTCCGGAGTTTTAGCGAACTCAATTTCTACCACTGCAGATACCGGATCTGCCAATTCGTGCACCTCTACCAGCCGTTGTTTCTTTTCGGTGCGCACGAGGATGACCGAATCTTCCTCGGCCGATAGTGCGCCAATGCGCCAGGTGCTGGACTGGCCATCCTGGGAGAGGGTGACCAGGCGATGACGGTTGCGGCGCCAATGCCGCGGTGCTGTCAACGGAAGGTCAACCCCTGGGGTGGAGACCTCCAGGGTGTAGCCGGCGCCGAGATTGACTTCGTTGGCGGCCTCGGCGGCGTCGAGAAGCTCGGAGATCTCTTGGGCCAAGACCTCGATCTTGTCGAGGTCCGGCCGATCATCGGCATCAAGCCGGATAGAGACTACTGATTTCTTGCCTGCTCTAGTGATCTTGATTGCTTCGATGTCGAGCCCATGAGAGGAGACGACAGGAGCGATCAGGTGACTGAGTTCTTCGACGCTGGGGAATGCCATACCGCTTAGCCTATCCCGGACCGGTAGGGTGAGTTTTCGTGAACCGTCGTCTCGCCACCATCGCCATCGCTCTGGCGGTATCGCCGCTGTTGGCCTCCTGCACTATCGAGGACACCCTCGATTTCTTTGGCCCCAAGCCAAACCAGGAATTGGCGAGCTTGGCAGATCAAGCCACACTCGACACCGAACAGTTCGGCGCAGTTTCCGAGCTGCGTCAACGCCACACCGATGAGCTCTCAGCTGAGATCATCCGCTTGTGTGGGGTATTTCCCAATGGCACCATTCCCGAATCTTGTGAATTTGTTCCCGATCCAACCCAGGCCACCGGCATCGATCTTGAGCAATCTTTGGCCCTAACGCTGGAAGCCGCCGAAGATGTGCCTGAGGAATCCGTGGCGTTGGTGACCCGCCAAGCCGTCGATCTAGCCCGTGTGGAAGCCCCCTCCGAGCTACCTGTCGCAGTTGATCCGGAACGAAGTAGTGCAGATGCGCGCCTGCTCTTAGAGCGCGAGTACGCCGTCGTCTACGGGCTCGGTGTGGCCCGAGCGTTTATCTCCTTCGATCGCTTAGACGCACTCGATGCTCTGGCACAGACACATGTGCAACGGATCTCTGCGCTGCGTGAGGCCCTTGTCATCGCCAACGACAATGATAGTGACGGCGACAGTGAGATACCGGTCGCTGAGGCTGGCTATGAGTTCAACGGGATCGACGAACTGAGCACCGCGAAAGAAGCCGAGGCTTTTGTCGACCGGATCGAGAGCGATCTCGCCCAAGATTGGCTCGCTGCTGCCGTTGATGCGCAGTCGCCAGATTGGCGTGAATGGCTGGTAGCTGCCACTGCGCACTCGGAGCTAGCTACTGAGGCATTCCTCACAGGCAATTAAGGGTCTATGCTGAGGTGTCCACAACTTCTGTTCCGGAAGGTCTCATCCCGTGACTGCCTCAACTGCTAAAGCCTTCCGATGGCTTGCCCTTCTTTTAATTGCATTCGGGATCGGCGTAATCGCCCTCGGGGCTGCGGAGCAACCCTCCAATTCCACCGATATGCTCCCCGATGATGCTGAATCCACTAGGGTCGCTGAGATCCTCGAACAACGCCCTGGCGAAGACACCAGTGCTGCCATCGTCTTTTTCAGCACCACTGATGAATCGACCATCGATATGGCCGATCTTGGTCAGCGTGCTGAACAACTAGGTGGCCCGCTGATCCCCAGCGAGGATATGACCGCCGCGATTGTGCCCATTGAGGTACCCGCAGAGGGTCTGACTGACAACGTCGACTTGGTCACCGACATCCGCGCGGAGGCTGCTGAAGGGCTCCCTGACAACGTCACCTCCCAGGTCACTGGACCTGCTGCCATCAACGCTGACCTTTCAGGCGTGTTTGAAGGTGCCAACTTCATCTTGCTGGCAGTAACCGGCTTGATCGTGGCCTTCTTGCTGATCGTGACTTACCGCTCCCCTATTCTGTGGATCTTGCCTCTGCTAGTAATTGGTGTCGCCGATCGCGTCGCTGCCACTGGTTACACGTGGATCCTTGATGCTGTTGGCGGCGCTTGGAACGAATCCACCTCCGGCATCCTGTCGGTTCTAGTGTTTGGCGCCGGCACCAACTACGCCTTGCTGCTGATCTCTCGCTACCGGGATGAACTCCATAATCACGAGAGTCGCTTCGATGCCATGGCCGCTACGTGGGGGCCGACCATTAAGACGGTCTTTGCCTCTGGTGCGACCGTGGTCATTGGTGTGGCCTGTCTGCTACTTTCTGCCATACCGACCACCCGCGGCTTGGGCATGGCCTCAGTATTCGGCATCATCGTGGCCTTTATTTTCGCCATGTTTGTTCTGCCCGGCATCCTCGTGTTCTTCGGCCGGTGGGTCTTCTGGCCCAAGGTGCCCAAGCTCGGCGATAGCGTCAACCATAAGTTCTGGGACCGGATCGGCGAGTTCGTCCGGGGCCGTCCGATCCCGGTGGTCTTAGTTTCACTGTTGATCCTCGGTGCGGCCTCCATCGGTGCTTTCCAACTAGAAACCGGCCTGACTAGGTCTGATCAGTTCATCGATACCCCCGAGTCCATCTCAGCGGCTACCGACCTTGAGGAAGCCTTCCCTGATCAAGATGCCACTCCGGCGATCGTGGCCACCCAACAGGCAGAGATGGTCACTACTTCATTGGAAGAAGACGGCGCTACGGTTACTCCCCAAGAACCCGCTGGGGACTGGGATATTCTCCAGATCGCTGGACCGGATACCGCGGAGTTGCGCGAACTGCTCACCGGCACCGATGCCCTCGTCGGTGGCACCGATGCTCAGCTCTATGACGCAGAGATCTCCAATGCCGCTGACCGGCAGGTTATTTTCCCAGTCATCCTCGCGCTGATCTTGGTAACGCTGATGGTGCTGCTGCGTTCGGTGGTGGCGCCGCTGATCATGACTGCCACCGTGGTCCTAACTAACGTCGCTGCTTTGGGCGTGGGCTGGTGGATCTCAGTCGGTATCTTCGGCTTCGAGCGTTTCGACGGCTCGACCCCGCTGTATGCCTTCGTGTTCCTGGTTGCCTTGGGTATCGACTACTCCATCTTCCTGATCACCAGGGCTAAGGAGGAAGCCAAGATCGTCGGCACGAAGGAGGGCGTGCTGCGTTCGCTTTCGGCCACCGGTGGTGTGATCACCTCCGCCGGTATCTTGCTGGCTTCGGTATTCGCCGCCTTGGGCGTGCTGCCGCTGGTGGTGTTGGCCCAGTTGGGCATCGTCATCTTCGTCGGTGTCTTGTTGGACACCCTCTTGGTGCGCACAATCTTGATCCCCGCCCTAGTCCAAATATTGGGCGAGAAATTCTGGTGGCCAGCCAAGCTCGATAGCAATATCCCTGCCAATGAAGTCTCTGAGGATGAGTCCTTGAAGGTCTAATCCCCTACTCACTGCCTTAGAAAAATCTCCCCCTTTGCCAGCGCGGCAAAGGGGGAGATTTTTCTAGCTAACAAGCAGCGCCACTAACCGCGCACCAGCTCCAGGAGCCGAGTTACTGCCTCATCGGCTGGGATCTCTAGGGTCTGCTCGCCGCGGATCCGCAGCTCGATGACGCCATCGGCAAACGAACGACCCAAGATCACCACGAAGGGCATCCCCAGCAGTTCAGCATCCTTAAACTTCACGCCGGGGCTGACCTTGAGACGGTCGTCGAATAGCACCTCGAGGCCTGCACCATCAAGCTCCGCAGCGATATTGCCAGCGGCCTCAACGGCAGCGGCATCCTTGTTCGCTACGACCACGTGTACTTGGTAGGGAGCAATCTCGACGGGCCAATTAAGACCCTTCTCATCATGGCGCTGCTCCGCGAGCACCGCCATCAAACGCGAGACACCGATGCCATAGGAACCCATGGTTGGGACGGCACGCTTGCCGTTAATATCCAGGATCTGCAGGTCAAAAGCCTTGGTGTACTTGCGGCCGAGCTGGAAGATATGGCCAATCTCAATGCCGCGCTCAAGCTGTAAGGTGCCCTGGCCTTCCGGCGCGGGATCGCCCTCGCGGACCTCAGCGGCCTCGATGAATCCGTCAATCTCGAAGTCACGGCCGGCAACTAGGCCCACCAGGTGGTGGTTTTTAGCATCGGCACCGGTAATCCAAGAAGTACCACTGACCACGCGCGGATCGGCGAGCACGCGGACACCATTGGCTGCCAGGCTCCGCGGGCCGACATAGCCCTTGACCAGGAAGGGATTCTTGCGGAAATCAGCGTCCTCAGCCAAGGCCACCTCGGCCGGCTCCAGAGCAGCTTCGAGGCGCTTGAGGTCTACCTCACGGTCGCCCGGAATCAGCACGCCGAGCAGTTCACGTTCTTCTGCGCCTGGCTCCAACACGGTGAGCACGATGGACTTGAGGGTATCGGCAGCAGTGACCTCATGGCCGGCGACCTGCACGCCTGCCTGATTAGCCCAGTCCACCAGTGCGGTGATGGTCTCGGCATCGGGGGTCTCGTGTTCTACCGCCTCCGGCTGGCCTTCGATGGGTCGAGAAATGCCAGGCTGGGTCACCACGGCCTCAACATTGGCGGCATAATCGCCCTCAGTAGCGCTGACGAAAGTGTCTTCGCCGTTGGCGCTGATGGCCAAGAACTCCTCAGAAGCAGAGCCGCCCATAGCACCGGAGGTGGCTTCACAGATGGCGTAGTCCACGCCTAGGCGGTCAAAGATCTTCTGGTAGGCAGCGCGATGCGCCGCATAGGAGACCTCTAGGCCTTCATCAGACATATCGAAGGAGTAGGAGTCCTTCATCACAAACTCGCGACCGCGCAGGATCCCGGCGCGGGGACGCTCTTCATCGCGGTACTTGGTTTGAACCTGGTAGAGGGTGACGGGGAAATCTTTGTACGAGGAGTACATGTCCTTGACCGCAGAGACGAACATTTCCTCATGAGTCGGACCGAGCAGCATGTCGTTGCCCTTGCGGTCTTTTAGACGAAACAGGGAGGGGCCGTATTCGGTCCAGCGGTTGGTCTTTTCATAGGGATCTCGCGGCAGTAGCGCCGGAAAGAGCAGCTCTTGGCCGCCGATGGCGTCCATTTCCTCGCGGACCACAGTCTCGATCTTGCGCATCGTGCGCAGCCCCAGCGGCAACCAGGAATACACGCCCGGGGCGGCACGGCGAATATAGCCGGCGCGCAGCAGCAACTTGTGGCTGGGGACCTCGGCCTCAGCGGGGTCTTCGCGCAGCGTGCGCAGGAAAAGCGAGGACAGGCGTGTGATCATAAAAAGTAACTCTACCCGGTAGCCTGATCGCTATGATGATTGTGCTGCCACCTTCTGAAACCAAAGCTCAAGGCGGGTCTTGTGGACCGCTCGATTTGGGCTCATTAGCCTTTCCTGCGCTCAATGCCGTGCGCGAATCTATTCTGGCGGATCTCTCTGCACTACCGGTGAATGAGGCTCTGGGTGTACTGGGGATTTCAGAGAAGCTGCGCGGCGATGCGCAGGCTAATCAGGAGCTAATAACCAGCCCGACTATGCCCGCTATTTTTCGCTATACCGGTGTGCTTTTCGACGCCCTCGATGCCGCCTCGCTGCCTGCTGCCGCATTGCCGCGCCTGGTGGTCGGTTCTGCTTTGTTCGGTCTCGTTCGAGCTGAGGATCTCATCCCCCGCTATCGGCTCTCTGGGGGAACCAAATTGCCGAGCACAACCGGTGCCACGCCGACGATGAAAGCGCGCTGGGGGAAGGTGATCTCGGAAGAGTTAGCGCGCGAGGAGTTGGTGGTTGATTTACGTTCCGGTGCTTACCAACAATTAGGCAAGGTTCCAGATGCGGTGGTGGTGCGCGTGGAGTCGGTGCGCCCGGATGGTAGCCGGAAGGTGGTCAGCCACTTTAATAAGCAGTACAAGGGAACACTTGCCCGTGTGCTGGCGTTATCACCGCAGGAAGCCAGTTCGGCAGCAGAGGTGGTGGACATCGCCGCGGAGGCCGGCTTGGAGATGGAGATGACCTCGCCCACCGCGTTGACGCTGGTGGTCTAGCCACTAGACCTACAGAAACCGGAGTCCATTAGATCTGGCCTAATCGCATCACTGTTGTCTTACTCGGTAGAGCCGCCAATCAGGCTGCTCAGGACGTCCATCGTTGACAGCGATCAATTCTAAAGTGGCAATATCCGCGCCATCTGCATAGAACGTTGGGTATCTCAGGTTAATGGGATCTTGCGCTCCTCGCCCTTCCGAAGGCACCGCCAGGATATATTCCACCCCTTGCTCAGCAGGTTCTTCCAATCGATCAATAAAATCGGAGTCCGATGGAATTGTGAACTGACGTGGATTATTTGAAGCCACTACCACCGCGAAGCCATAGGTAGAGTCCACCAATACGGCCCCGTCTGCCAAATTGAGCACGTCTAGATAATCAGCTAGTCGTCGTTCAGTTCCGAATGTTCGCAACTCACTCGATTGCTGTTGGATCTGGTCCAAACTGGTGCCTCGGTTTCCAGATAGCTCTTGCTGCAGTGCATATTCTTGAGGAGCCCAATCGTCTGATCCCAATACAGGAAAGGTCAGGGCGATACTCGCGGCTGATGCAGCCACTAGCACTCCAAGAATGCCGGGGCTAACCGCTGGTTGTTTGGCACTGAGGACAGCCGCGCGCCCCGGACGTCGAGCTCGAAACGTTGCCGAAGCCGGTGCACATAGCAATAGCAGCACAGCATTCAACCCGATTGCGACCAGAAAAAAGCGCAAGAATTCAAACGTTGTCCCCGTGGTCGCCGAGAACACTTGAAATGCAAGAGCTGAGCCCATCAAGACTACGGGCAGGACCATCTCCCACGAACCCCGTCTAATGGACAACATCAAACTAACTAGTAACAGCAGAGGCAATAATGGTGCCAGAATTAGTATTCTGACTAGCGAATTGGAAAATGCCTCTGCTCCACCTTCCAGGCCTCCTAATTGCTCAATAATAGCTTCGTTGCCATAACTAGAAGATAGCTGGGAAACTAAGTCGCCTGTAATAAGCCATCCGGAGATAGTCCACACCAGGAAAGCCAGGCTCACCGGAGCAAGGAAAACCAGCACATCGACTAACGCATAACCTTTGTATAGCCCAGCGGTGATGTGGGAGCGTCGCTTCCACGTGATCATCCCCACGACTATGGCGGTGGCAACACTGACCACCAAAGCATCATATCTCGCTAAAAAAGCCACTGCTAGAGCAACACCAGCTGCAGCTAGATCATGAACATCATCAGTCTCAAGCCAACGAAGTAAGCGCCGACAAGCCCATAGCATAGCGAATAGAAATGGCGCCTCGCTCATGCCTGTAGCACCATAAAAAATAATCATTGGATTCAGCGCGAACAGTAATACGACCGCGTAGCTAAACCAGAGCGGAACTCCACGCTCGATTGCCATCTTCCATAACTGGTAGCAGGCGCCGGCCATAAACAAGGCAGAAACCACTACTGCGGCAAGAGCATATCTAGTCATTTCTGGGATCAAAGGAGTAGCAGCGACCAATGGTATCTCAGCCAGCGTAGATAACGGCGTAAAAACAAACCCCATTGCGGAAAGAGACGGGTCACGTCCAAATAGCACCGATTGCGCTTCCTGGACGCGCCCCAAGGAATCGCCGAGGAAGAACTTCATAGATAGGGCGACCCACGCTCCAGCCCCAAAATAGATCAATGCCATACTCCAAAACAGGACTATGCCAGCTTTTCGGCTTGAAGTGGGGGCAGTCTTGTCGGTGCTCAAAGACTCCGACTTGCTTAATATAGTCATTATGAGTCCAGCCCATGTGCAGTCTTTTCCCAATAGGAAGGCCGAAACAAAAGCTGCCATGTCCCCTTCACCGCAGCAATTGCCATTAACAGCCAATAAAGGGGAAAGAGCAACACTCCGATAACCAGAAACGGATCACGTTCTTCTCGGCAGCCAATTAAATTCATATACATGATTGCCGCATTGCCAACAATAAGAGATACCAAAGCAGGATAGTAAACCAGCGGAGGGAAAATCATGGCGATAAAAGACGACTGCCCCAAAATCCAAGTCAATGATAGATACCAAAAAACTAGGTTGAGCACTGCAATAATCGGCGTTCCTGCCATTAGAACAGTGAAACGGATAGCCGGCACCAGACCAATTTCCCTCACTAGCCAGCCAGGTCGGCGCATATAGACCAACCATGTCTGCAAATATCCTTTATACCAACGAGAACGTTGTCGAAGCCAGTTAATCGTGTCGCTATTTGCCTCCTCCCACGTCACTGAATCGAGTACCGCAGTGGAATGACCAAAGGCCTTAATCCGGACACCCAAATCTGCATCCTCGGTGACATTGTAGGGATCCCATGCCCCCAAAGCCCGAATGACTGGAGCTTTCAAATGGTTCGAAGTCCCGCCTAATGGAACCGGCGCGTTCATCCGCATAATTCCCGGAAGTAGAAAATTGAACCACACGTCATACTCGATAGTAAACCAAGCTGTGAGAAGATTCTGACGAGGATTCCGATACGATAAGCGAGATTGAACACAGGCAACAGTATCTGGAAGACTATTGAAAGCAATCACCACTTTACGCAGTTGAAGTGGGTCGGGAATATCCTCGGCATCAAAAATAGTAACTATTTCACCCGTTGCAAAATGTAAACCATAATTACATGCTTTTGGCTTAGTCCGTGGTTGCGCATCCGGAACTTTCAAAATAGTAGATATTTCATCCACTCCAGCGTCTTCCGCAGCAAGGATGGTCGGCTCATCATCCGCTTCAAGCAGAAGAAGAACCTGTAGTTTCTCAGCAGGATAATTAATAGAGCGCATTGAAGCTAGTAGCTGCCCAATCACCTCTGGCTCACCATATGCGGGAACCAGCACTGTGTAGGCTGGCAAATCCTCATCAGGTATCGCCAGGGCCTCTTCATCACTGACTCGAAGGATAGCGTTCTGATCCAGCCCGCGATAAAACATAACCATGCGATCTACCAAGGTTAGTACATAAACTGCAATCATCGTTCCCGAGATGAAAACCAGCATCCAATTAGTCGCCAAAATGAGTCCGAGAAGAGTTAGCACCGCTAGCGACGCGAATAGAATCTTCTGCCGTCCGGTGAAAGCAATCGCCGCGGAAACTAGTGGATCTCGCGTACGGAGACCATCAATGGCATCTTCAAGTGCCGCACGTTTCTGCTCTTCTGGAGCATCAATTGCCAAAATATTGCTAGTCATGGTCCCTCCACGTTTCCTCAACGATGCTGCGCCCAACGGAACTCACTACTTCAAGATTTCGATACGTCGAACTTTCATCAACCGTGACAGCATTTCCCCTTAAGAAGATAGTCACTATTCGCAGAAGAACGTTACTAAACGATGGGCTTAATTGTGGAAACGAGGAATAGTCCACTGCTTCATCCACTGTGATTATTGAAACTGATTCAATCACATCACCTTCGCGATTCCAATCAAAATCCAACCTAGTGGACGTTTGGTACTTATCTTCATCGACAATTGTGTAGACACTACCGGTCACTCCATGACCGAGGTCTACTTGAATAGGTCTAGACTGCCTACCATTGATAGTGCTATAGAGCATTTGCTTATTGAACATCTCAATGCGATAGATGCTATCCGAATGAAGAGTATCTACAACTACTCGATGTTCTGCATTAATTCCATCATTATCAACTAACCCAAAATCAGATTCAATCTCCTGATGTATCAAAGTCGAGCCCTCTCCAAAGAAAGTGCTAGCCCAACTCATATTGTCTTCTTCTAGCTGCACCCAACCAGCAGGCACATCGATGCCAGGAGTAGAACTGTAAATTGGACCAGAAGGTATCTCCTCGAACTGCACCTTAGGAAGTGGATACGCCGCGATAACGATTGAGCTGACTGCCAGTATCGCAATAGCTATTTTCGTATCTTTGACCGTAGGAGAAATAAGCGGCGCTGACTTTTCTGGGTGACCTGCCGTTGCTTTGGTAGCTGACCTAGAGGCTATCCGAGAAAATAATTTCCAATTGGAGAGGAACAAAAGGAAAACCACGACAATCACTGCAGGAATCTGTGCCGTCTGAATTGGCTTCTCTGGCAAGATTACCACTACTGGAAAAGCGACTAAAATATTGCCAATGAATACCGCTAGACCAAAAGCTAGTCGCAGGAGTGTTTTGCCACCGATAGCCAAAAAACCAGCAACTGACAGAATAATGGCACTAGCAATGACGCTACCCCACCAATTTCCTCCAGCGATCAGTCCGATAAACAAAAAAACCGGCGGGTTAAAGACCAGGAGCAGTAGCCATATTCGTGAATATTGAAGAGTTGCACGTGTGCCAAACAATAGAACCGATGCACCAAAAGTCCACACCACTACTGCTAAAAGATCAAAACGTAAGAGAAAGTACCAATCAGCAAATCTAGCTACTAGCTGCCATTCGATGGTCATCGAGATGATGATGGCAATGCTGCCAATTATATAGTCGACTTCGCGATCATGAATCGGTAACTGTTTAACTCGTTGCCGATCAATACCAACTAGCAGAACTAGTACAGCCAATAGCATGGTCAGACTGTAGGCAGCTGCCCCGTAGTGGAAATATTCCACTGTCCGTTCAACAGATTGGTTGAAGGCAACGAGTCCCAGCACAATAGCCACTAACCAACGCAGCGCGTAGCGTATGCTGCGGCGCGGCTGCTTCACACTGGGGGTAGTTGGCTTTAACAACGTGGAAAGACTCATATCATCGTTGTTCCAAGTTTAGATCGTCGCCCTCAGCCTTTGATGCCCGGCTACGTGCACGGCTACGTAGCACGATTGCTATTACTCCGACGGTAAGAAGACTGAGTAGTACAGCTCCTACAATCCAAGCAGTTTTATCGGTACTAGGCTGTTGATCTAGTTGCGCTGCGGAGACGGTCACTTCCATAGGATCGCCTAGGTTTCCCACTGATTGCAGGAGAGCCTGGCCGCTGAGTTCATACCAACGGTCTTGGTCCTGGTCAAGCCAATTTAGGACTCTATCAAGTTCAGCCGGATCACCCGCTGAGCTAGCGACCAGCAGCATACGGCTGTTTTCCTCATCCCAGAAAGTCTCTATTCCCCCGTATTCAAGTTGATCCAGGTTGATAACATCTTCGCTTCCTTCAACCGTAAGGACTCCATTTTCTGTTTCTACTGGAAGCGATAAATCCGTTGAGGATTCGCCCCCAGCATCAATGAGCACCGCCGGCTGCTGGCTCACTATTGCGTCTTCCCAAGACACCAGCTCGGGACGTAACCGGGTAGTTCCCAACATTTGAACACCATCAATGATGCTCACTGCCCGCTGCACATCAGCGAAGTCCCCTTCAGCTAGCGCAACATTGACAGTAGGAATGAATCCTTGTGGCAGAGAAAGGAATCCTGCGTTTTCTGGTGTATCCGATAGCTCAGTGTTCACCGTGCTTTTAGGATCAATCCACAAACTCAAAGGTTGAGTGACATTGCACTCGACGGTACCGGTGCTGCGAAGTTCAACTTCAAGTTGAGGGAATCGAGAGAATAAATCTTGTGGAATCAACAGAGTATGATTAAACTCTCCGCCTTGATTGAGGGGCAATTGATCAATCACGGTATCTCCGATGTGAAAAATCAGTTGTCCATTCATATCTGCGGGAAGTGGCACATACCCTCCGCTGAGATTTACCTCTAACTCAGTCGGGAATGATCCCATTCTCGACTGATCAAATCCGATGTTTACACTGGTTCTTCCAATTCCCTCTGTCTCTAGGGTGAAGTTACCTAATTCTTCCACCGTCATCGATCTTGGTTCTAACTGCGGAATCTCAGCGTGGGACGCAAGTTCTGCAGAGTTTGTGTTAACTAGCGGTAGTAGCTCGCTACTCAACAGTCGCGCCTGATCAACCAGAGCATTCCCTTGACCACTAATCCGCAAGAACATGCTATCTGCTCCTGGATTTTCTAGCACAACCTCTGAGTCTTCTTGATCACTAATGACAAACTTTCGCTCGAAGGCGTCTGCCGATGCACGAGGACTAGACTCCCCGGCAGCTAAACTGATCAAATCTATCTCGGGGTTCTGAGTACGGTACTGCGCCGACAGCGCTGATGATAGTTCGATAGCTGCTGCTGATTCTGATTCTGATGGTTCCTGCGGTATATAGATACTAATTCGATCTAGCACCGATGGCAGGTACTCCGAAATGACCATGGGTAGCGCTGGCTCTCCAGCGTAGGTCATAGAGAGATTTGTTAGTGTTGCTGGATCATCCCAGTCATCATGACACCAGTTACTGTCCGAGTATTCTAAAGAAGTACGGACTTGTATAGTTGCTTCTTGACCAACGACGTTCAAGTCCAAGATGGGTATCGCAAACTCAGCTAATCCATCGACTATTTCTAATTCTGTGATAGCTAACAGTTGCTCATCTTGATAGATCTTTATATTCCCACCATTATATCCTGAGGGAGCTTGCATTGACCCTGTCAATGTTTCTGGTGTAGTGCCAGAGGGGACGGGAAGAGTTAAGATTGTGGTCGCGGTACGTCCGGCCATTGAGATGTTCTCGTTAAGGCCGAGGGTAGGGAAATCTAATTCTGAGCTCTCCTGCGCGTTTGCCATAGGCATCTGGAAAATACCAACAAGTACTGTTGTTGCTAATGCCATTTTGGATATCGAACGCATAATGCTCCTATCTTATTAGTTTTCCACGTGATAGATAGGAAGAAGTCGATAAACTAGTTCAGGGATATTGTTCTTCATTTCAAGAACTGCTCTAGTTTCCCGTTCGACAATCATAGAGAATCTATCTGAACGAGAAAAACCTGTTCTGGGAACCAACATAGATCCACGCGGCACCACTACGCAGGGGAATGAGAGACGGTCCTCAAGACATCAGGCTTCCTCCCTATCCAGTTATAGTGGTACCTTAACATCGACGCATTCAATATTCTTGCCAACAAAAATTCTTACTTGCAGAAAGCAACCTCTAGGTTACAGCTCAAGAGTATTGGCATCTAGAAGCTAGCGGCAGCCCTATCGGGCTGAAGTGATCGACGCTAGCGAGCGCTTGTGAGAATTCCTGACACCCTGACACTGCAAGCTAAGTGGGCGCGCGGTCAAAGACGGCAGTTCTAAGGCAACACAGACTGATCAATACCAGCGAAATACCCACCACACTATTGGCCATTCGGTCGCTGCCAAAGCAGTAGTTCTATACACGTCTGCAAGGTAGCGGCTGAGATAGCCAAAGGAACACACCAGGCCGCTACCACCGAGGTCGTTGAGATTGGCCGTCCGCAGTGTGCCAGCGCATTGCCGTAATCGTCACTACTGGATATTCGATCCGTTGAGGAACTGCATCTGCTGAGTTGATCAGGATTGACTGGCTGTCGCCTGTTCCCGTTCCAGCACACGGGCACCACTGCGGACACCTAGCGCAGCGATCAATGAGGTCACAAACATCACGGCGGTCATAGCCACTGGCTGCGACATCCCTGCGGCAGCTGCTAGACCGACAATCGGGCTCAGGATGCCGCCAATGAGAAATTGTCCGGAGCCAATAAAGGCAGAAGCAGAGCCCGCAATATCTCCGGCCCTAGAGATCGCCAGGGCTGAGTTATTGGCGTAGTTGATTCCATTGGACGAGACCACCAGGAACAGCCCGACCAGGATGACCCAGCGGTTAGCGTCGACAAGCGCAGCCAAAACCAAGCCAGTGGCCGCCAGCGCCAACACGGTATTTCCCACTTTCACTAGTACCAAGGGGCCAAGCCTGCGAACGATCTTGGCGTTGATCAGCGCGACGATGAACATGCCGGTGGTATTGACTGCGAAGATGATCGAGAACTGCACCGGGGTGAAGCCGTAATATTCCTGCAGAATGAACGGGGAAGCGGCCACGTAGGCGAACATCGTAGAAAAAGAGAAGATGAATCCTACGGCGAAACCCACATAACCAGGATCACGCAGGAGTGAACCCATGTTTTTCAGGATGGGGGCCAGACCCTTTTCTTGACGCTTTTCTGGCGGCAGAGTCTCGGGTACGAGTTTCCACACGCCTAATGCGATAGCGAGGTTGATCACCGCCAGCAACCAAAACACACCTCGCCAACCGACTGAATCCACGATCAGCCCGCCAATGACGGGGCCAATGACCGGGGCGATTCCGCCAAGGAGCATCAACAGGGAAAATACTCGAGCCAATTCTGGGCCTCGAGCTAGGTCGGTAGCCACTGCGCGAGCCAACACCACCGCAGTACCACCAGCTAGGCCCTGAATAAAGCGAGCTGCGAATAGGATCCAGGCGTGCGGGGCCAACGCGGAGGCGATGGTCGCTATAACCAGCAAGATCGTGCCAGCCACGTAGAGGCCACGACGGCCCCTGGTATCAGAGAGTGACCCCACCACCAGCTGCCCAATGGCCATGCCAGCCAGGAAGAAGGTCAAGGTGAGCTGGGCGCCGGATTGACTCAACCCCAGATCTCGGCCCAGTTGTGGCAGGCCAGAGAGGTACATGTTGATCGATAGGGGTGCCACCATCGATGACAATGCCAAGACTCCCAGGACCATGGGAGGAATGAGAGCCTTCGGGGTGCTGGTGGGAACGCTCGCGCTCATAGCTTCTTTCGTTATTGACTCTGGTTTTCAGCAACTAAGATGAGTAACCATAGTCCACATACCTAGTGCGGTATATATTGCCAGCGCTAGGCGTTATCCCGATTGGTGTTGGCGGCAGCCTCAGCCTTTTTGCCTTCCCGAATGTCATCGGCAGTAAAGCGCACAAACACCACCGCGATAACCACCACTAGGGCCGAAAGCCCCGCGCAGATCAACAAAGAATCGGTATATCCCGCAGCCAAAGCCGTGCGTTCCAGACCAGTCAGTGCCTCACGGTTAATCGAGTCGAAACCATCTCCGACGATCGAGCGAGCACGCGCTTCACCAAAAGCTGTCACTGCGGCTAGCCCCAGTGGCCCACCGAGAGTCTGCGATACCAACGCAGTAGCGGTTAGCGGCCCGACATCAGCGGGGGCCACTCCTGCCACCACCGAGAGAGTTAATGGGATCAAGACCATGCCGATACCAAAACCGATCGCCAGGATGCCGATGAGCAATTCAGGCACATAGCCGATGTCCTCCCCCAGCTGGGAGGCATAGACGAATCCGGCGACTAGGATCAATCCACCCGCAGTGATAATCCACCTGGGTTGTGTCCGCTCTGCCAGGGATCCTGCGGCAAATGTCCCCAGACCAAGTGCGAAAGCGAAGGGGATAAACGCTAAGCCAGCCTGCAAAGGGCCATAGCCAACCACTTCTTGGACGAACAACGCCACCTGCACGGTCATCGCCATCATCAGAGCACCGACAAGCAGTAGGCAGATAAATACCGCTGCTCGCGAGCGATTGGCAAACATATGCAGCGGTAGCACCGGGTTGACCGCCGTGCGCTGCGAGTAGAAAAACGCGAGCAACAGCACCACACCGATGACCAGGGCGGCAACCACTACGATATCTGCTCCAGCACCACCACCAGCCAGGCCAAAAACCAACAGTGTCGACGCCGCCGTGGCCAAAATTGCACCTCGGACATCGAGCGCGAGCCGTTCCGTCGGTCCCACCACTGTCAGTGCTTTCAAACCTGCGGCCATAATCGCTAGCCCAATGGGGACGTTGATCAAAAAGATCCAGCGCCAGCTGGCCTCGGTCAGGGCGCCGCCAACGACGAGCCCCATCACCGAACCCAAACCTGACATTGCAGCAAAGACCGTAAAGGCTTGGTTACGAGGTCGACCTGGTGCGAAGGTGACCACGATCAAGGCCATGGCAGTAGGAGAAGCAATGGCCGCACCAATGCCTTGGGCAATTCGGGCCACGATCAGCACTTCAGGAGTGGTGGCCAGACCGCAGGCTAGGGAGGCCAGAGTAAAAATAGCCACGCCGCCAAGGAAGGCCCGACGGCGCCCAAAGACATCACCGATGCGGCCACCCAGCAGCAACAAACCGCCATAGGCCAAAGCGTAGGAGGTCACTACCCACGAACGCATGGCATCGGTTAATCCCAATTCCACCTGAATCCGCGCTAGTGCCAGGTTGACCACTGTGCCATCAAGTACCACCATCAGCTGCAGCGCACACAGCACCATCAACGGCAGGCCAAAGGCAGATCCGGTTACTGGATAGCGGTGTTCACCCGCGTGGGGCATTGGAGCGCTCATAGTCCAGCCACCTCGCCGATGACATAGACAGCCGGGGCTTGAATGTCGTGTTCGGCCATCGTTTGGGCTAGCTCCCCCAGCGGGCAGCGCACTTGGCGCTGACCTTCGGTGGTGCCCTCCTGGATGACGGCCGCAGGGGTCTGCGGGTCTAAATCGGCGTCGATAAGCGCGGCAGTAATCGCGGCAACATTGCGCACCCCCATGATCACCGAGAGCGTCCCACCGGTGCGCGCCAAGGCTGACCAATCGACCAAGGAATTCGGATGTCCAGGCGGTAGATGGCCAGAGACAACCGTGAACGAATGCACCATCCCGCGTTGAGTAATGGGAATATCAACGGCAGCCGGTACCGAGACCGCACTAGTGACCCCAGGCACGACCTCGCAGGAAATGCCCGCGGCGCGGCAATGGGCCAATTCTTCAAAGCCACGGCCGAAGACATAAGGATCCCCGCCTTTGAGCCGGACTACCCGCTTGCCAGCTAGGGCGTGGGCCACAATCAGTTCATTGGTCTTATCTTGAGAGACCTGGCGTTTATAGGGCAGCTTGGAGACATCAATGATCTCTTTGTCTGCCACCTCCACCAGCTTTTCTAGCTGGTCAGTGGGGCCAAGATGGTCAGTGAGGATGACATCCGCGCTTCGGAGGGCATTCATCCCTCGAACCGTGATCAGATCCCAGGCACCTGGCCCGCCCCCCACGAGGGTGACGCCGGGCAGGTCAGAATTCTCGGATGTCTCCGGGCTAGCTGCGCTCATGCTCGACCAGTCTAGGCGGTGCGCGCCATCCCGACGACAGCCGCCTTTGATTAGCCTGGGCACATGGATACCCCGAACCTGTCACATATGTTCGCCGATCAGCTACCGGAGCTGACAGTGCCTTGGCAGGCAGAGTCCGCCCCGTCGCCGCAGCTTTTAGTACTCAATGAGCCGCTCGCCCAGCATCTGGGCTTAGATGTCGATTGGCTGCGCAGCACTGAAGGCCTGGAATTCCTGCTGGGACATAGACTGCCCGAGGATGCGCAGCCGGTGGCGATGGCCTATTCCGGCCATCAATTCGGCCAGTTCTCACCCCGGCTTGGCGACGGTCGCGCTCTCCTACTCGGCGAAATCACCGACGTCGAGGGCCAGCTACACGATCTTCACCTCAAAGGTTCCGGTCCCACTCCCTTCTCCCGCGGGGGCGATGGCCGCGGAGCGGTGGGGCCGATGCTGCGTGAATATCTGCTCAGTGAGGCCATGGCAGCGCTCGGAGTGCCCACGACCAGAGCTTTAGCGGTAGTAACTACCGGCCGGCGAATTCAACGCGGGCAGGTCGTGCCCGGCGCGGTCTTGGTACGAGTGGCTGATAGTCATCTGCGGGTGGGCACGATGCAATATGCGCGCATGCTCGATGGGGACAATGACCTACTGGCTCGGTTGGCCGATCAAGTAATTGATCGCCATTATCCGGAATTGGCGCAGCGCGAAGACAAGTATCTGGCCTTGGCCGGGGCAATTATGGATACCCAGACTGCCACGGTGGCCAGATGGATGCGCTTGGGCTTTGTCCATGGAGTGATGAATACCGATAACACCACCTTGTCGGGGGAAACCATCGACTACGGGCCCTGTGCTTTCCTCGATTCCTATGATCTGGCGGAGGTTTATAGTTCCATTGATCAGCAAGGCCGCTATGCCTTCGGCAATCAGCCTGGGGTGTTGGGATGGAATCTCGCCCGGCTGGCGGAATCAATGCTCCCGCTTTTCCATGAGGATCCCGACCAAGCGCTCAGTATCGCTCAGGATCTACTAGATAGCTTCGATAGTCGCAGCCAAGCAGCCGCTAGCCGTGAGTTGGCCTTTGCCCTAGATGTCCCAGAAGATGCCCGCGAGGTGATCGCCGGCTACCAAGCGCTGCTGGCTGCCCATTCTGGCGGCAACCTTGATCTCACGCGCTTTCAGCGCAGCTTGGTTACTGCTGCGGCAGGAGAAGATACCCAGCTGAAAGAACTGCTCGCAGCGGATACCAAAGACACGGCGGGCACAGAAGAGCAGGTAGATCAGTGGTTAAACAGCTGGTTGACCTACTCCCCCTCAGCCACACGGTTGGGTGGCATTCATCCCAGCTATATCCCGCGCAATCATCTGGTGGAGGAAGCCTTGTCTCTGGCCCAGGAGGGCGATCTCTCAGCCTTCCATCAGCTGCTGGAGGTAGTGACCCACCCTTTCGATGAGCAGCTGAGCCTGACCCGATACGCGCACCCAGCACCGGCAGATTTCGGCCCTTATCGGACCTTCTGTGGCACCTAATCGCCGATGAGGATTCCACGCCGAAGATTGAGGGAGAATCTAGCTTAGAATCAAGCAGTCAGATCTGCCGAGGGTTTCTTGGCGGTGTTTACCTCGTTAGGCAGGAGCCTCGAGCATCATGACCTCTGAGGTGCTGTTGCAAATAGGGATTTCGGATTGCTCTCTATTCGTTAGCATGCAGCACACGATGGGTGGCGGTTCCACCAATTTGGCTCAAAGGGCGAGTTTGCAACAGCATCTTATTTTTTAACCACGCAGTAAAACCTAAGAATCTCTTAACGCACTACAACCATTCAGGTCCGGGATACTGACCGCCTGTAACAATGTAAACAAGTTTCAGGACTGCCAAGACGACCCACATAACAAGTAATGGTGACAAACCTGCAATAATAGCCAGAGCAATAAGCAAGTTGCTACCCGAACGATAGGCGCAAAAACCGGCAACAATTCCTAGAGGGATCGTAATGACGTAATACACCAAGACGCCATCAGGAAAAACGTCTGGAAACAAATACGGGAATGCGATCGTGAAAAGTGATATTGCTATCGACATGACCGCCCATAGCAAAGATCTCTTAGCGCTCTCCATACTTACTCATTCCTCACCTTTTATCGCGGGTAGACCGACTATGAAAACGGATTACACAATGCCGAGTCGAAGTATGTCGCAATCGCAAGCGCCGCAGCGTTTTCACTAAAACCGCTGAAACTATTATTTCTAATACCCGCAATAAATTCCCTATCGCAAGAACAGGAGAAATAACCACGATTGCCATAACAGCGATCGTGCTGTCAACAAAGACTATCAAAAGTGTTGATAGGCGCGCCTGGTCCACTATTTCCAGGACCACACCAATTTCCATACCCCGGCATTGACCGCAACGGAGACAAGCCCCGATGTCTTCTCACACATTATTCATAAATAAACATGATTTACCTGGTGCTGTTGCAAACTCGCCCTTTGAGCCAAATTGGTGGAGCCACCACCCATCGTGCGCTGCATGCTAACGAATAGAGAGCAATCCAAAATCCCTATTTGCAACAGCACCAGAGCAACGATGATCTCCTGGCTGATGGTCGGATGGTCATCATTGGTGCTCTTATTGGGCGAGCTTCTCGACCTCCCGGAGGCCGCCCGTGCGCTCTCCCCGCTGTGGCACATTCCGCTAGTACCTGATGCAGAGGTGGAAGCATCCACCCTGATTATTCTGTCGTTGATAGCCGCAGTTCTGGGAGTCATGGCCGTTGTCGGGTTCGCTCGCCGAGACCTCACGGAAGGCTAAAATGCCTCTTCGAGGAAGACCTGAAAAAGCGCCTCTACCCACACCGTGATGGTGTGGGTAGAGGCGCTTTTAGTAGCTCAGTAAGTCATCAAGTGAAGGTGCGAACTAGCGCTCCAGCTTGAGAGCCTTCTGGCTGTAATCCCACAGCTCGTTGAACATCTTCTCGTCGTTGTGGAGCTTGGAACCATAAGAAGGAACCATCTCCTTGAGCTTCGGAGCCCACTCGATGATGTGGTCGCCGAAGCAACGCTCGAGCAGCTCAATCATGGCTGCCGGGGCGATGGATGCTCCCGGGGAAGCGCCCAGCAGGCCAGCAACCGAGCCATCGATGGAGTTGACCAGTGCGGTACCAAACTCCAAGGAGCCGAAGCGCGGGAAACCGGCTGGCTTGATGACCTGGACGCGCTGACCGGCAATGATGGACTCCCAGTCCTCGCCCTCAGCGGAAGGAACGTACTCGCGCAGGGTTTCCATACGGCCTTCGAAGTTCTTGGTCACTTCTTCAACCAAGTACTTGACCAAGCCGAATTCCTGGGCGCCAACGCCAAGGTAGGAGGGGATGTTGTCCACTCGAATGCCCTTGAAGAAGTCGGTGTACTTGCCACCCTTGAGGAACTTCGGGGTCCAGCCGCCGTAAGGGCCGAACAGCAGGCCCTTCTCACCATCGATGACGCGGGTGTCTAGGTGCGGGACCGACATCGGCGGAGCGCCGACCTTGGCCTTGCCGTAGACCTTGGCAGCATGCTGCTCAATGATCTCTTCGTTGGTACAACGCAGCCACATGCCGGAGACCGGGAAGCCAGCGTAACCGCGAACCTCAGGAACCTTAGCCTTGCGCAGCAGATCCAGTGCGTAGCCGCCGGCGCCGACGAAGACGAACTTGGCCTTGACTACCGAGATGTCACCGGTGTGAACATTCTTGACGGTGATCTTCCACTTGCCGCCATCGCGCTTGAGGTCTTTGACCTCATGGCCATAACGGACCTCAGTGCCGGATGCCTTGGCCGCGGTGAGGAACTGCTTGGTCAAGGAACCGAAGTTAACGTCGGTGCCGATGTCGGTGCCGGAGAAGGCTACCTTCTCTGCAGCGAAGTCGCGGCCCTTAGCCATAACAGGCAGAGTCTCAGCGAACTTCGCATCATCCTCGGAGTACTCCATCCCTGGGAACAGGATGTTCTGAGAGAGTGCTTCGTAGCGGCGACGCAGGTAATCGACCTGCTCATCGCCCTGAGCGAAGGCTAGGTGCGGAACCGGTGAAATGAAATCACGCGGGTCGGCGAGAACGCCATTGTCTACCTGATGGGACCAGAACTGACGAGAGACCTGGAACTTCTCGTTGATGGCAACTGCCTTGGAGAGGTCAATTTCGCCGTTCTTCTCCGGGGTGTAGTTAAGCTCGCACAGTGCCGAGTGGCCGGTACCAGCGTTGTTCCACGGGGACGAAGATTCCTGCGCCGGGCCATCTAGACGCTCGAAAACCATCTGGGACCAGCTGGGCTCCAACTCGCGCAGCATGGCACCAAGGGTGGCGCTCATGATGCCAGCGCCAACGAGGGCAACATCGACCTCGTCAGTAGCCTTAGTGGAGTTCTTGTTGTCGGTGGACACCTTGATTTACCTCATTCATCGTCGAATTGTGGGCCCCGCCAGATTACTGCTCTAACCCGGCGGAAGGAGTGGGAACCACACACGGGCCCATCCTCGGCGGGGTACCTCACCCATTGTCCGGTGCTACTCAACCTTACGCCCTCCCCATAGTGAGGCGGACATTTACACTCAGTTTAGTGTGGCTAGACCACCAAAATCATTCCCCCCGACCTCTCCCCCGACTACTTCTGAGCCTAACTGCCCACTGCCGACTTCAGCTACATTCACAATCCGGCTCTAGAGTGTTGGGCATGAGTAATCCCCATGTGAGCCAGTGGCGTGAAGATATCCTCGGCCCGGATTTCATGAACTGCGAGATCAATTTCGGCCCCGACCCTGAAGGCGAAGGCGAAGCCATCGCGAGTTTGGTCCGCTACCTGCCAGAAGGTGAGCCGACGCCGAAGGACTGGGCGTCGAGACGCGCCATACTCTGGGTACCAGGGATGACCGACTATTTCTTCCATGCTCACCTCGCCCACGATCTGCACGAGGCTGGCTATGCCTTCTACGCGCTTGATCTGAGAAAATGTGGCCGCGCCCGAGTGGGCAACCAGCGTTGGCACTACAGCAACGACTTCCGACACTATTTCCCAGACCTCAACGCAGCCCTAGATATCCTCAGCACCGAACACTCCGGAGTCGTGCCCTTGGCCCATTCCACCGGCGGACTGATCACTGCGCTGTGGGCTGATCATCTGGCTACCAATGATTCGGCACGCCATGACCAACTCGATGGAATCATCCTCAACAGCCCGTGGCTGGACATGATGTATCCCCGCCCACTGGTGGTGATGGGAAAACCAATAGTCAATCTGGCTGGCAAACTATTTCCCCGCCTAGCAATCCCCGGCGGCAACCTCGGTTCCTATGGCAGCTCTCTACACATCAGCCGCCACGGAACCTGGGAGTTCGACACGGTCATGAAGCCCTTAGGCGGTCACCCCAAATATCTCGGCTGGCTGCGGGAAGTTCTGCGTAACCAAGCCAAAGTCCACCGTAATAAAATCGATGTCCGGGTTCCCGTCTTGACCTTGTGCTCTGCACACTCATTGCTGGGCAAGCCTTATTCCGCGGCTGCCGATTCCGCCGACATTGTGCTCGATATTGAGCAGATCAAACGCTGGGCACCGCAGCTAGGCCAAGAAGTCACCGTTCGTTCCATCCAGGGTGCCCGCCACGATGTCTTCCTCTCTACTCCATATCCGCTCGAGGAAGCGATGATGATCACCAGCAACTGGCTCTCTCGACTGTAGGATCGTCGGAGTCCATCCGCTTTAGGTATTTTGAGAACTAGGGAGAACTATCCATGAGCGATTCGGCCGGAACTACCGTCGATCGACATTACGATCTCATCATCATCGGCACCGGCTCGGGCAACTCCATCCCCGGCCCTGAGTTCGACGGCCAATCCATCGCCATCATCGAAAAGGGCACTTTCGGTGGCACCTGTCTCAATGTCGGATGCATCCCGACCAAGATGTATGTCTATGCCGCAGACAAAGCCTACGAGGCCAATCACTCCGAGCGACTCGGTATTGATTCCCAGGTCAATTCGGTTGATTGGAAACAGATCATCCGACGCACTTTCGATAACCGCATCGATCTCATCGCCGCTGGTGGCGAGGCCTACCGCCGTGGTCCGGAGACCCCGAATATCGATGTCTATGATCGCCACGCCACCTTCGTCGGCGAGCGCACCCTACATACCGGCCAGGGAGATGAGGAAAAAATTATCTCCGGCGACCGGATTGTTGTCGCTGCTGGTTCGCGCCCACTAATCCCGAAACGCATTCGCGAATCTGGGGTGAGCTATCACACCAATGAAGACATTATGCGCTTGCCCAAGCAGCCACGATCGATCGTCATCATCGGTGGCGGATTCATCGCCATGGAGTTTGCTCACGTCTTCGACGCACTGGGCACGAAGGTGGATATAGTCTGCCGCTCCCCGCTGATGCGACAGACCGACGCTGATATTTACTCACGAATCAACCAGATTTTCGCCGAGCGTTTCGACGTCCACCTCGGCCGCACCGTCGCACAAGCCAACGACACTGACGACGGGGTAAGCCTCACCCTCGATGATGGCTCCACCATCGAAGCAGATGTCTTGTTGGTGGCTACAGGACGCATCCCCAATGCCGACCAGCTAGATCTCGCAGCAGGTGGCATCGAGATCACTTCCGACGGCCGGCTTTCGGTAGATGAGTTTGGCCGCAGCACCTCCGCGCCTGGGGTGTGGGCGCTAGGAGATATTTCTTCGCCGTTCATGCTCAAGCATGTGGCTAATGCCGAGATGCGAGCAGTGCGCCACAACCTGCTCCATCCGGAGGATATGCGCAAGATGCCGCATGACCACGTGCCTTCTGCGGTATTTACCCATCCGCAGATCGCCTCCGTCGGGCTCACCGAGGAGCAAGCGCGCGAAGCTGGCTACGACATCACCGTGAAGGTACAAAACTACGGTGACGTGGCCTATGGCTGGGCGATGGAAGACACCGAGGGCATCGCAAAGCTCATCGCCGACCGAGCGACCGGTCGACTGCTGGGCGCCCATTATCTTGGCGCACAGGCCTCCACTCTGATCCAACAAATGATCACCGTGATGGCTTTCGACTTGGATGTGCGCGAGGTAGCCAGCAACCAGTACTGGATCCACCCCGCACTTCCAGAACTGACCGAAAACGCCTTGCTGGGTCTGGAGTTCTAGACCTCGTCGGGCAGAGTAAGAATCTCGTTGCCGTCGTCGGTGATAACTAGGGTGTGCTCGAACTGGGCGGTGAACTTATGGTCAGTGTTTTGCACCGTCCAGTCATCATCCCAGATGGTGTAATCCAGCCCACCAAGGTTAATCATCGGCTCGACGGTCAAGGTCATCCCTGGCTCGAGGATGTTGCGGTAGGTGGTGGAATCATAATGCAGAACGATCAAGCCATTATGGAAGGTCGGGCCAACACCATGACCGGTAAAATCGGTCACCACTTGGTAGCCGAAGCGGTGGGCGTAGGACTCAATAACCCGGCCGATAACGTTGATTTCCCGGCCCGGCTTGGCTGCACGGATGCCGCGTAGCGTAGCTTCCTTGGTCCGTTCGACCAGCAGCCGGTGTTCTTCACTGACGTTGCCAGCCAAGAAGGTCGCATTGGTGTCACCGTGGACACCATTTTTGAAAGCAGTGACGTCAATATTGACGATGTCGCCGTCTTCAACCACAGTGCTATCGGGAATGCCATGGCAGACGATTTCATTCAGCGAAATACAAGATGACTTCGGGAAACCTCGGTAGCCCAAGGTAGACGGGTAAGAGCCGTGATCGCACATGTAATCATGCGCAATACGGTCAAGCTCATCGGTGGTCACACCGGGTGCAACGGCGCGGCCGGCCTCAGCGAGCGCATTGGCTGCGATTTTTGAGGCCTCGCGCATGGCTTCGATAACCTCAGGAGTCTGGACGAATGGCTCGCCGATTCCTTCTTGAACATCATTTTTCCACACATATTCGGGACGTTCGATGCTGCCGGGGACAGAACGGATAGGCGACATTTTGCCTGGGGTAAGAGGAGCTCGAGTAACCATAACGGACATGGTAGTCCCCGCTGGAGGTAGCCGTCATGGCCGGGTGAGGTGGCCTGAGGTATCCGTTCGGACCGATTCTCTGGGAGAGAGTGGCCAAGACCTAAGACACCTCCTACACTCGGCGAAATGGTGCCCTCACAGTCGGACTCTCATGGACATCTCGATTCCACACCCCGCGAAGGTGAGGGGGAAGAAGTCGTGCCACAGTCAGATATCACTCCGACTGTGCTGAAGATTGTCGGAGTCTCCTTCGGCGCAGCTGTCTTGGTCGGCGGAGCCACCGCCTTCGGAATCTCCCAGGCAATGCCAGCTCCGCAACAAGAGCAATATTTTGCGCAGGACTCCCCCGAACTAGCGCCTTCTGAAAATGTGGAAGTGATCATCCACAATCCAGCTGGTGTCCTCAGTGCTGAGGATGAAGCCCGGATGCTTCGGGATGCCGACCGGTTGGAGATCCCTGCGGTAGTCACCCAGCTCAACTACCTGGTTTTTGCCGAGAACAACGAAAATGTCAATGACACTGTGGAAGAATTCGCTCGCGATTCCGCTCCCGAACTCATTTCCGACGATGATGAACACTTCAGTGACGGCACCCTGATCGTCGGTGTCGGGTTGGATCCGCGACAATCCTTCGTCTTCGCTGGCGAAGATGTCGCCGATGCTCTGTATCTAAACTCTGGCAGCCATTTGGATGAGGCGGTAACCGCGATTCAGCCTGGAGTAGTCGATGACAATATTCCCGCTGGTCTGTTCGCTGGCGCCAATGCGGCTACCGATACCGAAGCTCTAGCCCAAGATCTTTATGAACAAGACCAGAGCAATCGCACGGCTGCCATTATCGGCGGTTCAGTAGGTGCTGCGGGATTACTCGCAGCCTTGAGCGCTGGTGGTGGCGCCATGCTCCGGGCGGGCCGGAAGAAGGTTCTTACCGCCCGGTATCATCACGATCTCGTATCCAAAGAATATGGTTCATTGGCCCAGCGCCTCGACCAGATCGATATTCGAGCTCATTCTCTGGCCTCACCCTTTGCCGATAACCAGATGCGCCAACAGTGGGAACAGGTGCGCGACCACTTTCTACAGCTGCATGATCACGTCGATGGCTTCAGCCAGCTCAACGAAGCTTCCCCCGATAAAGACTTCCTTGCTGTCTCCACCGAACTAGCCGACGCCGCCGCCGTCACGCAACAGGTCAGCTACGCCGAGGAGAACATCGATAGCCTGTTCAAACTAGAACACGGCGACGAAGCACTTCGCCGAAGCGAACTCGCAGCCTTGCGCGAGGATGTTATCGCCGCCCAGCTAGAGATCGGGAAAGAAGAATCCGAGCTCTCCCGCAGGCTCAAAGACATCGAACACCGCGCCGATGCACTCTCATTGACCGCTGAGCAACCAGAATTTTTGGATCATTTCGTGGTCCTACTCAGTGACTACCGGCTGGCACTTAACCAATTGAAGTCACAGAAATTCTCGGATGTCGAGGCTTCTTCAGAGCTGGCAGCACCGGCTATCTATGAACGCAACTACCGCCCCGGATATGGCTACCACGACTTCGTCCCCTTCTGGGCGTTGAGCACCTGGCATATGAGTAACGTCCAAGCTCATGAAAGCGCGCAGGCGGCATCTTCGACTAATACATCCTTTAGCTCTGGGTTCTCAGGTGCCGGTGGGTCCTCGAGCTTCTAGCTCTAGATCTGGCCGGACTCTGCTCGGATGGTATCGAGATTGGTGAAGAACCGGTCGGTGATAGCCACCGAGGTTTCCGAGCCACCGCCAAGTACCACCAAGGTGGCAAAGGCAATGTCATCGTCACGGTAGCCCGCGAACCACGCGTGCGAGCCATCAGCAATCTCAGCCTCACCGGTCTTGCCATAGATTTCCCCGCCTGCGGCCATCCCGCGAGCAGTACCAGAGGTCACCACCGAGCGCATCATCTGTTGTACCTGGCTAATAACGCCTGGGTCCGGAGCCGTGGTCTGCTCGCTGACCTCAGTGTCATGGCCTTCAATGAGTACCGGCACTGGGGTCTGCCCATTGGCAGCAGTGGCGGCCACCAACGCTAGACCGAAGGGGCTTGCCAAGTTGAGGCCCTGACCGTAGCCGGATTCGGTGCGCTCGAGAGGGGTTTTACCCTCGGGGACCGAACCAGTAGTGGTGTTAAGCCCAGGAATAGCGAAGTCGATGCCCAGCCCGAATTGTTTAGCGGTATCTGCGAGCTCTCCAGGGGCAAGTTGGGTGCTGATATCGGCGAAGGTGGTGTTACAGGATGCGGCAAATGCTTGCTCAAGTGGAACGTTGCCGAGCGAAAAGCCGTTGTAGTTGACCACTTGGCGGCCATAGATATTCATCGAGCCCGGGCAGCCAACGATGGAATCGGTGGTCAGACCTTCATCCTCGATACCTGCGGCGGCAGTGATGATCTTAAACACCGAGCCTGGTGGGTATTGACCGGTCAGTGCGAGGTCTCCCTCAGCATCGGCTTCTTCGGTTTGAGCCACCGCCAGTACTTGCCCGGTTGAGGGCCGAATAGCCACCAGCATGGCCTGGGCATCTGCCTGTAGATCTACCGCTTCTTGGGCGGCGCGTTGGATGTCATAGTCCAAGCTGACTTGAACGGCTGGGGCTGGGGTGGCCGCGTGGAACTCCACATCGTCAATAAAGGCTCCGTGTTGGTTAACGGTAGCTACCCGCCAGCCGTTGGCACCATCGAGTTCTTCATCGACCAAGGCTTCCACGCGAGACATAATGTCCGGGGCAAAACCGGAATCGACCGAGACCATCGCAGCTTCTTCGTTCACCACCACGCCATCGACTCCCGATAGTGCTTCTAACACTGCCGGGCCTTCGGTGGAATTAACCATAGCCACCGAATAGGTGCCTTCTACCCGGTCAAGTTGCTCCGCTAACTCAGCAGCATCAACTGTTGCTATCGTCTCGTCGCGGTCATGGGCGGCGTTGATCGCCGCTGCCACGCTCGCGGCTACTGGTCGGACATCTTCGATAGCATCTCGGTCAATGAGCACCCGATAGCTGACTCCGGGCTGCAAGATCTCTGCCCCATCGGAGCTAATCACGCTGGCTTTAGTCGCGGGGACCGAGCGCAGTTCGAGATGCTGGTTGGCTCCTAATCCTGGGTGCAGCAAGGTCGGCTGCCAACGAACGGTCCACTGCTCATCAACCTGGGTCAGCGTCATCGAAGAGTCATAGGTAAGCGAACGATCACGCGGCAGCTGCCAGTCCAAGGTGTAATCGACGGTGGCGATATTCTCCCGAACGGTGGACTCCCCCATCGTCACCGTGACCGATTCAGCTTGGAGACCATCAAAGGTGTCATCGATAACACCTTGGGCGGCAGTCGGTGAATCAACCAACTCGGCTAAGGCTTCTTGGTCTCGTTCAGACATCGCCGTGAGAAAATCCTCGGCGACTGGCTCGGCCGATACTGGCTTCGGAGTGCAGGAGACCAACCCGCAGACCAATGCCAACACCGAGACAACCGCCGTTATATTTCTCATGCCGATACCGACCGACTAGCGGGTGACTTTGATTTCGGCCTTGGCGCCCGCGACCTCTTCTAGGCCTTGTTCCTCTGCCAGCCGCATGGCTTCTTCGATGAGGGTTTCAACAATCTGAGACTCAGGCACCGTCTTGATGATCTCGCCCTTGACAAAGATCTGTCCCTTGCCATTACCGGAGGCCACACCAAGGTCAGCGTCTCGCGCTTCACCTGGGCCATTGACCACGCAGCCCATGACTGCCACGCGCAGGGGGAACTCCATGCCTTCGAGACCAGCGGAGACTTCCTCGGCGAGTTTGTAGACATCAACTTGGGCGCGGCCGCAAGAAGGGCAAGACACGATCTCGAGCTTGCGGGGGCGCAGGTTGAGCGACTGCAAGATCTGGTCGCCGACCTTGATTTCCTCGACTGGGTCAGCAGAGAGGGACACGCGGATGGTGTCGCCGATTCCCTCAGCCAACAATGCGCCGAAGGCAACGGAGGACTTGATGGTGCCCTGGAATGCGGGTCCGGCCTCTGTCACACCAAGGTGCAACGGGTAGTCAGACTGAGCGGCTAGCTGCCGGTAGGCCTCGACCATGACGACTGGGTCATTGTGCTTGACCGAGATCTTGATATCTCCGAAACCACAGTCTTCGAACAAGCTAGCTTCCCAAAGAGCTGATTCCACCAGTGCTTCAGGAGTGGCCTTGCCGTATTTCTCCATGATCCGCTTATCCAGCGAACCAGCGTTGACACCGATACGAATCGGGATACCTGCGTCACCGGCGGCCTTGGCTACCTCCTTGACTCGGCCGTCAAACTCCTTAATATTTCCGGGGTTAACGCGCACTGCTGCACAGCCTGCATCAATGGCCGCGAAGATGTACTTAGGCTGGAAGTGAATATCTGCGATGACCGGGATCGGCGACTTCTTCGCGATGATCGGCAGCGCTTCAGCGTCAATGGTTTTCGGGCAAGCAACTCGAACCATGTCGCAACCGGATGCTGTCAGCTGAGCGATCTGCTGCAAGGTGGCATTGATGTCATGGGTCTTAGTGGTAGTCATCGACTGCACCGAGATGGGGAAATCCGATCCCACCCCGACTTTGCCGACCATCAGCTGACGAGTCTTTCGGCGCGGGGCCAAGACCGGCGGCGGGGTGGCCGGGATACCGAGTCCGATGGAGGTCGACACGTTGCACATTCTCCTGACAAATTTAACGGAATAGAGATGACGCCAACTCTAGCACCGCAGCACAGTCCACCGACCTGCCCTGACTACTCTCAGCCGAACAATCGGACCGGGTTCACCACGTCTGCCACGATGACAATCACGCCGATGGTCAGCAGCGTGGCTCCCATCGCATAGGTCACCGGCATCAGCTTCGCGTAATCGGCAGGACCGCCTGGGCCTAGACCGCGCAAGCGTCGGAAGATATCGCGAATCTTCTCATAGAGCACCACCGCGATATGACCGCCATCGAGTGGCGGAAGCGGGATGAGGTTAAACAGCGCTAGGAAGAAGTTCAGCGATGCCAGCATCATCCAGAACACATTCCACAGAGAACGCTCGACCAGTTCACCGCCGAGCCGGGAGGCGCCAACCACGCTCATGGGACCTTCAACATCTCGCTCTCCGCCGAAGATGGCGGAGACCACACCGGGGATCATGGAGGGGAATTGAGCAAGCCCGCGGACGGTCCCATCGAGCACCTGCCAGCTATAGGAAGCAGTAGCGCCAATGCCCTCGATGGGCCCATAACTCTTGATTGCGTCAGGGACGGGGGCATTCGAGACTCCGATTGCGCCAGCTTGGACTTGCTCGCCCTGCCCGTCGAGTCGGGTTACCGATGCCACCGGCACCTCGACGTCGATAATCTGGTTGCCCCGCTCAACGGTCAGGGTGACCACTTCTCCGGGCATGGTCAGCACGGTGTCTCGCAGCTGAGTGAAGCTCTCGGCTTCCTCACCATTGATCGCGAGGATGCGGTCTCCTACATCGATGCCGGCTTCCCCAGCAGGACCTGTGCCGGAGCACTCGGCGAGGGTCTGCGCGTCAATCTGGTCGGAGACGCAAGAAACCTCACCGACGGTGGGAGTGGTATCGGCATCCGGATTAGGGATACCGCTGGTCACGGCAACTCCATAAAGAATGATGAAGCCGACGACCAAGTTCGTGGCGACGCCACCGGAGAGCACAATTACCCGCTGCCACCACGGCTTATTGAACATGGCATGGGGTGCTTCTTCCGGCGTGACCGGGTCTTGGGCGGTCATGCCGGCAATGTCGCAAAAACCACCCACCGGCAGCGCTGCCAACCCGTAGGTGGTGTGGCCTTTCGTTTTCGACCACACGGTCGGCCCGAAACCGATGAAGTAGCGGCGAACTCGCATGCCAAAGGCGCGTGCGGTGAGCATATGCCCCGCCTCATGGAGTGCGATAGTCACCGCTATTCCTAGGGCGAATAAGAACACACCAGACAAGTAGGCTGCCACGTTTCTCCTTATAAATTAAGAAAGCTTATCGACGACCGCGTTGGCCCGAGCCCGCGCTTGCCCTTCCACGGCGAGGACGTCATCGACGGTTGAGGGTACACCTGCGAAGGCATCTGCTCCCTCAACAACCTCCGCCACAATATCTACGATCTGTGGGAAGTGGATTCGGCCCTGCAGAAAAGCGGCCGCAGCTTCCTCATTGGCGGCGTTATAAACAGCCGGGAAACTACCCTTTCGCGAGGCCACCTCACGGGCTAAACGCACGGCGGGGAAAGCGACGTCGTCAAGCGGCTCAAAATGCCAGTCATGCGCATCCCGGAAATCAAGCGCTGGCTGCGCGCCGGGGACACGGTACGGCCAATCTAGGGCGAGGGCGATGGGTAGCTTCATCGACGGCGGAGAAGCCTGAGCAATGGTGCCGCCATCTTTGAACGTCACCATCGAATGAATAATCGACTGTGGATGGACGGTGACCTCGATCCGATCGGCTGGAATATCAAATAATAGGGTCGCCTCGATGAGCTCTAGGCCCTTATTAATCAAGGTCGCCGAATTGAGGGTATTCATCTGTCCCATGGACCAGGTGGGGTGTGCTGCAGCTTGTTCTGGGGTGACCTGCCACATCTGCTCCCGCGTGCGACCGCGGAAAGGCCCGCCGCTGGCAGTCAGGACCAGCCGGTCGACCTCAGCATCAGTTCCGGATCTTAAACACTGCGCCATGGCCGAATGTTCGGAATCGACGGGGACAATTTGTCCCGGCCCAGCCGCTGCAGTGACCAAATCCCCACCAGCTACCAGAGACTCCTTGTTAGCCAAGGCCAAGATGCTGCCTTGGTTGATGGTTGCCAGGGTGGCGGCTAGGCCAAGCGAGCCAACAAGTGCGTTGAGGACAGTATCTGCCTCAACCTCGAGCACCAATCGCTCGGCAGCATCTGGGCCAGCGATGACCTGGCCATCTAACAGGTGAGAGACCTTCTCTGCTGCCTGCGTATTAGCCACTGCCACCTGCCCTGGTGCAAGCCGCAGGGATCTAGCCTGCTGGGCGATCAGATCGGGGTCTGAGCCGCCAGCGGCGATGCCGACGACCAAGAATCGATCTGGGTTATCGGCAATAACCTCTAGGGCTTGAGTGCCGATGGACCCGGTGGAACCAAGGATGAGGATACGTTTAGGAGAACTCACCTAGTGATTATCTCACCACTGGCAAGACAGTCGAACTTATTGCTTAACCGGTGGGGGTGTTTTCTCGCGGGCGGGCAGTGAATGTGCAAAGATATATGCCAGTAAGTATAAGGAAGTTCAACGCGCTGGCACCCTTGTGGAATCTGCGCGTTCATGAGAAGGAGAAGACCGTGGCTGCTTCCAAAGAGATCGTGCCTGAGGTTCATAGCGGAACCTCCACCCTCGATGTCCCCTCGGCTGGCCTCGGCTGGAGCGAGCTTTCCCGGACCACCGTGCAGGTTTCCGGCTGGGTATCCGTGCTAATTATGTTGTCCTTCAATTTCGGTAACCACACCGGACACGTCGAGACCATCTGGCTGCTAGTCGTTACTGCCCTGCTGGTAGTGGGACTGCTCTACCACATGTTTGAGCCGAACCTGAACCAGGTACGCACCATTACCGGTAAGAACCAGCCGGTCGGACATGTTGAGCCTGATTGGACCTACAACCAGAAGACGCTCTCCGGCGACTACGCTTCCTTGAGCGATTCGCAGCTGCGTGCTCTCAACATCGAGCCCGCTCGTGTTGCGCACCTGCGCGAGATCGATGAGACTTCCACCGGTGCTCACGCACTGAAGTAGGAAAACCTCTGGAAAAACTTCCAGACATTAGAAAGGCCGCCTATCCCCTTCCGGGACAGGCGGCCTTTCTGTTTCCCTCGTGCTCTAGCAGATCCTAGTTGTCAGCAGGAGCCTCGGAGCTAGCGGAGCTTTCAGCACCGTCAGCACCGTCAGTGCCTTCGGCTGCTAGCTGACCACAGGCCGCCGCAATCTCCTGGCCCTTGGTATCGCGAACTGTACAGGTGACGCCTTGGGCAATAACCCGGCGCACGAACTCATGCTGGCGGTACTTCGGGGAGGCATCCCACTTAGATCCCGGGGTGGGGTTCAGTGGGATGAGGTTAACGTGAACCAGCGGGCCTAGAGCTTCGCGTAAACGCTTGCCCAGCAGATCAGCTCGCCAGTCTTGGTCGTTGATGTCTCGGATCAAAGCATACTCAATGGAGACTCGACGGCCAGACTTCTCGGCATAGTAGCTGGCTGCATCAAGCACTTCTTGGATGGAGAAGCGGTTGTTAACCGGCACCAAGGTATCGCGCAATTCATCGTCCGGGGTATGCAAAGACACTGCCAGCGTCACGCTCATATCCTCGTCGGCGAGTTTGCGGATGGCCGGGGCCAAACCAACGGTGGATACGGTGACGTTACGCTGTGAGATTCCGAACCCAGCCGGTGAGGGCTGAGTGATTTGCCGAACGGCAGAGACTACTCGTTTGTAGTTAGCCAGAGGCTCGCCCATTCCCATGAACACGATATTGGACAGGCGGGAACCTTCTGCTTGCATCACTGCAGCAGCAGCTCGAACCTGATCCACAATCTCACCGGTGGAAAGGTTGCGATCAAGTCCAGCTTGACCGGTAGCACAGAACGGGCAGGCCATTCCGCAGCCGGCCTGCGAGGAAATACACAGGGTAGAGCGCTCGGAATAGCGCATAAGCACCGATTCCAAGAGGGTGCCATCATTGAGACGCCACAGAGATTTAGTGGTGTCTCCGGCATCTGTCTCGATCGAACGCACCGAAGTCAACAAGGTGGGGAAAAGCTCCTTGGCAACCTTTTCACGTGCCTCGGCAGGCAGATCCGTCATCGTCGAGGGATCTGCCTCGAAGCGTCCATAGTAGTGACGTGCAATCTGGTCAGCGCGGAATTTGGGCAATCCGAGCTTGCCGAGTCGCTCGATGCGTTCCTCGACGCTTAGGTCAGTGAAGTGGGTTGGGGGCATTCCCCGCTTCGGAGCAGAGAACTGGAGGGTCACAGGTTCAGCCATAATGGCTCTATCTTGGCACGTCGACTCCCCCGTTACCGAATTGTTCACCTACTATCAGCGCGTGTCGGTGGCGGAGTTCTCATTGACAGCGTTGAATGTCAGATATGACACACCCTGCGCCCCAAGACAACGATCAGACTGGAACCTCTCCAGCGGTACCTTCGGTACCTGCTACCGCTGCTGTTCCGGCCAGCCCGGCGACTAAGGACACTGCGGCTAAGGACACCAAGAAAAAAGACGCTAAAAAGAAAGCCAAGGCTAGCGCCGAGAAAACCAAAGTCACCAAGTCAATGGCCGGCAGCACCTGGGCTGCCCTGATTATTGGTGCTTTGCTTTTGATCCTGTTGCTGGTTTTTATTATGCAAAACCAGCAGCTAATTGAGCTCAACTTGTTTTTCTGGACCTTTGAGTTCCCGGCCGGAATTGGCTACTTGTTCTCCGCAATCACCGGCGCGTTGATCATGGCATTAGTTGGCGGCATGCGGATGTTGGAATTGCGCCGCCAGGTGAAGAAGAAAAAGTAGCAGCAGTTAGGCAACCTTATTTGCCACAAAGCACAAGGGCGGCACGACACTGATCAGTAGGTGTCGTGTCGCCCTTGGCGTTGAACGCGAGGAACCAGCTACGGGTTGATGCTCATCTCTAGCGCGTAGTACCTCGACTAGAGATGAGTTCAGGAGCTAGTTGTTAGCCGCCGATGATGCTGAGAACTAGCCAGGTCACCATCGCTGAGGGCAACATGCCATCAAGCCTGTCCATGAGACCACCGTGACCTGGGAGCATCGCCGACATATCCTTGATGCCCAGTTCGCGTTTGAACTGGGACTCCACCAGATCTCCGAGCGTCGCGCAGATGACTAGACCGATACCCATGATCGCGCCAATCCACCATTGGTGTTCTAAAAGCAGAGAGACGGTCAGTGCGCCAGTGACGCTTCCTCCAATGATGGATCCGGCAAAGCCTTCCCAAGACTTCTTCGGGCTCACAGCTGGAGCCATGGGATGGGAGCCAAACATCACGCCAGCGATGAAACCACCGGTATCAGAGGCGATCACGCACAGCATAAAGGTAACAATATAGGCCCCAGCCCAGGTCCCATCAGAAGGAATAAGGGAGAGCATCGCCGCAAAAGAGGCGAATAGTGGAATCCAGGTGAGCACAAAGATTGCCACCGCGGTATCGCGCAAGTAGTTCTGCGGTGCGGTATTTGGCCCGTGATAGAACAGCCGGCCAAACATCATCACCAGCACTGCGGTGACATAGGCAGCCACCAGCCCGGTGGTATCAAATGGCCAGGACAGCCACACCATTGCTTGCCCCAGCAGGATCATTAAGACCCGAGGTACCTGGTAGGAATGCTCGCGTAGTCGGGTGACTACTTCCCACGTAGCCACTCCAACTGCGACCGCAACTAGTAGATACCAACCGAGCGGCCCACTCCATACCGCCAAAAGCACGAGGGCTCCGAGTGCCAAACCAACACCGATAGCCTTCGGCAAACTTCGGCCGGCCGAATTCTTCGGCTTAGGAAGATGATCTACCGGTAGCACGCGCCGTGAGGCTGAGTCGGGGGCTCCGTGGCTGCCGATGACGTGAGCGTCGGGGGCGTCACTCACCTGGAACCTCCTGGTGTGGTCAATGTTCGTGGGGGGATCAGAAAAAGCAAGAGAAGGTTAAACCTCCATTAGCTCTGCTTCCTTCTTGCTCACCAGCTCGTCGATCTGAGTGGCGTAGGTCTGAGTGACCTTATCTAGTTCTTTCTCCGCTGCCTGGACTTCGTCCTCGCCAGCGTCGCCGTCCTTTTGCAGCTTCTTGAGCTGTTCCATCCCTTTACGACGGATGTTGCGGATGGCGATTTTTCCGTCTTCGCCCTTGCCCTTGGCCAACTTGGCCATGTCGCGGCGACGATCTTCTGTGAGCTGCGGGATGGTTACACGCAGCACCTGACCGTCATTGGTGGGGTTGACGCCCAAATCGGAGTTACGAATCGCCTTCTCGATGGCCCCCATGACATTGATCTCATAGGGGCGGATGAGCAACATCCGCGGCTCCGGTACTGAGATGGTCGCCATCTGAGTAATCGGAGTGGGCGAGCCGTAGTATTCCGCGACGATGCCATTGAACATCGCCGGGTTCGCTCGGCCGGTGCGGATCGTGGTCAAATCATCGCGCGTGTGCTCGACGGAATGGGTCATACGGTCCTCGGATTCGAGGAGGATCTCGTCAATCATGAAGAGGCTTCCTTGCAGTCAGGGTTCTCGGTGGGGTGCGGGCAAGTAATAATCACCGGCAGCAGCCGGCAGTGAATTCCTGGCAATCCAGGCCAAATCTACCAGGTAGGCAGGTCAGGATCGGACCAAAGTGCCAATCTGCTCACCGGCAACCGCGCGGGCAATATTGCCCTCAGTCAGCAGGTTGAACACGAGGATCGGCATGGCATTATCCATACACAGGGAAAAAGCAGTGGCATCCGCAACCTTGAGGCCCTTTTCAATCACCTGGCGCGGCGTGATCTCACTGAAGAGTTCAGCGTCTGGATTGGTCCTTGGATCATCCGAGTAGACACCTTCTACGCCCTTGGCAAGGAAGAGTACATCGCAGCCGATTTCCAAAGCGCGCTGAGCGGCAGTGGTATCGGTGGAGAAGTATGGCATGCCCATGCCAGCGCCAAAGATGACCACTCGGCCCTTTTCCAGATGACGGACTGCACGCAGTGGCAGGTAGGGCTCGGCGACCTGCGCCATGTTGATAGCGGTCTGGACGCGTGAGCCAACCCCCTGCTGCTGCAGGAAGTCCTGCAAAGCCAAGCAGTTCATAACGGTGCCAAGCATTCCCATGTAATCCGAGCGGGCGCGGTCCATTCCACGCTGTTGGAGCTCTGCGCCGCGGAAGAAGTTTCCGCCGCCAATGACAACTGCAATCTCTGCGCCTGTTTGGGCGACTTCAGCGATTTGGCGGGCGACATTCTCGATGACGTCGGGGTCAATACCAACATTGCCACCACCGAACATCTCACCCCCCAGCTTCAGCATCACTCTCTTGTAGCCGTGTCGCTTGGGACTGTCGGTGTTGTCAGCGGTGGTCACCGGTGGCTCTCCTTTTAGTTCGGTAAATCGTATCGGATTCATCCTACAGACCTCGTGCGCGCTTACCTGTGCGACCTGCCTCTCGCGTCAGATTGAGATCAATATCTGGGCACGAAAAAACCCACCCCATCCATCCGCAAGGAACGTGTGTGGTGGGTTTAACTGGTAGCTCAGGCGGATTTAGGCCTGGCCGACCTCGAAACGAGCGAAAGCGGTCAGGGTAACGCCAGCCTCGTCCATGATCTGCTTAACGTTCTTCTTGGAGTCGGCGACAGAGGCCTGCTCCAACAAGACGACGTCCTTGTAGAAGCCGCCCAAGCGACCCTCGATAATCTTCGGGATAGCCTTTTCCGGCTTGCCCTCTTCGCGAGTGATCTGCTCGGCGATGGAGCGTTCCTTCTCGACGACCTCGGCCGGAACGTCTTCGCGAGTCAGGTAACCGGCCTTGAGAGCTGCCACCTGCATTGCGGCATTCTTAGCCGCGGCCTCAGCCTCTTCGCCTTCGCCGGTGTAGGCGACGATGACGCCGACTGACGGGGGCAGATCAGCGGAACGGTGGTGAAGGTAGACAGCAACTTTGTCGCCTTCGACGGTCACGGCGCGACGCAGCTCGAGCTTCTCACCGATCTTGGCGGAGAGCTCCTGCAGGACGTCAGCGGCGGACTTGCCATTGACATCAGCGGCGGCGAGCTCTTCCTGAGAGTTAGCCTTGACAGCAGCAGCGCCCTGGGCAATCTGCTCAGCGATGTCCTTGAACTCAGCGTTCTTGGCCACGAAGTCGGTCTCGGAGTTGATCTCGACCATGGTGTTGCCGGAGACAGCGACTAGGCCTTCGGTGGCGTTGCGCTCTGCGCGCTTGCCGACATCCTTGGCACCCTTGATGCGTAGGATCTCGATGGCCTTATCCAGGTCGCCAGCGGTCTCTTCAAGAGCCTTTTTGCAATCCATCATGCCGGAGCCGGTGATCTCGCGGAGCTTCTTGACATCTGCTGCAGTGTAGTTCGCCATAGTTCGGGCGATCCTCCTCGTTTAGGAAAGTGTTCGTTCACAAAGCGTACTCGATGAAAAAAGCCCCCGCCGCGCGTACGCGACTGGCGGGGGCCTAGTAAGGCCGGAAGGCTCTTTACTTCTCAGTAGCCTCGGCGGCCGGTGCGGTTGCGGGATCTTCGGTAGCTGCAGGAACCTCGGTAGCTTCGGCGGCCGGTGCGGCTGCTTCTGCGGCGGGGGTCTCGGTAGCTTCGGTAGCCTCGGCGGCCTTCTCGGCGTCGACTGCTGCCTTCTCTTCGGTGTCGCCAGCGGCATCCTTAGCGGCGGCGAGCTTGCGCTCTTCGCGAGCCTTCTTGCCCTCTTCCACGGCGACGGAGATCACGCGGGAAAGCAAAGCGGTGGAGCGGATGGCGTCATCGTTGCCGGGGACCGGCCACTGAACGACGTCCGGGTCACAGTTGGTGTCCAGGATGGCAACAACCGGAATTCCGAGCTTGTGAGCCTCGCTGATGGCGATGTGCTCTTTATTGGTGTCGATGACCCACATAGCGGAGGGGATCTTCGACATGTCAGCGATGCCGCCGAGGACGCGCTCGAGCTTGGTGCGCTCGCGGGTCAGCATGAGGATTTCCTTCTTGGTGCGGCCATCGTAGCCACCCTCAGCTGCGTCCATTGCCTGCAGTTCCTTCATGCGGTGAAGGCGCTTGGAGACGGTCTGGAAGTTGGTGAGCATGCCACCGAGCCAGCGGTGGTTGACGTAGGGCATGCCGACGCGCTCAGCTTCGGTCTGCACTGCCTCTTGGGCCTGCTTCTTGGTGCCGACGAACAGGACGCTTCCGCCGTGGGCGACAGTCTCCTTGACGAACTCGAAAGCCTCGTTGATGTAGGTCAGGGTCTGCTGAAGGTCGATGATGTAGATACCGTTGCGGTCGGTGAAAATGAAACGACGCATTTTCGGGTTCCAACGGCGGGTCTGGTGTCCAAAGTGGACGCCGGCATCAAGAAGTTCGCGCATGGTAACAACAGCCATGTCACGCTCGCTTTCTAGTAGATTTTCGGTTTTCTGGTGCAAAATGTGCAGGTTTTTATCCTGCACCCTAGCGACAAAGCCGACGCCGACACCCGGTTACCCGGGACCTAGTCGACGCTGGGGTTTTCCGGCATAAACACCGGAGATAATGTCGCGCGTAGTCAATGAATCTGGCATGGCAGACACACTGCTGTCGCCAATCATAGTCCCTGGTATGGGTAGCGCCAAAACCAATCCACAGACTTCTCCACAGGCATTACCCACAAGAGAACCCCTGCCCCACCATCCACAGGTGGCCCGACAGCTCCACAACGCTATCTGGAGGCTCGATCTAGTCTGCCGAGTATGACGCTGCCTATGACGCCGCTTATAACAAAGCCCCTAAGTAGCTGGCTTGTGGCCGTGACCGCGATCAGCTCATCGTTGTGGTGGTCTCCACCTGCTGCTGCCTATGTCGACCCCAGCACTGGCCACAGCACCGCCCAAAAGGTAATTCGGGCCTTCGATAAACCGGAGCATAACTGGCTGCCGGGTCACCGCGGGGTCGATTTAGCACTCGAAGTCGGCGAGCCGGTGCTGGCAGCTGGAAGCGGTGTTGTCGTTTTTGCTGGGAACGTGGCCGGCACCCCGACAGTCTCTATCGATCATTCAGATGGAGTTCGCACCACTTATCAACCGGTATTCCCCTCGGTGGTTGAAGGCGAACATGTCACCGAAGGCAGTGAGATTGGGAGTCTCGCCCACGCAACAGATGGTTGGGAAGGATTGCAATGGGGAGCACGTTCTGGCCCTGCCCGCGATGAGTATCTCAACCCACTCAGCTTGTTGGAGCTGCCGACAATCAGACTCAAACAGATTTAGGATCTCAGGCTCGTGGATGAGCGCGGGTATAAACCTCACGGAGCCGTTCTGCAGAAACGTGCGTGTAGATTTGAGTGGTCTGCAACGAAGAGTGCCCTAAAAGTTCTTGGACTTCCCGCAGGTCGGCTCCACCTTCCAATAGATGCGTTGCTGCGGTGTGCCGCAGCTCGTGTGGGGTGACCTTGTGGCCGCTGACCATGCCAGCCCGCTCGACGATTCGGCGCACTTGACGTGGATCAATCCGCCCACCGCGGACCCCGACGAACAAGGCCTCCGAATCCTGCGCGGCCATTGTTGAGCGCCCTTGTTCGAGCCAATCGCGAACAGCGGCAGAGGCGGTTTCTCCGAACGGGACCACGCGCTGTTTGTCGCCTTTACCTAACACCCGGGCGCTAAATCTCTGTAGATCAATATCTCGAAGATTAAGTCCAGTCAGCTCCGAGACTCGAATACCGGTGGCATAGAGCAATTCCAGCATGGCACTATCCCGGAGAAACTCTGGCTCGGTGGCGGAGGCCGCATTACCGACAAATTCCCCTGCTTGAGCCTGTCCCAATATCTCCGGCAATGGACGGCTGACTCTCGGTGCAATTAATCGGGCGGCCACATCACTATCAAGGTGTCCTTGGCGCACCGCCCAAGTAGAAAAGGAGCGCACAGCTGCGGTTCGACGCGCCAGAGTCGCCCGCGACTTCCCATTAGCCACGGCTTCTGCCAGCCACGACCGCAGCGCATTGAGAGTAAAAGCATCAAAGGTAGGCACACGTTGAGTCAGATCAAACAGGTCTGAGCGATAACCGCGCACCGTGGCAGCAGAGCGCCCCAGGACGAGGCGGGAGTGCTCCGAGAAGTCCTCAATAGCTTCTCCTACCTGCGTAATCTGCTTGCCTGGATTATCCATAGCACCCGATACTAGTCTCGGTGCTCGCCTACCCGGAACCACGTGGATCCTTCGCGCCCAATCAGCGCACGTCGGTGAAGATCCATCAGTAGGTGCACCACCAGCGGCAGCGGCAGACCTGCACCAGCGGCAATATCTTCAGCGCTGACGGCCGCGGAACCGCAAGCATCAAAGATCCGCAATTCATTGCGTGAGAGGCTCTGAGCAGGGGTAGCTGCGAAAGCCAACTCATACTGCTGGGTCACGTCCAAGGCTCCGACAGCGCCTAGCAGTGCCCGGATCTCATCAGCGCCGGTGACCAGCTGCGCGCGACCGGAACGGATGCGTTCATGACAACCCAGGGATCCGGCTCCGGTAATCGGACCAGGCACCGCCATGGCCACCCGCCCCAGTCCCTCTGCCCAACTCAGAGTGTTCAACGCCCCCGAACGCCAGGCAGCTTCCACAATGACGGTGCCGGCAGTTAATGCTGCAACAAGCCGATTGCGGGTGAGGAATCGGTGCCGTTGCGGAGTAGTACCTGGTGGATATTCGCTCAGGACACATCCTTGCCCGGCGATCCTCTCCAGCAATGCCGCATTGCGTGCTGGATAGACTCGGTCGATTCCGCATGCGGCCACCGCTACGGTATTCCCGCCGGCAGCCAGTGCTGCTTCATGGGCTGCGGTGTCAATGCCGAAGGCGCCTCCAGAGACCACCGTCCACTGGTGGCTGGCTAGTCCAGCCACTATTTGTCGTGTCGCCTCCACCCCATAACGAGTCACTGCCCGGGTTCCCACCACTGCTACCGATTGAGCAACCAGCCCAGTCAAGTCTGCGCCCTTTGCCCACAATGCATGTGGTGGTACCGCATCTGCCTGGTAGCTACGAAGATGCTCACTGCGTCCAGTGGCTGCAAACCCAAAAGCTTGGTCTAGTTCTGCACCTGGCCACTCCTGATCATCTGGGCTTATCAGTCGTGCTCCCACGGCAGCCGCAGCTTCTAAGTCCGCCGCTGACTGATCATGGTTATAGCGAGCTTGCGTCTGCCGACCCAATTCCCCCAGCCACTTCGCCCGGGTTCTCACTCCCCTGGCAATGTCATCGGCGTCACGGCCAGCCGACAATAGCTCTTGGAGTGGCCTGGATGGCCCTTCGATGACTCTATTGAGATAGGCCCATGATTCTGGCTTGCTGCTCATGCTGCCTGCCTTACTTGGTCTGCGCCGCGAAGCTCTACGGCTGAAGCAACGTGACCTAGATCCGGGCGGAGTTGTCCTTCCAGATCGCATATCGTCCAGGCGAGTTTGAGCACCCGATCCACTCCTCGTTGGCTGAGCCTCCCATCAGCGAGCAAAGCAGTAATCATCGCCATCCCAGCATCTTCAGCCGGATAATGACGGCGCAGTTGATGCGGATCAATCCTGGCATTATTCGACTGACCCATCCCGCATTTCAACCATCGATGTAGCGCGCGTTGTCTAGCCAACAGCACTCGCTCGGCGATGCTCTCACTAGGTTCGGCATCATCACTCGATAACACGGCGCCCACGTTGGACGTCCGGACAACAATGTCGAGGCGATCCCGCAGCGGACCGGAGAGGTTATTGAGATAGTTGGCGCGTTGCCGCGAGCTACACCGACAAGCAGTCGGGTCTTCTGCGGCACACCGGCAAGGGTTAGCCGCCAGAACTAATTGGAAACGCGCCGGGAATATCACCTCCCGGTGCTTTCGGAGCAAGCGAACTCGACCGTCTTCCAGTGGAGTGCGCAACCCATCCAGGATGGCCGCTGGAATCTCCGAGGCTTCATCCAAGAGCAGCACTCCGTGGTGTGCCAAACTCACTGCTCCGGGCCTGGGGTTGCCTGATCCGCCACCCAAGAGTCCTGCTCTGCTCACCGAATGATGCGGGGCGACAAAGGGCGCCTGGTTGATCGCACCGCCAGCCACTCCTTCCGTACCCGCAACAGAATGCACCGCGGTAGCCTCGAGCGATTGCGCCCGATCAAGCCCAGGCAAGATGCTGGGCATACGAGCTGCGATCATGGATTTTCCAGATCCCGGTGGACCAATGAGAAACATGTGGTGCCCACCAGCTGCTGCGACCTCTGCTGCCCGGCGCGCTTCTGGTTGGCCTGCCACATCAGCAAAATCGGGCAAGTGAGGCCTGGCTGGGTCTGGCAGCTCAGCGGTGCCGTTGTCCAACTCGCGTTTTCCACCGGCCCATTCCCAAGCGTGTGTCAACGTAGGTGCGATATAGACTTCTAGGTCCTCGACCAAGCTGGCTTCGGCGGCATTGGCTGGTGGAATCAGCGCCCGCTTGAAGCCCTGATTTCTGGCGGCTAATAATGCTGGCAACACACCGGCTACCGGCCGAATATGGCCGTCGAGCCCCAACTCCCCCAGTACAAGCGTCTCTGCCAGCTGGGCGGATCGTTCCGGATGCTTGGCTGCGAGCACTGCCAGTGCGATGGGAAGATCATAGTGGGAACCGGATTTTCGCAGCGACGCTGGGGACATGGAGACGACGATCTTGGTGCGTGGCCAGTCCAGCCGTGAATTGGCTACTGCAGTGCGAATACGATCGCGTGATTCAGTGACCGCAGTATCTCCCAGGCCTACGAGGTGGATCCCGGGTAATCCGGGGCCAATATTTGCTTCAACGGTGACAATCCGTGCCTCCACTCCCAGCACGGCCGCTGTAAAGGTCCTAGCGAGCGCCATGTTCGACTCCCCGATAAAGGCCCACCTCGAAGCCGTTGCCTGTGCGCATCGAGATCAGCACGACGACGTCGAAACGCACGTTCTCCACAGATCGGCCTCTCAACCATTGCGCTGCCGCCCGCCGCATTCGAGCAAGTTTGCGGCCGGTCACAGATTCGGCCCCGCCGAAGGCCCGACTCGAGCGGGTTTTAACCTCCACGAACACGATTGTTCCGTCGCTCTCGCGCACGATGAGATCGAGCTCCCCCACCGGATAGGCGATATTTCGACCGATGATTTCCGCCCCACCTTGGCGATAGAGCTCGGCGGCTCGTTGTTCTCCTCGACGCCCCAACCTGGCACGGCGACGATTCTGAGTTGATGTGGTCATGTAGTTCCCCCCTGGAATCAGCGTCCTTATCGACGCCCCCACCTTCTCTAGGTTGTGCCGAAGCAACAAGCCCTGAAAACAGGAAACGGGCCGGGGACTGTGGACAACAGTCAGTTGTCCACAGTCCCCGGCCCAGCCAGGTTGACGTGCCCGATTAATCGGGCATGATCAGATCCGGTTTATCCAGTTCTTCGATGTTGACGTCCTTGTAGGTGATAACGCGGACATAGCGAACAAACCGCGCGGAGCGATACATGTCCCATACCCACGCATCCGACATCCGAACCTCGTAGTAGATGTCTCGCCCGTCATTGTGTGGGATCAGTTCCACTGCATTAGCCAGGTAGAACCGCCGTTCGGTCTCCACGACATACGAGAACTGGCTGACCACGTCCCGATATTCGCGGTAGAGGGAAAGCTCGACCTCCGCCTCATAGTTGTCGAGTTCCTCAGCGCTCATGCCGTGCCTTCCTCCTGCTCAACGGTGTCTGTCCACGTAGGGCCGCGCTCCTGCGTCCACTCCAGGTGCGCAGCCGCGACATTGGCATAAGTGTATCGGTGCTCGGGCGTGCCACCGTGACGGCGCACCGCAGCCAAGTGAGTCTTGGTGGAGTAGCCCTTATGCCCGGCTAGACCGTACTCCGGATAGCGGGCATCCATCTCGACCATGTGGTGGTCCCTGGTGACCTTGGCCAACACACTGGCCGCAGAGATGCTTCGAGCAGCTAAATCTCCGCCGATAATGGGCAAATGTGCCACCCGTAGACCGGGAATGCGCATGGCATCTGTAAGCACATACCCAGGTGCGGCATCTAACAGAGCCACCGCACGCCTCATACCGGAGATATTGGCGTGCTGGATACCGCGGGCGTCGATAGCTTTGGCGCTGATGGATATCACTGACCACGCCACTGCAATCTCTTTGATGAGGGGAAAGAGCCGTTCTCTGGCACGAGGAGTGAGCTTTTTAGAGTCTGTCAGGCCACTCAGCTCTGGGATCTCACCGTCTGGCAGGATGCAGGCTGCAATAGTGATCGGTCCGCAGCAGGCGCCTCTTCCGGCTTCATCTACTCCCGCAACCGGGCCTAAACCATGCTCGGATAACAGTGCCTCAGGTTTAAGCGACATCGAAAGCTACTGGATGTCTGGGTCTTCAACCAGACCAATGCGGTTGAACGGGAAGATAATCGCCTGGACCTTCCCGCGGATATTCTCCTCCGGAATGGTCCCCTGGTATTCATCCCCCATGTGGGCACGTGAGTCCGCGGAGTTGGTGCGGTTATCGCCCATCATGAAGTAGTTGCCCTCAGGGACCTCGAGTGGTCCGAAGTAGGCACCGCCGCAGGCTTCTGAGCCGGTAGTGGTATCGACTGGGTAAGCCGATGGCTGCAATGTGTAGGACTGATCGATCGGAGAACCATCAACCATCACTGCAGTATCTCCAGCTTGGCAAGAGACAGTCTGTCCGCCGGTGGCAACAATGCGTTTCACCAGGTCATTTTCATCCGGTGCAACTAGGCCGACATAGGATCCGAGATTCTGGAGGCTACGAACCACATCGTTGGTGGAGCGCTGAGAGACAAACCCGGAGTTCCAGGAGTCAGTGCCCTTGAACACCACAACATCGCCCGGTTCCGGATCGGAGAAGCGGTAGCTGACCTTGTCGACAAAAATTCGGTCGCCGGTGCAGCCTTCACAGCCGTGCAGAGTGGGCTCCATCGATTGCGATGGAATCATGTACACCCGACCGACGAAGGTCTGGAGAAGGAAAATCACCAATAGCGTGACCACAATGACCACCGGTATTTCGATGTACCAGGGTGCCGACTTCTTCTCCGATTCATTCACGGGAGACAACGATACCAGCCCAGGCATCTCTGTCTGCGCCCGTAGACTCGGTTCCATGTCTCAGCAAGTTTCCCCTTTCCGCGCTCTCGTGGCGATGCTCGCGCATCACCGGGGCGCGCTCATCCTTGCGGTGGTGCTGTCCCTTTTCGGGGCGGCCCTCGGTTTGGCCCAACCGATGGTGATCAACGAGATCATCAGCCGAATCGGTCAGGAACCCGTTAATCTCCTGATCTGGGCGCTAGTGGGACTACTGCTGCTGTCTTCCGTGGCTTCAGCCGCCCAGATCTATGTCATGACCAGGACTGCTGAGTCCGCGGTATTAAGTACCCGACAAGATCTGCTTGGTCGGCTCCTAAGACTGCCTATTCCCTTCTATGACTCGCATCGCAGCGGTGACTTAGTCACTCGTTTGGGTTCAGATACCACGCTGGTGCGCTCTGCGTTTACCGGCGGTCTTGTTGATGCGATTGGTGGCGTGGCCACCATGGCCGGCGCCATCGTATTGATGGCTTTGATCGACCCGCTCATGCTCGGCATTGTCCTAGGCGTGGTTTCAGTCGCCCTAATCGCGGTGACCACGACGTCCAGGTTCATCCAGCGCTACACCACCAAAGCTCAGGAATCTGTGGGAGCCCTCGGCGCCGGTATGGACCGAGCGCTGCTGGCGCTAAGAACTATCCGGGCGACTGGCTCCCAGGAGCTCATCGAAGATGATCTGCGCACTGATGCAGATGCGGCCTATCAGCAGGGATTGAAAATCGCCCGTGTTGAGGCTCTGCTGTACCCGGCCACTGGCCTGGCAATGCAGGGCAGCTTCCTCGTGGTCCTAGGCGTCGGCGGTGCACGAGTAGCATCCGGCACGATCTCCGTAGCCGATCTTGTGTCTTTCGTGCTCTACCTATTTATGGTCTCCAGACCACTGGGATCCATTTTTGGCGCAGTGACCACCATCCGCCAGGCGATGGGAGCCCTGCAGCGAATTCAAGAAATCCTCGCTGAGGAACCCGAATCTAGCGATGGCACGGTGGCAACACCTGCCCATTCGCTCGCTTTCCGGGACGTCTCATTTTCCTATGACGACAAAGAGCAGGTCCTCCAAGAAGTCTCTTTTGAGGTGGCAGCTGGGTCCAAGACCGCGATCGTCGGCCCTTCTGGCTCTGGAAAATCGACCATCTTGGCACTGCTCGAACGCTTCTACGACCCCATCACTGGACAAATCCAGCTGGGGGAACAAGACATGGCAGGGTTGACACGGGCGTCGATACGCGAAGTCATCGGGCTGGTAGAACAGGAAGCTGCAGTGCTCGCTGGCAGCGTGCGCGAGAACCTACAATTGGGCGCGGCCAACGCCGACGATGAGCGGTGCTGGTGGGCACTCGATCAAGTCAATCTGCGCTCTAGATTCGAGAACTCAAGTGGTCTAGATACCGTTCTGGGTGATCGCGGAGTGAGCCTATCTGGCGGTCAACGACAACGCCTGGCGCTGGCCCGAATGCTACTGATGGATACACCCATACTGCTTTTGGATGAACCCACCAGCGCAGTCGATTCCCGCAATGAACAACTCATCTTGGATGCCATCGATACTTCCGCCCAGGGGCGAACACTAGTTATCGTGGCCCATCGCCTTTCGACGGTCACTGATGCCGACCGCATCATCGTGATGGACGCCGGCCACGTCGTGGGAGTTGGCACCCATCAACAATTGCTCGCTTCCAACCAGCTCTACCAAGACCTGGCCACTAGGCAGCTGCTGAGCTAGACGCCGTGGCAGCGACATAGCTAGTGGAATAAACCCTCATTTCTGCGTGATGGGCATTGCTGCGCAGCAGAGTTTTTAAGCCTGCTCTGGGACGTTTTACCGGTCCTTCCGGATTTAGAGTGCGTTGATCCTGTTGTATAGCTGGCCGCACAATACAGTGGTGGAGGTTCCGGAAGTCTAGGGCGATGCCGCGCAAGCGCTCGAGCCGGCCGTTGGACGAGTAAGCAAGGATCTTTGCCCGTCGTTTCCACATCGTCTGGCCTAACTGGCCGAGCTCTTGGACCCCAGCGGAGAGATCTTTCCGGATTCGGCACAAGACCTTGTGCATCCCGCCTCTTCCCGATTCGGCAATCGGGATGTTCCTACGCTGCGATGATCTCCTGATTCGTCCAGTAGGTGACGTCTACAGTCGTGTGTTGTTCGTGGTCGACCGGAACTACGTCGATCGTGCAGACACCATGCCCGATTCCGGTGTCGGGAAGGAGAACCGCTGGATCGCTGGCCTGCCCGCCAACCGCGACAGCGCGACGCCAATCGCGACCCTCCGGGAACGTGCCACGCGCCTCGAGCAGCAGGACTTACGCACCAAACCGTCGCAATGGCGCAGTCCTGCTCTCGCAGGCGAGGCGCATTTCGAGTACGGCGATGCGACCCATAACGCTTTCACCTGGGGCTTCGGCGACTCGGAGTTTGGTTTTAACGTCAGCGGGTGTGGGAGTGACTCTGTGTATGTGTATAAGGACGGGATTAAAGCTGTCGGCGTTATCCGAAGCGGGCAGACGGAGGACACCGGTCTCGCACATCACTTGACGCCGGGTCGGACGGTTAATCCGCGCGTCGGCCAGAGCGTCGTGCTTATGAATAAGCCTCTGCGTCTTTAATGGCGGTTTCCGTAGCTTTACCCAATCGCTTAAAAGCTTTAAGCGAAAAAAGAACGAGAAAGATGACCCCACAGACGGCAGCTACGCTAAACATCGTGTGAGCTTGCTCTATGAGTCGCTCCGCTTCATCTAAGTCATTGCCAGTCTGCAGATACATTAACGCGTTGTGGACTGAATTAAATCCCATAGCGAACGCCACGCAGGTAATTAGTGCTGATCCCAACTCGGAAATCCAAATGAAAGCCTTCATTCTCTTACCCTATGTTGTGGCATTGTTCTCCACGGAATTGGTCACCAACATGCAGGCGGGCACGCTGCTGGGACCCCGACTCCACATATACGTTGGTGGGTCCAGTGTCAGCGACGGCACCAAAGCTGCACCCGACGTGTGTCTGCCCGACGAAAGTGTTGTGGATCTGGGCACCATTTCGGTTATGACTTTATCCGGCTGTTCCGGATTTAGGGTGCGTTGATTCGTGCCTCGAGCACCTACGCGGCATCGCACTGGGCTTCCGGAATCTCAACCACTATATCTTGCGGTCACTGATCCACTCGGGAGAGCTCCAAGGAAAGATCAACGCACTCTAGATCCGGAAGAGCCGTTTTACCTCTGCACTAGAATACTAATTCCTTAAGCAGTGCCTAGCATGCCGAACACTAGAATATACGTTGAACCAAGTTTTCAACTTGAGGCCATTGGGCAGTCACAGTGTTGGGACCATGCTACTGACGCTAGAGTTTTCCCCACCGAGAAATAGATGCCCCACATGAATGCTCGATACAAGACTCTCAGCATCGCAATCATAACGGCATTGGGGCTCACTAGCAGATACAGTTCTCAAGACGTCACAACGACCACAGATTAGTGGCCCTTCCGGTTTTAGAGTGCTTAGTCAGATGAAGATTGCTGCAGCTTATTCTACGCGGCGTCACACCATGTAAAAGTGCTGCCAGGTCAGAAGATGCGAGTTACCAAGCTTCCTTTTGACCGTTCCTGGAGCCTGTTGTACAGCTAAACTTCCCCGAATCCGATCCCAGAATTCCGTCCCAAATCCTCATGGACTTGGCCTCACCACTATCAGGTGGGAACTCATGTCCACCTGATCATCTCAGATTCGGAAGAGTCATTTAGGTAATTCTCGGTCTAGGAACTTTCGGATCTTATACTACTCTCACTATCAGCTACTTTTCGTGTGGCCTTTTTAGAAATAAGTTCATCATTATTTCGATGATGACAACAAAAGAATAGAATTGATGCCGAGATAAATCGCAGCAAACAGACTCCAAGAAAAATAATGGCAGTACTGGAATTAATTATCCTTGAGACATATCTTCACTTTGCCATCGTCAAAATTTAACTAGGTTGACATCAAGATCCCATGGCAACACTGTCAAGATAGAGAATGTACGAAAGTATCGCACTTAATTGACCCTATTGCAGGCAAGTAAAATGCACACTATCCTAGATCAGGATTGGGCATTGACGTCACTGATCGTTGACCACACTCCTAGCCCTCAACTGTCTGACATCAGAACAGAATGATCAGTGCCGTGATACTCAAATATGCCCACGCCCTTGCGTCCTCAATCAGAAGGTAACTAGTGCTGATCATATGAACAACGATGGCCCACAAGAATCTCACATCGAGATATCCCCGAGTGAGGCGAGAGCGCTCCTCGAAGAGGTGGAGACCATTGAAAAGTCTGTCGCCTGGAAGCCTAACTCCGTAGTCAGCGTCTTGGTGGCATTGACTGCGTCAGCCGTGATCGTGGTTTCTGTGTGGGATTTCTTCGGATGGACTTTCGGATTACTCGCCATCACAGGCATCCTGGCGTTTCTGTTTCGCAAGCAGCTTATAAATCCCCATATCCGGGCACGTCCATGGCAAAGATTAGATCAGGATATCCACCTAAAAGGAAATAAGTGGTGGATAGACTTTGGCTGGTTCTTGTGGCTACCAGTGATAATTCTACTCCCATCGGAACCACGCTGGCCGGGCTTGATCGCAGGCCCGCTGGCAGGCCTATTCATCTATTACTACTTTAAGAATGCCGGTCTCCCCCGTTGAATGCGCATACCGAAATTGATCCTGTCCTCTATCCCATTAATCGGTTACGGATCTGCACTGCTTTGAAAGCTGCTGGCGCAACCGAAGGAGGAGGGGTGGACCGGGAAATGAAGTTCACAGTTCTCCAAGAATTGGCTACTTTAAGCGATGCTGAGTTATCAGAGCAACTGGGTGAATTGCAGTCTCACGGATATATCACCCGGCACCGAGAATATGGCTCCAGTCGTCCTAAAGATACTGTCTGGATATCCCTGACTGCTGTCGGGGATGCTGCGCTAACTAAGCATTTGTCAGCGCTACGCTCGATTGCAGGGGCTACTGGAGATGATCAACCTGATAGAAGTGACGAAGAGCAGAATTAGCCTCTTAGTACAGCATCAGGCTAAACCGGCCCGTTATGATTTAGAGTGCGTTGATCCTGTTGTGCATTTGTCCGGAGTGGATCAGGGATCCGCACAATATAGTGGTTGAGGTTCTGGGATTTTGAGACGATTCCGCGCAGGTGCTCAAGCAGTCAGCTGATCGTTTCGATCGGTCCGTTGGATGACTCGCAACGATGGCCATGGCATCTGATTATCTCTCGCTCCTGCCATCAGCCTCCCCCAGTCTGCAACAGCACGAAAAAGTCCCTATCCATTCACTTCAAGTGAATGGATAGGGACTGATTAAACGAGTTTTAGTCGTTTAACGCACGCTAAGTAATTAGCGCTTCTCCTTGATGCGAGCAGCCTTACCGCGCAGGTCGCGCAGGTAGTAGAGCTTCGCACGGCGGACGTCACCGCGGCGGACGACCTCCAGCTTCTCGATCGTCGGGGAGTGAACCGGGAAGGTACGCTCCACGCCGATGCCGAAGGTAACCTTGCGGACGGTGAAGGTCTCGCGGATACCGGAGCCCTGGCGGCGGATAACGACACCCTTGAACAGCTGGGTACGCTCGTTGGAGCCTTCGATGACCTTGACATGTACGTCGAGGGTATCGCCCGGGCGGAAGGACGGGATGTCTTCGCGCAGCTGTGCTGCGTCAACATGGTCGAGAAGATTCATGGAGATTTCCTTTTCAGTTCTGGACAGAGGACCCTGGCGGCATTTTTCCTCATGGAACGCTCGGCCGGTTCGTATCCGATACAAGTCTCATCGCCGCATCTAGTGACAGGCACGGACAACTAGACCATTTTGTCACGCCAACACCTTGGGGATCAAATCAGCTTGATCGGACCGAGGATATTAGCGCCCTAGCCCGGCGCGATTGAGCGCATCTGCCATGCTGCCGGAGTTGTGGGAGGACTGCTTTCGAGACTTATTAGGCTTATTGACTTTGGCCACTTCCCCACCTTTGCGCCGGCTGTGACGACTGTTGTCCCGATTCTCCCGCTGAGGCTTCTTGGCCGGCACCCCTGGCTCATCATCAAGCCGCAAGCTCAGGCCAATGCGTTTGCGCTCGATATCAACTTCCATCACCTTGACCTTGACTACTTGTCCAGAGCTGACAATCGCGTGCGGGTCAGAGACAAAGGTAGTGCTCATCGCCGAGACGTGGACCAATCCATCTTGGTGAACGCCCACATCCACGAAGGCGCCGAAGGCAGCGACATTGGTAACAACCCCTTCGAGGATCATTCCGGGAGCCAGGTCGGAGAGCTTTTCCACGCCTTCCCGGAAGGTGGCGGTCTTGAATTCTGGGCGCGGATCGCGGCCAGGTTTATCCAGCTCAGCGATAATATCGACGACCGTAGGAACACCGAAGTTCTCATCGGAAAAGTCCTGCGGGCGCAGGCTAGTGAGCACTCTGGTGTTGCCGATGAGTTCAGCGATTCCGAGGCCAGTGGCTTCTGCGATCCGCCGGACCACCGGGTAGGACTCGGGATGCACAGCTGAGGCGTCCAAGGGGTCAGTACCGCCACTAACGCGTAAGAATCCGGCGCACTGTTGGTAGGCCTTGGCTCCTAGCCGAGGTACCTTGAGCAGTCCTTTGCGGGAGCTAAAGGCGCCGTTGGCATCGCGATAGGCAACGATGTTTTTCGCCAGAGTGCTGGTAATTCCGGCGACTCTTTCCAACAGTGGAACTGAAGCGGTACTCAAGTCCACGCCCACTGCGTTGACGGCCGATTCCACCACGGCGTCAAGAGTGCGTGCCAAAGCTGGCTGGTTGACGTCGTGTTGATACTGCCCCACTCCGATGGCTTTGGGGTCGATCTTGACCAATTCTGCCAAGGGATCTTGCAGTCGCCGGGCGATGGAAACTGCCCCACGCAAGGAGACGTCCATCGTGGGAAATTCTGCTGCTGCTAGGGCTGAGGCCGAGTAGACCGAGGCGCCAGATTCACTCACTACGACGGGGACAGGTCGTGTGCCGCCGGCGCTAACAATCAGGTCAGCGATTTCTTGACTGAGTTTCTCAGTCTCCCTAGAGGCGGTGCCGTTGCCCACGGCCATTAGCTCCACTCCGTGGGTGGCACAGAGGCTAGCCAGCTCTTGGCGTGCTTGATTCCAGCGATTCTGCGGCTGGTGTGGATAGACAACCGTGGTAGCTAACACCTTGCCGGTGGCATCGACTACGGCGCATTTGACGCCGTTGCGAAACCCTGGGTCAAGGCCGAGGGTGGCCTTCTGCCCGGCTGGTGCAGCTAATAGAACATCGCGCAGGTTGGTGCCGAATACGCCTAATGCGCCAGATTCGGCGCGTTCTTTGAGTCGGGTCCGTACATCCCTTCCGGAAGAGACTGCGAGTTTGGTTCGCCAGCCACGGTGGACCGCATCAGCCAGCCAGGATGAGGAATGAGTCTCTAGCTCAAAGCTCTCAGCAATCATCGTCTCGTAGACATAGTCTTCACCAGCATCGAGGTTTAAGCGCAGTACCCCTTCGGATTCACCGCGCAATAATGCGAGGATCCGGTGTCCAGGAAGCTTGCTAAAGGGCTCTGAAAAGGTGAAATAGTCCTTGAATTTCGCCCCCTCGGATTCTTTCCCAGCGATTACTCCAGCACCTAGCGTTCCTGTGTTAAAAACTCGTTCGCGGATCGCTCCGACTAAGTCGGCATCGAGTGTGAACCGGTCAATGAGGATGTCCCGCGCACCGTCCAAGACCTCCGATACGTCGACGAATCCTTCCGTGCAATAGCCTGCGGCCAGCGTGGACGATTGGGCAGAGGGCGAGGCGATGAGGGCGTCGACAAGCGGCTCTAGCCCTGCCTCGCGGGCGGCATCGGCTTTGGTCCGGCGACGCTTCCGGAAAGGCAGGTAGAGGTCTTCGAGCCGGGCTTTGGTCTCACATCCCAGGATCTGAGCCCGGAGTGTCTCGGTGAGCTTTCCCTGTTCCTCAATGGCGGTGAGAATGGTGTCTTTGCGTTCAGCCAGTTCCCGCAAGTAGGTGGCGCGTTCCTCGAGTGTGCGCAACTGTGTGTCATCGAGCCCGCCGGTGGCTTCCTTGCGATAGCGGGCGATAAACGGGACGGTATTGCCTTCAGCGAGCAAAGCTAGGGCTGCTTCGATTTGGCTTTGGCGGACACCAAGTTCACGGGCGATAGTGGTGGCGATCATTGTGGCCATCCTAGTCGCCAGGTTCGAAGCACTACTGATGCTGCCAGGCGCAAGCCGCATTGACTCCGGGTTCGGTGACACCTTCCAGGCTGGTTCCATACCAATAGGAATCTTCCGGGAGCGTGGCAACGACAGCTTGGGTGGCATCTTTTAGCGCCATGTCAGAGGAGCCGTTGACGATAATTCTGTGCAGTACCTCGACGATCGGTGGCCGTCCCAGCACCTGCGAATACTGGGTGACCAACATATTGTCGGGTTCGCAGGTGAGATCAACAGTTTGCGCGTGAACAGAATCCACCAGGAATCCATGCTCGGCTAGTGCTGCCGGTAACTGCGGGGCAATTTCTTCCCATTCTTCAGGCCGAATCAGCAGGTTGAGGTCGGTGGAGATGGTGCGCATGAGCTGCCTCCTAGGTTGCTGAGGGTAGTCCTCTTATCAACTCTGATTCGGACTGCTTTGTTCCCTCGGGCTATCCGCGGTCAAGTACTGATTGATCTTGGGGGGTTAGTTCTACCCCGGCTAGTAGCTCAGGGCGGACGGCTTGCGTGCGCAACAATGCTTGATCACGGCGCCAACGCTCCACGATCGCATGATTGCCGGAGAGCAACACCGGCGGGACTTCCAGCTCACGCCATACACGGGGCTTGGTGTAGCTCGGTCCTTCCAACAACCCATCAGAAAAGCTATCTTCCTCATGGGATCGACGATTGCCCAACACTCCTGGGATAAGCCGGACGATAGCCTCAGCAATGACCAAGACAGCTACCTCTCCCCCGATGAGTACATAATCACCGATGGAGACTTCACGTACTCGGTATCGCTGTGCGGCATCTTCTACTACCCGCTGATCGATGCCCTCGTAGCGCCCGCAGGCGAAGACGATATGGTGCTCTTTCGCCCAGCTCTGTGCATCTGCTTGAGTAAACGGCTTGCCGGCTGGGGTGGGCACGATGAGCAGCGGAAGATCACTGTCCTCTTCTGCCTGAGTCTCTGTGTCGCTGTCATCGTGTTGCGGGCGCAGCAGGTGGGGGTTAGCCGAAGCTAAATCCTCAGCCCGTGCTGCTGGGCCAGTACCATCTGCGACATCGTCGAGGGCAGGTCCCCATACCTCAGGTTTCATCACCATGCCAGGTCCGCCACCATAAGGTGAATCATCTACCGAGCGGTGGACATCGCTGGCCCATTGACGCAAATCATGCACACCGACGGAGAGAATGTCCTTCTCGATGGCGCGTCCTAATAGAGCGTGGCGCAGCGGATCAAGGTATTCAGGGAAGATGCTGAGTACATCTAGTCGCATACTCACAGCTCTAAGAGTCCTTCCGGCGGAGTGATAGTGCAGGTGCCTGCTTCTAGGTCGACCTCGGGGACGATGGCATGGACGAAGGGAATGAGCACCTCACGTGCGCCTTCGGTCAGGGTGACTTCGAGGGTCTCGCCAGCTGGACCGTGCAATACCCCGGTGACCTTGCCAATAGCGAGACCATCAAGGATCACGTTCAGGCCCTCGAGCTCATGATCATAGAAGCCCTCATCGTCATCTTCGCTCTCTAGCGGAGCGGCCATAAACCGGGTACCGCGCAGGGCATCGGCGGCATTGCGATCAGAAATCTCTTTGAATTTGATCAGCAACCGAGCCTTATGGGAACGCACTGTGTCCACCGTGAGCTCATGAGTACGGTTACCTTGGCGCCCATCGAGGACTTCTCCTACTGCGAACCTGCTTTCTGGTTCGTCGGTGGAAAGTTCCACGGAGACTTCCCCACGAATTCCATGCGATTTGATCACTCGGCCGATCATCAGTTCCATGACGATGAAGTTTATCCGAGCGGCTTAGCTAATCCGATTTGGGTGGCACCGAGAGCATTTGGGCATGAAAAAGGGCCCTGCGTTTGTGGAAAATACTTTCCGCAAACGCAGGGCCCTTTTTAGCAGTGAGAAGCTTTACTCAGCGGACTCTTCTGCGGGAGCCTCAGCGGCCTTCTCAGCGGCAGCAGCCTTGTCGGCAGCTTCCTTCTCAGCTGCAGCCTTGGCCTCAGCCTCTTCCTTGGCCTTACGCTTCTTGTCAGCGACAGACTCAAGGGACGGGCCATTGTTGGCCTCGGCGAGTGCTTCGTTGAACAGATCCAGCTTGGCCGGCTTCTCCTCCGCGACGCGCAAGGTACCCTCGGCGCCCTCGAGGCCCTTGTACTTCTGCCAGTCACCGGTGACCTTGAGCAGTGCGAGAACCGGCTCGGTCGGCTGTGCGCCAACGGAGAGCCAGTACTGTGCGCGCTCGGAGTCAATGTTGATCAGGGAAGGCTCGCGCTTGGGCTCGTAGGTACCGATGTTCTCGATGACCTTGCCGTCGCGGCGGGTGCGAGCGTCAGCAATGATGACGCGGTAGTGCGGGGAGCGAATCTTGCCGAGGCGCTGGAGCTTGATCTTGACAGCCATGTTAATTCCTTAACTGTGGTCACTGGGCAGTTCAGACATCCATCGCGTTTCGATGGACCGGTTCAACCCTTGGTTTTATCTGCGTGTGACTCAGACCGTCCGACCGTGGTCGGTGTCGGCTTGACGCAGTAACTCGAGAAATTATACAGGGCTAGTCGGCACAGACGAAATTGCCTGCACCTCCCCCTGCATCTATGCGCCCACCAGAGACCGTGAACAAGTCTCCCGGCTGACATTCCAGCTCTTTACACAAGACCAGGAGGGTGGAGAATCGAACCGCTTTGGCGCGGTTGTTTTTTAGCTTGGACAGGTTCACGGGAGTAATACCAACCCGCTTGGAGAGCTCCGCAATGGTGAGATCGCGGGCGTCGAGAAGCTCGGCCAAATGACAGTGAACATTCATGCCTAGACCAAACCCTCCTGCTCCTCTTCCAAAAATGCAGAGCGTCGGAAGACATAGACAAATGATGACAGAACGGAGATTATCAGCAGCCAGAGGACATATGCCTGACTATCAATCGTGGACATGAAGTCCCACTGAGCTAGAACGTCATGAGTATTGGCGGCGAAGTTATTTCCCATATGGGTAATAAACTGACCAACTCCCCACAGTATAAGTGCGGTAAGGGCAAACTCAACCAAACGCGCCATAGTGCGAGTGACACCGCCCTGGCGTCCGAATCGAATGGCTACAACGGCAAGCAGACTCGCTGCAACCAGTAGTGCCAGAGTCGATATCGCATAGCCAACCAGGTAATAGCCCAGCGGACCACCTTCAACAACCCCGAAAGGTACTCGACCCTGATCGAGCTGTGGCCCCAACAAGGGGGCGACGGCAACGTCGAGGGTCTGGGTGCTCACAGTCTCGACCACATCGCCGATAATGAGTCCAAAAATCAGAACAAAAGGGACAATAGCGCCCCAGGTGGGCAGATGTCCGGCGCGTGAGGTGAACATGGGAATCTCCTAGCCGCTGTTGAAAGTAGAAGCTCAATTGGTTCCAACATTAAGCACCAACATATCGCTTTACGATATGTCGATTATCGATATAGTACATCGATAATCGATATGAATGCAAGGGATTCCCTCACTCTTGCCACCAAAAAGTCCGCCATGCCAATCGGCACGACGGACTGCAGCGATAGTTCAGGAAGCAGGCTACTTCTTCTTTCCCTGACCGAAATCTAGATTGTCGAGGTCTAGGCCTTCCATGCCCTTGGGCATCTTCGGCATTCCAGGCATCTTGGGCATACCCGGCATCCCACCGCCACCCATCTGCTCCTGCATTTTCTGCAGCTGAGCCATATCTGGCATGCCTGGCATTCCACCCGGCATCTGCGGCTGGGTGGGCTTGTTCTTTATTGGCTTACGCTTGCCATTTTTACCCTTGCGACCCTTGGGCTTTTTCTTCGTGGCCGAACGCTTCATACCGCCGCCGCCCATCCCGAATTGCCCGGCCATCTTGCCCATCATCTTCTTAGCATCGAAGAAACGGTCCACCAATTGGTTAACCTCGGCCACAGCCACACCAGAACCAGCTGCGATGCGCTTGCGGCGGGAGGCATTCAGGATCTTGGGATCTTCGCGCTCAGCAGGGGTCATGCCGCGGATGATGGCTTGAATCCGATCGAGTTGGTTCTCGTCGACCATGCTGGCCATCTCGTTCATCTGCTTGCCACCAGGCAACATCTTGAGCAGATTGCCGATTGGCCCCATCTTGCGAATCATCAGCATCTGATCGAGGAAGTCTTCCAAAGTGAGCTCGCCAGAGCCCATCTTCAGTGCGGTTTCCTCGGCCTTTTTCTGGTCGAGAACGCCTTCAGCCTGCTCGATGAGGCTGAGCACATCGCCCATACCAAGAATTCGGCTGGCCATCCGCTCGGGGTGGAAGACATCGAAATCTTCCAGCTTTTCGCCAGTGGAGGCGAACATGATCGGTTTGCCCGTGACCTCACGGATGGACAGCGCTGCGCCACCTCGGGCGTCACCGTCAAGCTTGGTCAACACCACACCGGTGAAATCCACACCATCACGGAAGGACTGAGCGGTGGTGACCGCATCCTGACCGATCATGGCGTCAATGACGAACAAGACCTCATCCGGGTTGATCGCATCCCGAATATTGCGGGCCTGGCTCATCAACGTCTCGTCAATGCCCAATCGACCAGCGGTATCGACGATGACCACATCGTGGAGTGTTCGTTTAGCCTCTTCGATTCCTTGCTTAGCGACGCCAACGGGGTCGCCGTGGGAGGTTCCCATCTCGTGCTCATAGGATTCCATCGACGTGCCCGGATCGGGTGCGAAGGTAGGAACACCTGCCCGTTCACCCACGATCTGGAGCTGCTGGACCGCACCGGGTCGCTGGAGGTCACAGGCCACCAGCATCGGGGTGTGCCCCTGCTTAGTCAGATGCTTAGCCAGCTTGCCGGCCAAGGTGGTTTTACCCGCACCTTGCAGGCCTGCCAGCATGATGACCGTCGGCGGATTCTTGGCCAGCTGAATCCGTCGGGTCTCACCACCGAGGATCTCAACAAGTTCCTCGTTGACGATCTTGACCACTTGCTGGGCCGGGTTAAGAGCTTCAGAGACCTCCGCGCCAGCGGCGCGTTCCTTGATCTTTTTAATGAAGCCGCGGACAACCGCCAACGAGACATCGGCCTCGAGCAATGCGAGACGAATCTCGCGGGCTGTGGCATTGATATCCGCCTCGGTCAGCTTGCCCTTGCCACGTAGCCCGGTAAGGGCACCGGTTAGGCGGTCAGACAGAGACTCAAACACTGGGGCACTCTCCTGCGATAATCAGGCTCAACGTGATTTGCGATAACTTCCCTATGCTAACTGGTTGCCAGTGCTCGGGTCACATCCTTGTCCACCTGATCGCGGTCAACGGTCCCTTCGAAGGCGGCCTGAACGATCATTGTTGCCCCCGGCGTTCGCATACTCAACCAGCTAACCTCGGGCAGAACTGCCAACAAGGTACCCAAAGCGGCAGGGCGATCTATGGTGCGAACCTCGAGCACATTCGCGTTCCACGATACTGCCGTCGGACCGGGCTTGACCTTGGGCAGCTTCGAATAAACCCCAGAGTAGTAGGACTGGGTAAAGGAGACAGCATCTGCGGCCTCTCGAAGCGTCTCCACTCCAGGTCGAGCATCAAGTTCTAGATGCAGTGTGCCGTCCTCGGCTACCGCCAACTTCGCATCAATAATGTTCCATGCTTTGGCAAAGATTACGGCCAGCACACCCACCACATCAGTTTGTTGCTTGCCGCTCCACCAGATGGTCAGGCTTTGGCGCTCCTGATTCATCCGGAGTCCGATCTCACTCGGGGCTTCCACGACGGGTCGATCTGGCACCAACTCGGTCAGCGCGCGACGAGATCTGGAAGCAAGGACTCTTAGGCCGGCTTCTAATCTGTGATTCCACACCCCCGGTCCGGTGGCTTTGGCATCAGCTTCGGTCAACACTTCGAGTAAATCAACTGTTACTTGGTCGTAGTGAAGAGCATCGAGCAACTGATCGCGTGTTTTATCAGAATAGGGGTCAGCGACCGCGACCAGCCGAGCGATAGAGGTGTGCTCGGCCACGAGAGTTTGCACTCGAGAAAGGTCAGAAAGATTCAAGCCCAACCGCTTAGCCATAGCTGTTACCAACTCAGCTCCAACTTCGGCATGAGGGCGCCCGTAGCCCTTACCAATGTCATGGTACAAAGCGCCCAGCAACAGTAGATCAGGGCGAGCGACAGTAACTGTGGCTGCTGCGCAATAGGAAACCGTAACCAAGGAATGCGCATCAATCGTATGAATATGGGTGCGCTCACGCGGTAAGAGTCCTCGGATATGCGCCCACTCCGGCACTAACTGATCCCATAGACCGTGTTGATCGAGGACGTTGATGACATCAGCACTGTGCTCCGGGGAGGAAAGCAGTGCAAAAAAGTCATCGGCGGCACTTGCCGACCAGATCTCAGGTAGCTCAGGAAGATCTGCTAGCCGACGCCAGGTGTATTCATTGACCGGCAGCCCTGTTCGCGCTGCAGCTGCAGCGACTCTCAGCAGGAGGAAAGGATCCTCCATGTCAGGCTTGCGCGACAAGGTTATTTGTCCGCCATAGTCGACCACATCTAGATCCAATGGACGCCTAGGTGCTCGCGCTCCGCGACGGGCGGCATGATTGGACAGCGAGCCACGAGCGGTAGCCATACCTGCAGTTACTGCCCTATCGATGTTGCGCGCAGCGTCAGCAATTTCCGCTGCTAGCGCGTAGCGATCTGGCATCCCCAGCTCGCCGGCAATATCTTCCGCGAACTCCGGGTCAAGGATATCCCGTAGACGATGAGCTTGCTCATGAAGAAGTGTGCGGACATTAAGCAGCAAGAGACGTTCTTCGGTCAGCGCAGTGGCATCGCAAAGATTGGCAAGAGCTAACGCGCGCAAGAGATCAATGTCTCTTAAGCCTCCCCGACCATGTTTGATGTCGGGATGAGTCATATTGACAACCGAGCCAGCTCGCCGCCAACGGGCAGCGGAGGTAGCCACCAGGTCGTCGAAATTACCTTGAATCTCTGAGCGCCATCGTCTCCGGGCAAGATCACGGGTGCGATGTGTCAGGGCGGGATCTCCCCACAGGTGTCGCATCTCTAAAACCGCAAGAGCTGCCGTGGACTCCTCACCAAGGATCCCTGCGCAGTCTTCGGGAGTGCGTACAGCGTGGTCTAGGCGATATTTTGCGTCCCAGATCGGATACCACAGAGCCTCCAGCTCAGCGGAGGTGACCTCAACTGAGTCCGGGTGCAGCAGGATCAGATCAAGGTCGGAAAAACCAGTCATCTCCCCCCGCGCTAGGGAGCCTGTAGCCACAAGGGAACAGTGCTCCGGTAACGGGAGGGAGTTGATTAGATCAGTCGCGCGAGCGACTGCCGCCTCACGGATGGAGGTCGGATCAGAGGGCATCGTCGTTGCGCTCGCCGGTACGAACGCGGATGGCGTGCTCAACTGGGGTGACCCAGATTTTACCGTCTCCGGCTTTGCCCGTGTAGGCCGCCTTGGCAAGAGCGTCAAGAGCATCATCGAGGAGGTTGTCAGTGATGACCAGCTCAATCTTGACCTTGGGGACGAACTCAGTGGCATACTCGGCACCGCGGTAGACCTCGGTGTGGCCGCGTTGCTGGCCATATCCCTGGGTTTCGGTAACGGTCATTCCATGGACTCCGATTGCCTCGAGGGACTCACGGATATCAGCGAGGGTGAAGGGCTTAACTACTGCAGTTACGAGTTTCATCGTTCTACTCCTGGGTTGTCGGCTCATTCTTGCGTCGGGAGGATTCTTCTCCACCGCTTTCCGTTAAGGAACTCGGGCGGGATTCGTAACCGACAAGGTCATTGTATGCGGATTCGCGGTGCTCGTGGATATCAATGCCATCGAATTCAGCTTCGCGGTCGATGCGCCAGCCCATGACTGCGCGAAGGAGAAGCGCGATCAGTGCGGTGACAGCTCCGGCGAAGACCACAGCAACCAGTGCGATGGCAATCTGGACGCCCAAGAGGCGCATACCGTCTGCGCCACCTCCGGTGAAGACTCCGATATCGGTAGCGACAAATGCCAAGCCGATGGTGCCCCAGAGGCCAGCGACCAGGTGGACGCCAACGACGTCGAGGGAATCGTCATAGCCGAAGCGGTACTTCAGGCCAACGCCCAAGCACGCCAAGCCGCCACCGATAACACCGAGAATCAAGGAGGTCACTGGAGTCAAGGCTCCAGCGGCCGGGGTGATGGTAACCAAGCCAGCAACGACACCGGAAGCAGCGCCGAGTGAGGTCGGTCGACCATCGCGGATCTTTTCCACTGCCAACCAGCCGAGCATTGCGGCTGCGGTAGCGGCGGTGGTGTTGATCCAAGCCAAACCAGCGACTCCGTCGGCGGCGAATGCGGAGCCACCGTTGAAGCCGAACCAGCCGAACCATAGGAGGGCAGCACCCAACATAACCAGCGGAAGGTTGTGCGGACGCTGTGCGGAGCTAAGGAAGTCGCGGCGCTTGCCAATCATCAAAGCCAGGACCAAAGCTGCGGTACCTGCAGAGATGTGGACCACGGTGCCGCCGGCGAAGTCGATCGGAGCAATGGTGGCTTCACCATCGGTGGTACCGAACAACAAAGCTGCGACGCCGTTTTCGGAGTGAGACAGCAGTCCCCCGCCCCACACCATGTGTGCCAGTGGGAAGTAGACGAAAGTAGCCCAGAGGCCGGAGAAAACCAACCAGGTGCCGAACTTCACTCGACCAGCCAGCGCACCGGAGATCAAGGCGGTGGAAATTACGGCGAAGGTGAGCTGGAATCCAATATCAATGACATTGGCGTAACCAGCAGCACCAGCGAGGTAGTTCCCGGATTCATCAACAATCGAATCACGCAATCCGAAGAACTCAAATGGATTGGCAAAGATTCCGCCGATGGATTCCGAGCCGTAGGACATTGACCAGCCCCACAGCACGTACACAACGGTAACTACACCGAGGGTGCCGAAGGACATCATCATCATGTTCAGCGCCGAGCGACGCCCGGACATTCCGCCGTAGAACAACGCCAGGGCGGGAGTCATTAACAAAACCAAAGATGCTGACATGAGCATCCAACTGGCATTGCCTGATGCAATTACGACTTCTTCCGCATTCATAGGCTGGCCTCCTTGTGACTAGAAGCTCGGACACAAAATCCGAGCGATTCGGTAACTATCAAATCTGTAGGTCGACCGATTTTGTCGACGCTTTGACTATAGAGCCATGAGGATGTTTTCGATAGTCCGATAGTTAAACTACCTTGAAAGCCCCTTTTTTTTACCCCCGACCAATCCACCCAAGACGCAAGAAACCGCCTGGAGGATTATTCTATTTCCCCTCCAGGCGGTTCCTACCGAACTATTCAATTAGCCCAGCAATGCATCGACGAAACTCTCGATTTCGAACGGTGCCAGGTCATCTGCACCTTCTCCTAGGCCAACAAGTTTAACTGGGACTCCCAGCTCTTCCTGGACCTTAAAGACGATTCCCCCCTTGGCCGTACCATCTAGCTTGGTCAGCACCACTCCTGTGATGTCGACAACATCACGGAATACGCGGGCCTGGGTCAATCCGTTTTGGCCCACCGTTGCATCAAGAACCAGGAGAACTTCGTCAACGACAGCCTTCTTCTCCACCACTCGTTTAACCTTGCCCAACTGATCCATCAGACCCGTTGCAGTGTGCAAGCGCCCCGCAGTGTCAATCAACACCACATCAGCTTGCTGCTCGATTCCCTTAGCGACGGCGTCGAAGGCCACCGATGCGGGATCTGCTCCCTCCGCACCACGCACCGTCGAAGCACCAACTCGCTTACCCCAGGTCTCCAGCTGGTCGGCGGCCGCAGCACGGAAAGTATCGGCGGCACCTAATACGACCTTGTGCCCCATCGATACCAACACTCGAGCAAGCTTGCCCGTGGTTGTGGTCTTGCCTGTGCCATTAACACCAACTACCAAGACGACGGCAGGCTTGCCTTCATAAGGCATGGCCTTAATAGAGCGGTCCAAATCAGGACGACCAGCTTCAATCAGCGTCTCTCTGAGCGTTGCACGTGCTTCGGCTTCGCTGGTGACTCCTTGGCCGGCAATCTTCTCCCTGAGTGACTCAACGACCTTCATCGTCACAGCGGTACCTAGATCAGCCATGATCAACGTGTCTTCAATTTCTTCCCAGGCATCTTCATCAAGATCTCCTGCGGAAAGAATGCCGAGCACGCCTTGGCCAATGACGTTTTGGGAACGCGATAGCCTGCCGCGAAGGCGTCCCAGCCTTCCGGATGCAGCCTCGATGTCTTCAACCGGAGCAGTTTCTTCCGCAGGAGCTGGCTTTTCTTCTGGGACCGGAGTCTCTTCGAGTGCAGCTTCGACAGCTTCCTCGACCACCTGCGCGGCCGCGGCTGCTTCCTCCGCCTCTTCAACAACCTCTTCAACAACTGGGGTCTCAGGTGTTGGCTCCACCACAGCTTCAACCGGTTTATCAGCAACTTCAGGTACTACAACTGGCTCAACAATCTCTGGCTGCGCAGGCTCAGCAACTTCCACGGCTTCTACCGGCTCTGTTTGCTCGGGTTCTACCGGAGTAGTCGGCTCTACAGGTACTGCATCCTCGATAGCCTCGACAGGCTCTGCGGGCTCCGGAGTTGCAGGCTCTACTGGAGCAACAGGTTCGGCAGGAGCAGCTGGTTCGACGACCTTCGGAGTCTCTTCCGCTGCTTCCACAGCCTCCGCAGGTTCTGCAGACTCCACGTCCTCCACAGGTTCTGCAGACTCTACAGATTCTGCAGTCTCTGGCTGCTGTGGTTGCACTGGGACAGCGGGCACAACCGGTTCAACAGGAGCAACAGGTTCGGCGACCTTCGGTGGCGTCTCCGCTGCTGCTACCTCTATCTCTACCTCTGAGGCAGGTTTTACCTCCGGGGAGGCTAATTCCTGGTCGGGCAAAAGAGCAGGCTCTTTAGTAGCTTCTTTGGCTGGGGCAAAGTTGAAACCACCGGCTGCCTGGTAATTTCCCGACTTTTCTTCTCGGGTCAATTCCTTTGGTGATTCATCCTTCTTTTCGAAGCTGACGGTCTTAGATTTTTTACGCTGAATCCCGTAGACGATGAGCGCGACTACCACCACAGCGATGATGAGCGCGATGATCCCGATAAGAAGATAGATGTCCATGCCCTACATAGTGGCAGTAGCGAACGAATTTCTCACACTTAATCGAGATCGGGTTTATTTCACACAGCTAATTATCTGAACCTGGCTGGTTCTCGCTATCAGCGGGTAGTGAAACCCACGACGCCTTTCGGCGTCGCCCACAACACGACGACAGTCTCGACTCGACCTGGCCGGCGGTAGGAACTGGGCTGTTGTTCTAAACGCTCAAGCAGTTCTGCCACCTGCCCGGATGGTCCTTCAACGACGACACAAACGCGGCCGTCGATAAGGTTGTTGGCAGAGCCTGACAGGCCCAATTCCATGGCCTGGGAGCGGGTCCACCAACGAAAACCAACCCCCTGAACATTGCCGTGGACAAAGGCGGTCAGTCGGGTCGGTTTCTCGTTCACCGAGCTTGGTCTTTCTCGCTACGACGCGTGGCCGAATCGGACCCATCCCACACCTCGACGTTTTTAAGCTCCGGAAGCATGTCCCGGTGGAATACCGGATCCAGGCCAGCAGTGCGCTGTTCGCGGTAGTTGCCCAATAGTTTGATGGCTACTCCAGCCAGCGGCACGATGGCAATGAGGTTGATGATCACCATGGTGGCCGCGAAGGTATCACCCAAAGCCCAAACCAACGGCAGCGAGCCGATGGCACCGAAGAACACGAAACCGATGACGACGACGCGGAAGGAGTTTAGCCACATCGACGACTTCGTCAGGTACTGGATATTGGCCTGCGCCAGGTAGTAGTTGCCCAGGATGGAGGAAAACGCCAAGAAGAAGAGGACAAAAGTAACGAAGTGAGTACCCCAAGGGCCAACGACGTTAGCCAACGCCTCCTGAGTTAGGGATGCACCCTGAATGGATTCGCCATACACCGGATTGGTACCAAGCAAAATGATCAGCGCGGTGATGGTGCAGATCACGAGAGTATCGAAGTAGACGCCCAAGGTCTGGACCAAGCCCTGCTTGACCGGGTGTGAAACGGTTGCCGTAGCAGCAGCGTTGGGGGCCGAGCCCTGCCCTGCTTCGTTGGAGAACAACCCGCGACGCATACCGTTGATGAAGGCGGCACCGACGGTGGCACCAGCGACTTCACGGAAGCCCAAAGCTTGACCAACGATATCTGCCAGGACTCCAGGTACTTCCTCGATACGCAGCACGATCACGATCCCAGCGACCGCCAGGTAAGCGATCGCCATGAAAGGAACGAGTACCTGGGTGACATTGGCAATGCGGTGAACCCCGCCAAAGACGACCGCAGCGGTAGCAAGCGCCATAATGCCGCCAACAACCAGCTTGAAAGCTAGGTCATCGCGATCAAGGGAACCACCGACGGCTTCCACGATGGAGTTGGTCTGAATAGCGTTATAAACAAAGCCATAAGTAAGGGAAATGGCGACAGCAAAAATTAGTGCCAAACGCTTGGCGTTCATTCCTCGAGTCATGTAATAAGCCGGGCCGCCACGGTAGGTGCCATCAGGATCTCGGGTCTTCCATAGCTGTGCCAAAGTCGCCTCGACGAAGGCGGTAGCGCCACCGATGATGGCGATCATCCACATCCAAAACACCGCGCCGGGTCCACCAAGGGTGATGGCCACCGCGACTCCGGCGATGTTGCCGGTACCTACGCGTGAGGCCGCCGAAATGGTGAAGGCCTTGAACGCGGAGATTCCGTTATCTTTCTTTTTGTCTTCTCCTTTGCGCACGTCCTCATCGGGATCATTGTGACCAGGTTTTTCGATAATTGCCCGGAACATATCCGGGACCATCCGCAGCTGAACGAGAACCGTCCGGATGCCAAAGTACGTACCTGCAGCAATCAGCAGCCACGGGACGACAGTCCAGAGATTGTCATTAATAGTCCCGGTAATAAAGGACTCGAAGGATTCCATGGGAAAGAAACTACCATGGGATAGAAAACATCCTGCACCCAAGATGGCGCTAGATTTATGATTTCTGGCAGGCCACATAGTGGTGAGCGAAACCAAAAATGGCGAGGAAATTTAGCTCAGGGTGATGGAGTACGCGCACAGTTTCGAGGCAATATTTACGCCGATTCAGGCTAGATTTAGCCAGTATAATTAGGCGAACACAATGCAGAAAGACACAAGGGTAGATAACAATAATACCGCTTCTCAGAAACATCGCCCTTATCGCACCACCACGAGATCTAAAGCCACATCCCGAACGGGAAGCTCGCACACTCTGCTTCTCTCCTATCTAGTTTTCAGATCTTGGAGCATCATGGCTGTTCAATCATTTAGCGACTATCTCAACCATATTGGCGACCGCACTGATCTTTATGAACTGGTGGCTGGCTATACCGGCGCCCAGAAGGTCATTTACCCTGGCAGCTATCTTGACCTGGCACCTTCCTATATCTGGCACGACGTCACCTACTTGGATTCTGATGCCCGCGCCCAGCGAGCTTTCGCACAGCCGAATACCGCTCAAGATCTGGCGCGTCGCTTTCGGCGCTACGCGTACGACCCCAGCATCAGCTTCGTGGCTGGGGATTACACGCACACGCTCAACGAACTTCCTCGCGACGGTTGGGAGCTGGCTATCTCGATGTATACCGGCCCAGTTTTCGAACATATAAAGCAGTGCATTCAGCCCGGTGGCTGGTTATTGGCCAATAACAGCCATGCCGACGCTGGCTTGGCTTTCCTTGATCCTGATTACCAACTCGTCGCGGCAGTGTCCCAGCACGATGATGGCTATCAACTCATTACTGAGAACCTCAACCAGTTTTTCCAGCCCAAGCGCCCGCCTCACCCCACCAATGAGTACCTGCTTAACGACGGCCGAGGAGTTCGCTACACCCGCACCGCTGATGTCTATCTCTTCCGCCGCGCAGCTATCAACCCTGTTGGCACTGCGGGCAAAAATGGCTCGAGCGGTTCATGAACTTCTCACGCCTGATTGGAGTTAGACAACGAGGACACGGCTGCCCTTGCTGCCCATAGACATTGAGGGAACGGGAAAAGTAACCAGAGGCACCATTGACGTTGACATAAAGAGCATCGAAACTGGTTCCACCAGCGTCCAAAGCGCGGCGCATGACCTCAGCGGCGGCGTCGAGAAGCGCAACAACATCGCGCTGGCGCAGACTTGAAGCCCGGCGCGTTGGCGAGATCTGTGCCTGCCAGAGGGACTCATCGGCATAGATATTGCCGATTCCGCTGACTACCGTCTGATCAAGCAACACCGATTTGATCGCTGCTTTCTTCCCTCTGATGCGTCGAGCCACCGTGATTGGATCAAAGTCCTTTTCGAGCGGATCAAGCGCAATATGGGCGGCTGGTTCCGGGACGCCACCTACCATCGGGGTATGTAGCCAGCGTCCGAACGTTCGTTGATCGACGAAGGCCAGTTCGAGCGCATGCCCGTTTTTAGTGCTCAGTTCTGAATGGATCCGCAGATGCGATGAGGTGCACGATCCGGGCTCGCCTACGAGCAGTTGGCCACTCATCCCAAGATGGATAAATAGAGCAGAATCCTGCCCTAAATCACACCAGAGGTATTTTCCACGCCGATCTACCGAGTGGATCGTGGCACCGTTGAGCAGGGCTGCCAAGGGTGCATCCTGGCCACGGTTAGCGCGCGGATGTAGCACCTCAACATCAGTGAAACGGGCACCTAATAGGTGTTTTTCCAGCCCGCGACGAACGACCTCGACTTCCGGAAGTTCGGGCATATCAGGACGCTGAGGTGTCCACTCGGGCCGCCAGCGGATCCTCACGTAAGGCCAGGAAAGCCCGATGTGCGGACTCCTGCTCAGCAACCTTCTTATTTGGCCCCTTACCTAGGCCAAGTTCCACTCCGTTGACGCTCACCACAGCAGAGAAGGTCGGGTCATGTTCCAGACCAACCGACGTCGCCGAATAAACCGGCATGGGGTATTTCAGCTCAGCGGCACGCTCTTGAAGCGTGGTCTTCCAATCCCGATGCAGACTGGAGGCCGAGGCGTTCTCGATCTTTTCTGCAAACAAACGCAGGACCACATCGCGAGCAGTCTCGAAATCATGCTCGCGATAAATGGTGCCTAGCAACGCCTCAGTGGTATCGGCCAGGATGGAGTCTTTGTCTCTTCCCCCAGTGACAACTTCGCCGTGGCCCAGCAGAATATGCTCGCCAAGATTAATCTCGCGCGCAATATCGGCCAATCCGTAGCGGGAGACGATCGAGGCACGCATCTTCGAGATATCCGACTCCGGGCGAGAGGGATAGTACTCATAGAGCTTGGTGGCCACTGACAGACCAAGAACTGCGTCGCCGAGGAACTCAAGGCGCTCGTTATTGGGCAGAGTGCCGTTCTCATTGGCAAAACTGCGATGGGTCAGAGCTAGCCGCAAGTTCTCATCTTTAAGCTCCACCCCCAGGCAATGGAGCAAAGGGGTGTGATCGACCGCCACGAAAGCCGCGTCGAGGGCTTCTTGGCCGGTGAGGCGATTGCGCCGGCGGGTCATAGGAATTTCTCCAGGTCTGCCCAGCGAGGATCGAGGAGTTTGCCCTCATCTTCACCAGATACGCCGTCCGGTGCCGGGGTATCCCCGTCATCACAGCCATTTCCACAGGTCGGGTTGAAGGGCAGGCTTAGTCCTGCCTCATTGATCACGGTCTGCAGGAGATCGAGTTCTTCATTAACAATCAATGGCACCTCCTCCGCGATCTCCTCGGCATCATCTGCGGCTTCGCCGGTGATGAAGTCCGCAGAGAAGGAAAATACCTGACTGACGTGCAGGTCTGCGGTTGGGTGCAAGCTGCGCAAGCAACGAACGCATTCACCGCTAAGGACGGCGTGCACATCGGCGTTGATGAGCACCCCACCACCAAGGGAAGTCAAGGTGGCCTCAACGGTCACCTCACCTCCCTCAGGGATGCCGATCATCTCGGGTCCGATACGGGTTGGGCTGGGGCCGGTCTGAGTGCGCTGATCGAAATCAGCGAGCCGGGCGGTGTGAAACAGAAACGGTGAAGTCATAGCGTACCGAGCCTACTCAGTCCTGCGGCGGCTGGTGTAGTCGGAGCCTGCAACACCGTAATCTCCACTGCTGGAACCCACTGCCCCGGCGCCACGACGAAGCGCGCTGCGGTCACGAGTAACTGACCGCAACACGCTGGAGAGAGTCTCTTCAAACTCTCCGAGCTTGGAGTCTACGAATTCATCACACTCATTACGCAGCCGGTTGGAATCGGTATGGGCAGTCTCGACAATGCGGCGAGCTTCTTCGCTTGATCGGCGAACCACCTCGGAGTCAGAGACCAATCGCTGTTGTTCGCTCATCCCCTCATCCACGCTACGACGGTAGGATTCTTCGCCGTCCGAAATTAGGCGATCTGCCTCAGATTTAGCCCGATGAACGGTCTCATCTGCTTCACGGCGAGCAGAATCGACGAGGTGATCAGCATCATCTTGGGCCTGGTTCATAATCGCGGCAGCACGCTGCTGCGCATCAGCGATCATGGCATCAGCATCGTCCTGGGAACGCGCGATGGTCTCTGCCGCTTGAGTTTCGGCATCGGAGACCATTCCGTGGGCTTGCTCTTCGGCGCCACGGAGAATCTGCTCCTGCTTATCTAGTACGTCCTGGGCATCATCGATTTCGATCGGTAGAGCGTTGCGCAAGTCATCGAGCAACGCCATCGTGTCCTGGCGCGGGACCATACAGTTCGATGTCATGGGCACGCCATAAGCATGCTCTACGGTCTGGTTGAGTTCATCAAGTGCCTCGAATACGCGATACATAAGTGCCAGGATACCGACACTCACCGATGCAATGATGGTGATAATGCTCGGGTGTGTCATCAATTCGCCCGGCGCGACTAACTACCCCAGACAAAAAGCTTCCTAAGATTCCGTCAATCGCGGTATCTCAGGAAGCTTCCTATTTATGACTCTCAGATACTAGACAACACCCTGAGCGAGCATGGCGTCGGCGACCTTACGGAAGCCAGCGATGTTCGCACCCATGACGAAGTTGTTCTCGTGGCCGTATTCAGCGGCGGTCGAGGACATCGTTCCGAAGATGTTGGACATGATCTGGTGCAGACGCTGGTCGGTGTACTCGAAGGTCCAAGAGTCACGCGAGGCGTTCTGCTGCATCTCCAGTGCGGAGGTAGCCACGCCACCTGCGTTGGCAGCCTTACCGGGGGCAAAGAGGATGCCCTTGTTGTGGAAGAGCTCAACAGCCTCCGGGGTGGAGGGCATGTTGGCGCCTTCTGCGACGTAGCGGACACCGTTGGCAGCCAAGGTGGCAGCGTGCTCGCCGTTGAGCTCGTTTTGGGTGGCACAGGGCAAAGCGACATCAGCCTTAAGATCCCAGATGGAACCTTCGGTGTGCATCGTGGCGCCATCGGCGTCTTCGACATAGGCGGTGACCCGCTCGCGGCGGATTTCTTTAACGTCACGGAGGAGTTCAACATCGACACCATTGGGGGTTTCGACCCAGCCGGAGGAATCAGAGAAACCGACGACTGTAGCGCCAAGCTCTTGAGCCTTCTGCATGGCGTAGACCGCGACGTTGCCGGAGCCGGAAACGATGACCTTAGCGCCATCGAGGGAATCGCCGGCAGCCTTCATCATTTCCTGAGTCAGGTAGACGACACCGAAGCCGGTAGCCTCAGTACGAACCAAGGACCCGCCCCAGGTCAGGCCCTTACCTGTGAGGACACCGGACTCATGCTGGTTGGAAAGGCGACGGTACTGACCGAAGAGGTAGCCGATCTCGCGGCCACCGACTCCGATGTCACCGGCGGGAACGTCGCGGTACTGGCCGATGTGGCGATGCAGCTCAGTCATGAACGACTGGCAAAAGCGCATGACCTCTGCGTCGGACTTACCCTTGGGATCGAAGTCAGATCCACCCTTGCCGCCGCCGATGGGCAGGCCGGTCAAGGAGTTTTTGAAGATCTGCTCGAAACCGAGGAACTTCACGATGCCCAGGTTGACCGAAGGATGAAAGCGCAAGCCGCCCTTATACGGGCCCAGCGCAGAGTTGAACTGCACTCGGAAGCCGCGATTGACCTGAACGAGACCTGCGTCATCGACCCACGGCACACGGAAGATGAGCTGACGCTCAGGCTCGCACAGTCGCTGAATCAGACCGTAATCGGCGTAATGGGGATCCTTGTCGAGGACCACCTTGAGGGAATCCAAAACCTCGGAGACTGCTTGATGAAACTCCGGCTCGCCAGCGTTTCGCTTGAGCAGCATATCGTAATAGGTAGAGACCTGTTCTTCGACAGACATCTATATCCTTTCCTCCGGGGACTCCGGGTTGGTAGACGATTCCTATTTGAGGATAGTTTTCACGGGAGATGTCTTCCGCGCAAATTGCACCCCTGTTAGCTAAGTCACTTAACCTTCTCGTTGAACGCGCCCTCTATGCTCAATGGCATGGTTTCAATCGTCATCGCTCCTGACTCTTTCAAAGGCACCGCAACCGCCGAAGAGGCCGCACTTTATCTCGGAGAAGGGGTGCGCTCGATCATCCGTGATGCGGAGATAACCCTAGCTCCGATGGCCGATGGCGGTGAAGGCACCGCCGCCACCTTCGAAGGTGAAAAACTCACGCTGCAGACCACCGACGCTGCCGGTCGGTTGTCAGAAGCCAGCTATGTCTTCGACGCCGCAGAAAAAACCGCCTACATCGATATTGCCGCAGCTTCGGGGCTACCAGCAGTCGCCGATCGTCGAGTTCCGCTCACCGGAGATACTTACGGCACTGGGGTACTCATCGCTGATGCCCAAAGCCGTGGCGCCCAAAGAATCGTCCTCTGTTTGGGCGGATCCGCCACCATTGATGCTGGTACTGGTATTCTTACTGCTCTTGGCGCCATCACCTCTAATGCTGCAGGCTATGCACTACGTCCAGGCGGTGGCGCATTGGGAGAGCTTGCCAGCATCGACACCGCGCAGCTCAACATTCCGGCCGCAGCAGTCGAATGGGTACTGCTCACTGATGTCACCTCCCCGGTAGTCGGACCGGAGGGTGCCGCGACGGTATTCGGCCCCCAAAAGGGCGCCTCTGCCGAAGACATCGCGCTTCTCGACGCCGCCTTGCTCCACGTTTGTGACATCCTCGAGGTCGATCCCACTACCCCTGGTTATGGCGCTGCCGGGGCAGTACCAGTAGCCATCCATTGGCTCTCTCGCCTTTTGCACGGCGATGACTCACATGTTCATGTGCTGCCAGGGGCGCCATTGGTAGCTAATGCGCTGCAACTAGATGAATTAATTCCCCGAGCCAACTTGGTCATCACCGGCGAAGGAGCCTTCGACCAGCAATCACTCACCGGCAAAGTGGTAGGCACTATCGCTGACTTAGTAGCCGACACAGCTGCCGTACTCGCCATCACCGCAGGACGGATTGATTCTGATCCCGGCGAGGGGGTAATAGCCATCGAGCTTGGCAAGTCTCAAGATGTGGCTACGCAACTTTATGACGCAGGCGTGCAGATTGCGACCGCCTACCTTCGGATCTCGACCGACCAAGGATAGGTTGCTGGCACTTCATGGACGGTCTCGTTTTCTAAGAGCACTGCATCCCGTGGGAGGTCTGCTTGCGGGGTCATAAATCTGGACAGTGCCATCGCGAGCTGGTTGACCGATCCAGTTACCCCTTCCACCTCAATGAGGTAGCGCACTACCGAAGAATCTTCGAGATCAGCATCATCGTGCTCATCTCGAAAAGACTGTCTGAGGGCGTCTTCTACTCCCTCAAGCAACGTCGGATGAGAGATGATCTGGACTTGACCATCAGTGATTTTATCGGCGGCAACCAGCTTGTCTACCGCCGAGCTGAAACGCTCACCAAGTTCCTCAGCAGCACCGGTAGAAATAAGGACATCAAATTGGATCACAGGCATGCGCCTAGACTAGCTAATACGCTAGAGCCATGAGCATCCCCGTCAACGTCCACCGCGATCCAATGAAGATCATGGCCGACGGAACCATCAAACAGGTAAATCCTTTCTCTGGCACTGAGGTATGGACAGTACCCGGCCGTGGCAATCGCCCACTGACGAAACCTTCGGTAGACCCAACACCGCTGGGTGTGCATGATTTCACCCATCGTTGCGCCTTTTGCGCCGCGACTCCGTTGGCCACTCCACCAGAAAAGGCCCGTATCGTCCGTGATGGAGAAAAAGGTTGGAAGATCCTTCGCAACCTACTGCCTAGTCAGCTCGACGAGACCCAAGCCGAGTTTCGGCGCGTGCCCAACCTCTTCGAGATCATTTCCTATGATTACTGGCGCTCCAACTACGGATTCGAGATGGATCAGGAAACGACTGATCGCATGGAGCGCTACTTGGCCGATGACGCGGGCCGCGCGCATGTGTTGGAGATCATCCGGACTAGGCTCCGGGCCGCAGGACAGTCTGCTGATTTGCCAGAGGATGAGCTACTTGAGCAGATGGCGGGCGCATTCTTCGCTGGCGGCCACGATGTGATTATCGGGCGTCGACACTTCGCTGATGGAGCCACCCATGACAATCATTTAGCATCGTCCGGCGCCCTGACCCCAGATGAGCACTACGCTTTCATCGCGTTGACCATTGACGCTATTGCTGATCTTTATCGAAGGAACCGCTACGCACCCTATGTGGCCACCTTCCAAAACTGGCGGGCTCCCGCTGGCGCTTCCTTCGATCACCTTCATAAACAGCTCGTGGCTATCGACGAACGCTCGGTGCAAGCTGAGCTAGAGATTGTCCAGCTGCGCAACAACACCAACATCTACAACGAATGGGGCGTTGATTACGCCGGTTATCGCAACCTCATCATCGCGGAAAATGACTATGCAGTGGTCACCGCAGGCATTGGTCACCGATACCCCACGCTGACGATCTATTCGCGTTCAGCTACCCCTGAGCCTTGGCTGCAAACTCCTCAGGAGGTCCGCGGAATGAGCGATCTTTTGCATGCTTGCCACGCGGCCACCGGTCCGGATGTGCCCTGCAATGAGGAATGGATGCATCAGCCAGTCGATCTAGACTTACCGATGCCGTGGCGGGTCAACATCAAATGGCGCGTTTCTACTCTCGCGGGATTTGAGGGAGGGACTAAAATTTATGTCAATACTCTCTCCCCCGACAACATCCGGGATCGAGTCGTCGAGGCGCTCTATCGGCTGCGTGATCAGGGGGAAATTGCCTCCGGAATCCGCATCGCCACCGAGTGCAGTGCTAAAAGAAACTCCCTGCGATACAATCCGCTGCTTCAATGACGTGGTAAAACTTGTGGGAAACCTGAATCTTGCTTCCCGAGGAGTTGACCATCCCCATGAGGGACATCGCCCGCCTGCTCAATGACCACCGAGTTGGCCTCGGCTGGCAACGTGCCTTCTACGAGGACCTTCACCAACATCCAGAGCTATCTGGCCACGAGCAAGAAACTGCTAGGAAAATTCTGGACAAACTCGCTGAGTTCAACTGCGAGATCATCTCCCCCATAGGTGGGTTCGGGATCGTGGCAATATTCCGCAACGGCGAGGGGCCCACGGCTCTCTTCCGCGCGGACTTCGATGCACTGCCAGTTCAAGAAACCACCGGCGTAGATTTCGCATCCACGCGTCTCCGCCCAGGTACTGATGGCACGTTGGTTCCGGTGATGCATGCCTGCGGTCACGACATGCACACCACTTCCTTGCTCGGTGCCTGCGCGGTCATGGATGCCAATCGCGATTCTTGGAACGGTACATTTCTGGCGTTATTCCAGCCAGCGGAGGAAAACGCCACTGGAGCCAACGCCATGGTCTCCGATAGCCTCGTGACCAGGGTCCCCCGCCCTGATGTCTGCTTCGGCCAGCACATCATGCCTGGACGCGCCGGGCAGGTTCAAACGCTCGCTGGCCCTCAGTTCGCTGCCTGTGACTCAATCCGAATCATCATCCCCGGTCGCAGTGCTCATGGTTCTATGCCTCATGCCTCCATTGACCCGACCTATACCGCTGCCATGGTGGTGGTTCGCCTGCAGGGCATTGTCGGTCGCGAAGTCGATCCCAATGACTTCGCAGTGGTTTCTGTGGGCACGTTGCGCGCTGGCTCAACCAACAACATCATCCCCCATTCCGCTGAACTAGTGCTCAACTGCCGCTTCTATGACTCCACAGTCCAAGAGCAGGTTTATGACTCAATTAAGCGGATTGTTATCGCAGAGTGCCAAGCCTCTGGCATCGACCAAGAACCCACCTTTGATTTCTTCGGTCATGGAGAACTCATCGACAACGACACCAGTACCTACGCTGCCGTGCGGTCGAACTTCGATTCCGTATTTGGTGAGAATTCCGTAGACGCACAACGCACCACGGTCTCCGAAGATTTTGCCAACATCCCTCGGGCCTTCGGCGTCCCATATTTGTATTGGGTAGTTGGTTGTACCCCTCAGCATCAGTGGGACCGGGCAGTGGCTTCCGGACGAGTGCGAGAGGACGTGCCGGTCAACCATATGGGAACTTTCCTGCCAGAATTCGAACCAACAGTAGAAGCCAGCACCAAAGCGGCCCTAACTGCGGTTCTAACTTATCTCGGCTCGCAGAATGTGACCTAGCTCCCCTCATCAGGTACCTACAAGGTGCGCCTAACGCCGCTGACCCCGATATGATTGGCCCAGCGGCAACCCCGCATACTTCACCACGACGACCCAGGAGCGAACTAGATGACTGACCCTGTACCAGCCTTGAGCGCAACCGTTGGCGGCCATGTTCGGGCCGCCGCCGGAACATCGCCACAGAATGCCACCGAGCGAAAGTTCTGGTTTGGTCTCTCTCATAACGTCATGGAAAAGATCGCTGACAACTGGGAAGCCACTTCGAAGGCTTACGCGGGAGTCCGACAGCAGCACTATTTCTCCGCCGAGTTCCTCATGGGACGCGCGCTGCTCAACAACGTCACCAACCTCGACATGGTGGACGAAGCCTCCGCCGCCGTGGCTGAACTTGGCCATAATTTCACTGATGTTCTCGAAGAAGAGCATGACGCCGCGCTAGGCAACGGTGGCCTCGGCCGCTTGGCTGCCTGCTTCCTCGATTCCTGTGCCACTCAGGATCTTCCGGTCACTGGCTACGGCATCCTCTACCGCTATGGTCTGTTCAAGCAGACCTTCGAGGATGGCTTCCAGAATGAGCAGCCGGACGCGTGGAAAGAAGACGGCTACCCCTTCTGTATCCGCCGCGAGGATCAGCCCCGCATCGTCAACTTCGATGACATGATCGTCCGTGCGGTCCCCTATGACATGCCGATCACCGGCTACGGCACCAAAAACGTGGGAACCCTGCGTCTGTGGAAGGCCGAGCCTCTCGAAGAGTTCGACTACGACGCTTTCAACTCCCAGCGTTTCACTGACGCCATCGTTGAGCGCGAGCGAGTCATGGACTTGTGCCGTGTGCTCTACCCGAATGACACCACCTATGATGGCAAGGTTCTGCGCGTTCGCCAGCAGTACTTTTTCGTCTCTGCTTCCCTCCAGGCAATGATCGAGAACTACCTCACCGAACACGGTGATGATCTCTCCGGTTTCTCCGACTTCAACAGCATCCAGCTCAACGACACCCACCCAGTCTTGGCTATCCCCGAGCTCATGCGCCTGCTGCTCGACGAGCACAAGCTCGGTTGGGAAGAAGCCTGGGATATCGTCACTAAGACTTTCGCCTACACCAACCACACGGTCTTGGCTGAAGCTCTTGAACAGTGGAATACCTCAATTTTCCAGCAGCTGTTCGGGCGCGTCTACGAGATCATCGTGGAAATCGACCGCCGCTTCCGTCTGGACATGCAGGCCGAGGGCCTCAACGAAGGTCAGATCTCTTACCTGGCACCGGTGCAAAACGGCACCGTGCATATGGCTTGGATCGCCTGCTATGCCGCCTACTCCATCAACGGAGTCGCAGCCTTGCACACCGAGATCATCAAGGCGGATACCCTCAGCGACTGGTACGGCATTTGGCCGGAGAAGTTCAATAACAAGACCAACGGTGTGACCCCACGGCGTTGGCTGAAGATGTGTAACCCTCGCCTGTCTGACCTGTTGACTCGTCTCTCGGGCTCTGATGCCTGGGTCACCGACATGGATGAGCTCAAGAAGCTGCGCCCCTTGACCAAGGACAAGGCGGTCATGGATGAGCTGATGGAGATCAAGTCCGCCAACAAGGCTGACTTCGCGGAGTGGATTTTCAACCACCAGGGATCAGAAATTGATCCGAACTCGATCTACGACGTGCAGATCAAGCGTCTGCACGAGTACAAGCGTCAGCTGATGAACGCCATCTACATCCTTGATCTGTACTACCGGATCAAGGAAGACGGCCTCACTGATGTCCCGCCGCGGACGTTCATCTTCGGTGCGAAGGCTGCCCCAGGTTATTTCCGGGCCAAGGCCATCATCAAGCTGATCAACGAGATCGGCGAGCTGGTCAACAACGACCCCGAGGTCAACAGCATCTTGCGCGTGGTCTTCGTGGAGAACTACAACGTCTCCCCAGCAGAGCAGATCATCCCCGCCGCCGATGTCTCCGAGCAGATTTCCACCGCCGGCAAGGAGGCCTCGGGCACCTCCAACATGAAGTTCATGATGAATGGTGCGCTGACGCTGGGCACTCTTGATGGTGCCAACGTCGAGATCGTCGATTCCGTTGGTGAGGAAAATGCCTACATCTTCGGTGCCAAGGTCGAAGAGCTGCCTGAGTTGCGTGCCAGCTACAACCCCCGCGAGGCCTATGAAACGGTCCCCGGGCTCAAGCGCGCACTCGACGCTCTAGTCAATGGACAGCTCAACGACAACCACACGGGCATGTTCCACAATCTCTTCTCCTCCCTATTGGACTCAGGTTCAGAGATTGCCGATGTCTACTACCTGCTGGGCGATTTCGCGGACTTCCGCGAGACCAGAGACCGGATGGCCACCGAGTACTACGCTGACCCCCAGCACTGGGCACGGATGTGCTGGATCAACATCTGCGAGTCGGGACGCTTCTCCTCCGACCGTACGATCAACGACTACGCCACTGAGGTGTGGAAGATCGATCCCACGCCGATCGCTTAGTCCTAGCTAAAGCCTAAGGGCGGTGGCCCCCTCATCAGAGGGGGCCACCGCCCTTAGGCTTTCTCAAGCGGGAGTAAGGAAGGTTCTGCTACTTGTTGTTCCTAGTATTTTCACCCAGCAAGTGCACATGGATCAAGTTGGTGTTGCCGGAAACTCCTGGCGGAGTACCAGCGACAACCACCATCATGTCATCGGTTTCATAGGCGTCCATCTCCAACAAGGCAGAATCCAGTTCGTGCATCATTTCATCAGTGGAGCTAGCTGGCGGGCACAGGAAGGTCTGTGCGCCCCAGGTCAAAGCCAACTGAGAACGAACTGCTTGACTCGGGGTGAACACCAACAGCGGAAGATGCGAGTGGAGTCGAGCGACTCGACGTGCCGTGTCGCCAGAGCTAGTGAAGCAGACCAGTGCGCGAGAGTTGAGGCGCTCGGCGATATCGCGGGCGGAGTAAGAAATCACACCACGCTTGGTGCGCGGCACGTGATTGAGCTCCGGAACGCTACCGTTAGTCTCTGCCTCAACAACGATGCGAGACATGGTACGAACGACGTTATGGGGGTCCACACCCACTGAAGTCTCACCGGAGAGCATGACTGCGTCAGCGCCATCGAGGACGGCGTTGGCTACGTCAGAAGCCTCGGCGCGGGTGGGCCGGGAGTTCTCGATCATGGAGTCGAGCATCTGAGTGGCAACAATAACCGGCTTAGCGTTTTCACGGGCAATCTGAATAGCTCGCTTCTGCACCAAGGGAACCTGCTCGAGGGGAACCTCGACACCCAAGTCACCGCGGGCGACCATGATGGCATCGAAGGCCAAGACGATGGACTCTAGGGCATCAACAGCCTCAGGCTTTTCCAGTTTCGCGATGATCGGCACTCGGCGGCCGACCTCATCCATAACATCGTGGACGAGATCAACATCTGCTGGGGAGCGGACGAAAGACAACGCGATAAAGTCAACGCCCAATTCCAGAGCGAACTTCAGGTCACGAATATCCTTGGCCGAAAGGGCAGGGACAGAAATGTCCATGCCTGGCAGGGAAACACCCTTGTTATTGGATACTGGGCCACCCTCAGTGACCTCACAGACGACATCGTTGCCGTCTACCTCGCGGCAGACAAGCCCTACCTTGCCATCATCGATGAGCAGGGGGTCGCCGGGCTGAGCATCCTGTGCCAAGTTCTTGTAGGTGGTGGAGACTCGATCATGGGTGCCTTCGATATCATCAACGGTGATGCGGACGATTTCTCCAGTGGCCCACACCGTCTTTGATTCGATAAAACGGCCCAGGCGGATTTTCGGTCCTTGAAGGTCAGCCAAAATGCCGACAGCACGACCAGTTTCATCCGTGGCTTCACGGACCCACCGGTAGTTTTGCTCGTGATCGGCATGGTCTCCATGGGAGAAATTCAGTCGGGCTACATCCATCCCGTCTTCAACAAGTCGCTCGATGGCGTCCTTGGTGCCGACGGCTGGTCCGAGGGTACAAACAATCTTGGTTCTTCTAGTCACAGGTTACAACCTACTCCGCTTTCGGCAAGGACTGTACGACACGGACTAACCTACCTTGGTGCCAGAGACCTTGCTAGGTGTGTGAGGAGCGGGACGGCCCTGGGTCTACCTCTTCAGACGGCTCCGCTGTATCTAGATCATTGGCCTCGGAATCTCGGTGCGGGTTCACTTCCTCAGGCGTCTCCCTGCCCTTAGGAAGAAGGAAGAAAATGATCACTGCCGCAATGAATGCGAACAGGGAAACCCAGGTGTTTACCCGCTGATCAAAGATCATCGTGGCAGCGTCATCACGCATGAGCTCGATCCAGAATCGACCGAGGGTGTAGCCGGCGACATAGAGCGCAAATACTCGACCATGCCCAAGACGGAAACGTCTGTCGGCCCAGAGCAATAAACCGCAGATCAGCAGGTTCCACAGCAGCTCATAGAGGAAAGTCGGGTGCACCGAGGCGATGATCTCGCCGGTAGATCGGCCCGTAACTGGAGCAAATGCGCCACTCTCATCTACTCGGTAGAAGATGTCTAATGCCCAAGGAAGATCAGTAGGTCGACCGTAGATTTCCTGGTTGAACCAGTTACCTAGTCGGCCAATAGCTTGGCCGAGGATAATACCGGGAGCTACAGCATCAGCGAAGGGCCCCAACGGGACCTTCCGGTACCGGAATAGAACCCACACAGCCAACGATCCCAGTATCACTGCTCCCCAGATACCGAGGCCTCCGTTGGTGATCTTCAGCGCATCCACCGGGTTACAGGTATCACAAAAATACTTCTCATTATCAGTGATCACATGATAGATACGACCGCCGATAATGCCGGCTGGGATGGCTACGATTGCGGCATCCCAGACCATATCGGGATTGCCGCCTCGACGAACATAACGGCGATGAGTCAACCATAAACCGGCGAGAATGCCGACCATGATGCACAAGGCGTAAGCGCGAATAGGGATCGGCCCGATGGACCATACTCCCTGAGGCGGGGATGGAATATTGGCGAGAATAGTCGTCTGCACACCAACAGTGTGCATCATGGCTCAGCGTGAAGGGCAGGAAGGGTGCTGTCCGGCGGCAACTAACGAACGCGTCAGCCGAGTGGGATCTTCCGCAAGCATGATTTCTTCGCCCACCACGACGGCGTCGGCACCCGCCGAGGCATAGGAGAGGAGATCTTTCGGCGATCTGACCCCGGACATCGCGATTCTCAAGGTTGCCTCGGGCAAACCTGGGACGATCCCGGCGAATAACTGCCGATCGATCCTTCCATCAATGAGAGATCGAGCATTTACTGCTACCACGCGGGCGCCAGCTGTCATTGCTCGGTCAGCTTCCTCAGGGGTTCGTACCTCGGCCACGGCTGTCATACCGAGCGATTCGACGCGATCAAGCAGGGATTCAAAACGTGGTTGATCGAGTAACTCGACTTGAAGGGGCACCAGATCCGCTCCGAAAAAGCGTGCTTCATGGATTTGGTAGGGGTCGATGATCAAATCCCGACACAACATCGGCACATCCACGGCTGCGCGAGCGGCCTTCATGTCCTCTAAGGATCCGTGGAACCGCAGTCGTTCGGTTTGGCAAGCGATGAGATGCGCTCCACCATCTTCAAGCTCATGAGCTAGGCGAATAATTGAGTCAACAGATGGGTCCTCCACAAATGGTCTGCGCCCTGGCACAGCACGCTTAATCTCAGCGATTACTCCGCAGCCGCTGCGTAGGATTGCACCAATGCCGTCACGAACAGCAGGGGCGTCACGTGATGAGGCTTTGATCTCTTTAAATGAGATGACCGCTTCTCTGGCAGCAACGTCCTTGAGTACCTCGGAGACTATCCGGTCAGCCGGTGTGGATGCGTTCATCCGCGTATCCCCTCTGCAGATACCGTCTTAGATAGGTTTTAGGCTAACCCGTGACCGGACTCACGACGAAATCACCACGTCAGAGATCAACCCCGTGTATCAGCATCAGTGGGATCAATGTCTGCATCGAGGGCATCCCACATCACACGGCCAGAATCGGGAGTGGCCTCGAGATCATCTAATATGCGAGCTTCGCGGTCGCGTCTGCGTTCATATTTGTTCAGTTTCGGGGAGTCTTGACCCGGCCGAACAGCTAATAGCACTCCACCAAACAGCGCGATAGCGCAACCAATCATGGAGATGATTACTCCGACAGGTGAGACTGTGAGGGCAATTACTTCAGCCCATTCGGAGATCAACACCGCGGTATCAGCCCGCTGGCTGGCAGCTCCGGAAGCGAGCAAACTGCGAGCACGCTCTTGACTTGGTTCACCGGCCAATAGATTCAGCGGACCCCAGCTGGCACCGACTGCGGCTAATGCCGCAATGATGCCCACAAAACGCCGACCAGTCCGCCGCAACGCAAAGCCGGCTACGCAGGCAGCCAACAACAAAAGAGAAACCGCGGTGGACTCAGTAGACCACGTAGCACCGGGAATTCCGAGGGTAGCTTCACCGGATTTATCATCGAAGGTTTCCACCGTGATCCAGGTAAAACGCGATCCGGCCCACAGCACAATTGCACCTAGGCCGATCAAAAGCGCGGCAGTACGCGTCGTTGCCTTCTTTTTCATCAAAACAGCTCGTCGCCATCGAAACAGGTACGGGTGCCGGTGTGGCAGGCCGCACCAACCTGCCGCGCAGTGAGCAACAGCGCGTCTCCATCGCAATCCAAGCGCACTCCGGTGATTTCCTGAGTGTGCCCTGAAGTCAGTCCCTTGATCCAGTATTCTTGACGAGAGCGCGAGTAATAGGTGCCACGATGAGTAGCCAAAGTATAGGCCAAGGCATGGGTATCCATCCATGCCATCATGAGCACTTCCCCGGTGCCTTCCGCCTGCACAATGGCAGCTACTAGCCCTGCCTCATTGGTTTTCAACCGAGCAGCAATAGCTGGGTCGAGTTGGTAATCAGCCGGATTATCGCTCATCGTCGCACCTCATAGCCTTCCGCGGCCAAAACATCCTTTACCTCGGGGATAGCAACCTCACCGAAGTGAAAGATGGTGGCAGCTAGGACCGCGTCTGCCCCCGCGGCAACAGCTGGCGGGAAATGCTCGGCTAAGCCAGCGCCACCGGAAGCAATGACTGGAACATGGACCGCGGCTCGTACCAAACGCAGCAGTTCCAAATCGAAACCACTCTTAGTGCCATCACCATCCATGGCATTGAGCAGGATCTCTCCAACGCCGAGTTCTTCACCGCGCTTCGCCCAAGCAATAGCGTCGAGCCCTGCGGAACGAGAACCGCCGTGGGTAGTTACCTCGAACCCCGAAGGCTGGTCGGTACAACGCCGGGCGTCAACGGAGAGCACGATGCACTGAGAACCGAAGCGATCAGCTAATTCCCGCAGCAATTCTGGGCGGGCGATGGCCGAAGTGTTAACTGAAACTTTATCTGCACCAGCGCGCAGGAGCTGATTGACATCTTCAGCGCTGCGGATACCGCCACCGACAGTCAGTGGGATAAATACCTGTTCCGCGGTACGACGCACAACGTCAAGAATGGTTCCCCGACCATCACGAGAGGCCGAAACATCGAGGAAGGTTAGTTCATCTGCCCCCTCATCGTTATAACGAGATGCCAGTTCAACGGGATCTCCGGCGTCTCGGAGATTCTCAAAATTGACGCCCTTGACCACGCGACCATTGTCGACGTCGAGACAGGGAATGACGCGGATGGCCACGGCCATGAATCCGCCCCTTTCATGCAGGTGGGTTTAGGAACTTAAGATTCTGTCCATCGTACTCATGATGGCTTCGTGGGCCCGAGGAGTACCCGCGACGACGCCAATGGATGCTGGAGTCCACTCGTTGCCCTCGGTGTCGGTCACGACTCCGCCTGCGGCTCGCATCAGCATGACTCCAGCGGCGTTGTCCCAGACATGCGGGGAAAAACTCACTGCTCCGCCAAAGATACCCTGAGCCGTAAACGCTAAATCGATGCCGACAGAGCCAGTAATCCTTGGCCGCAGATAGGTTGCTGATAATTCAGCCAACAATCCTTGACGCAACAGGGAGGGAAAGGTCGAACGAACCTGGGAGGCGATTGACGAGAAACCTATTTGAGCGTTCAAGGGGTCGACCTCCGCCAGTGGAGGCACCGGCTGTCCGTTAACCATCACCGGAGATCCGGTATAAGCAGTCAGTCGTCGGTTGAACAAAGGAATGCTGGTCAGTGCTACGACTGGTTGATCTTCTACCAATAGTGCAATGAGAATCGAACACATCGGGTTACCCGCGGCATAGTTGGCCGTGCCATCAATTGGATCGACCACCCACACAGCATGATGGTCAAGCACTCCACCAGACTCCTCCCCCAGCACCGGAATTCCGGTGAGCTGGGTAAGCGCTTGACGCAAATAAGCTTCAATAGCCAAGTCAACTTCGGTGGCAAAATCACCAGGGTTTTTCAGCGCGGCAGGATCTGCGCCCACTCCGGCGAGGAACATCGCCTCAGCATCGTCAGCGACTGCCTCGGCAATCGCTAATAGTTCCCTGGCATCCATCATCATGGTTGACTACGACTTCCCAATAGCGTCGAGTGCCTCGCGGAGGTTAAAGCGTCCCTCGTAGAGTGCCTTACCGATAATCGCGGAATCGATGCCTTCATCGAGGTAGCGGGAGAGCTCAACCACATCGTCAAGGACCGAAATACCTCCGGAGGCGACGATCTTCGCGTCAGTGGCTGCAGCCACCTCGCGCAGAAGTCCGATATTAGGACCAGCTAGGGTGCCGTCCTTAGAAACGTCAGTAACCACGAAGCGGCTACATCCAGCGGCGTCGAGACGCTCTAGAACCTCCCACAGATCACCACCATCAGAGACCCAGCCGTTGCCGCGTGTGCGCCATTGACCATCGATCTCGCGGACCGCGATATCAACAGCTACTTGGTCACCATGGCTAGCCAGCACCTCTGCGATCCAGTCCGGCTTCTCCAAGGCTGCAGTGCCGATGTTGACGCGGCTGGCACCAGTAGCCAAGGCGCGCTCCAAGGAAGCGTCATCGCGGATTCCACCGGTCAGCTCGACCTTGATGTCGAGGGTAGCGGTGATCTCGGCCATCAGCTCATGGTTGGAACCGCGACCGAAGGCGGCATCAAGATCCACAAAATGAAGCCACTGTGCGCCCTGCTTCTGCCATTGCAGGGCAGCTTCCAGCGGAGAGCCATAAGATTTTTCGGTGCCAGCTTCGCCCTGATCGAGGCGAACGGCCTGCCCGTTGACAACGTCCACTGCGGGCAGAAGGGTGAAATCAGTCATAGTGTGTGATCCTAACGGCTACAGGATGGTCAACCAGTTGGCCAGCAGCTGGGCGCCGGCGTCGCTGGACTTTTCGGGGTGGAACTGGGTGGCCCATAGCGGCCCATTTTCTACGGCTGCGACGAATCGGTCGCCACCGTGTTCTGCCCACGTCACAGTGGGCGGAGTGGTCAGGCCATCGGTCTCCAACTCCCATTGCCGAACTGCATAGGAATGAACGAAGTAGTAGCGCTCGTCATCTGACAAGCCCGCAAACATCTGCGAGTCTGAGTGGCGTTCGACGGTGTTCCAACCCATATGCGGCAAGATTTTAGACTGCAGCCGCTCGACGGTACCGGGCCACTCGCCGCAGCCTTGAGATTCCACGCCGTGTTCGTTTCCATGCTCAAACATAATCTGCATACCTACGCAGATGCCGAGCACTGGCCGGCCACCGGCCAAACGCTGGCCGATAATGCGCCCGCCATGGACGCCATTGAGGCCGTCCATGCACGCGGCGAAAGCACCGACACCGGGGACTAATAGTCCATCCGCTGCCAGTGCTATCTGAGGATCAGAGGTCACGGTGACATCGGCACCGACACGTTCAACTGCCCGTTGGGCCGAACGTAGGTTACCCGAACCGTAGTCGAGGAGGGCGACGGATTTAGCCATGCTCAAAGCATAGGGCACGCGATGGCTAATCTTCCGGCTGGGTCGCAACCAATGATGGAATTTATTGCTTGTTGGCTACTGAATCAGGTTCTTGGGAACTGGATATTCGGTGCAATCGAGCACGAGTGTTGTCGTAGCGGTGAAGCCGCTTTTCACCGACAATTCTGTCCAGAACAGTGACAGCCAACCCGATGAGCACGATGCCAGAGCCAACCCAGAACGCCCCAGAGTAGGCCGCCCGGGCAGCCACTGCGCCCAATAGGAAAGACCCGATTCCGGTACCCGCATCGAAGAACACGTTCCATACCGCAGAGGCCTCCGAGACCTTCGACCGAGGCAGACGGTGGAACATGCTCAGGAGTGCTTCATTTTGGACCATGCCAAAAGCTCCGCCGAATAGTAATCCGGCTAGCAGCAACCACCACACCGACCACTGCTGTGCCAGGACCAGGGCCATGAGACTGACGCCGATGAACCCGGCAATTTGGGCGGGAATCATGGTAGCCCCAGGCTGACCGCGGTAATCAGCAATCGCGCCAGCGAGGTAGCGAGCGATCATCGCCGCGCCGCCCACTACTGAGAGCATGAGGCCACCGAATACTGCGCCATTGATGGCGTCCAATTCAAGTACTGCTGCAGGCAAGAAGGAAGATACTGCTCCAAAGCTCATCGACAGGCTGGTGATCGCCAGCGCCGGGACGAGAACGAGTTTCCACGTAGCCGACTGCTGAGCACCATCGTCTTGTTGCTGGTCTTGAGAACGAGTCTTCGGCGGTGCCTTGATGCGGGGAATCCACACGCACACGATCGCGGCTACCAAAGCGACCCCAGCGGCGAGGAAATAAACGGTCGCGTAACCGAGACTATTGACCAGCGCCAGCCCCAGCGGCAGACCGATCATTTGAGAAACGCCGACGAACACGCCCAACATACCGGTGGCTTTGCCTAAGAAGCGCACGGGTACTAGCTCTGCAATCAGGGCCGATTCAGAGACAGTAAGTGCGCCGAATCCGATTCCGCGCAGAGCAGAAAACAAGAGAATGCTCCAGGCCTCTGTGCCCAAAAGGTGTCCTAATGCGGGCACCCCCAGCATCATGGCGGAAAACAGCATCACTGGGTTGTAGCCGAAAGTGCGCAAGGCCTTCGGGGTAAAGACCTGGGTAATTACGGTCGCGGCCATAAATACACCAGTGGAAGCACCTGCCAGGGCTTCGCTGTGCCCAGCTTCCAAAGCCGCGAGTGGAATGACCGGCAGCAGTAATGCCCACGAGCCGAAAGCCGCACCCACGGCGATCAGCGTCGGGATGAATCCCGGGGCTTTCCACATACTGTCGAGCCGTTCGACCTCCGCCCGGGAAAGTCCCTTATGTGCCACTTAGTTCAATACTCCTGCCATCCAGAACACAGCTCCAGCGAACGCGGAAGCTGCGCATAGTGCCAAAATGATTGTCAAAATCTTGTTGCCTGCTTGATATGCCGACCAGGTTCCACCAACAAGGAGCCCGGCGACAATAAACTGCAGGTATACCAGCCACGGTTCCCCCGAGGATGAACTTGCTGCGGCAACCGTATCAATGATCTCCATCCGCTAGAGCGCTCCCTTGGTGGAAGGGACTCCGGTTACCCGTGGGTCCAGCTCGACGGCTTCCCGCAACGCACGAGCCACGGCTTTGTACTCAGCCTCGGTGATGTGATGGGGATCGCGCCCATGATGGCAAATGACGTGGAGGGTAATCCGCGAGTTCAACGCGAGTGTCTCGAAGAAATGCTCGTTGATCACGGTAGCGTAGTGGCCCCCGATGATCTGGTGGAGCAGATGATCAGGTTCGCCCTTCATCACGAAATAAGGGCGGCCGGAGATATCAACAACTGCTTCCACCAAAGTCTCGTCCATGGGCAGCTGCTGGGAACCGAAGCGGCGAATGCCCTTCTTATCCCCTACTGCCGCCAGTAGTGCCTGGCCCATCACGATCGCAGTATCTTCCACCGTGTGATGGGCATCGATCTCAATATCACCCTTAGAATGAACCTTCAGGTCAAAGGACCCATGCACGCCAAAGGCAGTCAGCATGTGGTCAAAAAACGGCAGGCCAGTGTCAATATCTACTCGGCCCTGGCCATCAAGGTTAATCTCAACCGTGATGTCGGATTCTGAGGTGGTTCGAGTGGCTTTTCCTATGCGATCAGTCATGATCTAACTCCCCTGAGTGTCTTTGATAATGGCCGCTGCAGCAAGGAAAGCATCGTTTTCTTCCGGCAGCCCGATGGTAGTGCGCAGATATCCGGGCACACCGACATCGCGAATGAGGACATCTTGTTCGAGGAAAGACTCCCAAGCCACATGTTGATCTGCGAAGCGTCCGAAGAACACGAAGTTGGATTCGCTCGGCACAATCTCATAGCCAAGTTCGCTCAGCCCAGCAACGACGCGATCTCGTTCCTGTGAGAGCTTCTCGACGGTCGCGAGTGTGTCCCCGCGGTGCCGCAGCGCCACGATTGCCGCGGCTTGAGAAAGCACCGAGAGGTGATAAGGCAAACGCACCAGCATGACAGCCTCAACGAAGGCCGGATCGGCAACAAAATAGCCCAAGCGTCCACCTGCGAAATCAAAGGCCTTGGACATGGTGCGGGAAACGACGAGTTTAGTCGGATATTCGGCCAGCAGCTCTAGTGCGGAAGGCGAAGAAGAAAACTCAGCGTAGGCCTCATCGACAACGACGATGCCAGGGGCGGCGTCGAGAAGCTTTTTAATCTCCGACAAAGAGGTGACGTCCCCGGTGGGGTTATTGGGAGTGGTCACGAAGATGATATCGGGGTGACGATCATCGATCGCTGCGAGTGCGGCGTCGATGTCGATGCGGAAATCTGCCCCGCGCGGACAATCGATGAAGGTGGTCTGAGTGCCCGCCGAAAGGATCGGGTGCATGGAATAGGAGGGCTGGAAACCTAGAACACAGCGCCCCGGCCCACCAAAAGCCTGCAGCAATTGTTGGAGCACTTCATTGGAGCCATTAGCTGCCCAAACCTGTTCAGCAGCAACCGAAACCCCGGTCTGATCAGTGAGATAATCGGCCAAAGCTGCGCGCAGTTGCATGGCATCGCGGTCCGGGTAGCGGTTGAGCTGCGACGCTACTGCACCCACGGTCTCCACGAGATCATCGATCAACGCGGGAGAGGGCGGGTACGGGTTCTCGTTGGTATTGAGGCGCACCTTCACGTCCAGCTGCGGGGCGCCATAGGCGGATTGTCCGCGTAGTTCCTCGCGCAGGGGAAGCTGATCAAGAGTGATATCAGACATTTTACTGCTCCTGGGTAGTGGGCATCATTTCATAGCGGGCACGGATGGATTCACCGTGGGCTGGCAGATCTTCTGCGTCGGCGAGGGTGATCACATGGGATCCGATTTCCTTGAGCGCAATCTCGTCATACTCAATGAGATTGACCGAGCGTAGGAAGGTGTGGGTCGACAATCCCGAGGAAAAGCGCGCGGTGCCGGAGGTCGGCAGAACGTGGTTGGATCCAGCTGCATAATCGCCCAGCGGCACCGGCGAATAAGCACCCACGAAGATCGCGCCTGCGTTATGGATGCGCTCAGCTACCTCGCGGGCATTCGCAGTGTGAATCTCCAAGTGCTCGGCGGCGTAAGCATCGGCGACCGCTACGCCTTGGTCTAAATCATCAACGAGCACAATGCCCGACTGCTTACCGGAAAGTGCGCTAGCAACACGGTCAGCATTGCGAGTGACGGTATAACGAGCGTCGATTTCTCGGTCCACAGCCTTGGCCAGCTGTTCATCATCGGTGATCAATACCGAGGCCGCTAGGTCATCGTGCTCAGCCTGGGAGATGAGGTCATAGGCAAGATAGACCGGGTCAGCGGTGGAATCAGCGAGCACGGCAATCTCCGAAGGCCCAGCTTCCGCGTCGATCCCCACTACGCCTTGGACGAGGCGCTTGGCGCCGGCAACGAAGATATTTCCTGGTCCAGTGACCATATCAACGGGTTGAAGATCAGCCGCGTCATCGCCATAGGCCAACAGGGCAACCGCTTGGGCGCCACCGACAGCCCAGACTTCATCAACGCCCAACAATGCGCAGGCCGCCAACACCGTCGGGTGCGGCCATCCGCCGTGATCCTTTTGCGGCGGGGAGGCCACTACCAAGGAAGTAGCACCTGCTTCTTGAGCAGGAACCACATTCATCACCACCGAGGAGGGGTAGACGGCCTTTCCACCGGGAACATAAAGTCCCACTCGTTCGATGGGAACGAAAATCTCGGTCACGGTGGCACCTGGCGCCAGGGTGGTCGTATGCGCCGATGGCTTCTGCTCCGCGTGTGCCTTGCGCACTCGCGAGATGGCAGCTTCTAAGGCAACTCGGACCTTTTCATCGAGCGTATCGACGGCCTCAGCTAGGACCTCCTTGGGCACCTTGACAGAGGTCGGGGTGACCTGATCAAATTTCTCCCCATATTCCAAGGCTGCTTGAGCACCGCCTTCACGGACTGCCTCGATAATCGGCGCGACGATGGGCAGCACTGAGGCGACATCTGTGCCGCCACGAGGCAGAGCGCGTCGGAGCTCGCTGGTGGATGGGGTACGACCGCGCAGGTCAATGACGTTGAGCATCGGTGGCATTCTCCTCGGACCGCCTGGCCGCAGGCAGCTTGATCATTAAGGGCCTCCTCATTGTAGGTCCCACAGCGGCCAGCCCTGCGCACTAGACTGAACAGTTGTCATTATAAGTACCAAATTGGAAGGGGTCAGACATCGTGGTCACCCTGACACAGGTCTATGTCGCAGCAGAAGACTGTGGTTTTCATTGCCATGTCGGCGCCGATCGCTTGGTGTTTCCCTGCCGTGATTATGTGCTCATCGCCTACCTCGAAGAGGGTGGTCCCGAGGCTTTGGTTTTTGATTCCGACCTGCGCATCGACGTCGGTATGGAGCAAATGCACCGGCTAGCCACAGTGCTCAACCAGTGGAATCTGGAACGGATCGGACCTGTGTTATCCCTCCGCGTGGGCGATAACGGCGAGGTTAGTCTACATACCCGCATGAGCATCCTGACAGGTGTGGGCCTGACCCCAGGACAGCTGACTGAATTCGTGCGCACCTCGGTAGAAGCAACCCGCATGGCTGTTGATTATTTGGCCACGGAATTTCCCGATCTAGCACCGGAAGACTCGGAAGATACGCAATCGCATCGAAGAAAACAGGATACTGAAGCGCTCTCTGATCCCCTTCCCCGAGATCGTCATGTGGTGATCAACGAGCTCGATGATGACATCGGGAGTCTGCGAGAGATTAGTCGAGGAACATTCGGAAAGGAACACTCGGCGATCATGAGCACTGATCAACAAGCCGCTGAAGATTGGGAAGGTTCCCAGGACCCCACACCAGTGACCGCCCAGCGCATCAATCGGGTGCTGAGCGAACTGGGGATTAAAAAGACCCAGGGCGACGATGATCTCATCACGGCGTGGATTAACGATGTGCTCTTTTGCTTCTTCCTCGATAACGGTCCCAGCTATTTAATCAAGGGCCACTGGGACTCAGAGCTTGCTCCCGGCGCTGATTTCCTGCGGATGTTTTTGCTCTGCAACGACTGGAATCAATCATCACTATCAACTAAAGCGTTTTGTCACGAAGACGAAGATGGACTACAGATCCGAGCGGAGTTTATTGCCTCGATCGGTGAAGGCCTCAACGATGCCCAGCTCGAACACAATACCGCCGTGGCGATCAATCAAGTGCTGCACGCTATTGACTCTATTAGCACCGAAGCCACTGGCGAATCCACGGTTGACTGGCCCTGATCCTGGGGATGAAGCCACCCTTGCTGGGCTCATATCGCGCAATGAGCGAGTACTTTCCAAGCTCAATGTGTACTCACTCAGTAGCATCTAGCTCGAGGTTAAGCCCTCGCATGAGCTGCTGCTTCTGGTAGCCGACTCGAAGTCTGCCGTTACTACTGAGCTGCTCTGAGCAGAGAGCCGATCTCTGCCCCAGAGGCATCGTTAACATGCATGACATCCCCATCAACGAAGGCGGTGTCCAGACTCATCAGCCAAGTATCGACATCGAAACAGGCCATCTTGGTCATCGCGACTTGGTCAAAAGTGATGGTCTGTTCATCATTTTGTTCCCAGGATCCAGCGAGACGATTGCATCCATCCGTTCCACTGAGATGGCCGTCTTCTTCGAGAACCAGCTGCGGCTGCCCCTGAGCATCTTCACCCCAGGTTCCAGCAACGACGACGGCAGCAGAAGAACTAGAGCAAGCAGATAGAGCCAACCCCACACAACTAACTGCAGTCAGAATGCCAATGCGTACTCTTCCGGAGATCATGCCTAACACACCTTTGCTTCTTAGAGTCTTTCTGTTATCTCAATAAAATCTTCCTACCGAGCCTTCACTACCATCAACCTGGCCCAATGCAGGGTAACCAACCCGACTAGCCAATTATGCACTCACCACTGCCTTCGGCAGCTTCGAGCTTGGCTAACCGCCGCGAATCGCCCATAGGCCAATCGGTTTGAGAAGACGGCGGGCAGTTTAGCCTTGCTCAGGATCGAAATCTAGTCCTAGGTCTAGGACTAGGGTGGAGTGTGTAAGCGAACCAATAGCGAGGAAATCAACCCCACAACGGGCGTAATCCCCTGCTACCGACAAAGTGAGCCCGCCGGAAGCCTCCAGCAGGGTTTCCGGCGATACTGCATTTTTGCGTTGAACTGCTGTTTGCACCGCCCAGGGTTCAAAATTATCGAGCATGATCTCATGTGGATGCTCGGGCAGGAGAGCATCAAGTTGTTCGAGAGAATCTACTTCGACCTCGCACCACTTATCCGGATAGGATTCCCTAACTGCCCGGTAGGCAGCTAGGACGCCACCAGCGGCGACGACGTGATTGTCTTTGATCAGTGCCCGATCGCCCAACCCAAACCTATGGTTGACTCCCCCGCCTACGGTCACGGCATACTTCTGCAACAGACGCATACCGGGCAGCGTTTTCCGAGAATCTCGAATTTGCGTTCCGGTGCCTGCTACCGCTTCAACCCAATCGGATGTCGCTGTGGCCACGCCCGAAAGGTGAGATAGCAGGTTAAGTAGCGTACGTTCTGCGGTCAGCAGATCACGGGTTCCAGCCTCGATGGTGGCTACGACCCCACCAGGGGCTACGCGGCTGCCGTCGGGAGCTATTTCCTCGACTCTGTAGGGCTCAGTAGCTACGTGGTTTAAGACTCGATCGATAACAAATACGCCAGCAATAGTTCCTGGCTGACGGGAGACTATCTGTGCTGTTGACCGGTGAGCTGCCGAGACAGTAGCCCAGGTGGTGATGTCTGGCCCGTAGGCCAAGTCTTCCTCAAGCGCTGTGGTGATGAGTCGATCCACGTCTGCATCTGGGACGAAGAGTTCACGCTGAGGCACAGTCATGCTCATTACTCTAATAACGCGGAGTCATCTTGGTACTCCGGGGTCACTAGTGCACAACACCAATAGGTCAATGCCGCCATAAACGGAGCTGCAGCTAATCCCACCCCTGGGGAAAAACTAGGAACGAGCGAGACTATGACACCTTCTGCCAGCGTGTCCGGGTCAGGTATCGGGTGAACCAGCGAAGTGGCCCACAGCCCAACGAAGTAGAAAGACAAAGCAGAAAAACCAGCGACAAACAGCAGCCACCACAGCATCCCTGGCCCTCGAGATTCCGGCGAGATGATGTAGACGGACAAAGCCAGGATGATCGACAACAATCCGGTGGCAGCTACAAAGGTGATGTACGAGGTGAATTCGACGTTGAATGACTGGTCAAGAGTCACTTGCCCGCCCTCGCCCAGAGTGCCGGTATAGGCAGGACGCAATAGCCCCCACAGTGCCCCCACTCCAGAGAACACGAGCAAGGAAACAGCGAGAACACCTGCGGCATTGCCGATTTTCTTCGGCACCGCAGGCATTCGGATAGTAGAAGTAGTCATTGGCTATTAGTTACAGAACGTCCATTGTCCGTCCTCGCGCAAGAAACGCTGAGTACGAGTTTCGGCTTGGCCAGAGCTCACTGCAGTAACTACTGCAGAGGCTTGGTCGCCATTTACCTGAACATCTTCAATAGATGCAACATGCGGCTGCGCCTCAACAAAAGCTGGGTACTCATTGAGTGGCATATCCGCAATTCCGGTCAGATCCAACGATGCTTCACCACCATTGGCTTCAAGCACTGCTCGGCAGGAGTTCTGCGGAATGTAGCTAATGAACTCATGGATCGTAGCGGACTGGTAAATACCCTGGATCAAGGCTTCGATCTCTGCACGGTCCGCTTCAGATGCCTGCGAACCCGATTCGATCGGAGCTGCTTCATCGTAGGTCGGAGAGCCTTCAGCCAGCGGGACATCAACTTCCGGGGCGGCGGCTACTTCCTCGGTAGTCTCAGGGGCTACCTCAGGTTCCGACGGCTCCGTGGTCTCCGTGGTCTCCGTAGCTTCGGTGGGCTCAATCGTGCTGCTTTCTTCAGCAGTGGTCGACTCAATCGCCTTGGTGCTGGTGATTGTGCTCGAGGACGCGCTGGTGGATTCAGTAGTGCTATCAGCATCGGAGCCGCAAGCGACGAGCGTCAAGGGGGCAACGAGGACTAATGCGGCCATCTTCTTTTTGGCCTTGAGCGACATCATCACGTTTTTTAGTCTCCTGGGGGTTTAGATCTAGAAAGGCAAGCTTAGCAATTCTTCTTTATGTTTTGCTGTCACTGCCCTGGGAAGGCTATCTATGACACGAGGTAGGCTCTGCGGTGTGCAATTGACTCGGGAAGCCATCGTTACTGCAGCTTTGGACATCCTTGATGCCTATGGGCTCAACGACATGACCATGCGTCGGGTTTCTAGCCATCTTGGAGTAGCACCAGGTGCTCTCTACTGGCATCTGCCTAATAAGCAACAATTGATCTCCGCCATCGCGGATGAAATTCTCTCCCCCGCTTTGGCCCATTCCGAGTATTCAGCTCCAGAAGACCTGTCTGGCCGGCTCAGGCAGGCAATGCTAGCGCATCGCGATGGTGCGGAGCTGGTCGCTGCCGCCTTGTCCCAGCCAGACTCCGCGACCAGATCGAACGTCGAAAAGCAGCTGGCAGAGTCGCTGAGTCTGGTATCAACAGACGATGATCTTCGCCGAGTAGGTGCCTGCGCACTGCTGCATTTGGTACTCGGTGCGAGTGCTCAGGAACAGGCTCAAATCCAATACGCTCGAGACACTGGTACTGAGATAGCTGGACTCGAATCTGCCGGTGATGATTTCCGGCAGAGCATCGATCTTATTGTTTTTGGCCTAGAACGTAGGAGCACCAGTCAGGTATATCGACCATCAACACACTATGATCAGACCACATGACACTTGAGTCCGCGCAAAACTACACGGTCTGGCCCGGAGATGCTTATCCGATGGGATCGACCTACGACGGCGCAGGCACCAACTTCGCCCTCTTCTCTAATGTTGCGGAGAAGGTTGAGCTTTGCCTGATCGACCGCGAGGACAATGAGATCCGTATCAATCTTGAAGAGGTTGATGCCCACGTCTGGCATTGTTATCTTCCTGGAGTTCAACCAGGTCAACGCTATGGCTACCGCGTTCACGGCCCCTATGACCCTGAAAATGGCAAGCGCTGCGATGCCAGCAAGCTACTAGTAGATCCCTATGCACGAGCATTCGACGGCGAGTTTGACGGCGATGCTTCCTTGTTCTCCTATGATATTTTCGCCCAGCCGCAAGGTTCGGGTCGCAATGAGGAAGATAGCCTCGGCCACACGATGAAATCTGTGGTCATCAATCCCTTCTTTGATTGGGGTGCAGACCGCGCACCGAAGATCTCTTATAACGAGACGGTCATCTACGAAACCCACGTCAAGGGAATGACGATGACTCACCCGGATGTCCCGGAGAACCTCCGAGGCACCTATGCGGGTCTTGCTCATCCTTCAGTCATCTCTTATCTCAAGACCCTTGGTATTACAGCCGTCGAGCTCATGCCGGTTCACCAGTTTTTGCAAGATGATCGCTTGCGTGATCAAGGACTGCGCAATTACTGGGGCTACAACACCTTCGGTTTCTTCGCTCCGCAACAAGATTATGCGGCCGCGAACAAACCCGGAGGCGCCGTCTCTGAGTTCAAAGACATGGTCCGTGCCTATCATGAGGCTGGCATGGAGGTCATTCTCGATGTGGTTTATAACCACACCGCCGAGGGAAACCACCTAGGCCCGACCATCGCATTCCGTGGCATCGACAACGAGGCTTATTATCGGCTCGTCGAAGACAGCAAGTACCACTACATGGATTACACCGGCACCGGTAACTCGTTGAATGTCCGCGATCCGCATTCCCTACAGCTGATCATGGATTCACTGCGCTACTGGGTCACTGAGATGCACATCGACGGCTTCCGTTTCGATCTCGCTTCTACTCTGGCTCGCGAGCTCCACGACGTCGACCGCCTGGCTACCTTCTTCGACCTCGTTCAGCAGGATCCGGTTGTCTCCCAGGTCAAGCTCATCGCTGAGCCTTGGGATGTCGGACACAACGGCTACCAGGTGGGCAATTTTCCCCCGCTATGGACCGAGTGGAACGGAAAATACCGCGACACTGTCCGCGATTTCTGGCGTGGCGAGCCCTCAACCCTGGGCGAGTTCGCTTCCCGGTTGACCGGCTCCTCAGACCTCTACGCCAACAATGATCGTCGCCCGACTGCCTCGATCAACTTCATCACGGCACACGATGGCTTCACGCTCAATGACTTGGTCAGCTACAACGAGAAGCACAACATGGCCAACGGTGAAGATAACCGGGATGGCGAATCCCACAACCGTTCTTGGAACCACGGGGAAGAAGGTCCCTCCGATGATCCGGATATTCGTGCACTACGTGCCCGCCAACGCCGAAACTTCCTGACCACGCTCATCCTCAGCTTGGGTACGCCGATGATCTCGCACGGCGATGAGATGGCACGAACTCAAAACGGCAACAACAATGTCTACTGCCAAGACAATGAGTTGGGGTGGATGAACTGGGAGCAGTTGGAGGAGAATTCCACTCTGCATGCGTTTACCAAACGGCTGCTTAATATCCGTCAGCGCCACCCGGTATTCCGTCGCCGCAGGTTCTTGGCCGGTGGCCCGTTGGGCGCCGATGTTCGTGACCGCGATATCGCTTGGTTGGTACCTTCCGGCAAGCTCATGTCCCAGGATGACTGGGACTTCAGCTTCGGTAAGGCCCTGATGGTCTATCTCAACGGTAATGCCATCTCTGAGCCGGATAGCCGTGGCCAGAAGATCACCGATGATTCCTTCATTCTCATGTTCAACGCGCACTATGAGGAGATCGAATTCACTCTGCCAACGCGTTCTTTCGGTGTGCGCTGGCAACTGTTGGTCGATACCACGGAAAACACTGGTTACCCTGTTGAGGCCTCCGTCATCGAGGCTAAGGGCACTATCATCGTGCCCGCTAGATCCACAATGGTGCTCAAACAGGTCGAGGGTCCGGAATACGACGATGAGGATGCGATAGAGGTCCTCGACGACAAGGATCGCACCACTGATCTGGGCAAGCCCCGTTCTGGTGCAACCGCCGCATCGATCGCGACGGCTAAGGCAGTCTCGAAGGCTTCAAAGAAGAAAGCTCCCGAGATCGCGCTGAAAAACCCGAAGGCGGCCAAGAAACAGAAAAAGGCTGCCACAACCACAGCTACCCAGTCCGAAGACACCGGTGCCGCAGACCTCTCAGCTGAGAAGCTTCGGGCCACACGCCAAGCTGCGCTAGAGGACGAATACACCGACCTGGATTAGCAGCAGAGGTTAGCAGTCGCCGAGCACCCGTCGGTGCTCGGCGACCAGCTTCATGTTCTCCGAGGCCCAATCCACCGAGGCTTGAGCTAGTGGGAGCAGGGTGTGTCCTAGAGCAGTGAGTTCATAGACCACTCGGGGCGGAATTTCGTCGTGGGCAGTGCGTCGAATCAGCCCATCGTTGACCAAAGCGTGCAGCCAAATGCTCAGCATTTTTGGGGAGATTCCATCCACTTTGCGTTCGATTTCTCCATAGCGCAAAGGGCTGCTTTCAAGCGCCACAATGATCAGGATGACCCACTTATCACCGATGGTGTGCAACAGCCCACGGCTCGGACAGTCGCGATCGAAAGGATCGAATCCGCTGGCCCCATCACTCATGCCCACCCATAATACCTACCCAGGTCAGGCAGGTAGACTTTCCTGTCATCCGGACCAACCGACAAAAAGGGGAGTCGAGAACGTGATCCCGGCCCACGGAGCACAACTAAGTGTCACTTCTACTAGCATCCGCATCGAGAGATCGGCCCTATCCACGGCACTACTCAATCCCACGAATGCAGATGAATCCGTGATCGAGCTCGATCTCGCTGCTGTCACTGATGTATCGGTCCATCAACCTAGTTCAGTTGATATGGGTTGGGTGGAGTTAGCAGGGCTAGACACCGCAATCGCGTTTTCTCCCAACCAAGACGCTCGAGCCCAAGAGTTCTTGGCCGATGTGAGGGCAGCTCTCGAAGGAGATATTCCGCTACGTTCAACGGGTGCGGTCCCGGGTTTGAATTTCGTGGGTTTAGATGTAGAAACTGCCAATCCTGACTCAGGTTCCATCTGCCAAATCGGTTTAGTGCGCATTATCGACGGCCTCGAGGTCGCCGAGTGCTCTTGGCTCTGTATCCCGCCACCTGGCATAGATCATTTTGCAGCCGGCAATATCAACATCCACGGAATCACTCCCGAGGATGTTGCTGATAGCCCAAGGTTTTCTGAGCTCTTTTTGCAGCTGAAAGAGTTTATCGGGGATCTTCCAGTGGTGGCTCACAACGCTCAATTCGATACCGTTGCGCTGCAAAGAGCCTGCCGAGCGTCCGGGCTTGAGGTACCTCGCTTAGCTTATGGTTGCTCCCTCAGCTTGTCCCGGAATGCGAAATTGGGACTAGCTAGTCATCGGCTTCCAGTAGTTGCCAAAGCATTAGGTGTGTCTTTAAACAATCATCACGACGCCGCCGAAGACGCCCGCGCTGCCGCATTGATCGTCGTAGAACTAGCCAAACGGGCTGGCTATGAAGGAGACCTCGAGGGCTTTCACCATGCCTGCGGCTTTAGCCTTGGTTCCCTCGAACCAACTCGCGCTTATCCAGTACTGCGCGAGCGCACAGCGCATCCTGCCTCACCACGGGCGACAGATGAGCCTCCCCTAACGACGGTAAAGTCTGCGCGGGCGTCGACAAGCAAGGCTCCTTGGCAGGCAGTGGCAACCCCAGATATCATCCCGGAGGCCAATCTGGATGCCGACCCAAACAATCCGCTATTTGCGCAGAATGTGACTCTCTCCGGTGACTTCGAGCCTTTTGACAAGGGTTTGTTGTGGTCGGCGATCGCGCAGCTGGGCGGGACCATTGGAAAGAACGTGACCAAGAAAACCACGGTTCTGGTTTCCGGTCCGTGGGCGAAAAAGACCTCTAAACTCAAACGAGCCGAAGAATTAGTCGATAAAGGACAAGCTCTCGAGATTTGGGACGCAACCCAACTATTCGCAGTGCTTGGCCTAGACCCGAATCAGCAGCCAGTCGAGGACGAACCTCCCTTTTAGGACAATCAGCCGAGTGCGTTGATCAGCAGACCTGAGATTCGGTCGATCTCCGCATTAATGGCAGCATCGGAGCTACCGCTCACAGAACCCTTAAACTGCTGAGTGGAATTCCACACTGCCTGCTGCGCTGGATTTCCCTCTGCCAGCAGGGAATCCGTGAAGGCATTGCGGACATCTTCGGTCATGGCCTCTTTGTTTCCACTTGTCATAGCGGACACCGAGAAATCAGAACCGAAAGAGGCCGTCGCCGTAAAACTCTGAGTGGAGTCATCCCAACCGAACTTCGTGCCGATGACCTGCGGGAGACTAGCTGTTCCGCCGTTTTGGACATAACCATCGGCGGCCACTGGAGCGACCTGAGTCATTGCCTCAAGAACCGGGCCATAGGGGTTCTCGCGCTTTTTTGCCTCTAAGTACTTCACGGTGTCGAAGGTGCTGGTGCGAGAGTATCCCCAGTGTGCGGCGCCATAAGTTTCATTAAGGCCGTAATAGCGGGCCGTCTCGTTGATGCTATCGGGATATCTGGCATAGAGCTCTGAGGCGATCTGGTCATCGGAGACCCGAATCATCTGGGCTGCAGCATCTTTGTCTGCTTGACTAGCAGATACACGATAGATGTGATCTGCAAGGTAGAGCTTGACGATGGATAGCCCCGGACGCGACTCGTGCTCGTTGGCGGTTCCGACGTGAAATCCAGTCGGTGAGTATTCGAAGCTGATGGAGGTACGCACAGGTGCCACTATCTGGCCTGCCCCATCGGTGACTGGGGCGGGGGCAGCCGTGGCAACCCCCACACCCATCGGTGCCACGAGGAGGGCGCTGGTGGCACCGATGATGAACTGCTTAGCCAGTTTCTTCATTCTCGATTTTTCTCCCTGCTTGAGGGGCCTCCGGCGAAACTTCCATGAGGTCCATAAAGTTAATCCGTCCGGAAAGTACTCATCCAAAGAGTATCCCGTTGATCCACCAAACCTAATCAGAAACAAGCACAACTATGGCTAGTGTCCTGTAAAAGACTCTGGCTGAGCGGGAACCAAATGCCTACCTAACGGGGTCTGACAGTGGTGAGAAGATACTGTCGCCACTTTAAGGACTTCACATGTCTCTATGCCACGACGCCTTATTGCCTTGCCTGCAACCGCTGTCCCACACGAGAACAAACGGGCTTTCCGACGACGGGTTCAGCGACTCCCCCGCTTATATCGCACTGTCGCGTCAGCTTAGTGCTGGTTTCACCTGTGGAGGACGAGCGGTGAGCTATCGCGGACTGGGAGAGCTCGACCTGTCTGCCCACCGCGCTTGGGATACTGCGGCTGCCAATCTCTTAGCCCAAGCACATTCGACGGAGGGGGTCCGTTTCCTTACGCGTTCAGCCGAGCGCTTCCTTGGGAAGGGCGCACCAGGACTACAGGTTGCTATTCCTGGTGGTCCAGCGTCTGCCTGGCTGTCTCACCCGCAGCCATTCACCATCCTCGACCGACATGTATCAGGTCTATTAGGGGAAAGAGTGGGCTATTTGGTGCCCTCGCAAACAATCCTCTTAGCTTTGCCGCTGTCGGAACTCGATGATCTGAAATGGGCCAAGCAGGCGAGTGCCCGAACCTTGGTTGGCGAGCAGTTGTTGAGCTCACCTGTGACATGGACACACGGTTTTCCGGTCGAGGCTCCCGCACCAATGCTCACACACCCCTAGGGTGGTAGGTGAAGTTTTCCGCATCCCCCGCTTCCAAGGAGTCTCATGCGCCGTCCCATCACCGCCACCTACCGTCTGCAGCTGCGCGGTCCACAGGCGGATCCCTCGGGTCGGTCTTTCGGCTTTGCCGAGGCCTCAGCCCAAGTCCCTTACCTGCGCGCACTCGGTATCAGCCACCTTTATCTCTCACCTATTTTCACCGCAGATCCGACCTCCACGCATAACTACGATGTCACTGACCCCACCGAAGTAAACCCGGAGCTCGGCGGCATTGAAGGCCTTCGCGAGCTAGCAGCCACCGCGCATGAAGCAGGGCTGGGCTTGATCATCGATATCGTTCCTAACCATTTGGGGGTAGAAAACCCTCGCCTCAACCGCTGGTGGTGGGATGTCCTCAAAAACGGGCAGGACTCCGAATACGAGCACTATTTCGACATCGATTGGCACACCGACAATGGCGCTGGCGGCAAGCTGGGAATGCCTATCCTCGGACAGCCTGGTGATGAGACGCTCTTGGAGTTTAAAGAACTCGAAGGCGAACCGGTCTTGGCCTACTACGACCATGTTTTCCCCGTGGCCGATGACACTTTCAGCAGCCTCGATGACGATGCCCTGGAAGTCTATGATCGCCAGTCTTACCGCTTGATGTTCTGGCGTGACGGAGCGATTTCCTACCGACGTTTCTTCTCTGTCAATGGGCTCGCTGGCATCCGCCAGGAAGACCCAATGGTCTTCGAGCACACCCACCGGATCATTCGGCATCTCATCGCCGAAGACCTCATCGATGGAGTGCGAGTAGACCATCCCGATGGACTGAGCGATCCTTTCGGTTATCTCACTCGATTGCGCGATCTAGTAGGCCAAGAGCGTTGGCTGCTAGTGGAAAAAATCCTCGAGGTCGACGAAGTCCTTGATCCGCGACTTTCCGTCGACGGCACCACCGGCTATGACTCGATGCGCGAGCTCGACGGGGTATTTATCTCCCGAGAGGCCGAAGACACGATGTCGATGCTGGCACTGCAGCAGTCCGGATCGACGTGGGACGAAGCCGCGGTCACCGGCGTCCAGCAGCAGCTGAAGCGTGAGGTAGCTCGCGAGGAACTATCCGCAGAAATTCGCCGATTGGCCCGCGCCATGCGACGCGATAACTTCTTTACCACCGGTTCTGCGGTGACGGAAAAAGATCTCAACACCACCATTATCGAGCTAGTGGCCGCTATGCCGGTCTACCGAGCCGACTATCTTTCGCTCTCCCGAGTTACTGCCACGGTGGTCGCCGAGATGTCCCGCAGGTTCCCTTCCCGGCGCGATGCTCTTGACCTCATCGTCGCTGCCCTCAACGCCAACGGCGAAGCCAAGGTGCGCTTTGCGCAGGTATGTGGCGCAGTCATGGCTAAAGGCGTGGAGGACACCACCTTCTACCGTGCTTCCCGGCTAGTCGCACTCCAAGAAGTCGGCGGCGCCCCTGGCCGGTTTGGAGTCTCTGCGGCCGAGTTCCACCTGCTCCAACAGGAACGTGCTCGCTTGTGGCCTAAGGCAATGACCACGTTGATGACCCATGACACCAAGCGCGGCGAGGACGTCCGTGCCCGAATCATTGAGTTGACCGAGAACCCCAATGACTTCGGTGAGCTCGTTTACCGCGTGACCTCTGTGATCCCAGCTCCGGACCCGGGCACCGGGCATTTCTTGCTTCAGAATTTGCTCGGTGTCTGGCCCGTCGATGGACAGATCACGCCCTCCCTTCGCGAGCGTTTCCGGGATTACTCCCTCAAAGCCATCCGCGAGGCTGGCGTACACACCAACTGGGTCGACCCTGTCGAATCCTTCGAATCTGCGGTCACCGACTGGGTCGACGTGCTTTTCGACGGTCCTATGACCTCCACGATCACCGAGTTCGTGGACGCTCTCGCTCGTGGCGCAGGCCAAGTGTCGCTAGGCCGAAAGTTGCTCCAGATCACTGGCCCCGGAATTCCGGATATTTACCAGGGAACTGAGTTCTTCGACGATTCGCTCGTTGATCCGGACAACCGACGGTTCATTGACTACACCGCTCGCCAGCAGGCGCTGGAGATCCTGAGCGAAGAGAACTGGGAAGAAATCGCCGCCGAGGCCAGAGCCCAAGAAGGCGCCGATGGCCTCTATCCCTATCTAGAGGTGCACGGGGATCGGGCGAAACTCCACGTGGTCCATGAAGGAATTGTGTTGCGCTCACAGCTGCCGGAGTTTTTTGTCGGTGGCGACGTCCAAGCCGTATTCGCCGATGGGCCGGCCGATTCTCATCTCATCGGTGTCGCCCGTGCGGATGGCGACACTCCAGGCCAGTCCGGAATCGGTGTGATCACGCTGGCGACCCGTCGCCCGCTCCTGCTTGAAGAACGCGGAGGTTGGGAAGGAACGACAGTGACGTTGCCGGAGGGAGTCTGGCTCGACCGACTCACCGGCCGCAATTACAACGGCACTGTGGCCTTGGGAGAAGTGCTCAAGGTCTTTCCTACTGCGTTGCTGATCCGAGCTACTGTGGAGCGTGATGTCTGATCGAATTGCCCGGCTGGGTAGCAGATACCATGACTGGATTCGTGCCCACCCGGATGCCGCCGATCATTTCGGCGGGGCCATCGAGGATCTACTCACCGATGCAGGTGTCACCTATGACCGAGTAGTCGCTCGGGTGAAGGAATGGCCTTCACTTAAGGCCAAGGCGCGTAAACGTAATCCCGATGGCACCCCGCTCTATCCTGATCCGTGGACCGATATCCACGACGTTATTGGTGTCCGGGTAATTACTTTTCAGTCCACGGAGATTCCGCTCGTTATCGGAGTCCTCCGCCAGTGGTTCACGGTGGACCGTTCGGTAGATAAGACTGCCGAAACCCGGGTGGCTGGCGGCTTCGGCTATGGCTCCCACCATCTAGTCTTGCGGATTGATGAAAAATCCGCTGACATCGAGGAACTCGCCGAATACCAAGGGGTGGTATTTGAAGTTCAGGTACGCACCGTTTTGCAGCATGCTTGGGCGGAGTTCGAACATGATATCCGCTATAAGCGCGGCCAAGAGGAGCTAGATCCCCGAGTTGATCGGGCCTTCGCACTGGCAGCTGGCTTGATCGAGCTCGCTGATCAGCAGTTCGATCAGATCATCACGCTACAGAATCCAGACACCTCACCGGCCGAAGATATCGAGTTCACCGCAGAGACTCTGCCGGGTGTACTCGCCATGCTCTTAGGCAATCGCTTCCCTAGGTCCCGTTCTGAAAACTACCGCTGGTTGGAAGAAATGCTCAATGCCAACGGCATCACTACAGTCCCTGAGCTAGAGGGATTGCTCAATGATGCCGATATTGACGCTATCCACAAGGCCGTGAACTACCGCTTCCGTCCTGGCCAGATTCGGTTGATCGATGATCTCTTGTTACGTCGTTTCGGGCAAGACCATATCAAGCGCACTGGTGGCTCTGGCGCCCGGCCTAATCAGCGTCGGCAGCAAATGGCTGCACGCCTAAAACGAATGCGCGCCGAACAGATCGTGCCACGGAAAAAGGATAAACACGGGTAGTATGATCGGGTAACCGACTTCAACCCAGCTCTGGAGAACCTTGATGATCTCTTCTATTCGCGAAGACTTCCCGCTACTCGCCGACTTCATTCATGTGTGGGCGCTGTCGATCGCTGATTTCTTCCGTCCGATGAACATCGATTTCCCGCCGGCTGACTGGGGCTTGTTCTAGTCCCTTCGACCAAGCAATCGGTCGGTCTCCCGGCGTTCGCGTTTAGTTGGCCTACCTGCCCCGCGGTCACGCTTGGGCATGGACGCAAGCAGTTCTTTTGATGGCGGCGGCGGGGAGTGGTCGAGATAGCACGTCTTGGCCACCGGAGCACCCACTCGTTTACGGACCGTGGCTAGGACTTCCAGATCGAGTTCTCGGTGGTTAATCCAGATTCGCACCCGGTCCCCCGGGACTACCTGCTGAGCAGGTTTAACCGTATTTCCATTGAGTTTCACATGCCCGGCGCGCACTGCTTCTGCGGCGGCGCTGCGAGTCTTAAAAATCCGCACCGCCCACGCCCAAGCATCGATGCGGACGGGCCCGCCGTCAGGTGTGGTCATAGTCAGAGCTAGGCACCGTTGCGGTAGTTGTAGTTCACAATCTTCTGGATCTTCGACCAGTTGCGGTATCCGCCGACTACGGCAACTACTAGTCCGATTATGATCCATGCCCAGCTACCAAAGAGCACTGCTAGTGCCACGCCGCCGATCATGCCACCGCCAACGCTCAGGGCACCATTGCGGGTGTATCGACGAACGGCCTGCTTGCGCAGTTCGATGGGATTATTGGGTCGGTTCTGCATCGTCATGGCAACAGTCTATAGGCACTTTCTCAAGACTCCACCCAAGCGGTGCCGTGTGCTCGCAGCTCCGCCCGGCCAGAAGTCAGGGCCGCCAGCGTCGATTCCAGCTCTTCTCGCCTACCAGGGGCCACTGCCAGGATGAAAGTGACTGCTGCCGCGTAGTCGACTTCGGCCACATTCACTGCCCGCGAGCGCAGTTCGGCTTCTAATCTCCCGGCCTGAGCATGCGGAGATTCCACGGCATAGAGTTCACGGAGGCTGGAGGTTCTGCGTTCGATGAGCGGCAGAACTTGTCCAACGCAATCGGAATAGGCATGGACTAGCCCGCCAGCGCCGAGTTTGACTCCGCCGAAATAGCGGACGACGACCACGGTGACGTCGAGAAGCCCGGAGCCACGAAGCATATCCAGCATGGGCTTGCCCGCGGTGCCGGATGGTTCGCCATCATCTGAGGACCGTTCCACCGGGTTCATTGCCTCCACATTGATCAGGTAGGCGCTGCAATGATGCCGGGCGTCCGGATAAGTGTCTTTGACCTCTCGAATGAACTCCCTTGCCTGCTGCTCAGTTGAGGTGCGCCGCGCAAGGGCGATGAATCGGGAGCGTTTAACCTCAGTCTCATTAATCCACGTGCGACCTGCAGCGGGCAGGGGGTAAGAGGTCAGCATGGTCTCTGATGTTACCTGGCGAGGGCCAGTCAAAACCCCTAGCCTGGATTGCATGACTGCGCATGAGCCCTTTTCAGTATGGGCACCTTCCGCCCAGGATGTCCGTCTCCACCTCGACGATCAGATCTATCCGATGAGGCCGATCGACGGGGGTTGGTGGTCTGGCGACATGATTGCTGAACCCGGGATGCGCTATGGTTTCGGCCTCTACAACGGTCAAGAGTGGTCCAAGCCCCTTCCAGATCCCCGCAGCACTGCTCAGCCCGATGGCGTCCACGGGCTCTCCGAAGTCACTGACCCGGATTTCAAGTGGTCTTCATCGTGGACCGGCCGCCCGTTGTCTGCCCAGGTCATCTATGAGCTCCACGTGGGCACCTTCACCCCGGAGGGCACCTTCGAGGCCATCATTGATCGGCTGGACTACCTGCGCGATCTCGGAGTCACCACCATCGAGCTCATGCCGATCCAGCCTTTCGGCGGAGATCGTAACTGGGGCTATGACGGAGTCTCTTGGCATGCAGTTCACCATTCTTATGGCGGCCCCGAGGGATTAAAAAAGCTTGTCGACGCCGCGCATAGTGCCGGCTTGGCTGTCTTCCTCGACGTGGTTTATAACCACTTCGGCCCAGATGGCAATTACAACGGAATGTTCGGCCCCTATACCTCGGGCGGATCCACCGACTGGGGTGAAGTGGTCAATATCTCCGGCCCCAACTCCGATGAGGTCCGTTCCTTCATCCTTGATTCGGTGGCTCTGTGGTTAGTCGAATACCGCATTGATGGCCTGCGTTTGGATGCGGTCCATGCCTACGATGACCACGGCGCCTATTCGCTGATGGAACAGATCCAATACATCGCTGATGACGTGGCCTCGCGCACGGGCGTACCTCGTTCGATCATTGCTGAGTCTGACCTCAATGATCCTCGGTTGATCACTGAAAACGCCGCCGGAGGTTTCGGTCTGGCTGGCCAGTGGGTCGATGATATCCACCACGCTCTCCACACGATGGTCACGGGAGAACGCCACGCATATTACGAGGACTATGGCTCGGTGGACGCACTGGCTAAGACCTTGCGTGAGGGTTTCTTTTATACCGGCAACTTCTCTAGCTTCCGAGGACGTGCTCACGGCCGGCCGCTAGATTTGGTTAACACTCCAGCACATCGTTTGGTCACCTACACCACCACTCACGATCAGGTAGGCAACCGAGCCAGTGGTGATCGACCATCGATGAATCTCACGGCCACGCAACAGGTGCTCAAGGCTGCGATTATCTATAGTTCGCCTTATACCCCGATGTTGTTCATGGGTGAAGAATTTGGTGCTCAGACCCCGTTTGCCTTCTTCTGCTCACACACCGACGAGGAGCTTAACCGGCTGACCACCGAGGGGCGGCGACGTGAGTTCTCCCGCTCGGGATGGAGTGATGACGAGGTCCCAGCGCCTTCCGATCCGGCCACCTTCGCCGCCTCGAAATTGGATTGGGATTTTAATCCAGAGCAGCGCGAAATCCTCAGTGCCTATCGCCAATTGCTGCGGCTGCGCAAAGAGCTAGGACTCTCCCGTTCAGACCTGACCCGCCTGATCGTAGAGGTAGGCTCCGAGGACGAACCGTGGTTGGCCATGGGCCACCCAGAGGTCATGCTGGTGGCCAACCTCTCCGATAAGAAGCTGAGCGTTCCCTTTGGCGGGGAGCTGATCTATTCCTTCAGCTCACCTGCCGTCGGTGAGAGCTCTACTGAGTTGGGTCCTTGGGAGTTTGCGCTACTGCGCCGCTAGGAAAAACCGCCTAGCTGACCAGATACTCGTATTCGGGGGTTCCTGGTCGGAGGTGTTGGCAGTTAATCCGAGACTGCGCCATCCGCTCCATCAACGGGTCGAGGTCTCGGGCCTGACCTAACTCGAGGCCAACCAAAGCAGCGCCGGTTTCCCGGTTGCTGTGCTTAAGATACTCGAAGAGAGTGATGTCGTCCTCAGGGCCGAGAATATCGTTGAGGAAATGGCGCAATTGCCCCGGCTCCTGCGGGAAATTGACCAAGAAGTAGTGCTTGAGCCCGCGATGAACTAGAGAGCGTTCCATGATCTCGGCATAGCGCAGCACATCATTGTTGCCACCAGAGATGATGCACACCACTACTGAATCCGGCGAGAGGTTCATCTCCCGAAGACCGGTGACCGAGAGTGCTCCGGCGGGCTCCGAGATGATTCCTTCATTTTGGTAGAGCGCGAGCATCTCGGTACAGACCGCGCCTTCAGAGACATCCATGACGTGAATGCGTCCCAGATTGCGCTCAATGACGTGGTACGGAAGCTCCCCGATGCGTTTGACTGCGGCACCATCGATGAAGGGATCAACGGTATCCAGGGTGATCGGCCCATCGTTATCGAGAGCTGCTTGCAAAGAGGCTGCACCTGCTGGTTCCACTCCGATGATCGCGGTGCGCGGTGCCATATCGGCTAAGTAACTAGCCACGCCGGAGAGCAATCCGCCGCCACCGACCGGCACGAAGATGGTCTCGAGTGCTTTGCCGATGGAGGTCAGTTGGGAGAGGATCTCCGCGGCGACGGTGCCCTGGCCGATGACGGTGTCGCGGGCGTCGAAAGGCTCGACGATGGTGGCGCCGCGCTCGGCGGCATCAGCACGAGCGGCTGCAGCTGCTTCATCGAAGTTGCTTCCGGTGACCACGAGCTCAACCATGTCGCCGCCGTGGACCATGATGCGGTCACGCTTTTGCTTCGGAGTTTGGCTGGGCACATAGATCCGACCTTGGATTCCCATCGTGCGGCAGGCGTAGGCGACACCCTGTGCGTGGTTGCCAGCGGAAGCCGCTACGATGCCAGCTGCTCGCTGTTGCTGGCTGAGATTGGACACAGCGTAGTAGGCGCCACGGATCTTATAAGAGCGGACATCCTGCAGGTCCTCGCGCTTGAGGAAAACCTGCACTCCAGCCTCTTCGGACAACCGTGGGCAAAATTGCAACGGGGTGGGCGCGATGACCGCGGAAATCTGCGCTTGTGCCTGCTGAATGTCCGATGCGCGAACTGGTTCGAAGGGGATCGGGGCAGCCAGGGTGACAGATTGCTTCTCGCTCATATCCACACAGTGTAGTCTCCCGAAAACAACTCTCTCACGCTGGCACTCCCCTTCGGTTTTAGTCCAGGATGCCTTGCCCCATCGTCGCCTTCAGATCTCCCATCAGTGATCCGGAACGAGTGACGCGCAGGTGCTCACCGAGGATCATCATCGTCGACTCATCTCCGCTGACCAGCTTCAGGTAGACATCTGAATCACCAGCATTGGAGACCAGCACCTGCTTGAGCTTGGCAATATTTTCCATCGTGCATTGCTCGGTACGCAGGCTCAGCCGCAATGGAAGTCCGGCACCGTTTCCGGGGCCGAGCTCTGGGACCTTTAAGTCATCGCAGAACAGGGACATCCGCTCGTCTCGGATAGACACGTGCGCCTTAGCCAAGATGATGTTGTCTTCCACAATTTGAGAGCTAACCAAGGCATAGACCTTGTTGAACACCAACAGCTCTACCTGGGCACCGTGGTGGTCTTCCACCGTGACGATTGCCCACGGAGAGCCGTCCTTTTTGGAAAATCGCCGGTCGACGGCCGAGATAATACCGCCGATGGTCACCTCTGCCCCATGCCGCATTTCACCGGCGAGGAGCTTGGTCAACGGGGTGTCAGTCTGGGCATCGATGGCTTCTTCAAATCCATCGAGCGGGTGGCCAGAGACGTAGAGCCCGAGCATCTCTCGTTCCAAGGCCAGCTCGTGTTTACGGTCCCAGCTCTCATCCGGCACATCAATGGCGAACACATTGGTGACTTCCTCTCCCCCGTCGTCGCCGAAACTAGCGAAGAGATCAAATTGCCCCTTATCGGCAGCCTTTTTGGTGGCCAGAACTGAATCCACAGCGTCCTCGTGGACCAGCATGAGCCCCTTGCGCGGATGGTTGAGCGAGTCGAATGCCCCGCCCTTGATCAAGGATTCCGTGATTCGCTTGTTGCACGGCAATAGCTCGATCTTGTCGAGGTAATCACTGAAGCTGGTGTAGCTGCTCTTGGCCTTGCGCGTAGCGACGATCGATTCCACGACCTCTTCACCCACGTTGCGGATGGCGCCGAGCCCGAAACGAATATCTTCACCAACGGCGAGAAAGTCGCTCTCGGAGGCATTGATATCTGGTGACAGCACCTTGAGACCAAGGTGGCGGCAATCGGAAAGATAGATGGCCGATTTGTCTTTCTTGTCTGCCACTGAGGTCAATAGTGCCGCCATGTACTCGGGCGCGTAGTGCGCCTTAAGGTAGCCGGTCCAGAAGGAGACCAGACCATAGCCTGCCGCGTGTGACTTATTAAACGCGTAGGAGGCGAAGGGCAAAATGGTATCCCACAGCGCCTTAATGGCTTCCTTGGAAAAGCCGTTGGATTGCATCCCGGCTTCGAACTTTGCGTACTCCTTCGCCAGCACCTCGGGCTTTTTCTTGCCCATGGCCTTGCGGAATCCATCGGCCTCACCAGCGGTGTAATTAGCTACCTTCTGCGAGATCTTCATGATCTGCTCCTGGTAGACGATCAAGCCGTAGGTCTCACTGAGGATTTCTTCTAGCGCTTCCTCCAGCTCGGGGTGAATCGGCTCAATGGGTTTGCGGCCGTTTTTGCGGTCGGCGTAGTTCAAGTGGGCGTCGACGCCCATGGGGCCTGGTCGATAAAGCGCTAGTGAGGCGACAATGTCATTGAAACCAGTAGGCTGCATTCGCTTGAGCAACTCCTGCATACCGCCGCCATCGAGCTGGAAGACGCCCAGCGTATCGCCGCGTCCGAGCAGCTCATAGGTGGCAGGATCCTCCACTGGGAGGGTATCTAGGTCAATGTCATCGCCACGGTTTTTGCGAATATTCTCCAGCGCATCGCCGATCACGGTGAGGTTACGCAGCCCCAGGAAGTCCATCTTCAGCAAGCCGATGGCCTCACAGGCCGGATAGTCCCAACCAGTAATCAGTGCACCGTCGTTGGGCCGCTTCCACATCGGTATGTGCTCAAGCAGCGGCACCGACGCCATAATCACCGCACACGCATGGACACCTGCTTGGCGAACCACGCCCTCCAGCCCACGCGCAGTCTCGTAGATGCTGCGAATATCAGCGTCAGCCTCAATGAGCTGGCGGACCTCTCCAGCCTCGTTGTAGCGCTCATGGGACGGGTCCGTGATTCCGGAGAGCGGAATATCCTTGGCCATGATCGGCGGCGGCAGGACCTTCGTAATCCGGTCAGCCATCTGATAACCAGGCTGCCCGAACTGCACGCGAGCGGAGTCCTTGAGCGCCTGCTTGGTTTTAACCGTGCCGAAGGTAATCACCTGGGCGATCTTGTCTTCGCCCCAACGATCAGCAGCGTAGCGGATCATCTCGCCTCGCCGACGATCATCGAAGTCGATATCAATATCGGGTGCCGACGGTCGCTCCGGGTTGAGGAAGCGCTCAAAGAGCAGTCCGTGCTCAATGGGATCGATATTGGTGATCGTCAGCGCATAGGCCACGAGCGCACCAGCTGCGGAACCACGGCCTGGGCCGACCCGGATACCGATCTCGCGGGCATGTTTGATGATCTCGGCAACGATGAGGAAGTAGGAGGGATAGCCCTTGAGATCAATGACGGAAATCTCATATTCCGCCCGATCGAGATAGTCCTGGGGGATCTCGCGACCGTCGAAACGCTCTCGCAGCCCTTCGAGGACCTGATGGTTCAACCAGGTCGTCGGTGTGAATCCCTCCGGCACATCGGCAACCGGCATGCGGTCATGCGGGTGAGCCTCCCAGATCTCGCCGTAGTCCTGCACCCGTTCGGCGATAAGCAGGGTGTTATCGCAACCGTCGGGGACGACGTCGTCGAATAGCGCACGCATATCCTCAGCCGTTTTGATGTAGTAACCACTACCGTCGAAGCGGAACCGGTCAGGATCATTGAGCGTCTTACCGGTCTGGACACACAACATGGCTTCATGTGCCTTTGCCTGCGACTGCACCACGTAATGGCAATCATTAGTCACCAACGCAGGCATTTCCAGCCGACGGCCGATTTCCAACAGCTCACTGCGCACTCGCTGCTCAATGTGGAGACCATGATCCATCACCTCAAGGAAGTAGTTCTCCTTGCCATAGATGTCCTGCCACATCGCCGCGGCTTCTAGCGCCTGATCGAATTGGCCCAAGCGCAGGCGGGTTTGCACATCGCCGGAGGGGCAACCAGTAGTGGCGATAATTCCATCGGCATGTTCAGCAATCAGATCGGCATCCATGCGCGGCCATTTGCCCAGCTGCCCCTCATAGGAAGCCATCGAGGACAGATAGAACAAGTTGCGCAGACCCGTGGCATTCTCCGCCATCATCGTCTGGTGCAAGTATGCGCCCGAGGCCGAAACATCGTCTGACTTCTGGTGCGGCTCGCCCCAACGCACACGCTTTTTATTGAACCGGCTTTCTGGAGCTAAGTAGGCTTCGACGCCAATGATCGGCTTGACCCCCGCCGCAGTCATCTTCCGATAGAAAGAATCCGAGCCGAACATATTGCCATGATCTGTCATTCCGACCGCCGGCATCCCCTGACGTACGACCTCCTCCGCCAACAGATCTACCTTCGCCATGCCATCGAGCATCGAGAATTCAGTGTGGTTGTGCAGGTGGACGAAGGAGGATTTCTTTGCCATGCCGATGAGTTTAACTGGAGCCGTCAAATAGCCTTTGCCGGTACCGGCGGGCACAAGGTGGGAGCAGCTGACTAAGGTGCCTGTCCATGATCTATGGAGTGCTTGCCTACCTGCTGTGGGGCCTGTTCCCGGCATTTTTCCCACTGCTGCTCCCGGCTGGACCGCTGGAGATCCTCGCCCACCGGATTCTCTGGACCGCCGTACTCATGTCAGTGGTACTGGCAGCGATCAAGGGCTGGGGACAGCTCAGGAACGCCTCACGGGGTACTTGGGCGCTATTGATCACCGCTGGTCTGCTTATCTCCGCGAACTGGGGCATCTATGTGCTGGCTGTCAACAGCGATCACGTCGCCGACGCGGCGCTGGGCTATTTCATCAACCCGCTGCTGTCAATCTTGTTAGCGGTCGTCTTTTTGGGCGAACGACTCAACCGTATGCAGTTGTTGGCCGTAGGCATCGCCGCCATCGGAGTCATCCAACTGACCTTCCTATCCGGCCAAGCACCGGTCATGGCATTGGGAATGGCGCTGAGCTTTGGGTTTTACGGTCTGGTAAAAAAGCGAGTCAAAGTCTCTGCCGCCGCATCCTTGACCGCAGAGACCTTGGCGGTTGCTCCCCTAGCGCTGATCTACTTAATCTGGCTGGAATCCACTGGGCAAGGGACGTTTTTCACTGAAGGCCCCACCCATATGGCGCTGCTAGTGGTCTCTGGAGCGGTGACCACTATCCCGCTCTTGCTCTTTGGGATGGCGGCCAAGCGTCTGCCGTTGGCCACGATTGGCATGATCCAGTATCTGACGCCGACGTTGCAGATGCTCTGGGCGCTATTTGTCACCCAGGAGCAGCTATCCCCGGCGCGCTGGGCTGGGTTCATCATCATTTGGGTGGCAGTGACCATCTACCTGGTGGATATCGCTAGGAGAAGGAACCGGTCGACTGATCACGGTCAACCCCTTCCTGCCAACACCCAGGAGCCAGTGTAAAACCCCAGGTCGTAAATCCCGGGATCAGTTAAATACCGGGATCAGCCGCCGGGGCTTCCCCAGGTATCTCCACCGAAGCATCCCCAGGTATCTCCACCGGCCGGACCCCGAAACGACCCCAAGAAGCATCCGGAGGCAGTACTTCCACCACGGCAATCTCTTCGGAAGCAGCCAGTGAACGCAGGGCATCGCCGGTGTCTCGGACTACGACGGCGTCGATACGCGTAGGGCTGGCTACATCGCCGATGCCCACCATGCTGGCGGCGATCCGGTCGAGCTCACGGTTGAACACATCCTCGCGGGTCTCCCCCGCCACTGGCTCAGGCAAGGCGAAAGGCGCGGCCAACGCGATCACCATGGCATTGACGCGGTCAATCGGTTCGAGAAGTGCCGCGGCCGCAGCAGGTTCCAGGGGCTCAGTGAAGGTCACCAAAGCATAGGCCGGCTCGGTGGCGGGTGCCTCAGCCAAGGACTCTGCTGCGCGCTCACGATAGTCCTCGAAGCTCTCATCAGTGACTGATCCCAGAATGTCGCCGTTGATAGCCACCGGTTTATGGGTGGCATCGTCCAAAAACGCCAGGACTAGCGCGCCCAGTAGTGCGACGATCGCCAAGATAGCCACGATCTTTTGGATCATCCGACGCTGTGCGTCACTCATTTGTCCACGACCTCCAAGGCATGAGCCAAATCTGCCGGGTAGGGAGCTTCAATCTCCATCCAGCGTCCATCGGCCGGATGATTGAACCCGAGACGCACGGCGTGCAGCCACTGGCGAGTCAGACCTAGGCGTTCGGAAAGCTCCGGATTCGATCCATACATGGGATCTCCGACGCACGGATGGTGGATGGCTTCCATGTGGACACGGATCTGGTGGGTGCGCCCGGTCTCCAAATGCACCTCGAGCAAGGTGGCTTCGCGGAAGGCTTCAATGGTTTGGTAATGGGTAACTGCATGTTTGCCAGCAGAGGTCACCGCGAAGCGCCAGCCTGCCGAGGGGTGACGGCCGATGGCAGCATCGATAGTTCCGGTGAACGGATCTGGATGTCCTTGGACTAGCGCATGGTAGGTCTTTTCCACGGTGCGATCTCGGAACGCCTGTTTCAGGGAGGTGTAACCGCGTTCCGACGCCGCGATGACCATGACTCCAGAGGTACCAACGTCAAGGCGCTGGACGATTCCCTTGCGCTCCGGAGGGCCAGAAGTGGAAATCCGGAAACCGGCAGCAGCCAGCCCGCCGACCACACTGGGTCCATCCCAGCCGACGGTAGGGTGAGCTGCCACTCCGACCGGCTTGTGCACCGCGATCAGGTCATCGTCGGAGTAAAGGATTTCCATTCCCTCAATGACCTCGACCTTCGGGGTCAGCGGCCGTGCTGGCTCCGGCAAGGTGATTTCCATCCAGGCGTCGGCGATCAGGCGGTCGGATTTGCCGACTACGCGGCCGTCGATAAGCACGTCACCGGCGGTGGCAAGATCGGCGACGACGGTGCGGGAAAGACCCAACATTTTGGAAAGGCCGGCGTCGACACGCATGCCAGCTAGCCCCTCAGGGACTGGGAGGGTTCGGGTTTCGCGGTTGCTCATGCAGTTTTTCCTTCACGGCGTTCTTCGGCGAACATGGCGATAACAAACACCACGACCCCGAGGGTGATTGAGGCGTCGGCGATATTAAATACCGCGAATCTGCCGACAGAGATGAAATCGACCACATGGCCGAACCAGAAACCGGGGTCGCGGAACAACCGATCAATGAGGTTGCCCAGCGCGCCGCCAGCGATCATTGCTAGCCCGATCGCCGAACCACGGTCTTTAATGCGTGGGGCGATGATCGCAATGCCGACAACGAACGTCAGCTGGATAGTAGTAAACAACCAGGTGGAGTCTTGACCCAAGGAAAAGGCCGCCCCCGGGTTAAACAGCAAAAATAGCCGCAGCCAGTCGCCCAGAATCGGCACCGGAACTCCTGGCTCTAACCAGATAAGCATGAGAGCTTTGGATATCTGGTCAATCAGCGCTACTAGAAGAATGATTGCCGCCATCAAAGTGACGAATCTGGGCTGCGAATTCATCGCTTTAGGACCTGCTTGCTGGCTCACGGACACCATCATTCCTCACCAGCGTGGCTTGGGTCCACCCGACCAGCTGCATCGAGTAGCGTTAGACAGGTGGTTTTCTTAGCTAACTCCCGAACAACTCGCGCACTCGCCGCGGTGGTCATCGCCTCCGCCTTGGGTCTGACGGCCTGTAGCTCTGAGGAAGTAGATACCTCGGTCGAGTCAGCAGTAGGGCTGAGCGTCGACGCTCCTCGGGTAACGCTCCAGTCCTCTGGTACCGGAACCGCAGAGGTCCTCGGATACCGGGATATCACCGAAGAGTCCGACACTGTGCAGCAAGAAATCGAGGTTGAGGTCTCCGAAGGCTTCGACCAAACGCTCGTCCAGGCCGATGCCGTGGACGTGGCTGCGCCCGCTGGCGGCGAGGTGCAAGCGCTTACCCTGCCACTTTCTGGTTCCACCCTCGCGGCCGAGGACGCCGACCCGGACAATGAAGAACGTGCCGCCACCCGAGACGTTGAACTGATTCTGGGCGAGCCGGCCATCACCAATCTCGAGTTGACTGAGGATGTTCGCTCCGCTGAAGGCTTCACATTGGGTTGGCGCGCCGAGGACAACGGCGAGGTATCCACTGTTCGTGTGGCTGCACCGGTAGATGCCACCGATACCGGGCGAGCAATCGCTGAACAGGCACTGTTTAAACTGCTCTCCCTGCCCATCATTTTCCCCGAGGAAGAGCTTGCCCCGGGTGCGGTCTGGACCGTCGATTCCCGGGTGACCGGTGAAGCAACGCTGCTGCAGACCACTACCTACACTCTTGCTTCGGTCGATGGGGACACCGTTGAGCTCGACGTTGAGGTTCAGCAGCGGCCGGCACTCGGTGCACTTGAACTCGATGGTCAAGAAGGCGCCGAGGAACTGACCGGACAGACGCTGAGCGTGCTCAATTCCAACACCACCAGCGAGGGCTCGCTGACGGTAGATCTCACCAAGCCACTGCCCGTTGACGGATCAGTGGCATTCACCACGCGGGTGATCTACGGCGGTGCGGATTCTGATGTCCGCATCGTCCAAGACTCCACCACCGCACTGACCTTTGGCTGATACTCATGGCATCTTCTCATCACCTTAAAATTGACGGGGTGAGTTTTACTTATCCCGGCACCTCCCGCCGGGTGCTCACTGATATGACCTTCGCGGTTCCCGCCGGACACGTCACCGGCCTGATCGGCGAAAATGGCTCCGGAAAATCCACCTTGCTGGGGCTCATTTCCGAAAATCTGGAACCGGATGTCGGTTTTATTACCAGGCCCCCCAGCACTGGATTCATCGCCCAAGAAACCGATCTGGCATTTTCTTCCCCAGCCTCTGATCTTATCGACGCCGCCGTAGCCGAACTTCGGCAGGTAGAGGCCCGGATCGGCGAGATCTCCATCCAGATGGCCGAGGAACCAGAAAGCCCGCAACTGGCAGAGGATTTCGACGCCGCACTAGCCGCGGCCGAGCAATCCGGGGTCTGGGAACTAGACTCTCGGATCGCGACAGTGTTGGCTGGACTCGGTCTGGCGGAGGTTCCGCTGACCACCATCATTTCCGAACTATCCGGTGGCCAACGACGCCGATTCGCGCTTGCAGCATTGCTCTTGCGCCCAGTCGATGCTCTGGTCTTGGACGAGCCGACTAACCACCTTGATGATGAGGGCGTGGACTTTCTCATCGAGGAACTCAAGAACTTCCGTGGTCCAACTTTGGTAGCCAGCCATGATCGCTTCTTCCTCGACAAAGTCGCTGATTCTCTCGTCGACTTAGACCCCGGATTAGGGGCCGAAGGCGGCACTGGGGAGCAAACCCGGCAAGGTACCCAGTTCACCGGCTCTTTCAGCGACTATCTCGACGCCCGTGAGGGCATCCGTCGCCGTTGGGAGGAGCTCTATGCCGCCCAAGAACATGAACGTATTCGTCTGGAAAAGGCCGCGGGTCAAGACGAAGACGATGTCTTCAACCACGATCTGAACAAGACTGAGACTCGCGCCGCAGCGAAGTTCTACGCGGATCGTGCTGCCAAGACACTGGGCAACCGGCTGCGCTCAGCCCGCAATCGTCTGGAGGCATTAGAGCGCGAGGAGCTACCAGCTCCCCCTGCTCGACTGCGCTTTCATGGCATTCCCGAACACACTAGCCTCACCTCCCTAGGTGAACCAGCTGTGGTGGCCAAGAAGCTACTGGTCAATGATCGATTAGGGCCACTAACAGTAACCATCCAACCTGGTGATCACTGGCTGGTTGAAGGGCCCAATGGTGCTGGAAAATCCACCTTCCTCTCGGTCATTCGAGGAAGCATCTCCCTAGATGAAGGACTACTGCGTATTCCTGAGGAGCTGACGATTTCGCGGCTGAGCCAAGACGATGAATGGACCAATCTAGATATTCCGGCAGAGGAGATCTTTGCCGCTCACACCCCGAAAAGCGTCCCGAATCTGGTGGAGATGGGTTTGATGGATGAGGAAACCGCCGCCCGCCCGTTGGGAGAACTTTCCCTCGGACAGCGACGACGGGTTTCACTTGGCATTATTCTGGCCTCTCCGCCAGATCTCCTGTTGCTCGACGAGCCAACCAACCATCTTTCATTGGCTCTAGCCGAGGAACTCGAGGAAGCTCTGACGCAATTTCCAGGCACAGTAGTCATGGCTACTCATGACCGGTGGATCCGGCGCCGCTGGGCGATTCAGACCAACGGGCGCGGAAAAGTACTCAAGCTCTCCGGCCAGGAGAGCTCCGAGTAATTACTGTGCCGGAACCTCAGCGGGTTCTTCGGCTGGTACTTCGCCTGCTTCTTCAACCGGAGCCGGTGCGAACTCCTGGCACATAGCCGGGACCTCTTCCGGTGCCACGGTATTGGTGATCAGGGTGCAGGCCCACGACTGGGAGAGCTTCCAAACACCGTTTTCGTAGATGAACTCAACGTTCTCAGCCGGCTGAGCAGCCTGGTCCGGGAGGGTGAAGTTCACCGAAGCAAGGACTGAATCCGGGGTGTAGCCCGGCAGAACCGGGTTGACGACCTGGAACTGAGCGCCGGACTCAACCTGGGAGGCGGTCATCGTCTCGAAAAGCTCGGGAGCTTCTTCGCCACCTTGAACGGTGTCAACTTTTTCTTCCACGGGCAGATTCGGGTCAGTAGCACGTGCCAGAACCATATTGAGCTCATCTGCCGTCGGTAGTGCCGGGGCAGCCACCTCGGAAGTGGTCTCGGAATTGATCTCCGAGGTCGCGGAGGAAGACTCGGACTCCCCGCTGTCGGAGCAAGCGGAAAGGGCCAGGGCGGCGCCCACAGCAGCGGTCATCGCGACGATCTTGGTCAACTTCACGGAAAAACTCTCCTCATGTTCGGGGCGCCAACGGTCAGGAACTTCCTGGTGCCCTCATCCGCCCATATATTACACGTCATATAGTTTCGACCATTCGTTTTCAACCGCCCTCACCTGTGGCACTCTGGTCCCATGACCCGCATCTCGTTATTGGCCACCGGTGGAACTATCGCCTGCACTACCGATAGTTCCGGTGCACTGAGCCCCACCATCACTGGCACCGAGCTTGCTGAGCATGTTCAGGATCTTCTCCCCGCTCACATCACGCTCTCCGTCCGAGAGCTGACGCAATTGGATTCCTCTGCGATCACCCTTAGTGAGCTCGATGCCCTCATCAACGCAATCCAGGAAGAATTGGCAAATCCAGAAGTCGCCGGAGTCGTAGTCACCCACGGGACCGATTCAATGGAAGATACCGCACTTGCGGTGGATATTTTCCACCAGCAAGATGCCCCAGTGGTGCTTACTGGCGCCCAACGAGCCTTCGATCATCCCTCCTCCGATGGACCTGGAAATCTCCTGGAAGCGATTGAATTGGCCGCCGATCCGCTCGCCCGTGGCCAGGGAGTGCTCATCGCCTTCGGCGGCTGGACAATCCCGGCGCGAGGTGCTGCCAAGCGCCACACCAACGAGATCGACGCCTTCATCTCTACTACCCCAATAGAGGTTTCCCGACCAGCAGCACTGTCTCCAGCTTCGCTCTCGGGGATCTTTGTCCCCGTGATCGCGGCTTGGCCAGGATCAGGCAGAGAACTAATCGACGCCGCGCTTGCTGCCGGTGCCCAAGGTCTCATCGTGGAAGGATTGGGCTCCGGTAACACTGGCCCACAAATGGGCGCTGGAATCCAGGACGCGCTAGCCCAAGGGATTCCAGTTGTGATTACTACTCGAGTGCCAGCCGGAGAAGTAGCACTGGCTTATGCAGGAGCTGGTGGAGGCTCGGTGCTAGCGGCCGCTGGGGCCGTCGGGGCTGGTTATCTTCGGGCCGGGCAAGCTCGGATTGTACTGATCGCGGCACTAGCCACCGGAGTCGATGTCAGGACTCTGTTGTAGCCAACCAGTCTTCCCAGGCCAGGCTGTCGAGGGGGTCACCAGGCTGCAGCTCTGAGTCATCGATCTGGAAAGTCTGCGTCCGGCCGGGGCCGGTGGCCCGAGTTTCAAAACGCACAGAAACAATGCCATGACCGGTGCCTTGCACCCACCCGTGGCCAAACTTCGGGTGCCACACGTCTTGGGTAGCCCGCCAACCTGCCTGCTCATCGTCTCCCAGCAAGACTTCGGTGACTGTCAGCTCGGTGGCATGGTCGCTGACTCCAGTTTCGAAATCATCGTCTGCCTGGCTAGGGTTTCGAAGCAGTTGCTGGTCTAACTCGGGAAACAGGACATCTTGGCGTGCCGTTTCCAACCCTGAGTAGCCAACTCCCACCAAGCGGATAGGACCAACACTATCTGGATAACGCACCAGTCTGGCGGCAGTTGCTTTTAAGGTCGCGAGATCATCGGTGGCATAGCTCAAGGTCGCGGAACGAGATTCGGTGTGAAAATCAGCCATCTTAAGTTTGACGGTGACGGTACGGGAGCCACGGCCGTCGATAAGCAAACGGCGATGAGCTGACTCAGCCACCTGGCACAAAGCAGCATCGACTTGTGCGCGAGAGTTCAGATCCCGCGGGAAAGTGGACTCAGCAGAGATCTGTTTGGCTTCGGCTCTGGGGGCAACAGGACGATCATCAATGCCTTGGGCCAGCCGCCAGAGCATCGGACCAATCGTGCCACCGAGGGAGATTATGACTTCTTTTTCAGTCATGGCAGCCAAGTCACCGATGGTGGCAATCCCAATCTGGGAGAGCTTAGCTTGGGTCACCGGACCTACTCCCCAGAGTTTGGCCACTTCGAGTGGGTGGAGCATCGCCAGCTGCCGATCCGCCGGGATGACGAAAGTGCCTGCCGGTTTCGCCTCGCCGGAGCCGATTTTGGCGAATTGTTTGCCCGTTCCAGCTCCGATTGACGCAGGCAACCCGGTCTCTTCATAAATTAGTGCGCGCAGATCATCTGCCCACTTCTTCACCTGCGCCGAGTCAGCGCCAATGAGCTCCTCAGGTTCTAAGAAGGCCTCATCGATCGAGAGCTGCTCGAGCACCTCCACCTGAGCGGAAACCAGCTCAAACACTCGGCGTGAGGCCGCCGAATAGACCGCCCTGCGCGGGCTCACCAGCACGGCCGAATAACCCACCAACCGCGCAGCTAATTGCGTGGGCATGGCGGAATGTGCTCCTAATGCACGCGCTTCATAGCTGGCACCAGCGACCACTCCCCTGCCCGAGACGCCCGCCACCAGAACCGGACGCCCACGGAGGGTAGGCCGGGTCAGCTGTTCAACGGAAGCATAAAACGCATCCATATCGATGTGCAGAACCCAGCGTTGCATGTATCTAGATTAGGCGGAACTGGGCCGGCGTAGACCAACCGCTGCCACTACTAAGACAATGCCGAGCAACTCTGGCCCGGTGAGCCACTGGCCCAACACCACGGCACCCAATAGTGCAGCAGTAACGGGCAGCAATGCTTGGAGCAAGGCAAAGTAGGAGGAGCCAGCCATCCTCATCACCACTTGGTCGAGCGAATAAGGAATGAGTGCAGAAAGCACCCCAAGTCCCATCGCCAACCCAAATAGTTGCGGTGCTGGCAGATCAACGCTGGTGGGCCAAAGCAACCAGATCGCTGGCAGTGCAACCACCGCAGCAATGCTAAAGCCCACAGTCATTGATTCCATCGGTTTTCCGACCCCACCGACGATCCGAGTACCGATCAGGATATAAACCGCCCATAGCCCACCGGCCAACAGCGCAAAAAATAGCCCGCTGGCAGAGGTTGACCACACCGCCCCAGAAATGACCAGCACGCCTGCCGCTGCCAGCCCCAACGCCACCCAATCACGAATGCTGCGAGAACCCAGCGCAGCCACTACCACCGGGCCGAGAAATTCCAGCGCGACAACCGTGCCCAGCGGCAGACGAGCGATGGCTTCATAAAAGCTCATATTCATGCCCATGGTCGCGATCCCATAGACCGCTGCTTGAGCTCCGCTGCGGCCGATAAAAGATCGTGGCGACGGTCGCAGCACCGCCAATAGAATCAGTGCTGCCGCCGAGATTCGAAACCAAGCAACGATCAGGGGCGGGAGGACGTCGAAAAGCCCGACGGCCACTGCCGCCCCTGCATAGAGACTCAGCCCCGAGATAATCATGACGGCTGGTGCCGCCGCCGAGGAGCTCGGGCTGAGCGTTTTCATTAGGCCTCGATCTTTACAACCGTGGCAGTTACTCCCTTGACCACGTCATGGATCGGCTCGGACGAAAGTGCTTGCGTGCTCAGTTCCAGCTTCAGTGCCAAGACCTCAGCTGCGATTTCTCCCTGATGGCGGGTGGCCCAAGAGAGCTTGTCCTCGGGTACCGATAGCTCAACTGCAATCCGGTCGAAGACCTCCAAACCGGAGGCCTTACGAGCATCCTGCAAGCCACGAATAACATCGGCGGCCCAGCCTTCGGCTTCGAGTTCCTCGGTTAGCTCCATGTTCAAGACGACCAAGCCGTCAAGCCCCTCGATCCGGGTGGTGGATTCTGGGTTGGCCGCAACGAGGCGCTCAGTGAACTCCCCTTCTGCCAGCTCGATGCCGTCGGCGATAACGGTATCGCCGACCCGCTCATAGTTGCCAGATTTGACGGCCTTGATGACGCGCTGGACGTCCCGACCCAAGCGTGGGCCAGCCACCTTGGCATTGACGACGACCTCGAAGGTGCCCACCACATCGACGTCATCGGTGAGTACAACTTCCTTAACGTTGACTTCATCACGAATGATGTCGGAGAAGTCTGCGAGCTGACCAGCATCGGGTAGCGCCACAGTCAGCAGCGGCAGTGGCAGGCGATTGCGTAGCTTATGAGCCTTGCGTACCGAAGAAGCTGCCGAGCACACCGCACGCGTGGCATCCATCGCAGAGACCAATGCTGAGTCGGCTGGGATCTGCGCTGCTGCGGGGAAGTCCGTCAAGTGCACCGAGCGACCCCCGGTCAAGCCACGCCACACAACCTCGGAGAGCATCGGCAGCAACGGAGCAGTCACGCGAGTGAGCACCTCGAGCACAGTGTAGAGGGTGTTGAAAGCCTCTGGATGTTCTTCATCTCCAGCCCAGAAGCGCTCCCGCGAGCGGCGCACGTACCAGTTGGTCAGTGCATCAGAGAATTGACGGACCGCATCAGTAGCATCGGCGATCTCGGCGCTGGCCAAGGCCGCATCAACATCGACCACTAGGTCATGCAGCTTGGCCAGGATGTAGCGGTCGAGCACATCAGTCGAGTCAACCGACCACTGCGCTGGCTTAGAAGAGTAGAGCTGCAGGAAGGTGTAGGCATTCCACATCGGCAGCATTGCCTGACGAACACCCTCACGGATGCCCTGCTCAGTAACGATGAGGTTGCCACCACGCAGGATCGGCGAGGACATCAGGAACCAACGCATAGCGTCCGAGCCGTCGCGGTCGAAAACCTCGTTGACATTCGGGTAGTTTCCCTTGGACTTGGACATCTTGAGCCCATCATCACCAAGGACGATGCCGTGAGCGACCACCTTGTTAAAAGCGGGGCGATCAAACAGGCCAACCGAGAGCACGTGCAGCAGGTAGAACCAGCCGCGGGTTTGGCCAATGTACTCGACGATGAAGTCTGCCGGGGCGTGATCTTCGAACCACTCTTTGTTGTCAAAGGGGTAGTGGAACTGGGCAAACGGCATGGAACCGGAATCAAACCAGACGTCGAGAACGTCAGAGACTCGGCGCATGGTGGATTTGCCAGTCGGATCATCGGGATTCGGGCGAGTCAGATCATCGATGTAGGGCCGGTGCAAAGAGGTCGGGCGGACACCGAAATCGGCTTCCAATTCATCCAAGGAACCGTAGACATCGGTGCGCGGGTAGTTCTCATCATCAGAGACCCAGACCGGGATCGGGGAACCCCAGTAGCGCGAACGTGAGATATTCCAATCCCTAGCACCCTCGAGCCACTTACCGAACTGACCGTCGCGGATGTGCTCGGGCATCCAGGCAATCTGCTCGTGATTGAGTTCCACCATCCGGTCACGGATCTCAGTGACGTTGACGAACCAAGACGGCAGTGCCATGTAGATCAGCGGCTGGCCGGAGCGCCAAGAGTGCGGGTAGGAGTGATCGATCGTCTCATGGCGCAACACTCGACCAGCGGCCTTAAGGTCACGGATGATGTCCTTGTTGGCGTCAAAGACGAGCTGGCCGGCGTAGGGAGCTGCCTGCTCAGTAAATTTTCCGTCCATATCAACAGGAATGACCAATTCGATGCCGAGCGCCTTGCAGGCAATCATGTCGTCTTCACCAAAGGCCGGAGCCTGGTGGACGATACCGGTGCCGTCTTCGGTGGTGACATAGTCGGCGGCTAGGATCTGGAAGCCGTTTTCCAGATCCGGAAAGAAGTTGAAGATGGGCTGGTAGCTCAGGCCCACCAACTGTGCGCCGAGGAAGTTCCCCAGCAGCTCGTGGTCTTCGCCGAGCTCCTTAGCAAAGTTGCCCACTAGGTTTTCTGCGATCAACAAGGACTGGCCAGCAAAATCAGACTTCTCGCCGGCCTTGACCAGTGAGTAGTTGACCTCTGGGTGTACGGCTAGTGCAGAGTTGGACGGCAGGGTCCACGGCGTGGTCGTCCATGCCAGAGCGGCGGCGTCGGCAAGTTCAGGATGATTGGCAAAAGTCTGCTCAGCAGCAGTTCCTGGGCGCGCTCCGGTCAGCGGGAAGGTCACCGTCAGCGCGGGATCCTGGCGCATTTTATAAGAGTCGTCCAGGCGGGTCTCTTGGTTCGACAACGGGGTGTGCTCTGCCCAGGAATAGGGCAACACCCTAAAGCCCTGATAAATCAGGCCCTTGGCATAGAGTTCTTTGAAAGCCCAGATCACAGATTCCATATAGGACAGATCCATGGTCTTGTACCCATTGTCAAAGTCCACCCAGCGAGCCTGACGGGTGACATACTCTTTCCACTCTTCGGTGTACTGCAGAACCGAAGATGCGCAATATTCGTTGAACTTGGCCAAGCCCATGTCTTTGATCTGGCCCTTGTCGGTAATACCGAGCTGCTTTTCAGCCTCCAACTCAGCAGGCAGGCCGTGGGTATCCCAGCCGAATACGCGCGGTACGTGGTAGCCAGCCATCGTGCGGTAGCGCGGAATAATGTCCTTGACGTAGCCGGTTAGCAGGTGCCCGTAATGGGGCAACCCATTGGCGAAGGGAGGACCATCGTAGAAAACATATTCTTCGTTGCCTTCCCGCTGGTCGAGGGATGCCTGAAAGGTGTCATCCTGTTTCCAGAAATCCAGAACATTTTGTTCTAGGTCCGGGAAACGAGAGGATCCGCCGGTCAAATCGACTCGGGGGTAGACCCCGCCTACGGAGTTCTTCTTTTGCTCGGGTGCGGACATCGCCGACTCAACTTCCTTCACTCACGACTACTTCTTAAGGTCTGCAGGGACGCTTTGATTGCGCGGTACCACCCTGCTTGGATGCACATACCAGTTGCACACCCCACTTGATTCGTGGTGAAGGTCTTTCACGGTCCTACCCGTCCGGTTCTACTAGACGCCAAGCGCCGTTCTTCCGAATACGCTCCCCGGTGATGGCCGGATCAATGCGGTAGCCCACCTCGCTGGGTGTCATACGAGGGCCACTATACCCTCTGGATGATAACGGAAAAATTCCCCGTCAGACCTTTGCGGTCTGACGGGGAAAATCTCTATTGCCTAATCCTCTGGACTAGTTGTCCTTGACGATGTTCTCACCCGAACCTGCGACAGGTGCCGAAGATCCGCGGGACTCTAGCTCTTCGAGCTGGGAGTGCAGCAGGGTCTTCAAACGAGTGCGGTATTCACGCTCGTAGGTGCGCAGTTCAGAGATGCGAGTCTCAAGGGCGGTCTGTTGCTGCTTGACCGTGGCCATGATCTCGGTGTGCTTACGCTCTGCGTCAGCCTGCAATGCGCTGGCCTTTTCTTCTGCCTGACGAATCTGAGCTTCTGCCCGAGAAGAAGCCTGGCTCGTGGTATCAGCAGCCTTTTTCTCAGCGTCGGCGACGAGGGTCTTGGCCCGGTTGTCGGCTTCTGCCAGCTGAGTCTCAGCGCGCTTCTTCGCATCAGCGACGAGGGTCTTGGCCCGGTTGTCGGCTTCTGCCAGCTGAGTCTCAGCGCGCTTCTTCGCATCAGCGAGCTGAGTCTTGGAGAAGTTATCAGCCTCAGAGAGCTGCTTCTCGGCGGCAGTACGTGCCTCGTCGAGCATGGAGCGAGACTCTGCCTGAGCTTCCGAGGTCAGGCGATCTGCCATCTCCTGTGCCAGCCCCAGAACCTTTGCAGCCTGCATGTGGGTATCGGCAGAAGCAACAGCGCCGCTGGCGGCCGGAGCCGGAGTCGGAGCCGGCGCTGCTGCAGCCGGGGTAGACGAAGCAGCAGAAGCCTTCTTCTTGGCCTCAGTTGCCTCGGTCTGAGCCTTAGCGGCCGCGGCCTTAGCTTCAGCGGCAGTAGCCTTGGCTTTATCGGCTGCGGACTTAGCATCTGCAACCTCAGCCTTGGCAGCCTCTGCAGACTTGCGAGCATCAGCCAGCTTGGCTTCGTACTCACCGCGGAGCTTGGCTTCAATCTCCTTGCGGAGCTTGGCCTCATCAGCCGGAGCGGACCCGAATGCTGGAGTCTTTGACGCACCAGCTTCACCGGATCCCAGCTCCTCAACGCGAGTGCTGAGGGCTTCGTTCTCGTCCTGCAACTGGTTGAGGGTGTCTTCTACGAGGTCAAGGAACTGATCAACTTCGTCCTCGTTGTACCCCCGCTTGCCGATCGGCGGCTTACTGAAAGCGATATTGTGCACGTCGGCTGGTCTCAGCGGCATAGCGTTCCCTTCGAGTTCTTTTCAGCCCCTAAGGGCGGGTGCGGGGGGACCCCCACAGTGCAATTTAACTAATTATACGTTGTGGTTTCTATCAAGTGTAACCCCAACAGACCATGTCCTGACCGAGGAACACCCTTAATCTTTACCGGAGGTTCACACACTCAACCGTTCTGTCACACCCAAGAGAGGGGGTTTAGAAGATGACCTGCACGGCAAACTGCAGCAGCGAGATGATGATGAACAGCACAATCACCGAAAGATCTAGAGAAACTCCGCCTAGCCGCAAGGGCGGCACAATCCGGCGCAGAGCATTTACCGGCGGATCAGTGATCTTAAACAGCGGCTCGGCGACATAATAAAACCATCGCGGCGGCTGAAAGTTACGAGAAAACGACTGGATCATCTCGATGATTATTCGCGCGATCAAGATCAAGACGAACAGTTGAAGGACAAGGTAAAGGACAGTTCCAATCAGGCTCACGATCAACGAGCCTAACTCAACTGCCTTAACAATGACACCACCACGCCCTCAAGCAGTGCCATGATTTCTAACGCAGGCCAGCTGCGCGCTCGAGCTCAAGCTGAGAGATCTCAGCAGAGTCCGGAACGATGGCAAATACGGTACGGGAAGTATCCAGATTCTTGGTCAGGTTAACCATGCGTCCGCGCAAGGCATAACACAGCCCAGCTGCGAAATCGACGATGCGCTTGTTCTCGCCATTGTCCATCCGGGTCATGTCGAAGACCACAGCGTCGCCGTCGCGGAAAGGTCCACCGATTTCCGCAGCTTCACTGTAGGTAGCAACTTCCACGGCCACAATGGTCGGGGCGAACGCAGGCTCTTCACGCTGAGGCGCAGCCGCGCTGAAGTCTCGGCTCGGGCGCTCATAGGAATCGTACTTATAGCCGTAGTCGCGGCTGGCAGCGGCAGCGACAGGTGCCGGAGCTGGGGCGTAAGCGGAAGATCCTTGAGATGAGTAGCGTGGCTCGTCCTCATAGTAGGCGTCCTCGTGCTCCAGATCTACCGGGGCGAGGCCAAAAAAATCCTTGAGGTTTTTGAAGGTCGACATGTGTTTTTCCTCCCGAAAAATGACCGTTCATGCAGCTGGCGGGGCGTTTATTAATAGCTTGTGATCTACGGTACTGGGCGTCTACCAAGCACGCCAGTTCCGACACGCACGATATTGCTGCCCGCAGCCACCGCTTGTTCTAGGTCCCCTGACATCCCAGCAGACAGGGACATCCGCCGGCCAAAAGTGGCAGCAAGTCCATCGCTGAGTTCTCGAGCTCGGGCAAAGACTCGGAATGGATCTGACCCAAGTGGTGGCACAACCATCAGCCCGGCCAAATGCAAGTGCTGAGACTCCGCAACTACCTGCGCCAACTGATCAAGGTCAGCCTCTAACACTCCCCCACGCTGTGGATCTCCATCCGCAGACAGCTGGAGGTGGCACGGAAGGAGCTCACTGGCACGTTCTCCACGTTCTAATGCCAAACCCATCCCGCGTTCCAGCGCATGAGCAAGTTTCAGAGAATCCAACGACTGCACTCCTGCAGCCCACCTTGCTACGGAGTTGGCCTTTTTTGATTGAATCTGGCCAATCATGTGGACCTGCGCTTCTGAGACTTCTTCCGCTTTGGTGCGAGCTTCCTGCTCACGATTTTCCGCCACATCAACGATGCCGAGTGATATTAATCGGGCAACATCGGCCGCTGGGTGAAATTTGGTCACTGGCAACAATCTAATTCCCGAAGGATCTCGATCGGCGGCGCGGGCGGCGGCGGCGATTCGTTGGTGGACAGCCGCCAGGTTGCGTTGTAGTTCTTCGGTACGGTTATCCATCATTAGTGTCCTGTCAGCCAGACCAGACCGGCTTGGCGGCCGGTGGTTCCTTCACGGCGGTAGGAATAAAAATCGGTGTCCTCGATAGTGCATCTCGGATCGGCCTCGATATTAGTCACGCCCAAGCCGAGAAGCTGACGGACCAAGCCCGCTCGCACGTCGATTCCCCACGTGCCCGCCGCTGTACGAGTACGGGAGCCTGGAAGATGCTTTTCGACGTCCGCGGCCATCCCAGCCGGCACCTCATAATGGCGCCCTGAGGCTGCCGGACCGAGGAGAACCTGAATATTTGCGGGTGCGGCGCCCAGCCCAATCATGGTCTCGACGGTCTTGGCTACAATCCCGTTTCGAGCTCCCATCCGCCCGGCATGGGCTGCAGCCACCACGCCGTTGACGTGATCAGCCAAGAGCACGGGGACGCAATCAGCCACCAGTACGGCCAAGGCTAACCCTCGCTGAGTAGTCACGAGGGCATCGGTGGCCGCTACGGGGCCATCTTGCGCGGCCTCAACCACAGTGACCGTATTGGAGTGAATCTGCTCCATCCAGACGACATCAGCCGGATCAAGGCCAAGCACGCCTGCTAAACGGGTGCGATTGGCTGCGACCGCGGCGGGATCATCGCCGACATGATCGCCGAGGTTAAAAGAGTCATGAGGAGAGACCGACACCCCGCCCGCTCGGGTACTAAAGACCATGCGGACGGGGCGGGTGGGTTGACCGGTTTCCCGGTTCATTGCAGAAGCTGCCATGCCTTAAAGGTTAGCGCAGGAAGTCCGGCACATCGAGATCGTCGGAGTTGCCGCCCCGACGGCTCGGGGACTCGTCGCGGTAACGATCATCCCGACCAGAAGTGAATAGACCGCTGTTACCGGGAGTGGAACCGCGGTGATGATGGCGGCCACCATCAGAGTTATCGTGGCGCTCAGTGTTACGGTCACGCTCTTCGAAAAGGCGACCGCGGTTGTTGTCCTCTTGAGTGGACGGTGCCGGAGTGACAGAAGCTGCTGGCTCCTGTCGCGTCACCACTGCGGGAGGATTGTTGTTTTCTGCATCAAAGCCGGTGGCAATGATGGTCACGCGCACTTCATCACCGAGGTTATCGTCGATGATCGTGCCGAAGATGATGTTGGCATCCTCATCGGCCTTCTCTTGAACGATAGTGGCGGCTTCGTTGACTTCCTGCAGACCCAGATCGGAGGCACCGGCAACCGACAGCAGCAGGCCTTGAGCACCTTCCATGGTGGACTCGAGCAACGGCGAATTGATCGCCTGCAAAGTAGCGCTCATGACGCGGTCATCGCCCCGAGAAGAACCAACACCCATCAACGCAGAGCCAGCATCGGACATGACCGAACGCACGTCGGCAAAGTCGACGTTGATGACACCGGGGGTGACAATCAGGTTGGTGATCCCCTGGACGCCGTTATGCAGGACCTCATCGGCGGCGCGGAAGGCCTCCATCATCGACAACGACGAGTCGCCGAGCTGGAGCAGGCGATCATTTGGAATGACAATGAGCGTGTCGCAGACGTCACGCAATGCATCGATACCTTCGACGGCTTGACGGGTACGGCGCGGGCCCTCAAACTTGAACGGCTTGGTAACCACACCGACGGTTAGAGCGCCGAGCTTTTTGGCGATACCAGCAACGACCGGGGCAGCGCCGGTTCCGGTTCCGCCACCTTCGCCGGCGGTAACGAAGACCATGTCAGCACCCTTGAGGGTTTCCTCAATCTCCGATTTATGATCCTCAGCGGAGGTGCGTCCTACCTCAGGGTTGGCGCCAGCGCCCAGACCACGGGTAGCTTCGCGGCCAATGTCGAGTTTGGTGTCGGCATCAGAAAACAGCAGTGCCTGGGAGTCGGTGTTGATGGCGACGAATTCAACACCCTTCAACCCTTCCTCAATCATGCGGTTGACGGCGTTCACGCCACCGCCGCCGACACCGACGACCTTGATGACGGCGAGGTAGTTGTTGGGTGAGGTCATGGGTTCTGGTCTCGCCTTTCGGGTTATCAGGAATATGAAGTGTGAAGTTTAGTTTCTATCATGGGCGACTGTAGAGACATTTCAAGTCTCATTCTAAACGGCGTGTCGCTAGTCTAAACCTTAACTTTAAGGTTGTTGACATGCAGTTTCTTAGCATCAACGCACCGTGACCATCGTCGGGTTTGAGATATTCCAGTCCTGCCCTTCGCGGGTGAGCACTGTCTCCATCGCAATTGCCTTGTTCTGGTTGTTTTCATCTGCTCCCCAGTACACAATACGCCCGTCCCAAAGGTAGAACGTAATGTCGAAACTGCCGGGTACATCTACCCTGGAGACTTGGCTGCGCACTGACTCAGGAAGAGTGTCCACCACAGATGCCACCGATGAGAGATCATCTGGATTATCTAGTGAGACTCCAGTGACCTCTATCGCACCTTCTGGCGGAACACCAATAATAAATGGAGTTCCCTTAGCGTCGATGAGATAGCTTCCGTCGCTTTCTTCGATGAATAACAGTGCCTCGCGTTCGGTGACCTCAACTCGCAGAGTGGAAGGCCAAGAACGAGAAACCGTCGCGGCCCTGACCCACGGCAGTTCTACTACCCCGGAAGCAGCCGCAGTCGCGTCTACGCGGACGAGGTTGTCGCCCTCGTCTACCCCGGTGGCCTCCACGACTGTCTCTTGCGGAGTTTGTTCGATACCAATGATCTCGTAGTTAGAGACCTTGAGGATCGGAAATACCCACAGCAGACCAGCGGCGATGACCACCACCGCGAATAGGCCAGCCACAATCCCGGCGATGCGTCTTTTTGACATGAGGTTGTCCCGGTTTACTGATCCGGAAGAGACTCAGCCAAGCCGCTGATAATCTCGCTGCCGAGGAGAGTGACATCGCCTGCACCCATAGTCAGGACGAGATCTCCGGCGCGAACATGCCTGCGCAGTGTGCCTACCGCAGCAGAGAAATCTGGTTCATAGGAAACCCCGCCACTCATGGCATCAGTAATAATGCGGGAGGTAACTCCTTCCACCGGCTGTTCACGGGCCCCATAGATCTCCAGCACCACAGCGTGGTCCGCCAGCGAAAGGGCGGCTGCAAATTCTTCGGCGAATTCGATGGTTCGTGAGTACAGGTGCGGTTGGAAAACTACGACTACTCGAGCACCCTCACCCTCTGCTTCGACCTTTTGCAGAGCTGCTTGCATTACCGCAGTGACTTCGGTCGGATGGTGGGCATAATCGTCATATACCCGAAGCCCAGCGAATTCTCCCGAGTCAATGGAACCGCGATATTCGAAACGACGGCGCACCCCATTGAAGTCACTGAGCCCGGCCGATAGGCCTTCCAGATCGCCGCCAGCTAGGTATCCGGCAAGCAGTGCTCCTGCTCCGTTGAGGACCATATGCTGACCCGGAATCTGCAAGGTCGTAGTCACCGGCTGGGAATCAATGGTGAGATGGACCGTAGTCCCGGCATCAGTAATTTCAGTACTCAACACTTCCGCACCCAAGGGGATATTCGGGTGCAGGGCTGCCGCTGCAGCAGTGCCGTAGCCGACTACGTTTACCCCTCTGCCTAGGCTGCGCTCCCCTAGCTTCGCTGCATGAACATCATCCAGACACACGACCAAGGAGCCACCCTGGTTGATCCGGTCCGCGAAGTCATCGAATACCTGGAAATAAGCCTGAGCGGTGCCAAAGAAATCCAAGTGATCAGGTTCAATGTTGGTAACCACAGCGATATCAGGTGAATATCGCAGCAGCGAAGCATCCGATTCATCGGCTTCAGCCACAAATGCTTCACCAGTGCCATGGTGAGCGTTGGTGCCAGAGCGATTGAGCTGTCCGCCGATGGCAAAACTGGGATCCATGCCAGCAGCCTGCATAGCAGCGACCGCCATGGAGGTAGTAGAAGTCTTGCCATGGGTACCTGCGATGAGGACCTGTTTGAAGCCAGCCATCAGTTCACCAAGTAGGTCAGAGCGGCGCAAAACTGGAATTGACTGCGCTTGAGCCGCTGCTAATTCTGGGTTGTCCTGCGGGATGGCAGCAAAAGAAACCACGACCACGGTGGGTAGCTGACCGGAAAGCTCGAGATTGGCGGCGTCGTGCCCCACTGCCACTTGTGCGCCCATCGACCTCAATGCGCGGACCGGCCGGGAGTCCTTTACATCCGATCCTGTGACCGTAGCTCCCCGCGAGAGCAGAATACGGGCGACCCCGGACATACCGGAACCACCAATGCCGATGAGATGGACCCGTGACAAATCGACTGACTCGAGCACAGAAGGCCTCCTGATGTGATTGTAAGTGGAGTAGGTAGAAAGTTTAGCTATTCTTTGCTGTTGTCAGCCGCCACAGCTGCGAGCGCATCCGCGAGCAGACCAGCGGTGTCGCCTGCAGCGTGCCCATGAGCAGCAGCCTTCATCGCTACCAGCTGCTTGTCATCTCCCAATATCTGGGTGACTTCCTCGATCAGTCGTTCTGAGGTTAAATCGGCGTCATCGATGATTCGGGCGGCCCCAATCTCAACCACCTCGGTGGCGTTGAGCGCTTGTTCTCCATTGCCATGAGGCAACGGGACATAAACGGCAGGTAGCCCTGAAGCAGTTACTTCCGCGACGGTCATCGCACCCGATCGACAGACAATAAGGTCTGCAACCGCATAGGCTGCGGCCATGTCTCCGATATAGGGATGTGGTAGATAGTGAGCATGCTCAGTAGGAGCAGTGTTGCGTTTGCCATAAGCATGCAGGATCTGGATACCAACAGTATCGGTGAGCTTATCTACTGCCCCCGCGACTGCTTTATTAATACTGACCGCGCCCTGCGAACCACCAGTGACCAACAAGGTTTTGCGTTCTGGGTCTAGGTCCCATAGCTTTCGCGCCCGCGCAATAGCTTCCGCCGAGTCGCCTTCACGCAGACCCGAGCGCACTGGAATCCCCACCACTCGACCGGGAATACCTGAACCGGGGACGGCGTTATAGCCGATCCCGCCCAACCTAGTGCCCAACTTATTAGCCATACCGGCTTTCGCGTTGGCTTCATGGACGAGGAAGGGAATACCCAAGGTACGGGCTGCTAGATAGGCCGGCGCAGAGACATATCCGCCGAAACCGATGAGCGCATCGGCTTTCACTTCAGTGAGGATCTTCCGAGCCTGGTGCACAGCAACAGCTATGCGCCAGGGAAGCTTCAGCAAATCAAGATTGAGACGGCGCGGCACCGGGACTGGATCGATGAATCTTAGGTCGAAACCTCGCTCGGGTACTAGGTCACGTTCAAGACCTCGGCGAGATCCCAGCGCAGTTACTCGTGCGCCGTGACGCTCGACGAGTGATTCGGCGACAGCCAAAGCGGGTTCGATATGGCCGGCGGTTCCGCCACCAGCGACGACGACACTCAGTTGGTCGCTTCGTGCGCTCATGATCTAGCGTCTCCTGTCATAGGGGGATGGGGATGAACGACGCTCACGCCGCGAAGGTGGGTCTTGACGACGCCGATCATTCCGAGTTTCTTCTTTGACGCTACCAGTCACAGGTGCACCGAAGCGCTCCCGCGGGCGACTATAGGAATCCGTCGAAGCTGGCGCACCAGGCTCTGGCATCAACAACAGTCGATCAAAAAGCGGCCGTCCATAGGATTGGGTAGCGGAGATGGCTTCCGGCTCATGCCTGGCGATATTGGCCAACAGTCCCATGGATCCGAGGGTAATAATCGCCGAGGTACCACCAGCGGAGATCATCGGCAGCTGAATACCCGTGACCGGAAGTAAACCAATGACATAGCCAATGTTGATGAAGGCTTGGGACACCACGCTGGCGGTGAGAGTAGCCGCCATGAGAGATTGGAAACGATCTTGGGCACGCAGCGCGGTACGCAGGCCGAAATAGCCCAATAGGCCGAAAAGGCCGATGACCAGGATGCCTCCCCAGAGTCCTAGTTCTTCACCGATGACTGCGAAAATGAAGTCGTTTTTGGCCTCCGGAAGATAGAACCATTTCGCTCGGGATTGTCCCAGTCCGACGCCGAAAGTAGAACCATCCGCCAAAGATAGAAATCCCTGATACGACTGAAAAGCTGTGCCTTGAGTGTCTTCAAAACGACCAAAGAAGGCATCGAAGTAGACGATGAAGCGGCTGGATCGGAAACCACCAGCTAAGAGCAGACCTACCAGTCCGACTGCCACGACTGCGATAGCACTAAGGAAGGAGCGGATGCTGCTTCCCGCGAAAAACAGCGTAAATATGACGAGCACGGCAAAGGACATCGCCATACCAATATCGCCTTCCAAAGCGATGAGACCAGCCATCACTATGGCGACAATTGCGTAGATCCTTAGCCTTTTATGCAGACTCGGAAGCTCATTGGCAGGAGGGGAAAGAAAGCTCGCTCCCCAGATAGCGATAGCGACTTTTGCGACTTCGGAGGGCTGTAGGCGAAGTGGGCCTACCACGATCCACGACTGGGAGCCGACCTCAGCACGTCCGGTACCAATGCCGGGAATAAGCACTAACACCAACAAAACCAGAGCAATACCCAGTAGCCAAGGAGCAAGTGTTCGGATCAAGGTCGGCTTCATTCGCAGGGCGACGATGAAGGCTACTAAACCGACAATCACCATGGTCCCCTGGTGCATTGCTTGTGACCAGACGGTATCTCCATCGAGAATTGACCAAGTCATCGACGAGGACAAGACCATGACTATCCCGATCCCGGTGATCAGGAATACCACCGAACGAATCATGAAATAGTCGATGCCTGGATGCGAATCCATCCACTGGTTCCAGGTCGCCAGACTTCGTCCGACCCGCCCAGTCGCCGGGGCCTTGTCCTGTTGGTTTTGAGTCGGTGCGCTCATGACGATGTCACCTGTCTTTGGGCGGCCGCGGCGAAGAGGTCACCGCGTTGGGCCATTCCACTGAACATATCTAGCGAAGCTGCGGCTGGAGCCAGCAAGACGGTGTCTCCTGCTTCAGCCAGTTCGCCAGCCCAGCCAACCAAGGAATCGACGGCTGCTTCTGGATCGCTGAGCTGGGTAATAAACACCGGAGTCTCTGGGGCAAGGTTCTTCAAAGCTTGCGCGATGAGCTCGGCGTCCTTTCCCAGCAGGCCCACGGCTTTAAAACGGTGCACATGATCTCGGATCAGCTCGCTGATATCGGCACCCTTGAGCTGTCCGCCAGCCAACCAGATGACGCTCTCGAGTCCAGCTAGAGCGGCCTCAGTGGCATGAGGATTAGTAGCTTTAGAATTGTCAATCCACTGAACACCATTGTCGTTGGCTACGACCTGACCGCGGTGTCTAGCAACCCGGAACTCTGCTAGCGCCGAAGCAATATGTTCAGGTTGGGCACCTTGACTACGCGCAATGGCCGCAGCGGCCAACGCATCGAGGATCCCTGCGGGGCCTGCGGGTTCGATGCTTCGAGCATCTGCCAGCTCGACGGGTTCCGTGCCCAGATAGTCGACTAGCTGAGCGCCTATGACACCAAACTCTCCGCGCGCAGGTTCGCCAAGGCTAAAACCAATAAGTCCGTCACGATCCAGGGCAGCGACGATGTCTCGTACGTGCGGGTCATCGATTCCGGCGACGGCCACCGAGCCGTTAAGGACCTTGGCTTTAGCTGCTGCATAGTCCGCAAAGCTGCCATGCCAGTCGATATGATCCTCGGCTAAGTTGAGCAACACCCCAGCGTCAGGAGTAAGTTCGCTAGACCAATGGAGTTGGAAGCTAGAAAGCTCAGCAACCAGAATGTCGACTCGATGAGGGTCGACCAGTGCATCAGCGACTGCCACACCGATATTTCCGACAGCAAGGGCACGCCGACCGGTATCACTGCCACACTTGTCCATCATCGCTGCGAGCATTGCCGTAGTGGTGGTCTTGCCGTTAGTTCCGGTGACTACCAGCCAGGTTCGCGGAGGACCGAATACTCCTGCTTGGTCAAGCCGATAGGCCAGTTCGACGTCTCCGATGACTTCGGTATGGACGGCGGCGTCGATAAGCAAAGGGCTATCCGGGCGCCAGCCGGGAGAAGTAACAACGAGAGAATATTCCTGCAGGCTTTCTCTGGCCTGAGCTACTGAAATACCTCGGACCGTGGCGCCGGTTTCCTCGGAGACCTGCTGCAAAGAAGCAGGATTATCGTCAGCAACGATCGTCTGCACACCCAGATCGTTGAGCAGGCGGGCGCATCCCCGCCCAGAGACCCCGGCTCCAGCGATCAGGACAGAGCCAGTCAATTCAGCGGGGAGATTCTGGGTCATCTCAAACTCACTCCTGTGGCACTGAGCCACTCAGCGTAGAAGACGGATACTCCCAGCATCACTGCCATCGCGGTGATCAGCCAGAAGCGAACAACAACAGTGGTTTCGGGCCATCCACCGTTTTCGAAATGATGATGGAAAGGCGCCATGCGGAAGAATCTGCGCCCCGTAGTTCGGAAAACCACAACCTGGATGACCACGGAAGCAGCCTCGATGACGAACAAGGCGCCGATGATCACCATGAGCAATTCGGTACGCGAAGCTACCGATAGCCCGGCGACCAAACCACCCAATGCCAGGGAACCAGTGTCTCCCATGAAAATCTTCGCCGGTGCTGCATTCCACCACAAAAAGCCCAAGCTGGCTCCGAGACCAGCAGCGGCAAGTACCGAGAGATCTAGCGGATCACGGACGGAGTAACAACCCGGTGCCACGAACTCGGAACAGGAATTTCGGAACTGCCAAAAGGTGATGATGGAGTAGGCACCCATGACAAAGGCGGTGGAGCCAGCGGCTAGGCCGTCAAGACCATCGGTGAGGTTGACTGCATTCGACCACGCGGCGATAAGAATATAGATGAACACCAAAAACAGCAGGATGCCCAGCACCCCACCACCGATGGCAATGTCAAAAGTATCGATGTCTCGGATGAAGGACAGGTGAGTCGAGGCTGGGGTCAGGCCGTCCTCATCCGGGAATAGCAAGATCAAGAGTCCGAAAATGATCGCTAGAACTAGCTGCCCGCCCAACTTGGCGGTTTTGTTCAAGCCCAAGTTGCGGCCCAAGTAGAGCTTGATGAAATCGTCAGCAAAACCCAGCGCGCCGAGGCCAAGAGTCAAGCCTAAGACCAATAGTCCGGATACCGTAAACCCACCAGAGCCTGTGGCCAGGCTGTAGAGAGCTGCCACAACATAGCCGACCACGATGCCCGCGATAATCGCGATTCCGCCCATGGTCGGGGTGCCGCGCTTACGCAGGTGCGATTGTGGGCCGTCCTCGCGGATCTCTTGGCCAATGCCCTCTGCGGAAAAGCGTCGAATCAGCAATGGAGTGGTGAAGATTGCGACGAGGAAACTCACGATTCCTGCGATAATGATCTGTGTCACGTCAATGCGCCCCTAAATACCCTTTGTCTTTTCCTCGTGGTGATACCGGCTGGTGAGCAGGCCTTCTGCCACCCGCCACAGACCAAGTGAATTCGAAGCCTTAACCAGCACAACGTCTCCGGGATTACCGTTGGCATTGTATTCTGCCGGGCAGGTTCGCAGCACACTCTCAACCAGGCTCACCGCCTCATCTACGTCTGCTGCAATCTCCGTATTTATACCCCGAGCACGAGCTTCCTCTGCCATTGCCCGGGTATTTGGGCTATCCCCCACCGCAACCAGGTAGCCGACTCGGTAGCGATCGAGTTCTTCACCAAGTGCCCGATGCGACCCTGCTGCATCCGGACCGAGCTCGTTCATCTCACCGAGTACCGCTATCGCACGGGCATGCGGACGAGCCGAAACGGTATAAGCCAAAGCTGCGATTCCAGCACGCATAGAGTCCGGATTAGCGTTGTATGAGTCATTGATAACGGTGACTCCGTCGACACCAGTGCGAACATCCATCCGGTGGGCGGAGGCACTCTTGTGGTTTTGGAGTCCTTCCGCGACTTGTTGCAAGCTCAGCCCCGCTTCCAAACCAATAGCGGCAGCCGCCAGAGAGTTAGAAACTTGGTGCTCGCCGAATACCTGCAGGGTGACCTGCGCGGAATCAGAACGAGAGTTCAGCGTGAACGAGGCCCTAGCAACATCATCGAGAACTACGTTGCTGGCCCACAGATCCGCACCAGAGCTTGGCGGGGTCGTCGCGGAGTAGGTCAGCACCCGCGCGCGGGTACGCGAGGACATCGCTGCGACGAAGGGGTCATCGAGGTTAAGCACAGCCACTCCGCCTTCGTTTCCAGCTGGCAGCGCCTCAACGAGCTCTCCTTTGGCTCGAGCAATATTGTCCCGAGAACCGAACTCACCAAGATGCGCGGACCCAACGTTAAGCACAGCTCCGATGCGCGGTGGCGTGATCTCCGCTAGGTGCGCAATATGCCCGATGCCTCGCGCAGACATCTCAGCGACGAGGAAGCGGGTGTCAGAATCGCAGCGGAGGGCAGTATAAGGAAGTCCGACTTCATTATTGAAAGATCCTGGCGGCGCCACAGTGTCTCCTGCTTGGCGCAGGACCGAAGCGACAAAATCCTTGGTGGAGGTCTTTCCCGCTGACCCGGTGATCCCTACGACGGTGAGCCCGCTGTCGTGGACCAACTTAGTTACCACTGCATGTGCCAGCGCAGAGAGCGCGTCGACCACTGCCTTGGCAGATCCATCCTCGTCATGGGCATACACCTCAGAGGTGGAATCACCCCGCCCATTCGGCGTGACGACGATCGCGGGCACTCCCACCGGACGAGCAGCCAATACGGCAACAGCTCCTGCCGCCATCGCGGTGTTCGCGTAGTCGTGGCCGTCGACCCGGGCACCTGGTAGCGCCAAAAATAGTCCACCAGCAGTGATCTTTCGGGAATCAAACTCCACGAAACTGCTCACAATGGCCTCAGGGTCTGCTCCATCATGGAGGACTCCTCCAGTGATCTCAGCAATCTCGGCAAGCGTCAATGCGATCATTGCTCCCCCTCCTTGAGAATCCGGTCATCTAGTGCCCGGCGTAGTTGCTCACGGTCATCGAAGTGGTGGTCAACTCCAGCGATTAGCTGACCAACCTCATGGCCTTTACCAGCAACAATAATCCCGTCTCCAGGTTTAGCCCAAGCAACGAGCGCCTCGATGGCCGCCGCTCGATCACCAATCTCTAGAATCTCGGCGTCAGTAGCTGCCTTTTTGGCACCCGCTAGCACTGCGGCCCGGATGGTCTCTGGGACCTCACTGCGAGGGTTGTCATCGGTGATGATCACCAGGTCAGCGCGCCGGGCAGCCTCAGCTCCCATGATCGGGCGTTTGCCAGGATCTCGGTCACCGCCAGCGCCAATAATCACGCCCAGACGGCCACTGATCTGGTCTTTGAGGGTGTCTAGGACGGCTGCGACAGCAGCCGGCTTATGCGCATAATCGACGACAGCAAGGAAGTCCTGGCCGGCGTCGATACGCTCCATTCGGCCGGGGACCGCAACCTTTGAGAGACCAGCAACGAAGCGTTCGGTTGGTACGTCAACGCTCCACGCCAGGGCAGTGGCCAGCGCCGCGTTAGCGATGTTGAAATCTCCCGGCAATGGCAGCACAAAGCGTAGCGGCTCATCTCTATCAGGCAGGTCCAACTCAACTGTTTGAGCACCACTTGGTGCCAATTCGATCTGCCTAGCGCTGACGTCGGAGGGGACCCCAGTGGTGCTCACGGTCACCGGATTAGCCGCACGCGTTGCCATCTGTTGGCCCCAAATATCATCTACGCAGATGACTGAGTGGCCGGCTGCCACCGAGAATTTCGGGTCAAAGAACTTTGCTTTGGCCTCGAAATAGTCCTCCATGGTGGGATGAAAATCGAGGTGATCTTGGGAGAGGTTCGTGAAACCAGCGACATCGAAATTGGTGCCGTCGACACGCCCCAGCGAAAGCGCATGAGAAGAGACTTCCATCACCACATGGGTCACTCCCTCGGTACGCATCCGGGCGAACAATGCCTGCAACGTGGGAGCCTCAGGGGTGGTGAGCTTGGTAGGAACAGAACGGCCATTGATCCGAGTGCCGGTGGTTCCGATCAAACCAACGTGGTAGCCGGCGGCCATAAGTCCCACCTCCAGCAGGTAGCTAGTGGTGGTTTTTCCAGAGGTGCCGGTAACACCAATAAGTGTCAGATCTTGGGAGGGATGCCCGTAGATCTCAGCCGAGATCTCACCTAAGACTGAACGCACATCTTCAACCACCAACACCGGACGTTTTTCATCTGCTGCCTCGAGTAATTCTCTTCCTGCCCGGTCAGTGAGAATCGCCGCGGCTGCTGTCGCTGCGGCAAACTCTGCACCATGCTTGCGCGTTCCTGGAACCGCAGCAAATAGCGCTCCGACTTCCAACGAGGCCGAATCCAACCCGATCGAGGTAATGACGGGATCGTGGCCGTCTGTGTGGAGGAGTTCTCCCCCGGAAAGATGCGCCAGTTTAGACAGTGTGGGTGACTGCTGGTTCATGGTCTTTTCCTCCTGAGAAAAATTACGGGCTAGTTGGCTTGGAGGATCAATTGGTCCTCCATTGGTGGTGACGTTGGAATATTGTCCCGATTGAGTAGCCAGGAAGCGATATCCCGATAGATCGGAGCTGCAGATTGGCCACCTGCTCCACCTGCTTCCACTCCTTGGACGGGTTCATCGACCATGACCGCAACGACAAATCGTGGATCATCTGCAGGTGCTACGCCAGCGAAGGTAATCCAGTAGTCGCTCTGCGAGTAGGCTCCGGTGTCCGGGTCGACCTTTTGGGCCGTACCAGTCTTTCCGGAGGTCTGATAGCCAGGGATCGCACCACTAGAGCCGGTACCAGATTGCACACCAGTGGGGTCATATTGAGTAACAGCCCGGAACATATCGATGGTAGTACGTGCGGTTTCTGGGCTGACTACCTGAGTGTGCTCCGGTTCATCGGTCTCCTCGATCGAACCATCGGCGCCGGTGATCTGATCAACAATGCGTGGCTCAATTCGCTCACCGTCATTGGCCAGAGCCTGATAGATGCTAGCCATCTGCAAGGTGGTCATCGACATACCTTGACCAATAGGCAGGTTCGCGAAAGTACCGCCCGACCATTGTTCCAACGGAGGAAGTAGACCCGCAGATTCATTGGGCAATTCAATCCCGGTGGTCTGGCCGACACCGAAGCGATCAAGATATTCAGAGTAAGTCTCCTCCCCCAACCTGTCAGCCAGCATGAGGGTGCCTACGTTGGAGGACTTACCGAACACGCCGGTGGTGGTATAAGGCACCACACCATGTTCCCAAGCATCCGCGACAGTTACTCCCGCCATGTTGATTGACCCGGGGACTTGAAGCACTTCATCCGGGTCCGTCAAACCTTCTTCGATGGTGGCAGCTGCGGTGATGATCTTGGCCACGGATCCAGGTTCGAAGGGATGCGAAATACTCAGATTCTCAAAATTCTTTCCTTCCTCGAGCTGGCCAGTGATATCCCCGTTGGGATCAATGGTGTCGGTGTTGGCCATCGCCAGCACTTCTCCCGTAGCGACGTCGAGGACTACTGCTTCAGCAGATTGAGCAAGAGAGTTGGTCTTAGCCTGCTCTAGTAACTGCTGGACGTAGGTCTGCAAGTCCAGATCAAGCGTGAGCTCGACGGCCGCTCCATCTACCGCCGGGACTACATCCCTCAGCGTTCCGGGGATCACCTGACCATCAGTGGACACGTCTTCAGTGGAACGGCCATTGATTCCGGAAAGGAAAGCATCAGAAGAGGACTCAAATCCGAATTGGCCTTGGCCGTCCATCGAGACTCGACCGATGATGTTCTCCCCGATCGCCCCATTCGGATATTGACGAATGTCCTGGTGATCGGCGGCAATCCCGTGATACTCCGCCGAGATATCGACCGCCACGTCTGGGTCAAGGTTACGAACCAAAACCTCATAGCTAGTCTCCGCATGGAGCTTTTCGAGGATCTCTTCTTCTTCCACATCATCGGCTGTGGCACCAGAGTCTTCAATCATTTCCGGAATGCCCTGCGACATCTCTTCCAGCACATCATCAACCCGACTGTCGAGCTCAGTTTCAATCTCGGCGTCGCTGAGTCCTTCTTGCTCACCGTCAATCCGCATCTGCAGGTCCTGCTGCTGGCGGAGCTCTTCGCGCAGCAGCTGCGGAGAAACCGTCAGCGAACGCGCTTGCATAGTAAAGGCCAGCTGATTGCCTTCACGGTCTACAACCTCGCCTCGGCGAGCCGGATCAACATAGACGCGTGCACGCTGTTCTTGAGCTTGTGCGGCCAAGTCTGGACCCCACACCACTTGTACCCAAGCCAGTCGGACAATAAGCATGATCACGGCTACCACAACAACAATGATCATGAACCTTATCCGACGGAGGGTAACCATATTTGGGTTGGTGCGACCGGGACGTTTCCGGTTGGAAGCTGTCGGACGAGCCGCCCGGATTTCTTCCGCATCTTGCCGGGTTCGAGCGGCGCGCGCACCAGAATAGGTGCGCGAGGACGAACGGCGGGACGAGTCTCCTCGTCCCGCTTCGCGCCTATCGTCTCCACCACTTACTGGAGTCACTGCCCGTTCTCACCAACCTGCGCATTCTCCTCGGCAGGAACAACCGGAGCTTCAGCTACCGGGGCTTCAGCTACCGGAACATTCGGTGCATAGGGCGCCACACCGGGGTCAGTGCTGGTTAAGGTTTGACCATCTTGCGGAACTGCCTCGAGGTTATCTCCAAGTTCAGTAATCGCCGCGGGATCCGAGGATGCTTGGTTCGACTGACTTGGTTGAGCCGATGATCCATTGGCATCAATGATCGGTTGAGTCGCAGTATCGGCAGCAAGCTCCTCGATGACTTGACCATCAGGTTGCACGGACAACACGCCCGGCTGTGTCGGCACAACCATGCCCATCTCACCTGCACGGCGAGCAATATCAGCAGAGGAACGGACACTTTCTAGGTCACGGTTGAGGGTCTCGAGTTGATTAGAAAGCTGTCGTTCTTGGGAAGAGAGCTGCTGAATCTGAAAGGTCTGCTGAGTAGAGATTCCGGATAGCCACATAGCCGCAGCTACACCAGTCACTAAAAGGACAATCGCCACCGCTGAAAGCTTGGCCAGCAACGTGGTCTGTTTTCGAGAAGAAACCCTTCGGCCACGAACGGATACGACCTGGTTCGAGCCAAGCCGTCGCTGATAGGGACGACGTCGAGTAGGTAGTGGGGCGTGCGGATCCTGCCCGGGAACACGAACCGGCTGCGGCGCGGGCTGTGGCGAGCGTGGTAGCCGTCGACCTGGCTCAAGCAGTGTGGTGGCTCCACGGGAGCCGGTTTCAGTTCCAGTGGTGAAATCCCGGCTGGCGCCCATTGAATGACGTTCCTTCCGATTGGGAGCGGTCACAGTCGCACTTCCTCTGGGTCAGGTAGCTTTTCGATGGCGCGCACCCGCACCGGAGCTGCCCGCGGGTTCTCCGCTGTCTCAGCTTCCGTCGCTTTCTCCGCGCCACGAGTGACGGTGCTAAAGCGAGGGGCCGTTCCAGGAAGATCCATCGGCAGACCGGGTGGGGTGGTGGATTTTGTCATCTCCACGAAGGCGCTCTTGACGATTCGGTCTTCGAGCGACTGATAGCTCATGAACACTGCTCGCCCACCCACCGACAATGTTTCGGCAATAATTGGGAGCACGTTTTCAAGGGCTTCCAACTCGGCGTTAACCTCGATGCGCAATGCTTGGAACGTACGCTTTGCCGGATGCCCGCCGGTGCGCCGAGTAGCAGCCGGAATAGCGGCGTAGAGCAGCTCGACCAAACGACCCGAAGTGGTGAACGCTTCTTTCTCCCGCTCGCGCAAGATCGCCGAAGCGATCTTCCCGGCAAAACGCTCATCGCCGTAGGTCTTAAGAATCCGGGCTAGATTGCCGTGGTCATAGGTATTGAGCACCTCTGCGGCAGTGATTCCAGTGGTGGGATCCATGCGCATGTCCAACGGCGCATCAGTGCGATAGGCGAATCCACGCTCGACCTGGTCTAGCTGCATAGACGAGACACCTAGATCGAATAGTGCGCCAGCGATCCCGTTGGTGCGGGCAAGTTCAAAGACGTCCTCCGATCCTTCTGCGATGGCCTCTCCGATGCCATCGAACCGGCTCAGGAGACCTGTGAAGCGATCACCAAATGGTGCTAGCCGCTCTTGGGCATCGGACAACGCGGCTGGATCTCGGTCAACGCCGATGATCTTTGCCTCAGGAAAGGTACGCAAAAAATGCTCGCTGTGACCGCCAGCGCCCAGCGTGCCATCAACCACGACAGCTCGATCTCCCAGCGCTAGAACGGCCGGAGCAAGAAGCTCTGTGACGCGGTTACGCAGGACGGGAACGTGTCCATGGTTAGCCTTGATATCGAAACCCATATCGTCGATCCGGTCGGCCATGGTGTGCCCTCCCCACTTTTCTGCTCATCATTTTCAGGTTTGCTCAGGCACCCGGAAGGTGCGGGGTGCGTACAGGGCCCTGCCCGATGTGTTCATCTGATGTCGGGGAAGTACACCAGAGCATCACCTCGGGCAGAGTCCGTACACGCGCTCCGCCAGACCCTGTAGTCTCCTCGGCCAGTAGCCGGGGAGGATCAGAGCAGTCCGCCGAGGACATCATCTGCGTCAGCCGCCGAGAAGGCAGCTTCCGTTTCTTGCTGATAAGCGGCCCAGGATTGCGCATCCCAGATCTCCAGAAAATCCACCGACCCGACTACCACGCATTCCTTGATCAGGCCTGCATACTCACGGTGCCCAGCTGACAAAGTGATCCTTCCGCTCCCATCGGGCTGTTGCTCATCCGCACTTGCAGCCAAGTTGCGAATGAAGGCGCGAGCCTTCGGATTCGTACGAGACACGGACGCAGCCTTTCGGGCACGAGCCGCGAACTCTTCCCGGGGATAGACCGCAAGACTGTGATCTTGCCCCTTCGTGATCATCAACCCACCAGCCAAATCCTGACGGAATTTAGCTGGGAGTGTCAGCCGACCTTTGTCATCAAGTTTCGGAGTGTAGGTACCGAGAAACATCCCGGGCCACCTTCCTCGGCTCAATCACATTGTCGATGTAATTCCCGCCATGGATTCAGAAAAGGTCACGAGTACCCCTCATCTCCACCGCTGCGCCCCACAATACCCCACTTTGCCCCACCGACAAGATCCAAAACACCCGTTTTCATCAATGCCATTACTCCTTGCAGGTGAAAGGGACCAAAGAACATATAGGGAAATCCCACGAGGTTCCAAAACTGACCCTATTGACGCCTCAACTGAGGCCAATGGGTATCCCCTTTTAGGGCTTTCTCACTTGGAAGATCCCTTGCCCGCAACCAGAAAATGCCCCACAACCTGGCAGTTCTCGAGACCGGCAGCTCCAGGGCGACACCCCGAAACCCATAAGGTGGCCAACATGTGGCGAGAAGTGGGTAACCCACAGATCACTTCATAATCACAGAAAACACCCAGAAAACCTGGAGAAAACGATTAAGGCCCGCCGCACCAGCGGTGCGGCGGGCCTTAAAAACCGATACTCAATGAGGAAAATCGGCAATACTTACGTCTGCGCTATTTCCCCTCAAAACGACGGCGGAAGTCCTCTTCCATCGTGGAACTCTTGGAGATCTTCTCACCGGAGGACTTTCGACCACCGCGATCTCGGCTACTGGTACTCGAGACTGAACCGCCACCCCGAAGCATCCAAACGCCAGCCCCGAACATCACCAAGAAGCCAACAAGGCTCAGGGAGATAAACCATAGGCTTTGCGCAGCGAGAGCTACTCCACCGATAAGCATCAACAGGCCAATCACTGCTACAGCGATTCCCCGGAGGCTTAAGCCAGCGACACCAGCCTCACCGAGACCGCCAGACACGGAGGACCCGAACTTTGGGTCTTCAGCAAGCAATGACTGCTCAATCTCGCGCAATACTCGCTGTTCCTGCTCTGAAAGCGACACTATTCCTCCCGGATGTGACTGGGCGCTAATTTCCATCTACTAGGACTAACGCCCAGCCTATCGGTATTGTTCCCTTCACTGCCAACCCTCCCCAGTAGCTCGGAAAAAATGAGCTACGCCGCTACCCCGAACGAACCGGCATCCGCCTCCACTTCGGCAATAAACTCCCCGGCCAGAGCAATAATGTGATCTACCAACCTAGGGTCAAGACTGCGTTCTATCCCAGAAGCTACCCGGGAACGCAGGAGCGAGTAATGCTCAAAGGCAGTCGCCCACTGTGCCCCTCGGTCATCGACCAGACGGAGCTGCGCCCAAGCGCTACTGGAACGGCGCCGGCGTTTGGCCACATCAGAGTCGGCGATACAAGCACCGGCCGTACGCAATCCCGCCTGGTACGCCAACTCTAGAGCCTGATCCCAGACACCATCTTTGCGAGCCCGATCAGCCTGCAAGAGCAAGACATGCGCTTTGGCGATGAAATCAGCCCAGCGAGCACCACGATCAGCACCCACAAAACTTGTTGTCGCCGACTTGATCGTTGCCATGGGGACCGACTCCTCTCCATCGTCTCCAGCTTGCCGCTCCGGACTGTGTCATCCAACGTAGAAGACCTATCGGACATCTCCCCCCAAACAATAGAACATACATTCGAAACAGTCAATCGTTTCAAATGCTCTGCCAATAGTTTTTCACTGATACCTTCGAATACTCTTGAAACCCCGCTCCCCTTAACTGCGGTGATCCTTAACCCATAGCCACCTCATTCGTGGTTCAGTGGAGACGTGACACTGGAGATCCGCCGACTGTCCGGCCCCGAATTTGCCATCCTCTGCCCACGGCTGGTTGGCGTCTATATCGACGCCATGAATTATGACCCCGCCATCAGAGATAGCCGTACCAAGGTCTGGCGTCGCGAGATCTTCCAACCCGGTTTCACCTCGCTCGTAGCGCTGGACCAAGATGAGATTCTCGGAGTCGCCTACGGATACTTAGGGACTCGAGAGATGTGGTGGGATCGGCAAATTCGCCGCGGAATTCGGCAAGAAGGTGGCCCCGACACCAGCCAGATCGAACTGCTTCGTGACTACTTCGAAGTTGCTGAAATCCACGTGCACCCGCTCCATCAGAGCAAGGGAATCGGCCGGATACTGCTGTCTCAGCTGTTATGGAATGCCCCAGGTTCGAATGCTCTTTTATCTACGCCAGAGGTAGATGGAGAGTCCAACCTTGCATTTAAGCTCTATCGCTCGATGGGTTTTCGCGATGTACTACGCCATTTCATCTTTGACGGGGACACCCGCCCTTTCGCAGTCCTCTCTGCTCCTTTGCCGCTTCCAGGTATGGTCAACAAGCCTGCTACCTCCGACCACCATCCCGGATGAAACCACTGGGTATCGTTGATAGAAAACTCCACCGGACACTCCCGGTGCCCCACTGAGGTTAAGGAACCACCGCGTTGTCCGCTCTCAATCCCACAGACATGACCCTCGACCAGATACCTGAAGCCACCACGAAGTTACTGGCTGAGTTTATCCACGCACGCAGTGAACAGGTCGCCGCGATCGGCGGACCAGTCGCCGAGGCTGTCTCCCATCTGGAGTCTTTTATCCTCAACGGTGGAAAACGCATCCGACCGCTCTACGCATGGGCAGGTTTTATAGGTGGCGGTGGTCTCACTAATACCGATGAAGACCCGCTGGCGATGCTCCGAGCCGCGGCTTCCTTGGAATTTATCCAAGCGTGTGCACTGATTCATGATGACATCATCGATGCATCTGATACCAGGCGTGGAAGCCCAACGGTGCACCGCTCCGTGGAGGCTCGCCACCGTGATGCTCATTGGTCCGGCAGCTCCTCCCATTTCGGCGAATCCGTAGCCATCCTTGTCGGCGATCTGGCACTGGTGTGGGCCGAGGACATGTTCCAAGACTCAGGCCTTTCTTCCGAAGCGCTAGCAAGGGCTCGCGAACCGTGGAGAGCGATGCGTACGGAAGTCATCGGCGGGCAGCTTCTCGACATCGCTCTAGAAGCCGCCGCTAGTGAGGACATCTCCGCAGCTGACTCGGTCAATAGATTCAAGACTGCCGCCTACACCATTGAGCGCCCCTTACATCTGGGAGCTGCCATCGCCAACGCCGAGGCCGATACCATCAGTGCCTTCCGAGGATATGGTCAGGATATTGGGGTCGCCTTCCAACTCCGCGATGATCAGCTCGGGGTCTATGGCGACCCGAAGCTAACCGGAAAACCTGCTGGCGATGACCTGCGCGAAGGTAAACGCACTGTCTTGCTAGCCACCGCACTCCGGTTGGCCGATAGCTCTGATCCTGCAGCTGCCGCCGCACTGCGATCTGGGATCGGATCAACCGCCGACCCACTAGAGCTGTCACATTTGGCAGATCTGATCGCTGGAACTGGAGCAGTCGCCGAGATCGAACAACGCATTGAACATCTGACCGAATCGGGACTCTCTCATTTGGCCACCGCTCATACCTCAGCGGAGGTCACTCGTACGCTCACTGATCTGGCGATCCGCGCCACCGCCCGACGAAGCTAACCCACGGGACGTACACATGAACCTGACTGTCTCCAGGCTGCCCCATGCGATCACTCTCGGCGCAGTCGGCTCTTTCCTGATCCTGCTGGGCTCCTTCGGTGGCGGTGCTACCCGCAATCGAGATGGCGTACTTGAGGCAACCGGTTTAGATTTTCTCGCCTACGGGCACGGGGCTGGCATCTCCAATATCGTTCTCTGGCTAGGCATGATGCTGTTGTTGGCCGGTTGGGTTTTGTTTGGCCATCGACACATCATCGGCACTAGCGGCTCGCCTGCAGACACGGGCGTCGAAAAGCGAGCTCAGCTGGTCCAGAAGGCACTGTGGGTGTGGATAGCCCCGTTAGTGTTGGCCGCGCCGATACTCTCCCGCGATGTCTATTCCTACTTAATGCAAGGTGCGATGCTGCGCGATGGCTTCGATCCTTATACCCAAGGCGCTGCCGTTAATCCTGGACCCTACCTACTGGAGGTCTCCCATGATTGGCGCAACACAACTACTCCCTATGGTCCTTTACACCTGTGGATCGGTGAAGGCATCACTCGGTTAGTCGGTGACAGCGTCACCGCAGGAGTAATTGTTTATAAACTCATCTCGATCGCGGGATTCGGTGCTATCGCATGGTCAGTTCCCAAAATCGCACGCCGGCTGGGTGGAAATCCTGCGCTAGCGCTGTGGTTAGGAGTCGCCAATCCAGTGATGATCCTGCACATGATCGGCGGCATGCACAATGAAGCGGTCATGGTTGGCCTAGTGAGCCTAGGGTTGCTCGCCGCCCTGCATGAGAAATTCCTGATGGGTATTGCTCTCATCGCAGTGGCCGTCTCGCTCAAAGCCACCGCAGCCATCGCGCTACCTTTCGTAGTTTGGATGGCCGTCCACCACTATGCAGGGGCCACAGCAACCCGCGGCCGGCAGGTCATTGTTTTTATAATCTCTGGCGCAGTCACAGTAGCCGAAACCCTCGCGGTAGTAGCTACGGTGACCTGGGCTTCTGGCGCGTCTTGGGGATGGCTCTCAGAGATCTCGGGAAACTCCAAGGTTATCAATCCCCTGGCACTGCCTTCCTTCCTGGCAGGAATAGTCACTCCATTTATGCAGCTGTTTGACGAGCAATATAACTACAACGTTCCCCTGCAATTTTTCCGCAGCCTGTCGATGCTATTGATGCTCATCGGACTAGTGATCATCTGGTGGCTATTTAGAGGCGATAATCGCCGCGCCATCATGGGAACCGCAGCCGCCTACCAGGTAGCTTTCATATTTAACTCCGTGACTTTGCCGTGGTACTACGCCTCGGTGATATCCCTGCTGGGCACCTTTAGCCCCCCACGGTGGGTACTCCGTCTATCGACGGGCGCCTCAATCATGGTCACTCTCGCGTTCACCGGCAGCGGTAATCATCAGCTCTACAACGCCTGGTGGATGGCATGGGCGATCGTCTCAGCCTGGCTTTTGACCGACTTCATCTATCGGGATGGAGCCCTGGGGCGAAAGCTAGTGGCTCCTAGATCGCCATTGCTTGAGCCCGACGCACCACTTCACGCGCCAGCTGACCATGCAACGCCTCCACCGGTCGACCGGGCAGCGAATCGTCCTCAGTAAACAGGTACTCGAGGATCTCGACATCGGAGTAGCCACCATCGGTGAGCAGGGTAATCACACCCGGAACGAACTTCCCAGTCGTGGTGTTTCCACCAAACAGTGACGCCGGGATGCAACGACCACTGTCAGAAACATAGGCAATCAGTTTTCGATCGGTCAGTAGATCATAGACTCGGGTAATCGGAACACCCATAAGTTCAGCTGCCTCAGGCAGGGAAAGCAGGGTTTCGTCGGCGAGCAGCTTCTCAAGGGAGCCAGTACTAAGGTTGTCTTTCGAATTCACGGAACCTACTCTACTGCCCCAGATAACAGATGGTCACTTCCTCGTTGGCATGGAGCATGCTCGGTGCACCATACTGGTGGCCATGATCCAACTGTCAGTGGGAGATGTTCTCGAGGACCGTTACCGCATCGATCACCCGATCGCTCGCGGTGGCATGTCCACGGTCTATCGCTGTGTCGATCTGCGTCTGGGCCGAGCGGTGGCAGTGAAAGTCATGGATCACCGATACGTCTCAGATCCAGTATTCCGCCAACGGTTCCGCCGCGAGGCCCGTGCCATGGGCCAATTGGCACACCCCAATTTGGTCAACGTCTATGACTTCAGCTCCGATGGCAATCAGCTCTTCCTTGTTATGGAGCTGATCACCGGTGGGACCCTGCGTGAACTGCTCGCTGAACGCGGACCAATGCCGCCACATGCCGCCACATCCGTGCTCGCTTCGGTGCTCACCGGTTTGTCTGCAGTGCATGCCGTCGGGTTGGTTCACCGAGATATCAAGCCCGATAATGTTCTCATCAACCACGATCATCGGGTCAAGCTCGCTGACTTTGGTCTGGTCAGAGTCTCTAGTTCTTCTTCACCTAGCTCCCAGCAGATCATCGGTACCGTCGCGTACCTCTCACCAGAGCAGGTCGATGGCTCTGAGATCACGCCAGCCTCAGATGTCTATTCCGCGGGATTAGTCCTATTTGAGCTACTCACCGGCGATACTCCATTCAGCGGCGAGACTCCCCTTGACCACGCTTTCAGCCGCTTGGATGAGGTTGTCCCTGCGCCTGGCTCAATGATCTCAGGCATCCCCCCGCTTATCGACGCCCTAGTGGCCACTGCCACGGCGCTTGACCCCAGGGACCGTTTCGCCGATGCCGGAGAGTTCCTCGCGGCTGTCGAGGACGTCGCCAGTGAACTGCGACTTCCTGCGTTCACAGTGCCCGTACCTGAGAACTCCGCGGCTAATCGTGCCGCCGCAGTGCCTACTGATATTACTGATCTCGTCGGCCCAGCAACCGGTGTCATTGATCTTCCTGCCGCTGATATCTCCGCGGATCCGCCCCAGAGCAGGGAAACCATCATGCTAGAAGCAGAGGACTCCCCGGAGACGGGCTCGCCCCTGCCCTATGCCGTGGCTCCGACGCAGCTTCAGCAGCCGGAAGGAACCGCGCCCGCAGAACCTGTCGTGGATAGTCGGCAAGCTCCTGCGCCATCGACTCCTAATGATCCTCCGCTCACCAACCGCTCCCAAGCCGGACTCATCATCTGGCTTTTGTTGGTCGTATTAATCACGGTTTCAGTCGCCATCGGTGGCTGGTGGTTTGGATCAGGACGATACGGTGAAATCCCGCAAGTATTAGGCATGGACAGCATCGAAGCTGTCGCAGTAATGGAGGACGCTGGATTCACTCCGGCGACACGCACTGTCTACAGCGATGAAATTCCAGCTGAGCAGATCGCCGGAACCGACCCAGAGATCGGTGACCGTCTGGTCCGCGGTCAAGAAGTCACTGTTTTGGTCTCCCAAGGGCAGCCGACAGTACCTTCTGCCGAGGGGATGGACATCCTAGCTTTCCAAGAGGCAGCCTCCGAACGCACCCTCGATGTGGTCACCGGCGATCCGATTTACTCCGCAAACGTGCCCGAAGGCGCAGTCGCTCGCACCACCCCTTCCGGAGGAGACACCGCCCCCATCGGATCTACCGTTACCGTCCAACTCTCTCGCGGGCCCGAACCTGTCCAAGTACCCAACCTTGTTGGCGTGGATTTAGCTGAAGCCCAAACTAGGCTCGGCACGCTAGGTCTCAATGTCACCCGTATTCAACGAGAATTCGATGAGGATGCCGGCGTCAACGAAGTCATCGACGTCTCTCCTCCCACTGGCACCATGTTGACCAGAGGCAATGAAATCACCCTAGTGGTCAACAACGCTCTAGAAGTGCCAGATGTAATTGGCCTGGATTATGAGGCGGCCACCGCGGCTATCAAAGCCGCGGGATTTAGCGTCAGTGATGTCGAACGCACTGGTACAGAACCTGAGGCCTCCGGAAACACCGTCTTGGCTACCAGCCCAAGCGCCGGTGAGACCGTGGCGCTCGGTGATACCAAGATGGAACTTAGCTTGCCCCGCTACGTGCTCGTGCCAGATCTCGAGGGGATGACGGGCGCCCAGGCTAACACCGCATTGGAAGACATCGGACTGGAAACTAATCTCAAAAGCAGCCAGCTCGAGAAAATCGTCACTGATCAGCGCCCCGAATCCGGAGATGACACGCGCGCAGGTTCTACCGTGAGGCTGTCGTTGGAGGACTAGTAAAGCGCGGTCTTAACGTGCTCCCACGCTGGGGAAAGTTCTTCCCGGTAATTATTCCAATTATGGGTGCCGTTGCCCTTGTAATGGACCTCCTGATGATTCATTCCTAGGTCAGTCATAGCTGTATCAAGGCTCTCAGTGCAGCTGAGCACTCCGCGCTCAAGAACCGAACCGCCGGTCATGCTAACTACATCTGTACCGAAAAACTCGCGGTCTTCCGCAGTTACTGCCCCATTAGCGGCAGAGAGGTAAACCGACATATCGCGGAGACCTTCTGGGTCGTTGACCACGTCGTGGTTAACCCATTCTTCGGAGCCAAATGGTCCCCACAAATTCTCCACATTTCCGCCACGAGAGCCGACAATCAGACTGGTCATCTGCCGACCAATAGGGTCAAGGGTGGAATAGCAACCAGAGATACCGAAGGTGGCGTCGAAAAACTCTGGGTTGTCGTTGGCCAAATGAACCGCGCCGATAGCTCCCATGGACAGACCGCCGACAGCGCGCTTGCCGTTGAAATTCAACTCCGCTTCTTGCTCCAACAGAGGTGCAATTTCGTCTACTAGGAAGGTCTCCCACATGTGCACTCCGAGAGCTGAGTCTTTAGATACCCAGTCGGAGAACATCGATGCTGAGGCTTCAGTAGGGATAACCAGGGTGACATCTTGATCACCAAATACAGAGGAGAGGTCGCCTTCTTCCACCCACCCGGCGTTATAGGGAGTATTAATTCCTGAGAGCATATAAAGCATCGGTGCAGGTGCTTCCGAGTCAGCGGCTCTCATAATCTGGACGGAGACGTCGCGTTGCATAGCTGGTGAGGCAATAGTCCAACGCTCTAGCCGCTCACCTGCATCAATAACTCGGCGGTCAAGAATCTCAGCCTTCTCAATGTCCCTAGTCGCCAGAGGATATTCAGAGTTGCTAGAGACTAATGGGCCGCTGAGCGAAATATCAGCTGAACCAATAGCATTAAGCGAGCTCAGTGCCGCTTCCAAAGTGGAACCGGTCCATTCCAGATCTTGGCTGGAGCCTTCGACTGAACCAGCGATGACTCCGTTGACCCCTTCTTCTGCGCTTTGCGCCGCAGCTGGAGAGATACTCCCCAGTGAAATGGCCACGGTAGCCGAAGCTGCCATGAGTGTACGTAGCTGCTGTGCCTTCATATTAAGAACCTTGTTCTATAGATAATCCCCCAGGCCCATTTCCAGAAGAGAAATGAGTCTGGGGGATAAATTAAGAAAGCCTACTGGCCTCCTCAGATGGGCTAGTTGCGCAACATTTCTGCTACCAAGAAGGCAAGCTCCAACGACTGCTGAGTGTTCAGACGAGGATCACATGCGGATTCATAGCGGCCCGGCAGATCGACGTCAGCAATGTCCTCGGCTCCACCAAGGCACTCAGTGACATTTTCACCGGTCAGCTCGATGTGAATGCCGCCTGGGTGGGTACCCAAGGCGCGGTGGACCTCGAAAAAGCCCTGAACCTCATCGATGACCTTGTCGAAGTGACGAGTCTTGTAACCATTGGATGCGGTGAAGGTGTTGCCGTGCATTGGATCTGACTGCCAGATCACCTTATGCCCGGCGGCTTCGACAGCCTGAATGATCGGAGGCAATACCGTGCGAACCTTGTCGTAGCCCATCCGAGCGACAAAAGTCAGCCGGCCAGGAATCCGCTCTGGGTCCAGCTTGGCGGCATAGGCAACCGCTTCTTCCGGAGTGATAGACGGGCCAATTTTGATGCCCACTGGGTTGGCGATCATAGCCGCGAAATTGACATGGAAATCATCAATGCCACGGGTACGCTCGCCGATCCAGAGCTGGTGAGCAGAGAGATCATAGAGACGAACTACGCCGTCTTCGTCCTCATGCAGGCGCAGCATCGCGCGCTCGTAATCCACCAACAGTGCTTCATGCGAACAATAGATATCGGAGGTGCGCAGTGAATCATCGTTCACTCCACAGGCTTCCATGAAGCTAAGCCCTCGTTCGATCTCATCTGCCAGTGCCTGATAGCGGGCGCCGGCAGAAGACTGCGAAACGAACTCGCGGTTCCACTCATGCACGCGCTGCAAATCAGCAGTTCCGGAAGAGGTCAATGCACGGACCAAGTTCATCGCGGCAGAGGCGTTAGCATAGGCCCGAATCATACGTGCGGGGTCATGCCGACGAGCCTCAGGAGTGGGCTCAACGCCATTGACGATGTCGCCGCGATAGTTGGGCAAACCGTTGGCATCTAGGTCCTGGGAACGCGGCTTCGCGTATTGCCCAGCAATACGAGCCAGCTTCACCACTGGGGTGGAAGCGCCATAGGTCAGGACAACTGCCATCTGGAGGAGAGTCTTAACGTTGGCCCGAATATGGGGCTCAGTGTTGGACTCATAGGTCTCAGCGCAGTCACCGCCCTGAAGCAGGAAGGCCTCGCCGTTGGCAACATCAGCCAACTGGCGGGAAAGCGCAGTGACCTCCGGAGCAACAATAATCGGAGGCACCGACTCGAGGATCTTGCGGACGTTTTCGGCTTGAGCGCGATCCCAGGTCGGCTGCTGATATGCCGTACGCGAGATCACATCCTGAAATTGCTCATTCAGGCTAGCCGGCAGCGGCGGCAGATCAGGGAGAACTTCTTTAGGAATATCAACAGTCCAACTCACACTCATATTCATATCACGAACTTGAGGCGAGGAGCACGTACGACCAGCAACAGTGCTACTAGAGAATGCGGTTGTTGCGCCCCAACGGCAAGACCTTGGCGCAGGCTTGGAACTTTGCCAAGTTATGCCGAGCATCAACTAGTGCGTCATGACTACCCGTCGGGGCATCCGGCAAGGTCGGGTTGCCGGCAAACTCCCAGTACTGACGGAGCTCTCGGGTATAACGCGGAATCTCCCGGGGAAGCCCCGTCATGTCCCCCCACATTTGTGCCAACAGGACATGATCATAGGCACCCACCCATGCCCACAGCTCGGTCCGTCCGGCCCCTGATTTGAGAAAGTCATAGACTTCGGAGCGGATGGTATCGGTAGATTTCCATGCTTTAGACGCCGGATTGGGCAGTTTGTCTAGCACATTTTCCCGAACCCAGCCGTTGGCCTTGGAAGGGTCGAAGTCCGTGCATACGGCGTAATATTCCCGCCCGTCCTCGGCCACGATCCCGATTGAGACCAGCTCGATGGTACGGCCGTCCTCGATAAACTCAGTGTCGTAGAAATAGCGCACGGCCAACTCGTCCCTTCACGAATTCCCACACCTGTGGCGGGATCGTTCTTTAGCCTAACTGGCTGACAACCCCCACTGGCGCTCGGGTAGCCGTGCCCTGGCCAGATATAGTCATCCTGTGTACTCCCCTTCACTCATAGTTTCCCCATTAGAACGCCCTGCTTGGCTCAGCGGCCGCAGTAGGACCGTTGTCGTCGCCATCTCGGTATTGCTGGCAGTGGCTGCATTATTGCCTTGGCTGATTACTTCCGGCCTCAGCTGGTATTACCACATTGATTATGATGTCTACCGCGAAGGTGGGCGAGCATTTTTGGAGGGCCAGGAGCTCTACACTCGTCTCTACCAAGTCGAGGGAATCGACCTTCCTTTCACTTATCCCCCGCTTGCCGCAATTTTGTTCGCGCCATTAGCGTGGATTCCCCTTGGTCTCGGTTCCGCTCTATTGACGGTGGCTACCGCAGTAGCTTTGTGGTGGTGCGTGGTCCTCGTCGTTCGTCACAGCCTGCCGGAGTGGTCGGACCAGGATCATCGGGTCATCGCCACGATAGTCCTTCCCTTGGCGCTATTAGCCGAGCCAGTCCGGGAGACCTTGTCATTTGGTCAGGTCAATATTTTGCTGATGACCTTGGTACTCACCGATGTCCTTGCTCGACGGACGCTTTTACCCCGGGGTGTTCTCATCGGCCTAGCAGCGGCAATCAAGCTGACTCCTGCTGTGTTTATTCTGATCTTTTTCGTCCGGCGCCAATGGCGAGAGGCGGCTACGACCGTAGCCTCAGCGGTGGCTGTGACACTCTTGGCTGCCCTGATTAGTCCACAGAATTCACTGACCTATTGGTTGGATACGCTTTCGGACCCAGGCAGGATCGGTGGCTTGGCCTACGCTGGAAATCAGTCCATCCGGGGTATGTTGACCCGTTTGTCGGATCCTGAACAGACCTCTTCTAGTTTGCCGTGGCTAGTGCTCGTGATACTCGCTCTTGCCACTATTATCACCGCGATGGTGCTGGTCGAGCGGACTGCTCGGAACACGGACGCTTCCCCGGATTTGGGATTGGTCCTCTTGGCTTCCCTAGCCGCACTGTTGTGCTCACCGGTGTCATGGTCCCACCACTGGGTCTGGTTGGTCCCCTTTGCTGTGGCCTTAGCAATCGCTGCCTGGCATGCGCCGAAGGGAACTTATCGACGTCTCGCGTTCTTCCTCGCAACCGGGGTCACTGCGGTTATGCTCATCGGACCGCACTGGCTGCTGCCACGAACCAACGATGTCGAATATGACTGGCCGTGGTGGACTCAACTGCTGGGTAACTCATACTTAGTGGTGGCGATCTTGATCTTGATCAGCGCATTGTGGGCACCCTCGCTGATGATTCCATCCCGCACTGGAGTTGAGCCAGAAACGACGGCGCGGAAAGTGTGGTCGTGGGTGGTCCTCGCGACCTTTGCCAGCTTGGCGGTTTCCCTACTGGTTCGGATTATTCTCGGGCCACTTTAAGCTCGAGAGCTTCTGCCTTCACCGATTCTTTAGATTGTTGAACTGGAGTAGCGTCCCAGAAGGGCAAACGCGGAGGCATAAGCGTCCACCTCAGGTAAGGGATTTGGGTAATAATCCACAGTACAAAAGCTCCAATTGCCGAGATAACCAGGCCGATAACCATCCAGAATGCGGTGGAGTTGAGCCAGCTCTCAGCATCTCGACTGATCGGAAGATCTACTGCACGCATGTTGTAGTGGTAGAGCACCGTCAGTGCCAGAGGGTGTCCGAGATAGATCACCAGAGTGTGCCGTCCCAGGAACTTCAGACCGTTGGAAAGCACCGGCACCTTCGACAACATAATGGCGAACATGATGGCCATCGGCATCATTGCCAGTTGAACCACCGAATTGACTACCAGTCTCAGATCGAAATAGTTGATGGTCTCAGGTCCTGGCAGCGGCCAAGTAACAGAGATCTCAGCGACGGTGTTGAGGTATACCCAGCTGCTCGAAACACTAAAGGCCACAGCATAAAGAATCAGACTTCGGCTCAAGTTGCGTACCGAGGTCCCACCCGCCGCGAAATCAGCTATTTTCTGGCGGAAATGAGCACCGATAATAAACACTGGAAGATACAGCACTGCTTTGCCGACCATGTGGACATCAGAATGCAGCGGAAGCAGCAGGATCGGGGAAAAGCTCACCAACACTGCTCCCCAAGAAGGCAGAGTACGGGTGGCCCAGAGAATAAGGTTGAACACCACCAGCGCGAATAGGAACCAGTACATTCCGGTGCCGGTCAGTAGCTGGCCAAGATAGCGACCAATTCCTGGCATTTCAGAGCCATCGAACATGTGATATTCACGGAATTTCAGCCACAGCTCGATCGGAGCCCAAATAACGTAGGGCACGAGAAAAAACCACAATCGGCTTAAAAACAACTCACGCAGACTCAGTCGAAAAACCTTCGCTGAGAAGAATCCACTGACTAGGAAAAACAGGGGCATCCGGAGCGGATCGAGGAAACGGTTGAGTTGGGCGACAAAGGTGTCCATGCCCTCGGGGATAGCCAGGCTGACATGTAGTAGCACCACCCCGAAAATTGACAATCCCTTGGCAATATCTGGCCAGTCGAGGCGCTCCTTCTTAGCCGTCATCGACTCATACCACCTATATCATGAAGTTCATTAAAGCTGCCGGTCGGCATGCTCGCTTCACTATATAGGGGATGCGTGAGTTGTCCAATGCTCCTAGCGGACGACTAAATCTCCGCACCCTGCGGGTATCCGTAGCCAGCAGCTAGGGAGGCTTTAACTTCGGAGGCGTAAATATTGATATACGGCTGCTTTGCCAGCTCAGCCAAGATCATCATCACATGGTCGGTCAGTGGGCGAACTGCCTCCCGTGAATCTGGATCTAGTCCTAGGGAAGATACATAGGCTCGACCATCAATGGGCTCGCCGACGACCATGCCCACCTTCACTGGGCGAGGAATCCAGGTACCAATTGGGTTGGCGCGACGGCTGTCAATCATGGCCACGGGGATGATCTCAACGCCACTAGCCAAGGCGATACGTGCCATGCCGGTCCGTCCGCGGTAGATCCGGCCATCAGGAGAACGCGTGCCCTCCGGATAAATGGCAAAGACATCGCCCCTTTCCAGTACTTCTAAAGCTGCTGCTTGAGTAGCATCCCCAGCGTTGGTAGCGGTGCGATCAACTTTCACCTGCGCCAAGACTTTGAAGAACCATCGTTGAATAGCGCCGATGATGCCAGTGTTGGTGAAGTACTCCGATTTAGCCGGAAAAATGATCTGGCGTGGGCAGACCAATGGGAAGAAGAAGGAATCCATCACTGACTGGTGTGTCGAGGCCACCAGAGCGGGGCCTTCAGTAGGAATGTTGTCCACTCCCTCGATCCAAGGGCGATTCCATACCCTCAAGGCTGGGCCAATAAATACATTCTTAAAGGCCCAGTACCATTTGTTATGCATGTTTTCTCCCCAGTCGTATGCGTTTAACTAATAGTATGTTGGCGAGCTAAATCCGCCACGCCAATCATACCTGCGTCTGCGCCCAGTTCTGCCCCAACGATATCGGGCAGCGGACGGTATCCGGCACCGACAATACTCCGTGCCATTTTGCCCTTACTAATGTCTAAATAAAGGTCTGCGTCTCGCGAGACTCCCCCGCCGATGAGTATCAAAGCTGGGTCGAGTACATCTGCCACGATCGCCAGGCCTTGCCCTAGCCACTCTGCAAATTCAGCGATCACTGCTAGGCCGGCAATGTCTGAGTTGCGGGCAGCAATCATGATGTCATTGCCTGTTATTTCCCCTGGATTAGCTTGAATCCGACGGCCCAGTTCGCAGTCTCGCAGGGAAGGATCTCGCTCGATTACTTCTATTGCGGTCTCGACTAGAGCGGTACCGGAGGCATAGCGTTCTAGGCAACCTCGCTTTCCACAGGCACACTGACGACCTCCGGGGACGACAGTCAGGTGACCAAATTCAGGCGCAGTTCCATGGGCTCCACGGTAGATCTTTCCATCAATCATCAGTGTGGCACCGATGCCTGTACCTACGGCGAAAAACACCCAAGTACCAACATTCCGGGCACCACCGAAGCGGTACTCTCCCCACGCTGCGGAGTTCGCATCGTGTTCCAATTTTACTGGCAGCTTTAAACGCTCTTGCAGATCACGACGCACCTGGGCATCGCGCCACGGCAGATGAGGGGCAAAACGGACAGTCTCACACTCTGGGTCTAAAAAGCCTGCGATGGCCAGTCCAACCGCAGCTGGCTGATGCTTAACGCTCAGTTCAGCGACCATGCTGGCAATTAGATCTTCCAACTCCGCAGCAGTACCAGGCGTGGCACCACTACGAGAATCGATGATCTCACCGTCGGCGGTAACAACTCCGGCACGCACGTTGGTGCCACCGATGTCAAACCCCAGAGTCGTCACCTGCGGGTCGGGATTCATGGAGCCACCTTCGTCGGACATATCACTGCAAACTGGTGATTATAGCCAGCAATCACCCAAGTCATCACATTGGCACCACTATCTCTCGCAGCCGAGCACCCATAATCTCCCACGTCCAGTTGTCTTCTACATTGACTCTGCCAGCCTCTCCCATTTCCTTGCGACGAGTTTGATCGGCTAACAGCTCTTCGAGGGCCATAGTCAGTTCCTTGAGGTCTCCACCATCGACCACGATGCCGCTATCAGCAGTGACGGTTTCCGGAGCACCTCCCGAATTGCCAGCTATCACCGGTATTGCACAAGCCTGAGCTTCCAAGTAGACGATCCCCAGGCCTTCAACGTCGAGTCCTTTGCCTCTAGTACGCGCTGGCATGGCAAATACATCCGCGCAGCCCAGAATCGCTTTCATCTCATCAAAGGGTAGCGAACCGGTGAAAACGACGGCGTTGTCAACGCCCTCTTTTGCTGCTAACCTGCGCAACCTCGATTCATAGCCACCCGTACCAACGATGAGCAGGCGCGTTCTAGGATGGCTCAGTCTTAGTTGCGGCAAAGCACGAATAAGTTGGTCTTGCCCCTTGCGTGCAACCAGCCTCGAGATACAAACCACTAAGGGATCCGCACCGACACCAAGCCGATCACGGGTTTGAGCCTGCAGTTGTGAGCCCACCGGCTGAAAAGTCTGGATATCCACTCCGGAAGGGAGGTGGACAAACTGCGGATGCGAGCCAAAGGCAGTATTAAAACGCCCCAAGGTGTAGTCAGATATGTAGGTAACTACGTCGCAATGATCCCCGATTCTCCGGAGTATCTGGCGTGCACCAGGAATCATCGACCAGCCCACCTCGTGGCCGTGGGTAGAGGCAATCACCTTGGCAGCGCCTGCTGAACGGGCGGCCTTCGCCATAAGCGCTAGTGGGGCGGCCGCCCCGAACCAGACGGTCTCAATACCGTAGTCAGCGATGATTCTAGACATCTCTCGACTCGTTGCTGGGGTAGGCAGCATCATGCTTTGAGCCCACCGAATCACTTGATAAGGCAAGGTCGCATCAAAATCACGGGCCGCCTGCGAGTCCTGGGTAGAAGCAAAGACCAAGACATCAGCTGGATCAAGGGTGTCTAGGAAGTCTCGTAAGTAGGACTGAATGCCGCCAACAGTGGGCGGAAAATCATTGGTTACCAGGAGAATACGTGGCATCTTATGGTTGATCAGTAGCGGACTGCGCCAGCCCAAGGCATGGAATCAACGGACACAATCTGCACAGGAATACCGTAATCGGAGGCGTGCACCAGCTGACCATTTCCGATATACATACCGACGTGGGTCACCCCTGGGTAGTAGCCGACGATATCGCCCGGTTGTAGATCAGCTCGGGAAACCGGAGTTCCACCAGCAAGCTGAGCCTGCGAAGTACGAGGAATAGACTGCCCTTGCTGCTGATATGCCCAGTACATTAGCCCAGAGCAGTCAAATTGACTCGGCCCAACAGCACCCCAACCATAGGGAGAGCCCAACTTAGCCAGTGCAGCAGATACCGCCCCAGAACCGGACACGGAGCTGAGATCAGCATCTCCGATGGGCGAGTTCTTCCCTTCCCATCGCGCTTGGTCCGCAGGCGGAAGTGCGTTGACTTGTTCTTCAATGTCGGCGATGCGTTCGTTCAGCTCTTCTTGGCCAGCATCAAGCTCTGCCATTTGCTGCTCAAGAACACTCTGCTGAAAGGACGCCTCAGCCAATGCGCGAGAGGCATCAGTGTGTGAGACGGCTGCTTCCGCAGTGGCCTCAGCGAGCTTATCGACGACCGCCTCAGCACCTCGTGTCAGCGTCCCTAGGTAAGCAGCTCTATCAATAGCGTTTTGTGGGTTGCTGGCAGCAATGGCATTGATCACCGGATCTACCATCAACCCCCGGTATTTAGCGCCAGCCAAGTCATTGACTTCACCTTGGTATTCTTCTTCTGCTGTCCGGGCAGAATCAGCAAACTGCTGAGCGCTATCAGCATCCGCCTGCAGACGCTCTAGCTCGGCTTGCCCGGCTTCGATATCAATCTCCAGCTGCTTGACTTCTTCGTTCTGCGCGGACGCCTCTTGAGAAACCTCCGACATAGCCGCTATCAGCTCATCGACTTCATCTGCGTTGGCGGTCGCGGCAAACGTGGTCCCTGTTACCAACAGGACAGCAGCACAACCCGCCGAAATGATCGGATGACAACGGCGATTGCTAGCGAGACTGAGGCGCACAGCTCAACTTTCGGCAGAAGGACAAAAAGAAACAACGTTGATCACTATAGACGGGACGCGGGCATCCCTCCGTAGACACGCACGACGCCCGCACCACCGCAGTGAGCGGTTATGCGGGCGGGGTCGAAAAGCTCCCGGCTAAACCGGCAGCACAGCGAGCAGCTTAGAAGCGCACTGCCGAATGGATCGGCATGTAGTCCAGTGCACGCTCAGCAACCGGGACGCCGGAGTTGAGGGCGTCAATGATGGTGCCGTTGCCGGTGTAGATACCGACATGGGAGGCCCCACCGTAGTAGGCGATGATGTCGCCCGCTTGGAGCTGATCCAATGAGACCTGCTGGCCCTGGCTAGCCTGCGCCTGGGAGGTGCGAGGGATGGTCTTTCCAGCCTGCTGGTAGACCCAAGAGGTCAAGCCAGAGCAATCGAAGGCGCTGGGGCCGGCAGCACCGTAAACGTAGGGGGAACCGATCTTCGCACGGGCGGCGTCAACGATGGCCTGGCCGGTAGAAGTAGAAGATGCCATCGGCGCGATGGAGGTCACGTCAGTTGCAACCGGACCAGCGGTGAAGGTCTCTGCCTGCAACGAAGGGACGAACTGGCCGATCTCCGGGACGGAAGAGATGCCAGGGATATTCTCAAGGCCAGCAACCTCGAAGCTGAGGTCAGTGTTTGGTACAACTACCTCAGCTGCGCCGGCGATGCCGGGGGCCAGCATGGTGGTTCCCATGACGACAGCAGAAGCGGTAGCGATGCGGCGAGTAGAATTACCCTGACGGCGGTGCTTAGACACTAATTTATTCTCCAGATCTTCCTTGTGGCCTACCGGGTTAGCTGACGGGTTGAGAGAAGGAAACGCCCCTCCCCCGCTCCACGTCGCCCATCTAAAACTTGGGAGACGCTCTTGCGAGGGATAAACCCCAGATGAAAGCTATTTGGTTCCCCGGCCCCCGGTTCTGACATTCGTGGTGAATTGTCATTGCCTAAGGTTCGGCGTTGGTCTTTGTTAGTTCAGATCACCGGGCCGCACTATCGGCTGCCCCGCAATGTCTCAGTCAGGTTACAAAACAGCAACGAAGTCTGTCCAATGGGACCAGCCATCGCCAGCCGTTACCTCGTCGTTATCAAATTCATGCGGAACCATCGGACTACGCAATCTTCACAGCCCAAAACGGAAACCCCGCCCTGAACTGCACTTTCCAAAGGCCCTGGGTCGATAGCCCTGAAATTGTGAAGAAGTTGAGATTCACAGACCTTTACAAGTGATTCAGGACACATAATGAGATTTCCACTGAGACGACATCAAGAATGCCGGGCTAAGTAACAAGAGCATCTCTAGACAGGTGCACTAGCTCCCCATCAAACTGACACCCCCAAGCCGTCCCATGCGTTACTTCAGCAACAGCGGCTGTAGCCCCCTTCACTGCCAGACACATCAGAAAGCGCATATGGGGCAACTGCCCGCCTAGAACTATCTAGACCAATGCTGCTGCATACTCCCACTTCATCAACAGTGATCGTCTTCTCTCCCAAGCAGAGTGTAAATGGGCAACTCCATCTCGTTGTTAGCAAACCCTCGATACGACTAACTCAGTGGCCAGCTAGCTGAGCTCAATAGATAGACCTGCCCCTTCTACTAGAACCAGATCAATGCGCCCTGGATCATCCGTTTAAGAGATGCCCATCCCAACCGATGCAGGATTGCTTCAACCACACCCAAATGGCTCAGCCTAGGAATAAATGCTCGTTTTAGGCTGACTACATCACCTAGAAGGTGGTCCATATTCTCCTAGCTCAACGAAAAATCCCGCCTTCCCAAAACTGGGGAGACGGGATCTTTCGGTGAGCGGATCAAAGCCCAAGCAATATTAGTCCAGCAGACCGTCGCGACGATCCCTAGCTTCATTCTCAGCTTGGAGTGCTTCGTACATTGCCTTCTCCTCGAGAGCATTCTCGTGGTGAATGGCGTCAAGCTTGTCGGTGACATCCTCAGGATCAGGCTTGAGGAAGGATCCCCTGGCCTCGATCTCTGCAAAGCCGAGCTCGTTGAGCTGCTTCGGCACAATCGCACCAGCGTACTCAAGCGGGATCGGGTGTCCGTGTTCATCAACCGGGCCCAAGGGCTGGTGGATCTCCACGAAGGCACCGTTGGGCATCTGCTTAATGACGCCGGTTTCGATACCGTGCTCCAAGACCTCACGGTCGGAACGCTGCAGGCCAACGCAGATGCGATGGGTGATGTAGTAAGCCAGCGGAGGCAGAATGATGATGCCAATTCGACCGAACCAGGTCATCGCGTTCAGCGAGATCTGGAAGAAGTGCGCAATATGGTCGTTACCACCAGAGATGGTCACCAGCATGAAGAACACGATACCCATGACGCCGACGCCGGTACGTGCCGGCACGTCGCGAGGACGCTGCAGAAGGTTGTGGTGAACATCATCACCAGTGGCCTTCTTCTCAATCCATGGGTAGGCGAAGAGTACAACCACCATCAAACCAGCTGCCAGAGCAACCCAGAAGGCTGAAGGGATGGTGTAGCTGCCAAGGTAGAGCTCCCACGCGGGCATGACACGAGCCAGGCCATCTGTCCACAACATGTAAACGTCAGGCTGCGAACCTGCAGAAACCTGCGAGGGGTTGTACGGTCCGAGCAACCAAATTGCGTTAATCGTCAGCAGACCTGACATCAGTGCCAGCACACCAGCAGTCAGCAGACCGAAGCCGATGGCCTTGGTAGCAAACAATGGCATGATTCGGATACCGACCACGTTGTTCTCTGCACGACCAGCACCCGGGAACTGGGTGTGCTTCTGGTACCAGACCAGGGCAAGGTGAGCAGCAATCAAGCCAAGCAGAATGCCCGGGATGATCAGCACGTGGGCGATGTAGAAGCGGTTAAGCATCAGATCAGAGGGGAAGTCGCCGCCGAAGATCAACCAATGCAGCCAGGTACCGATGATCGGTAGGCCGATAATGATCGCCGACATAATGCGCAGGCCAACACCGGAGAGCAGGTCGTCCGGGAGGGAGTAACCCATGAAGCCCTCGGCCATACCCAGGATGATCAAGGTGCAACCAATGATCCAGTTGGCTTCACGCGGGCGACGGAACGCACCGGTGAAGAAGATACGGAGCATATGGACGACCATCGACATCATGAACATCAGTGCGGCCCAGTGGTGCATCTGGCGAACGAAGAGTCCGCCACGGACCTCGAAGGAGATATCCAACGCCGTGGCATATGCACGGGACATCTCGACACCGTTGAGCGGCAGGTAAGCGCCGTCGTAGATGACCTTCGTGATGGAAGGATCGAAGAATAGGGCTAGGTAGACACCAGTCAGCAGCAAGATGATGAAGCTATAGAGCGCCACCTCACCGAGCATGAACGACCAGTGGGTCGGGAACACCTTGTTGAGCTGAGGGCGAAGTAGCCCCGCAACGGTGTACCTAGAATCAATGTTATTAGCCGCTTGGGCCATTTTTTTACTCATTAGGACGTACGCTCCCAGAATGCCGGGCCAAGGGGCTCAATGAAGTTGCCCTTAGCGACGAAGTAACCTTCTTCATCGACTTCGATCGGCAGCTGCGGCAGCGCACGGGCCGCCGGGCCGAAGATCGGCTTACCGTACTGAAGCGCATCGAACTGCGACTGGTGACACGGGCAAAGAATACGGTTCGTCTGAGCCTCAAACAGCGAGGTCGGGCAGCCGATGTGAGTACAGATCTTCGAGTACGCGTAGTAGTCACCGTAATGGAAGTCTTCCTGACCTTCGCGCTCGATGGCCTTTTCGGCATCAGCAGTGCGCAGGCGGATCAGCATCACGGGGTTACGCGGACCGTGGATCGAGTGCATGTGATTTTCATAGACATCGCGGGAAGGATCGTAGTTCTCGCCATCGTTAGCATCTTCTGCAGTCAACGGGTAGACAGTCTCCATTGCGCCGGCATCTAGATCTTCGGCACGAACACGAACCAGCCGAGAAATACCAGTGGTGGTCCAGTGAGTACCAGAATCGCCGGTGTGTTCTTCAGCGATGGCACCAGTGTCACGAGCCAAGTAGAGAGTGACCCCTTCGTTGTGAAGAGTCCAACCTGAAGTCCAGAGAGTGCCATCGCCCATGATACCGAGCTCGCTGGCCTTCCACGGGTTCTTGATCATGCCGCCCAAAGGAGCAACTACGACCAAACCTGCGAGAATTCCAGCTCCGCCGAGCAGACCCTGCAGCGCCTTGCGGCGGCCTAGGGTCGAGGTCTCCCAAGAATCATTCAGCAAAGCAGTAATCGTACGGCGATCAACCTCTTCCGAGGGACCATCGTGGCGACGCTGCACCGAAATCTCTTCCGGGACAATTCGCTTAACGTAGAGAACAACCGCAAAGCCCAATCCCAGGATTGACAAACCTGAGGTCACACCCAGTAGCGGGGTGTAGAGGGTATGGAACATGTGGTTATCGTCGCCGAGCAGTTGGAACTGCCAAGGCCAGAAGATGTAGACACCAAGGAAAGCGATGCCGGCGAGAATACCGATGGCCAGCCAGATGTAAATGGCACGAACAGCACGCTTCTCAGCGGGATCGTTGGCTACGGGGAAACGTGCCTTGCGATAAGCGACGGTCACGCCGTCAAGCTCTGTACCCAGGCGCGCGAGCTCGTCATTGCTCATCGCGTTGAGTTCTTGGTCCGTGTAGGTCCTTTTCGAGTCACTCATGAGCGGGATCCAATCCACATAGCAGCTGCACCGACGAGGGTGATGCCGATAAACCACATGGCCAAGCCTTCATTGACTGGGCCAAGACCGCCGAGGGACCAACCACCGGGAGAGGGGTTTTCCTTAGCGTTCTTAATGAAGGCGATGATGTCCTTCTTCTCGTCAGCACTGAGCTGACGATCAGAGAAGGCCGGCATGTTCTGCGGGCCAGTGAGCATCGCCTGGTAGATTTCCTGCTCATTCGCTGGGTCAAGACCCGGAGCGTACTTACCGGAGGACAGCGCGCCGCCGCGACCGGTGAAGTTATGGCAGGAAGCACAGTTCAAGCGGAAGAGCTCAGAGCCACGGGCGATATCCTCGGCGGCCATCTGGCCATCGAAGTTTTCTCCGCGGAGCTCCTCCATAGCAAGGGTGCCGTCTTCGTTGAACACGAGTTCCGGTCCACCGCCATTGGCAGCAACATATGCGGCCATAGCCAGCGTCTGCTGCTCGGTGTATCGAGGAGTCTTGCGCTCGGCCTGTGCGTCGTTAGACATCATCGGCATGCGTCCGGAGTGGACCTGGAAGTAGACCGCTCCTTCGCCAGCACCGATCAGAGATGGGCCACGATCGGGCACACCCTGCAGGTTGGCACCGTGACAGGTGATGCAGGCAACTTCGTAGAGGTCTTTGCCTTCTTGGATCAATGCCTGGTCATCAGACTGCGCGGTGGCGATCTGAGCGTCCGGGGTAAGGGCCGTCGCCAAAACGCCTGCGCCGGTAAGGCCCAGGGTTAGGGCGAAGGCGCCAGCTACGGTCCGTCGCATTTTACGGCGATTTCGAACCTTCTTGGCCGACGGGGACGACGTTGTGTCGTCCGCGGGGGCGGTATTCGGGGTGGTTTCCATCAGTTTCCCTTTTGAAAATCGTGAACGGAAAGTGAAGGGCTGTAGGCCCAGTAACTCGGCGGACTACGGCCTACTGGATGAAGTAAATAACGATGAAGAGGCCGATCCAGACAACGTCAACGAAGTGCCAGTAGTACGACGTCACCATGGCCGCGGTGGCCTGTGCCGGCGTGAACTTAGCGCGACCAATCCTCATGAGGACAACCACGAAGCCCAGCACGCCAGCTAAGACGTGTGCGGCGTGGAAGCCCGTTGTAATGAAGAAGACCGAGCCATAGACACTCGATTGGATAGTCATCCCATGATGGACAAGCTCGTAATACTCAAAGCTCTGACCAGCAAGGAAGGTTGTTCCTAACAAAATGGTTATAAGGAACCACTTTCGAAGACCATAAACGTCACCCCTTTCAGCTGCGAAGACGCCCATCTGCGCGGTGAAGGAGGAGGACACCAGAATAACGGTGATGGCCAGAGCATAAGGAACATTAAGATGCTCCGCTTGCTCCGCCCAGTCTCCTGCTTGACCGTTAGCACGCGAAGTAAAATACATCGCGAACAGACCGGCGAAGAACATCAATTCCTGCGACAGGAACACGATGGTGCCAACACTGACCATATTGGGTCGGTTAAGTGCCGGCACACGTTGTGGTGCTGCCATACCTGGGTTTGAAATTGCGCTCGTCACGTAAGACAGTATGACGGGTCTGAATGCGGAAGTCACCTCATCTCCCCCCGCAAAGAAGAGAGAGCATCGACACCACCAGCAGGTTTATGGATCGAAAAAATCGATAGAAAAACTTCCCCACCCCCGGGAACTATTTCGATCCCCCCACCGACGCTGCATTTCTGCAGGTCACCCACCACCAGGGAGTCCCCAGCTCCATATTGGCAGTTGCTGGCGGTAACCATACCGCATCTCGTAGCACCTGCGCAGGAAACTCGCCAACCTCCATAGAGATCCAGATCACAGGCCAAGAATAGCGGAATATAGAGCTTCCAACTTTCGGATGACCCCCCGTGAACTGCACCTTTCCTCCTCCCATAACTATCGGGCGCCCCTCTTCCCCACTGCGGAGACGTCAGCGCTAAGCAGTCACTCCACCCCTGACGCCTAGCAGCAATCTGGTCGCGTCCTTCGCTCCGGGGCTCAGCCGACACAACGCGGGAGCTCGCACCCCACCAGTCATGGAGTTCGCCAGGGCCAGACCACTTTCAGATACAGCACTAATGCTGCGGACTAGGAAACGGCTGTACCCAACTAACTCCAGCACCAGGCTCTCCCAACTGCCACAGCTAGATCCAAGTGATCCGAGGTTCGCACCAATCCCAGATACAAGAAAACACCCGCTCCCTCAGATCGCGAGGGAGCGGGTGTTTCGGATTTGTGCGTGGCCAGAAAAGTCAGGCCGAGTAAATCAGTGCTTTTCCTTAGGCAGTCCGTACTGCAGGTTGAGCATGGTGGTAGCCCAGATCAATAGGACAGCGCCCAGGGCGATGAGCCAGAAGAACCAGAAGGCAATACCAAGGCCCAAGACCATGATCGCACCGGCCATGGTGGCTGGCCAGATCGAGTTCGGGGAATAGAAGCCCAAGATGCCAGCCTTATCGGCAACCTCTGCTTCTTCCCAATCCTCGGGAAGGATATCGATCCTTCGCTCAGTGAAATGAAGGTAGGCGCCGAGCATCAACGCTAGGCCAAAGGAAAGGACTAGAGCAGTAATACCGACCCACTCAGTGCGGAAGAGGTAGGCGTCATCTGCCACATAGCTGGTAGCAAAGATGTAGACGCCTGCCATCACAGCGAGGAATGCGGCGATGCTGTACATCAGTTTCGCGCTTGAACGCATGGTGTTTCTCCTCGTTTAGGTGTTGGCGTTGTTATCGACGAAGTTCTCGCCGTCCCAGGTCTGACGATCTGAGTTGAACGGCTGAGTCGACGTTGCATAGGGCGCTTCGCCGATGGAAGCCAGAGCATCAGAGTTCGGAGCATCCGGGTTGTCGATGCGGAACTGCATGTAGTCAGTGAATGCCTCCGGAGAGACTGCACGAAGCTCGAAGTTCATCATGGCGTGGTAGGTGCCACACATCTCAGCACAGCGTCCGACGAAGGCTCCTTCTTCTTCGATAGCCTCAATCTGGAAAGCGCGCTGCTGCTGGTTGGTCTCCGGGTGTGCGTAAGCATCGCGCTTAAACAGGAACTCGGGGATCCAGAAAGCGTGGGAGACGTCACCGGAAGCCAGCTGGAACTCAATGGCGGTATCGGTAGGAAGGACCAAGACCGGAACTTCCTCAGTGGTGCCGAGGGTTTCGATCTGGTTGAAGTGGAGGTAGGACTGATCGCCCTTAGACATGCCGTGAATCGGGTTCGGATTCTCGACCGACTCCTCATCGTCATACTTAGACTCTTCAGCGATGGCTTGGCGTTCCTCATCCAGTCCGTCATAGACGGTTCCGGTCGGGCTAAGCTCCGAGCCGACCTGCTGGTAGCCGAACTTCCAGTTCCACTGGAAAGCAGTTACGTCGACAACAACCTCTGGATCCTTGTCCAAGGCCGTGACCTTCTGCTGAGTCTGGACGGTGAAGAAGAACAGTCCCATGACGATGAAGATCGGGAGGATCGTCAGTACGAGCTCGAGGGGAATGTTGTACTGCAGCTGCTTCGGGAACTCACCCTTGCCCTGCTTTTCAGCCTTCTTTGCGCCCCAGCGGAAGATCGCCACGAGGAACAATGCCCACATGATGATGCCGATGATCCAGGCGGTAACCCACACCCAAACCCAGAAGTTGTACATGGAGGTAGCTTCTGGGGTAATACCCGTCGGCCAACCCATGCCGAGAATCTTGCTGACGCTCTCCGGGGGAGCGACGTCACAGCCGGCGAGCGCTAAGCCACCGAGTGCCATCACTCCGCCGAGACTCGCCTTACGGGCGAAGCCACGCTTTTTACGCTGTTCCACGTGTGTCTGCCTTCCTGTCCACGCTAAATCCTTGAACACTGGTGAAGCATTCCTAATTCAGCAGGATAGTTCATGAATGAACTCCATCCACGGGCTTTACCCCTGCCAACTCAGGCCCACTTAGTCACCAGTGCCACACAAAGTACTCAGAATATTACAGCCCCTGCGGGTTAACCGCCCAATGCTGCAAAACCACTCCATAACCGATGTAACCCATCTCACAGTGACCGCTAGCCTGCGTCAACCTAAAGTATCAACCCGTTCGGGGAGACTTTCAGCCCCTTTGCCCCTCACCATCACTAACCCACACCCGTCTTCACTAATCACGTCAAAACAACCTCGATTTCGTGGCGGTTTCCCCTAGGAAGGCTCAAGAGTCGTATCGTGGGACAGACCCTTCTACATTCCCGTTAATATATGAGGAGAACACTTCCCACCATGTGCGGCTTCCTTGGCATGCTTACCAGCGGCGGAAATGCGTCCACTTTCGTTGACGCCGCGACCAGGGCGCTGCCATGCATGCGCCACCGCGGCCCAGACGAGGCCGGGACTTGGAATGATGAATCAGCCATTTTCGGCTTTAATCGTCTTTCCATCGTTGACCTTGAGCACTCCCACCAGCCCTTGGTGTGGGGCCCGGCAGATACTCCAGAGCGCTACACCCTCATCTTCAACGGCGAGATTTACAACTACGTTGAGCTGCGAGCTGAACTCAAAGAGGCTGGTCACACCTTCCATACTGAAGGCGACTCCGAGACCATTGTGGTGGGATACCACCATTGGGGCGAGGACGTCGTCGAGCATCTGCGTGGCATGTTCGCCTTCGCAATTTGGGACACCCTCGAACAGGTCATGTTCGTCGGACGTGACCAATTCGGTATCAAGCCCCTGTTCTACGCCACCTCCCCCGTCGGCACCGTATTCGCCTCGGAGAAGAAGTCTATCCTCGAGATGGCTCCCGAGCTGGGTCTGGATCTCAGCCTTGACCGGCGTGCCATCGAGCACTACGTAGATCTGCAGTACGTGCCGGAGCCAGAGTCTTTGCACTCCGCCATTCGCCGCGTCGAATCAGGCTGCACGGTCACGCTGCGACCGGGAGAAGAGGTCGTCGCAAAGCGGTATTTCAAGCCGCAGTTTCCCATCACCGCCGTTCCCAAGGGAGCAGAGCAGGATCTCTTCGATCGGATCGCCAAGGTGATGGAAGACTCGGTGGAAAAGCACATGCGTGCCGATGTGACCGTCGGATCTTTCCTCTCTGGAGGCATCGATTCCACCGCCATCGCCACCCTGGCTAAGCGTCATAATCCGAACCTGCTGACCTTTACTACTGGTTTTGAGCGCGAGGGTTATTCCGAGGTAGATGTAGCCGCCGAGTCAGCTGCCGCCATCGGGGTGGAACACATCGTCAAGGTGGTCTCCCCAGAGGAATATGCCTCCGCCATCCCGAAAATCATGTGGTACCTCGATGATCCGGTGGCTGATCCTTCTCTGGTCCCGCTGTATTTTGTGGCTCAAGAAGCTCGCAAACACGTCAAGGTTGTGCTCTCCGGTGAGGGTGCCGATGAGCTCTTCGGCGGCTACACCATCTACAAAGAACCGCTCTCCCTCGCTCCCTTCGAAAAGCTCCCCTCCCCACTACTCAAGGGCCTGCGTCAACTCAGTCGGGTGCTTCCTGATGGGGTCAAGGGCAAGTCGCTGCTCGACCGCGGAACTCAGACCATGGAAGAGCGCTACTACGGCAATGCTCGTTCCTTCAGCTTCGAGCAAATGGAGCGAGTGATCCCTTGGGCCAAGCCGGAGTGGGACCACAAAGAGGTCACCGCCCCGATCTATCAGGTCTCTCAGGACATGGACCCGGTGGCTCGAATGCAGCACCTAGATCTCTTTACCTGGATGCGCGGAGACATCTTGGTCAAAGCCGACAAGATCAACATGGCTAACTCCCTTGAGCTACGTGTGCCTTTCTTGGACAAGGAAGTCTTTGCCGTCGCACAGACGATTCCCCATGAGCTCAAAGTCTCCAACGGCACCACTAAATACGCACTGCGCAAGGCCATGGAGCAGATCGTTCCGCCGCATGTTTTGCACCGTAAGAAGCTCGGTTTCCCAGTCCCGATGCGACATTGGTTGGCTGGCGATGAGCTCTTTGGCTGGGCGCAGCAGACCATCAACGAATCTCAGACTGATGAGATTTTCAACCGAAAAGCCGTACTAGAGATGCTTCGAGAGCACCGCGACGGAGTTTCTGATCACTCTCGTCGCCTCTGGACAGTCTTGGCCTTCATGATCTGGCACGGCATCTTCGTCGAGCACCGTATCGACCCACAGATTGAAGAAAAGGACTACCCAGTCAATCTGTAATCTTGAAACTGCGAAACGCCCGCCTCTACCCAGTTCAATCTGGGGAGGCGGGCGTTTTCGTTATTGGATTCCAAGGACAGCTAAGCGCGAATCAGTTGAAGGAGTCGCCGCAGGCGCAGGATCCACCTGCATTGGGGTTGTCAATGGTAAATCCCTGAGACTCAATGGTGTCAGCAAAATCGATGCGAGCGCCGTTGAGGTACGGAACCGACATCTTGTCCACCACCATGCGGACACCGCCGACCTCGTCGGTTTTGTCCCCATCGAGAGTGCGATCATCGAAGTAGAGCTGGTAGCGCAGGCCAGCACAGCCACCCGGCTGTACGGCGATACGCAGTGCCAAGTCATCCCGTCCTTCTTGGTCAAGTAGTGCCTTGGCCTTGGATGCTGCTGCATCCGTGAGAATGAGTCCGGTTGCGGAGGTAGGGGCTGTCATACTGATCTCCTTGCGTATGTGAATTTCGGTGGCGCCAAAACTCCCGCTAATGCACTGAGAGTCTGCTATAGCCGCCCACCATACTATTGACGGGTGCTAGATGGCCACGGTAGCCCTTGGTTACCCACTGGCTTCCCATGTCGGGCAAAGCGCCTTATCCCTAATTAACACGCCTGCGAGTACCCGTATTCCCGAATGACCTACTGGCCTTGTAACCTGGGCATTGTGAAACTTCCCTGGCAGAAATCCGATGAAACTACTCAGTCCGAATCCCACGTCGCCGACGTCACTGACACGAGCCTGGGCGAGAACGTCACAGACTCGGTTCACTCAGGCGAGTCGCGGCCTAAGAGCTATACCCCGCCGAAGGGCCGCCCCACGCCCAGACGCCGCGATGTCGAAATCGAGCGTGGCGTCATGCGCGATCCCGCTGGTCCGAGTGGTGGCCTTCTCGGCAATGCCAAGAACAAAGAACTCAAGAAATCCATGTCTAAAGAAGAATGGAAGGAACATAAGCGCCGTGAGCGGGCTAAGTCTCGCGAGCAAAGCCAAGCAGTCAATGCCGCTATGGATCGCGGTGAAGAAAAATACCTCCTTCCCCGAGACAAGGGTGTGGAACGCCGATTCGTGCGTGATTGGATCGATTCGCGCCGTTTCTTGAATAACTACGTCATGCCGGTCGCACTGGGCCTCTTGGTGATCCTGTTCATCGGCACCTGGTTGCCTACGGTGGCTAATGTCATGTCGCTGTTCGCCATGATTTTGATGTTCGCCTTTTTCATGGAAGGCGTCTGGCTGGCCCGCCGAGCGAATCGGGCTACTCGAGCGAAGTTCCCGAATACCTCCGCTGCCGGTTTCGGTTTGGGCTTCTACGCCTACTCCCGCGCTACTCAGCCTCGGAAGTGGCGCTCCCCCAAACCCCAGGTGGAAATCACCAAACACTCCTGATCAAAGGTCTACTAGAGTCTGAAACGTGGACCGTCTCACCCCGACCCCAGGAGGCTTTTCTTGGATACGTCCTCGCTTTTCGACGCCGTCGTTGCACCCGACGTCGCCTCCCAGGAAGCTGTGCTTAACGCACTTGCCGATGCCCGCCCGGTAGGAGCCGGATTAGGTCGGCTCGGCGAGGTTGCGGCGTGGATCTCTTCCTGCCAGGGTCAGGTCCCACCGCAACCGCTCGCTAGGCCCCGGATGATCGTCTTCGCAGGCGACCACGGTATCGCCGCGCGCGAAGTCTCGGCGCTCCCAGCAGAGGCCTCGGCACAACGAGCACAGAGAATCCTCGAGGGCTCCGGGCCGGTTAATGTATTGGCGCGGTCGGCGGGGGCGTCGATAAGCCTCGTAGATGTCTCGCTCGATCATGAAGCATGGGGGGAACAACGGGTTTCCCGCTCTAGCGGGGCTATTGACGTCGAAGACGCCATGAGCCTCGAACAATTCGATCGTGCGCTAGACATTGGACGCGCCATCGCCGACCGTGAAGTCGATTCCGGAGCTGATCTGCTTATCCCGGCAGAACTCGGTGTAGGCAGCAGCACTATCGCCGCGACCATCATCGGCGCATTCACTCGCACCGAACCTGTGGTGGTGGTCGGAACTGGGGTCGGGATGAGTGACCAGCTGTGGAAAAACAAGGTATGCGTGATCCGCGATGCTATGTTCCGTGTCCGCACGTTATTGGCCGAACCGACCGAGGTCCTGCGGAAAGCTTCCTCCCCCGACTTTGTGGCATTGGTAGGTTTCCTGGCTCAAGCCGCGATCCGTCGTACCCCGGTGTTGCTTGACGGTGCCGCGGTCAGTGTCGCAGCCTATGTCGCCGAGCGTCTCGCACCCGGAGCACGTGACTGGTTTTGGGCGGGGCAACTCACCCCAGAGCCTGCGCAGCTGATTGCGCTACAGGCTCTGGAGCTAACCCCGTTGCTTGCCTTGGATATCAATGCTGGCCAAGGCGTCGGTGCCCTTGCGGCGCTGCCATTGATCAGCGCCGCCGCCGAACTCGTCGCGGAGGAACTTTCTCCAGCCTAGTTTTCAGCTGGGACCAGTGAATGCACCCAGCCGTGGGTATCGGGCAGCTCGCCGCGCTGGATATGAGTGAGCCGCTCACGCATAGCCATGGTGATCTCCCCGGGGAGGTTGTTGTTGACCTCGAACTCGCCGGCATTAGACAGCACGCGGCCAACTGGGGTGATCACTGCAGCAGTGCCGCAGGCCATGGTCTCAGTCATCGCACCGGAAGCGACATCATCGCGCCACTGGGTCTTGGAGATTTTGACCTCTTCGGTCTCGTAGCCCATATCGCTGGCAACCTGAAGCAGGGAATCACGGGTGATGCCAGGCAGCAAGGAGCCGGAGAGTGCTGGGGTGACGATCTTGGCCGATTCACCAGAGCCGTAGACGAACATGAGGTTCATGCCGCCCATTTCCTCGATGTAATTATGTTCGATGGCATCTAGCCACACGACTTGGTCGCAGCCCTTCTCGTCGGCTTGAGCCTGGGCGAGTAGAGAAGCGGCATAGTTGCCAGCGAATTTCGCAGCACCAGTGCCACCAGGGGCGGCCCGAACGTAGTCCTCTGAGAGCCACACCGACACCGGCTTGATTCCCCCGGAGAAGTACGCGCCCACAGGTGAAGCAATCACGAAGAAGGTATAAGAACTTGCAGGGCTAACTCCCAAAGAGACCTCGGTCGAGATCATGAACGGGCGCAAGTACAAGCTAGCTTCTCCGCCGGCTGCCGGCACCCAGTCGGAGTCGGCGTCGACAAGCAATCGCAGAGCCTCTAGGAAATCCTCAGTGGGCAGCGGCGGCATTGCCATCCGCTCGGCGGAGCGTTGCATCCGCTCGGCGTTGGCTTCTGGGCGGAAGGTAGCGATGGAGCCATCCGGCTGGCGGTATGCCTTAACACCTTCAAAAATCGCCTGGCCATAGTGGAAAACAGTGGTCGCCGGATCCATCGGAATGGACTCATAGGGACGCACTCGGGCGTCGTGCCATCCGTTGGTCTCATCCCACTGAATGGTGATCATATGGTCAGTAAAGTTCTTACCGAACCGAGGGTTGGCCAGAATCTCTTGGCGCGTTTCCTCGGAGGTCGGAGTTTTCGTGCGATTCACGGTGAATTTGAGAGGCGACATGGCGACAACGCTACACCGACGCAATCTATAGTCTGGACGTATCCCTTGCCTATCAGATAAAGGATCTATTCATGGCGAACCCAACGTTCACACTTCCAGCTCGCAGCGCCACCCCGCAGCTCAAGCTGGTCAAGAAAGCCCCGAAATCCACGGATGCTTTCCTCGTCCCCGCACTCGCTGGCGAAGAAGGATTGGAGCTACCCGGCTCCACCCTGCTTGACGACGCCTCCCTGCGCGAGGTCCTACGCTCCCTCACCGCCGTCGGCGCTACCGGAGATGCCAACGAAATCACCCGTGTTCCGGCCCCCGAAAAACTCGGCGTGGACTCTATCATCGTTGTCGGCCTGGGCGATCCCGAGGAACTGACCGATGAGATCCTGCGCCGTGCAGCTGGTAGCGCCGCCCGAACCCTAACCGGCTTGGAGACCGTCGCCACCACCCTGGGCATGTTCGGTCTGGCCGCCGCCGTCGAAGGCCTCGCACTGGGCGCTTACAGCTACCGTGGTATTCGCCGCGAAAAGGACTCCTCCACCCCGGTTGCCGAAATTGCCTTCCTGGGCACGGAAAAGACTGACAAGGCAGAGTTCGAGACTGCCGTGATCACCGCCGAGGCTGTCATCTTGGCTCGCGATCTTGTCAACACCCCAGCCTCACATCTTTACCCCGAGTCCTACGCTGGCATCATCGCCGCAGAGGCAGAGACCACTGGCCTCAAGGTAGAAATCCTCGACGAGAAGGCCCTAGCTAAGAACGGCTTTGGCGGCATCCTCGCCGTCGGCCAAGGCTCATCCCGTGGCCCTCGGTTGGTGCGTCTGACCTGGAGCCCCCGTAAGGCAAAGAAGACGGTTGCGTTCGTCGGCAAGGGCATCACCTTCGATACCGGCGGAATCTCCCTCAAGCCCGCATCGAAGATGGAAGACATGATCTCCGATATGGGCGGCTCCGCCGCTGTGGCTGCCACCGTCATCGCTGCGGCGAAGCTAGAACTGCCAGTCAACATCACCGCTACCCTGCCGTTGGCTGAAAATATGCCTTCTGGCGATGCGCAGCGCCCAGGCGATGTCATTACCCACTACGGCGGACTTACCTCCGAAATCATCAACACCGATGCTGAAGGACGCTTGGTGCTCGCCGATGGCATCGCCCGTGCCTGCGAGGACAACCCCGATTACCTCGTCGAGACTGCCACCCTCACCGGCGCGCAGATGGTTGCACTTGGTTCCAAGACTGCCGGAATCATGGGCACCGACGAACTCCGCGACCGGATCGCTGGAATCGGACGCACCGTCGGCGAGCCCGCGTGGGCTATGCCGCTGCTCGAGGAACAAGAATCCGAGCTAAAGTCCCCGGTTGCCGATATCCGCAACTCCCATAACTCCCGTTTCGGCGGCATGATGTTCGCGGGTCTCTACCTGTCGAAATTCGTCAGCGAAGGCACCGAATGGGCACACGTGGATATCGCGGGCCCCTCGTTCAACAACGGTGGCGTCTCCGGATACACCCCCAAGCGAGCCACCGGAGTTCCAGTGCGAACCTTCCTGGCACTGCTAGACCAGGTTGCTCAGGAGAAGTAATTCCTCCTAGCTTCTGCTGTTGCTGAGCCCGCGGGCTGGTGTCTTAAAAGTTGTTGAGGCATCCGGCCCGCGGGTTTCTGCGTTCCCCGGGATCAATGCGCAGGGATGACTCCTTGGGCGGTTACTCGCACCGCACTTAAGCGGTCAGAACACCGCTTGCAGGTCAAAACTGCAGCGCGAACAACCACCCAGGCAAAACCTGCCACCCCAACGGTTACTCGCACCGCACTTAGGCGGTCAGGGCACCGCTTGTAGGTCGAAACTGCAGCGCGAACAACCACCCAGGCAAAACCTGCCACCCCAACGGTTAGTCGCACCGCACTTAAGCGGTCGAACCACCGCGCCTGGGCCGAAACTGCAGCGCGAACAACCACCCAGGCAAAACCTGCCACCCCAACGGTTACTCGCACCGCACTTAAGCGGTCGAACCACCGCGCCTGGGCCGAAACTGCAGCGCGAACAACCACCGCGGGGCTCAACACGAAATCGCATTCGAAAATCTCGCAGAGGTCCGAGTGGTTTAGAAGCAGTCAGTACCGACGGTCGCCATCTCAAGCATCGTAAAGCCGATCTGATTTACCTATCTGGCGATTCTCCACGTTCAAACCGCTCTCGGCGGAGTCGCTGTTCCTCACGTTTACGCAAAATGCGTTCCCGTTCGATGCGCTCGCGCATTCTTTGCGGGTACCCGGTTTCTTCTACGTCGTAGACGGGGCCGTCGATAATTTTTGCCACAACATCAATGCCTCTGGGGCCGCCGATACGGCGTCGGACGAATTCCCCAGTCTCATCAACTAGCACCACTGACATCTCATTAACTGCCGTCTCTGGTTCGACGAATCCTTCCACAAACCCCCGAGTTCGACACCAGTCGCGCAGGAATTGAGCGTCCCCAGGACGAATCGTCTCACCCGGTGCTCTGGGGGGACGGAGGCTGGACCGGGACCTGTTGCGACCAAATAGGTTGAACACGCTTTACAATTGTAGGGGTAACTGCACGCGGCAGGAACGCTCGGTGGCACGGGTACCTCATTACCCAGGTACGCTGAGTCTCATTACCTACCGACATACGAACGACTTTCGAGGAGTCAGAACACCATGGCGTTCTCCGTAGAGATGCCCGAACTGGGCGAATCCGTCACCGAAGGCACCATCACTCAGTGGCTGAAACAAGTCGGCGATACCGTCGAGGTCGACGAGCCACTGCTAGAGGTCTCCACCGACAAGGTTGACACCGAGATCCCCTCCCCAGCGGCAGGTGTTCTTTTAGAGGTTAAGGCCGAGGAAGATGACACTGTCGACGTCGGGGCTGTGATCGCCGTGATTGGAGACAAGGACGAGTCTTCCGATTCTTCCGACGATGCTGATGAAGAGCCGGAGACCCCGGACGAAGAGTCAGCTGAGGAGCCAGCCAAGGAAGAATCGGCTCCGAAGTCTTCTGGTGGAGCATCTACTGATGTTGAGATGCCTGAACTGGGCGAATCCGTCACCGAAGGCACCATCACTCAGTGGCTCAAGCAGGTCGGCGATACCGTTGAGGTCGACGAGCCACTGCTAGAGGTCTCCACCGACAAGGT
>NZ_PTJO01000003.1:567553-638308 GCF_003716585.1 Corynebacterium alimapuense
ACACCGTCGACGTCGGCGCCGCTATCGCCCGCATCGGTTCCGGAGCCCCGAAGAAGGCTGAGCCGGCCAAGAAGGCCGAGCCCAAGCCGGAACCCAAGCCAGAGCCAAAGGCTGAGCCGGCTAAGAAGACCGAGTCCAAGCCGGAACCCAAGCCGGAACCGAAGGCTGAGCCGGCCAAGAAGGCCGAGTCCAAGTCCAACAACGACAACGTCCCGTATGTGACTCCGCTGGTCCGCAAGCTTGCTGACAAGCACGGCATCGATCTGTCCACGGTTGAAGGCACCGGAGTTGGTGGCCGAATCCGCAAGCAGGACATTTTGGCTGCTGCCGAGGGTGGCGCTGAAACCAAGGAAGCTCCGAAGGCTGAGCACTCCAACTGGTCGACCAAGTCTGTCGACCCGGCCAAGGCTGAGCTGATCGGTACGACCCAGAAGGTCAACCGTATCCGCGAGATCACCGCAAAGAAGATGGTCGAGTCACTGCAAACCTCTGCACAGCTGACTCACGTCCAAGAAGTCGATATGACTCGGGTCGCGGAGCTGCGCAAGTCCAACAAGGCTGCGTTCCAGAGCAAGCATGGTGTGAACCTGACCTACCTGCCGTTCTTCATCAAGGCAGTCGCCGAGGCTCTGGTCTCTCACCCGAACGTCAATGCGTCTTATAACGCAGAGACCAAGGAAATGACCTTCCATGCGAAGGCCAACATCGGTGTCGCTGTGGATACCCCACAGGGCCTGCTGGTTCCGGTTATCAAGGATGCCGGAAGCAAGACGCTGCCGGAGATCGCTCAGGAGATCGTTGCCCTGGCCGAGCGTGCGCGTACTCGTAAGCTGCGCCCGGATGATCTCTCCGGAGGTACCTTCACGGTGACCAACATCGGCTCTGAAGGTGCACTGCTGGATACCCCGGTTCTGACCCCGCCGCAGGCTGGCATTCTGGGTACCGCGGCCATCGAGAAGCGCCCGGTCGTTGTCACCGATGACGGCGTGGACTCCATTGCGATCCGTCAGATGGTCTACCTGCCCTTCACCTACGACCACCAGGTCGTCGATGGTGCTGATGCAGGCCGCTTCATCACCACCATCAAGGATCGTCTCCAGACGGCTGATTTCAAGTCTGATCTGGAACTCTAGGGCACTAGAGCGCTTCTGACTTCACCGCCATCCGGCTTCTGCTGGGTGGCGGTTTCGTCATATCTACCTAGGCTGGCGAGACTAGCCATATAATCAATGGCAGCCAGATCTTTCCATATCTCATGATGTCTGCAAGGAGCTCAACCCGAATGACTCTCCCCCCGGTTACTGATACTGCTTCCTACCTGGCCCGCCACTTGGGCCCTGATTCCGCCGAGGAGCAGGTCATGCTCAATCGGCTCGGCTACTCATCGATCAATGAGTTTGTCGACGCCGCCATCCCCGCCGATATCCGCGTGCCGAGCACTCCGGAGGTTGGCGAGGCTCTATCGGAAACCGAAGCCCAGGCTGTACTGCGCTCCTACGCCGAGAAAAACGTCGTGCTTAAGGCCTTCTACGGCCAAGGCTATTCCGATACCATCACCCCGCCGGTCATCCGCCGTGGTGTCGTCGAAGATCCGGGTTGGTACACCGCCTATACCCCCTACCAGCCGGAGATTTCCCAGGGTCGGCTGGAAGCCCTGCTGAATTTCCAGACCATGATCTCCGAGCTGACTGGCCTTCCGGTTGCCAATGCTTCCCTTTTGGATGAGGCTTCAGCGGTCGCGGAGTCGATCGGGCTGATGTCGCGGGCGAAGAAGAAGGGTCGTCGGGTCATTCTCGACGCCCGCCTGCACCCACAGGTGTTAGCTGTGGCCTCCGAGCGAGCTCGCGCCATCGATCTTGAGGTCGAGATCACCTCTTTGACCGAGAACCTCGTCGGCGAGGATCTCTGCGGTGTGGTTATCGCCTACCCCGGCACCGAAGGCGATATCACCGACCCGCGTGGGGTGATTGAGGCCATCCATTCCCGTGGCGGTCTAGCCACGGTGGTCACCGATCCGCTGGCACTGTTTCTCATTGAATCTCCCGGTGAACTGGGCGCGGACATCACGGTGGGTAACTCACAGCGGTTCGGCGTTCCGTTGTTCTACGGCGGACCGCACGCTGCTTTCATGGCCGTCACCGATGCTCTCAAGCGGCAAATGCCCGGACGCTTGGTCGGCGTATCCGTGGACGCCGATGGCACTCCTGCTTATCGGCTGGCTTTGCAAACTCGCGAGCAGCACATTCGCCGTGAGAAGGCGACGTCCAATATCTGTACCGCTCAGGCGCTTTTGGCAGTAACCGCCTCCATGTATGCCGTCTATCACGGCCCGGCAGGACTGAAGCTCATCGCCGAGCGAATCCACGGCCTGGCTACCGATTTCGCCGCCACCCTCCGCAGCGGTGGGGTTGAAGTTGTCCACGAGGGCTTCTTCGATACCGTCGCGGTGCGGGTCAAAGGTGGGGCGCAGGCGAGCGTCGATAAGTTGGCGGAAGCTGGATACCTAGTACGTCCCATCGATGGCAACACCGTGGGTGTGTCCTTCGGCGAATCGGCGACGAAGGACGACGTCGCTAAGCTCGCGGCAGCTTTTTCCACCGCGGCGCCGAGCGAAGGATCCTCGGCTATCCCGAAAGCGTTGGTGCGCACCACCGAGACGCTGACCCATCCGATATTCGACTCGATTCACTCCGAGACCCAGATGATGCGCTACCTGCGCACTCTTTCGGACAAAGATCTCGCGCTCGATAGAACGATGATTCCGCTGGGCTCTTGCACGATGAAGCTCAATCCGACCGCGGGTATGGAGACCATTACGTGGCCGGAATTTGCCAATATTCACCCCTTCGCACCCGATGATCAGGCACGTGGCTGGATCGAATTGATCGAGGAGCTAGAAGGCTGGTTGGCTTCGGTGACCGGCTACGCCAAGGTCTCTGTACAGCCCAATGCCGGTTCCCAGGGTGAGCTGGCGGGTCTGCTGGCTATCCGTCGCTACCATGTCTCCAACAATGATCTCGATCGCGATATCTGTCTGGTACCGGCTTCTGCCCATGGCACCAACGCGGCCTCGGCCACTCTGGCGAAGCTGCGCGTGGTCGTGGTGGCCACTGCCGAGGACGGTTCGATCAATCTGGATGACCTCGATGCCAAGCTGGAGAAGTACGGTCGCAACGTCGCCGCGATCATGATTACCTACCCCTCCACCCACGGCGTGTTTGAAGACACTGTCCGCACTGTTTGTGAGAAGGTCCACGCGATCGGCGGCCAGGTCTACATCGACGGTGCGAATATGAACGCCCTCACCGGTCTCGCTCAGCCCGGCGCGTTCGGCGGCGATGTCTCGCACCTGAACCTGCACAAGACTTTCACCATCCCCCACGGCGGTGGCGGCCCAGGTGTGGGTCCGGTCGCAGTGGCCGAGCACTTGGTCCCCTTCCTACCGACCAACCCCTTGGCCACCGACCCCAGCCAGCCTGCCACCACCGGCACCGGAGTCCCGATTTCTTCGTCGAAGTTTGGCTCTGCCGGAGTGCTACCAATCTCGTGGGGCTATATCGCGATGATGGGTTCTGAGGGACTGGCTAGGGCTTCAGCCAATGCCATTCTCGGGGCAAACTACCTTGCTGCTGAGCTCACGGATTCCTTCCCGGTGCTCTACACCGGTGCCCATGGTCTGGTGGCCCATGAGTGCATCCTCGATTTGCGCGAACTGACGGCTCAGTCCGGAGTTACCGCCGCTGATGTGGCCAAGCGTCTGATCGATTATGGCTTCCACGCTCCTACCCTCGCGTTCCCGGTATCGGGCACCTTGATGGTCGAGCCCACTGAGTCCGAGGACTTGGCTGAGCTAGACCGGTTCATCGAGGCGATGCGTGGCGTGCGCGCCGAAATCCAAGAGATTATCGACGGTCGCATTGATTACCAGAGCTCCGTCCTGCACAATGCCCCCTTCAATGCGTTCTCCGTTTCCAACGACAAGTGGGATTATGCGTTTACCCGCGAGCAGGCAGCGTGGCCGGTTCCGGGTCAGCGCCGAGTGAAGTACTTCCCGCCGGTGCGCCGCCTCGATGAGGCCTTCGGCGACCGCAACTTCGTTTGTTCCTGCCCTCCCCCAGAAGCCTTCGATATCCACGACACCGAGGAGAACTAAGACCATGACCGAGCTACGCGAAAGCCCGCTGCACAGCCGCCATGACGCACTCGGCGCCACCTTCACTCCTTTCGGCGCATGGACCATGCCGCTGAAATATGGCAATGAGCTCGATGAGCATCGTGCGGTGCGCGCCTCTGCTGGTTTATTCGATCTTTCCCACATGGGCGAAATCCGCGTCAGCGGCCCTGATGCAGGTGCGTTCCTTGATTACACGCTGATCTCCACGCTCTCGACTATCCCGGTGGGCAAGGCTAAGTATTCGATGATCGTCGGTGCCGATGGAGGCATCCTCGATGACCTGATCTCCTATCGTCTGGCAGATGAGGAATATCTGGTGGTGCCCAATGCTGGCAACACCGATATCGTCTGGGAGAAATTCCTCGAGCGCGCAGCCGATTTCGACGTCGAGTTGGTCAATGAGTCTCTTGACACCGCGTTGATCGCGGTACAAGGGCCCAATGCGGAAGAGATCGTCGCCGCCTTGACTGCTGTGGAAGACGTTGAGACCGCTAGGTCCATGCGCTACTACGCAGCTGATCCAGTGACTGTGGCCGGTATTCCCGCTCTGCTGGCGCGAACTGGATACACCGGCGAGGACGGCTTCGAGCTCTACGTCCCCAATGCTGATGCCCCCGCACTGTGGGATGCATTGCTTAAGGCGGGGCAAGAATTCGATCTGCTACCCGCTGGCTTGGCTGCCCGTGATTCCCTCCGCTTGGAAGCTGGCATGCCGCTCTATGGCAATGAGCTGAGCACCGAGATCACCCCGGTCGAGGCAGGCATGGGCATGGCCTTCAAGAAGAAGGTAGCGGACTTCGTTGGCCGTGAGCCGCTAGTGGGCCGTGAACCCGGCGCCCGAATCGTCGGATTGGTGGGCAAGGGCCGGCGAGCTGCCCGTGGGGGCGCACAGGTCTACCGCGGTGAGCAGCTGCTTGGCCAGGTCACCTCAGGTCAGCCTTCGCCTTCACTTGGCTACCCCATCGCGCTTGCACTACTGGCAGGCGACATAGCTACCGGAACCGAACTAGAGGTGGACATCCGCGGCAAGCGCCATCCGTTCACCGTCGTTGATACCCCCTTCTACCAGCGCTCTAAGCGCTAGTATTAAAAACCTGTCACACCATCACTTCTGCAAGGAGCACCCTGACAATGGCAAACCTTCCCGAGAACTTCTCTTATTCCGAAGACCACGAGTGGATCGATGCACCCACTGACGTAGCCGCCGGAACCACCGTCAAGATGGGCATCACTTCCGTGGCCACTGATCGCCTCGGCGAGGTTGTCTTCGCTGAGCTTCCCGAGGTCGGCGATACTGTCACCGCCGGCGATACCTGTGGTGAGGTCGAATCCACTAAATCGGTCTCCGATCTCTACTCCCCAGTTACCGGTACCGTCACCGCGGTCAACGACGCAGTCCACGATGACTACGCCGTGATCAACTCTGATCCCTTCGGTGAAGGCTGGCTCTTCCAGATCGAGGTCGACGAAGCAGGTCCGCTGATGAGCGCAGCTGAGTATTCAGCTGCCAACGGCATCTAGTTTTTCTACCCCATACCCCGGCCGAGACAATCGGCCGGGGTTTTCGCGGTCTTTAGGCTCGCTAGTATTCTCGACTACATCATGACTGCACCTCGCGAGCCTTTCTTCCCCGCCCACTTAGCCATCCGCGCTGATGCGGATACTCCATTAGAAATCCGTAGGCTAGGCAATGTCGACTATCTCAAGGCTTGGGAGCTCCAAAGCGAGTTGGCTCAGCAGCGTGCAGCCGACGAGATCGGCGATACGGTGTTGGTGCTCGAGCATCCCAGTGTCTATACCGCGGGAAAGCGCACTCAACCGGGCGATCATCCCACTGATGGGCTTCCGATCATCGAGGTCAACCGAGGAGGTCGGATCACCTGGCATGGCCCAGGCCAATTGGTGGTTTACCCCATCATTAAGCTCGCTGAACCCATCGATGTTGTCGATTACGTCCGACGCTTAGAAGAAGCGGCTATTCACACCGTCCGCCACATTGGCGCAACCACCGCGGGCCGGATCGATGGGCGTTCTGGAGTGTGGGTGCCCGCGAGCACACAGGCGGCTGATCCATCTGCATCTGTACGCGATCGCAAAGTCGCTGCCTTGGGAATCCGAATCACCCGTGGGGTGACCATGCACGGGATGAGTCTCAACTGCAACAACACCCTCGATTACTACGAGCACATCGTTGCCTGTGGCATCGATGACGCCGATGTCACCACGCTGAGCCTCGAATTGGGCCGTGAAATCCAGGTGGGAGAGATGATCGATCCGCTTATCGACGCCCTCGATGCTGCCCTTTCTGGGCGACTTACCGTCGCCGACCATAGTTTCGGCAGTGCCCCCGATCCGAACAAGTCTCGGACCCGAAAATAACACGTGAATTTCACGGCGAATTTAGTTTCCACGTAGAGTGATCTGGTGACTATCGCCCCTGAAGGACGCAAGCTACTTCGAGTGGAAAAGCGCAATGCGCAGACTCCAATCGAGACTAAACCCCGGTGGATTCGCAACGCGGTCAAGACCGGTCCTCAATACGAGGATATGAAGCAACGCGTCGCTGGCGCATCGCTACATACCGTGTGTCAGGAGGCTGGCTGTCCCAATATTCATGAGTGTTGGGAATCACGGGAGGCAACCTTTTTGATCGGTGGTGCTAATTGCTCCCGCCGCTGCGATTTCTGCCAGATCAACTCTGCGAAACCCGAACCCTTGGATGTTGGCGAACCTCGCCGAGTCGCCGAGTCGGTTCGTGAGATGGAGCTAAATTACTCCACCATCACTGGGGTTACCCGCGATGACTTGGACGATGAAGGTGCCTGGCTCTATGCCGAGGTAGTGCGCCAGATCCACGAGCTCAACCCCCACACCGGGGTAGAAAACCTCGTCCCTGATTTCTCCGGTCGCCCGGAACTGTTGGCTGAGGTCTTCGAATCTCGTCCCGAGGTCTTCGCACATAACCTTGAGACCGTGCCGCGAATTTTTAAACGCATCCGCCCGGCTTTCCGTTACGAACGAAGCCTCGATGTCATCCGCCAAGCACGTGACTTCGGTCTAATCACCAAGTCGAACCTCATTCTCGGTATGGGAGAAACTCCGGAGGAAATCCGTGAGGCCTTAGTCGATCTGCAGTCTGCTGGCTGCGACATCATCACCATTACCCAGTATCTTCGTCCCGGTCCGATGTACCACCCCATCGATCGTTGGGTCCGCCCAGAAGAATTCGTTGCTCATTCCGACTTCGCCCGCGAGATCGGATTTGGTGCCGTGATGTCCGGGCCGCTGGTGCGTTCTTCCTACCGCGCAGGCAAGCTCTATGCCGAGGCGATGAACTTCCGCGGGCTGGAAATTCCAGATAATCTCCACCACTTGGCAGAGGCCTTCCAAGGCAGCACGGACCAGGAAGCCACCACGTTGCTGGCTAAGTATGGCCCCTCGCAGGAGACCACAGTTACCTCACGTTAGGCGCGCGCGGGTGGCTCGCCTAGAGTAGTTACCATGGCAGATGCGAAGCAGAAGGCGGCCGCCAAGGCCGCAAAGTCGGAGAATAGGGCCGCCAAGCGGTCCAAATTCAGTCAGAGCTGGCGCCAGTTCTGGCAGGCCTTCAACCTCCAGCGCAAGCAGGATAAAAAGCTCATCCCGTTGATGCTGCTGGCTATCCTCGGCTTGGGCTTGGTGTTTTTCCTCATAGGTCTGCTCTTTAATGGCCAATGGCTCATGCTGTCGATCGGCATGACTGTAGGCCTAGCGCTGGCAATGTACATCTTCTCATCGCGACTGCAAAGCTCGATGTATGACCGGATGGGAGACACTCCGGGTGCGGCTGGCTGGACGCTGGAGAACATGCGCAACACCGTTGGTGTTGTTTGGCACACCAAGACCGCAGTGGCAGCAAACACTCAAATGGATACTGTCCATCGGGTGGTCGGAAACCCAGGTATCGTCCTCGTTGGCGAAGGCGCCCCGCACCGTGTCAAGCCGATGATGGCTCAGGTGCGAAAGAAACTTAACCGGCTAGCTGGGGATATCCCGGTTTATGAAATCCTCGTCGGTGAAGGCGAAGACCAAGTTACGTTGAAAAAGCTCCAGCGTACGATGCTGAAGTTCCCGCGAAACTACAAGAAGAATGATGTCTACAGCATCAACGCCAAAATCGAAGCGATGGACCGTATTGGCTCCACTGCTCCAGGTGCTGGCATGCCCAAAGGACCGATGCCCAAGGGTGCCAATATGGCTGGAATGAACCGCCGTATGAAGCGTGCTAATAAGCGCAAGGGTGGCGCCGAGTAGCTCTACCATTTCTCTAACACCCTGTGTTTCCCGGGCTTCGGGCAACGCAGGGTGTTCTGCTTATTTGGGCTTAGTCTGGCACGATAATAGCCGTGAACATTTTCGTGGAGAACCCCCTACTGGCCCTTCTCGTCATTATGGCGTTGGGTTTGCTTCTTGGCCGTATTCGGATCTTCGGCTTCCAGCTGGGTGTAGCCGCAGTCCTTTTCGTGGGTCTGGTGATGGCCGCATTCGAGCCAAATATTCAGATCCCGCCACTGATCTACCTCGTTGGACTATCCCTATTCGTCTACACGATCGGGCTGGAAGCAGGCCATGATTTCTTCGCTACCTTCCGCTCAAAGGGGCTGCGCAACAATATCTTGGCCATTGGTATATTCACCGTGGTCACCATTTCTAGCTTCGGTCTCATCCGGCTTTTTTCCATCGATGGGGTTTCCGGCGCTGGACTATTTACCGGCGCGCTAACCAATACCCCGGCTATGGCTGCGGTCGTTGATGCACTGCCTTCCCTCATTGAGGATCCGGCATTACTGCCGGAATATGAATCATTGCCGCTGGTGGCCTATTCCCTGACCTACCCGCTGGGCGTATTCATCGTGATTGTGACCATTGCGGTAGGCGCTAAGATCTTCCGAGTCGATCACCTCAAGGAAGCTGAAGACCACGGGGTGGCCGTCCACGAGCTCTACACTCGGCGCATCCGAGTGGACCGGGATGATCTGCATGCACTGGCCTCCTTGCCAGAAGAACTAGACCTGCAGGTCATCATCTCGCGCCTAGAGCGTGACGGTGAGCAGCGACTACCGGGTACCGGTGCGTGGGCCCAGCGAGGAGATATCCTCTCGGTGGTCGGCACTGAAGAAGAACTGGACCGAGCCGCCGAGCTCATCGGTGAGGCACTACCCGGCGATCCCTTCCACGGCCACGAGCTGGACTACCGGCGCATTTTCGTCTCCAACAATGATCTGGTCGGCATCCCGCTGGCGAAATTGCGCCCCCAGCTCTCCGGCATGCTGATCACTCGAGTGCGTCGTGGAGATCACGACTCCGTGGTTACCGGCGATACCATTCTTCAGCTCGGCGACCGAGTACGAGTGGTGGCAGCGCATAACCGAATGGGCAAGGTCACCCGACTCTTCGGCGACTCCTACCGCCGACTATCTGATGTCAACCTGCTGCCACTGATCGCCGGTATGACCATTGGTGTGGCCATCGGCATGATCGCGATTCCCCTACCTGGTGGCTCCGACCTCAAACTTGGTAGCGCGGGCGGCCCATTGGTCGTCGCACTGATTCTTGGCGCATTGGGACGGACCGGACCGATTGTCTGGCAGATTCCTTATGGCGCAAACTTGGCATTGCGCCAAATCGGCATCACGCTCTTCCTTGCAGCCATTGGCACCACTGCTGGAGCAGGCTTTCGTCAGGCGCTCTCAGATCCAGCTTCACTGACCATCATCGGTGTTGGTGCCATGATTACGGCCCTAATTTCGGTTCTTGTCTTGTTCGTTGGACATAAAGTGATGAAACTCTCATTCGGAGAAACCGCAGGTATTCTCGCCGGAATGCAGACCCATCCGGCGGTCCTTAGCTACGTCTCGGACCTAACCAAAAACGAGCTGCCGTCAATGGGCTACACATCGGTATATCCGGTGTCGATGGTGGCCAAGATCATTGCCGCACAGTTACTCCTATTCATGCTGATTTAGCGCCCATCGGCCGTCATTAACCGCGAATCACGGCCGTACCGGTAGCGCGATCGTGCAAACCTCGACCATCAGCATCAACCATTGCTGCTGGGAGAATAAAGGCGGTCAGCAACGTACGTACGATTGCGCGACGCAGCCCCACTTTGGCGCCACCAACATCGACCCTGGCAATGCCCATGCCTAGCAGCATATGGCCCGGAGTCCGGGAAAATAGCCAACCTGTGACGATGCCAAGAATTGCCCAAAAAATAAGCGTCACCGTCGGGGTCGAACCCAAGACATCGGTAACCTGAACGAAGGCGATGGCAGCCATCCAGCTCATGACCCAGTCAATGGTCACTCCCCCGGCACGCCTAGCCACGGTGGCTAGGGAGTTTGGGCCAGAGGCCGGTAGCCCCAACTTTTCTCCAGGCCACCTGCCGGGGGATAGTTCATCGTCATGTTCACCGGGGATCTGCGGGCCGTCGAGCCAGCTGCGCTTAGAGGAAGCCATGCCAGACAGCCTAGCGGGGGCACTGACTGCTCCAGAGTCGACTCGCAGACTACCTCAAGTGGCAATTGATTCTGTCGATCGACTAATATTAATTCTAGACCCGATGTAGAATGGGTTATTGTCCGACCTACTTGCCAAACCCACTAGGAGCGACCATGGCCTTCCAGTCCATCGCCGAAGTAGTCAAATTCATTAAAGACGAGGATGTTGAGTTCGTCGACATCCGATTCACTGACGTACCCGGCATCGAGCAGCACTTCACCATCCCCGCCGCAATGTTCGATGAGGAGGCTGCCGAAGAGGGTCTGGCGTTTGACGGATCATCAATCCGTGGGTTCACCACCATCGAAGAATCCGACATGAACCTCCTGCCGGATATTGCAACTGCGAAGCTTGATCCCTTCCGCAAGGCCAAGACGCTGAACATTAAGTTCTTCGTTCACGACCCCTTCACCCGCGAGCCTTTCTCTCGTGACCCCCGCAACGTTGCCCGCAAGGCGGAGGAGTACCTGACCTCCACCGGCATCGCTGACACTTGCTTCTTCGGCGCCGAGGCTGAGTTCTACCTCTTCGACTCCGTTCGCTACTCCGCAGAAACCAACGCTGGCTTCTACGAGGTCGACTCGGACGAAGGCTGGTGGAACCGTGGTTCCGCAACCAACGTCGATGGCACCCCCAACTTGGGTTACAAGACCCGCATGAAGGGCGGCTACTTCCCGGTCCCGCCGTATGACGGCACCGTCGAGACCCGCGACGCGATGGCTCGCCACCTGGCTAACTCGGGCTTCGACATCGAGCGCTTCCACCACGAGGTGGGCACCGGCGGCCAGCAGGAAATCAACTACAAGTTCAATACCCTGCTGCACGCTGCTGATGATCTGCAGTCCTTCAAGTACATCGTTAAGAACACGGCAGTCGCTCACGGCAAGACCGCGACTTTCATGCCCAAGCCCCTCGCAGGCGACAACGGTTCGGGCATGCACGCCCACCAGTCCCTGTGGAAGGACGGCAAGCCGCTATTCCACGATGAGTCCGGCTACGCTGGCCTCTCGGACATGGCTCGCTACTACATCGGCGGCATCCTGCACCACGCCGGCGCTGTCTTGGCGTTCACCAACCCGACGCTGAACTCCTACCACCGCCTGGTCCCCGGCTTCGAAGCCCCGATCAACCTGGTTTACTCGCAGCGTAACCGCTCGGCCGCTGTGCGTATCCCGATCACCGGCGCTAACCCGAAGGCCAAGCGCATCGAGTTCCGCGCACCGGACCCCTCAGGTAACCCGTACTTCGGCTTCGCTGCCATGATGCTTGCCGGTATCGACGGCATCAAGAACCGCATCGAGCCGCACGCACCGGTGGACAAGGACCTCTACGAGCTCCCGCCGGAGGAGGCTGCCTCCATCCCGCAGGCACCGGTTTCCTTGGAAGCTTCCCTGGCTGCACTGCAGGAAGACTCCGAGTTCCTGACCGAAGGCGATGTCTTCACCGAGGATCTCATCGAGGCTTACGTTCGGATCAAGCACGACAACGAGATCACCCCGAGCCGTCTGCGCCCGACCCCGCTCGAGTTCGAAATGTACTACGACTGCTAATCAGTCCGCTTCACTCGAGGCTTCCTCAGCTCGCTTGAAGTAACAAAAGCCGCCCACTCCCTTTCGGGATGGGCGGCTTTTTCGTTGTCTCTCTTAATTTTAAGAGTTAAGCAGATACTTTGGCCAACTCACGATCCAGCTCATTTGCCATGATGTTGATCCACTCTTTGCCTTGCTGGCCTGGGACAAACTGACGCGCGGGAAAGTGCTCAGCAAAGCTAAAAGCAGCTTGGGTTGGTACCGCAATCATGCCGACACCGCTGACAATGTCACGCCAGTGCGACACTGCTCGCTGAGCGCCAGCACCACCATATCCAATGAAGCCAACCGGCTTTTTGGTCCATTCTTTAAAGAGCAGATCGAAGGCGTTCTTCATGAACCCTGGTACCGAAGCGTTGTGCTCGGAAGTCACGAAAATGAAGGCATCGTAGCCACCGACGGTCTCCGCCCACTGCTGGGTTTTGGGGTCAGAGTACTCCCCCTCGACCATCCGTGGCGGGATTCCGGCAACCGGAACGAGGTCGTGTTTTGCTAGGTCGAGAAGCTCATAATCGTGACCATCGTTTCTAGAAGCGAGCTGATCAAGCGCCCACTCCCCCACTGCGATGCCAGCTCTTCCCTCACGGATGGATCCTACGAATACGGCGATCTTCATTCCAGTCTCCTTGGTGCAGCAATTGTTGAAGTCTTGACGCTCATCTTTATGTGATACATCAACAATATAGGCCCCGGAGAGGCACCTGACAAACCGCGCAGTCGTAGAAGACTAGAATCGGCTAGCTACAGCCACGGACAATTCAGCACGCTCGGTGCGGATCGTCCACGATCAAACCGGTCGTTTCATGCAATCCACCAAGGTTATAAGCAGCTCGAAGGTTGGCGTCGGTCAACACCTTCTCCGGAGCACCAAAAGCGACTACCCGGTTGGACATCAACACGACGTGATCAGCCGCCCGCGCTTCATCCAGGTCATGTGTGGTGTGGACAACGGTTCGCCCAGCATCGGTCTCATCGTGAATAATCTCATCGATAGTCCGCGCAGAGACGATATCCAAGCCGGTCAGCGGCTCATCAAGAAGCAAAACATCATGATCTTGAGCCAGACCTTGAGCAACGTAGACTCGCTGACGCTGTCCCCCAGAGAGCTCATCGAGATGTCGCTTCGACAGATCAGTCACAGCAAGGCGGTCCATGACGGCGTCGATACGCTCGCGATCAGATGCCCCGAACCGACCAAACCAGCCGCGGGAGGGATAACGGCCCATACCGACGATCTCCCTGACCGACAACGGGATGCCCTGTGGATAGGCCACCGATTGCATCACGTAGCTCATCCGTGACTTTGAATCAGCGGGACTGCCACCTAGCACTTGAAAGCTACCGCTTTGTGCTTGAATTAGCCCGGCAAGAGCATGGAGGACTGTAGATTTTCCCGAACCATTCGGACCAATAATGGCAGTGAGCCTGCCAACGGGGATATCTAGATCCGACGAATCCACGGCGGTATTACCGTCATAGGCGAGAGTAAAATTCCGGGCTACTGCAAAATTCTGCACCGAATCGGTCATGCCACAGCCTCCTCGGCATTACGAGCTCGCGCCCGCTGACGGCGTCGAATATGGCGAATCTCCATGGTTACCAGGAACGCCGCAATCGGCACCAAAGCCATGGTGGCAGCAGCAGCAGTACCTAGGTGATAGCTCAAGACCAAACCAATAACCACTGAGATAGCTCCGATAAACGCGGAGATGACAATCATCATCGGAATTGAACGCGCCACCAGTGCTGCGGTAGCCGGCGGGGCCACCAGCAGACTAAAGACCAACATGGTGCCCACCGCTTGAAAGCTACCAATCACAGAGGTGGCAATAAGCACGAGCAGCAGGCCATGAGTCAGGCCTGGACGCATCCCAAGTGATTCAGCTTTGACAGAAGAAAAGGTCAGCGCCAATAGCGGGCGGTAGAGCAATAATGAACCAACGATGACAACCACTGCTAGCACCGCTTGCTGCTGGATAGCAGACCACGACACTCCCAGTGCGTCACCGAAGAGAATCCCTGTCAACGAACCTGTATATGAGCTGGACTTAGAGATAATCACCACGCCCAAGGCCAACATGCCGACGAACAACAGGCCGATAGCAGTATCTTCTTTTAGATCAGTGTGCCGATGGATCACTTCCACCGCGGCCACCATTACCGCAGCGGCGACAGCCGCACCCAGAATTGGGTTGAAGTCGAATACGACTGCCGCGGCGATGCCAGGCAGCACTCCGTGCACGAAAGCATCACCAAAAAAGCTCATTCCCCGCAGGACCAGCCAGACGCCAACCGTGGCACTCATCACCGCAGCGATGAGCCCACCGATGAGCGCGCGCTGCTGAAAGCCCAGCAGGAAAGGTTCTATCCACCAATCAATCACGTGTTAAATCTAGTCTTCTAGGTCAGAGCTTCAACAATGAGTCGGGAGTTTTCCCGCATCATGCCTTGGTAATCCTCTGCAGCGGAGCCTTCTTCCCCGACCGAACCGACATAGAGCGGGACAACCTGAACGTCCTCGCCTACCTCAGCAGCCAGTGCTTCTACCACGCTCTGATTGACGGCAGTGTTGGAGAAGATAGCAGGGACACCGCTCTCGCTGATGACACCTGCCAGCTCTGCCAGTTCCTGGGAGGAAGCCTCAGCCTCAGTGGAACCACCGGGGACTACGACACCAATAATGTCGAAATCATAAGCCTCAGCGAAGTAACCGAAAGCGTCATGGTCGGTGACCAAGATGCGATCCTGCTCCGGAACCACCGAGAGGGTTTCAATCAATTCTGCGTTGAGATCATCAAGCTCGTCGCGGACCTCAATGCCACAATCTGCCCAAGTATCATCACCAGAGCTATCGGCTACCTGCTGACCGATGAGCTCTGCGGCAACAGCCATACGGCTAGCGTCCAACCAGAAGTGGGGATCATACTCACCGTGGTCGTGGTCGTGGTCGTGATCGGAGTGATCTTCTTCAACCTCGGTGCCGTGGTCGTGGTCGGAGTGATCTTCTTCAACCTCGGTGCCGTGGTCGTGGTCGGAGTGATCTTCTTCAACCTCGGTGCCGTGGTCGTGATCGGAGTGATCTTCTTCAACCTCGGTGCCGGCTTCGGCCTCGTGGTCGTGGTCGGAGTGATCTTCTTCAACCTCGGTGCCGTGGTCGTGGTCGGAGTGATCTTCTTCAACCTCGGTGCCGTGGTCGTGGTCGGAGTGGTCTTCTTCAGACTCGCCGAAAGGCAAAGGATCGATCTCAGGGGCTACTTCGAGCACCTCTGCCCCATCAGCACGAGCTTGATCCAAAGATGCTTCTAGTCCACTTTCAAGGCTCAGACCGTTAGCAATGACCAAGTCAGCATTCACCATCTCAGCAACTTGAGCAGATGAAGGAGAAAAGTCATGCGGGTCCGCACCGACGGGAAGCAAGGTGCTTGATTCACCACCGGCACAAGTAGCAATCTGGTCAGAAATACTGCCCAGCTGAGTGGTCGTAGCCACCAATGAAACAGTTCCATCCGCAGAAGTGGACACAGAATCAGTATCTGAATCTGCCGATGAACATGCCCCCAAAGTAAGACTGCTGACTGCGATAATGCCGAGAATAGCGGTGATCCGCATATGGAGACTCCTTCAAGTCACGACCATGTTATTGAAATCAGTTTGCAATAATATCAGTAGTCGTCCGACTTTGCCAGCCCAATTGCCTGGCAATCTACAAACACCGACAACCACAATGGCAATATGAGAGCCATGAGCAGAGCAACCGAGAACCCATTACTGCCCCCGTGTCCGGAGTGCGGTGGAGACTGCACCTATGAGATGGACCCTTACCTGGTGTGCCCTGAATGTGCCTACGAGTGGATCAACGAACCTTCCGGCGACCAAGGTTCAGACGTCGCCGATGAGATTCGAGACTCAGTCGGCAACATCCTCAACGATGGCGACACCGTCACGGTAGCCAAGACGCTCAAAGTCAAGGGTGCCAGCCAGCCCATCAAGGCCGGCACCAAAGTTCGGAATATCCGGCTGGTACAAGGAGTCGGCGATCATGACATTGATTGCAAGATTGACGGCTTCGGCGCGATGCAATTGAAATCCAGTGTGGTTAAGAAAGCCTAAGTGCAGAGATTCTTTTTCACTTTGGTCGAGATTGAGCACCCAGCTGATCTGCCTGCACTCCGGTCGGTTTTAGCACGACACCATCTCCAACCTGGCAGGCAGGACCCGCTGCTATATGGACCTTCGGGACAGTTGCCGATAATCGGAGGTGAGCCCACAGCCATCGAGATATCTTGGCTCGGCGAAGGCGCAGTCGCCTGCTACGGCCAAGTTCACTCAATTACGGCAAATCCTGAGCAATGTCAGCTGCTCTTTGAACTCGCGTCTCAGGGCTGCTTAGTCCTCGGTAGTGAGCCTGGCCCACCGCATGTGATCATCTGTGGCGGAACCCATTTGCCTGACGTTGTCATCGATGACACTCTCCCTCCGGAGTGGGAGACAGTCTGCTTCATTGACTCCCCTGGTCAGCTCCACCAACTCTTCCACCAAAGCTAATTTGCGCCCCGACATCCTAAAAGGCGCACTCCTCGCCTAAGCCACTACGCTCGCATCAGAGTTCGCGTTTGCGATAACCCATCCGAGGCCGATAACCCATAGGGTGCTTGAGCTGGGCGGCTGCATCCGAGATAACCATCCGGAATCGCGGATTAATCTTCGGCAACTTGGAGATCTCAAACCACCCAACGTCCGTCGATTCATCATCACCGACAATTGGATCGGTGTCTCCGACCACGGATAAACGCATAGCGGTATCCATATAGGAGGCGATGTCGCCGTTCGGGTACGTCACCGGACCGACTTGGCCGACTCCTAAAAGTGCCACAGCTTGAGTATTGATGCCGGTCTCTTCTAACACCTCTCGGACAGCAGTTTCTTGAGGATCTTCGCCTGGCTCGCAGATCCCACAAACTGGGGTCCACTGCCCATTGTCTGCGCGCTTAACTAGCAACACTTCCGGCACGGTCCAGATTGGAGCCCCTGGCGGTACCTCACGCATGACAACTGCTGTCACACCTGGAAGCCACAACGGTGAATGTCCGATCTTTTCTCGGAGAGAAACGATGAATTCTGGGGTTGGCACGCGTGGTGTCCTTTCTTACTGGGAAAAACCCAGCTTAAGCATTAGTCAATTCGGTAGTCAGCATCGGGGACCACCCGATCGATGACTTCCTGAATGTCCGGCATTGCCGTGTAGGACAAAATCATCGGCCCAGCGGAAGTATCCTCACAGCTTTGGCCAATAGCGGCGTCTCTGGTGCCAGAGACCAAGCCCACGATCACTCGTTGACCATCCAAGTCTGCATAAACCGGACCTCCAGAATCCCCGGCACGAGCACACATCTCAGCGGTAGCTGCAACCGCACGCAGCTCCACGCCGTCGCTATCAGTCAGCAGCTCCACTCCAGTTGAGTCTAAGGGTTTTCCGCAGGTCTCCCCGGTGGTGGTTCCGTACTTACAGATGACGTCCGGCAAGATAACCAACTCGTCTGCGACAAGAGTTACTGCCTGAACATTTGGTGCGGATACTGGATAATCCGGGCTGATAATCTCGATAATCCCGACATCAAGTTGATTGGTGTCCGGAGAGTAGAGGTCGGAATAGCTAAAGGTTCCCACCGGCGCTTCAAAATCGACCGAAAGCTCATCGCTAGTAGACCAGACGAGATCTCCTGGACTGCCACAATGTGAAGCAGTGACCGCATAGGCGCGTTCCCCAGCGGTGAAACTATAGGCCACAGTGCAATGACCAACGCTGATAGTCTCCCCTGGCACTGGCTCGGTAGCAGTGATAGTTACCGACGTTCCGGGAGCCCAAGGGCTAGTTTCCGGCATTCGCCATGAGTCCTGGGAACTAGCGTTGACAACCTCAGTTTCCGGTGCGGGCGCTAAGGCGATGGTAGAGATCGGATCGTTGGCCTGACTGACGACGCCGAGAGTAACGGCCGTCGATACGCCTGCGGCAGTCACCACCGCCAATCCTGCCCAGATTCCGATATCCACGTGCGGGCCTTAACCTAGTCTGCTTGTTCAGATGCGTCAGTACCCGTTGTTTCGGCGGTCTCGGCAGCTTCCCGTGCAGCCTGATCTCGCGCAGCTTGCTCCTTAATCTGGTTGGCAAACCGCTCTGGGTCGAACTCGTTGAAATACTCCTGGCTGAGCTTGAATTCTTGCCCCATGATGTCCTTAAACCTCAGTATTGCGGATGGAATCGCTGATAAAGGCTTTCACTGCCTCAGCGTCGTTGGGTAGCGAGGTGACATGCCGTTCAGTATCGAGGATCCCCTTGAAACGCTCAGGTACCTGCGGCTGAGTGCCTGTGGCTTCTTCGATAGTCTCTGAGAACTTCACCGGCAGCGCGGTCTCGAGGCACACAATCGGCGTTTGCGTTTGTGCCGCCCATTGCCTGGCAACTTTGATCCCATCAGCGGTATGCGGATCAACCATCGCACCTAGGCGTTCCCAGCAGTCACGGATGGTCTCCACTCGGTCTGCATGGGTCGATCGTCCCGAAGAAAATCCATAGCGCTCTGGGTCTGTGGCTGCGGAAAACAACTCATCGTCTGCCAGGCTAAATCCACCCTGTTTAACATCGATGCCGAAGTACTGAGCAGTGCGCTCAGCATCACGGGCAAGCAAATCGAACACGAAACGCTCGAAATTCGAGGCCCGGGAGATGTCCATCGAAGGTGAAGAAGTGGCTTGGGTCTCCGCAGAGGTACGAGGACGATAGTCCCCAGTCTGGAAAAACTCATCGAGGACATCATTTTCATTAGTCGCCACGATCAGCCGGTCAATGGGAAGCCCCATTTGACGAGCAATATGTCCAGCACAAATGTCACCGAAATTGCCGGTGGGCACGGAGAAAGAGACCTTCTGATCATTGGACTCGGTGATCTTCAACCAGGAAGAAACATAGTAGACAATCTGCGCCATCAGGCGTGCCCAGTTAATGGAGTTAACCGCACCGATGCGATTATCTCGTTTGAAGGCGGAATCTGCTGATACCGCCTTCACCACGTCTTGACAATCATCAAATACCCCATCGAGGGCGATGTTGAAGATGTTGGGATCATCCAGCCCGAACATTTGCGCTTGTTGGAAGGGGGTCATCCGACCAGCCGGAGTGAGCATGAATACACGGATGCCACGACGACCACGCATGGCATATTCGGCCGAGGAACCGGTATCTCCAGAGGTTGCCCCGAGAATATTGATGGTCTCTCCACGGCGAGCCAACTCATATTCGAAAAGTTCTCCAAGCAACTGCATGGCCATGTCTTTAAACGCAGCAGTAGGCCCCTCAGATAGATGCCCGATGAAGATTCCCTCTTCTAATTCCGTCACCGGAACGATCTGCTCATCAGCAAACTTTGGATGGGTATACGCACGAGCTGCGATAGCTTCAAGGTCGGCTGCCGGAATATCATCAACGAAGAGCTTAAGCACTTCCGCTGCCAGCGCTGGATAGCCCTGCTCGGCGAGTAGCTTGCGCCACTGGCTCAGAGTCTCATCACTCAACTGCGGATATTCGGCAGGTAAGTAGAGACCACCATCGGGGGCTAGCCCGCCAAGCAGAATATCGGTAAACGTAGCAGGGGTACTGGAGGCATCTCGCGTCGAAATGTAATTCACGCGCATAATCTTACGTGGCCTGGATGCTTTACGGGTTCGTACTACCCCTACCAAGGCCTGGCTACCGACAATCCGTACCTTATGTATCATTTGCCGGTACCGAGCGTGTTCCCACGCCAATGCTGAATTGGCCCAGTTTTTCGCTCTCAAACTGAGAAGGAAAGCTATGAAGATCTTTCCCCAGAGTCAAGGACGTACCGCGTACACCTCTCGAACTCAGCTGATTTTCATAGCTGCGATACTGCTGCCTATCACTGTCATCGCCACGCTTAGCCTGCCCTTGGGAGCACTGTTGCACAACGAGACCAACTCTGCTCCATGCTTTCCTACTGCCGCCGAAGAGTGCGGTTGCATTAGCGATGCTGCAGCAAGTGCCGGCATCAAGCCCGCAGATGACCGAGAACTAAATGCCCAACAGCGAAGCTACAGCGAGGCTGATTTCACTCACCAAGGAATCTCCAGCAGCTACCGGGTTTTCGACAATTTCATCGACCCTTCTCAACCTGTCGGAGTTCTCATCCGACTCCATGGAGATGGAGCATATGAATATAGGCAATCATCCTCATTAGCCAGCTGCCTGGCAGCTGTAGCCGCTGCCCATAATCTAATCTTGGTCCAACCGCTAACCCCCTCTCAAGACAGAACCTGGTGGACCGACCTGCGCGTCAACACTCAGTGGCTCCAAGCCCTATATGAGGAGAGGATCACCACTTTAGAAGACGTTGACCCCACCCAGACATGGTGGATGGGGTACTCAGGCGGGGCAGAAATGATCTCTTACGGACTACTGCCAAATGCTATCGAGATGATCAGTGGAGGCGCCATTATGGTCGCCGGCGGTGGAGCCCCCAGAGGATCCACTGAAATAGCAAATATCACTACAGCGCAACAATCCCGGCTTCCATTAGTTTGGGCGACCGGAAAAAGGGACTCCGGCGCCGATCCCGCCGCTCCTTTCGATGCGCTCAATGCCGCTCGCCGAGGCTCCGCCTTCTATCAAGATCTAGGATTCGACGGTGTCCGCACCGATTTTTCCCGAGACGCGGACCACTTCACCATTGATGAAGTTAACGTGCTCCATTCGAGCTTGGGAACCTAAATCGCTCAACCACTAGGACTCCGAATCTGTGGCCAACACGCACACAGGTTAATCACAGCAACCTGATGGGATCCTGACAGTTGAGCGCACTTTCACTTAGCTATATGGCCGGCATCAAGCCATGAAATAACTACCCCTAGAAGGTAGTGTGATGAAGATCACATTACAGATTTTGGGCAAGAACCTTTGGACATTAGTGCTTTTGTGAGGAAAATAATGTCAATGGCGCACCCTTTTGGGCTAAATCGACAATGCGAAGACTCCGACAATGTCCATCTTCTATGCGGAGCCGAGAGCTCATCCACCAGAAGGCTAATCATCCAATATAATTGTTTTGTATACTAAATAGTTTGGCTTATCACTTTATCAGGAATGGAGATTTGGCGAGTCTCCACAATCAGCATTCACCATGATGCTGAGGTTCCCGGCACCTCGTTACCCACCTGGTGTCACCGACCGTCTCTCTATCCAGTACATGGAGCCAGAACAGTGCACCGCCCATCCTCTGATCCTCACTCCGAAATATCTCCCCAACCGTTCATCCCTGACCATCCTCAGCACGCGGTCTTTGGCGTTGAGGCGGTTTCTCCTCCCCGCACTCTCGTCGACATTCTCGAATCGACCATGCTGATGCATCCCGATGCAATCGCACTCCGCGATGGCGGTTCAACTCTGACTTACCGCCAGCTCCGAGAGCTCCTCGATATTCAGGCGACTCGCTTAGGAAAGCTCGGCATCGGATCGGGCTCTCGGATAGGGATCCGGGTACCTTCTGGCACCACAGACCTGTATGTAGCCATCCTCTCAACGCTCTGGGCCGGTGCTTGTTATGTGCCAGTCGACTGGGATGACCCCGATTCTCGTGCACAGATCGTATGGGAAGAAGCCAATGTTGATGCTGTCTATGGCAGTGAGCTTTCGCTTACCCCTTATACCAACGCACAGACGATCCCGGCTCTCCCCCAAGCCCCTGCTCTCTCTGACGATGCCTGGATCATCTTCACTTCTGGTTCCACCGGAAAACCAAAAGGAGTGGCGATCACCCACCGCTCTGCTGCTGCTCTAGTGGATGCCGAATCACGGATGTATCTGGTGGATGATCCACTGGGCCCAGGCGATCGGGTCATGGCAGGACTCTCCGTCGCTTTCGATGCCTCGTGTGAGGAAATGTGGCTAGCTTGGCGCTACGGTGCAGAACTCACTGCGGCACCTCGCGATATCGTTCGTTCTGGCGATGCACTCGGCGAATGGTTGATCGCCCACAACATCAGTGCCGTATCAACGGTGCCTACCCTGGCTTCCTTGTGGCCGGAAGAGGCATTGAAATCGGTTCGCCTTTTGATCTTCGGTGGTGAAGCCTGCCCACTAGATCTCGTGCTCCGCCTCAACCGCCCAGGCCGAGAAGTATGGAACACCTACGGCCCCACTGAAACCACCATTATCGCCAGTGGGCAACTTCTGACCAACACTCCTCCGGTTCGCATCGGACGACCGGTACCAGGCTGGAAACTGGCGGTAGTCGACCCAGCCGGCCAACCTGTGGCCTGGGGAGAAAGCGGCGAGTTGATCATCGGAGGTGTCGGCCTTGGTCGCTACCTCGATCCGATCAAAGATACCGAGACTTATGCTCCTCTTCCTGCGCTGGGTTGGGAGCGTGCCTACCGCACTGGAGATTTGGTGCGCGCAGAGCACCAAGGTTTGGTGTTCATGGGTAGGGCCGACGACCAAATCAAGTTCGGTGGTAGACGCCTCGAACTCGGTGAGATCGACGACTACCTAACGAAGCTTCCAAACGTCCGAGTCGGAGCAGCGGCTCTTCATAAAACTCCAGCTGGTTCTGATGTTCTCGTCGGTTACCTAGTCGCCGAACCACAGGCCACCGTGGATGTGGCGCTTGTGCGTGCACAATTGGCACAGACACTACCCGGAGGGATTTCCCCGACTCTCTGCTTACTTGAAGAAATGCCGCTTAAGACCTCTGGCAAAGTTGACCGCAAGGCACTTCCATGGCCTTTGCCGGCCAACAACACCGAAGGAAGCAGCTCTGAGCTTCCTGCAGAAATGGAATGGCTGGCTCAGCGGTGGATAGACCAGCTCGGTCCAGTCCCGCTGACCCCTGACAGCGACTTCTTTGATCTTGGCGGAAGCTCCGTGGCTGTAGCCAAGCTCGTCGTCGAACTGCGGCGCCACCATCCTGGATCGAATATCTCTGAGCTCTACCAAAACCGCACACTGTCCGAGATGCATGCCTACCTATGCACGCTAAAAACCGAGCTGTCACAACGGCCAATGCCAGCCCAAATACCTCGATATGCTGGCTTCATCCAGGCTTCGATGGTGACATTCCTCTACTTGATCAACGGACTGAAATACGTTCTCGGCTCCTTGATTGTGGTGTGGTTTCTAGCCGTATTTGCTGATGCCTCATGGGTGCCTCGGCCTCCGTGGGAACCCCTACTGTTGGGCTGGATCCTGCTGTTCTCACTGCCCGGAAAACTACTCCAAACTGCACTAGGGGTCAGACTCCTGACCACGCGTATTCGACCTGGGGTCTATCTTCGTGGCGGTCCCACGCATCTAAGAGTCTGGGCAGCTGAACGGTTGCTGACTTTTCAGCGATTCGACGCGCTCAATGGATCCGTTGTTATGCCATTGCTCTACCGATTGTTGGGCAATGAGGTGGGAAAGCGCTGCCATCTGCATAGCTTTCCACCAGTCACTGGCTTGCTCTCTATCGGTGATGACGTCGCGGTCGAAGCCGAGGTTGATCTCAACGGCCACTGGATCGACGGCGATCGCTTCTACATCGGGACAATTGACCTCAGCGATGGAGTTCGGATCGGCACCCGAACCCTATTTGATCCTGACACCATCGTCGGAACCCAAGCAGAAGTTCTACCTGGCTCCTACATCACCGGTACTATTCGCGCACACCAACTCTGTGGTGGATCTCCTCTACAAGACTGGGGAGAAAGCGGTCAGGCATGGCCGGTGGAAAAACCCAGCACCACTAATCTGCCCGGCCGAACCAATCGTGTAGAACATCATCTGTTGCACCTACTAGGCCTGGGTTGGATTGGGATCTTGCCAATTCTGGCGATTCTTCCCGGAGCACTCCTGCTCCTCGAACAAGTCAGGAATATCCCAATATTTGTGGAGGTATTCCCTGTCCTCCTTCTCTGGAGCCCACTGGCAGTACTGCTTACTGTGGTTGTATGGCTGGCGCTAGTCATAGCCACAATTCGAGTGCTTTCCACCATGGTTTTCCCCGGATTTTTTCAGATTCAGAGCGTAACGGGATGGGCAGTGTGGCTTATCCAAGCGCTGATGGAACGGTCCTTAACCTCGACCTATTTCATCTATGCTTCCTCGTTTACCCCAACCTTCTTGAGACTTTTAGGTGCACGAGTCGGCGAAGGCACCGAGATTTCCACCATTAACACCATCCCGCACTTGACCTGGATCAAAGACCGCAGCTTTGTTGCCGATCACGCACTAGCGTCTGTCCCCCGATATCGTGCCGGTTGGGTGCAAGTGGGAACTACTGTCATCGGTGAAGGCAGCTTCGTTGGTAACTCTGCGATCATCGGACTCGACCGCGACCTGCCTCCAGATTCCCTCGTCGCGGTGCTCTCTTCAACTCCCTATCACCCTGAGCGAGGCACCTCTTGGCTTGGACGACGTCCAGTCAGCATCCCTCGACAAAAGATCGCCAGCGACCACACGATTACTTATGACCCGCCGACTAAGGTCAAGCTTGCTCGTGGCGCAGTCGAACTCCTCCGGTTGCTACCAGCACTGATCGCCGCATGGCTAGATCTCATTATTGTCTACGTCGGCACCTCAATTTATATGGAGGGACTCTTTGCTGCTGGTCCTGAGCGCGGGCTACTCCTGGCCACACTGTTTTCCGGACCGATAGTTCTCGCTGCTGGGATCGTTGCCAGCAGCATTCCAATAGTCGCCAAATGGCTCTTGGTAGGACGCTTCCGTAGCGGAGAAAAAAGGCTATTCGACACCTTCATCTGGCGCAGTGAGCTCGCAGATAACTTCGCCGAGCCACTGGCAGTGCCCAGCCTCATTCGGATGAGCCTGGGTTCACCCATGTTCAATCTCTGGGCCCGGCTCATGGGTACCAAGATAGGGCGCGACGTCTGGTGTGAGAGTTGGTGGTTGCCAGAATTCGACCTAATTTCTATTGCAGATCGTTCCACTGTTAACCGAGGAACCGTCCTGCAAACCCATCTCTTTCATGATCGGGTGATGGCTTTGGAACCGGTTGCCATGCATCACGGATCGACTCTCGGACCCAATAGCTTCCTGCTTCCTGGTTCCTCGATTGGTGAACGTTCCACCGTTGGTGCAGCTTCCTTGGTCCTTCGGCGAGATGCTATTCCCGCTGACTCCGTATGGCAGGGCAACCCAGTTCGTCGTAGCCAGGAAACCCACGACTTAATAAGTGGGGTTCCTAGTACCACCAATGCTGTTGAGAAGGCTGTGTGATTGACCGTGACTATGGAACAAAGCCCCGAATATCTGATACCTGAGGGGGATCTCCCACCAGGACATCACCCTTCCCCTGGTTTCAGACCTGGCCGTGACATTTGGTCCGGCGGCCCGCCGCCCGATCCCGAAGAAGAAACGACTCGACCACGAGGGACCCGATTAATAGGAGTTGACGCTGCACGTGGTTTCGCGCTCTTGGGGATGATCGCGGTACATACCTATCCGGCTTATAACACAACGACCAATGACCCTAGCCTGGTCTGGTTCCTCTTCTCTGGAAAATCATCCGCTCTGTTTGCGCTATTGGCTGGAATCAGTGTGGCGATGATGAGCGGATGGCAGACTCCGCTGAACGGCCGTCGATTAGCAGCAAGCAGGGTCTCTCTTGCTGTTCGCGCTCTGCTAATCCTCATTCTCGGATTGGGTATTAATCAGTTAGAGCCACTGGTGTTCAACATTCTCCCCTACTACGGCCTGTACTTTCTGTTGGTCATTCCTTTCCTCCGGCTGGGCCCGATTCGGCTGTTTCTTGCTGCAGCTGTCACCGCTGTCATAGGTCCACTACTTATTCATTTAATAAACAGCAGAGTCGACTTCACTGCAGTTTTGCTGCCCAGCTTTTCAGATCTGATTATGCAACCCGGTGCCACCTTTTTGACACTGCTAGCAGGCGGAACTTTTCCGGCTTTGTCTTGGATGGCTTACCTCTTCCTAGGAATGGGACTAGGTCGGTTGGATCTGGGCAGCCTAATTAACCAAATTCGATTGCTTGCTTCAGGGCTTGGTCTCGCTTTCCTCGGGGCCAGTACCTCAAGTGCCCTGTTCAACAATGCAGGCGGTTGGAGAAATCTCTTGACTGCTCCCGCTGGCTGGAACAAGGATGAGATCATTGAGATTGATCGATTTGGCCCACCAGATGATCAGCCCCTACCAACGGATAGCCTCTGGTGGCTAGCCGTGGATGGACCGCACACCAACACACCGTTGTCCCTATTGGTCAGCGCGGGATTCGCACTAGCAGCACTAGGCGGATTCCTGCTGTTAGCTAGAGCTTGGGAGCAGATACTGGTGCCCCTAGTATTCATGGGCTCAATGACGCTGACTCTCTACTCAACTCACTTGGTCTTTATCACTTATGCCACCACTGAACCGTTTTCCACGTTCTGGTATCTCTTGCAAATCGTTGCATCCGTGGTCTTCGCCATCGTCTGGTCTAAGACCTTCGGCCGAGGGCCGCTCGAACGATTAGTCACTGATATTTCGAAAAAGACTTCCGCGCTATTGATTGGCCCTCCTAGCCGCAGTCGCCACCGGCGAAAAGGCTAAGCATGCCTCGGCGAAACGAAGACAATCCTCGCAGCGGTCTTCAACTCTTTGGACTCGCACAACCTCCATTCATAGCGGAGGTCTAGAGTAGTTTTCTGTGACTTCCACACTGCTTGATCCCCACCCGCGCGAACAGATCACCCGCAAAGCGCTCATCGTGTGGTTGGTCGCCGTACTTGTCTACGCTGTGGCAATTACCGGACGAACCTCTTTCGGCGTCGCCTCAGTTGACGCCATCGATCGTTTCGACGTCGATGCCTCCCGCATAGCGGTGTTCACCACCGTCCAAATCGGTGTGTACGCCTTTGCCCAGATTCCGGTCGGTATTCTCATCGATCGTTTCGGCCCTCGACGACTTCTGGTCATCGGCGCCGTCATCATGGCGCTAGGCCAGGTAGTTCTGGGGTTTACTGAATCCTATTGGGTAGCGATCGGTGCTCGGGTGCTCATCGGTGGCGGAGATGCCACCGCGTTTCTGGCAGTCATGCGGATCCTCCCCTATTGGTTCCCGTTGAAAAAGACCCCACTGTTTACCCAGATGACGGCAGCTATTGGCCAGTCTGGCCAATTCCTCTCTGCCGTGCCATTTTTGGCTATGTTGCATTGGGCAGGCTGGACTCCTGCTTTCCTCAGCCTCGGAGCACTCGGGCTAATCGTAGCTTTGGCTGCGAGCGTAGCTATCGCAGATTCTCCAGAATCATGGGCAGCATCGCAGTCGGATGAAGATCACGATCCAGCCGAAGACACAAAGGACAAACAGCAAGATTCGATCCCGATTGCTACTTTGCTTCGAACAGTTGCTAAAGAACCGTTGTGCTGGCAGGGGTTTTTCAACCACTATTCTTCGATGTTGCCGCAGATTGTGTTCACCCTGTTGTGGGGTGTGCCGCTGATGACGCTCGGAATGGGGTTATCGCCCTCAACCGTTGGTGTGGTGCTGACCATCAACGTGATTTCGTCGATAGTAGCGGGCCCCATCTTGGGTCCAATTTCCGCACGACTGGGAACCAACCGAGTGGTCGCCGCGATCGTCTTCGCAGGATCGATCGGCACGGCTTGGATCATTTTCTTCCTACCCGCTGAGCCTCGCGGAGTAACTGCAATCATCGTGGTCAACATCATCATGGCGTTGTTTACCCCGACGTCCAATTTCGGCTTTGATGATATCCGGGTGGGATTGGACCGCCGGATCGTAGCCACTGCCACCGGTATGGCGAACATGGGAGGCTTCTTTGCCGGTATGTTCGCGGCCCAAGCAGTCGGCATTCTCCTTGATTATTCTTCTCAAGGCCGAGACTACGAATGGGCGGACTTCCGATTGGCGTGGTGGGCAGTCACTATCACCTGGGCCATCGGCATGATTGGACTAACAAGCTCTCGCATTATCGTCGCGCGAAACCGTGCTAAGGCGCTAGCTGCTGGAGGTGGCCGGCAGGTTCGCATCGTGGATTCTTCAGAAGATTAGTCGATCTAGGAGAAGACACTTTGCCAAGACTGACCTAGGCAGATAGGCCTAGGTCACTTGTCCAGCATCTCCCCGAGTTCCACTCCAAGCCCGATCCCAGGCGGTTCCGATTCTTCAGGATTAATTCCTCTGACTGCTTGCACTGAAGGCTCAATCGAGTGAGCTATGGCTACCCCGCTGGTTAAGGGTAGAAGTGTCAGTGCAGTCGCTGCCAGAATCTGACGAGTCTTCCTTCCAGGTTGCATAATGGCAACCCTAAGTCAATGATCTGCACTTCCCTGGTGATCTTCCTGGCAGAAGCTAGTTGGATCCGCGCGGAGGATCCTGCCGGTTGGTGAGTATGTCGATGACGCTGCGTAAAGCTGCGTCTCCGATTACTTCACCGCCACTGCGCTCAAAGCGACTCCGTGGGTTAGCCGTAGAGCTATGTGAGCCTTGTTCATTATCGACGACCTCCGATACAGGGCGTTCACGGGGCAATCTGGCCTCGGCAGTAACCACCAAAGTGCTGCCCTCGAGCTGGAGGGAAACCAGATCATCGACGCCGGCGGTTTCGGCGGCGTCGACAAGCGCACGCAGGTCAGCGAACGTCCCGTTGTTGAGATCAATGGACAGAGAAACGGCCATGAAAGATGCTCCTGACTGGAAGGTGTTGTTCGGTGCCTCGCCCAGCCTAGGCGGAAAACTCCATCTGCCTACCACCCTTAGGTGGCTACCCTGACCCCATCTAGGTCTCCCTCAAATTAAGGCTCGAGGGTCCTTTCCCCCCAAAAGACCTCATCGACGACTTGTCGAGCCTTGCGGGTGATCTTGAGATACGCCTCCAAGAAGCCCTGAGAATCATCGGGATCCCATCCTGCAGCACCCGCCACCTGAGCCAGAGCAGGTCCAGGATTTGGCAGCTGATCCGTGCGGCGGCCGCGAACTAAGACCAGCGAGTTTCTGGCGTTGGTGGCCATCAGCCACGCTTCACGCAGAGTATCGACCTGCTCTTGGGTAATAATTCCTTCTTTACTGATGACCTCCAAGACCTCGAGAGTAGAGGTGTTGTGCAAAGCCGGGATTTCATGAGCGTGCATCATAGTCAGAAGCTGCGCGGTCCATTCGACATCAGCCAGCGCACCACGCCCGAGCTTGGTGTGCGTATTTCGATCGGCGCCATGCGGAAGGCGCTCGTTGTCGATTCGCGCCTTCATCCGACGAATCTCGCGGATTTGAGACTGCGTCGCTCCTCCCTTTGGGTAGCGGAAGGTATCAATCATCCGCAGGAATTTCTCGCCCACCTCGTCATCACCGGCAACGGAAGTAGCACGTAAGAGGGCTTGGATCTCCCATACTTCACCCCATTGACTGTAATAACGCTCATAGGATTCGATCGTGCGCACCACTGCTCCGGAGCGACCCTCTGGGCGCAGGCCTAGGTCGACTTCCAACGGCGGATCCCCGGAGGGTTTGGATAGCCGCGCTCGCATCCCCTCACAAATTGTGATGGCCCATTGAACAGCTGCGTGATCATCGACTCCTGCGGCAGGTTCGCAGACAAACAGCACGTCGGCATCGGAGCCATAACCTAGCTCCGCTCCACCGAGTCTGCCCATGCCGATGATGGAGATACGAGCCGGTGGTTCCTCAAGACCGTTATTCTTCAAGCTCGCTCGAACTTCCGCGAGGAGGCTGGCTTGCAACACGGCATCCCAGACCAAGGAGAGCTCCATACACACCTGACCCACCGGCATAAACCCAAGTAGGTCTGCCGCCGCGATCCTGGCTAATTCAACTCTTCTTAGCGAACGTGCCACCGCGACTGATTTGTTCGGATCTAGATGCCTCTTGGACGAAGCCACCAGTGCTTTGTTGACTTGGTCGGGAGCAGTTTCCATGACTTTCGGCCCGGTAGCGCCATCACCGAGCTGTTTAACGAAATCTGGGGAGGAGATGATTAGTTCCGAGGTATAAGGAGACGTACCCAAAATAGACATCAGGCGCTGCCCAACCACGCCCTCGTCGCGGAGCATGCGCAAAAACCATGCCCGGTCATGGGCAGCATCGGAGAGTTTGCGGTAGTTGAGCAACCCTGCATCTGGATCCGCGGTCGTTGACAACCAAGTCATCAACGTCGGCAGCAGCATCGCCTGCAACTTCGATTTCCTAGTCGCACCAGATGCAAGTGCAGTCAGATGCTCGAAAGCACGCACTGGATGTCGGTAGCCTAAAGCTGCCAGCTGCAGCTTCGCTACCTTCGGAGACAAGGTAATTTCGCCAACCGAGAGATTGACCACGGTATGGAGCAATGGACGGTAAAACAGCCTGGAGTGCAGGTCGGAGATCAGCAAGCGGATCCGACGCAAGTGCTGAGACATGACTTCAACAGCCGAGTGCTTTGCATTGGCCGAGAATCCACTGGTTCGTGCCAACCAAACTAGATTGCGCTGATCATCGGCATCAGGCAGGGTGTGTGTTCGCCGAAGTCGATGCAGCTGTAGTCGATGTTCCAACAACCGGAGGAATTCATAGGCTTCAATGAGTTGCTGCCCATCGTCTCGACCGACATAACCGCCCTCAACCAGTGCGTTCAGGGCACCGACGGTAGAGAGCACTCGGAGCGATTCATCGGAACGACCGTGGACGAGTTGGAGCAGCTGCACGGCAAACTCAACATCTCGCAGACCGCCTGTACCTAATTTAAGCTCACGTGTACGTAGTGATTCGGGGACATTTTCCAGCACTCGACGACGCATCGCCTGCACATCAACAACGAAGGAATCGCGTTGCGACGCCGTCCAGACCATCGGAGATAGCTTTTCCCAGTAGGCCTGAGCTAATGGCAGGTGACCAGTCATCGGACGGGCCTTCAACAATGCTTGAAATTCCCAGGTCTCAGCCCACCGCCGATAGTAGGAATAGTGACTATCGAGGGTACGTACTAGTGCGCCGGATTTTCCTTCGGGACGCAAGTTGGCATCAACTTCGAAGAAGGCCTTTGAACCGATACGGATGAACTCACCAGCCAGTCGGGTGGCCCGGGGGTTGACAGGTTCTGCAACGAAGATCACGTCAACATCAGAGATATAGTTCAGTTCCCCAGCGCCACACTTGCCCATGGCCATGATCCCTAGCTGGGTATCCACGTCTTCCTCGCCGTAGACTCCCGCCACTGCCAACGACAATGCCGCGGTGAGCGCAGCATCAGCCAGCGAAGTCAGCAGGCCAGTAACGGTGACAAAAGGTACCTCAGTTTGCTGGTTATCAGCAGTGCGGTGCGAAACATAAGTACCAGCCAAGTCATAAGCAGCGATCCGCATGATCAGCGTCCGATAGGTCAACCGCAGTGCAACACCAGCTTCAGCCCCAGTAAGCCGTGCCCGATAGGTCCCTGGCGTAGAAAGATCCGTCGAGGCAGTGTCCTCGCCTCGATCGATGACCGTGGGCTCTGCTTCTTGGTCGACAGCTACCACCGCGGGCACCGCATCAACGCAGCCAAGCATCTCTTGCATAAGTTCTCGCGAGGTTGGCAGTTCATTGGTCAGTTCCCGCCACAGGTGGGGATTAGCTGCCAGATGATCGCCGAGTGAGGTTGAGCCTCCAAGCAACGCGAACATTCGGATCCGGAACGCGGAATCGCTGCGGAAGGCGCGGTCGATGTCGTCGCGTTCATCGCCCAGTGCCGTCATCACACGAATAAGTGTGTTCAACGCCAGGTCTGGATCACCGACGCTGGATAGCGCCCACAACAAATCTATGGACTGCTCATTATTCCAGCCCAACCACGCCAGATCTTCGGCTGCACGGGGTCCAGTAAGTCTGAGTACCGCCGGGGAGGGGACCTTCGGGCGATGGTTTGGGACAGACATGATGATGAGAGGCTCCTTCGTCCAGTGGTTATTAGTAGTCGAGGGTGTTTCGCAGCTCCCAGGAGGTGATCTGCTCCTGGTAGTTGTGCCACTCTTTCCACTTGGTCCGCAGGAAGTACTCGTAGATCTGCTCACCCAAGACATCGGCTGCAAACTCAGACTTTTCCAACAGGCGCAGTGCCTGGTCAAGGGAAGCTGGCAGATCTTCGTAGCTCATAGCCAAACGTTCACGTCGAGTCAGCAAAGAGATATCGTCTTCTGCTGGTTCATCAAGGACATACTCTTCGCGAATGCCCTTAAGCCCAGCGGCCAGAATCAGCGAATAAGCCAGGTAGGGGTTACACGCAGAATCTAGGGAACGAACCTCCACCCGGCGCGATTCGGCTTTGTTGAGCCGGTAGGTAGGTACCCGAACCAAGGCTGAACGGTTGGATATCCCCCACGTTGCTGAGATGGGTGCTTCGTTGCCAAAGACTATGCGCTTATAGGAGTTAGGCCACTGGTTGGTGACCGCGGAGATCTCCGGCGAATGCCGGAGCACACCGGCGATAAATTGGCGGCCAGTTTGAGACAGTGAGATCTCATCGTCCGGGTCATGGAAGGCATTGGTATCTCCTTCGAACAAGGAGATATGAGAGTGCAAGGCCGAGCCTGCTTGATGCGTAAACGGCTTGGGCATGAAGGTTGCCCGCACTCCGCTGTTGACCGCTACCTGCTTAATCAGGAAGCGGAAAGTCATCAAACTATCTGCCATGGTCAACGCGTCGGCATGGCGCAGATCAATCTCTTGCTGACCTGGTGCTGCCTCATGGTGGGAAAACTCTGTGGCAATACCCATTGATTCCAAGGCCACCATGGCCTCGCGACGAAACTTGGGGACGACGTTGTTCGACGATTGGTCGAAGTACCCGCCGGTATCAGTCGGTTCCAAACAGGTGATGTCAGCATTCTGCTTGATCAAATAGAATTCGATCTCTGGGGAGATCATGCAGGTGAATCCTTCATCGGCGGCCTGCCGAACCTGCTTCCTGAGCACCTGCCGCGGATCGGAGAGGGAGGGATGTTCATCTGGTGTGGTGATGTCACAGAACATCCGAGCAGATTTGATCTCTGGGTTGTTCGCATCAAAAGGAAGAACCTGGAAAGTGGATGGGTCTGGAAGCGCGATGATGTCAGATTCAGCTACCCGGGAGAAACCCTCGATAGAGGAGCCATCAAAACCGACGCCCTCATCAAAAGCGTTCTCTAGCTCGGAGGGACTCATCACTACCGACTTGAGGTAGCCAAGGATGTCGGTGAACCACAGTCGGATAAACCGAATGTCATGTTCTTCGACGGTGCGCAGCACGAATTCTTGTTGGCGGGTCATACAAACAACACTAGCGGCGCAGCGACGTCTTCGAGTCGCTCTGGGGTCTGATTCCGCTGGAGTTGTCCAAGTTTTCTGCAACCAGCCCTCTCCCTTAGCCATGGCCATGTCAGGTGGGTGTGATCAACTGTGAGCACATCAAGAAAATCGCACATACTTGCTAATTGAAAGGTAGGCCATGCCGCACTCCTACACGCTCATCCCCACAGCCTCACACGCTGATGGCGCGATCTCGCCAGGACCGAGTGGCCCCCAAGATTCCCATCATGTTCCCACCGAGGTCCTCCTAGCGGCAGCAGCTCTCGGGTGGACTCCTAATGATCTCCGCCATCTATTGGGGAAGAGAGCATGTCACTTTCCGTCAGAAGCCTGCAGCCAGATCGTCTCGGATGCCACCGCTGAAGAACCTATCGCCCGAGCTTGGCTGCAACAAGGGCAGCGAACCGGAGAAGAGATCACTCGTCCAGTTGGAATCCAGCCACTCATTGACCGCCTCCGCGAGTTACCGAGGCTGCGGGATGCCGAGATTTTCACCGAGGATCTATCTTGGGTACCACAGCGAACTCCGCCAGAGACCAGGTCATATTCCAGGTCGTTTCAGCGCATTGAGAAATTATTATGCAAAGCCGAGTCGAGCACATTTGAGGCCGAGTCTCTGGCGTTGGTGGCCAAAGCTCAACTACTACGGCACCGCTATCTTTCCTATGAGCCTGCTGACACCGCTTCATTAGTGTCGATGCGGGTGCGCCTTCAAGCACCATGGATTAAGCATCAATTCCTGCTGCTAGCTAATATCGCGCCCTCATATTCTTGCAGCACGGTACTCATGACCCGCAGCGGCATCGCTTGTCTGATTGGGCACCCAGAAGATGTCGAGCATTGTAGGAGGCTATTTAGCAGTCTCAATCGACAGCGATTGGCGTTTCTCCCAACACATACGTCGGATTCTGGCACGCCCTCTCGCGGCCAAGTCGCTGCCTATCGGGGAGCATTTTTTCATGCCTACGCCGAGCGGATCGGAACCTTATTATCTAGCAGGCAACCAGCCAGACAGCGCGCCCGTAGATTGGCCTCCCAACGCCACACTATTGCCACCAATTACGTGTTCGCCAAGTTCCACCGAACCCGTGCCTTAGGATTTCATCATCGGGATTCTCAGGGACTAGTTGATGGCCTGACGGCTGCTGAACAGTCGAATTTCAGGCCGGAATTAGCAGCGCTTCTTGGGACTCCACAATCTCCCGAAGAGCGGGAGCCGAGTCGATGCCCCGAGGGTAGACTGAGATCACAATCCGCATGATTGACCAATCCCGACAGGAGTTCTTCAGTGAGCACCCGTAGCTTCCTTGAAGTCGAAGCCAAGTTTGCGGTGGCCGATAGCGCCATCGTCCCCGACCTGACCCGACTAGCTGGTGTGGACGGTGTCGTTTCAGCCACGACCCACCATCTCTCTGCAATTTACTACGACACCGAGGATCTCCGACTTACCCGATCAAAAATCACCCTCCGACGCCGGGAAGGCGGACACGATGCCGGTTGGCATATTAAACTGCCGGGTTCTGCGGGTCGGGTAGAGATTCAAGCTCCCATGGGCGAACCTGTCGATGGTTTTTACCAGGTTCCTGAAGACTTACTCTCCGAGGTGCGGGCACTAGTACGAGGCAAACCGCTGGCTCCGATTGCCCAGGTCGATAACGCGCGGGTGGAATCTACTCTGGCAGGAGCAAATGGTTCCCCGGTCGCTGAATTCTGCGATGACCACGTCACTGCATGGTCGCTCCTGCCCGGTGGCACCCAGTCGTCATGGCGGGAATGGGAGATAGAGCTCGCAGGTGAGACTACGGGCACCGAACTCGGCACCGATTTGATGACTTCGGCCACCGCGTTGCTGCTCAGCGCCGGTGCGCGGGTGTCGTCTTCCCCGTCAAAACTTGTCATGGCGCTGGGAGACTCAGCCAATAATGCTCCGCTTCCGCCATTCCAAGTCGAACCAGACATAGCTGGTGATTCACCAGCCGCTGCAGTGATTGCCGCATTGACACTCAACCGAGACAAACTGCTGAAATATGACCCGATAGTCCGTCGCGATGAATGGGATTCCATCCATCAAATGCGAGTGGCCACCAGGGAACTACGTAGCCATATCGAGACGTTTAACGGAATCCTCGGCGGACAAGAGCTTGAGTACATCGAGTCCGAGCTCAAACTGCTGGCGAAGATGTTGGGACATGCTCGAGATGCAGAAGTCGTTGAGGAGAGATTTCTCAGTCTGCTCGATTCGGAGGACTCAGGAGTCTTAGACGAGGACACCAAGGAGCACCTGCGCCATGACATGGGGGCGGAGTACCGACGGGCCCACCGTCGAGTGATCGCCACTCTCAATTCCGAGCGTTACCTAGATCTCCTCGACGCCATTGATCATCTCTTGGCGCATCCCCCCGTGGTCACGATCGCTCCTACCGCAATTGAGCCAGAGCCCGAGGCCGGGCCTGAGTCTCAGTCTGAGCCCGAATCGGACTCTGCTGATGTTGCTTCGACTGATACCTCCGAGGCAACGGTCGAAGATGAAGCCACCCCTGCGTCTGATGTCGAGGAGACCGCCGAGGAGACCGAGGAGCAGGCGCCCAGTGAGCAGACTGCAGCCACGGAGCCAGAGAAAGCAGGAGAAGCAGAGCCTGCCCACGCCTCATCTCAGTCTCCCGCCCAGGTCGAGGAGCTACTATCAGAGCACCTCGATGAAGCCTATAAAAAACTCCGCAAACGCCACCGCAAGGCCGTGAAGAATTGGAGCAACCGCGAGTTAAGCCTGCATGAGCGGGAGGACTTCTTCCATGACATGCGTAAATCCGCTAAGAAGCTGCGTTATGCCGCAGAGGCCGTCGGCGCAGCCACGGAGCTGAAAACGAAACGGCTATACAACTCCTGCAAGGCCATGCAATCGAGCCTGGGAGATTTTCAAGATTCGGTGACTTCCCGCGATCGGTTACTCCAATTGGCAGATCATGCTCACCGTCGCGGTGAAGATACCTTCGGCTACGGCGTCCTCTATCAGCGTGAACGCATGATCGGCCTGCGTGCCTTGGATGATTATGCCAAGGAAGCCGAAGCGATCGAGGCTGCCTACGCGCGGCTGCTGAAATCGCTCAAAAACAGCCGCAAGGGAAAAGGAAAGAAGAAGTCTAAAAAGAAGTAGGCCACTGGCTCGGTCACCGCGAACGTAGACAGCTACTGTGCATACAACAGTAGGTCTGTCCGCTCAGTGGCCTACCAGGCAGCTGGTTTGCCCCAGTCATCGTCTTCGGACTCTGCCGCATCGATGTCAGCATTGCGTTTCGCGGCAATTTTTAGTGCGCTAGCGGCATCTTCGCGGGTGTCATATGGACCCATCCGATTGGCCCAGGAGCTTTTCTTTCCTTGGTCAATCTCTCCGGTGGTTGGGTTGAAATACCATTTTTGTTCATTGCTGCTCATGTGTTCTTCCTCCAGCCATGATCTGTGGTTGCCCCATCCAGGCTACTCGTGCTCCCACACCGGGGAGGCGGCTAAAGTAAAGCGGATACCTAGCAAGAGTATTGAGCCTGCTTCGCAAACCAGTGATCGCTAAGGAGACCTAAGAAAATGCCGATGTGGCCCAGCAGTCAGGCCCCCGCACTCGAACGGGTGCTCAGCATCCATCAGGAAAACACTGGGGTTGCGGCTACTCAGGCAGCGGATGCACCTGCAACATGGCTGCTATTGGGCGAGCACGTTGACTACGCTGGTGGGGTCGTGCTCATTTCACAAGCCGCACCTCGAGTAGCAGTTGCCTATTCTCCCCGCCAAGACGATCTGGTGAAGGTGACTCGATACGCTACCGGCGTCGACGGAATATCAATGACCACCGACAGCGTCAGCATCAGGGACGTGGCTGAGCGCGCTGCCGAGCAACAACCTACCGTCGATGAACGTGGGCGCTTGGTAGTCCCGCCGACGCCGGAAGGTGGTCTAGCTGCTCGGTTGAGTGGCATCGCGTGGACCATGATTCACCGGCAATTGCTGACCCGGGAGACCGCGGGCATGGATGTCACTGTGGTCGATGACATCCCCCAAGGGGCGGGTTTGGGAGCTGAAGCAGCCCAAGAGGCAGCTTTCGCCTTGGCACTGCAGGGTTTTGCCGAGGGACTGGATCTGGCCCCAACGCGCACTCGCCTGGCTGAGGTATGTGTGCAATCGGCGGAGATGTTCGCCGCCACTCCTCCGCTTCGAGCCCGCTATACCTGCGCACTTCGCGGTTCAGGTGAGACCATCAGCGTGATCGACTATGCCGACGGTTCGCTTACTCAAGCCCCGCTCTTGCAAACCTCAGGGATCGACTTTTTCGCCATTATGGCCCCCGGCACCCACACCAACGCTGACGAAGAGATCCGCCGGCGGCGGCGCTTCCTGGCCACTGCGTGTCAGGCCTTCGGCACGGAGTCATTACGGCTGCTTCCGGATGCCCCTCAACGCGTCTTAGAGTGGCTGCGAGCTGTCCATAAAGTCCATGGCGAAGCGGACTCCCCGAGTCTCAAAGAAGCCGGAGCGTGGTTGTCATTCCATGAGGAGGAAACCCTCCGAGCTCGGCGCCTAAGCCAAGCGCTGCGTTCGCGGCGGCTTCCGGCGATCTGGCCGTTGATTGCACAATCTCAATCGGAATTAGTCGGCAAATATGACCTTCACGGGGCCTCGGAGCTGGCCCAGCTATGCCTGGAACGGGGAGCACAGAGTGCTCGATCTGCTGCGGCAGGGTCGTCAACTGCGGTAATCACGGGCGTCGATAAGCATCATGCCGCGAACTTTGCCGCCGATCTCTCCGCTGATGGCCTACTCGTGATCAAGTTGGAAGCAGGCGAAGTAGCAGGGCTGGCAGAAATTTCTTAAGCGCCTTCCCGAGTATTTAGCAGCAAGGAAGAATTCGCCTCGAGCCGTCCGTCTCCTTAGCTCATAAGAAGCGTTTGGCTCAGATCTAGCTGCGCTTAGCCAAGGCTTTTGGCAGCTTCTGTGGCTAGGTTGTCTCAGAATATGACGTGTCCACTTACCAAAGAGCAGTTTCCCGCAAAAGTCCACTTCCAGAAAAGTTGCCGATGCACTGCAGAATTGCTTCCTTACGGACTTAGCATCCTGGCAACCAAAGGTCTCAAACCCTAGAATGGAAGCGTCACGTGGACCCTAAGAAAGGTAATTTTTCTCCATGAAAGCTGCACGTTTCTACGACCAAAAAGACATCCGGATTGAAGAGACCACTCCTCAGGACTTGGAACCGGGCACCGTCCGCATCGACGTAGCGTGGTGTGGAATTTGTGGAACCGACCTGCATGAGTACCTAGATGGTCCGATCTTTTGCCCCACCCACGACACGCCGCACCCAATCTCAGGTGAGACGGCTCCGGTAACCATGGGGCATGAGTTTTCTGGTGTAGTCGCAGAACTCGGTGAGGGCGTAGACGATCTTGAGGTCGGCGATCACGTGGTGGTTGAGCCTTATATCATCGGCGATGATGTAGATACTTCCTCGAACAACAACAGCTATCATCTGTCCCCGAATATGAACTTCATCGGCCTAGGTGGCCGTGGCGGCGGACTCTCCGAGAACATTGTTGTGCGCCGTCGCTGGGTGCATAAAATCTCCAAGGACATCGGCTTGGATGAAGCCGCTCTGATCGAGCCACTGTCCGTCGGCTACCACGCCGTTGATCGGGCCGGATTAGCTCAGGATGCCACCGGTAAGTTCGCGCTGATTGGCGGAGCCGGGCCGATCGGTCTGCTCACTGCCGCAGTACTCAAGGCAGCCGGAGCGACCGTTGTGGTCTCCGAGCTTTCCTCGCTGCGTAGGCAGAAGGCCCTGGATTCAGGAGTCGCAGACTATGCTCTGGATCCGACTGAGGTCGATGTCTCCGATGAAGTACACAAGATCAGCGGCGGCGAGGGCGCAGACGTCGCATTCGAGTGCACCTCCGTCCAGGTTGTTCTGGATACCTTGATGGATGCAGTTAAGCCCACTGCCAAGATCGTCGTCGTCTCGATTTGGGGTGAACGCTCCAAGTTCGACATGCACAAGCTGGTGATGAAGGAAATCGATCTGCGTGGCACGATCGGCTACGTCAACGCGCATCCAGCCACCATTGAGCTGGTTGAGTCCGGCAAGGTCAATCTCAAGCCATTCATTACCGGCAAGATTGCACTTGAGGACCTGATCGATGAAGGTTTCGATACCCTCATCAACCACAATGAGACGGCCGTGAAGATTTTGGTTTCCCCCTCCGGCAAGGGTTTGTAAGTCTCGTCGGAGAAACCAGCGGCTAATGGCTGGGGAGCTTTTCTGGCGACAATAGGCAACAAAGCTTATCGACGCCGCCGTGCTCCCTGCCAGCCAGTCCTTCCCTAGGGAAGGACTTTCTTTTTTTAAAAATAGGCGAATGAGCCAGCCGATAAGCCGGATTCTGTACCTCTAAAAGAGGCGGTGAACATCCATCTGGGTCGACCATCGCTGATCGCCTCAAGCAGCTACCTTCGGACTCAGGCGAGTCACCCTCAATCATCCGAACCAGCCTGCGCTATTGGCAGGCTTTGATGCCTTGCTCCCGGTGGGGTTTACCTGGCCGGACCAGTCACCTGGCCCGCCGGTGCGCTCTTACCGCACCCTTTCACCCTTACCCGACCAATCAGGCCTGGCGGTCTACTCTCTGTTGCACGTGCCCGCGGGTTACCCCGGGTTGCCGTTAACAACCACCGTGCTCTGTGGAGTCCGGACTTTCCTCGACTACTGCCTTCCCCGATACCGGGGTGGTTCAGCCGCCGCGATCACCCAGCCAACTCATTCGCGAAATCTGACTCTACCCCTTGGCCCCCTCATTCCACCAACGGTGCTCTGCAGCTTAGATATCTTTCAAATGCGCGGTGTCATTGAAAGATCGAAGGCAGGATGACACGCGGGCTTGCCCGGGGAAAAACTCCACCACGCTGATAGAAGCTAGTTCCAAAAACATGCGAGACAGCACATGCGGTCCGGAATCGATAGCTTGGCGCACCAACGACTTGATGGGCATGACGTGGGCCACTACCAGCACGGTTTTGCCCGGATAGCGCTCGACCAGCTCGCGGCGCACAGTGCGGACCCGTTTATGCAGCGCTTGGGGGGCTTCTCCACCAGGTGGAGTGATCGTGGGGTTGCCTATCCACTCCTCGTGCAGCTGCGAATCTAACTCATGTGCCTGTTCGAAGGTCTTGCCCTCCCACATGCCGAAATCAAGCTCAGTGAGTCCTTCCAAGACCTCCACCTCTAGGCCTAATGTTCGGCCTGCTTCTTCGGCCGTTTGCCGGGCACGAGTCAATGGCGAGGTGACGATGGCGTCGATCCGTTCTCCCTCGGCTAAGGCCGTGGCGGCTGCCCGTGCCTGCGCCATACCGATCTCGGACAAGGCTGGATTGGAGCGTCCTGAGTACTGCTTGGCCGCAGACATGGCTGTCTGGCCGTGGCGCAACAGCACTAATCGGGTGGGTGGGGAGCTTGCTCCAGTCCAATGACCGGGGCTACCCACCGATGCTTGGTCAACAGGTGCGGCCGAAGTCGCGGGAGTAGCTGCCGAGGTCTCCGATGATGATTCCGGCGACAACGGCGGCGTCGATAAGGATTCTGCAGATGGCCCGGCAGATTGACCATCATCAACGATGCCTGGGGCATGCCCATCTGCCGCCGCGTCCATAGCCACATTCGACAGATGATCAGCGACCTTGTTTTTTGCTCGCGGAACCCAAGTAAAGGTGACCTGATCAAAACTCTTGATCAGATCACGAGCCTTGAGCGCTAATGCCTGCATGTCGGGGTGTTTGATCTTCCACCGCCCGCTCATCTGCTCTACGACGAGTTTGGAGTCCATGCGGATCTCTAGCTCCCGGGCGCCCAGATCACGAGCAGCTTCTAGGCCACGCAGCATGCCGTGGTACTCAGCAACGTTATTGGTGGCCTTCTTGCCCACGACATAGGCGATCTCCGCGAGGGTCTCACCCTCGGTGGAATAGACCACCGTTCCGGAACCAGCAATTCCAGGGTTTCCCCGGGAACCACCATCGGTGTAGATCAGGAGCTTTTTGTGGTCAGCCACCAGATCTACGTCCGAACCAGGTAGGTGCCACATTCCGGACAATGCGGCAGTTCATCAGCCGGAGCCTTGCGAATAGCCGATTGGTCAAGCGTGCCCAAGACCATGAAGCAACCACCGCAGGCGCGACCGTTGAAGTCAGCGGCTCCAATATCAGAATCATTCTTCTGCGCGTCATAGGCAGCTAATGCCTCTGTGGATAGCTGAGCGCGCAACTCCAAGATCAGCGTCTGCGGATCAGGTTTCGCGGAAGAAGCCTCGTTTGCGGATTCCGCGGCACGCTTAGCCAGATCAATCTTGCGGCCTAGATCATCCAGACGCGCGCCGTGGACATCCCGGTTATTACGCAGCGCGTGAATCTCATTATGCGCTTCCTGCAGCTCACTCATCAGATCGGCGATGCGGGACTTGGCAGAGTAGAGATCATGCTCAATGTCACGACGACGAACCGGATCGACCTCAGCGGTGAGCTGGGTTTTATCATCGCGCTCGCGACGGCGCAGCTTGCGCTCATCTTCTTGGATTCGCAGAATCTCCGATTCCATGTCATCGACCGCCATTTGAGCCGAGGCTGCGGCGTTGCGCATCTCTTGCTGCTCTTTGAGCAGCCGGTTCAAGTCCTTTTGCTCAGTGGTGACAAAAGCCTTTCCACCAGTGACTTGGAGAGCGCGTTCGGTGGAGGCTAATTCCAGCAGAACCGCCTGCTGAGTGGGTTGAAGTTTCATATCTACCTTTTCTACTAGCTTGAATGTGCGGACAGTGTCCAGGGGTCGGTTCTCAACTCGATGATCTCAGTATCGACGCCCGCGCGTTCCTGCACCAGTTCGGCTGCCTGAGCAGTCCACGGGAATTCGCTGGCCCAGTGCGCGGTATCAATCACCGGAGGTCCACCGGCACGTAAATATTCATCGACTGGATGATGCCGCAGGTCGGAGGTAACAAATACGTCCACTCCCAAACCACGGACCGCGTCAAGCAGGCTGTCTCCAGAACCAGAGGATACGGCGACTTTTTTCACTATCGATTCTGGATCACCAGCTGCTCGCACTCCCCAACAGGTCACCGGGAGTCTATCGGCTACCTGCTGGGTAAATTCCCGCAGCGTCATTGCCTCTGGAAGTTCACCAATCCTACCCAAACCATAGGAATTCTCAGCACTATCGGTATCCGCCAATTCGACGATGTCGAAAGCAGGTTGTTCAAACGGATGGACCTCGCGCAGCACCGTAATCAGACTGCGCCGTTTGGCAGCCGGGGCAACAAACTCTATCCGCAGCTCAACGTCACTATGGTGCTGGCCTACCTGTCCGATAGTTGGGTCAGCACCCACGACTGGAGTGAACTCACCGGTACCGGAGACCTCAAAGGAACAGTCCTGATAGTTATCGATCTGGCCTGCTCCCGCGGCAAAGAGTGCTGACTTCAGCGCCTCCGCATTGGCCGGTGGTACCTGTACTCCCCATTTATCTAAGTTCGTTCCGCCTCTGGGCAAAATCGGCGAACCTGAGGAAATTCCCACCAGCTCGGCAAGTCGATCGTTGACTCCCGGCCTGGCTGAATCGGCATTGGTATGTGCAGCAAACAAGGCCACCCCACCGGTGATCAGCGTGTGAATGACTTTGCCTTTCGGGGTGTCTGCGGCCACCGAGGTCACTCCACGAAGTAGCAAAGGGTGGTGCACTACCAGCATCTGAGCACCACTGGCCACTGCCTGTTCAGCCACTGCTTGGGTGCAATCAAGGGCAAAGGCAACGGTATCTACCGGGGAGGCGGGATCACCACAGATCAACCCCACGGCGTCCCAGCTCTCCGCAAGCTTCGGCGGATAGGCGTCCTCAAGTACAGAGCGAATCTCAGCGACGGTGGTCATGGGAGTCAAGTGTAGACGGGCGGAATCGGGCTGAGTCTGGCACTCTAGGCTCGTGAGTATTCTCCTTCTCGACGTCGACGGCACTCTCATCGATTCCCTCCCCGGCATCCGTGCCGGGTTTCTCCACGCGCTAGACGCACTGGATTGGGAGCATCCCTCAGAGGAGTTCATATCTCAGATCGCAGGTCCACCGATGGAGTTGACCCTCAAATCTCTAGGAATGACCGATCAGCAGGCTCAGCAGGGTCTGGCGTCCTACCTCGACTACACCCACAACGGCGGTTGGGAACAAGCCTCTCCATTTCCCGGCATGCTCGAATTATTGGTGTCCTGGAAGCAGCAGGGACTGACTATCGCCACCGCGACGTCTAAAGGCGAGGGCTTCGCTCGGAGAATCCTCGAACGCGAGGGTTTCCTCGACTACATCGATTTCCTCGGTGCTGCCCAAGAAAATGGTCCGCGCCGAGCCAAGGCCGATGTTATTGACTACGTCCTGGCTTCGAATGGTTGGCGGGAGCGAACCTCAGATATTGTCATGGTCGGCGATCGTTCTCATGACATCGAGGGAGCCGCTCATTTCGACATCGACACCATCGCAGTGACCTGGGGTTATGGCACCCCGCAGGAATGGGAAACCGCATACCGCACGGCACGCACTCCTGAGGATCTGGAAAGGATCATCAATGCCCGACTCTTGGCCTAGCGAAGAACAACTGCACCTAGATTTCGTCTGCACCGGCAATATCTGCCGCTCCCCTATGGCAGAGATCATTATCCGTGATGCTCTCGAAGCGGCAGGATTGAGCGACAAGGTCCGTGTCTCTTCCTGCGGCATTGGCGGCTGGCATGTAGGCCAGGGCGCTGATAAGCGCGCCGTAGCTGAACTGCGCACCAGTGGCCATGACGGCTCTGAGCATGTGGCCTCCCAATTTGGGCCGGATGATTTTTCAGCCGATCTACTCGTCGCTCTCGACACCGGACATGTTGCCGAGCTACTTGCTCGCGGAGTACCGGAAGAAAGAGTGCGCCTGCTGCGCAGCTTTGACTCGACAGCACCTGCTGAAGCTTCCGTCGATGACCCCTATTACGGCGGCCCGGAGGGATTTACCGAAACCCGCATCCAAATCGACCGTTGTACTGAGGGCGTTTTGAGCTGGGTACGCCAACAGGTTCAGGCAGGCTTGCGTACATAGGTAAACTCGCTCAATGTGAGTAGCACCGTGGACAATCGATCTAACTCGAGCACTAAACGCCGGACCGGGTGGCGGATTTTTCTCCGTCCCGGCTGGCTATTGATGCTCATCGCCATCGTTGGCTTCTCCTACGCCGCTTTTAGTTTTCTTGCCCCTTGGCAGCTGAATAAGGACGACGCTATCGTCGCCCGCAATGAACTCATCGATGCAGCTTTTGTCATTGACCCCGTCGATGCCACTGAGGTGTTCGATGCTGATGGGTTTGTCGACCCAGATGACGAATGGCGCCGAGTTATCCTTGAAGGTCGCTACCTTCCCGAAGATGAGGTCCTACTTCGGCTTCGTCCAGTCGAATCCCAGCCGGCTTTCCATGCATTAACCCCATTCCAGCTCAACTCCGGGGAAACAATCTTGGTCAACCGAGGTTTTTCTGAGCCCTTGGAAGGCAGCATTCCGGATATCATTCCTGCGCCTACCGAGGAAGTGAGCATTCTCGGCCATGTCCGTCTCGACGAGGTCACCCCACCGACAGATCCGTTTGAAGATAATGGCTATTTGCAGGTCTACGGCATCAATACCGAGCAAATATCAGAGTTGACCGGAGCTGATCTGGCCCACGACTACGTCCAGCTATCTTCGGATCAACCAGGAGAGCTCTACGCGATCCCAGTGCCCAAACTAGACCGAGGCTCCCATCTGTCCTACGGGTTCCAATGGATCGCCTTCGGCATTATGGCTCCACTGGGCTTGGGCTACTTCATCTGGGCAGAGATCAAAGAGCGTCGCCGTGTACGCGAAGAAGAACAAGAACTTATCGACGATCCCGAGGATCCTTCTGCTCCAGAAGATCTGGAGGGTCCGTCCTCCTCAGATGCACCACAGGACCAAGAAGAATCAACGCCACAAGAGCCCCCAAGCTCTCCCCGTCCACGTGCCCGTTACGGCGATGCTCGTCCCGACCACTACCGTAAATTCCGGCAGCGCGGCCAAGAACGCTTCTAGTGCTACTAGTCGCACCTAGCTTTGGACGTGCGGCGTTTCTGCTCGGGACAGGCCCGGTGAACGTGCCGTGGGGGAAGCGCTACCCCTAATATGGTGCGGAAATAATATGCCCAAAAATGGGTCAGAAACGAAAAAGCAGGCCACGGTGGTTGATTGAAAACCTACCGTGGCCTGCTTTTTAATTGTGCGCCCTGACGGGATCGAACCGCCGACCTACTGGGTGTAAACCAGTTGCTCTTCCAGCTGAGCTAAGGGCGCTCTCGTACTGCCTGTCTGAGGCAATCGGAAAGAACTTGGAGATCTTAACACGATAACAATCAAACAGGGTACTTAAGGGTTACTTTTTAGAGTAACCACGGGAAACTAGGCAGCTACCCTGCCAATTTCCAATCCTAGTGGCGGTGGTCTGCACCAGTCCGGCGGTTTGCGCAGACTCGGAGATCTCACCTGGAGCGACAGTGCCATCCTTGCCTGCCCCCGGGGTCAGCAACCAGATACAGCCATTGTCTGCCAGCGGGCGAATGGAGTCGACGAGGCCGTCAACCAGATCACCATCTTCCTCCCGCCACCACAGCAACACGACATCACAGAGCTCATCGGTTTCATCCTCGAGGAGTTCCCCGCCAATGGCGTCCTCGATCGCTTCGGAGATGCTGTTATCGCAGTCTTCATCCCAACCGACCTCAAGAACGGTCATCTCCGGCTTGACGCCGAGAGTCTGTGCATATTCCTGGGCGTTTTCGTTGACCACGCCCGGAGCGTCCACCACTTCTTTGTTCCTCCTTGTAACTAGCCCGCCGCGATTCGGCGAACTTCAGATGTCCTAGCTTCTATCAGCAGAATACAAGGAGTATGCAGGTTTTTCCTGATTCCGTCCACCTTCAACCCACATTGACAGCTTCAGCCACCACCTCGACACGCCGGAAATATCCGAACTCTACCGCACTTGACCCGCAGTTCCCATCGGACAGCGTTGAGCCAAAAGCCGAGTACAAAGCATCAATTAGATGCTTGTGATCGCATGAATGTGCCCATCTTCTAAGACTTTCAATCTCCTACAATTAGGAGCAGAATTGGCAGTATGGATAAGCCGCCCCGAATGGCTACCTGGATAAATTTCCACTGCCCCCAATCCCCCACCTAAAAGGGATAGAAATATACCCCTCAGTACGAGATCTTTCTCTCAACAACGATTCAAGACTGACTAGATAGGCCTTGACTGAGGAAAACACGTATTCTAGCTAAACAAGCTCGGGTGCAACCGGGGGACTCAACAGGTATCCCAGGTAATTCACCTCAACCCCACAAACCAGGAGGTTAACCATGGCAGAAGACCTTAACGCGAAAGACGCGAAGGACGACTCCAACTTTCCGTTGATCCGCGACGGTGTCGCCTCATACCTCAACGACTCCGATCCGGAAGAGACACGCGAGTGGATGGATTCCCTCGACGGATTGCTCTCCGAGACCTCTCCGGACCGTGCGCGCTACCTCATGCTGCGTCTTCTGGAGCGAGCATCGGCCAAACGCGTCCCGTTGCCGAACCTCACCTCTACTGACTTCGTCAACACCATTCCCACCACCATGGAACCTGAGTTCCCCGGCGACGAGGACATGGAAAAGCGTTACCGCCGCTGGATGCGATGGAACGCTGCCATCATGGTCCACCGGGCTCAGCGCCCAGGCATCGGAGTTGGTGGACACATCTCCACCTACGCCGGCGCCGCCCCCCTTTATGAGGTCGGATTCAACCACTTCTTCCGTGGCAAGGACCATCCCGGCGGCGGTGACCATGTCTTCTTCCAAGGTCACGCCTCCCCCGGTATTTATGCTCGTGCATTCCTCGAAGGGCGTTTGAGTGAAGACGACCTAGACGGCTTCCGTCAGGAAGTTTCCCGTCCGCAGGGCGGAATTCCCTCTTACCCGCACCCGCACGGAATGAAGGACTTCTGGGAATTCCCAACGGTGTCCATGGGCCTTGGCCCCATGGATGCGATCTACCAGGCACGCTTTAACCGCTACCTGCAAAATCGCGGCATCAAGGACACCTCCCAGCAGCATGTCTGGGCTTTCCTCGGTGACGGTGAAATGGATGAGCCGGAGTCCCGTGGACTAATCCAGCATGCAGCACTCAATAACCTCGACAACCTCACCTTTGTGGTCAACTGCAACCTGCAGCGCCTCGATGGTCCGGTCCGCGGTAACACCCAGATCATTCAGGAGCTGGAGTCCTTCTTCACCGGCGCCGGATGGAATGTCATCAAGGTCATTTGGAGCCGCGATTGGGATATTCTGCTGGAGAAGGACAAAGAGGGTGCCCTAGTCACCATCATGAACTCCACTCCGGATGGCGATTACCAAACCTTCAAGGCCAACGATGGTGCTTATGTCCGCGAGCACTTCTTCGGCCGCGATGAGCGCACTCTCAAACTCGTTGAAGATATGACCGATGATGAGATCTGGAACCTCTCTCGCGGTGGCCACGACTATCGCAAGGTTCACGCCGCTTACCAGCGTGCGCTGGAGACCAAAGACAAGCCAAGCGTCATCCTGGCGTTTACGGTCAAGGGCTACGGCTTGGGCCATAACTTCGAGGGCCGCAACGCGACCCACCAGATGAAGAAGCTCACTGTCGACGATCTCAAGCTCTTCCGCGACAAGCAGGGCATTCCGATCTCCGATGCAGAATTGGAGAAGGATCCCTACCTGCCGCCGTACTACCACCCCGGTGACGATGCCGCGGAAATCAAGTACATGAAGTCCCGCCGCGAGCAGCTCGGTGGTTTCGTACCCACCCGCCGCGAGGAGTACACCCCGTTGACGGTGCCGGAGCTGGCCAAGCTGCGCAGTGTTCGCAAGGGCTCAGGCAAGCTGGAGATTGCTACCACCATGGCACTGGTGCGTACTTTCAAGGAGCTCATGCGCGACAAGGAACTGGGCAAGCGCGTCGTTCCGATCATCCCGGATGAGGCTCGTACCTTCGGTATGGACTCATGGTTCCCGACGCTGAAGATCTACAACCCTTATGGCCAGAATTATGTGCCGGTTGACCACGATCTGATGCTCTCCTACCGTGAAGCCACTGATGGTCAAATCCTGCATGAGGGTATCAACGAGGCTGGTTCCATGGCTTCCTTCATCGCCGCCGGTTCTTCTTATGCCACTCACGGCCAAGCTATGGTGCCGCTCTACATCTTCTACTCGATGTTCGGTTTCCAGCGCACCGGTGACAGCGTCTGGGCTGCTGCCGACCAGATGGTCCGTGGTTTCCTCATTGGTGCCACCGCTGGCCGCACGACCCTGACAGGTGAGGGTCTCCAGCACATGGATGGCCATTCCCAGATCTTGGCCTCGACCAACCCAAGCGTGGTCTCCTACGATCCCGCTTTCGCCTACGAGGTCGCCCACCTGCTGCACGAGGGCATCGATCGCATGTACGGCGAGGGCCGTGGCGAGAACGTCATCTACTACCTCACTGTCTACAACGAGCCGACGCTGCAGCCGGCTGAGCCTGAGGAACTAGACGTCGAGGGTCTGCACAAGGGCATCTACCTTTACTCCCCCGCAGCCGAGGTCGAAGCCGATGGCCACGAAGCCTCAATCCTGGCATCTGGTATCGGAATGCAGGCCGCGATCGAAGCGCAGAAGATCCTCGCTTCCGACTACAACGTGGCAGCTAGCATCTTCTCCGTAACGTCCTGGGTTGAGCTTGCTCGTGATGGTGCGGCAAAGAACAAGGAGCAGCTGCGTAACCCGGCGGCTCCGGTCGAAGAGCCTTTCGCCAGCACCCAGCTCAACCAGGGATCAGGCCCGTACGTGGCAGTTTCTGACTTCGCGACGGACCTCCAAGAGCAGATCCGAGCTTTTGTTCCGGGTCAGTACATCGTCTTGGGCACTGATGGGCTTGGTTTCTCCGACACCCGTCGGGCCGCGCGTCGTTTCTTCAACACCGACGCCGAGTCTGTCGTCGTTGCTGTGCTGATCGGCTTGGCTCGCGAGGGCAAGATCGATATGTCGGTTGCTGCTACAGCCGCCGAGAAGTTCGAACTAGACGATCCCACCTCGGTCTAGTTAGTTACTTGCTCGCAAGAGTGCCCCCGTCCGGTTCCCGGACGGGGGCACTCGCTTGTCATAGCTTCAAGAACACAACATTGGGAAGTACTCAGCGCTTGAATGCTGATTAATAGCTAGGCTGGCAAAGCATGAAGGAGCTGGAGCACCAAGACCACCGCGAGCAAGCTCAGCAAGCGCTCACCCTAGCGGTCGCCGAAGGTCGCCTAGATCTTGGCGAGTTCAGCGAGCTGGTCGGTATCGTGTGGTCGACGGAGGAACCGACGGTGTTGGACAGCATCATCGCTCAAGTCCAGCCCCAGCAACAGAACTCGGCCAACGCTGATCTAGTTTCTCCTGATCAGGCGCTAGCTGTCGATATTCCACAAGAAACCACGTCCGTTTTCGGCGATATTGAACGCTCCGGGTACTGGCTAGTTCCACAACAGAGCACTATCACTACCGTATTCGGGGATGTGTTCCTCGACCTACGTCGAGCGGTAGCAGCCACACCGGTAGTCACCATCCACATCAACGCTGTGCTGGGTGATGTACGTTTGTTGCTCCCACCAGGGGTGCCGGTTGAATCCCAGTTCACTACCATCCTTGGAACCAACAAGGTGAAAAGCTCTAACCCTATGCCCGGTGCGCCTTTGGTGAAGCTGACCGGCAGGAGCATTCTGGGGGATTTAAAAGTGACCACCAAGGATCTAGATGAGGATCCGTCATTCTGGTGGCGCTGGCTATAAGCCTCTCGCTATCGTTGCGTGGGTGTTAGTAGAATCAACTGCGTGATCAACCCATTGAATTCTCGCAGCCCAAAAGACGAAGACCGTCAGGCGCTCCAGAATGAGTTGACCCGCTTGGTCGGTGCTGGACAATTGTCATTTCCAGAATTTGATGATCTCAGCAGCCTCATCTGGTCTACCGAGGATCCCACCACGCTTGATGCCATTCGGAACCGGTTTTTCCCCACCCAAGCGCATCCGGTAGTAAAGCAACCCGAACCGCCGCAACCTGTGCGACCTCAGCCGATGGCTCAACCCCTTCCGCCGCAACAACAAGGGCACACATTGAGTTCAAATCTCGGCACTATTCGTCGTAGCGGGCAGTGGACTGTTCCCGAGTACACGCAGTTCCGGCTCAAAGGCGCGACGTTGCACTTGGATTTATGCCAAGCCCTAGCTTCTGCACCGGTAATCACCTTCCACCTCGATGCGATGTTTTCTACTATTGAGATTATTCTGCCGCCGGGAGTGATCTTGGAAAACCAGCTACAGGAGTCGTGGTCTTCCTCCGATATCAACACCACGACACCAGCAACCGGTGGTATCCGACTGATTATTAGCGGCACAACGAAAGGTTCATCGTTGAGTGTGAAGACTAAGGATCCAGAAGCCGGCTCCGGCCTCTGGAAATGGCTCACTGAATGGTAGTTTGCCAAATCAGTCGGATTGGGAAGTATCGAGGGGTTCCGGTGAGCAGACTATCTGCAGCAACCGGTCAATGGCGGCGTTGACAATCTCGGGAGCTTCTAGGGGAAGCATATGTCCGGCGTCCATGGAAATCTGCAGCCAGGCACGTGGCCATACCTCGATGAGTCGCTGTGCCTGCTCCAACGGAGTGACCTCGTCTTTTTCACCGGCGATGACGTAGCCAGGAATGCTCTCGAGATAGCTTCCCGCAGTAAGCTCATCATGGTTTTGTAGTTCGTCAAAGAACCCAACAAAAGTCTCTAGGGGTGTTTGGCGGATCATCGCAGCATGAAACTCAACGATTTCGTAGTCGGTGGGACGACGGAATACTGTCACAGCCAATCCGGGAGCAAAAAAGTGCGCGGCCTCTCGCTTGAATTTTGCGGCCTCTGCAGGAGAAGCCTCGACTGCTCGGTAGACCTTGTCCGCCACCGGAGATGCCAGCAGCTGCGGCAGCCCTTGGTCGGAGAGCGCTTCAATAGAAGTCGACACTAATACGAGGCCAGAGATTCGATCGCGCAGCTCTTCTGCGCAACGGCGCACAAGGTTCAATACCACTAGCCCACCGAGCGAATGCCCCACCAAAATCACTGGACCTGATATCCCGCGGTCTTGCAAGACTGCTAGGACGTCATCGGCTGCGCCGTCGATGGTGCACTGCTCCGGCCTGACACGGCCGGTTTGGCCGTGGCCGCGGACGTCGATAAGCAACAGGCGAGCATTCGGCCATCGTGGGCGCAGATAATCGACTTGGCGGTAGAAGGACTCAGCGGCCAGAGTGAAACCATGGACGAAAACCACGGTCACCGAGTCGGTTTCTCCGCTTTCATACCAATGGACAGCCACACCGTGGTTATCCACGACACCAGTGCGATCAATGCCCGTCAACCCAGGTAGTCGGGTCGCTGAATGCGGTGTTCCTCGGCCTAGTGGGAGCTGAGTTTGAGCGATATGGCTCAGTCGATGTCCCCAGCTGCGAGCAAGCGAAGGAAAATTGCGGAGGGTCGTGACCATCCCTGAACACTACCGAGTCCTGTCCGGCGCTAAACTAAAGCGCATGAGCTCACCTGTTACTTCCCCCGAACTGGCCCACATCATCGAGGAAGCCTCAGGCATTGATGCCGAAGCATTGACTCCGGAGGCAAAGATCAGCGAGTTGGGAATCAGCTCCCTATCCATGATCGAGATTGCTGTCCGCATTGAGGACACGTTCGGAGTCTTCCTCGATGACAAGACGGTCTTTGGCATTGAGACCGTGGGGGACCTGAACAATCACATTTCTTCCGGCACCGGAGAATAGTCACAGCTGTTTCAACGCGCACAATTGCCGATAGACGAGGATGATGGTGAGCATGACCACGAACATTGCGTACCTGACCGATATGGACGGCGTTCTCATCCGTGAGGGAGAAATGATCCCCGGTGCCGATCGTTTCCTGCATTCTCTGTCCGACAATGACATTCCGTTCATGGTTCTCACCAATAACTCAATCCACACCCCACGAGACCTGTCCGCCCGATTGGCTTCCACCGGCCTGCAGATTCCCGCCGAGCGGATTTGGACCTCAGCCACTGCCACCGCGCATTTCCTGGCCAACCAACGACAAGAAGGCACCGCCTATGTGGTCGGCGAATCCGGGCTGACCACACTGCTACACAGCAAGGGTTGGATCCTCACGGACTCCGATCCGGAATTTGTAGTCCTAGGCGAGACTCGAACCTATTCTTTCGAGGCCATCACCACCGCCATCAACCTGATCTTGGCTGGGGCACGGTTTATCTGCACGAACCCGGACCTGACTGGGCCGGCTCCCCAGGGAATTCTCCCGGCCACCGGCGCTGTGGCGGCGCTCATCACCGCGGCCACCGGCCAGAAGCCCTATTTCATTGGCAAACCAAATCCGGTGATGATGCGTTCAGCCCTCAATGTCATGGGCGAGCACTCAGAGCGGGCAGTGATGATCGGCGACCGCATGGACACTGATATCAAGTCCGGACTCGAAGCCGGTATGCGCACTATTTTGGTCCGCACCGGAATTTCTGATGATGCTGCGATTGCGCAGTATCCCTATCGTCCTACTCAGGTCGTCGACAGCGTTGCCGAGCTGGCCGACCGAATCCTCGACCCCTTCGAAGATGGACATTACTTCCCCGAGGATTAATCTCCCCCGTCTTTCCCACTCGCGCAGCTGCGCGAGGTGAAGAATTTAGGTTGATCTAGTCAACGATGCGGACCTCGGCGATAAAGCCGTGAGTCTGCGCTAGATCGCTGACCACTTGGTTGAAAAGCTCAAGTTCTGCGGCTTCGCCGGTGAGTACCTGGCGACAGCCGATCAGGACGCTTGCGTTATGGCCTTCCGCCTCGCTGCTGCGATCGCGGCACCAAGAGGTAAACCAATCCGCGGTCAGCGGGTTGGTACCGGGGATGCTCAGCTGCGATTCCGAAGGCACGCAGACTGACATAGCTGCCTCTACTCTTGAGCGGAGTTCTCGAGGCATGCCAGTTACCGTCAGCACGGCAGTGCGTGCGACGTCGGTGTTACACACAGCATCTTCAATGGACGCATGCGAAAGGTCGTCGGGGGTGTCCCATGGATCGAGCAGTGCCGAAGAATCGGCGGCGCTCAACCAACGTGAGAGCGATGGGGCAAAAGTCGTCATGTCGGTGTCCAATCGGCAGCATGAGCATCGCCGCTCGAGAGGACCTGGCATGGTCCTGACAAGCGGCAGTGCAAGACGAGGTTCGTCTTCCCCAACGGCCTCGCATGCGCCTCATGAAACAAATGTCCATGGCGTTGTACATGCAAGTATCGGTGAGTTTTCCAAACCCCGCCAACTCTCAAGCCCTGCTTGACACCCCTGTTTATTAAAGCTCAAGTTGAGCTTTTAACTTGCCAGGGAGTGCCGCGTTTCCTAGCTAACGGCCTTGATGGAGTCGATCACTAGCTCCCAGAACCGGGCATGGTCCAGATCCACAGCCACCTGCGTATGACAGTCAGCAGGGGCAGGAGCACGGAAATCCGCGACAGTCATTCCCGTGGTCAGAGCCCCATTGAGTTCAATATCCACCGGCACCTTCTGAGTGGAAACCACCGTCGGGTCGATGAGATAGGCTACTGCGCAAGGGTCATGTACCGGAGGATGCTCAAAGCCCTGCGCATCCTGATATGCCTTACGGAAGAATCCGAAGAGTCCCACCACAAAATCTGCCACATCTGTACCCAGCGCCTTGATCTGAGCCTCAACCTCGTCGGTAGCTAGTGCCTGGTGGGTCAGATCCAGACCAACCATCGTCACCGGCCACAACTCATTGAATACGATATGAGCAGCTTCTGGGTCGACCTTGATGTTGAATTCTGCCACGGCTGACCAGTTGCCCACATGGTATCCGCCACCCATAAGCACTACCTCTGCGACGCGCCCAACAATGCGTGGCTCCTTGCGCGCTGCGAGAGCAATATTGGTCAACGGCCCTGTGGGAACCAGCGTCACGGTACCTGGCTCATGAGACATGATCGTGTCGATGATGAAGTCCACAGCATGGCCCTCAGCCAGCTCTACTGTCGGCTCCGGCAGCTGATAGCCCTGGATCTCCATGCCGGTGTCACCGTGGATATCTGGAGCATTCTCCATCATTTGTACCAACGGGCGGGTGCAACCAGCATGGATAGCGATCTCATTGAGGCCAGCAATAGTGCACACCTGCCGGGCGTTATAGGTGACCTTCTCTAGGGTCTGATTGCCACCAATGGTGGTAATACCCAGTAGATCAATGGCTGGGCTGCCTGCAGCCAGCAGGATGGCAACCGCATCGTCGTGGCCTGGATCGCAGTCGAGAATAATTTTTTTGGTCATAGCAGTGTTACTCCTTAGTAGATGTGGCGGCCAAGGCTCGCTCCTGAGCGGCCAAGGTATCGGTGATGGTCTCGGGGTTGGGAATAAACAGCGAAGAAATGAACGCCAAGCCGACGATGATGGCTCCAGCGATCATGCCAGCGGCGTATCCACCACCATTGTCGGCAAAGATGGTGGCCACCGCGAAGAGGATGGCAAAGCTGATACCGGCGCCTAGGTTGAACGCACCGGCGTTCATGCCCGGCAGGTAGCCCTGGTTATCAGCCGGGCTAGAGACCACGCCCAGGCCATTGAGCATGATGTTGGCAATACCGGCATAGGTCACGCCGATGAAGATCGAGATCACCAACAGCCACCAGCGGTTGATGTCACCGGAGATGAAGATCGCAGCCAACAGGCCGATGACGGTACCCACCAAACCAACCTGCAAGACGCGCTTGTAGCCAAACTTGGCGGCGAGAGTTCCGGCAATCGGCCCCATAATGAGACCGGCTATGGCGTAGGGAGTCAGCGTGTACCAGGAGACTACTTCGGCGCTCAGACCAGCACCATTGACGGTGTCTTGCCCCATATTTGGGATCAGTCCGTTCATCACGGCGAACACACCGGTCATGGTCAGCAAGGTGGTCAAAAGCAGTGCCCAGGTACGGCGCTGCTTCATATATTCAACGGTAACCAGCGGATGCTCCTGGCCCTTCTCAATGTTCCAGAACGCGATAATTCCGACTGCGCCAACCAGCACGAGGACTGCGAATAGTAGCCAATTAGCTTCACCGAGCTTGCCAGCCTCGTTAAAGGCAGTCAGCAGTGCGCCAATGGCAACCGCGAGCGGGGCAACGCCCTTCCAGTCCATCGGCGGGGTCTGCTCTGCAGTGGATTCGCTGACGAATAGCCGAACCCCTACGACCGCCAAGCCACAGACGACAGCCATGACCCAGAAGATGGAGCGGAAGCCAAAGTTGCCGGCCAGCCAGCCGCCAGCCAAGGCATCAATGCCTGCGATGCCACCGTTAATGGAGGTAATAATGCCCAACAGCAGGGCGTATTGCTTCTCGTTGGGAACTTGTTGACGAAGCATAATCAGGGCTAACGGGACGGTAGGTCCAGCGACGCCTTGAATTACTCGGCCCATAAACAAGATAGTGGCATTGGGCGCCAATGCGGAGACCACACAGCCTATGGCGGTCACCGCCATCATGCCGACGAGAACTTTACGACGGCCGATGAGGTCACCCCAGCGTGGCAAGAACAAGGAGAACAACGCTGCGGCAGTAAAGAACGCGGTCTGTGTCAGGCCGATCTGGGCGGCGGTGGCGGAGAGCTCTTGCTCCATCGTCGCTAGTGCCGGAGAGAGCATTGAGGCGTTGAGCTGGAAGGCGAACACTGCCACCAGCAAAGCCAATACCAGTGGGATCACCTCCGAGCCGGGAGCACGCCGAACTTCCACTGCTTGTGACATGAAAAAACTACCTTTTCAATCTGGCGGCCCTAAGTGTCGAGCCTCACCAAATGAGGGCGGGTCGGCGACCGGTTGAGTATGTGACTTACCTATCATCTCATCGCAGATAGGAGAATAACAAGAACTGGTGATAACCAATGATTCACTATGTATGACATTGGAAATATTATTGACATAGTGCACCCCTCTGCCTTCGTCCGAGTAAAATCGCCCAACCCTAGCGTCCCGAATGTGGCAGGCCACATCGCTGATTAGTGAACGAGCAAGATTCCAGCCAGCGACACACTAGTGACCAGCACTGTGGAAGCCGCGGCAAGAATGAATGGACGCGCCCCGACGCGGATTAGTGATTGAATTTTCACTCCACACCCAAGGCCGAACATGGCCGCCGATAGCAGTGCCGCCTGGGCGAGCCCTCCAGCTTGAATTACCGTCTCGGGGAGATCAAAAGTAGATCGAATGACCACCATGGCCAGAAATCCGATGATAAACAGTGGGATGATCGCCGGCTGCTTCCCGTTGGCTGGAACGCTACCGCTGCGACGCTGGACGATCCCCAAGATCGCCACCATCGGCGCAAGCAGGAGCACTCGAGCTAGCTTAACCACGATGGCCACCGACATCGCTGCCCCGCCAATGATCCCACCGGCAGCAACGACCTGGGCGATTTCATGAATTGAAGCACCAGCCCACATTCCGGTTAGTTCCGGGCTTAGCCCAAGGAGAGAACCTGCCAGTGGGATCGCCGGGATCATCAAGGTGCCAAAGATAACCACCAAAGCCACCGCAGTGACAACGTCCTCTTCATCAGCATCGACCGAGCCTTCCACCCCAGCTACGGCGGCTGCACCACAGATGGAAAAGCCACAGGAAATAAGCAGGACCTGAGTCGGAGGCATCTTCATCATTCGACCCATGCAGATGGTCCCTAACACACCACTGACCACCACACAGACGATGACCAGCAGCATGGGGACTCCTAGCGAGACGATATCGGAGAAGACCAGTTGCAATCCCAAGAAGACAATTCCCAGCCGCAAGAGCTTCTTGGAGGAGAAAGCAATTCCCGGCATCATCACATCGGGTAGTCGAACTAGGTTGGTCACCACGATGCCGGCCACGATGGCAATGATCAACGGACTAATCCCCGGTAGTACCAAGTTGATAGCCATTGCTGCTGCCGCAGCGACCGTGCACAGGATCAATCCCGGCGCGTATGGCTTCAGCTTATCGACGCCCCGCGGGACGAGATTGGTGGGCACCTGCTGCGCGTGTGTTGACATGTGATTGATCGTGGCAGGCCAACAAGACGGTCGGTAGACGGAAATTTCATATCCGGGCATATACTCCCGATATGAGTAGTCAGTGGCCCAACCTGCAGTCCCTCGAACTGATCGTCGCGGTAGCCGATGAGGGCAGTATCGGCGCAGGGGCCAGGAAAGTGGGGATGGCACAACCCAATGCCAGCAAGGCAATAGTGGAACTAGAAGCTCAGCTAGGAACGGAACTATTCCAGCGCAGCCCACGTGGGGCACGACCCACTACAGCTGGATTATCGTTGGCCGAACATGCGCGAGAGCTGCTCACAGCTGCGCATTATTTCACCACTTGGGCGCACACCCTCAACGGCGATGAGCAACATCAACTGCGCGTTGGGGCGAGCATGACTATCGCAGAGACCTTGCTGCCAGCATGGCTGTCCGAACTCAAACGCCAAGTACCAGCAGTATGCGTCGAGGTGGATGTGCTCAATTCTGCGCAGATCATCGATCAGGTTCAGCGCGGCAATCTGCAGCTTGGTTTCGTCGAAACTCCACACGTACCCGTGAGGCTCAACGCTCAGATCGTGCAAGAAGATGAGCTGGTAGTCGCCATCTCCCCAACCCATAAATGGGCTGATCGTTTAGGCAAGATCAGCCTAGCGGAGCTGGCAGCGACTCCTTTGGTAGTCAGAGAAGCCGGTTCAGGCACTAGAGAAGCACTAGATGAGGTGTTAGACGGGTTAGAGGTCGCCCCACCTGCCCAAGTGCTCAGCAGCAATGCTGCCGTGCGCGTCGCTGTCTCATCTGGGGCGGGGCCAGCGGCATTGAGTGAACTAGCGCTACGGGAACAACTAGCCAGCGGAGAACTGATGCAAGTGCCTTTCCACGGCCAGGGAATCAGCCGACCACTAACTGCGGTGTGGTCAGGCCCTAAGAAACTAACGGGAATCGCTGCCAGACTAGTCGCGGTGGCTGCGACCTAGGAGCGCGCGTTAAAGATGGTTGAGCCTAGCTATCTAGCGATTCCCATACTTGATCATTGAACTTCGACCACAGTGGTTTTGCCCAGTCTCCGAAGTCTCGGTCAGTGAGCACCACCATGGCACGCTTGGTTTTTGGCTCTACCCAGAGAAAAGTGCCTGCTACCCCAAAGTGCCCAACCAGGCTTGCAGGCATAGTCTGCCCAGTCCAATGCGGATCCTTTGTTCCTCGGATCTCAAAACCCAGTCCCCATTGATTGGGCCGTTGTGGGCCAAAACCTGGCACTACACCCTCAAGATCAGGAAACTGCACGCTAAAAGCTTCTACCAGGGTTGATTCATGCAGCAGTTGGGGATTGAGCAGCTCCTGAGCAAAGACGCTCATATCTGTCACGCTCGAACGGGCACCATGACCGGCTGGACCATAGAGCTCAGTCGAGTCCATCCCCAACGGACTGAACACACCCAACTTGAGGTATTCGGCGAACGTCATCCCCGCTTCCTGCTCCACAGCCTCAGCCAGGATCTCGAATCCAGCGGAAGAGTAGATCCGCCGCTCCCCCACCTTTTTCTGCGGCTTGCGGCTATCAAACCCCACTCCTGAGGCATGCGCCAGCAGGTGCCGCACTGTCGAACCTTCCGGGCCTAACGGCGTAGCTAGCTCGAAGACACCTTCTTCCACCGCCAGCAAGACCCCATAAGCTGAGAGCAGCTTGGTGACACTGGCCAGCTCGAAGACATGATCTAGGTCCCCGATGCTTTCCATGTCATCTCCGACTATCAACGAAGCCGCCACATTATCCACCGGCCACTCGGTCACCTGCTGCAGAATACTCATGCTCATCCATGCTACTGAGGCTGCCCCAGTGTCGCTTGACCTAGCGACAAACCGTCTTGGCCTAGGTAGGTGGATTGGTAGATCCACTCAACGTGGGTCGCGTATTCGCGCCAGTGGCAGCCAACGGATTGGCGCATCTCACCAATAGCTGTCTTTACCCCAGCGCGATGAACCAGAGACTGCCGAGCCTCCAGCGACTAGCGGATCTCCTACGGCGATGAGAGAACCTCTACTCAATGGCGACCTTCACCCAATAAACGTTCTTATTGGCAGATGGACCAGACCCCCGCTAACCACAAGGGTCGGCGGGGGAAATTGTGGGGCCACCGGGGCTCGAACCCGGGACCTACGGATTATGAGTCCGCGGCTCTAACCGACTGAGCTATAGCCCCTCACAGATGTCAAGAATCGCGCTAAAACTACCGCTGCTTGATAACTCGGTCAGTATAGCGATAATCCCAGAATGGCCCAACATCACCCATCGTGATCTAGCGGTCGACTATCCGATCAGCAAAGTAGGGCTACTACTTGACAGTAGTGGCCCATTTTCCTGTCATGAGCTGGCGATTTGCTACTTTCCATGCTCTCCCATTAGAGTTATGACTCGTTGCAAGACAGCGCTTCGAGCGAGTTAAGCAGCCAATCTAATCCTCCATAGCTCAGTTGGCAGAGCATTCGACTGTTAATCGAAGGGTCACTGGTTCGAGCCCAGTTGGAGGAGCAGAGAAAAAGAGTCACCGGATATCCGGTGGCTCTTTTTGCATTCCAGAACAGCTCAGTTCTAGCTGGCCTCTGCGAGACCCAGATGTGGCGTGCCCGCGATCTTCTAGTCGCACTGCAGAAATGCTCTCGCAGCTGCCTCAACCGCCGACAGATGCGGTGCGAATCTTCCTTCCTGCCAACTCATCCCTACCAAACTGCACATCGACGGCCTCTCTTCGTGCACCGCCACCTGGGAATGCACATCCTGGCCGAGTTAGTCCTCCACGCCCAGCACAATCCCAGCTACATCACCGCAAACAGCACCGCGATGCTGGCCAGTAGTATCACTGGCCCCTCCATCATCCCGACCTGTTTCGCACTCCACGCGCGCCCTCGCTGCGCACTCAGCGGCACTGCGATTGACCGCACAAGAGCCACCACCATGGTCGCTGCCATCAACCAGCCAGCTAATCCGCCCGCCCAAGCAACCGCCGCGCCAATCACCAACGCAGCAGCAACGACGTGATAGCTAATGGATCCAATCAAATAGCGCCGGTTACCCCGTTGCCTGATCATGGTCTTGACGAACGGAATAGTTCCGGAGAAGTACAAGGCCAAGAATGCAGCCGAGCCCCACGCACTTAGTGGAACATCTATTGGTGTCTCAGCTCCAAGACCAGCCATCGCTAACACGGGCACCAGCAGCGCGGATGCGAGGGTCGTGGATACACCAGAGAGCAACGAACGAGGGCGGTGCTGAAGGGTCTCCCACACTGCGATGAGCACCAGCGGAGCAAAGGGCAGCGCCCACCAGAGAAGTTGGGGCGAAATCACCAATGCCACCACCAATGCCACCAGAGAAACTGATCCATACACCGTCAACGGGCGCAGGTATCTGGCCCGGCGCGCTGCAGATCGAGCCTTGATCACTAATCCGAAGGCGAAAAACGCGAAGTACCCGAAGAACCAGGCAATCAATATCAGGGGAATAGTCACCGCTGAGCCAATATTGCTCTCGGGGGCCGCCACCCATTGAGCAATACCTGCTGCAGTTCCCACAATGGCCGGGGTGATCAGCATTGCCCAGGCCCCATGTTGATTGGGAATCCAGGGGGACACTCCTGAACGACGTTTTTTGCGCGAAGGGGCGACAGTAACGGGAGCAGTCATGATTTTCCTTTGCGCGGCCGAGGTTGACCCACTCAGGCTAACATCAATCGAAAGTTGGATAGCTTCGATTGCAGAAGGTCACTATTCTCCCGACAACCCTTTAATGAATGGCGCCACCACTGCCGGAGAAATCCGACAGTCGCGCAGGTAGCAGCCAAGCTGTCCAGAGTTAATCCACTCACCAAAATCATCCAAATCCGCCAGGGTGCGAATGACCTCTGATCGAGCGCCTAAGGCGCGAAATACCGCCGCGAAATCAACCTCTGGGATGAGCATGGGCGCAAGCTCTAGTCCTCGATTGAAAAACTGATGACGCTCAGCACCATAGGAGGCGTCGTTGTAGACAATCACCACACCCCGCTGGGCTACTCGGATAAAAGACTCAGCATCCGCCAAACCCATCAAACCTCCGCCGTCGCCGGTGGCTAAAACACTCACTCGCTCCCCCGCCGCTGCTGCCACCCCGACACCGCTCGCGAAACCCAAACCGATGGATTGAAAAGCGGTACCAACCATCACCAGGTGATCAGGTCCAGCAAGATCCAGTCCAGTTGCTGGCCAACTAATAAAATGACCACCATCGATCGCCACCAGCCGATCAGCTGGCAGCAACTCATTAAGTCGAGCAGTCAGACCACGAGGGTCTAGTAGTCCGTCTGCTGCCAACCCCTCGCCTACTGAAACATCAACTGGTTTAGCGGCAAGCACTAGGCCATCCTGAGGAGTAAAACCCTCACGCCGCGCTAATTCTGCTGACAACGCAGCAATGGCACCAGCGACATCCGCTTGATAGAAGTTGCTAACCCCCTCCCAGGTAGCCACGTCCGCCAGATCAATCTGGATCAGAGTGGCTGAAGAGTGAAAGGCCTGACCATGATTAGTGGTGAATTGGTTAAGCCCCGCGCCGAGAATCAGCACCACATCTGCTTTTCTAATTCGCCCAGCCACCTCAGCTGTGGCGAAGCCTCCACACACCCCTAAATCAGAAAATCCAATCGACTCATCTGACTCCGGAACAAATAACCCCCGCGCAGGAGCGGTAGTAGCCACCTGGCACTTCAGACTTGTCGCCAATGCACGCAGTGCGCGACCGCAGTGCCCCACTCCACGACCAGCCAGAATCAATGGCCGATCAGCGAAAGCCAGTGCATCAACAATTCGAATGACATCCTCATCACCTAGCTCAGGAGCTAGGGGCACCGGTGGCAATGTGGGGATCCTCGCACCTTCATCTGTCACCGACAGCATGGCTATGTCATAGGGCAGCTCCAGCACCACTGGCCGACGAGTATGTAGCGCCAATGCTAAAGCTTGGATAGCTAGCTCACCCGCATCATCAACACCGACACTGAGCGTAGTCACACCTACGGCTGTGGCCGCAGCGCGTTGGTCGATATCCTGGGATCGAAAACCTCCAGCAGGAGGCCCGCCAGTGACCAACAGCAACGGAATCTGTGCTTGAACAGCCTCTGCCAAAGCAGTCAAGGTATTGCTAAAACCTGGCCCAAAGGTAGTCGTGGCTACTGCGATCTTCCCAGTAACGCGCTGATAAGCATCGGCAGCAGCTACCGCTGCGACCTCGTGACGAACCGGGATCAGGCCTGGTCCGTATTTTTCCACTGCATCAATAAACCACGCGTTGCCATGACCCATGACTCCAAAAAAGCAAGAAACATGGGCCAATAATGCATCGGCGACAACGGTTGAGACGCGGGTGTGCTGCGGCAACTGAGGATCCCTACTTCTAGTATGCGAGTCTCCAACGACAACAATCGCAGAACCTCTGTCGGCAATAGCGCCAAGACAGCTTAAGGATATTCCAGAATCAGGGTTGCCGTGATGGCGCCAACCAAGCGCACCTCTCTTCTCAGCCCATCACGACTACTACTTAAGAAATAAGGCTAGGGCCGCTAGGACATCCGCTATCCCGGCGACACCACGAATCAACAAGCACAGCAGGCATATCAGGCATATCAGGCACAGCACATACCGCAAATACTGCAAGCTCCCTGCAGTTGGAAACTACAGCTACTGGCGAGCTGGAAACGCTACCAGGCAGCAACAACCGCGCTAGGTCAGCTTCGGAGAGTTAGCCGTAGTGCCAGAGACTCCATCATCTAACCAGCCATCAGAGTCCGTATATTCTCCGCTGCCCGCCCCCAGGGTCAATGCGATCAGCGCGATCGCCGCCGAAGTCGACATCGACAGCCTCACCTGCTGTCCAACCATGGATTACCATCTCCTTGCCGAGACTCAGCTACTTGTTAAGTTATCTTGCTAAACATATAACATAAGCCCAATATGTTTCCCACGCTTTAATTCAAGGCTTCACAACCTCACCCCCGTCCTGCGCTAGAGTGGGGAAAAATTCGGGGACCATACCTTCAAGGAGAATCTGCCCACCATGATCCAGTTCGTCATCGGAGCAACCGCAGGCTACGTCTTGGGGACCAAAGCAGGCCGCAAACGATTCGAGCAGATCAAAAAAGGTTACTCAGCTGCGGTAAATTCCCCAGCTGCCAAGTCAGCGGTCAACGCCACTCGAAAAGCCGTAGCCGACCGACTCGATCCGCAGCCGCGCATGAAGGAAGTAAAAAACCTCAAGCGCACGGATGACTCTCAGGTGCTAGAGCCGGATCAAGACTAAAGCGCTCTTAGCTCCGAAATGCTCGATCATTGAGCTCGCGCCTAGCTTGCTCTAAGGCCACTAGATCGGCGAACGCAGTGGAATAAGCCTGCTCATCGTCAGAGGGCCGCATCCGCTGCAGCTTGCCTTTCAACAAGGCAATCTGGTTGCCCACTTCTGCTTCTTGAAGACGGGAGAGCACCGAATCGGCATAGGCGTTCAACGCGGCCGCTTCCACGGGTAGATCCTCCACTGCTAGCTCAGAGACCAAGTTACGTCCGACTAAGTCGATCATCTCGTCGGAGATTCTGGCGATCCACTCCACCCCACTGTGTGCATCCGCACAACCACCGACAGTTTGTACCGCCTCCCGCACCATTCGGTAGGCGGGATGGCTAAAGGCATCAGCGCTGAGGCCGTCAAAATAGCCGCCAGCTAACTCCGGGTACTGCAGTGCCAGCTTGAGTGATTCCCGCTGGGCCCACAACCGTGGGTCCCGAGGATCTGGCATCGGTACCACGGGGGTCTTGGACACCGGGGCGGAACTATCCTGCTCGAATCTGGTGGCCCGGCGGATCTTCTCTGGGGATTTTGGCCGACGGGCTTCCTCCCGAACTTGACGGAGGACCTCACCGGTATCTGCCCATCCGACCCACCCAGACAGCTGACGGGCATACTCCGACTGCAAGATCGAGTCCTTGATTCCGGCCACCACGGGCACGGTACGACGCAATGCTTGCAGCCGTCCTTCGACGCTATCGAGGTTGTGCTCACGGAGCATGGATTCAATGACGAATTGAAACATCGGGATCCGGTCAGCCACTAGATCACGCACGGAAGCATCCCCGCGCTGCAGCCGCAGATCACAGGGATCCATCCCCTCCGGAGCCACGGAAACAAAGGACTGGCCGGTGAACTTCTGGTCGCCTTCGAAGGCACGCATCGCGGCCTTCTGACCGGCTTCGTCACCATCGAAGGTATAGACCAACTCACCACGGAAGTAGTTGTCATCGAGCATCAGCCGACGCAGGATCTGCAGGTGCTCAGCACCAAAAGCGGTACCACACGCAGCCACGGCAGTGTCTACGCCAGCGGCATACATCGCCATGACATCGGTGTAGCCCTCCACCACCACGGCTTGATGGGAGGCAGCAATATTCTTCTTAGCTACATCCAGCCCGAAAAGCACTTTGGACTTGTGATAGAGCATCGTATCTGGGGTATTCATGTACTTGCCCAGCTTGTCATCATCAAAGAGCTTGCGGGCGCCAAAGCCAATGACGTTGCCCGAGAGATCTTTGATCGGCCACAGCAGCCGACGATGGAAACGATCGATTGGTCCGCGTTGGCCCATCTTAGAAAGACCAGCGGCCTCGAGCTCCTGGAACTCAAATCCCTTGCGCAAGAGAGTTTTGGTCATGGTGTCCCAGCCCTCTGGCGCATAACCGCACTCAAAGGCGTAAATATGTTCCTTGGTAAAACCGCGGTCGAGGAGGAACTCTCGGCCGGTCTGGGCTTCTGGAGTTTCTAGCTGTTCACGATAAAAGGCATGAGCAGCCTTATTAGCCGCGATCAGACGAGCTCTGGTGCCTGGCTCCTCGCGCCGTGCTCCGGTAGTACCGCCCTGATAATTGATGGTGTAGCCAATTTCCTGAGCGACCGCTTCGACGGCCTCAGGGAAGGAAATATGTTCCATTTCCATCAGGAAGCTAAATACATCGCCGCCCTTGCCGGTGGAAAAGCAGTGAAAATAGCCTCGGTTGGGCCGCACATGGAATGACGGAGTCTTCTCGTCTTTGAAGGGGCTTAAGCCCTTGAGGGAGTCCGCGCCACTGGATTTCAGTTGAACGTACTCACCCACGATCTCATCGATCGCGGCTCGCTCGCGGATTGCCTGGATATCACTCTCCGGAATACGTCCCATTGCCATGTTCACAGGGTACCGGTCGGGTCAAATACTGAAGATGTCCTAGGATTATCTCCCGTGAAGAAAAACTCCACCATCGCCGTTGTTGGCTCCATCGCAGTTATTCTCGCCGCCAGTTTTTTTGGCCTCGACCTCACCTCCGAGAACACCTCGGTTGATGAGGCCTCCAGTTCCGCCGAGCTGGCAGGTCAGGAATCCGCTACCTCAGTAGACGGATATGAGGTATGCCCGGTGGCGACCCTCCCAGTTCAAGCAGACCTCGTCGTCGATGACATCCTCGCAGGTGGGCCCTATACCTACCCAGAAAAAGACGGGGAGCACTTCGGCAATTACGAGGATGTTCTGCCAGATGAGTCGAGCAGTTATTACCGCAGTTACACGGTCGAAACGCCAGGCTTGGATCACCGTGGTCTCCAGCGCATCGTCGTTGGTGGGCCTGAAGATGATCCGGAGACGTGGTTTTATAGCGACGACCACTACGACTCCTTCTGCCTGATCCCAGATGCGGAAGAATAAACCAGCGTTAGCTCTTCTACCCCATAAAGGCAGCCAGATCCGCTGAGCGCCTGGCTAGCCGTTCCAACCGTGACTCCGTCATCGAGGCGATCTGGTCGATCACGACCCGCTGGCGTTGAGCCGCATTCGGGGCTTGTTCCCACCACTGTCGATACATCGGATCCAAGGTGCCCGGCGCGCCGGCAGTGAGATAGTCAAACACCCGAAATACCCGCTCGCGCTGTCGATCTTGGCGCGCCATATGTGCCGGGGCGTCCATGACATAAAGCACGGCGATGGTTTTGAGCAGCCGCACCTCAGCTTGGGCTTGAGCAGGCACCACCAATCGGCCATATTGTCGTCCGAGCACTCCCCCGCTTATCGACGCCTCCGTTCGCGTCGCTCCGATCGTTGCGCCGACGTAGCGCCCCACTAACTCAGAAGTCAGTTTCTTAAGCCCCACATAGCCGCGCAGGCTGTGATCGAAGTCGGCGGCTGCGGCCACCACGGCGAGCTGCCGGAGGGAATCGGCGGCGTCGATAAGCTCTTCTGGAGTGCCGCCAAAAGCACGCGCGCCCTTTTCAGCTAGAGCGGCTAATTCCACTAAGTCCCAGAGCACTTTAAGGGTGACCCGCCCGGAGACAATTCCATCTTCAACATCGTGCACCGAATAGGCGATGTCATCAGACCAGTCCATGGCTTGGGCTTCCATAGAGGGCAGTTGGTCGTGGTGGCCCTCCCGCAGCCACGCCAGAATATGTGCGTCCTCGTCGTAGCAGCCATATTTCCGGTTGAGCGTGCCATCTGGATTGGTGTGGGTACGCGGATATTTACAGGCCGCGTCCAAGGCCGCACGGGTGAGGTTGAGCCCAAAGCTGTTGTCCTGGGTGTCGATGATTTTCGGCTCTAGGCGGCTTAGAATCCGCAGCGTCTGGGCGTTGCCTTCAAAACCGCCACAATCGCCAGCTACCTCGTTGAGCGCGATCTCGCCGTTGTGCCCATAGGGTGGGTGCCCGATGTCGTGGGTCAGGCCAGCCATTTCGCATAGATCAGCATCGAGGCCCAATCCGGAACCAATGCCCCGGGCAATCTGTGCGACCTCCAGCGAGTGGGTCAACCGGGTGCGCGGGGTATCACCATCGCGGGGTCCCACTACCTGGGTTTTATCCGCTAATCGACGCAGCGCGGCCGAGTGCAGGACTCTGGCGCGGTCGCGCGCAAAGGCTTGGCGACTATCCGGCACACCAGTGGAGAATTCGCTGCCTTTGGGAGCCTCGTTGAAACGACGCTCGGTATCGGTGGCGGTGTAGTCGTACATCAAGACTCTTCCTTTTCGGCGGCCAGCTGCCGATGACGGGCCCGACGGGAGGGCCGGATCCCAGCCTGCAGTCGGCGCAGTGCATCTTCTACCTTATCCGCGGCGCTAGCTCCGATCACTCGGGATACATCAACCACCACCAGCCCGCCCATCTCATGGCTCAGCGTTATCCACCACGCCTTGGCAGGAAACTGCACTGGGCTGGTAGTTGTGGGCGAGGCAAAGGCAGCAATCTCCAGCTGACGAGCGATCGACTCCGCCCGCAGGCTGTGATGAGGATCGGTGACGACTAGGACAGTCCCCAACACCGGATGCTGCGCTAACAAGCCCTGATAGGAGCCCCGCGTGTCGTTGCCTTGAGCTACCGCAGTGATCTTTTCGGCTGGCACGCCGTGTTCGATGAGATAGTCCCTACCCACTCCGGCTTCGGTGAAACGATCACCGGGCAAGTTCCCTCCCACGGTGTAGAGCTGGTGGACAATGCCGGCCTGCCAGAGCACCACGGCATGGTCCAGGCGGGCAGCAAACTGCCGGGAAGCCCGTCCATCATATTGGGCAGTGCCCAAGACTACGAGGCTATCGGGATCCTGCGGCGGGAACAGCTGGCGTCGATAAGCATGGAAGATGATCCGGCCGGAGTAAACCAGGGCGAGACCAAGCGGCAGAGTGGATAAGCGGATCACAAACGACAGTCTGCCAGCACCGGCGGTAGTCTAGGGCGCATGAAACTCTCGATGCCCCGTCCAAAGACCTTGGCCGCCGCTTCTGCGGTCGCAGCCGCCGTTGCGCTCGGCGGGGCGCCCATGGCTTTCGCACTCTCCGCGGACACATCTATCGTTGCCCAGGCAACTACTGAGTCTTCCACCCTCGCACCTGGTCTGCTGACCAGCCCGGTCACCGATGAATCTGGGGTGTTGGATGCTTCGGAGATTACCGATTTGGAAACCGATATTAACCAGTACAAAATCGATGGCCAAAAATCGATCTTTGTGGTCTATCTACCCAGTTTCGGCGATCTGACCCCGGAGGAATGGACTGAGCAATCGGTAGCTGCCAACGGTGGTGGCAACACCGCGGTGATCGCGATTGCCACTGATGACCGGCAGTTCGGCATTCATGGCGGCTCCCAGTGGAGCGATTCAGAGCTCGACGATATGTATGATGCTGCCTTCCCGGAATTGGTCAATGGCAATTGGTACGAAGCCTCATCTGCTGCAGTCCAAAGCGCCGCTAGCTCCGGGGAAGTCTCTGGCGCTTCAGCTGCTTGGTTAGTCGCAGGTGCCGGATCAGCCATCGCCGCTGGTGGTGGCATCTGGCTCTATACCCGAAACAAGCGCAAGAAAACCAGCGCTGAGGTGCTCGAAGACTCCCGCAGTCTCGACCCCAGTGATACCCGGCGGCTCATGGATCTGCCTACTGAGACTCTTGAGAAGCGGGCCCAGGAAGAACTGGTTTCTACCGATGAATCCATCCGCCGCGGTCGCGAGGAACTGGATCTAGCCATCGCTGAGTTTGGACCTGAGCGCACCCGTTCTTTCAACCGCGCTATGAACCACTCCACCGCAACTTTGCAGAAGGCTTTTGCTCTGCATCAGCGTCTCAACGACTCGATTCCAGAGTCCGAAGCCGAGCGCCGCTCAATGTTGGTAGAGATCGTCTCCTCCTGTGGGCAGGCGGATCAAGCGTTGGAGGCGGAGTCGGAGAGCTTCGCCGAGATGCGCAATCTCCTCGTCACTGCAGATCGCAAGCTCGATGAGCTGACCCAGCGCACCATCGACCTGCGTTCCCGGCTACCGCGAGCCGAGCAAACCTTAGTTGCTTTGCGCTCCCGCTACTCGCCGGAAACTCTCTCCTCTATTAGCGACAACGCTGAGCTAGCTGCTGCCTCCCTAGATGAAGCCGAAAGCACCCTCGACACCGCCCGCAGCATTGAGTCCCGCCCCGCCGGCGAACAAGGCGGGTTGGTCGAAGCTATCCGTGCGGCAGAACATGCCATCGAGATTGCCGACCGGATGCTCGGAGCAATTGAGCACGCCGATGAGAACATCGCCACCGCGACCGCTGGAGTCGCGGACCTAGTAGAGGAAGTGGAGCAGGAAATCGCTGAGGCCCGCGAACTCAAGCTCCGCGGTACCTCCCAGGGAGCAGCAGCCGATTGGGCGCGACTTGATGAGGTGGTCGATCAGGCAGTGAGCACACTGTCTCAGGTCCGTAGCACTGTCGACTCGGATCCTTTGGGCAGCTACACCACGCTGACCGATATTGATGCTCAGCTTGATCAGCAGCTTGATCAGGTCCGAGAGACCACAGCTAATCAAGAGCGCCAACTGCAGCTATTTGATCAGCAGCTACACTCCGCTAACTCCACGATTCAGGCCGCTGAGGATCTCATCTCAGCTCGTGGTCGGATGGTTAAGGCTCAGGCGCGCACCTACCTGGCTGACGCCAAGCGTCTTCAGGCTCAGGCCACTCATCAGCGCACCAGCGATACCCGAGCTGCTATCGACGCTGCTCGTTATGCCACCGTCGCTGCCCAACGCGCTACTCAGCAGGCGCAAGCAGATATCAATGATTACCAACGCCGCCAGAACCAACGCCCAGGTGGCCGAGGCCGCGGCGGGTCCAATATGGGCGGTATCGTCACCGGCCTAGTCATCGGCGAGATTCTCGGTGGTGGCCGAGGTGGTGGAGGAGGCTTCGGCGGCGGATTCGGTGGCGGTGGCGGCGGATTTGGTGGCGGCGGTGGCGGTGGCGGTTTCCGCGGCGGCTCCTTCTAGCCCCCAATCACGCAACAACGGGGCGCATGCCTTGGCC
>NZ_PTJO01000003.1:638316-720568 GCF_003716585.1 Corynebacterium alimapuense
GGCCAAGGCATGCGCCCCGTCATCATTGAGTTGTTAAACCAGCCGCTTGAGAACAATGACGATGGACTCTGTAGTGGGCTAGATAGGCTATACCCGTGGTCGGCGCACCGGTGAGTCCACCAGTACACATCCCCAGCTCAAAAACACTGCATCTGCTAGTGGCAGCTCTTCCCAAGCTGGCCCGTGGAGCATATCTACTCGCCCACTAATTAGGGGACGAACAGTGGCCACCGTGCCAGTTTCTCCGATGATGTTGCGTTCTTTGCGCCACACACTAGAACGACGTAGTTGGTAGCTGCGTCCAGCGCAATCAGCACTCAAGGTTTGAACGGTAAATCCGGATTGAAGGAGGGTAAATACCTCACCTTCACCGGTGGTGGCCCTAGCACGGAACTGAATGGGTCCAGCTACCGATTCCACTAATAAACGCTGGTCTCCGAAGTAGATGACATCGGAACGCACTAAGGCCAGAGATTGGCCGTCCTCGCCAAAAAGCTCATTGCCCCGCCACGACCACAACTGGGCTGGATTCTCCGCGCTCTCAACCATTGGACTGACGATCTCTAGAAGAGAAACGCCAAGATCGCGACCACGGACATACCGATGAGCGTGCCAATGAGCGTGGTGCTAGTCCTGCTGAGTCGGTTTTCCAAAATCAGCCGAACAAACCAACTCAAGGCGACTAGTTCCTCAGCTGACAAACTGACGTCACCGTCGAGCTCGAGAATCGCCCGGCGCACGCCGTTGTTACCGCCGGAAAACTGGCCGACCTTGTCACCATGCTCGTCATCGATAATCCAATTGTTCGCCGACTCATTGATCAGCGTGAACTTATGCTCACCCAGGATGGCGTTGATGGTTTTATCCTTGCGGAAATTGCCGACGGCACGGAAGAGACGTTCGTCGGCAAGCACTGCCTGAGCACCGGTTTCCCGGTCAAAAGTGAGCTCCCAGGTATCGCCGTCAACGGTAGCCGAATCCTCAGTGAAGCTGCCCAACTCGCGCGGACCATCCTCAGCCAAGAGGATGGGAGCTCCGCGCTTATTACGGTCCCAACTGGTGTAGTCCATCGCTAGCAGCCGACGAGGCGGATTGCCAGGTAGTCCTGCAGATCAACGAGCTTGACTCGCTCCTGCGCCATGGTGTCGCGTTCACGGACGGTAACGGCACCATCTTCGATGGTGTCGAAGTCGACGGTCACGCAGAAGGGAGTACCGATCTCATCCTGACGACGGTAGCGGCGGCCGATTGCACCAGAGGTGTCGAAGTCGATGTTCCACAGGCTACGCAGCTCATTGGAGATCTTCCGGGCCATCTCACTGAGTGGCTCCTTCTTTGACAGCGGCAGCACGGCGACCTTGACCGGAGCAAGCCGGTAATCAAGCTTGAGCACGACGCGCTTGTCCACTCCGCCCTTAGAGTTGGGAGCTTCGTCCTCGGTGTAGGCATCGACCAAGAAGGCCATCATGGCCCGGCCCAAACCAGCAGCCGGCTCAATGACGAAGGGAATCCACCGCTCGCCGGACTCTTGGTCGAAGTAGGACAAATCTTCCCCGGAGCCTTCGGAATGAACCCGCAGGTCATAGTCAGTACGGTTGGCAATGCCTTCCAGCTCGCCCCACTTGGTACCAGCGAAGTTGTAGGCGTACTCAACATCCACGGTGCGCTTGGAATAATGCGAGAGCTTTTCCTGCGGGTGCTCGAACAACCGCAGGTTCTCGGGACGGATACCGAGGTTGATGTACCACTGGTAGCGGTCATCGATCCACTTCTGGTGCCAGTCTTCGTCCTCACCCGGCTTGACGAAAAACTCCATCTCCATCTGCTCAAACTCGCGGGTACGGAAGATGAAGTTGCCTGGGGTGATCTCATTGCGGAAAGACTTGCCGATATTGGCAATACCGAACGGAGGCTTAATACGCGCGGAAGTCATGACATTTTTGAAGTTCACGAAGATGCCCTGAGCAGTCTCGGGACGCAGGTAATGCAAGCCCTCTTCGTCATCAACGGGGCCGAGGTAGGTCTTCAGTAGGCCAGAAAATGCCTTGGTATCAGTCCAGTTGCCCGGCTGACCGGTCTCTGGATCATTGATGTCTGCCATGCCATTGACCGGCGGGTGACCGTGCTTTTCTTCGTAGGCCTCGAGCAGATGATCCGCACGGTAACGCTTGTGAGTGTGCAGGGATTCCACCAGCGGATCAGTGAATACCTTGACATGGCCGGAGGAAACCCAGACCTGACGCGGCTGAATGATGGAGGTATCTACACCCACCACGTCTGCACGCGAGGTAACCATATGACGCCACCACTGGCGCTTGATGTTTTCCTTGAGCTCTACACCCAGCGGGCCGTAGTCCCACGCAGATCGGGATCCGCCATAGATCTCACCTGCCTGGTAAACCAAGCCGCGGCGCTTGCAGAGGTTAACGACGGTATCAATGACGGGCGCCATGGGGATTTTAGACTCCTCGGGTTAATGGTTTCAGTCGAGTGTTATTTCCCTGAGTGTAGCCGTCCGCCAATTCCATCGGGGAATCCGGGGATAGGTCCACATCGCCCGATCCCACAAGAACAGATATATAGACAAATCAGTTTGACTTATCCTCCCCGAAAGTAGAATGTATATAGACGCGATAGCACTCACTCAACAGCCAATAAAAGGCCTGGCTAGAGGGTGTATGTACAACTTTTCGGACATACAAGAAGGCTGCAGATCGGAAGCCCCCGACTGTGCCCGATAAAAATGAGTAGGACTGAGCTAAAGAATGGCCACGCTTTCTGATACTGACCTCACTGCCGCCGAGATGATTCTCAGCGCGCTCGACTCTCCATTAAGAGTCCAGATCATTCAGCGACTCTCCGACCGTGATCATTTTGTCCACGAACTTGTCCGTGGTCTAGGCAAATCACAACCGCTGGTAAGCCAACATCTTCGAGTGCTCAAGCAATCCGGAATCGTTGACTCCGAACGCCATGGCCGTGAGGTTATCTACCGGCTCGCTCTTCCTCAGACCACAGACATCATCGGCGCTGCTGCCACCATTGGCCGCTATACCCGCGATGAAGGCCAGCTCGCACCGGTGATCACACTCCCGAATGCTTTCCGCACCCCAGATACCGAAGGCCTCGGGCAATACGCTCACGCCCCAGCCGCTGTCGTTGCGGAGAACGCACCCGCGGATGCTCTCCCGGATCCGGCTCCTCAGCCCCCGACTCCCTAGCCCCATCTAGGTAACTTCCACAACCGCAGTAACATGAGGGAAAGACTGAGGTCCCTGTTCTGCGCCTAGGAGGTACGTTCCTTATGTCCTCACTTCCATCTGATCCCCCAAAACTGGGTGCCCGCAGTACCCGTCAACGCACCGCGGTGGTCTCCGTCCTCTCCGAAATAGAGACGTTTGCCTCTGCCCGACAGATCTATGAACAACTCGATAGTCGCGGCATGAAAGTGGGACTGACCACCGTCTACCGCACGTTGCAATCATTGGCTGACCTTCACATGGTCGATGTACTGCATATGAGCAATGGTGAGACCCTCTACCGCCAGTGTTCCTCGGATTCCCACCACCATCACTTGGTGTGCACCAGCTGTGGCCGCACCGAGGAAATTGATGGAGGCCCAGTGGAGACGTGGGCCAGAGGAATCGCCAGCGAACACGGTTTTTTCATGTCCGGACACGATGCTGAGATCTTCGGGCTCTGCGCTACCTGCCACCTACGAGAGGACTGATCAGCCCACCACTGCGCCGAAAGTTAAGCCCAATAGGTAGGTAATTCCAGCCGCCCCAATCCCAATGAGAAGCTGGCGGAATCCTCTGGTCAATGGAGATTTACCGGAAAGTACTCCCACTACCCCACCGGTAATAAGCAGTGAGCCTGAGACCAAGATCGTTGCGATAATCGCCCCAACAACCGGGGTCGCGCCGAACAAGAATGGGATAATCGGGATAAACGCGCCAACGGCAAAAAAGAGGAAACTCGAGATCGCCGCCGCCCATTCCGAGTTCGCAGGTGTGTGTTGTCTACCTAAGGTGTCATCCTCATCCGAAGACTCTTCTGAATTCAGCCCAATGGCTCGTTCCAACGCTATGCGCGAGAATTCCTCATCGGCTTTGGCCACTGCTTCTTGTTCGCTGAGTCCCCTTGCTCGGTAGACCAACACCAACTCGTTGGCGTTGACATCCAGTTCCGGAAGCAGCGTGTTTGCCTTGAGCCGGGGGGTGGATGCTTCAAGTAACTCATTTTGAGACTTCACTGATACCCATTCACCAGCGGCCATCGACAAGGCACCAGCCAGCAGACCAGACATACCAGTGATGAGGATGAAATTAGACCCCACTCCCGAGCCCATCACGCCGACAACGAGTGCCAGATTGGATACCAAACCGTCATTGGCACCAAATACTGCGGCTCTAAAACCACCGGACATCTTCTCTCGGCTGCGGGTAGCTAGCCCACGAACGACCTCGGCATGAATACGTTCATCGGCCGCGATCTGCTCGGAAGCATCCACATCGGTGATATAGGGACTCCGCGATTCAGCAGTCTGCATGAGCGCAAGTGTAAAAACCGAGCCGAAACGCTTGGCTAAGAAACCCACGAACCTCGTACCGAGGTCGGGTTGTCTGGGAAAACCAACATAATCACCTAGTTTGTCCCGCCAATATCCTTCATGACGAGCTTCCGATTCGGCCAGGGCAAGCAGAATTTCTCGTTCTTCTCCAGTCTTACGATGTGCTAATTCACGGTAGACAGCTGCCTCCGCCCGCTCATTGGCGAGGTAGCGTCGCCACCTGCTGATTTGCGCATTAGTCGGCGTCACGTGCGAATCCACGATGATTTCCTCCCACAAATGGCCTCGGGGTATCCCATAGCGCTATTTCGTTCCACCAAATCTACGATCACGAGAAGCGTACTCTTTTACCGCTGCATACAAGTCCTCGACGGTGAAATCGGGAAATAGTTTGTCTTGGTAGACCATCTCAGCGTAGGCCGATTGCCAGAGCAAGAAGTTCGAGGTGCGTTTTTCTCCGGAAGGACGCAGAAACAGATCCACATCCGGCATGTCTGGCTCATCGAGCCAGCGGGAAAAGCTGTCTTCCGTGATCTCCTCTGGGTGTAACCTGCCGGCGGCTGCCTCCTTGGCGATATCACGCGCGGCGTCGATAATCTCAGCTCGTCCACCATAGTTAACGCACATCGCCAGAGTCATAGCGGTGTTGTCTTTGGTCCGTTCTTCTGCGGCTTCGAGTTCGCGGATCACCGATCGCCACAGCCGCGGGCGACGGCCAACCCAACGCATGCGAACGTTCTTCTCGTGGAGGACTTCACGCTGACGACGTAAGACATCTCGGTTAAATCCCATGAGAAACCGAACCTCGTCAGTGGAACGACGCCAGTTCTCGGTGGAAAAGGCATAGGCAGACAGATAAGGCACATCCATAGCCAAGCAAGCGTCCACGGCATCCATGAGCACCGCTTCACCACGCTTGTGGCCCTCGGTGCGCTTGAGCCCGCGTTGCTCGGCCCAACGTCCATTACCGTCCATCACTAGGGCGATGTGGCGGGGCATAAACTGCGCGGGGATATCCGGAGGGGTCAGTGCAGAGATCGAATCAGTCACTCAATCCATTGTGCCACCTGAGAGCCTAAACTTGGTCCATCACCGTCAGGCTGATGATCTTCTGTTCTAGGTGCCACTGCAAATGTGCCCGAGTCATTCGGTGCGCTGCAGCTGCAAGTTGAGGTCCCTCAGCAGAATGAGCTAGCTCAAATGCAGCTGGCCAATGCGCATGGGCGAGAAACCACATCAGCCTTAATGACTGTTCTGGAACCTCCGCGGAACCGGGTGGCCGACAATTTAGACAGCATGCCCCACCGATTGCCGGATGAAAAGCGTGATGCGGGCCAGCTGCCGAGCACTGGGCACAGTTAAACAGGCTCGGCGCCCAGCCAGCATGCCCCATGGCTTGGAGCAGAAAAGAATCCAGTTCTAGGACCGGGTCGCTAGTTCGTTGAAGCCGCGCAAGGGTCTCACTAAGGTGATCAAACAGCCAAGGATCTTCTTGGCCTTCCGCGGACGCCAGCCGTTCTGCAGATTCCAGAGCGACACAGGCGGCGGTGTAGCGCTCATAGTCATCGATGATGCCGGCGCCATAGAAAGCTACGGTATCGGCCCCAGTAATCGACTCGAGGTTGCGGCCTGGATACATCTGAACGTCAATGTCGACGAAGGGTTGCAGCCTCGAACCAAACCTTGATTTAGCGCGGCGTACCCCTTTGGCTACCCCGCGTTTAATCCCATGATTTCTGGTCAACAAGACGATGATGCGGTCGGCCTCACCAAAAGCGTAGGTGCGTACCACCAGAGCACGGTCACGATAGGACTCCCGACGCATAATGTGGCCCTAGAAACCAAGCCTGCCCAGAGACTTCGGATCTGACTGCCAGTTTTTGAGTACCTTGATACGCAAATCTAGGTACACGTTCTCACCCAGCAGCTTGATGATTTCTTGGCGGGCATTGTGAATGATCCGACCCATTCGACGGCCAGCCTTACCTGTGATGATCGCCTTCTGGCCTTCGCGCTCAAGGTAGATGATGGCGTGAATATTGAGCAATCCACCGCGATCTGGATCCGGCAACATCTCATCGACGGAGACTGCCACCGAGTGCGGTAGTTCTTCTTTCAGACCGGTCAGCGCCGCCTCGCGGATCAGTTCTGCAATGCGAGTCTCCGTGTTTTCGTCGGTGACGTGGCCTTCGGGGTAGAGCTTGGGTCCCTCAGGAAGCTGGGAAGCGATCACATCAAGCAACGCGTCAATTTGGATCCCATCGGCAGCAGAGACCGGGATAACCTCGGATTTTTCACCCAGCAACTCATGCAATGCCAACAGCTGCTCGCCGACCTGGTCTTTGGAGACCTTGTCCAGCTTGGTCACGATGCCAACAATCGGGGTATTCGGGGCAATCTGGCGAACATTATCCAAGATCCAGCGGTCGCCGGGGCCGATTTTCTCATCGGCGGGGATGGTCAGACCGATCAGATCGACGTCCGCATAGGTCTCTTTGACCATTTCATTGAGACGCTCGCCGAGCAGGGTGCGCGGGCGGTGCAGGCCTGGGGTATCCACCACAATGATCTGCGCATCTTCACGGTGGACGAGGCCGCGAATCGGGTGGCGGGTGGTCTCCGGCTGGTTCGCCGTGATCGCGATCTTCTCCCCCACCAATGCGTTGGTGAGGGTCGATTTACCCGTGTTCGGGCGTCCTACGAAACTAACGAAGCCGGAGCGAAAGCCCTCCGGGATATCCATGAAACTGCTAATGGGTGACTCCTAGGTCGGTGGTTTCCCTATACCCTAGTCGCGTTATCGCTGGCACCCAAAGGTTTCCGCATGCCAGCGCCACTGAGCACAACTCTCAGGATGGCAGATCACTCATTCGCTCCAGCATTGCCGGGGCTGGTGGCAGCCACTTAATCCACTAAAAATGGCGCACCTTGAGATAAGGCACGCCATTTAGAAAGCACCAGAGTTAGCGAAGAGATTTATCGGCACACACCAGCGGTGATGTGGTTATCCAGCTGACGGATGTCAATCCCTCGCCCCAGCTTGATCTTTATGTTGCCAGATCGGGTCCACAATTCGATCTCCGAGTCTGAGTCTAAAACGCCCATATTCTCGGAAGACCACATGTTGATTGAGGAAAAGGGCAAGGAGTAAATCTCAACTTTCTTGCCACGTAGCCCCTGCGCATCGCGGAAAATAATGCGGAGATTAGTGAAAATTGCCGAATCTCGGGCGGCTTTATAAGCCGCCTTGGGCACCTCATTCTGGAGGAGAATCAAGCTAACGTCATCCGGAATGGGAATTTCCTCCGCAAAAGTCCACGACATCAGGGAAGCAATTTCAGAAGGCATACGGTGCTCCAAAAGATCTCGGGCAGACACCCTCATGGCCGGAGAAATTTCTCCGCAATGTGGTCCAGCCCAGTGCGAAGGAGATCGGAATTGATCTCCTTCGGCAAGTATAGGACTGTCGCTGAAAACTGGCTGACGCTCTATTCAGAGCCCGTTTCTCAATACTTCGCTGGTGCGGACTGGACAGATTGCGAACCTAGCGGACTTGAGTTGCTTGGAACTGCATCCGAGGGTGGGCAAATGCGTCTTGGGACTCCACCAGCAATAACTCACGAACCTTGGCTTCGTAGGTGTTGCTGACCAGATCAAAGACGCTTGAGGCGGTTTTAGCCAGCGCATCGGCGATATTTCCGGTGGCGACATAATGCCCAGTAAATAGAGCTGCAGTCACGTCACCAGAGCCGTTGAACTTCACCGGTAGGAATGGCGTGCGCAAGATCCAGGCGCCCGAGTCGTTGACCGCAAGCATCTCGATGGTGCCCTCCGGGCGATCCGGACGTTCAACCGAGGTCACCAAAACGGTAGATGGGCCCATCGCGCGAGCGGCGTCAACGGCTGCAAGGGTGGAATCCAGATCTGAGGCTTCGATACCTGTGAGGTATCCCAGCTCAAATTGGTTCGGGGTGATGATATCTGCCACCGGCACGACCTTGTCACGCAGCAACGGTGGGATGAGATCGGAGACGAAACAACCAGATTTCGCATTGCCCATCACTGGGTCGCAGGCATAGAGCGCCTGCGGGTTGGCCTGCTTGACCTTAGCAACGGCATCGATGATGACATCTGCAATATCTGCCCCGCCTTGGTAGCCCGACAGAATCGCATCAACTCGGTCAAAAGCTCCGCGTTCTTCGATGCCGGTGATCACCTCAGCAACATCGTTCGCGGGGATCATCGGTCCGCGCCAGGCGCCATAACCGGTGTGGTTGGAGTAGTTGACGGTATAAACCGGCCACACCTCATGTCCCAAACGCTGGAGGGGAAATACGGCCGCGGAATTGCCCACATGCCCGTAGGCCACGGCGGACTGGATAGACAAGATATTCATGGTCCTATAGTGCTCCACCTATTGCTTGAGCAACAAACAGCCCCCCTTTAGACCTGGCTCAACGAAGTGATAGATGTGGGAAGGAAAACCCGCGAGATTCCACACCACGGCGATGTGCCTCCCACGAAGGAACTCGCAGACCACGCAGCCAGATACCTATTGCCAGACCAACGGCCACCAAGCCGGCAATGTACCCGAAAGCCCCAGGCAGCAAACCAAGGAAAAAAATCAATGTTGCTGCCAATGCCACCAGCAGACCCGCAATTCGAGTGCTGTCCAACGGCACTCGTACTAGGTGCTGGCTGGAGTCAAGGTCGTGGCGCAGCTGAGTCAAAAAGCCTTGTTCCGAGTTCGTCAGATTGCGAATCTGGGATAGGGCGGCTTCCACCTGCAGAGCTTGTTCGACCGATTGCAAACAGCTAAAAGACGAGGTCGGATAGGCTTTGCCTTGAGCGTCATACCCAAACTCCAGGGATAGTAAATCGACGCATTGCTGAAACCAGATGCTACGAAAACGATCGGAGTAGCCATGCTCGCGTGCTGCAAACTCCTTCATGAAATCGAAGGCATCCCACACGAGGTAGTCCTCCAGGAGCGCTTCAGAAATCCGCAAGGCAGCAATCGATGCAGTCTCCGTGTTTCGGGCTAATTCAAGAGCTTGCCGGTAATGCCAGCTTGCTCGCTCGGCGTCGATCGGAGTCTCCAGGTGGAGATCGCCGAGCAGAAGATGATCTTCGAAGGTCGCTCCGCTATGGCTGCGAGGCGAGATCAATCGAGAGTGTTCCCGGTTTTTAATAGCCAGATCCACAGCAACTGGTACGAACACATCTTTGTTCAACACAGGCATGCCCTCTCTGATCGACTACAGCTTGCTTGCCTCTTAACTGTCTGACATCGGTCTAAACGGCAAAAGCCCCAAAAAATGGGGGCAATGGGGATAAAGAGCCACTTGAGACTTTCTTTTTGGGCATCTTCCTAGCAGGGCAATGTACTCGACTTTTCTGCACTATCGTCAAGCAAATTCACAGTTGGGAGCACATTTTTTTATGAGAGGCCCACCCAGATCTGATTTCCTAGAGTAGCCTTCACCAGATAAAACCAGGCTAGAAGCTCGGCGATGAGGCTACACCCAGACACCCCCGAATGTCTCTTTAGTCACTCCAAAATCTATAGCCTTCCACCCCCATCGGAGGGCTAACTATCCAGCACCTCTACTACTACAGTGCCCACTCGGACACGACCACGGCGATCACGGCCGCCCTCCGCGGTCAGCCGCAGGCCACAGGTAGTCACGGTGGAGCCTGGAAGTGGCACTCTTCCCATTTCAAAAGAGATCAATCCAGCTACGGTATCTACTTGCTCAGTGATCTCCTCAGTAAATTCCAGCTCAAGGTCGAGATCCTCATCAAGACGATCGGCCAAATCTTCCAGGGAGAGGCGCGAGACGGCGCGGTAGGAGTGGGCGTCGATACGCTCTAGCGGGGTTACTTCGCTGAGGTCATACTCATCATGGATTTCCCCGACAATCTCTTCGAGGATGTCTTCCAGAGTAATCAGCCCGGCTACGCCACCGTATTCATCGACCAGCATGGACATGTGCACATGATCGCGCTGCATTTCATGAAGCAACTCGTCGAGGTTTTTTGAATCCGGCACAAAGGTAGCCGGGCGCATAACCTCATCGACGCTCACCGAGCTACCACCATCTGTCAGATGGTAAGTCCGACGCACGAGGTCTTTGAGATAGACAATTCCGACGATGTCATCGGTATTTTCTCCCACCACCGGAATACGGGAATGCCCCGAACGCACACACAATGTGGTGGCTTGTCCTGCGTGTTTATCAGACTCAATCCAGATCATCTCTGGGCGCGGAACCATCACTTGGCGGGCAGTGGTGGAAGCCAAATCGAATACCGATTGGATCATTCGACGCTCGTTGATTTCTACGATGCCGCGTTCTTGGGCGATATCGACCATTTCACGCAGTTCAACCTCAGTGGCATAAGGACCACCGCGGAAACCATCGCCGGGAGCGATGAGATTGCCCAACCAGATCAACAACTTGGTCAACGGCCCCAGCACCACAGAAACCGCTTGGAGCACCATCGCCGAACGCAGCGAGATGGAATAGGGGTTTTTGCGCCCCATCGTCCGAGCAAACACCCCAACGATGGCGTAACTAATAAGCGCCACCACCGCGATCGCAATCGTGATCGCCCAGAGGTCAGAATCAAACAATGCCAAGGCCAGCACTGCGGCAAACACTGCAGCAGTGGCGTCAAGCAAGGTGTGGAGCAAGACCAATAAATTGATGTGGTCGGCGCGACGCTCCAAAACCCGCAGTAGAGTCCGAGCACCGCGCACGTCTTCCTTGCTCATCGCTTCAACGCGAGCGCGGGAAATTGAACTAACCGCCGATTCGACAGTTCCGATCAGGCCGGACAACGCCAATGCGATAACAGTGACGGTGCCCAGCCAGGCTATGCCAAGATCCATTTAGTTCTCACCAGGTTCCGGCGTGCTGGCCTTGGGCTCAGCGATAGCGGGGATTCCGCCGCCGGGGACGATTCCGTCAAGATCCAATCGATCAGCTGCCGAGGGGAAAGCCTGCGCACCCGTAGGTCGGGGCTGGTACTGAACTCCTCGACGCTTAATGTCGTCGTACCAATCGGCTAGCAGCTCATTTTGCAACGCAAACATCTCCCGCTCTTCGGCGGGGACGGCATGATCATAGCCAAGCAAATGAAGACAACCATGGACGGTCAGCAACGCCAGTTCATGGTCTAATCCGTGGCCAGCTGCGGCTGCTTGCTTGGCGGCAAACTCGGGAGCCAGCACAATATCGCCGAGCATGGCATTACCCGGTGTGGGCGCATCCGGGCGTCCGCCGGAGGAGCTACCGCCGCCAGGGGTCAACTCATCCATCGGAAAGGTCATCACATCGGTGGGGCCTTCTAGGTCAAGCCACCGCACGTGTAAATCCGTAATGGTAGCCAGATCCACGATGTGGATGGAGGCCTCGGCATCGGGATGGATATCGAGTTCGCCGAGGGCGAAAGAAGCGACGTCGATAAGCATCTCCTCATTGACCCCCGCGAACCCAGATTCGTTGAAGACCTCGATGCTCATGACTGCTGTTTCTCCTCATAGGTTTCATAAGCGTCCACGATGTGGCCAACCAGTGCGTGACGAACCACGTCACTGCTACTGAGCTCCGCAAAGTAAATATCATCCACGCCACGCAGGATATTGCGCACCAAACGCAGGCCGGACTTTTGGCCAGTTGGCAGATCCACCTGGGTGATATCGCCGGTAACCACCATCTGAGCGCCAAAACCCAAACGGGTAAGGAACATCTTCATCTGTGCCGCAGTGGTGTTCTGTGCTTCATCAAGAATGACAAAAGCGTCATTGAGCGTGCGACCGCGCATATACGCCAACGGCGCAACCTCGATGACCCCGGCTTCCATCAGCTTGGGAATCATCTCCGGATCGAGCATGTCACGCAGAGCGTCATAGAGCGGGCGCAGATACGGGTCGATCTTGTCATTGAGGGTGCCGGGCAAAAATCCCAGCTTCTCACCAGCTTCTACCGCCGGGCGAGTCAAAATGATCCGACTGACTTGTTTTGCCTGCAATGCCTGAACGGCCTTAGCCACCGCCAAGTAGGTCTTACCGGAACCAGCCGGGCCGAGCCCGAACACGATGGTGTTCTCGTCGATGGCGTCGACGTATTCCTTCTGTCCCAGCGTCTTGGGCCGAATAGTGCGCCCACGCCGAGAAACAATATCGCTAGCTAAGACCTCAGTGACCGACTGCGGAGCCTCCACCGTCACGATGGAGACTGCATGCTTCACCGACTCCGGAGAGATGACATGTCCCCGTCGAGCAATCGATTCCAGCTCCTCGAGGACCTTGACTGCCCGGGCAACCTCATGGCCGGGGCCAGTAATGCGTACTTGGTGGCCACGGGCAAAAAAGTCAGCGTCAATCTGGTTGTCGAGCACCCGCAGGTTCCCGTCGTTGACTCCTAGAACCGCCTGAGTATAAGCGGAGTCAAGCTCCACCGTGTTTGTGATGACCTGTCCTGGCACTGGGTACCTCGGCCTGCTTTCTTGTCGCTTGGGCGTTAGTTTAAGAATTCTACCAGCGACTGCTGAGCACACCGATAGCTGATAGCGCGACCATCGCCGCGCTCGCAGTGCGCAGGACCTCTGGGCCAAGCCGCACTGCTTGCGCTCCAGCCGCGGTCAACTCTGCTACTTCCTCTGGGCCAATTCCGCCCTCGGGACCAATGATCAACACTAAATCTTCTACGTCGAGATCCACTGTACTCAGAGCGACTGCGGAATCCTCGTGCAATACCAAAGCTGGGCGGCCAGCGATCAGCTGCGCTAGCTCAGCAGTGTTAACCGGATCATGGATGATCGGAATAAAGGTGCGGCGCGATTGCTTGGCCGCAGCCAGCGCCGTGGTTTCCCACTTAGCCACGCCCTTAGCCAGCTTCGGTCCGGTCCACTTGGCAACGCATCGCTGTGCCTGCCAAGGGACGATCTCATCGGCGCCAGCCTGAGTGGCCAAATCAACCGCCAGCTCGGATCGCTCAGCCTTAGGCAAGGCTTGAACGACCGTCACTGCCGGTCGTGGACGCTTTTCGACGCCGCTTCGGTCCACCTGTGCCAGCAGCTGCGTCTTTCCGGTGGTGGCGGTGACGGTGGCTTCGGCGAAGGCTCCGCGGCCGTCGATAAGCATGATCTGTTCCCCAGGTTGGATCCGCTTGACTGCCACGGCATGCCTGCCCTCCGGGCCGGCGAGAGTAACTTCCCCCGCGAAGGGACCGGGGTGCAGGAATACCGGCAGGCTCATCGGCGGAACTTACCGCGCAAACGAGAGAAAAACGATGACTCTTCGTCCTCACGATTAACGTGGGTCGGCTCGTTTCGATGATCACGGATCTGATCCAGCAGATCACGGGTCTTGTCATCGATATCGGTAGGAATCACGACATCGACATGAGCGATGAGATCGCCGCGGCCTTCTGCCCGCAAACGAGGCATGCCCTGGCCTGCGAGACGGATCTGCTCGCCCGGTTGGGTACCCGCCGGGACCTTGATATCGACCATATCGCCAGCGAGATCCTCGACGTTGAAATCGCTGCCCAAGATCGCATCGACCACCGGCACCGAGACCGTCAGCTGCAGGCTATCGCCTTCCCGCTGGAAGACCTGGTGAGTCCGGGTAGCAATCTCTACATAAAGGTCACCGGCTGGGCCGCCACCGTGGCCGACTTCGCCCTGACCGGACATCCGAATCCGCATTCCGGTAGCAATACCTGCTGGAATATTAACCTGCAGGTTACGACGCTTTTTCATCCGGCCCTCGCCGCTACAACGAGAACACGGATCAGCGATGACTTCGCCGTATCCCTGACAGCTCGGGCACGGACGCGAGGTCATAATATTCCCCAGGAAGGAACGCTGTACTTCTTGGACTTCACCCTGGCCATGGCACTGCACACAGGTAGTTGCAGCAGCCTTAGACTCCGAACCAGTGCCCTCACAGTGATCACAGACCACAGCCGTATCAACGGTGATGTCCTTCTGCAGACCCGAGAATGCTTCCTCCAAGGTGATTGCCACACGCAGCAGAGCATCATTTCCTGGTTGCACTCGGGAACGCGGACCACGCGCGCCTCCGCCGCCACCGCCAAAGAACGCCTCGAAGATATCCCCGAAGCCGCCCGCTGGCTGACCTCCTGGCATACCGCCGCTGGCCTGCTCCATCGGGTCGCCGCCCATGTCGACAATGCGGCGCTTCTCCGAATCGGTGAGCACCTCATGAGCTACCGACGCCTCACGGAACTTCTCTGCCGCTTCTTCAGACGGATTAACATCCGGATGGAACTTTCGAGCCAGCTTGCGGTAGGCCTTCTTGATCTCCGCATCGGATGCGGACTTATCCACACCCAGAATTCCGTAATAATCACGTGCCACGGTTAAATGAACTTCCTTAAATCGTCGCTTGTATTTCGATTGCTTGAGTTTACTTGGTCGATGTGGCGACTACTCGCCCGCCAACACCCGACTGACATAACGTGCAACAGCCGAGACCTTGGAGATTGTTCCCGGGTAATCCATAAACGTGGGACCAACCACGCCAAGTCCACCCAGGGGATGCCCGTCGGAACCATACGCGGTCGCAACGATCGATGTCTCCTGCAGCTCCGCATCCTCGTTCTCTCCACCGATAAGCACGCTAACATTGCCCAGATCAGGAACGTTAGCAAGTAGTTTAAGAACCACTACTTGCTCTTCAAGTGCCTCAATGACGCTCGGCAGACCGGAGGGAAAATCTCTGGCGCTGCGCGTGAGGTGCGAGGTACCAGTCAGGATCAGTCGATCACTGGGTTGTTCCACCAACGTCTCGATCAAACGCCTAGCCGACTTGGCTAATGCCCCTTGAATATTGGGGGGAACATCCACTGCTAATTGCGCCAAAGAACTCGATGCTTCCCGCAACGACTTGCCTACCAACGCTGAATTGAGCAAATCCCGCAGTTGGATCACTTCATCTGCATCGAGGGAATCGTCTAGTTCGACATTGCGTTGATCCACCCGGCCGGAATCCGTGATCAGCACCAGCAGCAACCGCATCGGGCCGAGTGCCACGACCTCGCAGTGTTTAACTCGCGAGACCTTGAGCGTAGGTATCTGCACCACCGCTGCCTGACGAGTGAGCTGTGAAAGCAACTGCACCGAGCGCCGCAGCACGTCCTCCATATCAACGCCATCTTCAAGAAAACACAAGATCGCTCGACGTTCAGCCGCCGAGAGTGGTTTGAGATCATGAATGTGATCGACGAACTGGCGATAGCCCTTCTCCGTCGGAATTCGACCGGAGCTGGCATGCTGCTGCGCGATGAGTCCCTCGGACTCCAACACCGCCATATCATTGCGGATAGTCGCCGAAGAGACGTTGAGCTGATGACGTTCAAGCAGACTCTTGGAACCCACCGGTTCCTGGGAGTGAATATAGTCCGCCACGATCGCCCGCAGGACTTCCTGCCGGCGCCTGTCAGTCAATCCTGCCATCTGGCACTCTCCTCCCTTGATTGCTAGGTTTCTCCATACTAACCCTCCCGACTAAAGGTATTGCAGCTCAGCCGGGGGTCGCCACCAGTCATGCCACTGCCATACTGGATCATTTTCCCAGGTCAATGGAGCTGGAAGCCGATTAGCACGATTGTTGTGAGAAAGCCGCCAAGCCACCGTATCTGACACTTGTTCAACAACCATATCCACGTGTTCATCGATGCACACTTGCGTATAGGTCAGCACGACATATCCCAGACGCATGGCTTGATTGCGCTTCCACCTGTCTTTAATAAAAGTACTTCTGGCTTCTCCTGAGTGATAGCTACTGCCATCGATTTCGACGAGGACCTTCTCCTTTCTAAAGACCCCATCCCACCAAAAATGCCCTACTTTCACATTCTGTTCCACTGAGAGGCCTCGGTAGCGGAGCACCCGAAATAGATCCCGCTCCGTCAGACTGTCTGACCCAATCGCTGCCTTGGCGATAAGCTCTCTCCCAATCTGTGGAATCCTCCCAATCTCGGCCAAATGCTCATTGAGTAATCCTTTCCCACCACGCCCGGAATATTGCGCCTCCAGCAGCTGAATAGCTTTCGACCAGTTTCTCCTGGCTAGATCGATTCCGGCTTTCACCGGCAGAGTCACTCTCAATCCGGCTATTTCATTGGCTGGGGTTGCTGCGACTTCCCTGATCTCAACAAACCTTGTCGACGCCGCGCTCAGCCCCCGAGGCACCACACCAGTCAACGGAACCGATAATTGCCGATTGGAATAGACCTGATAGGCACTCAATCCGCTCAATACCAAGGCAGGTCTACTTACCTGCAGGGCTTCTGCTAGCAACCGGCCGTCTGGTTTTACCGTGGTATAAATTCCTCGGTCCACTCGGAATAGCTCGCCCCTGGCCACCATCCTGGTGACCGTTGCGTTCCGATACCCACATTCAGCCAGCTGTTTTGTAGTTAAGATCAACCGCCCCTCTGGCAATCTGCCGCCCATATGCACCTCCGCACTCTTAGACCAGCCGATCGGCCATTGGGTTCCCGATGTGCGGTTATTCGCACCGCGTTAAGTCGACCGGAGGTGCCAAGTTGGGTCGCAACTGCAGCGCGAACAACCAGGGCGTGTCCTCGCGGTTATTCGCGCCGCACTAAGTCGACCGGAAGTGCCGAGTTGGGTTGTAACCGCAGTGCGAACAACCACCCCACATCCCCACGGTTATTCGCACCGCGCTAAGTCGACCGGAGGTGCCAAGTTGGGTCGCAACTGCAGTGCGAGCAACCACCCCACATCCCCACGGTTATTCGCACCGCACCAAACCACCCCGACACCCCGCACCAGGCCACAACTGCGGCGCGAGCAACCACCCTGACTACTGTTCTTCTGCCACCAAGATGTCGGTGATCATGCCATCGGCCAGCAGCCGGCCTCGAGCGGTGAGTGCAACACGATCACCATGGGTGATCAGGAGTCCGCGGGAGATAAATCCGTCCACCACCTCGCGTCCAGCCTGGTTGATCCACGACAGTGGAATGCCTTCGCGCAGGCGCATCCCGAGCATGATTGCTTCGGTGTGACGGTCGGCGTCGGAAAGCTGTTCGGTCTCGGCGATGGGCAGCTGTCCAGAGGAAACCATCTCGGAGTAGCGCGCCGGGTGTTTGACGTTGAAGAAACGCTGGTCGCCGAGGTGGGAATGAGCACCTGGGCCGGCACCCCACCAGTCGCCATCAGTCCAATAGAGGTGGTTATGTCGACATTCGCCGCCGGGCTTGGACCAGTTGGAGACCTCGTACCAATCGAAACCTTCGGCTCGGAGGCGTTCATCGATGATCTCGTAGCGGGCGGCATAAACATCTTCTTCAGGGGCAGGCAGCTCTCCGCGACGCACTTTACGAGCCATCGCTGTGCCATCCTCAACGATCAAAGAATAGGCGGAAACATGATCGACCCCGGCGGCCAAGACGGCGTCGAGAGTGCGTCGAACGTCATCGTCAGTCTCGGTAGGGGTGCCGTAGATCATGTCGAGATTGACGTGCTGGAACCCAGCAGCAGCAGCTTCTTGGGCGGCGGCGATCGCGCGTCCCGGAGTATGAGAACGATCGAGCACCCGAAGTACCGACGACGATGCGGACTGCATACCTAGAGAAACCCGATTGAATCCTGCGTCCAGCAGCCCGGAAAAGAACTCCGGGGAGGTGGATTCAGGGTTGGACTCGGTCGTAATTTCAGCGCCCGGGGCAAGCCCGAAACTATTTCGAACCGCAGACAGCAAGCGAGCTAAACCATCTGCACCAAGTAAGGAAGGAGTTCCGCCACCGACGAATACTGTCTCGGCTGGGCGTCCACCTTGTTCTGCAGCCAAGGAAAGCTCTCGTTCCAAAGCGTCGAGATAGGAAGAAGGAGAGGCTGAGGTTCCAAGCTCTCCTGGGGTGTAGGTATTGAAATCGCAATAGCCACAACGGGTTGCGCAGAACGGGACGTGGACGTACACGCCGAAGGGAACAGACATGGCCGACAGCCTAGCTGGCGGCGCCGCGTCCTTGGGCAGCGCGCTTGGCTGCGACGCTGGCGACGATGGCGTCGATACGCGCTCGTTCGGCGAGGAACATCGGCGGATTGTTGCCACGCATGGTGCGGGTATAGGCCGGATGAGCTTCCGCTACAGTGCTAAGCCAGCCGGAAACAGCCGCAGTGACAGTGGTACCCACACGAGCATAAAGATGAGGAAGGCTGACTGCATCGAGATTTCGAGCGACCAGATCAGTCTGGGTAAGCACCCAGTCGACGGTCCCATCGAGCCATTCGGTGACCGCTTCAGTGCGGGCATCGAGCACATCGGATAATTCATGGACAGCGCCCGGCTGCTCAGAAATCGGGTAATCGGAGTTGAGAACCGCGGCGTCGAGAAGATTGGGTTCTGGTAGCCGAGCCCCCGGAGCTGCGGAGGCAGAAAGGACCCCGGCCCGAACACCTGATGTCAACGCTTGTCGGAGGCCAAGGAGGTCACCGACGATGGTGCGAGAATCACGACGGGCATCATCGAGAATCTCACTAAACTCGGCAAGACAGTCCTCAACAAGCTCTGCGTCCCAATCACCAACAGCCTCAGCAAGGTGTTCGATGTAACCGGCGACTTCGTCACCGATGTTGTAGATCTCCTGCGTGAGCTCACGGTGGCGTAGCTCGGCGGCGATCTTCTGCATCGGAAGCTACCCCTTTTTCCTTGACGTTTGCTGGATCTTCGCTGACTCTATGTCAGGACTCCGAGGTTTTCTGGTCGGCGCGCCGAATACCTCGACTAGCGCTGATAGAGATGATCAATGGCATCTGCATACCGCTGGGTGACCACGTTGCGTTTCACCTTCATCGTCGGGGTAAGTTCATTGCCTTCTTCGGTCAGATCCTGGTCGAGGATATAGAACTTCTTGATGCCCTCCGCGCTGGAGACCGTGGCATTGACCGTGTTAACGGCGTCTTGGATCTCTGCACGCAAGGTGGGGTGAGTAGCCAGATCGCTGATGGATTTGTTCTCTGGAATGTTGTGGTCGAGCTTCCACCTAGTCATTGCATCCTCGTCGAGGGTAACCAACAGACCAATGAACGGCTTTCCATCGCCGACGAGCATCGCTTGAGAGATCAGCGGGTGCGCCCGGAGTGAATCCTCGAGCGGGCCAGGGGAAACATTCTTTCCGCCTGCGGTAACGATCAGGTCCTTCTTGCGGCCAGTGATCACCAGTTGTCCGGTTTCTAGGATCTCTCCGAGATCTCCCGTGTTGTACCAACCATTGTGCATTGACTCTGCAGTAGCTTCGTCGTTATTCCAATAGCCCTCGAAGACGGTTGATCCTTTGACCAGGATTTCCCCATCCTCGTTGATTCGGATGGTGGTGCCGCCGATCGGGCGCCCCACCGAGCCGATCTTCTGGTCATCGAAATCAACCGCAGCCGCGGCGGCTGTCTCCGTCAATCCGTAGCCCTCGTAGACGGGGACACCAATTCCGCGGAAGAAGTGCAGCAGATCATGGCTCATGGCTGAGCCACCAGTAATGCAATATTTCACTGAGTCGCCAATCCCAGCGCGGATCTTGGAGTAGACCAGCCGATCAAACATCCGACGGCGAGCCAGCAACGCACGTGAAGGCCCCTCCGGAGTGTCCAAAGCGCGGGAGTAATCGATGGCAGTGCTCTCCGCACTGGCGAAGATGCGCGCTTTAATCAAGCCACCATCTAGCGCATTTGCGGCAGCGGAATTGCGCACTTTTTCAAACACCCGCGGTACTCCGAGGATGAGGTTGGGACGCGACCGGGAAAACTCCACCGAAAGGGTAGAGAAATCAGCCCAGTGGCTCTGAGTTGCGCCGCCGATAACCACCGCGAGAGAAACCGCACGGGAAAGAACGTGCGCCATCGGTAGGAAGGTCAGGACACGGGTACCCGGCATCGCGATCGCGCCGACCGGGTGAGTGAGCAATCCACGAATTTCCGAGAGCCAGTTGCGGTGAGTCAAACGGCAGCCCTTGGGACGGCCGGTGGTACCCGAGGTATAGACCAATGAAGCGAGGTCGTCGGTGGAGGTGGAAGAAATTCGCTCTTCCACTGCCGAAGTAGCAACCTGACGGCCCTCAAACTTCAAGGTGGCAATGGCTGAGGAGTTAATCTCAAGCACTCGGCGCAATTGTGAGGGCGAACCATATAATCCTGCGTTGCCGTCTTCTCTTAGGACCAAATGCGCAATCAGTTCGGAATGTTCACGAGTCTCCGTGATCGCCATGACTGCGCCAGAGTCCTCGATAATCCACTGCATCTGCATCAAAGATGATGAAGGGTAGACCGGCACTGACACTGCGCCAGCTGCCCAAATAGCGAAATCGAGCAACGACCACTCATATCGAGTGCCCGAGATGAGTGCGACGCGATCACCCTTGCTCACGCCGGAGGCAATCAGGCCCTTGGCCACGTCAAATACCTCATCGACGAACTCACGAGAGGTAACATTGACCCACTCATAGTTAGCTGGCCGGGTAAACATCACCCCGTTGGGATTGTTCTTCGCGGTAGCAAGCATTGCGGTTAGGCAACTCTCGCCCGGAGCGATTTCAAACTCAGCCGGGGTGCTGTATTCCTGCACTGCTAATGTCCTCTCGTTGTGTCCATGGAGCGTCACTGTCGGCGGCAATTTCTAGCATTTTCTCCCTGACCATACCCTTGGATACTGCCCTCTGGAGTCGTGACAGGCCCAGGTAATCTGCCGGACTTTTCAGCGAAAGAGGACTCGGGGTGGCAATATGTTGACTTGTGACTTACCAGGACGTGTTGAGAGACCTTGCGGACGCTCATGGCGTCGCCACGCAGTACACCGCCAGCGATGGGGAGCTAATCGGTGTTTCCCAGGACACGCTGATTAAAACTCTGCGCGCCTTAGGTGTGCAGCTTGGCGATGATCCAGATGAAGCTGCCGCCGCCGCCCAGCTGGCTGCCTACCGTGATGCGGAGGCTACTCGCCCGTTGCCACCGTGTGTGGTCACCACCGTTGGCTCATCACCGACGTTTAATGTCCACGTCCATGATGGCGCGCCTGCTCAGGTCCGCCTGATCTTGGAGGATGGCAGCATCCGGGAGGCCTACCAGGAGGAAAACTGGAGCGCGCCACTGACGGTAGCGGGCATCACGTGGGGCGAGGCCACTTTCCGACTCCCCGATGACCTACCGCTGGGCTGGCACCACATCGAGCTGGTTTCAGGTGAGTACCGCAACGAATGCGCGCTCATTATCACTCCGGTTCGGCTTTCCACTACCGATGAATACACCAACTCCCCCGCAGCCGGGGTGATGGCCCAAATGTATTCGGTGCGCTCAGCCGATTCTTGGGGCATCGGTGATTTCCACGACATGGGTCAGCTCGCCGAGGTACTGGCAACTGAAGCCGGTGCTGATTTCCTTTTGGTCAATCCCATGCATGCGGCGGAACCGTTCCCGCCGGTCGAGGATTCTCCTTATCTGCCCACCACGCGCCGTTTCACCAACCCGATCTACTTGCGCATCGAGGATGTCCCCGAGGTGGAGTTGCTCGATAAAGATACCCGCGCGGATGTTGAAGAATTAGCCGAAGAACTCCGCGAGATGAATCTCTCTGGAGAAATCATCGATCGCAACCCGGTATTCCAAGCCAAGCTCGATGTACTCCACGAGCTCTACGCACTACCGCGTTCGGCCAAGCGGGAACAGGATCTTCAAGCGTTCGTTGAGCGCGAGGGCCAAGGCCTCGTGGACTTCGCTTCTTGGTGTGCCCAGCGCGAGCTCGACCAGATCCATACTCAACGCGCTCATGCCATTCGGCCCAGCATCGAGGAGCTAACCGGTTTCTACATCTGGTTGCAGCTTCTCTGCGATGAGCAGCTAGCCGCAGCTCAAAAGCGAGCCAAAGACGCCGGCATGAAGATCGGAATCATGGCAGATTTGGCAGTCGGTGTGCACCCGGGCGGCGCCGATGCCCATAATCTTGCCCCCTGGTTGGCTCCAGAGGCCTCTGTTGGCGCCCCGCCGGACGGCTACAACCAGCAAGGCCAAGACTGGTCGCAGCCGCCATGGCACCCAGTCAAGTTGGCAGAAGATGGCTACCGCGCGTGGCGGAATCTGCTTACCACCGTGCTGCGCCATTCCGGAGGAATCCGCGTCGATCATATTCTCGGGCTCTTCCGACTTTTCTGGATTCCGCGGATGCAGTCCCCGACCACCGGCACTTATGTGCAATTCGACCATGAAGCTCTAGTGGGCATCTTGGCGCTAGAAGCCGAGCGCGCAGGTGCGGTAGTCATCGGCGAGGATCTGGGTACCTTTGAGCCTTGGGTCCGAGACGTCCTCGCGTCCAAGGGCGTTATGGGCACATCGATCCTCTGGTTCGAGGCCACCCCGGATGGCCCATTGCCTCAGGATCAATACCGCGTACTCTCTTTGAGTTCAATCAATACTCATGATCTGCCTCCCACGGCTGGCTATCTCGCTGGCGAGCACATCACCTTGCGTGATGAGCTTGGAGTGCTGACCCGCTCAGCCGCCGATGAAGACGCCGAAGATCTTGAGTGGCAGGCCAAGATCCTCGACAGCATCCGGGAGACCGGATGTTTCGAAGGCACGGAGCTGGCGCACACCGAATTTGAAGGCTTGGCACGTGATAAGCGCGGAGAAATCGGCGAGCTTATTGTCAGCCTGCACCAGTTCATCTCCGGCACCCCTTCAGCGCTCAGCTGTACCTCGCTGGTCGATATGGTCGGCGATATTCGCTCCCAAAACCAGCCTGGCACCACCAGAGATCAGTACCCCAACTGGTGTATCCCGCTCAGTGATGGAAAGGGCCGCCCAGTCTTGATCGAAGACTTGGCCGACAACGAACTTTTCCAAGAAGTTGCTAAGGCCTCTCGCCGTCCGCAGTAAAAATTCTCAGAGCAAAACACCCGGAGACCGCATATGGCCTCCGGGTGTTTTGCTATCTGCTTAGAATAAGGTGATCAGCCAAGTAATGAGCACAATCGCTAACAAAATCCACAGCGATTGGGTCACCCGTGACTGCGGGTACTTACGCTTGGCCTTCGGCAGCTTCTGATCTTGCCGGCGCAGTTCCTCGGGATTGGCCATCGTTGTCATTGCTCCTGATTGAGTGTCGGGTGGGGCGAACTGTGTCGCCTCCGGTTATCGATCGCCACACTCGCAGTCCAGCGAATGTAGCGGAGTCCACCATTCGAACCAGCACCACGGCGGATACTGCCGCCAGCGGCACAGCCACGAGCAAGATCAGCCCAGCCTGCAGCCACAACGGGGTGACAATCAGGTGTTGGGTGGTCCAGTCCACAGCGGCGGAGAACATAAAATCTCAATCTACCCCACGTCAACGCCAGCCAACCCGCGGCGGGCAAGCAGGGGGCGCACATCGCGCTCGCGTCCGCGCAATGTGCGGAAGGCTTCTTGGTAGTCCACCGAGGCACCTCGGGAGAGAATCAGATCACGGAAACTGCTACCCGCGGAGGCAATATCGCCTGCTTGAGCGAACCAATCGAAGCCATCAGCATCGAGTGCTTCTGCCCAAAGGTAAGAGTAATAGCCAGCTGAGTAGCCGCCGCCGAAGATATGGTTGAAGTAACTCGAACGGTAGCGTGGCGAGAGATTGTCCACTGCCAGGCCAGCTTCTTCTAGGGCTGCTTGTTCGAAAGCCTCCACCGCTGCGGCGTCCCCGCCGAGTGCGTTCGCTTCCTCCAGCGTCAGCGAATGCCACGCCAGGTCGATGATGGCGGCAGCAAGGTATTCGGAAGTATCGAAGCCTTGGCCGAACTGCCGGGCGCTGAGGACGGCGTCGATAAGCTCATCGGGGATGACCTGGCCGGTATCTACGTGCCGGGCATAATTGCGCACCACCTCGGGGTCAAAGGCCCAGTTTTCGTTGATTTGGGAGGGAAATTCCACCCAATCGCGGGGGACGTTGGTGCCCGACAGACTCGGGTAGCGCACGTTGGAAAGCAATCCATGAAGCGCGTGGCCGAACTCATGGAACAGGGTGGTCACCTGATCAATGCTCAGCAGCGGACTCGAACCATCAGTGGGCTGAGTGATCGACATGACGTTGACCACCACTGGCTTGGTATCCAACAGCTGCGATTGATCAACAAAAGAGCTCATCCATGCCCCGCCGCGTTTCGACGGCCGCGCGAAGTAGTCGGTCAGCAGCAGCCCCAGGCCGGTGCCATCGGCGTCGATGATCTCCCACACATCCACGCCCTCGGCGTAGCCCTGCAGGTCTGCTCGCGGCTGGACGCTGACGCCGTAGAGCCGCTGGGCGGCGAAGAATACTCCGTCAGTGAGCACCTGATCGAGAGGGAAATAGTGCGAGAGCGCGTCTTCATCTAGCTGGTAGTCGCGCTCGCGTACCTTCGCCTGCCAATAGGGCCAATCAGCGGCACTGAGTTCTTCCCCAGCTAGTTCTGAGGCCAGTTTGTGCTCGGCCACAGCATTGGCCGAAGCCGCGGGCGCCAAATCAAAAAGCAAGGCCCGAGCAGCCTCTGCGGTACCAGCAGTCTCCTCTGCGATGACGTAGTCAGCGTGGGTGTCATAGCCCAGCAGCCGGGCGTGCTCAGCGCGTAGCCGAACCTGTGCCACAAGATTATCGACGTTCGTTTCAACGCCCCGTTGCCCGGAAGCTGCATGAAGCTGTGCTCGCGAGGCCGGATTTTCTAGAACTACCTGCGCAGATTGCACAGACGGCAGCTCGAGCGGAAGCAACCATCCCTGCCCTTCTGCCGCGGCGTGGGCGGAGTCGATGCGCGACTGGCTCAGACCAGCAAGTTGAGCGGGGTCGTCGAAACGCACAGCCAACCGGGTCGTATCGGCCAACAACGCGCGACCAAACTGCTCCGATAGCGAGCTGAGCTGCTGGTTGATCTCACTGAGTCGCTGCTTGTCTGAGAGGCTTAATCCAGCACCCCGGCGAGTGAAACTCCGAAGAAGCTGTGCATAAAGGCGGCTGGATTCGTTGTCCTCGGGAACATCCACCTCCAGCAATCGCCGGTAGAGCTCCGCATCTTGGTAGATCGCATCGCTGTGTTCGGACAATCGTGGCACCACTTGTGCCACCACCGCATCAAGTTCTTCAGTGGCATCGGTGCCTTGCAGGTTAAACAGCCAGGCGGTCACTCGCCCAAGGTCTTGTCCGGAAGCCTCCAGCGCCTCGACGGTATTAGCCCAATTCGGTTCTTCTGCTGCCAAAATCTCATCGATCTCTGCACGATGGGTCACCAACGCGATATCGAAGGCTTCAATCGCGTGCTCAAGCCTGATGTCAGCAAAAGCAGGCAAGTGATAGGGAAGGTCGGATGTATGAAGCAATGGATTCACGGTCATGATGGACGATGGTAGTTGGTAGCGTTATCGACATGTCAGATGATGCACGCGTCACCGTGTACTGCCCCGCGGGAGAGATCACCGGGACCAGCGACGGGCAAGTAACCAATTTCAGATCAATCCCCTACTCACACATCCCTGGGGACTTCTTTGACGCGCAACGTCTACCCAACACTCCTCAAGAACCTATCGACGCCACCGTTCACCGACCGGAGTCCATTGCGCTGTCGATAACCACCCCGCATGATTCCCGACCGTTAGCGGATCTGCCAGTCATCGTCTACATCCATGGCGGCCGCTTCGAAAACGGCACGCACGGTGATCGTCGCGCCGATGGCGCTCCCAATGCCCGAGCCAAGGTCATTACCGTCCACATCGGATACCGCGTCAAGCTCGCCGGTTTCGCTCAATTCCACAATGATGAGCCACACCGCTACCGTGGCATCGATGACTGTCAGCTGGGCTTGGAATGGGTCCAACGCAATATCGAATCCTTCGGCGGGGATCCCACCAACGTCACCCTCGTGGGCCAATCCGCCGGCGCCACTACTGCCCTGTGGCTGAGCCGACGCGATCACTACCGGGGTTGTTTTCGCCGAGTAATGGCGATGTCTCCCTGCTTTCCAAGAGATAGTTTTCAACACCGCAAAGGCTCCCTGCGCACCGTGCTGGGCAAACCAGTAACGAGGGCATCACTAACCAAGCTGGCGGCGAAGAACCCACGTTTATTAGAGCGCGGCTACTCCCGATTCCGTACCTGGCACGGACTAGATATGGCATTAGGACCGACGCCTCTTGACGGCGCCGAAATGACCGATTTGCCCCTGTGGATGACCAGTACTCGCGAAGAGTTTTACCATCTGCCCGGTGGTCGCACACTCGACGATCGGGGCTGGGGGCCTAGAGCCGCCCGGTTCTTAGCCAAACGGATGGGGCTTAGCGGATCAGTATCTGCGTGGATAGCCGCAGCCCAAAAAATGGATCCAGAACGAGTAGTTGGACGACTCATCGGTGATGCTTCCAACCGCCGATGGGTCTCACAGGCAGCCGAACAGTCTCTCGGACCAGTGTGGATGAGCGAATACGTGCGAGATGCCACCCCTGCGCTGCACTGCGTGGAGATTCCCTATGTCTTTGGGCTAGAACCCGGCATCTCCCATGAACAGCTGCTGAGGTTCGCCCACGGACGAGAACCACTGTGGCCACGCTATACGGCCAATACCGGCCGGCAGGTCTGTCGCACCAACCTCGACAGCGGTACTACCGAGATAGTCTCCGACCCGCTGAAGATGGTGCGTGAAGCCTTCGGACCGAACTAGAACGCTAGTCCTTGCCCACTAGTGCCTTCCGCAGGCGCTCCTCCGCCAGCTCTTCCACCAGCCATGGGCTAAAGGTAAACGGTGCGGCAGCAACGGCGCTGATGAGTGCTGCTGGGTCTACCCACGCCAAGGAATCAATCTCCTCTGGGTTCTGATTCGGGCCTTGTCCTTCATGGAGCTTGGCAACAAACACCGGGCAGATCTCCCATTCGACGATCCCGCTGGAATCTACCGCCCGGTAGCTAAAGTCTGGCAGTACTTCAACGATCTCCGCGATCGCTTCAGATTTAAAACCAAGCTCTTGTACGCTGCGGCGGCGGATCGCTGCGGCGGTCGCCTCCCCGGGGCCAGGATGGCCGCAGAAACTATTGGTCCATACCCCCGGCCATGTCTTCTTGCTCAACGCTCTTCTAGTCATCAGCAGACGTCCTTGCGCGTCAAGCAAATAGCAGGAAAAAGCGAAATGCAAAGGAGTATCGGCACTGTGCACGGTTGCCTTTGGTGCGGTACCGGCAGGACGACCCTGCGCATCTGCCAGGACAACCAACTCAACCTCATCTGTCATCCTTCACACCCTACCCAGGCACGCACTGGCTTAGCAGGTTGTTAACCGCGCGCCCATGCCCCAATCACACCCGGTACTACCGAACCTCGATCCCCAAGTAGCGCCGCGGTGTTGTCATCCTGCTCTACTGCAGAAGTCACTGCCTTAATTCTCGGAGTTTTTGACCCGCCGCCTGCGCCACCGGTCATCGGCGCACCCATCATCGGCATCATCGACCGCCCCGAGGACTGTCCATTACTCGGGCGTACCGCATTGGTGCCGCTAGCAGTTGTTGCTGGAGCAATTCCCGAACCGACTGCAGGAGTAGCTGCCCGCACCCCCGAGCCAGCTGTGCCCGCGCTAGTGCCCGATGAGCCAGCCGCTCCCAACCCGGCAGATCCTGAAGCTCTACCTACCGCTGGCATTCCGGCACCTGTGCCAAGGACACTGCCGGATCCGTTCCGCGCAGTACCCATCCCAGCCATATTCGCCAGTGCTGCTGGATCAGTAGAGAAACCTCGAGACGGCCCACTAACTGCGGATCTTGCAGCCAGTCCGCCAGGCAAAGAGGCCGGCACTGGGCCGCCAAAGCCTGGAGAGCCTGCTGCTAGCCCACCAGATGTGCCACCGGATGTCCCAATGCCAGAGCCGAGCGATCCAGGTCCTGAAAGCGCAGAAGTACCCGAAGTAGTACTGGCAGCCACCGTTGCGACTTGATTGGCCTGCAGTAGTTGACTGCCATCTACTCCTGCTACCGCATCAATCCCGCGACTGGCAGTGCCAAAGTTGCCTGCCCCCATCGCGTGCCCAGCAGCGTGCAACAACCCTTGGGAAGCACCTGGTGCACGCATGCCAGCAGCATCGTGTTTCTCACCATCACCGTCGATCTCGCTCATGCCGAGTGCAATATTGCTGCCTCCATCGCCCGAGGCATCCATGACCATGAGATTGCGGATCGGAGGAACTCCGGTGGCTACAAACGGACTAAAAGAGGCTGGGAAGCTCTGTAGAAAAGCCTGTTCCGCAGCAATCCGCTCAGCAGGTTCCACGATCGCTGCCAAAGCCGCCTTGGTGAGGTTGACCTTGACCGCACCTTGGGATTTGATCGCCGCCAGTTGTTCTACAGAAGTCCCCATGGTGGCCGCATTCTGTGAGAAGGTCTCTCCCGCGCGTGCTACCTCAGAGATCTTCTCGACGGCCGCTTCCACCACCTCCCCTTGATTGCTGCTGCCAAGTTCCCCGGCGATAGAGTGCAGGCCTTGTGAAATGGCGGTCGCCTCCGCCGAGAGTTTCTTCCATGTAGCTGCAGCCGCCACCGACTCTTGAATCTTGGTCATCGAGAATTCCGCCGACAGCTGATCAATTGATGCTGCTGGGGTGACCAAAGGCGGCGTGAAACTAAAGTTCTCGAAACGCGGTGCTGGGCGAGTCGGGAACGTCACGGCATCTTCTCCTACCGATCCGCCTTCATCAGCGATGTCCATCCCCCGAGCAACGAATGCATTCTGTCCGGTGAGAGCTTGGTAGCTGGCGGCAAGGGCTTCATCAAGCCAGTTGACTTGCTCTGCATAGGATTTCAATACGCTGATCGCAGATCCGGTGCCTCCATTGATAACTCCACCATGTCCCCCACCAAGCTGATCCAGCCCGGAAACTCCCGAATAGCTGCCGTTAAGCGTGGTCTGTGCTGCATAATTGGCCGACTCGTTTGCCTGTTGGCCAAGAAGTCTCAACTCTTCGATTCCCCCCAGAAGCGAAGCACTATCAATAGAAATATCCATTTTCTTCCCCCATTTGTTCGTACAAAAATTCCAACTGATCCAGTGCGATTCCACATATCTCTTCGAGACTTCGATCCGTCGAGATCTCGCCGTAGTTGACGATGAAACGACCTCGTTCGGTATGCACAGCAGCATGGCAATCACTGTCGTTTCCTACGCTTAGCTGATGTAGGTAAGCACCCGGTATCGAAGAATCTATGTCTTCAGCAATCATCAGATTGCGCTCAAATAGCTTCTCTTTCGTATTACGGTCAGCGGTAAGAGCAAAGGTACCCAAATTCTGCTCGTAATCGACAGCACTAAAGCCACAACGCACCGAAAGGTCTCGGTCATATCCAGGCTCCCAGATTGCCTCCCCCATCCCAGCAGCTACCAGGACATCGCTAGGAATCTCGGTGCAGGGATCAAAGAGCTCAAAATCCCCCTCCGGATCGAACTCCCCCAGTTCGAGTGATTCTTGGGCCACTGCGGTGGTTGGTGCTGATGACGCCACAGATTCCGGCGGGTCCGTGGGTTCTGTGGTCAGTGAATCCTCGGCGGAGGTACTGCATGCAGAAAGCACCACCGTTGAAACGGCAAGGACAAGAAATCGACGGGCGGGCATGGTCGGGCGATCCCCTCATGAGTCCGGACGGGTCGACATAGAAAAGACCCGGAGCACGTCTTGGGCATGCTCGCCACACTTAGACTCTGAAAACCAGCGCTCGGTTCCCGAGAATTTTAGTTTTGTAGGTTACCTTCCCAAATAACGTTTCCTACCTGCAGTTCTGCGTCCCAAAGATTGCCTGAGGAGACATCGAAAACGTACTGAATATTAGTAGAGGCTTGGCTGCCTAACGGAAGATCCAAGCCAATTATCCGGTCGAGATCATCGGCAGAGACCAGATCTGCATCAGAGAAATTATTAGATCCGGTGTTATAAGACAGGGTGGGCTCTGCGAGAGCTTCTGGGTCAAGCGGTTGATCGTTGAGGTTTCTGGCTCGAAGAGTCGCTACGGCGTCACCGTTGGAGTCGTTGACTGCTCCTTGGAAGTCCCACTCAACGTTGAGGCCAGTGTCAAAGACCGTCTCCGACAGGCTATCTGCGGTAATCGGATCAACATCTTTTCCTTGGGCCAGCATGCTCTCAGAGGCGGTGGTTTCCCCGGAATCGTTGACTGAGTCGCTTTCCTCCGCATCTGTTCCACAAGCTGCAAGAAAGAGCACGGAGACGACGGCGACGCCGAGTGCAGGGCGATTCAGGTTCACGAGACTGCCTTTCCTGGCCGATGAGAACCCGAGTTTGGTCCCGGGCATAAGGTGTCCACAGTCTAACCGCCTTATCCGCAGCATTGGTGTTCTACCCCGTGCAACGTGGCATAATCCCACTCTGTCGCACAGGCATTGAACTGGAGTAGTGAAGTCGTGAATTCCCTGGCCCGAATTGTTCGCAGCGCCTCAGCCCTATGGCCCTACTACCTCGGCGTGGTTGTTGTCTCCACGGTGGCGGCGGCGCTCGCTTTGGTCTCGCCCTTTATTTTCCGTGAAGCAACCGATTCGATTGTTGCTGTCTTAAACGGTGACCTGGATTCTTCCTCAGCGATGCGCACCTTGCTGTGGTTAGCGATTGGGCTTTTGGTCGCTGACCTAGCTAATACCGCTATGACAAATCTTGGTGGCTACATCGGCGACATGATGGCTATGCGAATGCGACAAATCCTCTCGACTCGCTACTACGCCAAACTGCTTGGCCTGCCCCAGCGCTATTTCGATAGCCAAGTCACCGGAACGGTTATCGCTCGCCTAGATCGTTCGATTACCTCGATCACGCAGTTCCTACAGTCTTTTTCCAATAGCTTTTTCCCCATGATCATCCAGGTGTTCGCCGTGCTGGTGATTACTTCTTGGTACTACTGGCCACTGACAATTCTGCTGGCTTCACTGTTTCCGATTTATATGTATTTGACCACCTTGACCAGCAAGCGGTGGCAGACTCTCGAATCTCAGAAAAACCACCAGATCGACCGGGCGAACGGGCGTTTCGCTGAGGTAATCTCCCAGGTCAAAGTAGTCAAATCTTTCACCAGTGAGGTCCGCGAGCTCGATAACTTTGGGCGTCGCTATGGCAAAACTGTGGAGATCACCCGCCCGCAGTCCAGCTGGTGGCATTTCATGGATTCTTTCCGCGGCGCGGCCTTGAATATCATCTTCTTTGGCATCTATCTCGTGCTCTTTTTCCAGACTCTTAATGGCCGTTTCACTCTCGGCGATATGGTCATGCTCATCCAATTGGTCAACATGGCCAAGCAACCGGTGTTCATGATGAGCTGGATTGTTGATGCGGCTCAACGAGCAATTGCTGGTTCTAAGGACTACTTCCAGGTCATGGAGGAGGAGTTTGAACCCACCGCACGCGCCGAGCTGGTTGCCGCTACCGAGGCTTCCGGCGTACCAGAACTCGATCTGGCACCGGTTCCGCCTCTGGTGCCAATACCGGGCAAACCAGTTCTGGAATTTGATGGGGTTACCTTTGCTTATAACGCCGATGAACCGGTGATCCACGACGTCAATTTCAGCGCACATGAGGGTGAGCAAATCGCCTTGGTTGGTGAATCCGGTGGCGGAAAATCCACCCTGGTTAATCTCTTGTTGGGGCTCTATCCCATCACCGAGGGCAACTTGGTGGTCTGTGGCCACAATGTCAATGACCTCACCGCCGAGCAGTTGCGAGCGTCAGTAGGCGTCGTATTTCAAGAGGCTGCACTATTTTCCGGCACGATCCGAGAGAACATCGCTTATGGTCGCCCCGGTGCCACTGATGAAAAGGTCACCGAGGTCGCCCGGCGTGCCAATGCCCACGAGTTCATCGAGCACTTCCCCAACGGTTATGACACGGTCATCGGCGAGCGTGGCCTTCGCCTTTCTGGCGGCCAGAAACAACGAGTGGCAGTAGCGCGTGCCATGCTCAAAGATGCTCCCGTGCTGATCCTCGACGAGGCGACGTCTGCGTTGGATACCAAGTCTGAGCGTGCTGTCCAAGCTGGTCTCGATGAGTTGATGAAAAACCGCACCACGTTGATCATTGCCCACCGCTTATCGACGATCGCGGATGTCGACACCATTGTCACGTTGCAGGAGGGCAAGGCCGATGAAATCGGCTCCCCCGATGAGCTTGCCGCCTCTGGCGGTATCTATGCTCAGCTGTTGCAACTGACTGCTTCTTCTTCAATCTCTGACCGGGCACGATTAAAGAAGTATGGCTTCGTCCCTGATGCCGGCAGCACTCCGACGGAGGTCTGATTGCTCGCATTGCTGGGGATAGGCGGGCGTCGATAAGCACGGGCTAACCTAGAGGCATGGAATTTCCCACCTTGGAACAGCTCAAGAACCGTCAGACCCGCAAATGGACTGTCTATGACGACGACGTCCTGCCGATGTGGATCGCGGAGAGTGATTTTTCTACCTTCCCGCCGATCAAGCAGGCCATCGCCAAGGCAGTGGAAAACGAGTCCTTCGGCTACACCCCGGCTCGCTCTGATCTACCTGAGGCGGTGAGTGATTTCTATGCACATCACTACGGCTGGCGGCCTGGTCCGGAAGCCGTTCTCCCAGTACCCGATGTGGTTCGCGGACTGCTGCTGGCGGTAGAGCATATGACTCGCCCCGATTCCTCTGTGATCGTTCCGGTTCCTTCCTACCCACCATTTCTAGAAATCCCGAAGACCGCTGGCCGCGAGATGGTGGAAATCAATGCCTACGGTGGCTTGGATCTAGCTGAGATCGAAGCAGCTTTCGCAGCTGGGGCTGGCTCGATTTTGCTGGCTTCGCCCAATAACCCGTTGGGCTACACCTTCGATGAGGAATTCTTGACCAGCTTGTGCGCGCTCGCTGATCGCTATAACGCCCGAGTCTTGGTCGATGAAATCCACGCGCCAGTGGTCCTCGACGGCACTCATATCGCAGCCGCTGGCCTCAACAAGGTGGCTGCGCAGGTGTGTGTGACGGTCACTGCCACCTCCAAGGCCTGGAATATTGCTGGCCTGAAATGTGCCCAGATGATCCTGACTAATCCGGAGGATCGGAAGACGTGGTCGAAGATGACCGGTGTCGCCAAGGATGGCACCTCCACTCTGGGTATCTTTGCCGCCATTGCCTGTTATCGCTTGGGCGAGGACTATCTCGCCGATCAGGCGGCCTACCTCCGGGAAAATCGTGACTTGCTGGTCTCGGAGCTGCCGAAACGAGTCCCCGGGTTGAAGGTGACTAACCCGGAAGCTACCTACCTCATGTGGCTGGATTTCTCCGAGACTGCCATCGGACATCTGGAACGTCCGGCCGTGTGGTTGCTCGAGAACGCCCGCTTAGCCTTCAATGATGGTCTCTTCTTTGGTACAGGTGGCCTGCATCACACGAGGCTGAACTTTGCCACGTCTCGGGAACTGCTCGAAGATGCCCTTGACCGGCTAGAATCCGCCTTTTCAGAGCTGGCAGATTCTTAGCCTAAGATTACCCACCGGGCATGGGTATCGGAGGCCAATTGACACTCTAGTTTGGCCCCCAGCCTGCGAGAATCCACTGGTTTGCCTACGCTTGAATCTATGAGCGACCGCACACAGACCGACATCCCGCCCGGTGCTACTGGTGCTTCTGGCGCCACGGAAGACTCTCGGCCGGGGCTTTCCACCGGACCTCGCAATGGGGTCATTATCGATGAGCGCCGCGGCGTCGAAGCGGAGGAAGCGGAGAACTCAGTTACTCCGCGTCTGCCCACCGATGCCGAGGGTTTCTTTGTTGAGCATGGCCCCGAGGAGTTCGATACTCCAGCGCCTGCCCCAGGTAATAACCCTTGGGAACGCTCTGATCCTGAGTGGTACAAGGATGCGGTTTTCTATGAGGTGCTGGTTCGCGCCTTCTATGATCCGGATAACACCGGCTCGGGAACTCTCCGCGGGGTGACCAAGAAGCTCGATTACCTGCAATGGCTAGGAATCGACTGCATCTGGCTGCCACCCTTCTACGATTCACCGCTGCGCGATGGCGGCTACGATATCCGCAATTTCCGAGAGATCCTGCCGGAGTTCGGCACGGTCGAAGATTTCGTGGAACTGATTGATAATGCCCACCGGCGCGGTCTGCGTGTGATCACTGACTTGGTCATGAACCACACCTCCGACCAGCACGCCTGGTTTCAAGAGTCCAGACACGACCCAGAAGGCCCTTACGGCGACTTTTATGTGTGGACCGATGACCCGAAGGAATACGCGGACGCTCGAGTCATCTTCGTCGATACCGAAGAATCCAACTGGACCTACGATCCGGTGCGCAAACAGTACTACTGGCACCGTTTCTTCTCCCATCAGCCGGATTTGAACTACGACCATCCTTCTGTGCGTGCTGCCATGATCGATGTTCTGCGTTTCTGGCTTGATCTGGGCCTGGATGGTTTCCGTCTCGACGCGGTCCCCTACCTCTACGAGCGCGAAGGTACCAACTGCGAGAACCTCTCAGAGACCCACGATTACCTCAAGCAGGTGCGCGGGGTTATCGATGATGAGTACCCAGGTCGAGTGCTCTTGGCGGAAGCCAATCAGTGGCCCGAGGACGTCGTAGAATACTTCGGCGAGCCGGAGATCGGCGACGAGTGCCACATGGCGTTCCACTTCCCCGTCATGCCGCGCATTTTCATGTCAGTCCACCGCCAGTCGCGGACCCCAATTTCAGAGATCCTCGCGGAAACCCCGTCAATTCCGAAGACGGCTCAGTGGGGTATTTTCTTGCGCAACCATGATGAGTTGACCTTGGAAATGGTCACCGAGGATGAGCGCGCGTATATGTACAAGCACTACGCCAAGGATCCTCGGATGAAGGCCAACGTCGGCATCCGCCGCCGCCTGGCCCCCTTGCTCAACGGTGACCGCAATAAGCTGGAACTTTTTACCGGCCTCTTGATGTCTTTGCCTGGCTCGCCCGTGCTCTATTACGGCGATGAGATCGGTATGGGAGACAATATTTGGCTCTTCGACCGTGACGGTGTGCGCACCCCTATGCAGTGGTCCGCGGACCGCAATGGTGGTTTCTCCAAGGCTGATCCGGAGCGGCTCTACTTGCCGGCGATCCAAAATGACCAGTACGGTTATGCCACCATCAATGTGGAAAACCAGATGAAGCGGGATAATTCCCTGCTGCATTGGACCCGCGCTCAGGTCCATATCCGCAAGCAGTACCGAGCCTTTGGCCATGGTTCTTATCGCGAGGTCGACTCCGTCAACGAGTCAGTGTTGACCTTCCTCCGCGAGTTTAAAGATGAGGCAATCTTGTGCGTCAACAACCTCTCTGATCGCCCACAGGCGGTCTCTCTTGATCTCCGCGAGTTCTCCGGAGTGGTCCCGCGTGAGCTTTCCGGTGGTGAGGACTTCCCCATTATCAGCACTAGCCCTTGGGTGGTTACGCTTCCTCCGCATGGGTTCTTCTGGTTCGATATCTCCCGGGAGGACTAGTGGATCAGCTGGCCCGAATGCTCGAGAATGCCCGATTTTATGGTGCGAAATCCGAGCCCATAGATGAGATTGAGACCCTCCACGAGGCGGATTTGCCGGGGATTCCGGGGATCCGGCTCTTAATCCTGCGCGTCCACCACGGCGGAAAGCGAGATCTTTATCAGGTCTGCGTCGATGAATCTGGCAAGGATGTTTTCGCCAACCCAGCCGTGATTGCGCGTTATGGCAATGCCCTGGCAGCTGGTACTCCAGCTGGATTCGGCACCTTAGAAATCATCGGCGATCAGCTCTCTGCCACCCTGGATATTCCGGGCCGGATGATTTCGGGCGAGCAATCCAACACCTCGTTGATCTTTGGTAAAAAGACCATGCTTAAGGTCTTTCGCCGGTTGGAAGCCGGAGAAAATCCAGATGTGGAGCTGCTTTCCCAGATCTCGGAGTGTGCCAATATCGCCCCCGTACGCGGCTGGGTCACCGAAGACATCGATGGAGCAAGCCACACCCTAGCGATGGTGCAGGATTTTGTGCCGGATGCGGAAGACGGCTGGCGCTTCGCTTTGAACTTCGCCGGAGTAGATGCGTCCTTTGGCGTAGAAGCGGCCCTATTGGGCGAGTCGACCCAGAACGTCCACGCTGCTTTAGCTGGAGCTTTTCCCACCACGGAGGTGGATTCCGCACAGCTGGCCGCCGGGCTAGAGGACAACCTCGATGAGCTAGTCACTAGGGCTCCGGTCTTAGCTCGAGTCGCCGATCAAGTCCGGGCGGTCTATCGCACGCTCCCGCACGAGACCCACAGTGTTCAACGTATCCATGGGGATCTACACCTCGGCCAAGTTCTGCGAACCCCAGAGCGTTATGTGCTGATCGATTTTGAGGGCGAACCTGCCCGACCATTGGAGCAACGTCGACGTCCTGATTCGGTGCTGCGGGATCTAGCCGGAATTATCCGTTCCTTCGACTATGCCGCACATTTCCCTGCCCGCAGTGGTGCTTCCGGACCCGCGAACCCAGCAGGGTGGGCAGCTGATGCGACCGCGGCCTTCCTCGAAGGATATGGCGTGGAACGCTCCCCGGTGTTGGATGCTTACGTGCTGGATAAGGCCCTCTACGAGGTGGTTTATGAAAGTGATAATCGGCCGGATTGGGTAGATATTCCGCTAGCTGCCATCGACCGGTTGTTGGCTGCACACTAAACCCACCTGCTCGGGGTACAACCCCTGAACAGGTGCTGCGGGTATACGGGAATAATCGCACCATAATCTGGGTTGAGATTTGGGAGTACTTACCGCAGACCTGGAAGGCGACTATTTCTGTGTCCCCCACCATCCCGTTGTCACTGATCGACTTTTGCACGATCTATCCAGGAGAAACTAACGGCGAATCTATGATTCGCTCGGTAGATCTGGCTCAGCGCGCAGAACAATTCGGATACTCACGAATCTGGTATTCCGAGCACCACAACATGCCCTCGATCGCCTCTTCCGCCCCTGCAGTGCTGATCTCGCATATTGGGGCCAAGACGGAAAAGATCCGGCTCGGCGCCGGTGGCGTCATGCTGCCCAACCACTCCCCCTATGTCATCGCCGAGCAATTCGGCACCCTGGCGGAGCTCTACCCAGAACGCATCGATCTAGGTTTAGGCCGGGCGCCCGGCACCGATATGAACACCCTCGGCCGAGCGTTGCGTCGAGACGGCAATGCCGCAGAGCACTTCCCACAGGATGTTCTAGAACTCGACGGTTATCTTAAGGGCAGGTCCAAGATTCCGGGCGTCTCCGCCATTCCAGGGGCCAATACCAACGTGCCGCTCTACATCTTGGGTTCCTCAATGTTCGGAGCGACCCTGGCTGCACAATTGGGGCTTCCTTATTCCTTTGCCTCGCATTTCGCACCAACTCATCTCGAGCGTGCAGTGGATTATTACCGTGCTAATTTCCAGCCTTCAGAGACCCTGAGCGAGCCTTATGTCATCGCAGCAGTGAACGTCATCGCTGCTGAGACCACCGAAGAGGCCAAAGACCAGCAGCACCGAGTTCACCGCCATCGGGTGCGCGCGATGGTTGGGCGTGGCCGCAGCTTTTCTGACATGGAGCTCGATGCAATCATTGCTTCCCAGCAAGGCCAGCAGATCATTGACATGATGCGATTCAGCGGCGTTGGTACCGGTGAACAGGTGCGCTCTTACTTAGAAGAATTCACCGCCACCGCCCAAGCGGATGAGCTGATGGTCTCATTGCAGGCAACCTCGCACGAGGAAGTCCTGCGCAGCATGAGCATCCTGGCTGATGTCTGGGGTCTCGACCCAGCTCACACTGCTGGTGCGCCTGGGGCTTAAAGCCCCCCTGCCAAGGCCACCAAGAGCCACCGATAGTGGGCCGCCGGGCTTTTCTAGCAGCTGCCAGCGCACGCAGTCCTAGCGGCTTAAAGGGTGCCCAACTTATCCACGCTGATGGCTGGAGCTCGCTGCCCGATTAGCTCTACCATCTCAAACGGCTTCGGCTTTGGCCCTTCCGGAAATCGCACAGTATAAGGCGCCGCTGCAAGAAAAGCGGCCGAGTCCTTGCCTATTCGCTCCGGTATATGTTCTGGCAACAGGACCAGGAAAGTTCCCTGACCAAGCTTGGAATACAGCTGCAGGTGGGCTAATTGAGATAGCGGAAAGCTCACCCCAGTTGAGATGAGCTGAATCTGTTCGCCAACTATCAATACTGGCCGCGAACGCCGCCACAGGACGATTACCAGCATGAGGATAGAGATCAAGATCCCCATGGCGGGGGCAAGGGCTGCGAGATAGAACAGATTGCCCACTACCTGCTGTTGCTGATTGCCCGCCGACCACAGTAAACCCAGCAGGATTGGCACGAGGGCTAGCACAAACACCACGCAGGTGATCACAGCCCGGCTGGTTGCCAGATGCAGCGGGGAACAGCGCAAGGTGATCGGTTTCATGATGACAGTGAGTTTATCCCAGCAGGTAAGTGATCAGAATCAGGACGGGGAAGGACACCAAAGTAGAGACCACTCCGGCATCGCGGGCGAGGATTTCGTTGGTTCTAAATCGCAGCGCATAGGTGAGCACGTTTTGGGCGGTAGGCAGGGCAGCTAGTACCACCGCTGCCAACAGTGCGGCTCCGTCCATGCCGAAGACGAGGTGCGCGATGAGACCGGCTACCAACGGGTGCACGAAGTTCTTGAGAATGACCACGATCGCCACATCCCAGTTCGGTCGCACACTAGAGCCAAGCAAAGACATACCAAATACCAAAAGCGCCAACGGTACGGCTGCCCCGGCGAGTAATCCGACAGGTTCGCTCAGGATCACTGGCACCGGGATCCGCACATAGCCCACCGTCATCCCTGCTATGGCTGCCATCAGCATGGGGTTAGTCAAGGCTTGAAGAAGATTGCGCATCAGTGAGGCTTGCTTGGATGAGTTCATCAAGTCCAACACAGTGAGGGTGCTCGGCGCATAAAAGGCGACCTGAAAGAGGATGACGGGCACGACAGCGGCGGCGTCGTCAAGAATGTAGACCGCCAGAGGGATACCGAGGTTGCCAGCATTGGCATAAGAGGACGCCAACATACCGATCAGGCTGTCGGGTTTGCTGCGTCCACGCAGGCGCAGGAGCAGAAAACCTAAGAAGCCAGCGATCAGGGCAGAGGTAGAGATAACGACAAACCCGGTGGAGAAAATCTCTCGAGGGTCAGTGTCGATGAGAATGTCGAAGAGCAATGCTGGGGTGGCAACCAGGTAGACCACATTCGCCAACACCATCCGGGCGCCTGGCCCAAGTGCCTCTTTGAGCGCTAGGTGATAACCCGCAGCGATGATCACGGCCACTACTCCGAAACCGGTGATCACCTCCAGCATGGTGGTCTCCCTTTCATCGATGATCTTCGTGGCTGCGCAGAAAACTACAGCATATACCCGTCATCGCTAGCTCTCAGCGCGAGAATCCGCCGTGATGGCATCCCGTTTACTTGATGGAAGCTCCGCCGATTACCCTTGTTCGCTATGACCATCCGCCAGGTAGCCGTCGCCTTCGCGCTCGCCGCGGCGCTGTCGATGTCCGCGTGCTCGGCAGGTTCCACTGCTACTCAGGTGGGCCGGATCGCCGATGCCGATAGCCTGGTGGTGGGTACTACCGGAGTACCGGCTTCATTGGATTTCACCACCACCGCGGGAGCAGCCATCCCCCAGGCAATGATGGCCAATATCTACGAAGGCCTTGTGCGCATCGATGATGATGGCCAGATCGAACCGTTATTGGCTACCTCTTGGGAAGTTTCCGAAGATCGCACCGTGTATACCTTCCAGCTGCGCGAAGGGGTCCGCTTCTCCGATGGCTCTGCCTTCACCGCAGACAGCGCGGTATTTAGCATCAATTATGTCCAGGACTCCTGGACCAACGGGCTCAAATCTCAGATGGCAGTGGTCTCCTCAGCGAAGGCACTCGATGAATACACCCTCCAGGTCAGCCTCACTCAGCCGTCTCACCGCTGGTTGTGGTCGATGGGCACCTTAACTGGGGCGATGTTCTCCCCCACCGGTGTTGATCAACTGGCCACCAATCCGGTGGGAACTGGACCGTTCACGCTCGAGCGCTTCGCGGTTGGCGAGTCGGTCTCGCTAAGCGCTCGAGCTGATTATTGGGGCACACCAGCGCAGCAAGATGCCAGCATTCGTTATTTCTCCGATGCCACCTCTGCAGTCAATGCGCTGCGCTCTGGCGATATTGATGTCGTCTGGTCGATGCAAGCGCCGGAACTATTGGACAATCTGCCCGAAGAATATGACGTCCAGGTCGGCACCACCAATGGCGAGGTACTCCTGGCAATGAACAATGACTCCCCACCGTTTGATGACCCGCGGGTGCGCCGGGCAGCAGCTAATGCCGTGGACCGCGACGCGCTCAACCTCGTGGTCTGGGAAGGATTGGCCACCGATACTGGCGGTGCTCCCGTGCCTCCGAGTGATCCTTGGTTCACCGGAGACGAGTATCTAGATTTCAATCCAGAACGCGCCCGTGAGCTTTTGGCAGAAGCTGGGTATAACTCCAATGACAACCGCCCCCACATAACCATTGCGGTACCGACGCTTCCCTATGCCCAAAATATCTCCGAGCTGCTCTATTCCCAGTTGAGCGAGGTCGGTTTCGAGGTCACTTTAGAAAGCGTGGAATTCCCGGCAGTATGGCTCTCCCAGGTCTTTAGCGAGCAGGACTACGACATGTCGATCATGGCCCATGTTGAAGCCCGCGATCTCCCCACTTTGTTCGGCGATCCCGACTACTACCTCGGATTCGATAACACTGAGGTTCAGGAGCAGCTGCTGGCAGCCGATACGCAGCTCGATGAAACCAGTCACATGATCTCCGCGGTGGAGACCATCATGGCGCAGACAGGTGCGCTAACGGTGTTTAACCAGCCCAATATTGTCATCACGGCACCAGGTATCACTGGGATAGAACCCACCGTGGTCACCGATGCGCTAGCGTTGGCAGGGATCGATAAGCAGTGATCATTCGGGTATTGCTTCGCTATCTCCTCTCCCTATTTTTGGGTTCACTCATCGTTTTTGCCCTCTTGCGTGCCATTCCTGGTGACCCGGCGCGCGTGGCGCTAGGAGTCACGGCCACTGATGAAGCGGTCGCGACTCTAGCTGCCCAATTAGGCACCGACCGTTCTCTTATCGCGCAGTATTTCAGCTGGATCGGGGGACTTCTCACCGGAGATTTCGGGGTCTCGCTGGCATCTCGTCAAGACATCACTCCCCTGATTCTGGATCGGGCGCAGGTCTCGATGATCCTGGTGGGCACCGCGATGGTGTTCTCGGTAGTGATTGCCATCCCGATGGGGATGTGGGCGGCGCGCCGATCCTCGCGTATCGACGGCGCGTTGGTCGCAGGTTCCTCTCAGATCGGCATTGCGATCCCCTCGTTTTTGGCGGGAATCTTGTTAGTTACGGTGTTCTCGGTGCAGCTGGGTTGGTTTCCGGCCAACGGCTGGATCCCACCCGGGGCAGATTTTCTCGGCTTTTTACACCGGCTGGTCTTGCCAGTAATCGCGTTGACCGCGGTCCAAGCGGCGATGCTCACCCGCTACATCCGCTCCGCAATCTTGGAGATCATCGACGGTGATTTCATCCGAACTTCGCGGTCCACGGGAGCGTCGATAAGCCAGGCATTGCGCCGGCATGGACTGCGCAATGCCGCACTACCAGTGCTGACGGTCACTGGTCTCCAGCTCACGGCGTTGGTCGTGGGCGCGGTGGTCATCGAGCGAGTGTTTCTTATTCCGGGACTGGGCTCGATGCTGCTGGATGCCCTCGCCCAGCGTGATCTGACCACGGTGCAGAGCATCGTGATGGTCTTGGTTGTATTCACCCTGACGGTCAACCTCTTGGTTGATCTGGCCTACCGGCTAGTTGACCCGAGGATTGGGAGTAACGCATGAGAAGACTTCCTATCTCCGGGTGGATCGGTTTGATCATCGTCGCGCTGACCATAGCCACGGCGCTGGTGTCATTGTTGTGGACTCCTTATGACCCTTTGCACGCGGTGCCCGCCGATCGGTTGCTGGGCGCTGGCCCACAGCATCTTTTAGGTACTGACCGTTTCGGTCGCGATGTACTCAGCCGGATTATGAGCGGTGCACGCATCACCTTGCTGGTTGGCGTGGTGGCAGTGAGCATCTCCGCAGTGGTGGGAGTTGCCGTCGGGATTTGGGCAGGGATGCAGCGAGGCTGGGTGGAATCGATCACCATGCGTGGGGCGGACCTGATGCTGGCGTTTCCGGCACTATTGCTGGCGATTATTCTGGGCGCTGCTTTTGGTACTTCCACCGTTACTGCGATGGTAGCTATCGGGATTGCGGGGATTCCGAGTTTCGCTCGTGTGGCTCGTGCCGGAACGCTGCAAGTGATGACCCAGGACTATGTGGCTTCCGCACGGGTCTCCCAGGTTCCTGGGTTGCGCATTGCCACCCGGCATATTCTGCCCAATATTGCGGGCATGCTCGTGGTGCAAGCTTCGGTAGCCTTCGCCCTGGCAATCCTGGCCGAAGCCGCCTTGAGCTTTTTGGGCTTGGGCACTTCCCCGCCGGATGCGTCGTGGGGACGGATGTTGCAATCTGCGCAAGCCTCCCTCGGCAGCGCCCCACAGTTGGCTTTGTGGCCAGGTCTGGCTATTGCTCTCAGCGTCTTGGGATTCAATCTGCTCGGCGATGGTCTGCGCGATGTCCTCGATCCGAAACGGAGCAGTAAATGAATGTTCTTGAGGTCAAAGATCTCACCGTCGGAGAAGGACTTATCGCTGGCATCTCCTTCCAGATCTGCCGTGGCGAGCGCCTAGGGATGATCGGTGAATCCGGCTCTGGCAAGTCCTTGACTGCGCTGTCGATCATGGGATTGTTGCCCCGTGGTCTCAACGCCACCGGTTCGATCACACTTCTCGGCACCGAGGTCATCGGCCGCAGTGACCGTCAGGTTCGTCGACTCCGCGGGCCGGTGGTGGCCATGGTGTTCCAGGAGCCAATGAGCGCGCTGGATCCGTTGATGACGGTGGGCCGACAGGTCGCCGAGGCCTGCGATAGCAGTGCGCAAGCAGATATCACCCAACTGTTTATCGACGTCGCCCTCGATCCAGCACGCATGGATGCTTACCCACACGAACTCTCCGGTGGGCAACGTCAACGAGTGCTCATAGCCATGGCGTTGGCGCATGATCCAGACCTGCTCATCTGCGATGAGCCCACCACAGCTCTCGATGTCACCGTCCAAGACCAAATCCTCGAACTGCTCGATGCGTTGGTCGAACAACGTGGGCTATCCCTGCTATTTATTACCCATGACCTCGGCGTGATCAACCGCATGTGCCGACGAGTGCTGGTGCTTGCCGACGGCGCGATCATTGAGGAAGCAGCAACCTCTCAGGTGCTCAGTCAACCGGCTCACCCCTACACCGCACAGTTGGTAGCCGCAGCTCAGCCAGGCCCCCCGGCGGTCCCAGGACCGGTAGGCCAGGTGGTGCTCACGGCAGATAAGGCCACTAGGCGTTTCGCATCCCAGAACGCACTCGATAATCTCTCCCTAGTGGTCCACCGTGGTGAGCGCCTCGGGATAGTGGGAGGTTCCGGTTCCGGAAAATCAACCCTACTGCGCCAATTCGCCGGACTCGATGCCCTAGATTCGGGTTCGGTAACGGTGGGTGCGCAGGTGCAGGTAGTTTTCCAGGATCCCCAAAGCTCACTCAACCCGCGGCTGAAGGTCGGCCGCAGTATCGCCGAAGGAATGCCTCGAAAGGATAGTGAGCGAATCAACCAGGTCTTAGCCGAAGTCGGGCTTGCCCCCGATTCTGCTGAGCGCTATCCGCATCAGTTCTCCGGTGGCCAGCGCCAGCGAATCTCCATTGCACGAGCAGTAGCTGGTCGCCCAGAAGTACTCCTGGCCGATGAACCTGTCTCCGCACTCGATGTCTCAGTACGCGCCCAAGTACTAGAGCTGCTTGACCGATTGGTCAAAGACTACGGACTAACGCTGGTGATGGTCTCCCACGACCTATCGGTCATCCGCGAAGTCTGCACCACGGTGGCGGTGATGCACCAAGGCCGCATCGTTGAGCATGGCCCCACCGAGCAAATCTGGGTAAATCCTCAACACGAATACACCCGATCTCTTTTGGCTGCGATCCCTAGACTCTAGAAAAATCTCATCGTGGGACAATAACTACATGACTACTCAAGACTCCACCTGCCAAATCGTCGTCGTTGGTTCCATCAACGCCGATCTCACCGTTCGGGTGGGGCGACACCCCTTGCCTGGGGAAACCTTGCTGGGTACCGGCGGTGAAGTCACCGCAGGTGGCAAAGGCGCCAACCAAGCAGTCGCAGCTGCACTACAAGGTGCCAGCGTCGCACTCGTCGGCGCCGTCGGTAATGATCCTTATGCGGCTCCGGCTACCGAGTTTCTGTGTAGCTCTGGAGTGGAGATGTCGGCAGTAAGCACGGTGAAAGAAACCACTGGGCTAGCGGTGATCAGCGTCTCCGAAGATGGTGAGAACTCCATCGTGGTCGTTCCCGGCGCGAATGCCACGGTGGATGCCACCGCCGTTGCTGCCCATAAAAAACTGATCGCTGACGCCGACATTGTTCTGCTCCAAGGAGAGATCCCTGCTGATGGTTTTGCTCAGGCCGTGAAGCTGGCTACTGGCCGAGTAGTGGTCAACTTGGCGCCGGTTATCCCCGTCGATCGCGCTGCGCTACTCCACGCCGATCCGATCATGGCCAATGAGCATGAAGCTGGGTTAATTTTGCAGCAGCTCGGGATCATGGCGGCGTCCGAAGACCCACAGGATCTTGCTCAAGGACTATTGGATGCGGGTTTCCGCTCGGTAGTGCTCACCCTCGGTGGGGCTGGTGCACTGGTTGCACAAGGAACGCAGCTGATCACGATCCCTACTCCGAAGGTATCGGTGGTCGATACCACCGGTGCAGGCGATGCCTTCGCAGGTGCGTTCGTCGCTGAGTTACTTTCCGGAACGGATAAGCAAGGCGGTGCAAACTTGGTAGCTGCAGCCCAGCAGGCGGCCCGTGTTGGGGCGTTCGCCGTGACTTCTCGTGGTGCACAGGTGTCTTACCCTGGTTTGCACGATCAGCTACCAGCAATCGACTAATCTGGTGACTTAAATTCTACCCGGAGTAAACACTGGTGAGGATGCCGAAGTCTAAGGTTCTTTCCTCATTGACCTCGAAGACTTCAGTCATCCGATCAAATCGATCGATTTCATCGACCGACAGTGCCACGTGCTCGGGGTTTTCGGGCAGCTCCATGGTTCTTAGCGTACCTGCGGATCAGTTCAGCGCCAGTTGAGGGTCGCCTCAGACCATTAGCGCAGCTGAGCCTCTAAAGCTAGGTCAGCTTAGGAAGCTGACACCTTCTCCGGGGCAATGGTGACGGCGTCGTTGGATTCTTCCTCCGGCAGCGGGAATTTGCGTGCCACGGAAGCGTAGATCGCGCCAGTGATGTTGTGGAGCACTGCAGCAACGGCACCAGGTAGAGCTGCTTCTGGGGTGAAGAACTTCGCAGCCATGCCCGATGCCAGACCTGCGGACTGGGTGCTCACCTCGACTGCCATGGTGCGATTGCTAGATTCCGGCAGATGGAAAAGCCGGCCGGAAAGGTAGCCCAGGGCGTAGCCAAAGACATTGTGGATCAATACGGCGATAAAGACGAGGGCGCCAACCGCTGCTAGGCGTTCGGTGTTGTTGGCCACCGTGGGAAAGACCACTGCCCCGATACCGACGATGGAGATCCACGGCAGAATCGGAGTGATCGAACTGACTGCTCGGTCTGCGAAGAAGCGAATAACCAGTCCACCAATAACTGGCAATAGGACCGTCTGGATCAGGGAGATCGCCATTCCCATTCCATCTACATCAGTGCGCTGATCTGCCAGCGAGAGCATGAGCATCGGGGTCACGATGGGAGAAAGCATCGTAGACACCGAGGTCATCGCCACCGAGAGCGCCACATCGCCCTTGGCCAAGTAGGTAATCACGTTAGAGGAAGTGCCCCCGGGCACCGAACCAAGCATGAGCAGACCCACGGCCAGTGCTTCATTCAGGCCCAGCAGTCGGGCAACGGCCACCGCGCACAGCGGCATGATGACGAACTGTGCAATAACTCCGAGCAAAACCGGAAGTGGTCGGCGAGCGACCTCTTTAAAATCCGGAATGGTCAGTGTCAGGCCCATGCAGAACATGATGATCATCAGAAAATAGGTGATGAAATCCAGCAGCGGGAGAAACGGCGTGGGAAAGATGTAGGCGAGAACGGTTCCGGCGAGAATAAACAGCGGGAATGCGGTCACCGCGATGGCGGCGGAACGGTCCTCTTTGGATTTGGCAACGACAGACAAGGCTCTTGATCCTCCATGGGAGATGGTGACTTCTCCGGCCACGACAGTAGAACGGGTGTGCCTGCTGTGTGAGGAGAGATTCAATCGCGTCTGGGTGTGCGCCGAACTATATTCTAACTCCTCGACTGCTCCGCTATTTCTTTGAGTCCACGGAAGATCTTTGCGCCCTCTACACGCAGACCATCATGCTGGTAGGAGGCGGTTTCCCAGGCGTGGCAGTTGCTCAACTTCGAAGCCGTTTCCAAGGAAAGTTCTCGGGGAACAAAGATGTCATTGGTATAGACCGCAGCTGCAGCAACCACGGGTGCACTGGCCATCGTTTCCTCGTCATAGAGTGCTGGCCATTCCCGCTGTGCTAATTGTTCGGCCACCGATTGGAATGGCTGCAACGCCGGGTCCTCCTCGAACTGCCAGGGGAAGATGTGCTCGCCGGTGAGGAAGAACCGTGAGCTATGGATCGGGTCCAGGTTTTCTTCGAATCCCTCGATCTCCTCGCGTACTCGGTGTGCTGCCCAATCAGTAGGACCTGGGGCGGTTCCGCCGTAGACCGATTCATGAATAACGCCGTAGAGGGGCGCTGCTTCAAACGACAGACGTTCGCCTAGCTCGGCGAGAGTATCGCCACGGAGGCGTCGCTCGCCACGGAACTCATGGAAGGGCGCCTCGAGCACATTAGCCAGTGCGCGGATTCCCTGGCCACGTCCTAGCTCGATGCCGATGGTCCGGAACCGACGTGAACTGAGCCGCTCCCCAGTGGGCAGTCGTTCATCCGAGTTATCCAGATGGTGGCAGATTTCTCGAATGCGCTGCTGGGCAAATGGCACCTCTTCGTAGAAGACCTCGTGCCGGGCGGCCAGCTTGCCATAGGTTGCTCGGTAAAGATCCCGCGCATGAGTGTCAATGCTGGGCAATCCGCCGGTAAAAAAGGCCTGGCGGATCGATTCAGGATGCCGGGAAAGATAGGTGGTGATGCAGAATCCACCGAAAGATTGTCCCAGGACATCCCAGTTATCGAAACCGAGTGCGCTGCGTAGTTCTTCCGCGTCCTCGACGATATGGTCGGCGCGCAGCAGCGAGAGATGGGCGGCGTCGAGAAGCGCCGGATCAGCGTGGCGATCGATGCGAGTGGAACGGCCAGTACCGCGCTGATCAAACAAGATCACCCGGTAGTCTTTGAGCGCCTCGTTAAGCCAGCCGTCTAGGGCGGTGGGCCGTGGCGCACCGTGTCCGGGCCCGCCTTGGAGGAACAACAAAGCGGGTAGCTCATCATTCCGAGAGAGCTCACGGGCAAAAATCTCTAGGCTCTCGCCTGGCTGAGTACGATCCCAATCAACGGTGAGGGTGTGTTCTCGGACGGTGAGTCCGAAGTTCATGGTCGTGGTGGTGTGAAGTGCCGACATTTAATCCAGAGTAGTGGTTAGGCTTAGAAGCTATGAACGAGCTCCTATCCACTGGCCGCCTGCAGCTCAACCGTGGCGGATCTCATTTGATCAGCGCCGAAACCTCCCTCGGTGAACTGTTTTATCTCTCTTCGACAACTGGTTTCCCACCTGCCCAAGCCATCCGGGGTGGGGTACCAGTCATCGCACCCTGGTTCGCCGACATTCTGGGGTTAAGCCCTAAACATGGCTGGGCGCGGACCAAACCCTGGGAGGTACAGGTCACCGACTCGGGAGCGGAATCTACGCTGAGCGTGGATGGGATAACGCTGACTTATCGCGCCACAGAACTTCCCGATGGAGTCCGCGTGGAGCTTTCCGCCCACAATGACAGCGCACACAGCCAGACGGTGCAACTGGCTTTTCATCCTTATTTCTTAGTCAGCGATGTTGAGCAAGTCACGCTCAGTGGATTAGCTGACGTGGAAGCGCTCGACCGCGTCAGTGGTGATTATTTCACGCAATCTGGCCTGGTGAATATCTCTGGAGAATATGACCGGATTTTCCTCGAAACCCATTCGACCTGCTTGGTCGACCATGGTTTGGGGCGCAGCATCACGATCACCGCTCAAGGCGCAGATTCCACCGTGGTATGGAATCCGGGGGAACAGGCCGCAGCGAGCATGGCTGATATCGGATCAGGTGAATGGTCGAATTTCCTCTGCGTGGAACCAGCTTTACTCGGCCCAGCTCACCAGGGAGTCAGTATCGCAGCAGGAGAAACCCGCAGGCTTGTCATGGAGGTCACGGTCAACGCGATTGAGGCTAATTAGTTTCTTAGTTTCCTAGTTTCGGCAAAAAGCACCAAAGCCGGGGCCGGTGGAGACTACATGCATAGTCTTCACCGGCCCCGGCCGAATGCTGATTGTGCGAAAGATTTAGCCCTTGCGAACGCTAATCTGCCAGCCGGCGTCACCGTCGGCGTGGAAATCAGTGACCTCGTGGCCTTGTTCGGCCGCCCACCGCGGGATGGATTCGGTAGCCTGGGTGCAGTCGAAATCGATGACCAGTTCCTCACCACTTTCGAGGCTGTCCATCACATCCTTAGCTTCAATGAGCGGGAAGGGGCAGACTGCCCCGAGAGTGTCGAGGGCGTAGCGACCTTGTCCGAGCGAGCGAGCCTTATCGACCGAGCGTGACTTGGTCTTTAGCGCTATTGTTCCCGTCGCCACGGAGAATGCCGGGGAGGTGTTGTCTTCAGTAGCGTCGTCGGTGCTGGTGAGGACAGAGTCCTCAGCGGAAGTGAGGTGCTCTCCGAGGGAATCCTCAGTCGAGTAAGTACCAGAGTCGTCCGTCAAGGTTGCCTTAGCCGGCTTAAGCCAGAGCTTGGCACCAACGCCAACTCCCAAGCCCATAAAGATCAGGGCAACCCAGCCTTGGTAGCTAAACAATGAGGTCTGAACCATGCCGTTACCCACGGTGCAGCCGCCAGCGAGTGCGGCGCCAATACCCATGAGGCTGCCGCCGGAAATCGCCCGAGTGGCGGTCTTAGCATCGGGGACTCGAACCCGGAATTCACCGGTGGCACGAGCAGCAAAGAAGGCGCCAATGAACAGGCCGAGTACGAGCATGACGCCCCAGTCGATGCTGTCGGTGTCGCCGTTGACGGTGTAGATAGCCAGGTTGGCGGTCGGGGTGGTGATACCCAGGCCGCTGTTGCGTCCGGCGGCGGCTGAGAGTGGCCAGGCGATGACTCCGATAATGCCGACGAGGACGCCAGCGGTGTAGACATGCAGCGGTCGCTTCCATACTGATCCGGTCAAGGTAGCAATCTTCGGCTGAGCAGCTTCCTTAGCAAGGAAGTGACGAGCCAGCAGGAAAGTGCCAATAGCCAGCGGGATAGCGAAGAACCATACCGAGAGCCCGAAGGTCTTTGGGATAGTGGTCAGCTCCGTGCGGTAGGAGGTCATCCATTCAGTCAGCGGCACCAAAGCGCCAGTCTTCATCGCAGCGGCTGAGAGTGCATAGAACAGCAGAGCGATCCACGAGCCAACTAGGCCTTCGGCAGATCGGTACCAGGTGCCGGATGCGCAACCACCAGCAAGGATGATTCCGATGCCGAAGAGGAAGCCTCCGATAACTACGGCAAACGGTGCGAAGGTGTTGTAATTCGGGGAGATAACACCGGCGGAGGTCAACGCGGCGATACCGATGGCGTGCACCGAGATGACGATCAACAGCGCCACAAAATTCCGCCAGGTCTTCTGCAAGAAGATGTCACGCAGCATGCCGGTTACACAGAACCGCCCGCGTTGCAGGACGATGCCGAGGACTGCGCCCACGACTAAACCGGTCAAGATCATGAATCTGCCTTTCGTTAAAGTCTCACCATTTCGTCGGTGACATTAGACCTTATGTACCGATTTGTCTATACCTTGTGAACTAGCCTGTATATAAATTGGTTCAAGAGCCCTATGCCACCTTGGCCTCGACGTCGACATACCCTGGCGAGCAGCAGTTAATTATCCGCCGAGATAAGGACCTCCCGACCTATGAGCGCGCATGAGAGCCCCATCGATGCACCTCCTGCTAGACCTCGGCCCTGGCAGCTGTTTACTGCGTTCAACACCCCAGGACCCCGCTGGCCCAGCGCGCTGCGCGCTGGCTTATCGATGGCACTTCCCTCAACGATTGCCCTAGCCCTCGGGCTGCACGTGGAGCTGCTGTTAATCGCAGCTGGATCCTTCACCGTGATTTACGGCGAGGGCTATGCCTACCGAGCTCGGTGGAAGGTACTACTGATTGCTGGCGCATTCTTCGCTAGCGGAGCGATGGCTGGTGCCTTCGTCGGGACCGTCGTCTGGGGGCAGATCTACGCAGGCGGCAGCAGCTGGTGGCTGATGATCACTGTTGCGTTTACCACCACCATCGCTGGGGTTGGGGTCTACATCGCTAACGCCCTGCGGTTGCCACCGCCTGGGCCGTGGTTCATCTTGCTGGTGGCTGGAGCTTCCACCATGACCTACCGACTAGGCCTCAACCCGGTAGAGGTAGCCGCCTGGTCACTTCTAGGAGTCGCTTCTTCAGTGGTCGTCGGCATGACTCCGGCACTATTTTTCCCCCGCGGTCCAGAAGAACAAGCCCTCAAAGTGCTCGAGCACACAGTGGCGAATCTCGAGCAATCGCCACCGGGATCCCCAGTTCCTTTCGCATTGATCCACCAGGCCCAAGCCGCGCTCAACCACACCTGGTTCACCTTGGTCGATGCCGGAGTGATCCATGCCGGGCGAATAAAAGATCTCCGCCGTCGCGGCTTAGTAGACCGCACTCTCCACGCACAAGCCATACTCGCTCGCGCACACTCTGGAGAGTATTCTCCTGCCAACGATCTGACTGACACCGTCTCCTATATTGACCCTTCGCGGCTACGAATCCCCCATGCCAGACCGTCGATCAGCTATCGCCTCTATCGTTCCGTACATTCTTATAGCCACGCCTCGATGACCGCTATTCGAGTAGTTATTGCCTGCCTTGGCGCGGGTTTAGCCAGTATCCTGCTCGGACTAGATCGCCCAGACTGGGCCATCATCTCAGCGTTGCTCATTTTAATGTGGGGACCCGAGCGCATTCCCGGCACCATCCGCGGACTCCACCGACTATTGGGCTCGATCCTGGGCATTGGGCTCTACATGGTTTTTTACGCACTAGAGCTCGACGGTTGGGCCTTAATGCTTGCGATTTCGGCCTGCCTATTTTTCTCTGAGATTTTCGTTGGCCGCAATTACGCCTTCGCCGTTATTTTCACCACCCCCATCGCACTCATGCTTGGTGGGGCGATGGAATTGTCGGCTGCACAAACAGCTATCGACCGCACAATTGAGATCCTGCTATCGGTAGTTTTCGCACTGGGAGCACTGTGGCTCTACAAACCGAATGCCGAGCCTTTTCATCACTCACGACTACAGCACCGATGCCGCAGAGCGATGGGAGCGCTGCTGGGTACCTTGTTGACTTATATCCCGGATCAAGCTCTCGAACTGCGCCGCGATTTGCAATATGAACTTTTGAGCGAACGGCGAGCTGCGCAGTCCCTAGCTGCCAATAGCCCACAATTGGCCCAACAACGTTGGTCGGATCATCTCAGCCTCCAACGGGTGGGATATGCGATCCTCGATCACTGCGAAGCTCACCCAGATCAACAGCCCTCACTCACGGAAATTACGACTCTGGCAAAAGGGATTCAATCGACTGAATCTTAAAAAAACCTCGCAACGAACGCCGCCTCCCGGCAGGAGTGGCGACCGCCGCGATGGGCAATCTCAACCGTTACCTTCGATCAGACTTCAGATCACACTCTGGTTGTTGCCAACCAGTTCCTCAGAAGTTCAAGGACCCATCTCTCTCGTGCCGAAGCAAGTCCTAGAACTTCTACGGGAAACCCACCACGTTGGCGGCCTGTGCGCGAGAGGACCAAGGCTAGCTGGGTGAGCCAAAGGCACCCACTAGTCACCTGCGCAAATAGTGCTTCTTTGCCTGCAAGCACTGGACAATGTGCCTTTGATATGACTGCTGTGACACCCCACCCAAACTCACCTAGGCACCCGATTCTGTCGCAAATAGACGTCACTGGTGTTTTTCTCAACTGAACCCAAGAAACACTGCCCTGGTTTGCGGTTGATGAGTCAGTGCCCAACAATAGAACTAATTCACTCCTAATTTGGCCTGTCAAGGGGCCATCGAAAGGTAACTACCTGTGCCCTCACAGCCTGACAGTACCGAGTCCGCTCAATCGGACTCAGATCATTCTATTTCCAACTATCCGCACGACCTTCACCCAGGACTCGTCCGTGGCATCGATGTTGGGGAGCAGCGCAATCTCTTTGGCATAGATAAGATCATCTTTTTTGTTACCGCGGTGCTTATCGTCTCATTCATCGCTTGGGGTGTCATCTCCCCCGAATCAGTTTCTGAAGTATCCTCCACTGCCTTTAGTTGGGCAATGACCAACGCTGGTTGGCTGCTCAACTTCGTCATGACTATCGGGCTAATCCTCATGCTCTATATCGGATTTTCCCGATTGGGCCGCATCCGACTAGGTACCGATGACACCAAACCGGAGTACAGCCGGTTCAGCTGGATCGCCATGATGTTCGGCGCTGGCATCGGTGTCGGTATCTTCTTCTACGGCCCCTCCGAGCCTATGACCTATTTCCTCTCACCTCCTCCGCATACCGCGGAGGCTGGCACTCCTGAGGCCATCCACCAGGCAATGGCACAGGCTCATTTCCACTGGGGCCTGTCCCCCTGGGCAATGTACTCCTTGGTGGGCGGCGCGATTGCTTATTCTTCCTACCGTCGTGGCCGAGTCCCGCTAATTTCCTCAGTCTTCAAGCCACTGTTTGGTTCTCGCGATACCGATGGCCCCATGGGCAAGCTCATCGACATCATGGCCATCATTGCCACCCTGTTCGGCACCGCCGCAACTTTGGGTCTGTCTGCAGTCCAAATCGGCCATGGAGTGGAGATCATCTCCGGAGCAGGACCGCTGGCAAATAACACTCTGCTGATCATCATTGGCGTGCTAGCGATAGCGTTCATTATCTCTGCAGTCTCTGGTGTCTCTCGCGGTATCCGTTATCTTTCGAATATCAACATCAGCCTCACACTGGGCCTTGTGGCCTTCGTGTTTCTATTCGGCCCCACGTTGTTCCTGTTTAACCTCATTCCTTCCGGTGTCGCCGTCTACCTCGACGAACTTTTGCCGATGATCAGCAAGTCACTGTCTTGGGGCGAAGAAACGGTTGAGTTCCAAAGCTGGTGGACCGCCTTCTACTGGGCTTGGTGGATCGCTTGGACTCCGTTTGTGGGCATGTTCATCGCTAAGATCTCCCGTGGTCGAACCCTGCGCGAATTCGTTCTCGTGACCATGTTGGCACCGACGACTATTCTGGTTTTGGCCTTCACAGTATTTGGTGGCACCGCTATCCGCCTTAGCCAAGAAGGCGTAGAAGGATTCGATGGCACCGATTCTTATGAGCAAGTCCTCTTCGACATGTTTGCTCAGCTGCCGCTGGCACAAATCACTCCGTTCCTGCTTATGGCAGTCTTGGCGATCTTCTTCGTCACCTCGGCTGATTCTGCTTCGGTAGTGATGGGCACCATGTCTTCCAAGGGAGATCCCGAGCCCAACAAGGCAGTTGTGGTGTTCTGGGGCCTGTGCATGATGGGCATCGCTGTGGTCATGTTGCTGGCTGGTGGTTCGACCACGTTGACCGGCTTGCAAAACCTCACCATCCTCATCGCCTTGCCATTCTCAGTGCTCCTGCTAGTCATGATGGTCGCCTTTGTCCGTGACCTACATAGCGACCCGGCAGCCATTCGCCGGACCTATGCTCGGACGGCCGTCGAAAATGCGGTCTTCCGCGGACTCGAAGAATACGGCGATGATTTTGAGCTCACTGTCGCCAATGCCCCAGAAGGCCGTGGAGCCGGAGCAAGCTTTGACTCCACCAAGGACTCGGTGACCGACTGGTACCAACGCACCGATGAATTCGGCAACAATGTCGAGTACGACTACGACACTGGCGAATATGCCGACGGTTGGACCGCTGGCTCCACAGATAGCGCGAAGACTACGGATGATACTAAGCCTGAGACCGAAAATCCTGGTTCGTGGACTGATGATGCCCACGATGGCACCCCGCGCTAGACCCTTTACTCCAGCCAGAACTCCCACTACGATGTGATCTATAGCACTATTACATCGTAAGGGATGTGTCCTGCCATGGATCTTAAGGCCCGTGCCCGCTCGGACCAGTTCACTGTGGAACTGATCCGAGCTATGCCACAGCTGTCCATTCCGCAGGCGCTTTCTGCCTCCATTCAGCTTTCTGGGTCAGTGGATTTTTCCCATTTTCAGGATTTCAATTCCATTCGGGGGCTAGTAGCCGGCTTGCAGCTGCGTCCCCTCTCCGAGTGGGAAGCCTTTGGCTATGCCCCAACCGAAGATGCCCCCGCTATAAAGCTGGAAGTACCTCGGGAAAAATCTACCGCCCCAGTGACACTTGCCGATCACTATCTCTCCGCACATACCCGGCGAGTTTCCGATGAGGCTACCCACCTCATCCCGCATGACAAGTGCGTCAATGGCTGGCGCCGGCGGCTAGGTTCCGCCACCGCACCCTCCCCGAGGTATGCAAATTTCACCACCAGCGAACGCGGACGCCGGATCCCCCAGCGCAGGATAGAAATGTTGGGCAATCTCTGGAAGGTTGGCGCCGTCGCCAGCTGGGAATTGATCCGTGAAGATGCAACTTCGTGGTGCCATCCGGACTACTACCCTCAAGCCGGGGAACGTCCGCATCCCGGTACTACGAACACAATTGCGTGGTACCACATCCGTCTCCATCCAGATATCGGAAGAGACGCCGTCGTCGAGATCGCCCGCTGCTTGGCCGAAATCTCGCTAGGATACGTCGAGAAATTTTGGGGCCCAGAGTCCGAACCAGGCACGCTACGCGGCCCGGAATCTGAAGCCGCTGCCTATATCGCTTTAGAAAGATTGTGGGTCCCCCAACGCAGCCGCCATACCGATTGGTTCCTGCGCTATAAATCCGGCGAGCCCATGGACACTGACTTCCGCTGGGAGGCGGTATTCCGCGCGGCCGCGGAAATTGAAGACATCCTCAGAGGGGACACAGAACCTGTCATCGCGCACTAGACTAGATGAGTCAAAGATCTACTCATCAGCTCCAGAAAGTAGTCTCACGTGCGCAGCTACACCGCCGCCGAGAAGAATCTGGCGGTAAGTTTCGCGTTCATCGCCGGATTCCTCGACTCTGTCGGCTTCATCTTCCTCGGTGGCGTGTTCCTTTCCTTCATGTCCGGCAACACCACCCGAATCGCCACCTCTGCGATTGAAGGCGACACCGCTCTAGCCTGGCTGGCGGGCTCCGCGGTCTTCTTCTTCATCATCGGCGTCATGGAAGGCGCTTTAGTTAGGCGTCTGGCGATGCAACGCCTGCATCCGGATCGGATTCGTGAGGTGGTGATGGCAAACCTCTGCGTGCTATTTACACTTTCCTCAATCCTCGTGCTTATCGACGCCCCCCGTGCCGCCATCATCGTTGCCTCCTTGGGCATCGGCTCCATGAACAGCATTTTCGAACGATCCGGGGAAGTGTCGATCCCCTTGACTTACATGACCGGCACGCTGGTAAAGATGGGTCAACGTTTTGTCGATGCCTTCTTCGGCGGCACGCATGAGGCTTGGTTAGGGCATTTCAAAATGTGGATGGGCTTGTCCGCCGGAGCCTTCTTTGGTGCGATGACCTACCAAAACTTAGGCATGCACGCCATCCTTATCGCCACCGGCCTAACTATGCTCATCAGCCTGACCGCAGTCATCATCCGAATCAAGGGTCGTCGCCATGGATCGATTGTCCGTGAGGAAGTTGCGCCTTTCTGATGCGCCTAAGATCTAGGCGATAACCGACTGCGCGGAGGTTCATCTCTCTCACATCGAGACCACCAGGCATCTTGCAGTCCTTTATTTAGGTCAAAAGAACTCGATGATCCAATTTTGGGCAGCGATGAAACGACAAGACGATGTCCTATGCCCCTAACAGGGTCTGAGCCACCTTCCCAAATCCGCCGCACCTTCACTGAGAGAACCACAGAGACCATGAGCCTCCACGCTCTGCGGGGTGGCCCAATGATTAGAGAAGTCAACAGCCTACTGGAGTGCTTATAACTGTCCCCTTAGTCAGAATTACACCAATAGGCGAAATCCACTCCCTGCGAAACATGAATTTTCCCGCACCCCCATCTCAGCCACTGCCGCCGGCCCCCACGCGCTAGCCACCATAAACTCTGCCTTGCTCAAAGTGCCGATGGACTATCCAGCGCTTCTAGCGGAGCAACCGCAGCTTTCGAAGGCGAGTCCTACTGCGATGACGTCATCGCGCTGGCAACCGGCGCAGTCCTAGAAAGCGGTAGCTCAGCTGCACCCAGAACCTTGACCAAGCCCTGAGCGATTTGGGAATGAGCGAGGAGAACTTACACCATCAACGACAAGGGAGACGGTGTGTATACCTGGAACACGATCGAACCCGTCCTCGACGTTATCGACTATGGCCAGTTGTCACATTTACTGGCAATCATCGTGATCCCGGGAAATAGCTGTTCACTCGCACTGCACCTCCCACCTATTCCTCTAGGTCCACCGCAAGACATGCAGCGCGAATGAACACTACAACGGCAAAAATCCCCCTTTTCAACGCCCGTTAGGTTCACCGACTGGCTTGGAGAGCGATCTTTTTTTGATCCACAAGAACGCATTTCACCGGCCAGGAGACAATGCTGCGATGAACGCCCCCTGCGCAATAGGAATAGTGCCGATGATCTCAACACGCTTCCTCAATCCACCAACCAAGGATCAACGACCTCAGCTTCACTGCAATCTTGATGTCTTAACGCTGAGCATAATCACAGTGGATAATCACAGAAAAGGCATCAATTAAACATCCAGCCTTAGAAAAGGCTAATAATAGATCTCAATCTTTGGGAAAAGTAAAACCTTTAAGTTAGATTCCTTGAGTGATGCATAAACAATCCCGCACTTTTTTCTCAGTTATCGCAGCTGCCGCCCTCGCAGTAGGTGCTGCTTCACCTGCCGCTGCGCAAAGTAGCACTGATGAAGCCTTCGAAACCCTTCAAGGATCCATCGCTTTCGGCGAAGGGTCCGTTGTCAGCTCCAGCCAGTCAATAGCTTCTTCTGGTTCTTCTCTTGATGCCACCCTCAGTTCGCTATCACTGTTGGGATCCTCAGAGATTCCACTGGGTGGAGGGCTTACCTCCAGCGATTCTGATTATCCTTTGGCAACTCGCCAGATTGATACCGCTGAGATCGTCGACAAAAGTGTCATCGATGCTGAACAGCGGCTCGAACGCTGGACCGTTGCCTCCCCGAATATGCAACGCGATGTCTCCGTCCAAATCATGAAATCCGCAGATTCCACTGCAAATTCCCCCATGCTCTATCTATTTGATGGAATCAGCGCTCCCTATAACTCGGGGTGGTTCCGGGAGGGAGATGCCAATTCAGTATTCGCAGAGGAGAATGTCACTCTGGTATTGCCGAATGAGGCTCCCGGCTCCCTATACTCAGACTGGGTGTCCGAGGATCCCGCATTGGGCGTGAATATGTGGGAGACCTTCATTGTTGAAGAGCTTGCGCCTCTGCTTGAAGCGGAGTCAGAGCTCAATTTCAACGGCAAACGCGGAGTCGGCGGTCTCTCGATGGGAGCCATCGGCGCGGTGAATCTCGCCAATTCCAACCCCGATATGTTCGACGCTACCTTCGGCATCTCCGGATGCTATTCCACCCTCGACCCCATCGGTCGGCAGATGGTCAATCTAGTCACCGGATCACGTGGTGGCGACGTCGAGAATATGTGGGGCACATTCGGTTCCCAAGAGTGGATCGACCACGACGTAGTCAGCCATCCCGAAGGTCTAGCCGACATGGCGGTTTATCTCTCTGCCGCTGACGGCGCAATCACTGAGACAAACCGGGCGCACTACGCTGGCGATGTAATCAGTATGACTGCGGGTTCTGTCCTAGAACGAGGAGTTCTCAGCTGCACCGAGGATCTCGATGCAGCGATGACCGACCTGGGGATGACTCATCATGTGGTCCACTACAAAGGTCCTGGCGTGCACAATTGGCCTAATTACCAAGAAGAGCTGCCCTTGGCTTGGACTTCCGTTAAATCTTCCTTGTACTAAGCTCCCTTCGGTAGCGCTGTCAGTGGCGCTACCGTGATCTCGGGAATTAGCGGGTAATTAGCACCGCACTTCTAGTCGGTTGCTACAGAAAACTGGCCAGCACCGCGGTGCGAATAACCACTCGAATCCAAGCCACCACGGCATCACCGATAATCCCCCTCACAACCAGTTCGAAATCTGGCAGTGAGGGGGAGATTTTTCATCCGTGAAGTCACCTTAACCGTCAGTAGACAGTGCCGCGACGAACGCTTCCTGTGGAACAGAAACCGAACCGATGTGCTTCATCCGCTTCTTACCCGCTTTTTGCTTCTCTAGAAGCTTGCGCTTACGCGAGATGTCACCGCCATAACACTTGGCTAGGACGTCCTTACGCATAGCCCTGATGTTTTCACGGGCAATAACCTTGGAGCCGATAGCAGCCTGAACGGGCACCTCGAACTGCTGGCGAGGGATCAATGACTTCAGCTTCACAGTCATCTTATTGCCGTACCACTGGGCATTATCACGGTGAACAATGGCGGAGAAAGCATCGACTGGTTCGCCCTGCAGAAGGATATCCACCTTGACCAGATCAGAAGTCTGCTCGCCGACCTCCTCATAGTTGAGGGAAGCATAGCCCTTAGTCCGGGACTTGAGCATGTCGAAGAAGTCGAAGATAATCTCGCCCAGCGGCATGATGTATCGAAGTTCGACGCGGTCTTCAGACAGGTAGTCCATGTTCTGCATCTCGCCGCGCTTGGATTGGCACAGCTCCATCGTGGTGCCAACAAACTCGCTCGGCACGATGATGGTGACGTTAACAATCGGCTCATGAATTTCCCGCAGTTTTCCACCCGGCCAATCCGAAGGATTATGCACGCGGTGTTCTGAACCATCTTCCGCAACGACTCGGTAGTCCACCGACGGAGAGGTGGAAATCAAATCTAGGTCGAATTCTCGCTCCAAGCGATCCCTGGTGATCTCCATATGCAGCAGACCAAGGAAGCCACAACGGAAACCAAAGCCCAAAGCCACAGAAGTCTCTGGCTCCCAAGTCAACGAGGCATCGTTGAGCTGTAGCTTTTCCAGAGCTTCCCGCAATGCCGGGAAATCTCCCTGGGAAATGGGAAACAGGCCTGAGTACACCATGGGCTTAGGTTCGGCATATCCCTGTAGTGCTTCTTCTGCACCGTTGACCGCCCAGGTGACGGTATCGCCGACCTTGGACTGACGAACATCCTTCACACCGGTGATCAAGTATCCAACCTCGCCTGGCCCCAGCCCGGAACACTTTTTCGGAGTTGGGGAAACAATGCCGATTTCCAGCAAGTCGTGGGCCGCACCAGTAGACATCATCTTGATGCGCTGACGCTGGGTCAACTTGCCATCCATCATACGAATATAGGTGACCACGCCACGGTAGGTGTCATAGACAGAGTCGAAGATCATCGCACGTGCAGGTGCGTCCACGTTGTAGTCAGAACTCGGCGGTGGGCATAGTTCGCATACTCGATCTAGCAGTTCAGGAACGCCAACGCCGGTCTTACCAGACACCCGAAGGACCTCTTCGGGTTCGCAGCCGATGATATTGGCTACCTCAAGCGCATACTTATCCGGATCAGCTGCGGGAAGGTCAATCTTGTTGAGGACCGGAATGATCTCCAAGTCCTTATCAATAGCCATATAGAGGTTAGCTAGTGTCTGGGCTTCAATACCTTGAGCAGCATCGACCAACAAGATGGCACCTTCACAGGCTTCCAGTGCACGGGAGACTTCATAGGTGAAGTCAACGTGGCCAGGAGTATCGATCATCTGCATAACAATCTCTTGGCCCAGCAGCGGGCCGGATCGCGGGATCCACGGCAGACGCACGTTCTGCGCCTTGATGGTGATTCCGCGCTCACGCTCGATATCCATGTTGTCGAGGTACTGCGCGCGCATGTCACGGACATCAACCACCTCCGAAAGTTGGAGAATGCGGTCCGCGAGGGTCGACTTACCGTGGTCGATGTGCGCGATGATGCAGAAGTTTCGGATCCGGGCGGGATCGGTGAACGTCTGCTCTGCAAATTTCCTGGTCAACTGATTCCTTATCCGATCGGGCTGGACGGGCACCTCAGTGACCGGCCGCAGGGGGAAGTCCACATAAATTGCGATCTACCTCTCTCAACGCATTGTACCTGCAGGTCCGACAAAGCTAAACGGCTGCCCTCCGGGGGCGCCGCTCCAAGGTACTTGCGCTATTGCCTCCACTAGGACGCCCCGCGTCTTTTAGCAACCGATACACTGGACCAAAGGTTTACCCCACCAGCTCTTTCCAGGATGGTTTCCAGATGGGCATTAAGACACCACGGTCACACACCGACAGCGACACTTATGCCGAAAAGCCGGGGTTTAAGACTCGCATTCGCCAGCTGTTAGCAGGGCCTACCTCATCCCCACTTGAGACCGGCTTGTCTAGGATCAATGACCGGCTCGGGTTAAATAGTGGCCACCAAGGCGACATCGGCCGAACTCAAGCCGCAAAGATTCGTGTTGAGGCGACGGGGAGAATTTCTCGCAACGTCTATTACGCCCCCGATATGGATGGCCAGGCCGAACCCGGAGAGGTCGTCTGGGTCTGGACTCCTACAGATGGGGCCGAAAAACTACCTCGCGAACGCGCCATGCTGGTGATTGGAAGGGACCGTCATGCTGTCTTGGGCCTGCTGATTTCGCCCAACCCGAAACATGAAAATGACGACGCCTGGCTGGATATCGGTGCTGGCGAGTGGGACCCCGCAGGTAGGCAGTGTTGGGTTCGGCTCGACCGAGTGCTGGAGGTCTCCGAATTAGCAGTTCGCCGCCAAGGTGCGCTCTTTCCCCAGCGGCGCTTCGACCGCATTGCCAACCGGCTACGCTCCCGCTACCAATGGGGCTAGAGAAATTAGCCTCAGTACTTTGAGCTAGTACTTAGCAACTGCTAGGATCTATCTGTTATTCATCTTCTGGATGCGTTGACTGGGACGGGCAGGACCTTGGGTCCGTTTATCAGTTGTCAGCGCCGAATGGCCCTAGTGGCCAGGGGTGTATCCGGCTGGTGGGTTACCAACACCATTTTCTTCGAGACCAAGAGGTATTTTTCATGGCTAACATCAAGTCCCAGCAGAAGCGCGTTCTCACCAACGAGAAGTCTCGCCAGCGCAACCAGGCTGTTCGTTCCGCTGTCCGCACCGAGGCCCGCAAGTTCCGCGCGGCCGTCGAGGCCGGCGACAAGGCTGCTGCCGAGCTCCAGCTGCGTGCCGCAGGCCGCGCCTTGGACAAGGCCGTCACCAAGGGTGTTCTGCACCGCAACAACGCCGCCAACAAGAAGTCCAACATGGCATTGGCTTTCAACAAGCTGGGCTAATACCCTTCTTGCTTAAGATTCCCGGTTCCTGGTTCACCAGGAACCGGGTTTTCTTTGCCCTACTCAGAGTAGGTCAGCCATTCCTCGCATCAGCAATATTGCACCTACCAGCAAAAATAGGACTCCTGAGATGATGTCAATGCTCGGGCCCCACGCTAGTAGGCGACGTCGCATAGCGGAAGTAGATATCACCAGCGCCATCGTCATCTGCGCCACCAACGCCGATAGTGCCAACAAAGCGACTACTAAGACAGACAAGCTTAGCGATGGCTCGGCGGGCAATAGTGGGGCAATCATCGCCGAGAGGTACAGCACGATCTTCGGGTTGGACAGATTGGTGCTGAGTCCGTACCAAAATGCTGAGCGCAAGGATCCCAGCCTGGCGATAGCTTCAGTCTCATTGGCTGGCGGGTTGAGCCGCTGAGCTAGACCACCGACGATCTGCTGGTAGCCCATCCACAACAACCATCCGCCGCCGATGAGCTGCACCAGTCCCAAGATCGCTGGGAAAGCATTAAGCAGTGCTGCGGCTCCCAAAACGGTAAGGGTGCACCAAAACAACACTCCAATTTGGATGCCTGCGGTCGCCGCCAGTGCGTGTCGACGCGAGCGCGTAGCCATCCGGGTGATCAATAAAACATCAGGTCCAGGGGATGCGGCACCTGCCAGATTCAGCGCCAATAAAGCACCCAGTTGCGCTAAGTTCACTCCTCCACACCGAGGCGGATGAGTGCATCGGTCATCTGGAACATTCGAGCGGTCTCCACCGCAGAAGGGTGACCTGCGTGCGGATCTGATCCCGCTTCGATGAGCACATCGACTACTTCGTCGTACTTCTTAAACAGCGCACCAGCCAGTGGTGTTTGTCCGCGCTGATTTTGCTTATCGACGCCCGCGCCGCGCGCCACCAAACCACGGACCAAGTCAGCATGCCCGCTATAGGCAGCAAACATCAGCAAGGTATTGCCGTCTTCATTGGCTAGGTCTGGGCTGACGCCGTTGTCAACGTAATCAAGCAATACCGGCTCACCTGTGCGCGCCATATCGAACAAGCGGGTGGCTAGTTCGCGGACATCATCGGGAATCTCACTCATAGCTGCTTAGTCTATCTCGCAAGCTCAGAGATCTGACGTACTGCATATTCGATAGCGAACTCTGGGTCTCCACCCTGCCCTTTTACCTCGGCATTGAGTTCCGCAACGACCATGACGGCTTTGGAAACATCATCTCCCGACCAGCGCCGAGCAACTTTTGCAGTCTTTTCCACCACGAAGGGATGCATCCCCAACGATCCAGCCAAAGAGCGATAGTCACTGGTACGGGTGGAATATAGTCGGGCAATCGCCCCGACTTTGCTACTGAGCGCTGCAGCCAACGCCACTGGGTTCATGCCCAGCTGCAATGCGCGGCGCGTACTAGCTACCGCACGCGCAGTCTGACCATTGACTGCCAAATCCGCGATATCAAATCCAGAAACTTCGGCAACGCCCTCGTAATAGGAACGCACCGTAGCCACAGTGACCTCACCATTGGTATCCGAGACCAGCTGAGATACAGCGGAGGCCAGCTCTCGAAGATCAGAACCCACCCCCTCAAGCAGCGCGTGCACTACATCCGGAGTGGGACGCACTCCGTGGGTACGAAACTCATTAGTTACCCAGGCTGGACGATCCCGTGGCTTGAGTGGGTTGGCCTCATGGACTTGGGCGAGCTTCCGAAACTTAGCCACCATCGCTTTCTGCCGGCCGCCACCAGTGTGTTGAATAACCAGATGAATCCCAGGCGCCACATCACGACAAGCCTTGAGCAAAATCTCGGTGGGCTCTTTGCCGGCTAGTTCCATCCGGGTAAAGACCACCACACGATCCTCGCCAAAGAGAGAGGGGCTGGTGGCATCAATAAGCTCAGGAACGGTGACATAGGAACCACGCAGAGTGGTCACTTCCAACTCCGCGCCCGCTGGAAGTTCTTCACGTACGGCCAAAACCAGGGATTGGCGAATGCGTTCAGCAAGGAAGCTATCCTCGCCAAGGATCAGGTGAACAGGGCCCACAGACATGACTACTATCGTGCCACACCTCTGTTTTAGAACCTCCCGTCACCAGCATGCTGGGTGCCATCACTATGCACAGTGACTTCTCCGTCACGATGGGGAAATAGCACCGGAATCCCCTGCCTTGTCACCGTCGGCCGCTGCGCAGCCTGCCCAGAACTATCAAGCACGATGATCACGTGAGTACCTGGTGGAACACTCTCTAGATCTTCCACGGTCTTGACCACATGAGTTGAAAGCTCCCCTATGTCTAGCTCAGGTGCGGTCTGCTCTCCACGAGCGGCAACAACAAACCAGATGGCCAATACCACCAACGTCTTTCCCGCATGTCCGCCAACCACCGCAGCAATGATCCACCCGTAGGCCACTAGCACCCATGCCGGGGAGGCAGACACCGTAGCTAAACCCAGCCCAGCACCGACTGAGGCCACCTGATGGATCCACCACGTACAGGGCTCGATCACCCACAGCAGGATCACTTCTAGTCCTCCTGGAAGCATCGATAGTCCAGCAGCTAGTAATCCCAGCACCGTTACTGGAGGTACCACTACCGCCACCAGGACATTGGCTACCACTGATACCAACGAGACTTCGCCTGCCATCAACGCGATAATTGGCATGGTGACAATATCGGCGGCTACTGCCACAGCCACCGCTCGCATGAGAATCGCTGGCAAACCAGTAGCCGCCAACGGGCGATAGAGCAAGGGATACAACGCAATGATCCCCGCGGTAGCTGCCACCGACAGCGCGAAGCCATAAGAGGCAGCTAGATCGGAATCCCAGAAGATCAAACCGATCACTGCCAAGCTCAAGCCGTGGATCGGCTCCATCCGGGAAGAGTTAAGGACGGCTAATAGCCCCACTAATCCAGTCACCGAGGCCCGCAACACACTTGGTTCAGTCCCCACCAATCCAACAAATCCCACCAGTGCACCGGTAGCCACCCCGATCTGAATCCGCGGCCCCAGAGTCAAAAGCCGACAAACCAAGACCGCAGCGGTAGTCACAATCGCTACATTCGCCCCACTCACAGCGCTAAGGTGGCTGAGCCCAGTCACAATATAGAGCTCACGCTCTGCAACCGACTGCCCACTGGTATCCCCCAACACCATCCCAGGAATCAACCCCTGCGAAGACGTCCCCACCGACGCCACAACAGACTGTGAAAACGACTCACGAACCTGCGCTGCAAACGCGGCCATTCCAGTCGGTCCCTCAACCAGCTGAAGCTCACCAGTCGCCACTTGGTCGCCCACCCCAGGCCGCTGCGAAGAGCTCATATTCACCTGGGCTAGTACCTGACTTCCTATAGCTAAGTGCTCCGGCGCCAACTCGCTAAACACCGGCAATACTGCGGGATAACCATCAACAGCTAACCGCACCAGATATCCGCCAGAGCTCACCTCAACCGGTGCGGCAGAGACTTCTCCCAGCAATGGTTTCGCAGGAATCCATCGCGCCGCCTGCTGAATCCGAACCACCGTCAGCGCCACTGCGGTAGCCCCCACCGCAGTAGTAAATAGCGCCTGACCCGATTGCCGGCACCACACCAACACCACCGCGACAATAACCAGTCCCAATAGCACTACCAGCACTGTCACCATTTCCGCCCCATAGAACAGCAGAAACAATGTCACAGCCCAGACCACTAGCGCACCAGGAACCAGACGCAGTTCGCTCACAAACTGACCCGACCCACCATCGCCTCAAACTTCGCTGGCCCAATTCCTTTGACCTCCATGAGTTGATCAAGGGTGCTAAATCCGCCCGAGCTTTCCCGATAGGAAATGATCTCTTCGGCGGTTTTTTCACCTACTCCATCAAGACTCATCAGCTCCGCTGCGGAAGCCGAGTTCAGTGAGACCAACGAATTACCCGAGCCATCCAGAGCCAATGTGTCTTCCGCACCACCCAGTTCTGCGCTTTGAGCAGGGACTAACAATTGTTGGCCATCAATCATCAATTGAGCCAGATTCACAGACGCCAACTGTGCACCAGGTAGTGGCCCAGCCACAGCGAGCGCGTCATCGACTCGAGAACCCGGTGGCAAGGTGATCAGACCGGGTCGGGCGACTTCTCCTACCACTGACACCACCAGCGGCTCAGCTGGAACTTCGCTCACCGAAGAGAGCGCCGGCAGCGCTTGGTCTGCCACCGGAAGCGAACTATCCGCAGGATCACCTCGGAGCACTAACCAACCGCCAAGCAGTACGGCCACTAAGCAGGTAGCAAAGACCGCATGCCGCAGGCTCAGCGAAAACCGCGGGGTGGGATAGGCAACGTCGAGGAGATCTTCTTCTCCAGTGGGACGGGTGAGATCTTTCAAACGATCAACGGCAGCACTCATGCCGCTCACGCTAGGTACTCAGCCACCTACAAGGTAGGACCGCTTTAGAAACCTGTGGACAATCATGTCCAAGCATCAACTAACTGTGGAGAAGTCCTCTGGACGATCTGCAAACACAGCAGAAACCCCAACCGCACCCTCACCGGTGTGCACTGAGAGAGTCTCTTCCATCGGCATAGTCATGAAGCTTGAGCCCTCTGGCAAGACTTCCTCGAACATATCTCGGAGATCTCCAGCAGATTCTTCAGCTTCATTGTGCTGAATAGCAATAAAGACCGGATCTTCATGAGCGCGTTCAATAACCAGCTCAACGAGCTTGGTGAATGCTTTAGATTGAGTACGAGTCTTACCCACTAGCTCCAGCCGGCCATCTTTGATCTGCATGATCGGCTTCGTTGCTAGCAATGCGGCAGACAGGACTGCGGTGGTGGCGGAAATTCTTCCGGATTTACGAATCTCGTCGATCCGATGGAGATAGATCCACGTTGAAGAGCGCTCCAGCGTGTCTATCGCCATCTCCTGGCAGGTGTCTAGATCTTTGCCTTGGCTGGCTAGCTTCGCGGCTGCCATGGCAGCCGCGCCAATGGCCATCCCAACAGAGCCGGTGTCAAGCACCCTGACCATATTGTCGGGGAATACTGCTGCTGCTTGTACTGCTGCCGACCACGTGGAGGAGAGATTCTTAGACAGATGCAGTGCCAAGACTCCTTCATCACCGCCGCGTTCGAGCTGACGAGCATAGGCTGCAGTCAGCTCAAGAGCAGACAGCCCCGAGGTAAACGCCTCGTGCCTTTCTTCGTCTTCCATCACGTGCAAATCAACGACCGTGATGCCTAGCTCTTCGATGACATCCTCGGACAGACTGGCGGAGGAATCCGTAACGATGCGGACTGGCATTTATCCCATGTTCCATCCGTCGAGGTACCACTGGGCATCGGTCACTGTCTCCGGGGTAAATCGGGGCGGGCCGACTCGGCCATCGCCTTCGACTCCATGAGAGACGTCATCGAGTGCATCTGGACTGCCCGGCTGGTAGCGCGGGCGTGCGGTCAGCTCTGAGCGACCAGCATTGTTAAGCCCCGAGAAAATCGGATACATGGAAACATCCAGGCCGAGAAGATGGGAAGTCAATGCCGAGATCGTGCCGCCATGAGCGACTAGGAGTACGGCGTTTCCATCCCAGCCTTCATAGCTTTCCATCAATTCTTCAACGACCGGCCGCGCACGCTTGGCTACCTCCACGCGAGATTCCCCGCCTGGCGGGGCCCACGTTGCGTCGTGGCGCCAGGCTGCGCGAGCACCAGGTAGCTCGGCGTCGACCTCCATGGAGGTCTTCGCCTGCCATTGTCCTAAGTGGGTCTCTCGCAGCCGAGAATCCTTAACGACGTCCAGTCCTAAGACCTCTGCGATGATGCTTGCGGTGTCAAAGGCACGGGAAAGATCGGAGGAAACGATGCGGGAGATGCCTGCGTCGATAAGCAACCGGCCCGCCGCGCGCGCCTGATCCCGGCCGAGAGCGGACAGCTCGGTGTCGAGCTGCCCCTGCATCCTGCGGGTGGCGTTGTAATGAGTCTGACCATGTCGGACCAATACCAAGCGGCGGGTCATGTAACTTAGTCCTCCTCGTCCTCGTCCCCCGGAGCAGCCGAAGCGAGGGGAATCTGATCGATGGAATCGACCTTGCGGACATCAACGTCATCCGCGGTCCAGTCTCCGGGACGCTCCGGAGTTTCAATGCCTTCAATCTCAATGGCCGCGCAATCACGGTAGAGCCGATCCAGGCCATAGAATTCGCGCTCAGCTTCACGCTGAATATGAACGACGAGAGAGCCGTAGTCGAGCAGCACCCAGCGGTTTTCGCGGTTGCCCTCACGACGAATTGGCTCGGCGCCAGCTTCGGTCAGCTTATCTTCGATTTCCTCAACGATCGAGGAAACCTGGCGCTCGCTCTCAGCGGAGGCGACAACGAACACCTCGGTGATGCCCATAACATCGGAGACATCCAGGGCGATGATGTTGTGCCCCAGTTTCTCATCGGCTGCCAGCGCGGCAACAACGGCCAGGCGGCGGGATTGGTCAGAAACAGTCACGCAATGTCCTCATCTTTGATGCGGTAGAGATAATTCAATCCCCAGTTTCCCACGGATAGGCCCAAATATCCTACTTTGAGCTGTACAGGTCATTCTTCGCAATATATTGCACTACCCCATCAGGCACTAAATACCACACTGGGCGGCCTTGGCTGGAGCGATTCCGACAATCAGTAGAGGAGATCGCCATGGCCGGAATATCAATCAGATCAACGCGTTGTTGGTGGACCTGGGGCAGCATTTCTTCGGTCAATTCATAACCAGGCCTGGTCACACCGACAAAATGCGCCAAGTCAAACATCTGCTCCCAATCACGCCACGTCACAATCGAGCTCAAGGCATCCGCACCAGTAATGAAAAACAAATCCGCATCCGGGTTTTGCTTCCGCAGATCGTGCAGTGTGTCGATGGTGTAGGTATCCCCCCCGCGGTCAATATCCACGCGGCTGGCCATAAACCGCGGATTGGAGGCAGTGGCGATCACTGTCATGAGATAGCGATGCTCTGCTGGCGAGACTTGTTTATGTGCCTTTTGCCAAGGCTGACCGGTGGGAACGAAGATGACTGAATCCAATGAAAACCGATCAGCAACTTCGCTAGCAGCTACTAGGTGTCCATGGTGGATCGGGTCAAAGGTTCCACCCATGACGCCGATGCGCCTGCGGGAGTTCATGAACGAGAAGTATAACCGCTAACCCACCCCGCGAAGCGTTCGGCGACAGAGGCATCTTCTGGCTGAGTCTGGCCATCGAGGAAATAAGTAGCGTGAACTCCACCAGAAGCGCCCTGGATCCCGTTAGAAACGGCATCCACCGAAAGATCACAAACAAAATCATCCGGAAGGCAGTAGTTCAGCTTGTTGACATTGCCGGAATCGGGAGCATTCTCCGAAGATGTTTTCAGCATGCCGCCATGAGCGGCTGTTCCGATGGCAGTGCGGTCTCCGGCAGTCACCAGTGGACTACCGAAGTAGATGCTGCCCACCAATCGACCACTTTCCTGCAACCATTTTTCATGCGGAGCAAGCACCAACGCACCCTGAGAATATCCAATCAAGATATATCCGGGCGCACAGCCAGTCGAGGCTTCATAGCCTTCGATCATCCCTCGGACTCCGCGCACTCCGGAACGCAGGCTCTTGGCAAAAGACTGCAGCGAATCTCCGACAATCTCTTGGGCCGGAGTCTCGGCTAATAGCACCTGCACCCGGCGAACCATCTCTAGCGTTTCTAGCTCCTCATCGTCTTCTGCCAATTTCGGAACTGGGAAATCTGCCGGATAGATCTCATCGTCAAGGCCCATCACCAGCACGTCTTCCATCAATGACTCACCGGTAGTGTCCAGATGGTGCTGCTGCGCCCGTTTCAAAAAGCCCTTAATATTTGGGCCTTCAAAACCATTAGACACCCATGGTGAGCCTTCCGCGTAGCTAGTAGGAGGGAACTCCTCATTTTGTTCGCTTCCCCGCGCCGCCACCACAACTACTGATGGGCACAGGTCATCTCCATCAGCGGGTGCTTCCGCTGCTAAGGCCGGAGAAAACGTCCCCGCAATCAGTGCGAATGCGGTGGTGGTAGCAACAAGGGCCCGAGATCTCATCTTCATGAGGCCTAACCTTACAGTGCCTCATAAGAAAATACAGGTAACGGTCAGCTTTCTCTAAGGGCGAGCGTGGCCGGTTCCCTGCAAAATCCACTTAGTGGAAGTGAGCTCTGGAAGTGCCATCGGACCACGTGCATGCAGCTTTTGGGTAGAAATCCCAATCTCTGCGCCCATGCCGTATTGCTCACCATCGGTGAAGGCAGTGGATGCGTTGATCATCACTGCTGCGGCATCAACCTGATCGGCAAAGGCCTGCGCGGTAATAATGTTGGTAGTAGAGATCGCCTCGGTATGGCCGGTGGTCCACTTAGCAATGTGGGCAATCGCACCGCTGACCCCGTCGACCACCTTGGCAGCAATATCCATTGACAGATATTCCGCACCCCAGTCCGTGTCATCCGCTTGGACGATATCGCTGGCTCCGAATGCCTCCAGCTCATCGACGTCACCGTGCACGGTGACCCCGGCAGCCTGGAACGCAGCAACGATGCGGGCTTTATCTGCGTCGCTCAAAGCGGCGTCGATAAGCACGGTCTCGGTAGCATTACACACCGAGCAACGGCGAGTCTTGCCGTTGATGGCCAAAGTGATGCCTTCCTCCACATCCGCATCTGCGTCGATGTAGAAATGACAATTTCCGGTGCCAGTCTCAATCGCCGGCACAGTGGCTCCGGTGACTACCGCTTCGATAAGCCGTGCTCCACCACGCGGAATGACCACGTCCACCAGCCCGCGAGCGGTGATCAAATCCTGCACCGAATCATGAGTCTCACACGGCAAGAGCTGCACAGTTTCTCGTGGAAGATCAAAGGACTCCACAACGCCCTGCAGGATCTCCACCAGCTTGGCATTTGAGTACTTTGCAGTTTTAGAGCCACGCAGCAACGGAACGTTGCCTGATTTCAGGGCTAGGCCAAAAGCGTCAACGGTGACATTGGGGCGGGCTTCATAGACCATGCCCATCACGCCCAGCGGGACTCGAATTTGCTTCATCTGGATGCCATTGGGCATCACACCACCACCGAGCACCTCCCCTACGGGGTCCTGTAGCCCGGCCACCTGACGGAGGCCGCCAGCGATACCTTCAATGCGCGCGGCATCTAGGCTCAGCCGGTCAACGAGGGACTCTGCCATGCCATTGGCACGACCTTCTGCAATGTCTTGGACATTAGCAGCGAGGATCTCTGGGGTCTTGGCAATAAGGGTTTCCGCTGCGGCAAGAAGAATCTCGTTTTTCCGCACGGTAGGCAGCTGCGCCAAGACAGGGGCGACCGCCTTGGCCGCGCGGGCCTTGTTAAGGACTTCGTCTCTTTCAATAGTGCGCTGATCAGTCATGGTGCCCGAGTCTAGCGAAACATCGATCGAACAGGTGACCGAATCTGCTCAATGCCGGCGGTATTGCCAGCCAGGAACCACTATCGCTGGCCGCAGCCAACGACGACACATCCTAAAACAGATTCAGGTCAAGATCAGACGAGATCTATTCACACAACACTTGCCCCCAACTATCAGGTGGAGCCCCCACTCCTGCTGTGCGACTAACCTACTCGTGCTCGGTCGGATCTCAATTAGGTCCGAGAAGCGTAGTTGGAAAGGTAGTCAGCATGGACTACTGGGCGCTGCTGGCCTTCTGGAAGCTCCTCAGTGTGTTTACCCAGCATGCCTTCAAGGGTATCTGAGTCATAGGCTGCCTCGCCGCGCCCAACGATCTGGCCGTCTGGGCCAATAATCTCCACGATCTCTCCGGATTGGAACTCACCATCAACCGCAGTAATGCCTACGGCCAGCAAGGAGGTTCCGCCAGAAGTTACTGCGTTGACCGCACCGCGGTCCAAGCGCAAAGTACCGCCTATGTCTGCGGAATAAAGTGCCCAGAACTTCCACGCTGAGAGCCGGTCTTCACTGGGATGGAATACCGTGCCGACGCTCGCGTCTTCCAAAGCCGGGCCGATGTTGGCCGCGGAGGTCAATAGAACGGGCACGCCGCCACGAGAGGCTAGGCGGGCAGCAGAGACCTTCGAGGCCATACCTCCGGTACCCACCAAACCACCATCACCAGCAATGACACCTTTCAGATCCCGACCCGAGCGAACCTCGGAGACAAAACGCGCATCAGGCTCGACTGGATTGCGGTCGAAGAGACCATCGACATCAGAAAGCAGCACCAGAGCATCCGCTGCCGTTAGGTGAGAAACGATCGCCGAGAGCCGGTCATTGTCGCCGAAGCGCATCTCGGAAGTAGCGACTGTGTCATTTTCATTAACAATCGGGATAGCCCGCAGCTGGCGGAGTCGGTCAATCGTTCGCTGTGCGTTTCGCGCACGCTCACGCCGACCGGCATCCGAGGCCGTCAAGAGGACCTGACCGACCGTGCGGTCATAGCGGGCGAAAGAACGTGCCCACTGGTGAGCCAAATGCACCTGGCCAACTGCCGCGGCAGCCTGCTTGGTGGCTAAGTCGGTGGGACGCTGGGACAAACCCAGCGGCCCCATTCCGGCAGCGACCGCGCCGGAGGAGACAACAATTAGGTCGGAGATATTCATCCGAGCTTGAAGTGCATCCACGATGTGGTTGATCTTGTTGGGATCGACGGTGAAGTCTTCGTTGGTCAACGATGAGGAACCGATTTTAACCACCACGCGTTTGGCATTCGAGATGAGCTCACGCATGGAGGACTCGTGGCCAAAAGCGGGGTTACCGTCAGGTTCTTCGGTCGGACCGGGAAACTCAACGTCTTCCGCGGTGTTTTCATATGGAGACAAGGGAAGGCCGTGATAGCTAGGCATCGTCATGGCACTCCACACTACAGACCGAGCCGACAGAGGCTAACCCTGCCAGCGCTCGCGATCTGGGATCTCCCCATCGCCGAAGTCGTATTCGTCGATCAAACCACGACGTGCCTGCGAAGCACGCTTGCGCTCTTCAGCCGAGATTCGATCATTACGCACCAGACGCGCATCGGAGCCACGGCCAGCAACGGTCGGGTCAATGCCAGAACCAGTCAACGGCTCCCACTCGAAGGAGATATCGCCGATAGTGACCGTGCAGCCTTCTTGGGCACCTGCTTTATACAGCGCCTTTTCCACGCCGGCCTTGGCCAAACGATCGGCGAGGAAGCCAATAGCCTCTTCATTTTCGAAGTCGGTCTGGATGATCCACCGTTGGATCTTCCGTCCGGAGACGATAAAGGCTTCCGGGTTTTCTGGGTTCGCAACCACCGTGAAGTCTTCGCGGGGAGCGTCAACCGCCCGCGGGCGAATAATCGTGTGTTCCTTATCCGCTTTAACCTTCGGACGAGCCTTACGCGCAGCCTTCACGATTTCTAGCAGCTTGTATTTCAGCGGCTCCAGCCCCTTTTGGGCGACCGCGGAGATAATGAACACCGGCCAACCAAACTGCTCTTCCAGATCGGCTTTGACAAACTCAGCCAATTCTTCAGCTTCCGGCACATCCGCCTTATTGAGCACGATTAGCCGAGGTCGGTCCTTGAGGTCACCAAGGCCAGTGTCATTATCGAGTGCCGATTCATAGGCTGCCAGCTCTGCCTCCAGAGCCTCGATATCACTGGCCGGGTCGCGGCCGGGCTCAAGTGTCGCGGCATCAACCACGTGCACGAGCACCGAAGTGCGCTCGATATGACGCAGGAAGTCCAACCCCAGACCCTTGCCTTGGCTAGCACCCGGAATCAGACCCGGGACATCGGCCACAGTCAACGTCTCGTGGCCCACATGGACCACTCCGAGGTTCGGTGCCAAAGTAGTAAAGGGGTAGTCAGCAATCTTCGGCTTGGCGGAGGAAAGCACTGAAATCAGCGAGGACTTACCAGCGGAAGGAAAGCCCACCAGTCCCACATCTGCCATGGATTTCAGCTCCATGATCAGATCATGTTCTTCACCTGGTTCGCCCTTGAGTGCGAAACCGGGGGCTTTGCGCTTAGCAGAAGCCAAGGCACCGTTGCCTAGGCCACCGAAACCGCCTTGGGCCGCGATGAAACGGGTTCCTGGAACGGTAAGGTCAGCGAGGACATCTCCGGACTCAGAGAGCAAGACAGTGCCCACTGGAACCTCAAGAACGAGGTCCTTGCCACGGGCGCCATGGCGGTAAGAGCCAGCGCCACCGCCGCCACGACCAGCTTTGAGGTGCGGGCGGAAGTGAAAGTCCAACAAGGTGTGAACCTGTGCGGAGACCTCGAGAATGACGTCACCACCGTGCCCACCGTTGCCTCCGTCAGGGCCGCCGAGCGGCTTGAACTTCTCGCGGTGGACAGACGAGCAGCCGTTTCCACCGTCGCCGGAGGCTAGGTGCAGAACCACGCGGTCTACGAAGCGGGACATGTATGGATTTCCTCCGATTGTTTACAGGTAGGGCGATCCTAGCACCAGCCAAGCCATAGGCTATAAGGCGTTTATCCGGTACCGACTCAGCCGCTCTATTCCAGCGCCAAGTGCCCAAGAAAAGATCTCTCAGCCCAGGTTACGATAATTTCGCCGTTATGGGTTCTGCCTTCTGCCACTTAGTCCGCATCAAACACATGAACTTGTGCCAAGGTGCTGCAGAAACTACCACTGGCCACACACTCAGTACCCAGATAACGACGAACCCGCCATGATCCATAGCGGATCATAGCGGGTTCATTCTCGTTCCAAGAATGAGAATCAGCGCAATTAAGCGTCGACGGTCTCGCTCTCGACGCTTTCGACGATGTTAACCATGCGACGGTTGCGCTTGATGCCGAACTGCACGGCACCGGTCTTCAGAGCGAACAGCGTGTCATCGCCGCCGCGTCCGACGTTCTCGCCCGGATGGAACTTGGTTCCACGCTGACGGATCAGGATCTCGCCGGCTTTGACCTGCTGACCACCGAAACGCTTAACGCCAAGGCGCTTAGACTCGGAGTCACGACCATTGCTGGAGCTGGAAGCACCCTTCTTATGTGCCATTGCATTTCCCTCCCTGGGGTTTCTGCTCGGAAAGCCCGCAGGCTCAGTTGATACCGGTAACTTTGAGCACAGTCAGTTTCTGACGGTGGCCCATACGGCGCTTGTAGCGGGTCTTGTTCTTGTATTTCAGGATATCGATCTTCGGGCCCTTGGTGTGCTCGACGATCTCTGCCGCAACGCTCACCTTAGCGAGGTCGTCGGACTTGGAAGTGACATTGGCACCGTCGACGAGCAGAACCGGGGTGAGAGCCACGGAAGAACCCAGCTCACCCTCGATCTTCTCGACCTTGACGAGGTCGCCTTCGGCAACCTTGTACTGCTTGCCGCCGGTCTTGACGATCACGTACATAGGAGGGTTACCCCTTATCTAAACTCGGCTCAGGCGCTGCCGCACGGTGCACCTGAATGGACGAATAATTTACTTGCGTTTCGGGTATGCAAGCACGTCAGGATCAACATATGGTCCGACAGCGCAATAAGCCCCGAAACAGCGACTGTCAAAGATTACCCCGTAGGCCTGTAAAAATACAAACCGCCGGTTGTCTCTGCTATCGCTGGGTTGTTCGCCTGGTCACCCGTCGACGTCCACCGCGTCTAGCAACCGTCAGATCCTTGTGTCTACCAGCACTACTCTCAACTTTCTCAGCACTGGTCGGCTGAGAATTCGAAGCTGCATGTTGCTGAGCTACTTCAGGCTTGATCATGGTTCGCCGCACCGCACGACGGCGCCCCTTGCGGCTCACCTCTGATGAGGAAGCAACCTTGGGAGCCTGAGCGGCTGCCGGCGCAGGAGTTACCGGCGCTGCAGCTGGGGCCACCGAAAGATCATCGCTCACAGGCGTGGAACGGCGCGTCGATACGCTCCGAGTCTTTCGGCGACGTTGTTGCTTTTTCCGACCCGTAGGAATCTCGGCAGCAACGGGAGTTTCCCGAGCAACCTCCACCGGCTGAGCCTTCGACTCACTCGGTGCTGATTTTTTGTGTTCCTGTGGCTGCGGACGATGATCCGAACGGGAGTTTCCGCGAGTACGACGACGACGGCGCGGAGACTTCTCGAAGTCCGATACTGCCTGTTGGAAAGTCTTTTCCCCTGTGGCTAGGGCAAGATCGGATGCCTCTTCCGGCGTCTCTTCTGCTGGTGCATAATCCGCACCAGTGGGCTCTTCTGGGTCTGCTTGACCTGCGCGTCGCAGAGCTTCGGAGACGATCTTTTCTAGATCGCTTTCCTCAGGCTCAACCGAGGTGGGGGCCGGAGCCTGATCCGGCTTGTTCTCTCCCGAGTTACGGCGGTCGCGGGTATCGTTACGACGCCCACGACGGGAACGTCGACGGCGAGACTGTCCCTGCTGAGGATGCTCCTTTACCGTCTCCTCCGCTGCAGCTTCATCCTCTGCGACGACGACCGCGGCAGCTAGCTTTTCCAAGTCTGACGCCTTGGTCTCACTAGTCGGAGGCAACTTAGCAGCAGCCTTTATGGGAGTTGGTCGACGACGCGATCCCCGCTCAGCACTATCCCGGCGCGAGTGCCCTTCGCCAGCGTCGAGATTCTCCTCGACTGGATCCTCGTGAACGATGAGGCCTCGGCCAGCACAGTGCTCACATTCCGTAGCGAAAGTCTCCAGCAACCCAGTTCCCAAACGCTTGCGCGTCATCTGCACCAGACCAAGCGAGGTAACCTCCGAAACTTGGTGGCGAGTACGGTCACGCCCGAGGGCCTCTTTAAGCCGGCGTAGAACCAGTTCTTGGTTCTCGGAGAGCACCATGTCAATGAAGTCAACGACAATCATGCCGCCGAGATCACGCAGGCGCATTTGGCGGACGATCTCCTCCGCAGCCTCGAGGTTATTACGAGTGACGGTCTCTTCGAGGTTGCCTCCCGAGCCAGTGAACTTGCCGGTGTTGACGTCCACGACGGTCATGGCTTCAGTGCGATCGATGACGAGCGTTCCGCCGGAAGGCAGCCAGACCTTCCGAGCCAACGCCTTTTGCAGTTGCTCATCAACGCGATACTTAGCGAAAGCATCCTGCTCGTCTGCTCCACGATTGAAGCGCTGGACGCGATCAAGTAGATCGGGAGCGACAGACTTCACATAAGCATGCACAGTATTCCAAGCATGGTCACCGTCGACGATCAATCGAGTGAAGTCCTCATTGAACAAATCACGAATAACCTTGACCAGCATGTTTGGCTCTTCATACATGGTCACGGGACGGGAACCCTTGGAGTGCATTTCCTTGTTTGCGCGCGTACGGATGTCTTCCCACATCGTGTGCAGGCGCTCAACGTCGGCGCCGATAGCTTCCTCAGAGACATTCTCTGCGGCTGTACGAATGATCGCCCCGCCTTGTCCCGGCACAACCTTGGTCAGGATTTCTTTGAGTCGCTTACGCTCCGGTCCGGGCAATTTGCGAGAGATGCCCGCACTGCGTCCACCTGGCACGTAGACCAAGTAGCGACCAGCCAGGGAAATCTGGGTGGTCAACCGCGCACCTTTGTGCCCAACGGGGTCTTTGCTGACCTGCACCAAAACCTGATCGCCAGATTTCAATGCTTGTTCGATGCGACGGCCGCGTCCACCCAGACCAGCAGACTTCCAATCGACCTCGCCGGCGTAGAGCACTCCGTTGCGGCCTTCTCCGATATCAATGAAGGCGGCTTCCATGCTCGGCAGGACATTCTGCACCCGACCAAGGTAAATATTGCCGATCATCGAGGCTTGAGCCTCAGAGGTGACAAAGTGCTCCACCAACAGATCATCTTCAAGCACACCGACCTGAGTCACAGTGCCCGGATGATCATTCCGGTTGCGCTCCCGAACCACCATGGTCCGGGCCACTGATTCCCGGCGCGCCAAGAACTCGGCCTGCGAGACAATATGCTTGCGCTTTTTGCCTTCTTCCCGCAGCTCCGTGCGACGGCGACGCTGGGCCTCAAGCCTGGTCGACCCCTTCAATGCGACGGGCTCTACCGGCAGGTCCTGGTCGATCTGCTTATCGACATCCTGCTCGCCCACCGTTGTCTCCGCGACCGGGGCGGGCTCAACCGGAGCCTGCTCGGTGCGTGTGCCCTCGACAGGGGTCTCGTCGACTCCGCGTCCTCGGCTGGCGCCTCTGCGCCCGCGACGGCGACGTCGAGAAGAAGCTGTCTCTCCATCTTCTGATTCCTGGTCCGTAGCGGGCGCTGGTGTTGAGATCTCAGCCTCAGGCGCACGGAAGATCGGGGTGTATTTCTTCACCTCGGCATCCGGTGAAGCTTTAGGCATAGGGGTGATCTCGGGGAGCACCTCTTGGAGTGGCTCCTCGCTGAGCACTGCTGCGAGGTCAGCCTCTACCTTCTCTTCGATCTGGCTGATCTCATTGACGACATTTTTGCGCACCCGGGTGCGAATCTTTTCCTCTGGTTCAACCGGAGATGCCGGAGCTGCTGGAGTAACTGGCAACTCAGCTTCGACAGGCTTGGCCTCTTCCAGCTGCTGCGGGGTGGCTAGCGCGGTCAGCAGCGCATCAATTTCCGAACCGTTGAGTGCGGACTGAGCTACCTTCTTTAGCCCCATTTTTTCCAACGCCACGATCAGCTGGCGAGAGGTCAGTCCCAGCGCTTTGGCTAATACGTGCACACGGGCCCGCTCGCCTATTGCGGTGCGGTCAAAATCCGGGAAAGCGACGGCAACTGCGTCTTGAGCAACAACGTCTACGGCAGGTTCCTGCACTGTGACTTTCGCTGCCTTCGGCGCGCGCTTCTTACTGGCCTTTTTTATCGGCTTCTCGACGTCCGGGGTGGCAGCCGCAGTTTTCTTCGCAACAGTTTTCTTCGCTACGGATTTCTTAGCTGCCGGCTTTTTAGCTACTGCCTTGCGTGCCGATCGACGCCGTTTCGGGGCCTGGGCTCCGGAGTCTTCTTGGGCTTTGTTATTTTCAGCGTTGTTTTCGGTGTTGTTTTCGGTGCTTTTGGTGGGTTCAGTGGAATCAGCCACGGATGCTCCTGTAATTGTTGGTCGACATCATCTCCGGGCGCTGGCGAGCATGCTCGCCGCCGCCGCACAGAGATAATTCGAAAAATCGCGTCAGTGTCGGTATTTAGTTAATGCGTTTGGTTGTTCCACCGTCTCTGCCCGCTCGTCGGGGTCGGTGTCGAGACAACCTTCGCCTATTGTCGCACACCTGAGCGCCATGGCCTTAACAACAGCACCGGAAACGAATAAAGACCGCACTCCGGTCAATCCGGAGGGCGGCCTTAAAGGTGGTGGCTAGATCAGAGGTTCGGGAACCAGATGTTGATCTCGCGCTCGGCGGACTCGGAGGAGTCAGAACCGTGAACAACATTCTCGCCGACGCTCAGTGCGAAGTCGCCGCGGATGGTGCCCGGGGTGGCCTTGGAGACCGGGTCGGTGCCGCCTGCAAGCTGACGCCATGCTTCGATGGCGCGCTCGCCTTCGACGATGCCAGCTACCAGAGGTGCGGAGGTGATGAACTCAACGAGCTCACCGAAGAAGGGGCGCTCGGAGTGCTCAGCGTAGTGCTGCTCAGCGGTGGCGCGATCTGCAACGCGCAGATCCAAAGCGGTCAGGGTCAGGCCCTTGCGCTCGATGCGGGCGAGAATCTCGCCGACGTGGCCGTTTTTGACGCCGTCCGGCTTGATCAGGATGAGGGTGCGTTCAGTCATAACTCAAGACTCTACCGAAGCATCTACGCTACGGCTAAGCGAGGCCAGCTCAGTCAAGATCATGGACTAATCGGCGGGCTTGCTCAGCGGTGGTATCCCGAAACCACAATTGCACCTGACGAATGGCAGCACCCTCGTCACCTCGGGATTTAAGCTCTCGCAACGTCGCCAATTGTTTCTCATCAGGCGCCAATGGTTGGGAGATCCGTTCTCCAGCAACAACCCGAAGCCCCATGACTAGCAGGGTCCCGGCGACAAGCAGCGCAACGACGGCACCGAGGTCAGTTATTCCTAGGAATTTGAAAAGCAAGGCCACCACGCAAGCTACGGCGGCGAGTCCGAGATAAAGAGCACGCATGAGGCACAAGCATAAACGTTCCACTCCAAACACTCTTGGTGACGAATCAACAACTTAGTGGTTATGATGAAGATAGCTACTGAAAGGAACCGGCCGCCATGTCTGTGACGAAAGTAGAGATCATCACCTCCCGCGAGGTCCCCCTAGGTGGCCCGCGTGCCATGAGCGTTCATCGCACATTGCCTCAGCGACAACGCAGCCTCATTGGAGCCTGGTGTTTTCTCGACCATTACGGCCCTAACGATGTATCCGTTTCTAGCGGGATGGATGTTGCCCCTCATCCGCATACTGGGTTACAGACAGTTAGTTGGCTTTTCCAAGGAGCTATCACCCACCACGACTCGGGCGGCAACCATGCAGTCGTAGTCCCCGGCGAAGTCAATCTCATGACCTCCGGCGCTGGCATCTGTCATTCAGAAGTGTCCACCACAGACACAAAAGTCCTCCACGGCGTCCAGCTGTGGACGGTGCTTCCCGAATCTAACCGCGATGGCCCCCGCCGTTTCGACCATCATGCACCGGAACGCATTTCCTTTGACGGTGGCAGTGCCTTGGTATTCCTCGGATCACTGCTGGGATACACCTCTCCCGTGCCGACTTTTACTCCCCTCGTGGGTGCGGAACTGAGCCTGTTGCCGGGGGCGTCGATAAGCATCGAGGTCGATCCGGCCTTCGAACATGGACTGCTAATCGACGCCGGTTCCATCGTCTTGGAAGGCATCTCCCTCGCTCCTACAGAGCTGGCCTATACCGGCATCGGAGAGCAACGCCTAAATATCCACAACAACGGTTCCGAGACTGCTCGAATGATCCTCATTGGCGGCGAACCCTTCACCGAACCGATCATCATGTGGTGGAATTTCATCGGACGAAGCTTCGAGGAGATCGAGCGCTACCGCGCCCAGTGGCAGGCTGGCGACAAACGCTTTGGTCAGACCCTCGGCTATATCGGGCACCAACCACAAGGCCCCACGTGGCTGCCAGCTCCCGGACTGCCTAACGCCAGAATCACCCCTCGTACCAATCCTGCCCCGATCGCCCGACCCGAACTACGAATCTAAGGAACAGTGTCCATGACTAAAAAGCCTCCCTACCTAGACAAGTTCTACCCCGAGGTCTACCGCGCGCTCGGTGACGTGAACAAGAAACTCCGAATGATCTACCCAGATGTCGATCTGCCATCGAGCCTGCTCGAGCTGGTGAGCGTCCGCGTCAGCCAAATCAATGGCTGCGGAACTTGCCTGTCTATCCACGTCCCCGCTGCTCGACGCGCCGGAGTTGAAGACTACAAACTCGATGCGCTTCCGGCGTGGCGCATGGTTACTGAATTCAGCGAACAAGAACGCGCGGCGCTAGAACTGGCCGAGGCACTGACTATTCTCCCCAAGGACCACGAGAACAGCCTGGCGGCGGTTCAAGCTTGCAACATATTCGCCGAGGAACAGGTCGCCGCCCTGGAATGGGCGATCATCATGATCAACGCCTTCAACCGCGTTTCGATCGCCTCCGGGCATCCGCTGATTCGTTCCCGCTAGAGGTGTGCATCTGGTTGCGGTTGCGGTGCGGTTGCGGTGCGGTTGCGGTGCGGTTGTTCGCACCGCAGTTAACCTCCCCAACCCCCACAAACTAGGTACAACCGCAGCGCCAACAACCACGTCGCGCTCGAACGGTCAGC
>NZ_PTJO01000003.1:720745-815226 GCF_003716585.1 Corynebacterium alimapuense
AACCGCAGCGCCAACAACCACGTCGCGCTCGAACGGTCAGCCGCACCGCACCAAACGCCCCGCACCCCACTAACCAGCCCACAACCGCAGCGCCAACAACCACCCACTACCCACAAGCATGAAAAAACCCGCCCGAAGGCGGGTTTGCTACCAAACAAGCTACAGGTGCTGGGTGACCAGCAGTCCGCGCTTCATTCTGGCGATCAGGGATGAGCGCAGGTGCAGCAGATACCACCAGACGATGACGAAGATAACTCCGATGATTCCCACGGAGGGATGAACAAAGACACCCGCCAGGACGAATACCTGCAGAACCAGGTTCACTGGCAGGGCCCATCGCAAGCGCTGAAGGAAAGCCATAAAGAAGTGAGCAGTACCCAGCGCGGTGATGTACACCCAGTTGAAGGTGGTCCAGTATTCACCGTTGTCCACTCGGAGGACCACGGTCAACGCCAACCAAATAGTGATGGCTTCGAGCACCAAAGTGCCTGCCATGACACCCCGGATACCTTTCATCGGGTCCTTGGCTGGGTCGTGGCCGGAGCCAAGCGGGCCGAGATCGGTATCGGTCATGAGGGTTCCTTTCCGAAGAGGGTTCGTGCCTCACCTGCGGTGACTACCGAACCGGTAACCACAACGCCTGCGCCCGATTGGATATCGGCGTCTTCGGCGAGTTCGACCGCCTGAGCGTAGGCGCTAGGCAGGCTCTCTTCCACATGGACGCGCTCTTCACCGAAGATGTCGCGAGCATATTCTGCCAGCTCATAAGCGTCAAGCGCTCGCGGGCTGGAGTTTTGGGTGCAGATTACCTCGGACAGATAGGGCTCCAGTGCTCGGAGGATTCCCACTGCATCTTTATCGCCGAGAACCCCGATTACTCCGACCAAGCGGCTGAAGGAGAAATCTCGCTCTAGGGCCTCGCCGAGTGCCTTGGCCCCGTGCGGATTATGGGCGGCGTCGATAAAGGTTGACGGTGAGGTGCGCACTCGTTCGAGCCGTCCAGGCGAGGTGACCTGCGCAAAGCCAGTCCGCACGCTGGCGATGTCGAGAGTTCGTCCGCTGCCAGCGCCGAAGAATGCTTCGACTGCAGCCAATGCCACCGCGGCGTTGCGGGCTTGGTGTTCACCGGACAGGGGCAAGAAGATGTCCTCATATTCGCCACCGAGACCACGGATCGACAGCTGCTGGCCACCGACTGCCACGCGAGACTCGATGACGCCAAACTCGGAACCTGCGCGTGCCACGGCAGCGTCGACGCTGACAGCCTGTTCCAGAATGATCTTCATGGCAGCTGGGTCTTGTTCGGCTACCACTGCGACGTTATCGGGCGGGGTCAGCAGATCTTCGGCATCCCAGCGGGACTTGATGATGCCAGCCTTTTCAGTGGCAATCTCTTCGATGGTCTCGCCGAGGTATTCGGTGTGGTCGAGACCAACGGGCATGACTACTGCAACGTCTGAGGAAATGACGTTAGTGGCATCCCAGGTTCCGCCCATGCCGACTTCGACGACGGCGACGTCGACGGGGGCGTCGGCAAACGCGGCATAAGCGATGCCAGTAAGAACTTCGAACTTAGACATCCGGCCGAGCTTGGTGTCGACCAGTTCTACATAGGGCTGGATCTCGCGCCAGACGCGAACATAGTCGCGGGGATGGATGGGGCGACCGTCGATACCAATTCGTTCAGTAACTAGCTGCAGATGCGGGCTGGTGGTGCGGCCCGTCCGTCGATGGAAGGCACGCAGAAGCGACTCGATCATCCGCACAGTGGAGGTCTTGCCGTTGGTACCTGCGACATGGATCGCCGGGTAGGAGCGCTGGGGAGAGCCAAGCAGGTCCATGAGCAGCTCGATGCGCTCGAGCGAAGGATCAATTTTGGTTTCTGGCCAGCGAGTATCTAGTTCAGCTTCCACAGCTGCAAGCTCGGCTAGATCCTCTGGTGCGATCTCGATATCCGCAGGCTTTTCAGTCTCGCCTAAATCTAGGTTGAGCGTCAGCCCAGCTTCGTTGAGCTCGGCAATTCCGACGCCCTCTTCCGGGGAAACGAGGCTGTCGAGGTCTTCTAGATCTTCGTCATCAGCGGCGGAGTCCAAAATTAACTCCGCTTCGTCGCGTTGTTCATTCTTGCTCATGCCAGTGCCTCCAGACGAGCGGTGATCCGCTCAACTTCTTCGCGAGCAACTTGCTGGCGGTGACTAATCTTATCGACGACCGCGTCCGGGGCCTTCGCCAAAAATGCCTCGTTGCCAAGCTTCTTTGCGGTGGTCACCAGCTCCTTTTCCGCCACGGCCAGGTCCTTTTCCAATCGCTTCCGCTCGGCGGCAACATCCACGGTGCTGGAGGTATCTAGTGCCACGGTGATGGTGGCCTTAGATAGTCGAAGTTCGATGGACGCGGACTCGGTGAAGCCTTCGGCAGGCACCTCGAGCTTCGCCATCGACCTGACCAGATTTTCTTGGCCGACTAGATCGGCGGCAGAGAAATCAATAGCTGCCGGAACCTTCTGGGAGGGCTTGACTCCTTGATCCGCACGGAAGCGGCGGATTTCGGTAATCAGCTTCTCGGCATCTTCGATGCGTCCGCGGGCGGTCTCATCAGTGGCCACTGCCCCATTGGTTTCTTCCGCACTCGGCCAGCTGGAAAGCACAATGGTGTCTTTCTCCGTCAGGGCTTTCCACAGCACTTCGGTGACAAACGGCATCGTTGGGTGCAGCAGTCGCAGCAGGACATCAAGCACGCGGCCGAGAACCAGCTGAGTGTTGCGGCCTTCTTGGCTGTAACCTTCGCGCGGGATCTGGGTCTTGGTGATCTCTAAGTACCAGTCACAAACCTCATCCCAGGCGAAGTGATAGAGCTCTTCGTTAGCCTTGGCGAACTGGTAGTTATCCAGGTAGGCGTCAACCTTGGCACGGGTCTCTTCGAGGCGATCCAAGATCCAGCGGTCGGCGTCAGTGAGTTCTTCGCGGGCAGGTAGCTCCCCGGTCTCGGCGCCGTTCATCAAAGCAAAACGAGTGGCGTTGAACAATTTGGTGGCGAAATTACGGGAGGACTGCGCCGCATCTTCGCCAACCGGCAGGTCGACGCCTGGGTTGGCACCACGTGCCAGGGTAAAACGCAGGGCATCGGCGCCAAAGTTCTCAACCCAGTCCATCGGGTTAATACCGTTGCCCAGTGACTTCGACATCTTGCGGCCATGTTCGTCGCGGACCAGGCCATGCAGGAAGAGATTCTCAAATGGAACCTGCGGACGACCATCAGGACCTGTGCCGAGGATCTCTGGGGTGACTTTGGCGGCGAAGGTGCCAAACATCATCATCCGGGCTACCCAGAAAAACAAGATGTCATAGGCGGTCACTAGTACGGTCGTGGGATAGAATTTTGCCAGCTCAGGAGTATTATCCGGCCATCCCATCGTGGAAAATGGCCATAAGGCGGAGGAGAACCACGTGTCCAGAACATCTGGGTCCTGGGTATATCCCTCGGGTGCCTGCTCATCGGGGCCGACGCAGATGACATCGCCTTCAGGACCGTAGAAAATCGGGATGCGGTGGCCCCACCACAGCTGCCGGGAAATCGTCCAATCGTGCATGTTGTCGACCCAGTCGAAGTAGCGCGGTTCCATGCTCTCCGGATGAATCTCAGTATCGTCTTCGCGGATGGCGTCTCCAGCCATAGCCGCCAGTTCTTCTACCTTGACAAACCACTGCAAAGATAGCCGCGGCTCGATGGCTTCACCAGAACGCTCAGAGTGGCCGACGGAGTGAACATAGGGACGAATCTCCTTGACGATGCGACCTTGCTTGGCCAATTCTTCACGCACGGCGACTCGGGCTTCTTCACGGGTAAGCCCATCAAATTGGGTACCGGTGTCACTAATACGACCTGTGGTGTCCATGATCGTGGGCATATCCAGATCGTGGCGCAGACCCAGTGCATAGTCATTGGGGTCATGGGCCGGGGTGATCTTGACTGCTCCGGAACCAAACTCTGGGTCAACGTAGTCATCGGCGACCACGCGCAAGCTCAGATCATCTCGGAACGGGTGCGGCAAGACGGTGCCCACCAGATCGGCGTAGCGCTCATCATCTGGGTGGACAGCCACCGCGACATCGCCAAGCATGGTCTCCACGCGAGTGGTGGCGACGATGACATGCGGCTCATCATCATTGAGAGAGCCGTAACGCATCGAGACGAGCTCGCCTTCGACATCTTGGTAGACGACCTCAATATCGGAGACCGCAGTTTCGAGAACTGGCGACCAGTTGACTAGGCGATTAGCTCGGTAGACTAGGCCACGGTCGAACAATTCCTTGAAGATCGTCTGGACGGCGCGGGATAGTCCTTCGTCGAGGGTGAAGCGCTCGCGGGACCAATCCACGGAATCGCCGATGGCGCGCATCTGATCGGTGATGGTGCCACCGTACTGCTTCTTCCATTCCCAGACCTTGGCAATGAACTCCTCACGACCATAGTCATAGCGATCCTTGCCCTCGGTCTCCCGGAGCATGGTCTCAACTTTGGTCTGCGTAGCGATGCCCGCGTGATCCATCCCTGGCAGCCACAACACCTCAAATCCCTGCATGCGTTTACGACGCACGAGGGAGTCCATGAGGGTGTGGTCCAACGCATGGCCCATGTGTAGTTGGCCAGTCACATTCGGTGGGGGCAAGACGATGGAATAAGCCGGCTTATCCGAATCTGGATCGGCGGTGAAATAGCCGGCGTCGACCCATCCTTGGTAAATGTCGGCCTCCACAGCCTGGGGATCCCAGGACTTCGGAAGTGCGTCGCTACGGTTGCTGCCCATTCTCTGCTCAGTCACGCGCCCCATCTTAGCCGTCTGGGATTTCTTGGCCGTAGCTGACTGCACCTCACCGAAAATGGGGTGAAATGAGCATGGGACGGGACCCAACCATTGCTGGAGATCCCGTCCCACACTGCCTCTGAAAATCATCCACTCTCCCCCGAGGACTTATCAGGGGAATGGTTCTGGAAATTCGAAAGGGTTAGCCCAGCAGGTTAGCGACAGCTGCGCGCTCAGCCTTGAGCTCTTCAACATTGGCAGCAATGCGCTGACGCTGGAAATCATTGATTTCCAGGCCCTGGACAATTTCCCAGGCGCCATCACGAGCGACCGTCGGCAGGCCAGCGATGAGACCTTCGTCGACGCCGTAGGAACCATCGGAAACAACTGCAGCGGTGGACCAGCTCTCGGTGCCCTGGATCCAATCCCGCATGTGATCAACCGCAGCTGATGCTGCGGAAGCAGCGGAGGAGCTGCCACGGACCTCGATGATCTCGGAGCCACGCTTGGCTACCCGCGGAATGAACTCATTGACATACCAATCATGATCGATCTGATCGATGATCGGCGCGCCATTGACAGTGGCATAGGTGATATCCGGGAACTGGGTAGCAGAGTGATTACCCCAAACCACGAGGTTCTCGAACTCATAAGAAGCGACACCAAGCTTGTCAGCCAACTGCGACAGCGCACGGTTATGGTCCAAACGCATCATGGCGGTGAATCGCTCAGCGGGAACATCCGGTGCAGAATGCTGTGCGATCAGGGCGTTGGTGTTGGCCGGGTTGCCCACGACCAGAACACGGATGTCATCAGCGGCGTTGTCATTGATCGCACGGCCCTGGGGGCCGAAGATCCGACCGTTATTGGCCAGCAAATCCGCGCGCTCTTCACCCTTGCCACGAGGTTTTGCCCCGACGAGGAAAGCTGCGTTGGCGCCATCGAAAGCTACTGCGGCATCATCGGTGACAGTGGCCTCAGTCAGAAGCGGGAAAGCGGAGTCCGTCAGCTCCATGACCACGCCTTCCGCTGCTCGAACTCCAGCGGGGATTTCCAACAGGCGCAGGCGGATCGGAACGTCCTTACCGTAGACGTCTCCGTTAGCGATGCGCCACAGCATCGAGTAGGCGATCTGACCGGCTCCGCCGGTGACTGTGATGGTCCTGGGTTCAACGCTCATATAAGACGCCCCTTCAAATTTTCCCGCGTCCGGGATCAGCCGGTTTCCGCCGAGAATAGTTTCCAATTGCACGGTCTAGACACTGCGCCAGCGATCGTCCGGACAGTTGCCTTCTTTGTTGATCATACCGGCATTGAACTGCCATCGTCAGTGTCTAAGCGGTCCTGTATTTCGACTTTGCCAACCCGACCGAGGAAACGGCCACCGCCTCTTTCGGGCGGCCCTATCTGTGCGAGGTAGATCTCACCTACTTCATCAATTACCCCCACTTCACCCCTACCGCCTTGCGATCGCCCAAATTATCTACCCCATCCGGGGCAAAGGACCCACATAAATCCACCCCTAGAGCCAATCTCGGGCACGATTGCAAGAGTACGGTTCGGTTTTACGTCTGATTTGATTCCACGGCGTCGTGGTCACGGAAGGATCACCCATGAGCAACAGTGTCGAGACCATCGGTCCTGGTGGAAGTATCCAGCCAGATGAGGTGATCGATGTCGCTATCGTGGAGTTTTCTCGACACGGGTTTGACAACACAAAATTGGAAACAATCGCTCGAATCTCCGGCATGTCTAAGCGGATGATCCATTACCACTTCAGCGATAAAAAGGGCCTCTACCTACGCGCGCTAAACAAAAGCCTCACCAGACTGCAACCTAGCCCTGCAGACATGGAGCCAGAAACCTCCGTTCCGGTGGATGGAATGCGCAAGATCGTCAAATCAGTATTCCGTAGCATCGCCGCACACCAGACTGAACTATGGCTCATCTTGCTTGAGAACACCCATCACCACATTGATCCAGCGGACCTGAGTATTTCTGAAGACAATCCGGCAGTCCCGCTGCAGCTAGATAGGTTACTGATCCTCGGCCAAGACTCTGGAGTGTTTCGGCCAGGAATCTCCACCCAAGATATTTACATGCTCATCGCTTCCTTGGCCTGCTATCGTCTGGCGTTCCACGACACCACGGAGCGCTTCTACGAGATTGACATGATGAGCGAAGCCAACACCGCTGGCCTAGAGCGCATGGCGGTTGACACAACGTTGGCATTTTTAACCTCAACGATGTCCAGCCAAGGCGGCATGAGCTACCTCGCTCTAGATTCCACTCCGGAGATCGAAAGCGGCAGCGACAGCGTCTACGGAATTGGCGAAGAGGACCTCTCAGACCCCATCACTTAGCCTCCCCCAGCCGACAGCGCACCAAATCTTCACCCAGCCCTTGTATACCCCTAGAGGTATATGGCACAGTGGGTTCCACTAGCCACCAACAAGGGAGAAGCTGACATGCTGCTGCAACGCATTTATGACGAAGACCTTGCCCACGCCAGCTACCTCATCGGCTGCCAAGCCAAAGGGCAGGCTGTGGTCGTTGACCCTCGGCGCGATATCGACGAATACCTCGCTCTCGCAGCTCACCACGGTATGGAAATCGTGGCGGTCACCGAGACCCACATCCACGCCGACTACCTTTCCGGCACCCGTGAACTAGCCGCTGCTACCGGCGCCACGACTTATCTGTCAGGGGATGGCGATGAAGACTGGCAGTACGGCTTCGAAGGCGAACGCCTCCACGACGGTGAGAGCTTCCAGATCGGCAACATTGTTATCCAAGCCCGGCATACCCCGGGTCATACTCCCGAGCACCTCGCCTTCCTCATCACCGACGGCGCATTCACCGATGAGCCCGGATACTTGCTCTCTGGCGATTTCGTCTTCTCCGGCGACCTCGGCCGACCGGATCTGCTCGATGAGGCTGCCGGCGGCGTCGATACGCGCTTTATTGGAGCTAAGCAACTCTTTGCCAGCCTGCGCGATGTCTTCCTAGCACTCCCCGATCACGTCCAGGTTTTCCCCGCACACGGTGCTGGTAGCGCCTGCGGCAAAGCACTGGGAGCGCTGCCCTCGACTACCGTCGGCTACGAGCGCAAGTTCGCTTGGTGGGGCAAATACCTGGCGGCCAACGACGAGCAAGGCTTCATCGATGAGCTCCTCGAGGGCCAACCCGATGCGCATGCTTACTTCGGCCGGATGAAGCGCCAAAACAAGCAGGGCCCAGCCATCCTTGGCTACCCGCTAGCGCAGCTGACCAACGTGGAAAATGGCAAGCTCGCCGAGCAAATTATCGCTGACGAGGTGATCTTTGTTGATACCCGTTCCCAAGATGAGGTCCACGCAGGAACCGTCGCCGGATCTGTCAACGTCCCGGGCGTCGAAAAGTCTGCTTCCTACGGTGCCTGGGTCTACGATCCAGAAGCCGAAAACACTCCGCTGGTTCTGCTCAGCGAAGATGAAGCCGAAGCCAACGAATTCCGTGCCCACCTCATACGCGTAGGAATCGATACCGTCGCAGGCTTCACTACCGACCTCAACGGCCTACCGATGGTCACTCCGGAGATGATCGAACCCGCCGAATTGGAGGGTTACCCGCGCGCACTTCTGCTTGATGTTCGCAACAAGACGGAATACGCCGAAGGGCATATCCCCGGCGCGCAACAGCTCAGCGGAGGCCGCGTCCTGTGGAATCTCGATCAGCTGCCCGACGAAGGCACCATCGTGACCTACTGCCAAAGTGGCGTGCGCAATAGCGTCGCCGCCTCCGCGCTACGCCGCAAAGGCTACGAGGTCATCGAGCTCGAAGACAGCTACCTCGGATGGACCGCTTACCAGAATCAGCGCTAGCCCAAGCACGGTCACTTGATACCCCACCACCTCGGGGTCAAGTGGCCGCAATTGAGCGCATACACTCCGTCGCACCATCCCCGTGACCTCGCTAAATTAAGGACCACCCAGCCTTCATGAGTAACACAACCACCATCACTGCGCTCGAGCCAACCGAGCTCATGGAAAGAATCTCCGCTAACGACAACCTCGTGCTTATCGACGTCCGTTCCCGCGCGGAGTTCGAATCGGCCCACATCCGTGGCGCCTACAATGTCCCGCTGTCGTTGGTCGCCGAGCATGCCCAAGAGTTCGCAGCCCGTCTAGATAGCAATGTGGTCTTGGTCTGCCAGTCCGGAACCCGCGCAGCGCAGGCCAGAGAACGGCTGAGTACTGCTGGACTCGATACCGCCAGCGTGCTCCTCGGCGGCACGGCTGCCTACCAAGAAGCTGGCGGCGATGTCGTTTATGGCAAACACCGCTGGCAGATGGAACGCCAAGTTCGAATGGCCGCTGGTTCGCTAGTCCTGGCTGGTTTTATCGGCTCCCGCACTATTGCTCGACCGATCGGATATCTTTCTGCCGCAGTTGGATGTGGCCTGACGTTCTCGGCGCTCAGCGATTCCTGCGCCATGGCTCAAGTGCTCTCGCGGATGCCGTGGAACCGCGGTTCTGTGACCCCCACCCTGGAATCGACCATCAACAACATCTCGACGGCCACTGGCACTGTGAAGCTGGCCTGAGGGACATTCACTCACCCGTCGGCCCCGGTAAGCTCCCCGGCTGACCCAATCTGGACAGGACATCACTCATGGACCTCACGCTCATCGTGGTCATGATTCTTGCCGTGGTTGTCGGACTCTCCCTGGGATTACTCGGAGGCGGCGGCTCCATCCTCACCGTTCCCCTACTCACCTATGTGGCTGGTATGGACGCCAAGGAAGCTATCGCGGCCTCCCTTTTCGTGGTCGGCACCACCTCAGTGGTTAGTACCTTTGCGCATGCCCGAAAGGGAAATGTGCAGTGGCGCACCGGACTGATTTTCGGCGCAGCCGGCATGGCTGGCGCCTTCCTCGGCGGTCTCGTCGGCGGGTTTATCCCGGGGGTGATTCTCATGATTGCCTTTGCCGTCATGATGATCGCCACCGCTTTGGCCATGCTCAGGGGGCGCAAAGGCGGATCGGGTGAGCAAGACGTAGCAAAGCACCTTCCGTTGGGAAAGATCCTCATTGAGGGCCTCATCGTCGGCTTAGTAACCGGTCTCGTTGGCGCGGGCGGCGGATTCTTGGTTGTTCCTGCGCTGGCGTTGCTTGGCGGGCTGAGCATGCCGGTGGCAGTGGGTACCTCGCTATTAGTCATCGCCATGAAGTCCTTTGCTGGGCTCGGCGGCTACCTCACCTCAGTCAGTCTCGACTGGCCATTGGTACTAGGAGTCACTGGGATGGCGCTCATCGGCGCACTCATTGGTGCGCGCCTGACCTCCGTGGTTCCCGAGGCTGCGCTCCGCAAGGGCTTCGGTGTCTTCGTCTTGGTGATGGGTATATTTGTCCTTTCTCAAGAACTGCCCGCACCCTTCGGATTGATTATCGCCGGAGTAGCAGTGGTACTGGCAGTGGCCGGATGGCTGTGCCGCCAAGCCGGGCCGCGCTGCCCAATACCAGCGCTGCGCCCAGCTCCAACCTCGGCGATACCGGCCACGTGATCACTCATGACTATCAGCAGTGACCAGCGAAAGATCATCAATCGTCTCAAGCGTGCCCGCGGACAACTCGACGCGGTAATCAACACCATGGAAAACGAAAAATCCTGCCAAGAGGTCGTGCCCTTGCTCTCCGCAGTGACCGCGGCGCTCAATCGAGCAGGCTACGCAGTCGTCTTAGATGCCATGAAGACCTGCCTCATGGAACCTAGTAACCACGAAGAGGACAGCCCCGAGGGCGCCTCAGAGGATTCAGCTAGCCAGCGCAAACAGTTGAGCGTCACAGAACTAGAGCAGCTATTTCTCTCGTTGACTTAAAGAGAGTGAAAACTCGCCTTGTCAGTAGGCGACAGAGAACCCGTTACCTTGAAAACTATTCAAGGCAACGGGTTCTTTAGCGATTGAAAGAGCGCTACTAGGCGGTCTTTTCAGCTTCCTCATTGAGCACGAACGTCGGCTCCGCATCGCCGCGAATGACATCGCCGGTGATGACGACCTCAGCGACGTCGTCACGATCGGGGATGTCGTACATCACTGGAACCAACAGCTCCTCCATGATCGCGCGGAGGCCTCGGGCACCGGTACCCCGCGACAGAGCCTTCTCAGCGATAACGTCGAGGGAGTCCTCCGAGAATGTCAGCACTACTCCGTCTAGCTCGAAAAGCCTCTGATACTGCCTGACCAAGGAGTTGCGTGGCTCAGTGAGCACCCGAACAAGAGATTCCCGGTCAAGGTTGTCGACGGTGGCCACGACGGGCAGACGACCGATGAATTCAGGGATCAAGCCAAATTTGACCAAGTCTTCGGGACGGACCTGAGCGAAGAGATCCACCTTCTCACGATCCGAAGCGGACTCAATCTCGGAGCCGAAACCGATTCCCTTTTTTCCAACCCGTTCAGCGACAACCTTTTCTAGGCCGGCGAAAGCACCAGCAACAATGAACAAGATATTGGAAGTATCGAGCTGGATGAACTCTTGGTTGGGATGCTTGCGCCCACCCTGCGGCGGAATCGAAGCGGTCGTTCCCTCCAAGATCTTCAGCAGCGCCTGCTGTACGCCTTCACCAGAAACATCTCTAGTAATCGAGGGGTTATCAGACTTACGGGAAATCTTGTCTACCTCATCGACGTAGATGATCCCGCGCTGAGCCCGCTGCACATCAAAATCAGCAGCTTGAAGCAGCTTGAGCAGAATATTCTCCACGTCTTCTCCGACATAGCCAGCCTCGGTCAAGGAAGTGGCATCGGCGATCGCGAACGGAACATCAAGCATGCGTGCCAGTGTCTGCGCGAGGTAGGTTTTTCCCGAACCAGTGGGGCCGAGCAGGAGAATATTGGACTTGGCCAGTTCAATATCTTCGGACTTAACCTTGCGCGGGCTGGCCTCAGTCGTGTCACTGACGCGGATGCGCTTGTAGTGGTTATAGACCGCGACCGCCAAGATGCGTTTAGCTTTGCTCTGGCCAATGACGTAATTATCCAGGAAAGAAGAAATCTCCGAAGGGCGAGGAAGCTTATCTTCCTGCCTTTCGGCGGTCTCAGCAGCACCGAGTTCTTCCTCAATAATCTCATTGCACAGCTCGATGCACTCATCACAGATGTACACACCGCCGCCGGCGATGAGCTTTTTCACCTGCTTCTGGCTCTTCCCGCAGAAAGAACACTTGAGCAGATCGGCGCTTTCTTGCATTCTTGCCATAAGGTAATTCGTTCTCGCTTCGGAGTTGAGGACTAGCGGGAGTGACTCAACTCTAGTATTCCTCCGCGCTCGAGGGCGACTCCCCCTAGCGTCGGCTCCCGTACGCTAGGCCCATGGTATCCCCGATCTTGGTCTGGTTCCGAGATGACCTGCGCCTGCACGATCACGCAGCCCTGAGTTGGGCTGCCGAGCGTGGCCCAGTCGTGGGTTTTGTCATCGATGAAGACCCGAAAATCACTGGCACCCGTGGCCTAGGCGCAGCATCAAGATGGTGGCGTGAAAGAAGCCTCAAGGCTTTGGCGGATCAGCTTGCTTCAGCTGATGTCCCACTGCTTCGACTCAGCGGCGATCCCCTGGTGGAAATTCCCCGGCTGATAGCTGAGACTGGAGCCTCGGCGGTGACCTGGCATCGCCGCTATCACGCACCGCTGTGTGAGCACGACGCTGCTATCAAAACCCGGTTGACTGCAGAGGGAGTGCTCGCCAAAAGCCATCCCGGCTATCTATTGACAGAACCGCACCAAGTGAAAACTGGACAGAACACCCCTTATCGGGTGTTTACTCCGTTCTCCCGCAAGGCAACCCAGCTTTTCGACGCCTCCCCTTCCCTTCCTGTTCCACCCAATCTCTCTGGGCCCGGCGCACAACCCTGGCCGGAGCCTGCCGCTGTCTTCTGGGCATCGGGATTGGCCAAGACGTGGCAGCCTGGTGAGGCTGGCGCTCGGCTAAGGGCAGCGGATTTCTCCACTCGCGGTGCAGGATACGCCGAAGGTCGCGATCTGCCTGCGGTCAATGCCACCAGCGGGCTTTCTCCGCACCTGCGCTTTGGCGAGATTAGTCCGCGTGAATTATGGGAATTGGCAGCCGAGTTACCGGAGGCTGATGGCCTCCGCTTCCGCGCCGAATTGCTCTGGCGTGATTTCGCCTGGCACCGACTATTCCACCTACCCGATCTAGCGACTCATAATGTTCGGAGCAGTTTCGATGCCTTCCCGTGGAAATGGCAGGAAGGCGAGTTGGAACGTGCTTCCGCGGGGATGCGCGACCCACGTCGTTCCGCGGATGGAACAGAAAGCTGGCTATCGGATCTCGGCGATTGGCGTTCCGGTACTACGGGCATTGAATTGGTAGATGCCGGTATGCGGGAGCTCTGGCAGACCGGCACGATGCACAACCGAGTGCGGATGGTGGTGGCATCATTGTTGACCAAAAATCTAGGCATTCATTGGCGCCACGGTGAGGAATGGTTCTGGGAGACCCTGGTCGACGCCGACGCCGCTTCCAACCCGTTCAACTGGCAATGGGTGGCTGGCTGTGGCGATGACGCCGCCCCTTATTTTCGGATCTTTAATCCGGCGACCCAACAAAAGCGTTTTGATCCTGAGGGTCAATACTGCAACCACTGGGTCCCAGAACGTCTCACTCCCAATTATCCCCTACCGATGGTGGATCTCAAGGACTCCAGAGCAATGGCATTAGCCGCCTATGAGCAGGTCAAATAGGGAGGAAATAGTGGGATGGGCCCGCCGTCGACGCCGGTGCAAGTCTCTGCTTCCTCGTTTAGCAGCGACTTATAATCGGCACCTAAAACGCTTTAACAGCCCCCAACATCGAGCTCACGTTGAGCACAATGGCAGACAATCCCACTCAAATCACAGTTTCTGCTGCAGCAATTGCTTAGCCTCTGTGGCGTCTAGGACTTTGCCATAGCTCACCACTGCCTCATCGATCACCAGCGCTGGCGTGCTCATTACTGAGTAGGCGGCGATCTGTGCGTAGTCGGTGACATGGTCGATGACTTCCTCACTCCCGAGTTCCAAAAGTGCCTGCTGTACCGAGGCCTCCAGCGCCACGCATTTGCGGCACCCCGGGCCGAGGATTTTCACACGCGCGTCGCTTGCCGCAGGTGCGGACATTCCGATTTTGAAGGTCTCTTTTTTCTTTCCAAATAGTCCCATGATCATGGTCCCTTTCTTAGACGAGTAGATATTGCGTGAAGTTGAAGAAGTAGCCGACGATGATGATTCCGACTACACAGATGCTCACAAACACTGCGAGCAAGCGGCCAGAGATCACACGCTTGAGCATGATCATCGAGGGCAGGCTTAATGTGGTGGTGGCCATCATGAAGGCCAGGATCGTACCGAGCTGAGCCCCCTTGCCCAGTAGCGCTTCCGCTACCGGCAGGGTGCCGAAGATATCGGCGTACATCGGCACACCCAGCAGCGTCGCCATGACCACGCCGAAGGGATTGCCACTACCGAGCGCAGTCTCCACCCAACTTTGCGGGATCCAATTGTGGATCAGGGCGCCAATGCCGACGCCAATGAGGATATAAGGAATGACCGAAACGAAGGTCTCCTTCACCTGTTCGGTGGCATAGTCAACGCGCTCCTTGCGGCTCAGCTCCAGTTCCGTTTCCTCGACCAGCTCCGCGCCTGATCCACTACCCGGGGCCACTGGCTGGCGAATGCCAGGCGCCGCGAATTGGGCGATATGAGATTCCATCTTCAGCTTCTCGATGATCGTGCCACCGACGATCGCGATCACCAGACCGAGGATGACGTAGGCGAAGGCAATCTTGAATCCGAAGATGCTCGCCAGCAGCACCAAACTGGCTAAATCAACCATGGGTGAAGAGATGAGGAAGGAGAAGGTCACACCCAGCGGTAGACCTGCGGCGGAAAATCCCATGAAAATCGGGATCGATGAGCAAGAACAAAACGGGGTAATCGTGCCAAGCACAGCACCCACCGTATTGGCTTTAAGACCGTGGAAGCGGCTGAGTATTCGGCGGCTTCGCTCCGGCGGGAAGTAGCTTTGAAGATAGGAAACAGCGAAGATCAGCACACAGAGCAGGATAGAAATTTTGATCAGATCATAAATGAAGAACTGGAGACTCGCTCCGACCTGAGATTCTGGATCTAGACCCAGTGCAGCCAATCCATTCCCTACCAGGGTGTTCAACCAGGCCATGCCGAGAATTTGGTTCTGTAGGAAATCGAAGAACCCTGATGCCCAATTCATTTTCTCGCCCCGTGCTAAGAATCGCGGCAGGGAGATACTTCAACGGCAGCAGAAAGCTGACGCAATGGGTCCAATCCCTCCGGAATCACGGAGAAATGCGCCCACCTGCCGACTTGCTCGCGGGCGACTAAGCCGGCGTCGACAAGCTTTTTAACGTGATGGGAAAAGGTCGGCTGGCTGATGCCGAAAAGCTCAGGGGCCTTGCAAGCGCAGACCGTCGAACAGCAATTGTCGGCCAAATGCACATAGATATTCATGCGGACTGGATCGCCGAGCGCTTTGGCTATCTCCGCGCAGCGTTGCGTTTCCTCAGGAGTGAGAATCCGCGTTTCAGATACGTTGTTCATGAGGATGACACTACTCCACGTATTGATGTTTATCTATACGTTGGACCGGCCATGCATCACAGTCCGGTTTGTACGCGGTCGCTATTAGAAGGCTGCCAACGGCTCGATATTCACGGTCAGCCACGGATACAGCGGGAGTTCCACGATCAGCTCATGCGGATGCTCAGAGTTTACTACTGCCACTACCGACCAGCCGCCCACCAGCCGCCACAACTGAACCTCCGGCCAGCCCTCGACCGCCAATCGAGTGCGCTCAATCAGGTCCGCGCGAGCTTCCGGGTCCATCTCCGCGGGCAACTGTGCACTCAGACGAATCAACCACGTGCTCATCAGCTGTCCTTCGAACAGTTGGCCAGGCACCTAGACATACGTGTTTCCTCCAAATTTCTCAACGCGGGTGATAGTCCCAGGGTTGGATACTACTTGGCTGCTACCTCCCGGTTATTCGCACAGCACTTAGCGGCTACGAACAACCGTCTCAGTAGCTAACTGCGGTGCGACTAACCGCACCAGCAGTGGGCACTGGAGAAGTGGACATAAAAAAGAGGACACCCGAAGGTGTCCCCTAGTTTGAAAACTGACGGCTAGCCGTTGAGCTTCCGGTATTCGAAAACCTGGTCAATGATGCCGTATTCCTTAGCATCAGCAGCGACGAGAATCTTATCGCGGTCAGTATCTGTACGGATCTGTTCTTCGGTCTGGCCGGTGTGCTTAGACAGAGTGACTTCCATAAGCCGGCGCATGCGCTCGATCTCTGCGGCCTGGATCTCTAGGTCAGAAACCTGGCCCTGAGTGCCTTGAGTGGCTGGCTGGTGGATGAGCACGCGCGCATTCGGCAAAGCTGCACGCTTACCCTTCGCACCGGCAGCCAGCAGCACTGCAGCAGCAGAAGCAGCCTGGCCCAAGCAGACGGTCTGAACATCGGGACGCACGTACTGCATGGTGTCGTAGATGGCCATCAACGCGGTGAAAGAACCACCGGGCGAGTTGATGTACATCGTAATATCGCGGTCTGGGTCAAGTCCCTCAAGGACGAGCAGCTGAGCCATGATGTCATTGGCCGAGGTGTCATCGACCTGAGTACCCAGGAAGATAATGCGCTCTTCGAACAGCTTCGCGTACGGGTTGGTCTCTTTGGTGCCATAGGCCGACTGCTCAACAAACGACGGCAGCACGTACCGGGACTGCGGCATCTGGAATCCGTTGGTCATAATCTAAAGTCTCCTCAAAATTCCTAGTTGCTAATTGAGCCCTGTGCGTGGCCGATCACGTGATCGACGAGGCCATATTCCTTGGCTTGCTCAGCGGTGAACCAGCGGTCACGGTCGGAGTCTTTGGTGATCTGCTCAAAGCTCTGGCCGGTATGCTCAGCAATCAGACCCGCCATCTCACGCTTAGTGGCTGCGAACTGCTCAGCCTGGATAGCAATATCCGAGGCAGTTCCGCCCACACCGGCAGAGGGCTGGTGCATCATGATACGAGCGTGCGGCAGCGCGAAACGCTTGCCCTTAGTACCACCGGCAAGCAGGAACTGCCCCATAGAAGCAGCCAGGCCCATGCCATAGGTAGCGATATCGCACGGTGAGTACTTCATCGTGTCGTAGATCGCCATACCAGCGGTGACAGAACCGCCCGGTGAGTTGATGTAGAGCGAAATGTCGCGGGTCGGATCCTCAGCAGTCAGCAGGAGGATCTGCGCGCAGAGCTTGTTAGCGATCTCGTCATCGACCTGTTGTCCAAGGAAGATGATGCGCTCGCGCAGCAGGCGCTCGAACACCGAATCGCCCAGGTTCATGCCCGCCCCGGGGGAGGTCATCGTGATCTGGTCAGTCATTGAATCAAACTCCTGTAATTCTCGTTACGCCGATGACTTAAGGGTACTAGCGAAGGCAGAGAAATCTCACCTCTGTTCGCTATCAGCGTTTGCCCTCAGCTAGTTCTTTGGGCCGGAACACCCTGCTAATCGACGAACACCCCGGTCACCGTTCGCGCTCATCGCACGAGGTGATCCGGGGTGTTGCGGTCAAACCTAGTTTTAGGCTTCGCTTTCTTCAGCAGACTCTTCAGCCTGCTCTTCCTCACCGAAGAACTGAGTCGGGTCAACGTCGTTGCCCTCTTCGTCCTTGACGGAGACGCGGCAGATAGCTGCGGCAAGTGCCTTGCCACGACGCACATCAGCGAACAGGTTCGCGATCTGGCCGGACTGCTGCAGCTGGGAAACGAACTGGCTCGGATCCATGCCGTAGGACTGCGCGGTGAACAGGATATGGTCGGTGAGCTCCTGCTGGGAGACCTCCGGCTCTTCCTTCTCAGCGAGAACGTCGAGGAACAGCTGCGTGCGGACGGCCTCTTCGGCGTCCTTACGGGACTGTGCGTCGAACTCTTCACGGTTGGTGCCCTGGGACTCCAGGACCTGTGCCAGAGCGGCTTCGTCGTGATCTACCTGGCCCAGCAGAGAGTTGAGCTGGTTTTGAACCTGCTCCTCAACTACAGAGGACGGCAGTGCGAACTCGGTCTTGGCCAGTGCGGCCTTGAGGACCTCATCGCGGATAGCGGCGGCCTGCTCGCCCTTCTTGGACTCCTCGACCTGGCCGCGAGTTGCTTCACGCAGTTCCTCGGCAGTGTCGAACTCGGAGGCCAGCTGTGCGAACTCGTCGTCGAACTCAGGAAGCTTGCGCTCCTTGGTCTGCTTAACGAAGACGGAAACAGCAGCTTCCTGGCCCTCGTGCTCACCGGCAACGATCTTGGTAGTGAATTCTGCGGACTCATCGGTCTTCAGGCCGCGCAGTGCGGTGTCCAGACCGTCAATCAGGTCGCCCTGACCGATCTCATAAGACAGGCCCTCAGTGGTGGCCTCATCGACGATTTCGCCGTCGACGGTGGCCTTGAGATCAATAATGGCAAAGTCGCCGGTCTTAAGCTTGCGCTTGGTGTCCTTGAGCTCACCGAAGCGAGCACGGAGAGAATCAATTTCCTCGTCCACAGCAGCATCGTCAACCGCAATGGCCGGAACAGCAACGGAAAGCTCAGTGAAGTCCGGAACCTCGATCTCGGGGCGAACGTCAACCTCGGCGACGAACTCCACGAAGTCTTTGTCCTCGACCTGAGTAATATCAACGCTCGGCTGGCCGATGACCACGAGTTCATTGTCTTCGCAGGCCTGCTGGTAACGAGAAGGAAGCATGTCGTTGACGACCTGCTCCAGAATCGGGCCACGGCCATAACGAGCATCGATCAGCTGACGAGGAGCCTTACCCTTACGAAATCCGGGGAGGGACACCTGCTGAGCAATTGCGGCATATGCCTGGTCAATTTCCGACTCCAGCTCCGCAAAAGGAACATTGACGGTGAGCTTGACGCGGGTGTCGCTCAGCTTCTCGACGGAACTCTGCACGAGTTACTCTCCTGGATTCACATTGAAGGTTAATAAATATGAGACCACTTGGTGATGGTCTCCTACGTCGGGGCGACAGGATTTGAACCTGCGACCCCCTGCTCCCAAAGCAGGTGCGCTACCAAGCTGCGCCACGCCCCGTAGGTGTGTTTGAAGTGTAGCGACACACCCAGACATTAACCAACACTGGGGTAGCTAAGGAACAAAAACCCCTGTTCAAGCCATATAATCAACAGCCACCCCGCCATGCCATGGAGCTAAGCAATGTGCCACTCAGTGACATCGTTTTCCACCGGCTAGATCCCCGGGATCCACTGGCATTTCACAGCTGAGCAAATCCCCCACTCAACCATCGAGCATCAACAAAAAAGCCCCATCATCACATTCGCAAAGTGATGATGGGGCTCTGGAAAAAACTGGAGGGAATGACGGGAATCGAACCCGCGTCTTCAGCTTGGAAGGCTGAGGTATTAGCCACTATACGACATTCCCATGCTCGCGCCGGATCAGCTTAGCGCATATTCCGCGAAATAAAAAAACTGGAACTTTTCCGCAAGCCAGAGCGTTGCCTGTAGGAGACTTATCCTAAACAAATCCCCTACCTGACGGAGTGAATTTCCCCGTGGACTTGATTCTCCTACTGCTGATCGTCGTTGGCGGCGGCGCCTACTTTATGAACCGTTCTACTAAGCAGAAGACAGCCGAGGTCGAATCCGAGAAGCTAGCTGACGCACAGGCAGAAGCTCGTCGATGGATCGAGCGACTGGGCTCTCAGGTGCTCACCATTGCCGGCAACGATGCGGCTTCCACCCAAGCTATTGCCGATGCCTCCGAGCGCTATAACGCGGCATCTTCGGCGATTTCCACAGCCACCACGGTCCGACAGGCAGAGCTAGCCCGCGAATCAGCGCTCGAAGGTCTGCATTACATGAATGCCGCCCGCGAGATCATGGGGATGACTCCAGGACCGGAATTGCCGCTTCTGGAAGGTCAGATTAAGGCAGGCAAGGTCACCGAGCGTCGCACCATCGAACAGGACGGCCAGACCCTGACAGCCTCTCCCGACGCTTCAGAAGAGACCCCAAACTACTACCCCGGCGGCACCGTTGCTGGCCGACCAGTCCCTGCCGGTTGGTACTCCCGCCCCTGGTGGGCTGACGCAATGGCCACCGGCATGTGGACTGCCGCCTCGATGATGATGTTCTCGGCAATGTTCTCCGGTATGGCTGGCGTTAACTACTCGGCCAATGAGTTCGAGGACGGATCCGGGGACGGGTCCGATATGGGCGCCGAGGACGCTGGCGACATGGATTCAGGCGATATGGGCGGCGGCGAAGACATGGGCGGCGACTTCGGCGGCGGTGACGGCGGCGGATTCTTCGATGGTGGCGGATTCGATTTCGACTTCTAGCCTCCACCCCCTTAAACCGGCGAAGGCGGAGTGATTATTCACTCCGCCTTCGCCGGTTTTTCCATGCCAACGCTGGGCGGAAGGGGGGCGTCGATAAGCAGTTTTGATTGAAGCAAATCGACATAAATCCTGGCAAGAATCACCTCTTCACCTGGAATTTCTCCATCTATTGACGAACGTCGATATCAGTAGTAGGTTAAACATCGATGAACGTCGATAATGATTGGTTCGGCGGCCATCACTTCCCTTTCGCCAAAACTCAAAGGCCTTCCCACAGTGACCAAGCCCAGCGTTCTTTTCGTCTGCGTCCACAACGCCGGCCGCTCTCAGATGGCCGCCGCTTACCTCACCGAGCTCTCCGACGGAAAGATCACCGTCCGTTCCGCCGGATCCGAACCTGCAGATCAACTCAACCCGGCCGCCGTCACAGCAATGGCCGAAGAGGGCATCGATCTCACTTCTGCTGAACCAAAAATTCTCACCACTGAAGCTGTCGAGCTTTCCGACGTCGTCATCACCATGGGATGCGGCGATACCTGTCCAATCTTCCCCGGCAAGCGCTACCTCGACTGGAAACTCGACGATCCGGCAGGACAAGGCATCGATGCCGTCCGGCCCATCCGCGATGAAATCCGCCGCCGAGTCAATACCCTCATCGAAGAACTCCTCCCCGGCACTGCCGACTACTAAAGGATCACCATGAGCACCTACGAACAGCCTGAGTTTCATTCCAAAGTCCTCCTGCGTGCCGTAGAAGACCTGTCCGAAAAGTACCGCGGAATGTTCTCCACCGAGACCATCGAGCGTTACATCTACGAGTCCTACACCTCCCTCGCGCGTACCGCGAAGGTCAAGACCTACCTGCCGATCCTCGCTGAGCGTTTCGCCAAAGACCGCCTCCGAGCACTCGCACTGGCCCAAGGCAAAATCGATTCTGATGTGCCTCAGGTGCTATTTGTCTGTGTTCACAACAGTGGCCGCTCCCAGATCGCTTCAGCCTTGTTGACCCACTACGCGGGCAAGGCCGTCGAAGTACGTTCCGCTGGCTCCATGCCCGGCCTCGAGGTCAACCCCGTCGTCGTAGAGGCCATCGAAGAACGCGGCATCGATATCTCCGGCGCTTACCCCAAGCCGCTGACCGATGATGTGGTTCGCGCCGCTGACTACGTGATCACCATGGGCTGCGGCGATGTCTGCCCCATCTACCCCGGCAAGAACTACTTGGATTGGGATCTCGCAGACCCAGCCGATGAGTCGCTTGAACAGGTCCGCCCCATCGTCGATGACATCGACGATCGCATCCAGGCACTCTGGGCAGAGATCAGCAGCTAAGCCGCCTTCCCCACCAGCTTTGGCAAAAGCAGAAAAAGGCCCCCACATTCAGATCGAATGTGGGGGCCTTGAGTGTCAGCTAAAGAAAGATCAGTTGCTCTCCGGCAGCTCCGGAGCAATACCGGTGCGCTCGTAGTCAGCCAAGATGTCGATGCGACGCTGGTGACGCTCAGCGTTGGACCATTCCTGATCGAGGAAAGCATCGACGATGGCCAGCGACTCTTCCTTAGAGTGCATCCGCCCACCAAGACCGATGAGCTGGGCGTTATTGTGCTCACGTGCCAGGCGAGCGGTCTCCGGGGACCACGCCAGAGCGCAGCGAGCACCCTGGACCTTGTTAGCGGCGATCTGCTCACCATTGCCCGAGCCACCGAGGACAATGCCCAGGGAACCTGGGTCATTGACGGTACGAGCGGCTGCCTCGATGCAGAAGGCTGGGTAGTCATCCTCAGCATCGTAGGTGTGGGCACCACAATCAATAACGTCGTGGCCGTTAGTTTTCAAGTGCTCGGCAATGATGTTTTTCATCTCAAAGCCAGCATGGTCTGCTCCCAAATAAACGCGCATAAAACCTATCCTACCTGGCTAGTGGTGCCACTCTTGCTAAAACCACCGGTGAATACTTTCCACATCAGCCAAACACCAAGCGCGAGCAAAAGGATGGGGATGATGCGCAAGAAAAGAGCCACTGCGCCAAGGAAAGCGAAAACTACCGCAATCGATGCGGAGATGGCACAGACCACTGCGGTCAAGGCTGCAATCGGCTTGTGATCAGATTTCCATGCGTAGTAGGTAACTCCGCCGGCCAAAGCGGCGATGACGCTGGCGATTACTGTTGTCCAAAACATGGTTTATACCTGCGGGCTTTCTGTCCGGGAGCGTTTAATTTCGAAGAAGTAAGGATACTGAGCAAGGCGTAGAGCTGCATCAAAGATCTCGCCAGCTTCCTCGCCTTCCGGCACACGAGTAAGGACAGGACCGAAGAAAGCAGTGTCTCCGAGCTTGATCACGGGAGTTCCTACGTCATCGCCTACAGAGTCTATGGCGCCAGCGTGGAAAGCACGCAACTGTTCATCAACTTCTTCGGTATTGGCCACCTCGGCGTAAGTATGATCGAGTCCAACTTCTGCCAGAGCTCGAGCGATGACATCGTCATAGCCACCAAAACCAGCCTTGCCGCTTTCCTTGCCCGCATGAATCATCGTGCCCATCACGGTATAGAGCTCGTCGACCTTCTCCGGCTCCTCGAGCGCCACTTTGGTGAACACACGTGCCGGGCCCCAGTTCGCCTTCATCATGTCTAAGTAGCCGGGGTCTAGATCGCGGCCGTCATTGAGGACGGACAAAGACATCGGGACCCAGTTAACTGTGAAGTCACGAACCTTTTCTACTTCCTTGATCCAGCGGGAGGTCTGCCAGCAGAAAGGGCAGGAAACATCGAACCAAAAAGTTACGTTAGTAGTGGAGGTCATGCCGTACAGCCTAGGTGAGGATTAGGCTAGGCGCAGATACCCCTCCGCCGACTAAAATCAGGAGAGCACATGAGCTCCACCAACCTCACCCGCGACGAAGCCGCCCACCGCGCGCGGCTGCTAAAGGTGCACAATTACGACATCGCACTTGACTTGACGGAGTCCGACACAGAGTTCTCATCTGTCACTCGGGTCTCGTTCACCGTCAAGGAGGAAGGCTCCACGTTCATCGATCTGCGAGCGTCGCGAATCAATGGCGTGTATCTGGACGGTCAGGATATCCGCTCTTCCGCGCTGACGCTGGACAGCAACGGCTATGACGACACCAATGGCATCGCACTGGAAAACCTGAGCGTAGGCCGCCACACTCTCCGCATTATGGCAACCTGTCTCTACTCCCGCACCGGCGAAGGACTGCACCGTTTCGTAGATCCGGCCGATGGCCAGACCTACCTCTATACCCAGTTCGAAACCGCCGACGCCAAGCGAGTCTTCGCTTGCTTCGACCAGCCGGATCTCAAGGCCACCTATGGTTTGACGGTGACCACTCCGAGCAACTGGCGGGTCATCTCCAACGCACACCAGGACACCACTCGCACCGGCGACACGATCACGCACCGCTCGAGCATCTCCTACCCTCTCTCGACCTATTTGGTCGCTCTTTGTGCTGGCCCGTACCACGAGGTTCGTTCCATGTGGCGCGGCGAGTTGACCCATCACGCTGAGACTCCGGGCACTGAGCCCACCGCGTTAGAGGTCCCGATGCGGATTTACTGCCGCCGGTCCATTGCTAAGAGCCTGGACTCAGATCGCTTGTTCGAAGAGACCAAGCAGGGCTTCGATTTCTTCCACCAGCACTTTGGCATGGCCTACCCCTTCGGCAAGTATGACCAGGTCTTCTGCCCGGAATACAACATGGGGGCAATGGAAAACGCCGCCTGCGTAACCATCCGCGACGAGTACGTCTTTACTTCTAAGGCAACTCACTACCGCTACGAGCGCCGAGCAGACACAATTCTGCACGAGCTGGCACACATGTGGTTCGGTGACTTGGTGACCATGGCGTGGTGGGATGATCTCTGGCTCAACGAGTCCTTCGCCACGTGGTCGGCCGCGTTTGCCCAGGCTGAGGCAACGCAGTATGACACTGCTTGGGTGACCTTCGCGAACGTCGAAAAGTCGTGGGCCTACCAACAAGACCAGCTGCCCTCTACCCACCCCATCCTCGCCGATGCCAGCGACGTGGAAACCGTCGAGCAGAACTTCGACGGCATCACCTATGCCAAGGGTGCCAGCGTGCTCAAGCAGCTCGCCGCCTATGTCGGTCAGGAGAATTTCCTCGCCGGAGTGCGACGCCACTTCGCTAACCATGCGTGGGGCAACGCCACCTTCGATGACCTGCTCGGCGCGCTGCAGGAAGCATCCGGGCGGGACCTTTCCGATTGGGCCGATCAATGGCTCAAGACCACCGGCGTTAACCGCCTCTCCCCGGCTGTCTCAGTCACCGATGGCACCTACACTTCCTTCGCTGTCGAGCAATCCGGCGCAGCACCCGGCGCTGGCGAACTGCGCACCCACCGCATTGCGGTCGGTCTCTACTCGCTTATCGACGGCCGTGTCACCCGCACCCAGCGCGTCGAGCTCGACGTCGCCGGCGCTTCCACCTCTGTCCCCGAACTCATCGGTCAGCCCGCCGCTGACCTGGTGCTGGTCAACGATGACGACCTCACCTACTGCCTCATGCAGCTCGACGAGGCCGCGCTGGACTTCGTAGTCGCCAACATCGATCGCATTGACGACCCGATGGCCCGGACCCTATGTTGGTCCGCCGCCTGGGAAGCCACCCGCGACGGTCAGATGAAAGCCAGCGACTTCGCCCGCTTGGTAGTCCGCGGCGCACCCGCAGAAACCGAACTCGCAGTCCTCGAACGTATCCTGACCCAAGCCACCACCGCAGTGCGCCTCTACGCAGATCCCACCTGGGCAGATACAGAGGGACGCGATCTACTCGCCGACGCCTACCTGCGCGGAATCCACGAAGGCACCGAAGAAACCTCCTTGGTCTTCGACCATGCCCTCACCAAACTTCCGCTTAACGACGCCGCCGCCGACCACCTAGAATCCGTCCTCGCCGACTCCGACGATGCTGAGCTGCGCTGGTTGGCACTAGCCGCCCTCATCGCCTACGGCCGAGTAGATGATGTCAACGGCGCCATCAGTGGCCAGAGGGCCTTGGATTCTTCCGCTACCGGAGAACAGGCTGCACAACGAGCCGCTGCAGCAGTCAACACTGCCGAAACCAAGCAGTCCGTGTGGGATGAAGTTGTTGGCGCAGAGCTATCGAACCTGGCTGCGCGCCACAAGCTTGAAGGCTTGGTCTACCCAGGGTCCGGAGATTTCCTCGAGCCGCTGTCCGCGCCCTACTTCGAGATCGCCGAATCCCTCTGGGCTCGGGGTTCCTCCGAGATGACTCTTCAGGCGTTGACTGGCTTGTACCCATCGTGGGACATCTCGGCAGCTGGCCTAGAGCGTGCCGATGCCTTCCTCAGCCGTGACCTTCCCTCCGGGCTGCGCCGAATTGTGGTCGAGCAGCGCGCCCGAGTCGAGCGTGCTCTGCGGAACCAGGGAGTTGACGCCGGAGCGAACTAGCTTTCCTCCACCTCCATCTCCCCCATCCACCGAGATCAGTTGACCGGGATCAGTAGTGATCCCGGTCAACTGCTGCCCAAATCAGACTCATCCCACCCGACTCATCTCGGGGCACCAAAACAAACCAGTATCTACCCAGGCCGCCAGTCGGTCAACCACCAAGTCTCTCCGCTTGTGGACAAACCTCCCCTGTGCACATCTCCCGGCGCGATCGTCTCCCAGTCCGCGGCACCCTCTCTGCTAGGTCGGAATAGTCAGCGGCATGGAGAATTGGAAAGACGCCTTCGGTCTCATCGAGCTGCGGAAAGTCCCAAACTATGACCACGACACAATCGAACGGATCAACAACGGCTTCCTCATCAAATTAACAGCCGAAGTCGCAGTCGAGGCCCATAGTTATCGACTACTCCCCAGGTGGGAGCAAGCTCGGGCTCGGGCAGCAGCAGTCGGACTTACTGTCGATACGGCAGTGGTCTCCGGCCCCGCCGCAGCCCGCCTTTGGGGCATCGAGGTCCTCGGCACCAAACAGGCCGTCGATCTGCATCTTCCTGGGCGAGCCAAGCCCGGACGCAAATCTGATTGGCCGGCAGGTGTGGTCTACCGGCATGGATATCTCGATCCTCGACAGATCCGGCACCTGCATGGTCTGCGTCTGACTACTCGAGTCCGCACTCTCGCTGATATTTCCCGCTATTACGGTCCCTGCCAGGCTGTGGTGGCCATCGATTCTGCCCGCCGCCGGTGGCCTGAGCTCACAACAAGTCGGCTGTTCGAGGAGTCCTCGTTGTTGGGCCGATTCCATGGGGCGCCAGCGTTTCGGCAGGCTATTGCGCTGTCTGTCCCCGATTCCGGTAGCCCATTGGAGTCCAAAGCTCGGTTTATCCTCTGCTCGGCCAGGCTTGCGCAGGTGACCTCGATTTCCACTCAGGTTGAGTTTCGGATGGCTAGCAGCGGTCGGCGATATCGTGTGGATCTGCTGGTCAACGGATGGCTGATCGTCGAGGTCGATGGCCAGGCCAAGTATCACTACGGGTTCGATGAGGATCCTGATGAGGTCATTCGGGGTGAACGCGCACGCGAAAAGGGCATCCAGAATGGTGGTTTTCCGGTCCTGCGTGTGGGGGCTGCCCAGTTGCGACAGGCTCCGGACGGCAGTTGCGAGTTCTTGGACCTGATTGTGAATGCGCTGGCGAACTTCTCACGACCACAAGATCCCAGCAACCGTGTCTTATAGCCATACCCAGGGATCAATCGGCAGGCATCACCACTGATCTCGGGATATAGCCGGGCAAAACCCACTCCTCCCGCCCAACTGATCCCGGGCAGCTGGGCGGGCGAGACTAGGGTGTAGCAAGTCCGCTCTACCCCGCCCCTTACCCAGGAGTTTCGAGTGTTCGCAGTTGCTCTAGGCGCGCTGATCGGCTTGGTCATGCCGATCCAAACCAGCGCAAACTCCCGGCTCCGACAATCGGTTGGCTCACCATTTCTGGCCTCCCTAGTGTCCTTCCTCGTCGGAGTCAGCACGCTGCTGGTGGCCACCCTGCTTATCGACGCCCATCTGCCCGACCTTTCCCTTGCCTCCGGGCAGCCTGGGTGGCTGCTCACAGGCGGGTTCTTAGGCGTGGTCGTCTTGACCGGGAATATCTTCTTATTTCCGCGTCTTGGCAGCGTTCAAACGGTGGTGCTGCCGATCACGGGCCAGGTACTAATGGGCCTGCTCATCGATAATTTCGGATGGTTTGATTCCCCAGAATCCCCGTTGAGTGTTGCCCGTATTTTCGGCGCGCTGCTGCTAATTCTCGGCGTCTTGGGGGTTATTGGCTTTCTCGATGCCCTCGTGCGCCGGACCCCAGTTGTTGGCAATAGTTCGGATGCAGGCCCTCAGCTGTGGCTATGGCGAATAGCAGGAATCATTTTCGGGATGTGTTCAGCTTCCCAGACCGCGATTAATGGCCGACTCGGGGTCGTCTTAGACTCGGCAGTCGCGGCAGCGCTCATCTCCTTCGCGGTGGGAGTGGCAACTCTCCTATTGATCATTTTGGCCACTCGCACTCCATGGCAGCTCAAGCGCATCGACGATGGCCCCAATCCGTGGTGGATGTGGGTGGGCGGATTCTTAGGTGCAGCTTTTGTCTTTGGTACTGCATTTCTCGCGCCGATCATCGGTACGGGACTGACCGTCATGGTTATCTTGCTCGGGATGATGGCCGGCAGTCTGGCTATCGATCAGTTCGGGCTTTTAGGCGCCTATAAAAAGCGTGCCACCCCGATCCAGTTATTGGGTCTAGCCCTCATGGTCGCCGGGGTGGCTGCGATTCGTTTGTTCTAGCTGGCGGCGACGGCGGCCAAGGCGGCGTCGATATCCGCGAGAAGATCAGCGATGTCTTCAATACCTACCGAGATTCGGACCAAATCGCGAGGGACCTCCAGCTGGGAGCCTGCAGCTGATTGGTGGGTCATGGTAGCCGGGTGCTCAAGCAAAGACTCCACGCCGCCCAAAGATTCTGCCAGACAGATCAACCGAGTAGAGGTACAGAAAACCCGAGCGGCTTCCTCTGAATGGAAGCGAACAGAAATCATCCCGCCGAACCTGCTCATCTGTTTGGCAGCCACCTTGTGTCCTGGGTGGTCAGGGAGACCTGGGTAAAGCACAGTGGCCACCAAGTCGCTGGCCGCTAGGTGCTCAGCGATGGCTTCGGCGTTATCGCAGTGGCGTTCCATCCGTACCGCGAGAGTCTTGATGCCTCGGGCGGTGAGGTAGGCGTCGAACACCGAGGGAATCGGTCCCACTCCGCCTTGGTAGAACAGCAATTGTTCATCGAAGTCCGCGTCTTCACAGACTGCGATACCGCCGACCACATCCGAGTGTCCACCGAGATATTTAGTGGTCGAATGCAGGACTACATCGGCCCCCAGCGCTAGAGGGCGCTGAAGATAAGGAGAAGCAAAGGTGTTGTCCACGATGAGCTTGGCCGAGCCTTTGATCGCAGCCACAGCGGCGATATCAGTAATACCCAGCGCCGGGTTGGTGGGGGTTTCCAGCCAAATGAGCTTCGTGTTTTCTTGTACTGCAGCCTCGACCGCTGCGACGTCTGCGGTGTCGACCACCGTGTACTCCACTCCCCAGGAGGCAAAGACGGTGTCGATAAGCCGGAAGGTTCCACCATAGGCATCGTTGCCCAGAATCAGATGGTCACCGGGGCGAAGGAGAATGCGCAGGATTGTGTCGGTGGCCGCCATTCCGGAAGAAAAGGCGCGGCCATAGGTTGCGCCTTCGAGAGCTGCGACGGTCTTTTCCAGGGCGTCGATCGTGGGGTTGCCGCAGCGAGTGTATTCGAATCCGCCACGCAGTTGGTTGAGTCCATCCTGCGCAAACGTGGTCGAGGCATAAATCGGGGTGTTGATCGGGCCATAGAGGCTGTCTGGATCGTAGCCGGCGTGGATCGAGTCGGTGGAAAAACCGTTGGACATGTCGGTGCGTCCCTTCACAAGTCTGGAAAAAGCCTGCCCACCACTATAGACCAAGCGGTTCAGTTTTTGGCTAGTTGTTGCCTTAAGCCATCAAACCCAGCATAAGATCTCGCGCTAGGCTCGAGCACTAATGACTACCGCTACTACTGAACAATCGTCCATCGATGCGGCTGTGGAATCGTTTAGCAGCTGGCAAGAACAACCCACCGTGCAGGTGTGGCTGGTCGAAAGGCCCATCCAGATCGCCATCATTTTATTGGTGGCGACTGTCGCCCACTGGCTCCTGCGCCGTCTGATCGACCGACTAGCTAAACACAACGTCGACTCGAATAAAAAGCTGCCAAACTTCGCTAGTGTGCTCAATCGCAAGCAGAAGGTCGACGAAGAAGCTTCCGAACAAAAGGCGGCTTTACTCGCTGCACAAGAGCAACGGCGCCAAGCGCGAGTTCGCACGCTCTCAGACGTCGGCAAGTCAGCGGTATCAATCTTGGTGTGGTCGTGGGCGGTCATATCGATCCTGTCGACCCTAGGCATCAACGTCGCCCCGATCATTGCCTCTGCTGGTGTGGCTGGCGTCGCACTAGGCTTTGGCGCCCAATCACTGGTGAAGGATTTTGTTTCCGGCATCTTCATGCTGCTCGAGGATCAGTACGGTGTGGGTGACACCATCGATGTCGGTGATGGCGTCTCCGGCACCGTCGAAGAGGTAACTCTGCGAGTGACTACCTTGCGAGACATCGACGGCACCCTTTGGTATGTGCGCAACGGAGAAATCCTGCGCGTTGGCAACTTCTCTGATGAATATTCCATCGCCCGAATTCAGGTACCCGTGGGCCTATCCAACGACGCCGAGCGTGCTGCCGATGTCATTTTGGCCTCCGCAGCCCAGGCGGTGACTGATCCTAGTATTGCCGACGCCGTCCTCAACGAGCCAGTGTTCAACGGCATTACCGATCTAGCCACCGACCATTTGAGCATGCGGCTTTCGGTCGAGACTCGGCCTGGCCAACAATGGGCTGTCCAGCGAGTCCTGCTCATACACGCATTGCGCGATATGCAGGCTGCCGGCATCACCACCCCGTATCCCCACGGCGTCGGTATCCATGAGCTCCCGCGCGACTAGAGTGGGTTCTATGAGTGCGCCAGAATCTTTCTACGACGCCGTAGGTGGCGACGCCACCTTCACCCGGTTAGCCAGGGGTTTTTATGAACAAATCCCCGACGACGAGATCCTCGGCCCGATGTATCCGGCCGAGGATCTCGATGGCGCTCAGGATCGCCTGAAGTGGTTTCTTGCCCAGTATTGGGGCGGGCCGACCACATTCAATGAGCAGCGCGGGGCGCCGATGCTACGCCGCCGCCACGTGCAATTCCCAGTCGACCGAGCAGCAGCCGAGCGTTGGCTAGAGCTGATGGGCCGATCGTTGGCCCAGATCGATGAGACCATCATTCCCAACAACTACCGCCATGCCATCTGGGAGCATATGGAGCGGGTAGCCGCGATGCTGATTAACCAGCCAGATCCGGGAACCCCTCTCAACCAAGCCCACTGAGCAGGGTTGCACCCCAAGAGCTTATCGACGCCCGCGGTGCCCTAGCACCGGGCAGTATCGATCGGGAGATCAGCTACCTAGCAGATCAAAATAGCGACAACGAGGTGGCGTGATAAACGGTGCCGAAGGGGGCGTCGATACGCACCCAACGTCCAGTGGCAGAGACCCGCAGATGCCGTGGAATCTCAATCGGAGCAGCAAAGCTCGGAATCAGACCCAATGCGGTGCAAGCGAAGATCATTCGCATGGGTATCTCGGCATCGAGCTGACTATTACTTGCCGTGACCACTGACTGATCCATCAGGCTAGCTGGCGGGCCCAACGGACCAGAAAACTGCCGGGCCAGTGCTTGGCCCTTATCGGCGAGCTCGCGGACTACCTGGACCGGGAGAGTATCCAGAAGCTCAAACCCGGTTGCCGGAGGTAGCGCACCAGGCCAATTGGGATCGCTCGCAGGTCCGATCGAATCACTCTCCTCACGCAAGGCCTCAAGTAGATTCGTGGCTGCCACTACTGCGCCATCCCGGGACACCACGCCCGCGATCCGCCGAGAGGCAACAACTTGGAACGGGGTGGTGACAAAGACATCCACCGTCTCCTCGCTCAGCTGCCGCAGGCGCACCGAAGCCGAAGCATCTAGCCCCACCGCGCGGCTGATCAAAGACAGCAGAGCCGGGCGACCCTCATTTATCTGGAGAAACTCTGAGGTCATTACTCAGAGCCTGCGCGGGTAAGAATCTTAACTTCCCGCTGAGTAATCGAGCGCGGACGCTCCGTGCTGAGATCAATGGCCACCTGTACGCACTCAACAACGCAAGCGACCCGGCCCTGACGATCCTTGATCTCCTGGCGGGTGGTGAAGGAAGTATTTCCGATCTCCACGACCTGAGTCTCGATCAGCAGCTCGGTGGTATCTGGCTGAACTGGGCGCAGGAAATCCGCGTCAATATGACGGACAAATACGGCGAAATCAAGTCCCTTGGCGGTGAATTCATCCTCCGCGAACTTCAGGCGAGCTTCCTGCGCGACCTCGATGTAGTTCGCGTTCATAATATGGCCATAACGATCAAAATCAGACCAACGAACAGGGACGATAGTCTCATGGAGAGTGGAATTCTGGTCGGCGCTCATGCTTTGCTTTTCCTCTTCCGGGATCGATCAATTGAAATACACACGGTCACAGTAGACGCTGTCCTGGCCTAAGGCGCAGGATGTTTGTTCAACCAATCTATACCCTGTTGCCTTAGTGGGTTGCCATAGACGGAGCAAGAACCCACCGGATAGCTGACGGGTACGATCATCTCAAACACCTGTCCCGGACATGACTGGAGACAAAACAAACTATGGCAGATCAACAGCGATCTTTCTTAAGCCGAAAAATCTTTCCTGACGGCGACGAACCCGATGCCCAATTCACGCTCGCTAATGAGCGAACGTTTTTGGCATGGACACGTACCGCTCTGGCTTTTCTTGCTGGCGGCATCGCACTAGGGGCTTTTCCCGTTGAACAATTTTCGAATGAGGTACGTACCGGCCTATCGGTATTCGTACTGGGCGTTGGCATGTTCGTTGCTGCCAGCTCCGTAATTCGCTGGATCCGAGTGGAACGAGCCGGCCGACATAATCGTCCACTGCCAGTGGCCTCAGCAATGCCGGTGCTCTCAGCGGCAGTAGTTGTCGCTTCAGCCGTAGCAATCTGGTTGTTTGTACTGGCATGACTGCCCCACCACAGCTCAACCAGGTCAGCGAACGCAATACGCTCTCGTGGACTCGGACCTCTTTGGAACTGGCTTTGGTCTCGACACTGCTACTACGGCGCGTCTCAGATTTCGGATTCGGGGTGCTGGCGTTGATCGGTCTCCTGCTGACTATGGCCTTAGCAATCACGCTGTCGCAGCATTCTCGGTATCGGGTCGAGCGGCACGGTCTCCGCGATGACAGTGTTCCGGCTGGCATTGGCAGTGTCTTCACGATTACCGCCATGCTGCTGGTTCTTGGCGCGGGGAGCATCATGCTCATTCTCGGAAGCTATTAGCCTCTCCAGACAGCAATATAGGGCAGGGCCCACGCCGTCATGGCGCGTGCCCTGCCCTATGGCATAAACCCCAGTGAATCTAGCGGGTCAGCTTGCGGTGGGTAACCCGTGAAGGACGAGCTGCATCGGCGCCAAGGCGCTCGAGCTTGTTCTTCTCGTAGTCACCGAAGTTGCCTTCGAACCAGAACCAGCTACCTTCTTCCACATTGCCTTCCCAGGCGAGAATGTGAGTACAGGTGCGATCCAAGAACCAACGGTCGTGCGAAATGACCACGGCACAGCCCGGGAACTTCTGCAGCGCGTTTTCCAGCGAGCCAAGAGTTTCCACATCCAGGTCGTTGGTCGGCTCATCGAGCAGGATCAAGTTTCCGCCGAGCTTGAGAGTCAACGCGAGGTTCAAACGGTTGCGCTCACCACCGGAGAGAACCTTGGACTTCTTCTGCTGATCCGGGCCCTTGAAACCAAAGGCCGAGAGGTAAGCACGCGAAGGCATCTCGTTCTGGCCGACAATGATGTAGTCCTGACCATCGGAGACAATCTCCCACACGGTCCGCTCAGGATCAAGGCTTTCACGGTTCTGGTCGACATAGCTGAGCTTGACGGTGTCGCCGACCTCAACTAGTCCGTCATCGGGTTGTTCAAGACCCACGATGGTCTTAAACAGCGTCGATTTACCCACACCGTTCGGGCCGATGACTCCGACGATGCCATTGCGCGGCAGGGTGAAGGAAAGATCCTTGATCAGTACGCGGCCATCGAAGCCCTTATCCAGATGCTTGGTATCAACCACCTTGTTGCCCAGACGCGGCGGCGTTGGGATCTGGATTTCTTCGAAGTCGAGCTTGCGGTACTGCTCGGCCTCGGCAGCCATCTCTTCGTAGCGCTCCAAGCGGGCGCGGTTTTTGGACTGTCGTGCCTTCGGGGAGGAACGAACCCACGCCAGCTCCTCTTTGAGGCGCTTCTGCAGCTTCTGGTCCTTTTTGCCGGAGACCTCGAGTCGTTCAGCCTTCTTCTCCAAGTAGGTGGAGTAGTTGCCCTCATAGGGGTAGAGCTTGCCGCGGTCAACCTCACAGATCCAGCCTGCGACGTGATCGAGGAAGTAACGATCGTGAGTAACCGCTAGGACGGCACCCTTGTAGTCAGCGAGGTGCTTTTCCAACCACTCAACGGACTCAGCGTCAAGGTGGTTAGTAGGCTCATCGAGCAGCAAAAGGTCTGGCTCACTCAACAGCAGCTTCGCCAGTGCGACGCGGCGACGCTCACCACCGGAGAGGTGGGTGACGGCTTCATCGGAAGGCGGGCAGCGCAGAGCTTCCATCGCCTGTTCGATCTTGGAATCGACCTCCCAAGCGTCGGCAGCATCCAGTGCTTCCTGGAGCTGACCCATCTCATCCATGAGCTCGTCGCTGTAGTTGGTGGCCATTTCTTCGGCGATGGCCTCGAAGCGCTGCTTCTTTTCGAAGATCTCGCCCAGGCCTTCTTCAACGTTTTCCCGAACGGTCTTTTCTTCGTTGAGCGGCGGCTCCTGCATCAGGATGCCGACGGTCGCGCCGGGGTCAAGGAAAGCTTCGCCGTTGGAAGGCTGATCAAGGCCAGCCATGATTTTTAGAATGGACGACTTACCGGCGCCGTTGGGGCCAACCACACCGATCTTGGCACCCGGGTAAAAAGCCATAGTGACATTGTCAAGAATAAGCTTGTCGCCGATGGCCTTACGCACGTTCTTCATCGTGTAGATGAATTCGGACATTTTTCCCCTTATTTGTAGTGCGGTGAACTCACGCATAAGGGTACATCACCCAAGTGGCCTGATTAGAAGGGAACCTTCTCTCCCTGGTTGGCCGACGCCGCAGCATCTGCACCAGTATCCGCAGGAAGCTGGTCTCCTGAATCCTGTCCGGGATCAGCCGCTACCCCGCTAACGCTATCTCCCTGGTCAGTATAGAAGTCGTTGTATAAGGAGCGATCAATGACTGGCTCTGGAACTTCAACTCCCACGGAGTTTTTCTCTGCCTGATCAGAACGTTTCGAACCGATGACATAGCGGGTGAGATCCAGCCCAACATGACTGCCTTTGAGCAAAACCTGTTGACGATTATTGCCCTCTTTATCTTCCCAAGCTTGGGTGACCAAGGTCCCGGTGGCAATGATGGGCATCCCCTTGATCAACGACTGCTTGGCGTTGACTGCCAATGAGCCCCAGAGCTCAATATTGATATAGAGCGGGTCGGCGTCAATCCAGTTGTCATTGCGGTCTTTGACCCGGCGATTGACCGCCACCCGCAATCGCCCTTTGTCAGAGGCGGACTTCTCGAAGTGTTTCAGGTCTGGGTCGCTGGTGAGATTGCCGATGATCGTGGTGGTAGTCGGTGCCATGGAAGATCCCCCTGAGATGTTCTGTTGTGTTCTGGACACCTCGAATCGTGGCAGAACAAGCAGGTCAGGACAACGGGGGCGTCGATAAGCTGTGGATAACAGAGGCTTATCCACAACATAGGGTGGCACCTAGCTGGGCTATTCCTTCCGGAACTCCGAGTTGTAGTACTCAGAATGGAGGTCTTCGCCAGAATTGGCCCGAGAGAGCATCCGGTTGTACTCCTCAAAGTCTTCATCGTCGCCAGACTCGACTTTTTGGTCATAGCGAATCTCGGAGATCCGATCATCACGCCGCCACTCCATAAACAGCATGAAAAAGACCAAGCCAAGTGGGAAGGAACCAGAAGCCCAACCAATACCGCCACCGAGACGCTGATCTTCTCGAAGATCCAACTCCCAGGGCAGGCCGAGGTTCATATAAAACTCCTCGCCCAGGATGGTGCCCATCTGCATGAGATAAACGCCGGCAAATAGGTGGAAAGGCATCGACACGGTCAACCACGCCAATCGGATGGCGGCGGGGCGCCGATTAGGTAGTGGGTCTTTGCCCACCAGCTCCCAGAAATACAGGTAGCCGGAGATCAAAAACACCCAGTTCATCGACAAGTGTCCGGCGTGTTCGGAAATCATCAGATTATAGAAAGGAACGATCAGGTAGAGGATGTAGAAGAAGAAGAGGAACTGCACCGTGTTGACCGCTGGATGAGTCAAAAACCGCAGCAGCGGTGCAGCTGTGAATGCCTTGACCCAATCGTGCACCCCCGGCCGACCCGGCGCGCCCGGCTCATAGGCCGCCATCAGCAGTGACAACGGAGCACCGAGAGCAAGAAACAGCGGCACTACCATCGACAACAGCATGTGGACGACCATATGCATCGAGTAGCTAGCGCCCATGTTCATCCCCAGCCCAGAGCTAGTGGTCGCCAGCAACGTGCCGGTACCCACTAGCCACCACACCGTGTGGCTGGTCTTCCACTGCTTACCAGCGCGCCGTACCCGCCAGAGACCGTAGAGGTAGCCGACGGTGAGCAGGACCGCGATCGCGCCGAACATGACGTCGAAACGCCACATGGTGAACACGTTGGTCAGGGTGGGCTGTTCATAGAGGTCAAATCCCAGCTCAATGGCCATCGTTGAGAGGTTAGGATCTCGTGGCGGAGGTGGCGGAGTTCGGCCCATAGTGATCGCCACACCTGTGACCGCAGCCATGACTACGACTTCTACGATGGCGAAGCGAATAAAGAGGGAGGGGCGATCGTCGATACGCGGGATGGTGAGTATCCGGTGCACCCAGCCCATGAACCCTAAGATGACAATTCCTACGGTCTTGGCCACCAAAATCGAGCCATAGGTGGTGCTAAACCAATCCGACCACTCCACTCGGATCGCTGCGTTGACCAACCCGGAGACAGCCATCACCACAATCGAAAATAGTGCGACCGTGGAATAACGACGCAGGCCAGTGCCCAGGTCCGGCCCCAATCGGCGACCATGTGCGATCAGCGCCATGAGGCCACCAATCCACACCATCATGAAGATCAGGTGCCAGAGATAAGAGTTGGTGCCGTAATCATGGTCACCGCCGGTAGCCGCGTGGCCTTCCATGCCTAGGGGCACAATCATCATGACCGCACCCAGTGCCAGCATCGGTTGGCTTAGCCAAGACCGCAAGAACAGCCCAGCCACACCGACGGGAAAGGCGATCAAGGCCACCACACCCCAGGCCTGCGCCGTGGCTACCTGTTCGAGGGCAACCGCCCAGCTGGCAGGTTCGAGGGTTTCTACAAACGGGGTGCCGGATACATCCGACAGCACCAACGGAATCATGAGTAAGGCCACTAGGCCCATGCACAGCGCGGCGACGGCACCAGTGCGCGCGGCCAGGTGCCCATCTACCGTCAGCTTGGCGTTGACCAACTGATCATTGTCCCCGCCGGGCAACCGCGGTGAAATATAAAACGCGGAGAACATAAACGAACCCATCGACAGCGCCGCCAGCATCCAGCCCACCGCGCGGAAAAACGGCAGCCCAAATGTGGTGACCGGCCCTGGATCAGGAATACCGAGCGCGATCAGCGACTCGGAGAGCAGCCCGAAAGAGATCGTCGCTCCGACTAAACCCGCAACCGTAATAAAGAGCAGGTAGAGCGGCCACGTCGACCGCACTTTCCTCATTGAGCTAATCGACGTCTCGGTAGAACCGGCCGTCTTCTCCATCACCGTTTCCTGGGGTTGCGACATGCCCCCCACCCTAATAGCACCGCCATCGGTGTCCTAGCCGGATAGGTTTTCCGGGGTTAGCCCTCCGTGCGCTATTATTTATCCCGCACGCCCCCATAGCTCAGTGGATTAGAGCATCCGGTTTCTACCCGGCAGGTCGCGGGTTCGAATCCTGCTGGGGGCACCAAAGGCCAGGCACTGACATTTCAGTGCCTGGCCAGTTGTGTTTTAAGACAGCTCCTGAAATAACAGCACCAGAGCTGTGATCCCAGAGTTGGTTTTGCTGTTAAATCCTCAGCTCTGTTGGTGTAGGTCCGCTATTGGCGAGAGCTGCACCAAGGGCTGGACAATCCATCCTAAGGCTTGGCTTTTGCCGGAATGATCATGGCGATGGCAGAAAGCACAATGATGACAGCAAAAATAGAGAGCAGGATCAGACCCAGGCCAACGGTAATATTGTCGAACCCAAGGGACGAAGAGATGGCACGGACTCCCCCTGTGGCACCGAGACCAACGAGTATCGTCTGGAATCCGATAATCACACCGGCAACACCCGCGGCGAGTCGCAGTTCCCGTCCGCCAATAAGAACTGACATCAGTGCGAGCACGATCATCGAGATCAGGAAAAACAGTGATCCCAGTCCAGCTAGGAACGATGCGGAGAATAGATCAATAAGGCTGAAAGACACTGCTTCCTGCGCAACATACCCAAAGAGCTCGATCTCCGGAGTCCTGACCAATGGCAGGAAAAGGCTGATAACGGAGAGGACCGTGGCGCCCAACAGCACAAATGATGCTCGTGTCTGCACGAAGGGGGCCCACCGCTGCCAGGTTGAGGCATCTGGGGCTTCTTCCTTCGACACGATTGGCTCGCGCTTCTGCCAGCTCTCCTGCCACCGGCTCTTCGCACTCCCAAAGGAGAGGCCCTCCGCATTCGGAATATGTTCCCTCCAGCCAGCAGCGCCGGCGGCGGCAGAAGCGGCAGGAGTGCTCGGCGCCGAAGGCTCAGCAGCAGCGGGCGGGGCTATCGGTGCAGTCGGGGCGACGGGTTCAGCAGCAGTCGGGGCAGCATAAGGATTGGGATCGCTTTCTACGCTGTTGACAATAGGTTGTGCATCGGTAGGAGCCTGATCGACCGAAGGGCTTGGCGGCGCTTGAATTCCTAGCTGAGCTGCAAGATCCACCGGGCAATTGGGGTGGCTCAGGATTATCTCTTGGAGATCAGGACGCGCAAATGCCACCCTGCTCAGCTCGGCGGAGGTCAGGTTCGGATCGAAAATATCGGCGCGAATATAGTCCGACGGGTCTTCCATAGCCATAAATGCTCTTCCGTTATTTGTATTTGTGTGGTGGTTTCAGTGAATCTTGATCAAAGGGGTAGCCGTAGCTCAATGAGCAAGGAGGGAATTCATTTCTATCATGGCTATCTTATCTTTACATCATCAATTCCTCAGACTAATACTGTCCCAGCGGGACCAGCGATGGCAATAGATCCGAAGGAACTTCACCACAGCCAGCCATCAAGATGATGGACATATCACCGTGGGTTAGGTGGGATTTAGTCGCGATAGCCTGCCACTTTCGACTTGTCACCGTTTCCCGACGTCCAAGCAATGCGTGTCAAAGATCAAGTGGATTAAACCACTTAGTTTCCACTTTTGCAGCCCTAAGGATCCCCCTCTAACGAGGGGCAGTTTAGATCCACCACTGATGATTCTTCAGAAGCGACGTCCTGCAATGACCACGGAGCGGGAGACCGAACGGGGAAGAGCAGTCTCGAAATGGTCGCTCCGGCAGCTAAAGGCCATCTGAAAATCGGTCTAGCGGGAGACCCCCAATATCCGGTTCCACGTAGTGCGAGCAGAGAAGCTCCCTGCTGGTTTGGGCTACCTCGTGGCGCACACAATGATGCGCCTATTCGAGAACGACCACGGAGAGCGGCTCACAGCTTTGATGGTCATGGCTACTCTTTTTCATGCTCTTCCTGTCATTGATCCTGCAGTCGTACCTATGTGGCAGCTAGCCCCAGCTAGAAAGATAGCCTGATGTAGGCACAAAAATGGTGGCAGCCCCATTCCGTTATCCCCGGACTGTGCTGCCACCTTTTCTTGATCTGTACTAAAGCACCATTGCAGCGATCCAGCCAGCGGCGATGAGCGGGAGATTAAAGTGCAGGAACGTCGGAATGACCGAGTCCCGAATATGGTCGTGCTGGCCATCGGCGTTCAGGCCGGCGGTCGGGCCCAGTGTGGAGTCAGAAGCCGGGGAACCAGCGTCACCCAGTGCACCTGCTGTGCCGATAAGCGCGACTGTGGCCACTGGAGAAAAGCCCATGGTGATACACAGCGGAACATAGATGGTGGCGATGATCGGCAGCGTCGAGAAGGATGATCCGATGCCCATGGTGACCACCAAGCCCACCAGCAGCATCGCTAGAGCGGCAGCTGCCTGGTTGCCAGCGAATAGGTCCGCGGTAGTGGTAACTAGGGTTTCTACGTCTCCGGTAGCGGTCATGACTGCGGCGAAACCGCGGGCGGTAATCATGATGAAACCGATCAGCGCCATCATTTTCATGCCTGAGGTGAATACGTCATCAGCTTGGTTCCACCGCACCGCACCAGTACCCATGAAAATTGCCAGGCCGGTGAGCGCACCAATGAGCAGTGAATCAACCTCTGAATCATTGGCCTGCAAAATCACCTGGACAGCGAAAGTAGCCACGATAGCCACCAACGCAACAGAGACGCGGTAGCGAGAAATGGGTTCTTCTTCAGAGCTGTTAACAGCAACTGGGATGTCCTCATAAACGCGGGGCTTACGATAGGTCACAAACACCGCGACCAACAGGCCTAAGAACATACCCAACGCCGGGATACCCATCGTGGTGATGATGTTGATGCCGCTGGTATCTAGGCCGGCAGTCTCAATGCTGCCGAGCAGGATCTCGTTGAGGAAGATATTTCCGAATCCAACCGGGATCCACATATAGGTGGTCACCAGGCCGAAGGTCAGCACGCTGGAGACCAATCGACGGTCGATATTGAGACGGTTGAATACTGTCAGCAATGGCGGGATGAGCAGCGGGATGAAGGCGATGTGAACCGGAATGAGGTTCTGGCTCATCACTGCCATCGCCAAAATGCCGGCTACCATGCCCCACTTGGTCACCGCGACGGTATTGCGCTTAGTAGCCTCATTGGTTACGTCCAACCTGGCAATTAGCCAATTGGCCAGCAGTTTCGGCAATCCCGAGCTAGCCACCGCCATAGCGAAGGCACCCAGCAGGGCGTAGCTCAACGCAATTTGAGCACCACCAGCAAGCCCGTCCTGGAAAGCCACCATCGTGGCTTCGAGTCCGAGCCCCGCAAGTAGACCACCGACGAGAGCACCAATAAACAGGGACAGGACCACATGGACCCTGGATACAGCAAGGACAAGCATCACCAAGACGGCGATCAGCACAGCATTCATTGGTACAGATTAAAACGCGCTCGCCTCGTTCGGGCGGGAAAGAAAGTACTTAATCTGTGACCTGCCCTACAGTCGGTTGGAAATCTGCTGGCAATCAACACCCATTTACGTCTGAGTTCTCCTACTAAGGACAAGTCTGCGCCACGTTCACTCGGATCCTAGCGCGACCTAGATACGGTAGAAGAAGCAAACGACACACTTCTTGTCCTCGTAGACCTTTTAAGGATCCCCATGACACTGCCCTCCCCCAGCCCAGATACCCGTGCGCTTATTACCGGAGCCAGCCAAGGCATCGGCATGGCCATGGCGCGCGATTTAGCTTCCATGGGCCACAACCTCATTATCGTGGCCCGGCGCGAGAGCGTCCTGGCCGAGCTAGCCGCGGAATTGGAATCCGCTCACGGCGTCACCGTCGAGGTCTTCGCCGCGGACTTAAGCAAACATGATCAGGTCAGCTCATTGATCGAGCGTATCGACGCCCGCGAGGTCTCCATCCTCATCAACTCCGCCGGCATTGCTTCCTTCGGCCCGCTGATCAAGCAGGATTGGGACTACGAGGTCGATCAGTTCAATCTCAATGCCACCGCGGTGCACCGAATCACCCGGGCAGTGCTCGACGGGATGGTTGACCGTAAACAAGGTGCCATTTGCAACGTCGGCTCAGCCGCCGGCAATATTCCGATCCCTAATAACGCCACCTACGTGTTCACCAAGGCTGGGGTCAATGCCTTCACTGAGGCACTGCACTACGAGCTCAAGCCCTTGGGCGTTCATTGCACTTTGTTGGCGCCGGGACCGGTGCGCGAGGCGACAATTCCAGACAGTGAAAAATCGATCGTCGATAAGGTTGTTCCGGACTTTTTGTGGACGACCTATGATTCTTGCTCCCGTGAGACCCTCGAGGCTATGTCGAAAAACCGACGTCGAGTAGTGCCGGGCCCGCTGAGTAAGGTGATGAATGCGGTATCCAAGGTCGCACCGACCGGACTGATCTCGCCGTTGATGGGGTATTTCTACTCAAAGATGGGCGCTTAAGACATGACTCAAAAGGACAATGGCATGAAGATTGCGGAGAAAAACGATCGCCTCGTATGGGTCGATCTAGAGATGACCGGATTAGATGTGCACCAGCACGTCATCGTAGAGGTGGCGGCACTGGTGACCGATGCTGATCTGAACATTCTCGGCGAGGGCGTCGACTTGGTTGTCCACGCCACCGAAGAAGAGCTGTCAAAGATGGACGACTTTGTCGTCAACATGCACAACTCCAGCGGATTGACCTCGCAGATCCGCGAGTCCACGGTCACCATGACCCAAGCCGAGGATGCCGTGCTTGAGCTCATTGCCGAGCACTGTTCGCCTGAGCATCCCGCCCCGCTGGCCGGAAACTCCATCGCCACTGACCGCACCTTCATTCGGGAGCAGATGCCGCGGCTAGATGCTGCGCTGCACTACCGCATGGTCGATGTTTCTTCCGTTAAAGAGCTCGCCCGCAGGTGGTTCCCTAAGGCCTACTTCCAGCAGCCAGCCAAGGGAATGGCTCACCGAGCACTAGCCGATATTGTGGAGTCCATTCAAGAGCTCTCCTATTACCGTCGCGCGGTGTTCGTGGAATCTCCAGGCCCGTCAACCAGTGAAGCAACCGAGTGCGCACGCGCTGCAACCGCCGACTACCAGCGGTTTTTGTAAAATCCCGCTGATGAGATAACCTTGATCTCGCTGCTTGCGAAAGCGTGCAGCAATGGTGGCTGTAGTTCAGCTGGTAGAGCACCAGGTTGTGATCCTGGGTGTCGCGGGTTCGAGCCCCGTCAGCCACCCCAAAGATGAAATCCCCTGGCCTTGAAAACAAGGTCAGGGGATTTTTCTATCATCACCAAGTCCTCACAGGTAAGGAAACACTAGCTACTAGGTAGCTGCTCCAAGCGTGCGGGCAGCGAATAAAAAAGTGAGAGAGGGGTGGATGACTAATGTCATCCACCCCTCTCTCAGTTAAAGAAAACGACGCGATCAGTGCTCGTCGTAGTGGCCGCCGTGCACAGCGTGGCGATGTCCATCATGCAGGTAATCCATATGGTCTTCGTGCTTGATGGCCTCATGGCCACAGTTAGGTCCGTGCTCGTGCTCGGTGACGGTATGTTCAGCTGTTGCGTGCTCGTTAGTGGTGGTCATGATCATTTCCTTCCGCAGAGGGGGTGACGGTTGCTTCTGCAGCATCAGCTTCAAGGACATGGATGAGAGCATCAGCGATCACATGCGAAACATGCAGGTCAGCAATTCGGTAGATAACTTCCTTGCCCTGACGCTCCGCAGTGACGAGGTTTGCTTGACGCAACGTTCGTAGATGCTGAGAAGTCAAGGGCTGCGAAAGTCCAGTTACCTCAGCCAATGCTCCTACCGCGAGTGGCGTTCGCTCAATGGCGCACAGCAATTCGAGCCTGGAAGGGTTCCCCAGGATCTTAAAAAGCTCTGCTGCTTGCACGATGCCGGACTCTAATGCCATGCCTCAAGTACAGCACGTAATTCAAGATATTGCAATATCAATATATGTATATACCTAAGCCCAGCGCTTCCCACTCGAACCACGCTGCTAAGGCTGCCATTGCTAACAGAGGCGCCAAGACCAGCACGGGCCACCAAGACACAAACATCGCGGTACACAATGCACCACCACCAGCCCCCATGCCCGATTAGGCACCTGGGGGCTAATAAAGGAAGGTCAGCTAGTTCCTAGCCGGAATGCTCAGTCCCAGCATCTGCGGTGCAGGGGTACAGCAGCCACTCGGAGCTGACTTAGAAACGACCGGCTCGGCAGGCTCGACCCCACCACAGCAGCCACTTTCAGCAGGCTCGGCTACCTCCGACTCAACCGGAGCAGCCCCGCAGCAACCTTCCTCAACCGACCCAGTCGCCCCACTAGGCCGCGGCGCCGGAGCGTCGCAGCTTCCACCAAGGTCAGTGGTGCATACGCCAGTCTCGGGCAAATCCAAATGGACAGCATCGGCGGCGGCACGGTCCCCGGCTAGTGCGGCCACGATCGAGCGGACCTGCTCATAGCCGGTGGCCATAAGGAAGGTTGGGGCGCGTCCGTAGCTCTTCATACCTGCGATGTAGAAGTTCTTTTCGGGATGAGCAAGTACGCGCTCACCATGCGGGGAAACGGAACCGCAGCTATGGAACTCCGGGTCGATCAACGGTCCTAGTTCCGCCGGGGCCTCGACGGCGATGTCGAGTTCCAAGCGCAGCTCAGAGAGAATAGTGAGATCAGGACGGAAGCCAGTGGCCGGAACGAGTAGGTCAACCTCGATCAGCTGCTGGCCATCCGGGTTCTGCCCGTGCACGCTCAACCGCTCGCCTGCCTCAAAAGAACTAATAACCGTCGAGGTATGCACCTGAATATCGCCGGAACTGACCAAGCGGCGCAGGCGACTGCCCAGCGCACCGCGCGCGGCCAGCTCGTCGTTGTCTTCGCCGCCATAGACGTGGTTGACATCTGCAGAGCGCACCGCCCAGCTGATCTTGGTATCTGGGTACTGCTCCGCAAGATCAGCCAACTCCAGTAGGGAGTTCGCGGCGGAGTGTCCAGCACCAACGACTAAGACTTCCTTGCCGATAAAGCGCTCACGGTCACGGCCCAGAATGTCCGGCAGAACCTGGGTAATTAGGCCCTGTTCGCGAGCTTGTCGCTCACCCGGTGCCGGCAGCCCAGCCTGACCCAAGGGGTTAGGGATCGACCAAGTACCTGAGGTATCGATCACGGCAGCAGCGTAAATATCTTCGATATTGCCATCTGAATGCTCGACGCGAACAATGAACGGAGTGTTGTCACGCTTAGCCGTGCGGGTCTTGTCCATCCCTAGTTTGGATACGGCAATTACACGGGTATGAAAGCTCATAGCCGAGGCCAGTTCCGGAATGGCAGCCAGCGGCTCGAGGTAGCTCTCTCGCAGCTCATGCCCGGTGGGCAGGCCATCATCGGCTGGGGCGATCCACCCATGGGACTCAAGCAGGCGCCGAGCCGCGGTGTCGATGTTGAACTCCCAGGGCGAAAACAGCCGGGTATGGCCCCACTGGGAAATTGCCGCCCCAACTGTGTCGCCCTGCTCAAGCACGCGGAAAGACAAACCGCGTTCAGAAAGGTGTGCAGCGGCGGCCAATCCGACGGGGCCGGCGCCGATGACCACAACCACGTCAGTACCGGTGGCCTTGTCCAGAGGTGATGTCATGGAAGAGATAGTCTCCTAGATCGCTCGGGGGGGTGACGAGGATCCATCCGGCGCACAGCACCAAGAACGTATCGACGTCGATCGATCCTTACCGTATTCTCCACATCGACGTTCGTCAATACCCCAGCGCTTCTACTTGCGTCCTAACTCACACGCGCGCCACCGAGCTTGCTGGCAACCTTCGGGTCGCTGTGATCGACGATGATGCTCGACCCGGTATCTAGCGCAGAGATCCGTCCCATCTCTAGCTCATCGAGCTGAAAATCAAAGACAGCGAAGTTCTCTGCCATGCGTTCAGGTCGCACGGTCTTGGGAATCACAATGACCTCCCGTTGGATAAGCCAACGCAGCACCACCTGCGCCACGCTCTTTCCATGTCCACCTGCGATTTCGCTCAATACTGGATCAGTAAAGATCTCATTTCGCCCCTCTGCCAGCGGCCCCCAGGACTCAATCTGGACACCCCGTTGTGCCATGAATCCTTGATAGCCAGCCCGCTGGAAATAGGGGTGGGTCTCAATCTGGTTGACCATCGGAGCAATCTCATTGTGCTCGATCAGATCGACCAGACGGTCGGGATAGAAGTTGGAGACACCAATAGCCCGGATCGCACCTTCTAGATAAAGCTCCTGCATCGCCCGCCAGGAACTGTAGTAATCACCAAAAGGCTGGTGAACTAGATAAAGATCCAGATAATCCAGGCCCAGTCGAGTCATCGAGGTGCCAAAAGCGCTCTTGGCGCCGTCTTCGCCACCATCCTGAACCCAAAGTTTGGTGGTGATAAACAGCTCTTCGCGGGGAATCCCACTAGCGCGAATCGCCGCTCCCACGGCCTTTTCATTGCCATAAATGGCAGCAGTATCGAGATGGCGATAGCCCGCAGCTAGCGCGTCGGTGACCACTCGTTCGGTCTGCTCAGCCGGAATCTGGAATACGCCAAACCCCAGCACGGGCATGTTCACGCCGTTGCTGAGGGTGGCATTGGGGACAGCGCTAGTCATGGTGGCAATCTTTCCCTCTCGAGGATGTGGCGTACCACTCCACGCTACGCCAGCACACCTTCTCAGCCCGAGAAGCTGCTCACTCCCCTAGCTCAGCGGAAGAAAACTAACAGGAGATCAACTACCACGCTGAGGTCTCGTCAGCGTTACCTGCCGACCACGTCGACCACGGAATATTCCAATCGCCTAGGCCGTCATACCCCGATAGCGTCTCGCCGGAGGTGTTCTTCACAACCACCGGATCACCACGTTTAACTACGCTCTGGAACCAACTGGCAGCCTCGGTGGTGACATTGACGCAACCATGAGAAGCATTCGACACTCCCTGCTGCGATACCGACCACGGGGCGGCGTGAACGAAGATGCCGGAATAGGACATCTGGGTGGCATAGTCCACCTCCGTACTATAGCCGCCATCTTCATGGTCAAGCCCATAGGTTTCGGAATCCATCAGCAAAGAATCGTACTGGTCACCGATGATATAAGTGCCATTCGGAGTGGCCCATTTATCAGTACCTAGAGACACTGGGATAGTGCGCAAAACCTCGCCATCGCGGCTAACAGTCATGGTCTTGGTCGCATCATCTACCACCGTTGTCACCTCGTCGCCGACGGTAAAGCTAGTGGCGTTGTCATTGGCGCCATAGACTCCGTCGCCCAGATCAACACCATAGATGTCTGCATCTACGGTCACCGTGGTGCCCGGATCCCAGAACTCCTCTGGACGCCAGCGAACCTCACTGTTATTGAGCCAGTAGAACGCGCCTTCCACCTCCGGAGAGGTGGTGATGGTGATTGCGTCCTGGGCAGCCTGTCGATCATCGATGGTTGATGCAAAGCGGAAGGCGATGGTCTGCGCCACGCCTACGGTCGAATCTTCTATTGGCGATAGCGCTACTGACGAGGTCGTGGTCGGAGTCGCGGTACTGAAGCTGGCAGTAACGCTCTCCCCCTCATCATCGGTTGCTGTGACCGTATAGGTGCGGTTGTATCCAAGATCCTCAGTAGTGGCCCAGCTGCTCTTATCATCGCTAAATTCAGAGTCAACGACCTTGTCGTTCTCGTTGACCATCTCAACCTCTGCCAGCCCGTTTTCGCCGGCTGTCACAGTCACCGGAACGGAAGGATCAACATCTGTCGCCCCATCTTTCACTGACACCGTCGGCAGCTGTGCTGGCTGAGCCGAGTCTTGCTCAGAAGAAGACCCTGTTAGGCCATCCGATTCTCGCTCAATGACGCAAGCACTGAGCGTTCCCGCGGTCAATAGTGCAGTAACGGCGACTGCCCCAATGCGTTTGACCACAGACCACTGATTTTTCAACACAGACCTTCCCTAAAGCGCAATAGATATCAGACCACTCTAACCACTACACAAGCCTCTGAGGCCTCATTGGACACGCAAAACAAGAGCTTGTCACTCAATCGTTGCTATCTGCACAGACATCCGACAGGAAAGGTCGGTTATCGGCCTCTGAAAAACCCCGTTTGAACAGGCGATTTTACTAGGCCGTTGATTTCCTGTTATATTCTTCTTCGTTGCAAAGAAGAGCCCACACCGGTTCAGAAAACAACATTAGCGCCATTAGCTCAATTGGCAGAGCAACTGACTCTTAATCAGTGGGTTCGGGGTTCAAGTCCCTGATGGCGCACAATAAGACCAGATCACGGTAGGTTTTTAAACCTCCTGATCTGGTTTTTTCTATCTCTCCCCAAAGAGGTGTCTCTTACCCCCTGCCCCACAAGCAACCAAGCCAGTTAGCTGGAGCTCTCGACAACCAGCTCCAGCCGCTCGCGCTTCAAATCACAGCGACTCCACTTTGTGGGCAAAGGTCCCGTCAGCGTATTTCAGGTTGCTCACCAAGCCCTCAGGATCATAGATCCCACACCAGAACCCCTGTTCCCGAAGACGACGCAATCCTTCTTTCACAATTCGACGTCCCACCCGGTTGATCTCAGTGACCCGGGAGACGTCGAGAATGATCTCTTCCCCACCGAGGGGCTCACCAGCTAGCTCATAGAGGATATTCTCCGCAGCAAGGAAGTTGACCATTCCTTGCAACCGGATGATGGTCCGGTTGCCATCCCTGGCAATCGAGCGAACACCTGCGGCATCATAAGAATCAGAAGACATCAGGTGCAGATCCATGTCGTGGGAGAGTCGCTCGAAAAATCTCACTCCCCGAGTGCTGTTGCCCTGTGGGTCTAGGCGCGGAGAGAAAGTAGCGATGCCCAGCCGACCGGGCAGGTTACCGATTAATCCGCCGGCGACTCCGGATTTAGCGGGAATGCCCACCTTGGACATCCATCGGCCCGCGGCGTCATACATGCCCGCAGAACTCATCACTGCCAGGGTCAACCGGCACGCAGTAGGCGTGAGAATGCGCTCTCCAGTGACCGGCTGGACGCCGCCGTTGGCCAGGGTGGCAGACATGACTGAAAGATCACGAGTATTCACCAGGATCGAGCATTGGCTGGTGTAGCTGGTGACCGCGTCATGTGCATCATCATGAATGATGTCGTAATTGCGCAACATATAAGCGATAGAAAGATTGCGGTCGGAGTGACTAAGTTCGGAGTCGCGCACCTGCTCATCGATGGTCAGCTCCCGGCCAGCCAATCGGGAAAACAGCTTCCGGATTTTCTCCACGCGGTCTTCCACGGAGGAATCTTCACCGTTGATGATCTGGTTAACGGCAATCGCACCAGCGTTAATCATCGGATTCACGGGGCGTTTATCGAAGGAATCCAGCGAAAGCTCGTTGAAAGCTTCCCCCGAAGGTTCCATCCCGACGACTTTCCCAACAGCGTGCTCGCCGAGTTCTTGGAGCGCCATGGCATAAACAAACGGCTTCGAGATCGATTGAATGGTGAACTCGACTTCGGCATCCCCGGCGGAGTAGATATGCCCGCTGGTGGTGCATATCGCCATGGCTAAGCGCTCGGGATCGGCGGCTGCTAGCTCAGGGATATAACCGGCAGTTTCTCCCCCGTCCTCGTCGCGTACGACATCAAGAATCTTTTCCAGATAATCAGGTATCGGGGTTCGCATCTGCATTCCACTGAGCCTACCGGCTGCAACAAGCCAGCTTATCGACGCCGCCGTCGAGGCTGATCCGGTGGGAATTGGACCGAAAATCGCTAGGCTGGGGAAAGCCTTTCGATCAATCAGGAGAGTCACTCATGCCCAGTCCCCGACGTGCCCTTGTCATCGTCGATGTTCAGAATGATTTCTGCCCTGGTGGCGCACTAGCTACCGATCGAGGCGCAGAAGTCGCTGGATTAATCGGCCGCTATCAAGATGAACATGGTCAGGGCTACGCCCATGTGGTGGCTACTCAAGACTGGCATATTGATCCCGGAGCTCATTTTTCTTCTACCCCGGATTATCTAGATACCTGGCCGGTGCATTGTGTGGCGGACTCCCACGGTGCGGCTTTTCATCCGGAGCTACAACTGTCCGGCATTGAGGAGATCTTCCGGAAAGGCGCCTACACGGCTGCCTATTCCGGGTTTGAAGGTCACGCAGAAGGAGTCAGTTTGGCTCAATGGCTGCGCCAACGCGACGTCGATAAGCTCGATGTGGTGGGAATCGCCACCGACCACTGTGTTCGGGCTACCGTTCTCGACGGTTTAGCAGAAGATTTTGAAGTGCGCGTGCTCACCGATCTGTGCGCGGCTGTAGATCCAGACCGTGCTGAAGAGACGCTTTTTGAGCTGGTCTCCGCAGGAGCCCAGCTCAGCTAACTTATTATTCGCACCGCCATCGCTTCGGCCACCTAGCTGCGATGGCGGCTCAGACGCCCAAAGAGTCTCTCACGAGACGACTTAGGAACGCCCAGCCAAGATCTTCTGCAGTTCCTCAAGATCGTTGCTGCGCTTGCGGCTACGAACGATGGCGAAAGCAATGCCACCTGCTACTACGACGCCGATTCCAGCGAGTACCTTCTGGACCTTCGGGTCCTGGAACTTCGCGGTTGCTTCGCGCTTGGCGCCCTCTACGAGGTTTTTAGGCTTGGTACGGTCCGCCAGCTCATCCAGAGTGCTGGCGAGCTGGCGACGGGTGCGCTCGATCTCGCGCTGGATGTCATCGATATCTCGTGCCACTTGGGTTCTCCCGATTCACGTTTTACTAGAGGACGATACTAACTATGAGGGTAGTGTAACGCGGCCTGGACATGCACGGTGGGCTCTCCGCATAGCTCGACCGGTATGGTGAGGGATATGACTGATTCCTCACGTCTTACTGTCGGCGACAATGCACCTGAGTTCTCACTGCCCGATGACACCGGAAATTTGGTCTCTCTTTCCGATTTCGCGGGCCGACGAGTACTCGTCTACTTCTACCCACGCGCTAACACGCCAGGGTGTACCACCGAGGCTTGTGACTTCCGCGATTCCCTGGCACAGCTCAACGAGCAGGAGGTCACGGTGCTGGGCATCTCCCCCGATGCTCCGGCGAAATTGGCTACCTTCCGCGCCGATCATGGTCTGACCTTCCCGCTGCTTTCAGATGCCGATAAGTCGGTCATGACTGCCTGGGGAGCCTTCGGGGAGAAAAAGAACTACGGAAAAGTTGTCCAGGGCGTCATCCGTTCGACCTTCCTCGTGGAAGCCGACGGAACAATCGGGTTTGCGAAGTACAACGTCAAGGCCACCGGGCACGTCGCCCGCATCTTGCGCGATTTGGGATAGTCAATCATGAGCAAGAAACTGATTAGCGTCGATGCGGCTGCTGCCGATGCCACCGAGGAAGGCATCCTCGTACCTCGGCGGCGCCCTGCCCAGGCACGCAGCCGGGAACGGTTCAACCGAATCCTCAGCGCGGCCCGCAGTGTGCTCGTCGACGTCGGATTCGAGTCTTTCACCTTCGATGAAGTAGCCCGGCGCGCGGAAGTGCCCATTGGGACGCTCTACCAGTTTTTTGCCAACAAATATGTTCTCATCTGCGAGCTTGACCGAGTAGATACCGCGGAGACTGTCGCGGAGCTCAAGCAATTCAGCCAACGAGTGCCGGCCCTGCAGTGGCCCGATATTCTCGATGAATTTATTGAGCACCTATCGCGGATGTGGCGCGAGGATCCTTCTCGGCGCGCAGTCTGGCATGCCGTGCAGTCCACGCCTACGACTCGGGCCACTGCTGCTGCTACTGAAAAGCAGATGCTCGACATCATCTCCGAGGTCGTGGCTCCGCTTTCGCCGAACACCACCCCGCAGGAGCGCCAACGGCTGGCGGGATTGTTGGTACATACGGTCTCGTCGCTACTGAACTATGCGACGCTCGATCTGGGCGGCGATGACACCGCCTCCTTCGATTCCATCGTCGAGGAAATCAAGCGCATGCTGGTGGCCTACCTCTTCGCGGTAGCCACCAGCTAGCTCAGGTTTGAACGCTGCTCTAGCACGCAGGTAGCCGTCGCATAATCACCGTCATGGCTGATCGAGAGGCTAGTAGAGATCTCCCCCAGGCTGGTGTGGACGGCATCTGCCACCACTCCACGAAGTTCGAAGGCCACCCTCCCCCAGCGGTCAGGGCAGACCTCGATCTCGCGAAAATCTACCTGCTCAGGTGAAAGCACTGGCGCGCGCCCATAGATCGCCTGCGACCAGGCCTTGATGAAGGCTTCTTTGGCCGCCCATCGGCCAGCTAAGTGCAGGGAACGATCCAGACGAGTCGAGGCCGTTCGCAGTTCCAGGGCGCTAAATACTGCCTCAAAGCGAGAACCGGGCATCTCCATTTGCTCCCGAAAACCCGGGATATGGACGAGATCGACACCAATGGAATACATGCCGATTATCTTCCCACACACGACAAGGCCCCCGGTGTCCGCTGGTGGCGGTCATCGGGGGTCTTGATCAAGCTTCGGCGAGTCTTAGTTAGCTGGTGATCTCATCACCAGTGCGCAAAACACCCTCGACTAGGCGGGCGTCATCGTCGAGCAAGACCGAGGCTTCCCTAGCCTTGACGCTGTCTCCGGTACCGCCTAGGTTGCGATCGGCAGGACGCTCGAAGAGCGGGTCGCCACCGTGCATGGCACCAACGATACGGCGCAATCCGGCAGACTCCCGGGCGGCTGCGGCCAGAACCCACGCGGTAGCAGCTTCTTGACCACGCTCAGCGCTCAAGGCGGCCAGGAAAGCACCCGGGTGGACAATAGCCACCAGTGCGGAGACGTGTCCAAAGCCCAAGGAGGTCACCAGGCCAGCCTTGGGTGCCTGAGCTGACAGATCCAGCGGCTTACGCAACCACACCAGGTGCTGATGCTTAGCCAAGACTGGGTCAACAGAATCCAGCGACATATTCGCCGGGACCAGGCCAGAACGCAGCACCTGGGTCAGACCGATCATCTGGAAGGCGGCAGCACCGCCCTTGGCATGTCCGGTCAAGGACTTCTGCGAGACCACATAGAGCGGGTTGCCATCGCTGCGACCGATAGAGGCAGCGATGCGCTCGTGCAGGTCGGACTCGTTGGGATCATTGGCATTAGTGGAGGTGTCGTGCTTGGAGATAATCGAGACCTCGTCGGCGGACACACCCACCTTGGCCAGCTGGTTGGCCAGACGTGAGTCAGCACCGCCACGAGCAGCACCCAATGCGCCCAGGCCAGGGGCCGGGATTGAGGTGTGCGCGCCATCGGCGAACGACTCAGCGAAGGCTACTACGCCCAGGACTGGTAGCCCCAGATCAGCGGCGAGGGAGCCACGGGCCAGCAGCACGGTGCCGCCGCCCTCGGATTCAATGAAGCCGCCACGACGACGGTCATTGGCTCGGGAGAAGTAGCGGTGATCGATGCCCTTGGCTTCCATCTCCGCGGAATCAGCGGTGGCTGCCATATCGCCGAAGCCGGTGATGCCTTCGATGGAGAGATCATCGAGACCACCAGCGACCACAAAGTCGGCCTTGCCGATGGAGATCTTGTCGTAGCCTTCTTCCACCGAGACTGCAGCTGTGGCACAAGCGGCCACCGGGTGGATCATCTGGCCGTAGCCACCGACATAGGACTGCATGACATGCGCGGCCACGACGTTGGGCAGCGCCTCCTGCAGGATGTCGTTGGCGCGCGGCTCTGCCAGTAGGCCATCGAGGTAGAGCGAGCGCATCGACTCGACTCCGCCCATGCCGGTGCCCTGGGTAGAAGAGACTCGGGCTGGGTGCAGGCCGCGCAGCAGCTCCGCCGGGGTGAATCCGGAGGAGAGGAAGGCATCCACGGTGCAGACCAGGTTCCATAGCGCCAGACGATCGAGGTTGTCGATCATATCGGCCGGCAGACCAAAGACTGCCGGGTCGAAGCCCTCGGGGATCTGGCCGCCAACAAAGCGCGACATGGTCACCCGGCGCGGGACGCGCACGGCGGATCCGGTGTGGCGAACCACGGTCCACTCACCGGACTCGGCATCAACATAGGCCGAGGTGTGATCTGGCTCGGAGGAGACGAAGCTGCGGGCTTCTTCCTCGGAAGCGACGGTGAAGGACAGGTCCTTATCCAAGTAGACCGTGGTCAGCTCAGGTGCGAGGTTGTTGACCATGAAGAAATCATCGTGGTAGCGGCGAATGCCCACTCGGGCGAGGACTTCATCGTGGAAGTGCTCGTAGATATCTTCTTCAGCGATCTCATTGTCATCGGCATCGACCCAGGCGTCATCCCAGCGGATCAGTCCCATGCTCCAGGCCAATTCGATGACTCCGGCAGCGGTGAGGTCACCGCTGAGCTCGGCGTCGAAACGCGTGCGGGCAGAGCCGTAGGGGCCCAACTCGCCGGCGCCCACGATGACGATCATGTCCTCGAGGCTGGTGGAGACGTCGGTGAACTTCGGTGCGGTCCACTCGAAGCGACGGTATGGGCTCGGCAATGCGCGCAGGGTGCGTGGCTCGGTGACTTCCTGCTTATCGACGCCGCCGTCTCCGGCGGCAGCAGCCGCTTCCCCGGCTTCACGGGCGAGCTCGGCGATGTTGACATCCGACTCCCCTAGTCCGCCGGTGTAATCGACGATGACGGGCGCCTGAGCGGCGCTTTCCCTAGCCTCCGGGGTGACCTGGGAAACCAAGCGCTGAGCCATTTCTTCAGTGGAGAAGGTGGTCACGCCCTTAGCTTCGATGGCATCGACCAAGGGGTCGTTGCCGCCCATCAGGCCAGTGCCACGGACCCAGCCGATGAAGGCGTGAACCAAGCTGGTGCGATCGCCCCAGACTGGCTCGGCCTTCCACCTGGTGACAATGGCATCGAGGGCAGCCTTGGATTCGCCATAAGCACCATCGCCACCGAAGCGTCCGCGGTTGGGCGAGCCAGGCAAGACCACATGCAGGCGCTTGCCCACGTTGGTATCGGTTCCGATCTCAGAAAGACCAGCGATCAAGCGTTCGATGGCCCAGAGCAGCAGGCGCATCTGAGATTCTGCGGACGGGCCAGCATCGGCCAGCGTGCCCATTACGCGCGGGGCGGCGAAGGGGAACAACAGGCTCGGGGCCAGTGCCTTCTTGAGCACCTTCTTCTGACCATTAACGGTGGCGGTCTGCTCGGTACCGATCCAGTTGATGACCTCGTCGAGATCGCTAAAGGAGCTCAGGTTGGCCGGGATGACCCAGAGAGCAGCCTTACCGCGAGCAGATCCGGCATACAGGGACTTGTAATAAGTCAGGCGCGAGTGCGACAGGCTCGAGGTGGTTACCACCACGGTGGCGCCTTCTGCCAACAACTGCTCGGCTACGGCGGCACCGATGGAGTTCGGAGAAGCACCGGTAATCACGGCGACATCTTGGGCATAGGCCAATGCGCGCTCATCGCGAGCTTGGGCTGCCAACTCCGGGAATCCGAGGTACTCAGCTTGGGCAGCTACCTGCTCACCGGCACCGGTGAGATCCAACTCTGCTGCGGTGAGCTCGCCGAGAGACACACGCGTGAGGTCCTCGCGGGCAGAGGCCCAGCGGTCGTCGAGCAGCACTGCTTGCTCGGCGTTGAAACTCGGTGCGACCTGGCGAGGCCAATCGGAGCCGAGCTCGCGGGAGACCATCTCGAACAGGTCGACGGTATCGGCTTGTTCTTCAAAGCTGTGTCCACTGATCTCGCTGATACCCAGCTGCGCCAGGATGGTGCGGGCGGTCTCCGCCAGCACGCCTTCCTTGCCGGTGACCTGCTCGGCGAACTCGCCTAGTGCTGCCGAATCCACGACTCCACCTGCGGAGCCGCCCGCTGAGGGCAAGCCCACCGCGACACCGCGGCGAGCGGCGACGGCTTGGACGGCGGCGTCGATAAGCGCATCCAATTCCTTGGCATTGCTCGGTGAGGCCGGAGCCAGGCTGGCTAGGTCACCGCCGCGCAGGGAAGAGCCTTCGCGGGCGCCCATGACGACCTCCGCGACGACGTGGTCTGCCCAGCCCTGGCCAAGCTGCCACGTGCCGGTGACGCGTTCGGCGATGTAACCGGGCTTCTTGCCGGTCGGGCCGGTGATCCGGCGCAGGGCATCCGCGCTGGCGTCACCGAGAACCGGACCAAAAGCTTGGTAGTTCTTGGCCATCTTGGTCACAGTGGCCTTCAGAGCCTCAAGTTCTGCATCCGCAGCACCGTCGATGGCACCAAGTCCGAACTCCACGCCCAGGTCCAGCAGCAGCTGGTTGCGGCGAGAAGACACGCCTTCGACGAGGGTCTCGATGGAATCGGCCGCACCCATCTGATCCGGGCGGACCTTGGTCCAGATAGACACGAGCATCTCGGTGGCATCGCCCGGGGTGAAGGTGATGTCATCCGGAGTAGCCGCACCTGCGGCGGCGACTGGAGTCGATGCTGCAGCCGCGACCGGAGCTGCCGCAGCCTCTGGTGCCGACGTGCTTTCAACCGGATCAGCTGCTTGTGTGGGCTCCGCGACCTCGCGCACGATTTCATCGGTGGCGAAAACCACCGAGCGATCACGGGCGACGTTGAGGACCTCGATGGGAGATCCAGCGTACTGCGGCAAACGCAAGGTCTGGCCGAGCATATTGGCCAGGGTTGGCGAGGTGCCAACGCCAACCTCAACGAAACGCTCAATACCCAAACCGTCATTGTCCAGGCTGCGCAGGATCAGATCCTGGGTCTCAATCCAGCGGACCGGGGAGGCAAACTGCCACGCCAGCAACTCGATGAGCAGGGTGCGGGCCAGCTTGTGTTCATCGGCTGCCGCGCTCTGCCAATCGGCGAGAATCTCAGCGATATAGGGCGAATCGACGACCTCAGCAATGGCTTCGACGAAATCGCGGCCCAGTGAGAACGGGCGGGCCACCAAGTTCGGCAGGTAGCGGTCGACCAAGATGTCGAGGTCCACGGTGGCCGGGATCAGCGAATCGAGGTGCTCGCGGAAATCATCCACGCCATCGCGCAGGTGACTGGAGTGGAAGGGCACGTCAATGCCCGGAATCACGATGAAGGCGCGCTGTCCGGGAGCCTTCTCCTCAGCATCGGCCTTAAGTGCGTTGAGTCCGGCACGAGTGCCAGCGACGGCGTACTGCACGCCGGCGATGTTGTAGTTAACAATCTCAAGGAACTCGCCGGTGCGCTCTGCAACACCTGCCACGTAGTCGAAGACGTTATCGGCGGTCAGGCGCATCTTATTCGGACGCAAGGCAGCCAGGCCGTAGTTGGAATTGCCTTGTTCATCACGCTCGACCAAGCGGTGCATGGTCAGTCCGCGACGGTAGACAATCTCCACGACCGACTCTAGGGACAACACCCCGGAGTAGGCAGCGAGGGCGTTGTACTCACCAACGGAGTGTCCGGCGAAGTAAGCATCCTTGTTCAGAGCCTCGGACTCGGCCATCTCAGCGATCTGGGCGCAACCCAGGGTGGCCATAGCCACCTGAGTGAACTGGGTCAGGAACAAGACGCCATCCGGGTGCTGGAAGCGCTCTCCGGAGACGACCACCTCGGTCGGGTTGTTCTGGACGATTTCCAGTACAGAAAAGCCCAAGCGGCTGCGGGTATGGCGATCTGCTCGGTCCCAGACTTCACGGGCTGCGGCCGAAGAAGCACGGGAATCCATCCCCATGCCCTGCGACTGGATGCCCTGTCCGGGGAAGCCATAGAAGGTCACTGGGGCGGCCATGACGGCGGTAGCAGTAAGCACCATCGCGCCATCGACGGTCGCAGTGATAGAACGAACTTCTCCGCAGCCGCGGCGATTATCCACGCCTGAGCGCTCGACGGTGAACTCGATGATCTGGCCCGGCAGAACCGGGGCCAGCATGGTGGCGGTGTATTCGACGACCCGGCTCGGAGTGGTATCCGAGGAATCTTCGGAGTAGCCAGCTGCCGCGATGAGCTCGCCGATGGCGGAGGTCCACATGCCATGAACAATGACTCCGGGCAGACCAGCTAGGCCAGCTGCGACATTGGAGACATGCAGCGGGTTACGGTCGCCGGAGACTACAGCGAACGGGTGCATGGATTCCGGGGCAGCCACGCGTGCGAAGGCACGGAAGGAACGCGGGGTATCGACCACGCTCGGCAGCGCCGAGGTATTGGTGCGAGCGGTCATATGACCGTTGCGGCCACGGATGGCGAAGCGCTCAGCGAGCTTGGCCACTAGGCGACCGTTGGCGGAAATCTCCGCACGGACTACCACTAGGCGGCCCATATCGGTATCTGCGACTTCGTCGGCGTGAGCGGTGACCTGAAGGTCTACCGCGCCGGTTTCGGTCTGGGGCAGCTGATCGAGCATGGTGATGTGGTGCTCGAGGTGTACCAGCGACAGCATGCCCTCGACCACCGAAGCTGAGTCAGTACCCGGGATGAAGGCGGAATTAACGGCAGCGAATACGGCCGGCCATGCGCGACCAACCAGAACATCTGGGGCGGTGCCCTGCACAGCCAACTCGCGAGGCAGGTAGCCGGAGGTGACGTTGTCATAATCGGCCAGCAGGCCGGAATCAAGGGTGGTGGACCACTCTGCAACGCCTTCGGCGTTGAGCTTGGCCAAGGTTCCGCCGGCGGCGACCCGGGTCAGTCCGGCCATGGCGGATTCAGCATCTGCCTGGGTGACCTGCGGGCTAGCCGACATCGGAGTGCCAGCGGGCACGGTGAAGCGGATGGTCAGGTCCACGGTGGTGCCAAAGGCGGTGGATCCGGCCAACGGAACAGTGAGCACGGCATGCTCATCGTCTTGGGCAACCACCTGAGCGCCGGTGGCGCCATGGGTGGCTGAAGCCTTGTCCTCGGCTAGCTGCCAGGACTCCGGGGAGCCGAGACGAGCAATGAAGGAGGACTGGTGGCGGCCTGCCCAGTAGGTGCCGGGTGCGGATAGCACTCGCTCAACCACGGTGGTTTTCAGCTCGGTGGCGGTTTCCCCGGCAGCTTCCAGAGCAGCAATAGCGACTCGGTTGAAGCGGTTGAGGACCTCGGCAACGGGCTCATTGGCCTGGGTGATGCCAGCCACTGCGGCAGTACCCGGGATGATGCAGACTTCATCGGCGCTATAGCGCGGGTCATGTGCCTGCCACAGCGAATCCGAACGCCACCAGCGACGAACATCGCCGTCGATAACGGGCACGAAGTTGGCCGGCTTGCCGGGCTTGCTCAGCAGCGCGCGGAACCAGATGATGTCCGCTGGGTGGAGCAGATCAGTGGCGGCCACTGGGTAAGCAGCCTTCAGTGCAGCCACTGCGGCTGCTGGGTCGTTGATATCAACCTCGACGGCCGGGGTGAAACTACCGTGATCGATATCGCTCAGGCGCGATTCCGCACGCCCGACCATCTCTACGAACCGGTTGAACCAAGACACGTCGGTCCAGGCGCCCTCATAGGGGCCGGAGACCTCCAAGTAGCGGTTGAGCCACTCAAGGTAGGTCATCGCGTCAAGATCGCCGAAATAAGGCTTACAAGTCTTGTTGATCGCGGCGATGATCTCCTCGCGCCGGGCCTGTGCAGCCTCGGTGTCACCGGCGACCTCATCGAGCAAGCGTCCGGCCTTAGCAAAGGAGTTGTCGATCTCGTGCAGATCGGCGCCGAGCTGGGAGCGACCGGAGGCGATTCCACCTTCTGCGCGCCCCGCGCCGGCCCAACCGGGGGTTCCGGCAGCTGCAACCAATGCCTGCTTAACAGCATCGGAAGCGGTGGACTCGAGGACAGCCATGGTGGCGGTGCCGACCATGATGGCATCGACCGGCATGACCGGCAGGTCGTGGGCAGCAGCCCAGGTACCGGTGATGTACTCGGCGGCCCGCTCGGCGGTGCCGATGCCACCACCGACGGCCAGGATGACGTTGGCGCGCTGACGGATCTCACCATAGGTGGCGATCAGGAGTTCATCGAGGTCCTCCCACGAGTGGTGTCCGCCGGCTTTGCCGCCCTCGACCTGGATGATGATCGGGATCTCGGGTACTTCGTCTGCGACGTCGAGGACGTTGCGGATGTGCTTGACTGCACCCGGCTTGAATACCACCCAAGGGAAGTTGGCTTCGCGCAGTTCCTTGACCAATGCGACGGCCTCGTCCTTGGGCGGCATGCCCGCGGAGACGATGATGCCGTCGATCGGGGCGCCATTGGCTCGAGCACGCGGAACCTGGCGCTTGCCCTCGATCTGGAAACGCCAGAGGTAGGGGTTCAGGAACATGGAGTTGAACTGGGCGTTGACGCCTGGGTCCAACAGCTCCGCAAGGCGCTCTAGGTTGTTTTCGAGGACGGCTTCGGTGACCTGTCCGCCGCCAGCGAGCTCGGCCCAGTGGCCGGCATTAGCCGCTGCAGCAACGATCAAGGGATCGACGGTGGTCGGGGTCATCCCGGGCAGCATCATCGGGGTGTAGCCGGTGACCTCGGTGAAACGAGTAACCAGGCGGGTGGTCCCGCCGACGGTTTCCAACCGGGGGGCGAACTGATCCCAGGAGACGGGCAATGCCGGTGCTAGGCCGGCGTCAAAAAGCTCTGCCTGACCGGCAGTTCCGGAGACATCTAGCGTGCCGACGCCCCGGCCCGCCACGATGCGGCGGGTCAGTGCGTTCATACCGCCATCGGGGCCGACTTCGAGGAGCCAGCTGGCACCGGAGGCAATGGCCTGATCAATCTCTGCGGGCCAATCAACAGCGTCAACCAAGACCTTCATTGCGGCCTCGCGGGCTACCTCTTGGTCCAAACCGGCTTTCTTGGCCCAGACCACGGTCTGCTCAACCGCAGCGTTCATGGCTGGGTGGTGGAACGCAGTCTGGACTGCCAGCGGGTTGAAGGTCGGAGCAAAGGGGGCGCCGCCGCGTTCCTTGCGCTCGATTGCCTTGGCGTCGCGAGCTGCGAATTTACCCAGCAGTTCGAGGACCGCCGCATTATCTTGCGGCCGGCCCACCAGGACATGGGAGTTGCGAGAATTGCGCAGGCCGACAACCGGGCGGATCTCTTCCGGGACATCCGCGCAAGCGTGGTCGATGGCTGCACGAAGTTGCTCTGCGGTGATGGCGTTGACTGCAATCATGGGCATCTGATCGCCCTGCTGGATCAAGCCAGTCATCCGTGCGGTCCTGGTCATTGCTGCGCCAATGAGCTGCGCAATCGCCAGGAGATCGTCGGATTCAGCGCGACCTGCCATCAACATCGCGGAAAGCACGCCTTGTGAGTGGCCAATGCTGGCGGTGGCCTGCTCTAGCTCAAGTCCCTGCCTGTCCAGCGTCTCCAACACAGCCAGCTGGGCGGTGAAAATCCCGGCAACGCTGACCGCTGCCTGGGCAGTATCGAAAGCAGGGTCGCTCTCATCGCGAGCCCAAGCAACTGGATCAAAACCAAAAGGTCGGGTGCCTGCCAACTCATCGGCTACCGGCTCCAACTTGGCTGCTGCACCATCAACGAGAGAGGTGATGGAGGTACCCACGCCGGCAGCGATGGCCGTGCGCAGGCTCTTTAGCCAATTGAATCCCTGGCCAGAAAAGGCCAAGGCGAAAGGCTCGCTATCGAAACGGTTAATCAATCGGTCCGCTCCGAAGGAAGTGCTGTAATCGGTCACGTGTGAACTCGCTCCTGTGTTTACTACTGGTGCATGACAAAAGAACGCGGACACAGGGTGCCCACAAGTTTTGATAGCCAAATATGCCACAAAATCATGAGGAAAGCGTCATCTTTGACGGCGACCTGCCGATAGGTGCATGGAATTTAATGCCATAAAGGGGGCCATGCAGTCCGGGGCGAAGGCCTAAAAGTACTTGCGTTTGCCTAAGAACGCAGCAGCGTATCGACGGCGCGACGCGCCTTAGCCAATTCCCGTTCAGCATTGATTTCTTCGTGACCTAAAACACTATTTGACTTGTCAGGGGTATCTATCACAACGGGCTTTTCGAACACCTGACAGGCGTTATCTGGGACCACTGGGGCCTGCGGAACGGTCCCCTGCTGCTCGTAATACTGATCAATCACTCGGTCAATGCTCATGAGTATCGATGCTAATGACTTCCCACACGTGCGGTCTCCAGGGACGCAACCCCCGACACATTTGCGGCCAATTCCCGAACATATGGGGCACGGCCGAAAGCGGAAAATGGCAATAAAAAACGGCCAGGTCCTCGAAAGACCTGGCCGAAAGCTTCATCGAAATGAACCCTTATTGTGCGCCCGGGGAGAATCGAACTCCCACGTCCTAAGACACTGGAACCTAAATCCAGCGCGTCTGCCAATTCCGCCACGGGCGCGTACTTGAGAAATACTACCTGTTCGATCCGAGATTGCCCCCATCGGCTCCACCTTTTGGAGGGTGCGGGGTATCGTAGTGACCCGTGAGCGATAGCAACGGCGGGAAACGACAGCGAAAGAAGGTACGTGCCTCGCACGTCATCTTCCTCAGCGTCGCTGTGTTGTGCACCATCGGATTGGCTTGGTGGCAGTGGGCGAGGTTCCAATCTGGATCCGGAACCTTCCAAAACTTGGGCTACGCGTTTCAATGGCCACTATTTGGAGCTTTTTTCATCTTCGCCTACCGCAAGTACATGGAGTACGAGAACGATCGGATCGACGCGGAAAACCACTCCGACGACCCGGATTTTCTCTATCAGGCAGATGCCGAACAATTCGATCCGCAAACCACCACCATCGATGAAGATTTCCTGCCGCCACGGCCCACCATCGACGTCGAAACGTTCAATGAACTCAATACCCCGCGCCGAGGCGCCCCCCGAGACTCTGGAGAAAGCACCCCATGACCACCCAGGCCGCACCGAAGATTCACCCCGAGCGACAACGGCGGGTAAAAAATGCCCTCCGGATCTTCTCGGTCACCGCTTGGGTGACCGGTGTATTCCTGTTGATCTTGGTCGTGCGGATGGTCTTGGAGTACGTGCTTAAAGTTGAGATTCCCGAATGGGCAACCGTGGTCGCCATCCTTCACGGTTGGGCGTTCATGGCCTACCTGCTTGCCACGCTCAACTTGGGGCTTAAAGCTCGGTGGAAGCCCATCGTGTGGTTTACCACCGCGATCTCCGGTGTCGTTCCTTTCTTGTCCTTTATCGTTGAGGCCAACCGCCGCCGCGAAGTGACCGCGGAGTTCCAGCTGGATTAATCAGCTACAGCTAAAGCAGGAGGGGCGCGTGCATATGCACGCGCCCCTCCTGCTTTAGTCGTTTCCTGCCCTCTTTAAAGGAAATTAGTCAAAGACAACCGTTCGGTTGCCATAGACTAATACTCGGTCCTCGAGGTGATAGCGCAGACCGCGCGCTAAGACGCGCTTCTCTGCGTCTCGCCCGAGTCGCTGCATCTCCTCCGGGCTATCTTTATGGGTCACCCGAATGACATCTTGTTCAATGATCGGGCCATCATCAAGATCTGGGGTGGCGTAGTGGCAGGTAGCGCCGATGAGCTTCACCCCGCGCTTATGCGCTTGGTGATAGGGGCGTGCGCCCATAAAGGACGGCAAGAAGCTGTGGTGAATGTTGAGCACCTTGCCTGCCCACATCTCACAGAAATCCGGCGGTAGAACCTGCATGAAGCGGGCGAGGACAATCGCGTCAGGCTCATAGCCGTTGACGATCTCGGCAAGTTCTTCAAAAGCCCGACGTTTGCCCACTGCATCTTTGGGAAAGGGCACTAAGTGAAAAGGCACTCCGTGGTTTTCGGCAATATAGGCCAGATTCTCATGGTTTCCTACTACCGCGACAACCTCCATCGGATAATCATTCTCCGCGACTCGCCCGAGTAGATCATGCAGGCAATGTCCCTCGCGAGAAACCAATAAGACGACCTTTTTGAGCACAGCAGTATCTGACAGCTGCCATTGCACTCGGGGGCCTAACTCTTGTGCAACAGGAAGGAAGGCTTCCCGCAGCTGCTCGATGCTCAGATCCATCGACTCAGCGCGAATGGCTTGGCGGGTGAAAAACCAGTTGTTCTGCGGATCCGCGAAATAGGCAGCTTCCGTGATCAATCCGCCGTGCCCGGCAATAAAGGTGGCCAGCCGGGCTACGATGCCGGTGTCATCCGGGCAGCCAAGGGTGAGTACAAATTGGCGCTCCCGGGTAGAGCCAGTCGGCCGGTTTCGAGGATCATCGATATTCAGCGGGGTCATTGCTAGGAGTTTAGTCCACCACGGTGGCCTGTCCTTCGGCCATGCCCCGGATCACCTCAACCAACTGTGCCAGCGCTTTCCCTCGATGAGAGAGGGCATTCTTTTCCTCTGCGGACAGCTGCGCTGAGGAGCGACCCGCAGCAACCTCATCAGCTGGAAGAAAGAGCGGGTCATAGCCAAACCCGTTGTCTCCCAAAGGAGCGCGCAACAGATGGCCTTCCCAGCGCCCCTCAGCTAGGTGTTCCTCGCCGTTGGGGGCCACCAAAGCGCAGACCGATACGAATGCGCAACGACGCCGCTCATCCGGGACATCACCCATCTGCGCCAACAGCAACCGGTTATTAGCCTCGTCATCACCATGGACTCCCGACCATCGAGCAGAGAGCACCCCAGGCATGCCATTGAGCTCTTCGACCGCTAAGCCAGAATCATCAGCGATGGTCGCCAAACCAGTTTCCCGAACCCCGGCGCGAGCCTTGATCAGGGCATTATCCGCGAAATGACGGCCATCCTCGACAGGCTCGGAGTAGGGATCGACTGCCGAAAGGGGCAGAATATCGACGCCCTGCACACCCGCCAACGCCAAGATGTGTTCGAGTTCTTTGAGCTTTTTGGCGTTATTCGACGCCACCAGCAGCTGCATGACTACTTATGCCTCCAGAGCAGCCTTTTGAGCCGCCACCAACTCGCGGCAACCCTTCTCTGCGGAATCTAACATCTGGTTGAGCTCCTCACGACCGAAGTCGCCCTGCTCGCCGGTGCCCTGGATTTCCACGAAACGACCGGACTCGGTCATCACCACGTTGAGGTCGACCTCCGCACGTGAGTCCTCCTCGTAGGGAAGATCCAGGCACACCCGACCGTCGATAAGTCCGACGGAGACGGCGGCTACCGGCGGCAACAACGGCTGGCCGGGGACGACGCCTTCGGCTTGGAGAACGGCAATCGCATCAGCCAGTGCCACGTAGGCGCCAGTGATGGAAGCGGTACGGGTGCCGCCATCGGCTTGGAGAACGTCGCAGTCGATGTTGATGGTGTTCTCGCCGAGCTGGCTCAAATCCACCGCGGCGCGCAGGGCACGGCCTACTAGCCGAGAGATTTCATGGGTACGCCCCTTGACCTTGCCGCGCATCGATTCACGCGGCATCCGGTCATGGGTGGAGGAAGGCAACATCGCGTATTCAGCGGTCAGCCAGCCTTCACCAGAGTTCTTCTTGAACCGAGGCACACCAAATTCGACGCTTGCGGTGCACATGACACGGGTGTTGCCGAATTCAACGAGCACGGAGCCTGCGGGGTTAGAAGTAAAGCCGCGGGTGATGCGAACAGAACGCATCTGGTCAAGGGCGCGGCCATCGGCACGCAGAAAATCAGAAGTCATGCCCCTCAGGTTACCCGCTCAAACAATGATCTCCAGACCGCTCTCCCCGATCGTGACCGGGCCGTCGAATTCAGTTCGGGCAGCGGCTACAGCACCATTAGGGTCTCCCCACGGCGGGATATGAATCAGCACGAGGCTGCGTGCCCCGGCTAACCGGGCAATGCGTCCGGCTTCTGCACCGGAAAGGTGCATCTCGGGCGGATAAGTACCGTTGCCCGCACCCCAGGTGGCCTCGCACATGAACACATCCGCGTCCTTGGCACATTCAATCAGAGAATCGGTCCACCCGGAGTCCCCTGAGTAGGCAACCACCTTGTTGGTGGTGTGCTCTTGGATGCGCAAAGAATAAGACTCGATGGGATGCACAGCGGGAAATGGGGTGACCGTCAATCGGTCGATGATCTGGGGTTGTCCTACCTGCCAAGAGTCGAAGGCGAAGGTATCCGACATGTCATCGACTTCATCCGGGCTGGAGGAAGACAGCCGGCCCAGATGCACGGGTGTGGTGGTGGGACCGAAACAGAGGTTGCGGGATTTTGCTGGAGCGGTCGGATGAAACCGTCGCCACACCAATAAGGAGGGGAAATCGAGGCAATGATCGGCGTGCAGGTGGCTAAATGCCACGTGCGCCTCACAGGGGTCTTGCAGCTCCTGAAGCTTGGCCATTACGCCCGGCCCGATATCCACCAGTAGCGATGGGGAGTTTTCGGTACTCACGAGATACCCGGACGCCGGATTCGTGGGACTGCTGACGCTTCCGGAGCTTCCGAGAATGGTCACCTTCATATAAATACTGTGCCACGCCCAGACGGTTTTCTCGACTGAAACACTAATTTTCCGCCGGATTAACCGAAATACCTAGTTAGCTAGATAACCCCGAAGAACGATGTACCTGGGTTAACCCAGGCCCCAAGAAGCGCTCAGCCAGCTGGGCGAATTTCACCGGATCCCCGGTGGATTCAAACAACCTGGTCGGAGCAACGTCCGACTCGGGCTCTGCTAGCAGGTCATGTCGGGTGAGCACCCGCACGACATCCTTGGCGGTCTCCTCAGCAGAAGAGACCAACGTGACATGGTCTCCGATCGCCAGCTGGATAACTCCGGTCAACAATGGATAGTGAGTACAACCGAGCACCAAGGTATCTACCCCCGCGGCTTGCAGCGGTTCTACATAGGCCTCTGCGACTCCCAAGATCTGCCGACCGGTGGTAATCCCGCGTTCGACGAAATCCACAAAACTGGGACAGGCTTGTGCGTAGGCTTCCACGCCTGGATTGATGGAAAATAGATCTTGATAGGCACCAGAATTGACGGTACCGACGGTACCGATCACTCCGACCCGCCCGTTGCGGGTAGTAGCCAAGGCTCGGCGTACAGCTGGTTGAATAACCTCCACCACGGGTACGTCATAGCGCTCGCGAGCATCGTGCAAAAAAGCTGCCGAAGCAGTATTGCAGGCGATGACTAGCATCTTGCAGCCACGCTCGACCAGCTCATCAGCAATTCTGGTGGCATGCTGACGCACTTCAGCGATAGTCAGCGGGCCATAAGGGCCATGCCCGGTGTCGCCGATATAGATGATCGATTCATGCGGCAGCTGATCGATAATCGTGCGTACCACCGTCAGACCGCCCACCCCGGAATCAAAGATACCGATGGGAGCCTCAGAGCCGGGTAAGGAAGGACTAGAAGAGTTCACTCTGCTGATGCTACCCGTGGCCCAGTCAGCCGTTACCTGGCTTGAAGGATTTAGCGATCACATTCACCGCCTGACTGAAGTGACATTGAGTCTCCTCATCGAGTGGATTGAACACCAATTCCCTGAGCTGTCGAGCATAACCTGGCACCGCAGATTCAAATGTCTGCAGGCCTTGCTCCGTGAGAACCGCGAAGATGGAACGGCCATCTTCTGGGCATTCTGTACGGACGATCAGGCCCCGTTCTTCCAACCTGCTAGCCACTCGAGACAAATGGGACAGCGTCATCTGGGCGGAGACCGCCAAGCCGCTCATTTTCAAACGATGTGGATCAACGGCTTCCAAACGTGCGAGCACAATGAACTCTGCATGGCTGAGTCTGGCGTCTTGTCTCAGCTGGGAGTTGAGCTCAGATGTGAGCATGGAATACACCGTGCCAAGGTTGCTCCAGGTGGTCAGTTCTTGCTCGGAAAGTCGAATCGCTTGGTCTAAAGTCACGGGCTCTATTTTATATGGTCAGACCATACAAATTTGCGGCAATTCCAGAAAAGAAACCGCAGTCACACTCATCAATGGAAGCCCTGTCCGGTGACTACTGTTTCAATGCCCGCTGTCGTCGTTTTTCTTTCAACGCCGCTGGATCATCTGAAGTAATAATCATGCCGGCAACGATGCCTCCTACCGCGCCAAAAAGGTGCGCTTGCCAGGACACTCCTGGTGTCACCGGCAGTAGGCCCCACACCAAGCCTGAGTAGAATATTCCCAGCGCCAAGCCCAGCAGAATTTGAATAAAACTGCGGTTAAACACCCCGCGTACCAAGAGGTAGCCGAGCCAGCCATAGACCAAACCGGAAGCGCCGATGTGGTTGGTTCCTACTCCGCCAAAAAGCCACACCCCCAGGCCGCCGATGACGACCACAAAAGCAAAGACCTCCCACCACACTCGGGCGCCAGAAATACCAATCAGGAAACAGAACACAGCTCCCGGCACGCTATTAGAGATCAAGTGCCCCAGGTCAGCATGGAGCAGCGGTGAGGTGAAAATATGCCACACCGAGGAGATATCCAGCGGATGAATGCCGTAGTAAGTCAACACACTGCCAAAGAGGAATACGTTGACCACGTGAGCTACCCAAACGACAATGAGGTAGCCAGCGGCGAAGTTCAGGCCCGTACGAAACCGACTCTTCGGCGAAACCGGAGCTGGCGGAGGAGCAAAGGAATACGAGGCTGCTGTCATGATTGGGCCGAGTCTATCGGTCCGTTCGAAACCTCGCCGCTTAATAGTTGCGGCCACGCAGTCAACCCGTGACCAGATACAGCGCTAGTGACCGCATCAACGATCGCCGCACACACCACCTCGGCAGCCGCTTGGGACAGTTCGTGGAGAACGGCTATCTCCACTCCCCCGGCGGATTCGTTGGTAGAGACACCAAAGAGGGTGTCTCCATCCAGCGGGGAATGAGCAGGCCGCACAGCACGAGCGATGCCATCATGTCCGACCATAGCTAGCCGTTTAGCCTGTGATTTATTCACCGGAGCATCAGTGGCTACCACCCCGATGGTGGTGTTCAAAGAAGCTGGTGGCCTAGACAGCCGTGCAAAGGCTGCTCTATCTACCGGTGGAAGGGTGCTATCACCAAAGAGCAACCCAGTCTCAGCATCCACGACTTCGCCGACGGGGTTGGCTACCACCGCTGCGGCCACCACATAGTCTCCAACGCGTATCGAGGCCTGCCCGAATCCACCCCGCAGCACGCCAGCGCTGGCGCCACAACCAGCTCCGAGACTGCCTGAACGATGAGCTTGGGAACCAGTCGCTTCCAATGCCGATCGGGTCGCTGCCGCACCATCTGCAGCGGTGGGCCGATGAGTTGGATCGCCGACGAGTAGATCAAAAATAACTGCGGCTGGGACGATGGGAATTCGCGGGCCAGAAACACCCTCACCAAGCACCGGAAAACCGATTCCCACGGCTTCCAATTGCGTCATCACACCATCGGCTGCGGCCAAGCCAAAGGCAGATCCACCAGCCAGCAGCACGGCGTGTACTCGCTCCACAGTGTTATAAGGCTCAAGCAAATCAGTCTCGCGGGTACCTGGACCGCCACCGCGGACATCTACCCCCGCGGTCATCCCCTGAGGGGATCCGAGAATAACGCTCACTCCCGTATCGCCCAGGCTGGCATGGCCTACGCTCAGCCCGGGGACGTCGATAAGCGAACCGGACACGACGCTACTCACTCCCCCATGAGTGCGCCGAGCAGACTGTCTTGGTTAAAACTCAGCCATTCGATCATGTCTTCCTTGCCCAGACCGGGGATGCCAAGGTCATTTTCCGAGGCCGAGAGATAAAGCCGAAGATCATTAAGCGCTGCGAGGAAGGAATGTGCCTGCGACTCCGAGAGTGATAGTTCCACTCCGCCGTCTGGGCCCACTGCCTCAGCAACGATTTGAAGATTAGCGAGCTTGGAACGACAGATGTCATTTTCGTGGAGACTACGCAGCAGCGAATTATCTCCCTCGTACTCTTCATCGCCAGAACGCTCGAAATCCGGTAGGAGACGGGCCATCGCCGGATCCTGAGGCGCCTCCTTATGCCCGGAAGGAATGCCAGTGAGTTCAGATAACTCGTCCTTCGGCGCAGACTGCGCTCGAAGGATAATCGCCTCACTGACCATGGCGGTGAGATTGCCCAGCAACTCGCGTTCCATCGGCTCGAGCACCGTCACATACTTCGACGTCCACCGCAGGCTCCGCTTCTTCCGCCACGCCTTCATAGCTCTCCTCTTCCTGGCCTTATCCGGCCTGCTGCATGGTGGCCCAAAGACCTGCGGTATGCAGCTTTTTCACATCTGCTTCAACTTTGTCCTTTTCCCCGGAGGAGACCGCAGCCTTGCCCTCGGAGTGGACCTGCATCATCAATTCAGTGGCCCGTTTTCGGTCATAGCCGAGCACGGTTTGGAACACATAGGTCACATAACTCATGAGATTGACCGGATCGTCCCACACTATGCACATCCACGGCAGATTCTCAGCAGTGGCGACATCAACGTCGATAGCCTCGTCTAGTTCCGGCGAAGCCATCGGTGAACTCATGCGAATTGGACGGATCATGTCACTTAGCCTAGTCACCCTCCCACCTACTTGGCAGTATCCGGACATCTGTTGGATTCCTATTGGTAGCTCCTCCACTAAGGTATGCAGTGTGAATTCGACTTCGAATCAGGTCCAGACCTCCTCTCTCCCGCCGAAGCGGTCGACCTCTCTGCTGACCGATAAATACGAACTGACGATGCTCCAAGCTGCGCTACGGGATGGAACGGCACATCGGGACTGTGCCTTCGAGGTTTTTTCCCGTCGCCTACCCAATGAACGCCGCTACGGCGTCGTCGCCGGTACTGCGCGAGTACTGCGGGCGGTACAGGACTTCGTCTTCACCGAACAACAGCTCGAACACCTGGATTTCCTCGATGAGGAGACTCTTGACTACCTGCGGAAATATCGATTTACCGGGCAGATTGATGGCTACCGCGAAGGCGAGCTCTACTTTCCTTATTCTCCGCTGCTCACGGTGCGCGGAACCTTCGCGGAGTGTGTGATCCTCGAAACCGTCATTCTCTCGATTATGAACTCCGATTCCGCGGTTGCTTCTGCGGCTGCTCGAATGGTCACCGCCGCCGATGGCCGTCAGATCATCGAAATGGGCTCCCGCCGCACCCATGAATACGCTGCGGTGACCGCTTCTAGAGCTGCTTACTTGGCTGGATTCCATGCGACGTCCAACCTCGAGGCATCTCTGCGATACGGGATTCCGGGCTCCGGAACCTCAGCTCATGCGTGGACTCTGGCGCATATCAACGAAGACGGCACCCCGAATGAAGCCGCAGCCTTCCGCTCCCAGATTGAGACCCTCGGCGTCGATACGATTTTGCTAGTGGATACCTACGACATCACCCAAGGAGTGAAAACCGCCATCGAAGTGGCGGGTACAGAGCTCGGCGGAGTCCGAATCGATTCCGGGGACCTAGGCGCGATCACTCGTCGGGTGCGCCAGCAACTCGATGATTTGGGAGCTTATGACACAAAAATCGTAGTGTCCTCCGATCTGGATGAGTTCGCCATCGCTGGTCTGCGCGGAGACCCGGTTGATGTCTTCGGCGTCGGCACTTCGGTAGTGACTGGCTCGGGGGCTTCGACTGCGAGCATGGTCTACAAGCTGGTCGAAGTTGATGGCCACCCCGTAGCCAAGCGTTCCCGCGGGAAAGCCACCATCGGCGGAGCCAAGCAAGCTGCCCGCGCTCACCGTTCCTCCGGCGTGGCTGTTGAAGAGATTGTCCATCCGTTTGGGATTGAGACTCCCACCATCGGGCGGCTATCTACCACCTGTCTAACTCATCCGATGATGCGCGATGGCGCACTAGTCGAGGGGCTTCCTACCCTTGAACAATCACGAACCTACCTGGCGGCTCAATTGCTTACCTTGCCGTGGGAGGGCCTAGCCCTGTCTCGAGATGAGCCCGCCATCAGCACCCGATTTATGTCATTTCCCACCTCATGACAGATTCCCAACCATTAGCCCAATCCACTCCGGAGCTACTAGAGGCGGCGGTAGCTGCTCTCGGTGGCAGTCGCCGAGATGGCCAGGTGCGCATGGCAGAGGCCGTGACTCATGCGTTGGATAGTGAACGCCACCTTGCTGTGCAGGCGGGCACCGGCACCGGTAAATCGCTGGCTTACTTGGTACCTGCGATTCGGCATGCTCAGGCTGCTGGCACCACGGTGATCATCTCCACTGCCACCATTGCTTTGCAACGCCAGCTCGTGGATCGAGATCTCCCCCGGCTAGTCGACGCCCTCGCCCCGCTCATGGAGCGACGGCCAACCTTCGCCATTATGAAAGGCCGATCCAACTACGTCTGCCTCAACCGGATCGGCGCGGCAGAAGAACCCGAAAACTCGCTATTAGACGAAGAAGATCTCTCCTGGCTGGGACGCCACATCGTCCGAGTCAACGACTGGGCCCAAGAAACTGAAACCGGCGACCGCGACGACCTGACACCAGGTGTTCCGGACCGCGCCTGGCAACAGGTCTCCGTCACAGCCAGGGAATGCCTGGGTGCAACCCGCTGCCCTCATGGTGAGGAGTGCTTCGCCGAACTCGCCCGTAGAGCAGCCCACGACGTCGACATCGTAGTCACCAACCATGCATTGCTGGCCATCGATGCCTTGGCCGATATGGACATCCTCCCCGAGCATGACGTCGTCATCATCGACGAGGCTCATGAGCTCGATGGCCGAATCACCTCGGTCGCAACCAATGAGCTCTCTCCGACTACCCTGCGCCTAGCAGCCAAGCGTGCCGGAAAACTCGGTGCAGATGGGCGCGAGACCAAACTCGATGAAATCATCGACGCCTGGGTCACCACCGCTGCCACCCTTGATTCCGGCCGCTGGACTGACTTGGACGATGATGCTCGCGGACCGTTGAAGGGGTTGCGCGATGGATTATGGTCCCTGCGCGAGGCGATCGCTCCGGCTCCAGAGGGCGAGGGCGCTAATGACCCGGAGAAAGCCGCCGAACGACAAAACTTAAGCAACCATCTCCAAGAACTTCACGACGCCGTCGTGCGCATCCTCGAAGTCTTCGACGAGGCCGATCCAGCCGCTCAACAGGATGTCGTCTGGCTCGAACGCGACGACCGACGCGGTGAAGTCCTCACTGTTGCCCCCTTGTCAGTGGCTGGCCTGCTGCATGAACGGCTCTTTGCCGAGCAGACCGTAGTACTCACCTCAGCTACCTTGACCATCGGCGGGCAGTTCGATGCCATGGCCGCGGCATGGGGGCTGCCCAAAGACAGCTGGGATTCCCTCGATGCGGGAACGCCCTTCGACACCCGAAAATCTGGGATCTTATATACCGCTCGGCATCTTCCCGACCCCGGACGTGACGGTTTAGCCCCCGAGACCCTCGATGAGATCTACGAGCTCATCATGGCTGCTGGCGGCCGAACCTTAGGACTATTTTCCTCGCGCCGGGCTGCTCAGCAAGCAACCGAGGCAATGCGTGCCAGGTTGCCTTTCGACGTACTCAGCCAAGGAGAAGACACCACCGGTGCCTTGGTGGATGCCTTCGCTAAGAATGAAAATGCCTGCCTATTTGGCACCCTAACGCTGTGGCAGGGAGTCGACGTCCCCGGTAAATCTTGCTCGCTAGTACTCATCGACCGGGTCCCCTTTCCTCGTCCCGATGATCCACTACTGCAGGCCCGCAAAGAGGCGGCTACGGCCGCTGGCCGGAACGGCTTCATGGAGGTTGCAGCCAGCCACGCGGCATTGTTGCTGGCACAGGGTGCGGGCCGGCTGCTACGTTCGGTCACCGACCGAGGAGTGGTCGCAGTGCTCGATAATCGACTGGTGACCAAGCGCTACGGATCTTTCCTCCGGGCGTCTATGCCCGCCTTCTGGGAAACCAATGATCCCCAGGTGGTCCGCGGTGCGCTCGCCCGTTTGGCTACTGGCGACTAACTCAGGCTGGGGCCTGGTTGAGGCCCGGCTATGGCTCCGGCAGCGCGCAGACGGTCAAGGAATCAGGTGCGACCTCTGTGTACCCGGCATCGCGGACTAGGACTGCCCGCGGGTCTTTGATGCGCGAGGCAAAACTGGCGGATTCGAGCTCTCGGACCGAAAGCTCGAATCCGCTGGCGGCCCAGTCGCGTACCCACTCCAATGGTTGTGCCGCAGCCAATAGCATGCTGGCATGTCCAACTTGAGCAGCCGCTTTACCCGTGCTCATCTTTAGGCCTGCATCAATAAAGATCACTGGACGCTGGGGATCGAGAGCATCTGGCAAATCCCGCGGAAGCTCAGTGCCACTGATCTGGAGTTTTCCCACCAGAGCATTGACTTCTGAAACTGGAGAAGGGATGAAAGCCCGAGCCTGCGCACCCTGCTGATTAACGGTCACTCCCGGCAGGTCTTGTACTTTTAGCCAGGCCTGATTGCGCGCCCGGCGAACGACCTTGCGGATCAAGTGGTCGTACCAAGCGCTGAGGCTCTCCCGCCAAATGGGGTCAGTAGCTGCGCGTTCATCGAAGCAGACTGCTACCACAGATCTTGCTGCTGCAGCCAGAAGATCTGAGCGCACCGGCGGTTGAGCTTTGGGGATCTCTAAGACGATCTGCATGGCCTGTACGGTCTCTGGCCGTGCGGGGTCCTCACTATGAGAACCCCGCTCCGTACCTACCTGGGCTGTTAGCCGGAAATACGCTTGTGCGAAAGGATCCTCGGCGTTCACGCATTCAGCGGCACGCGATGAAAAGTGCCGTCCTCCAGGTCAGAACCGTCGATCTCCTCGCGAGAAATACCCAGGATATGGAGCACTTCATCAAGGAAGGGGTGGTTAACGGAGGTATCCGCGATCTCCCGCAGTGCTGGCTTGGCGTTGAAGGCGATACCCAGCCCGGCAGCAGAGATCATGTCGATGTCATTAGCGCCATCGCCCACGGCGACGGTCTGATGCATCTCTAGGTTCGAGTCTGCCGCGAATTCGTGGAGGAATTCTGCCTTGGCTGCGCGGTCGACGATCTTGCCAGTTACACGGCCGGTGAGCTTTCCATCAACGATCTCTAGGGTGTTGGCCCGGACATAATCCAGCTGGAGTTCTTCAGCTAGGTCCTCGAGCACCTGAATGAATCCACCAGAGACCACCGCGGTGCGGTAGCCCATCTTCTTCAGCGTGCGAATGGTGGTGCGTGCCCCTGGGGTCAGCTCAATATCTGCGGCCACAGCATCGATGACTGCTGCGTCTAATCCCTTCAGTGCAGCTACCCGCTCACGGAGGGACTCCTCGAAGTCGAGCTCTCCGCGCATGGCGCGCTCGGTAACAGCGGCGACTTCTGCTTCTCTACCGGCATGGGCGGCCAGCATCTCGATGACTTCTCCGGTGATCAGCGTGGAATCGCAATCGAAACAAATCAGACGCTTGGAACGGCGAATCAGTCCTGCGCGCTCGAAGGCAATATCGACTCCAAGCTGGCCGGTCAGTTCAGCCAGTGCCTTCCGCAATGCGGTGCCGCCACCTGCTTCTGGGTCAGCCACGGTGATCGACAGTTCAAGTCCGGTGATGGGGTAATCCGCGATACCGCGGATCCGGTCGATGTTGGCACCGTAGTTGGCCAAGGTTTGGCCCAATGCCGAGACATCCCCGGCTGTAACGGGATCGCCGAGTACTACCGCAACGTGAGTTGAACGCGGCAAAGAATGCTTGATTCCTGCTACCAACTCCAGGTTCACTCGCTGGCCATGCCCGCGGAGAGTCTCAGTCAGACCTTCACGCAGAAGCTCCTCCCGCTTCGGATTAATCCCTACGTAAGCCGCAAGCGAAAGATGGCCGCGGAAATGAGACTGCTCAACATCAAGCAGCTGAACATCGTGGGCGGAAAGCACTCGGAAGAAAGCAGCAGTGACTCCTGGGCGATCCTGCCCCGTCACGGTAATTACTGCCGGCTGTAGTCCGGGTTGGAGGGACACCTGCAAAGAGTTCGCAGCATCAGGGGCAAAGGAAGCATCGAGTTCAGACACGGAGCTCATTCTTTCACGTGAGAGGGGGTGGGCATGACTTAAACCCCCGGCAAAATCTCTACCAGGGGTTTAAATCAATCGGAGGTTCCATGCGAGGGAGTATCAAACCCTCTGCAGTGCATGAACAAGACTAGCTGAGCTCGGCAGGAGCCGGGGTCTGAGTCTTTTCTGCCCGTTCATCGTGGTGGCCGGTGTGCGCCTCACGGCGCATCCGCTCAACCATGTGCGGGTAGTGCAGCTCGAACGCAGGGCGCTCGGAGCGGATACGAGGCATGGAGGTGAAGTTGTGGCGCGGCGGCGGGCAAGAAGTAGCCCACTCGAGGGAGTTGCCGTAGCCCCAAGGATCGTCGACCGTAACAACCTCGCCGTAACGCCAAGACTTGAAGATGTTCCAGACGAACGGAATAACGGAGGCGCCGAGTAGGAAGGAGAAGACCGTGGAGATCTGGTTGAGGGTAGTGAACCCATCAGAGTCCAAGTAGTCAGCGTAACGACGCGGCATGCCCATGTTGCCCAACCAGTGCTGGACGAGGAAGGTGCCGTGGAATCCGACGAAGGTCAGCCAGAAGTGAATCTTGCCCAAGCGCTCGTCGAGCATACGGCCGGTCATCTTCGGGAACCAGAAGTAAACGCCAGCGAAGGAAGCAAAGACCACGGTGCCAAAGAGCGTGTAGTGGAAGTGTGCGACCAGGAAGTAGGAGTCTGCGAGCTGGAAGTCCAGCGGCGGGGAGGCCAACATAATGCCGGTCAGACCACCGAAGAGGAAGGTAGCCAGGAAGCCGACGGCGAAGATCATCGGGGTTTCCCAGGTGATATGACCCTTCCACATGGTGCCCACCCAGTTGAAGAACTTAACGCCGGTGGGGACCGAGATCAGGAACGTCATGAAGGAGAAGAACGGCAGGAGGACCGCGCCAGTGACGAACATGTGGTGAGCCCACACAGCCATGGACAGCGCACCAATAGACAAGGTAGCGAAGACTAGGCCGATGTAGCCGAACATCGGCTTACGGGAGAACACCGGGATAACCTCAGAGATCACGCCGAAGAACGGCAGTGCCAGGACGTAGACCTCAGGGTGTCCGAAGAACCAGAACAGGTGCTGCCACAGGATGGCGCCACCATTGCCGGTGTCGTAGATGTGTCCGCCAAGCTTGCGGTCGTAGAGAACGCCGAGGGCGGCGGCCAGCAGCAGCGGGAAGATCATCAGAGCGATGACAGAGGTAACGAAGATGTTCCAGGTAAAGATCGGGAGACGGAACATGGTCATGCCCGGTGCACGCATCGTCAGGATGGTGGTCAGCATGTTGATCGCGGAGGCGACAGTACCGACGCCGGTTGCGCCAACACCAATGATCCACAGGTCAGCACCAACACCAGGGGTGTGAACCGAGTCCGACAGCGGGGAGTACATGGTCCAACCGAAGTCAGCAGCACCACCCGGGGTCAGGAAGCCGGCCAGCATAGCCACGCCACCGATGGTGGTGATCCAGAAGCCGAAGGCGTTCAGTCGCGGGAAGGCAACGTCAGGAGCGCCGATCTGCAGCGGAAGGACGTAGTTGGCGAAGCCCCAGACAATCGGGGTACCAAACAGCAGCAGCATCACAGTGCCGTGCATGGTGAACAGCTGGTTGAACTGCTCATTAGAAAGGAACTGCATGCCCGGAGAGAAAAGCTCTGCACGGATCAGCAGCGCCATAAGGCCACCGAGGAAGAAGAAGCTAAACGACATAATGATGTACATAATGCCGAGCTGCTTGTGGTCGGTGGTGGTCAGCATCATCCAGGCCTTGGAGCCCTTACGGGCATGGCCTGTAGGTTCAGGACGTTCGGGCTGGACGTGATCGTCCACCCTAGGTGCCACTGCGGTCATAGTTCCTCCTGGATACGAGACAAGGCCCGACAAGCGTCCTGCCAAGCTGTTACTGGGCCTCATCATAAAGGACTCGTAAGATAATTTTCCAGCCCTGCAGGGCTGGAGACAACGATTAGTCTAACCCCTCATGCCACCGAAAATGTTCCGGATGTCGACAGATCACTCCCAAATGGACGCAAAACGCCCATCGCCCTATCATCGAGTGACCACCGACACATTTTCAGGCCAGGTTATTTATATTCATTGATCACTGCTGCCCATTTTCATCCCCCCAGTAGTGATCAACCTTTAGGTTGAGGGGAACTAAAAATGGCCGCCTCCGACGAAGTGAGCGCCTAGTTAGACACCCACGATCGTCGATAAGCGGCCGTTAAATAGTGAGGACGAGGGAACTAGAAATCCCAGTCATCATCAGTAGTGTCTTCGGCCTTGCCGATGACATAGGAAGAACCTGAACCCGAGAAGAAGTCGTGGTTCTCGTCAGCGTTGGGGCTCAGCGCCGAAAGGATGGACGGAGATACGCGAGTCTCATCGGCCGGGAACAATGCCTCATAGCCGAGATTGTTCAGCGCCTTATTGGCGTTATAGCGCAAGAAGCGTTTGGCGTCCTCAGTCCAGCCCAGCGGATCGTAGAGATCTTCGGTGTACTGCTCTTCGTTTTCATAGAGATCGTAGAGCAGATCGAAAGCATATTCCTTTAGCTCTGCCTGGCGCTCGGGAGACTCCTGAGCCACACCCTTTTGATACTTGTAACCAATGTAATAGCCGTGAACGGCCTCATCGCGGATGATTAGACGAATGATGTCTGCGGTGTTGGTCAGCTTGGCGTGCGAAGACCAATACATCGGCAAGTAGAAGCCGGAGTAGAACAAGAATGACTCCAAAATCGTGGAGGCAACCTTGCGCTTGAGCGGATCATCTCCCTCGTAGTAGGACAGGATGATCTTTGCCTTGCGCTGAAGGTGCTCATTTTCCTCCGACCAGCGGAACGCATCGTTGATCATCGGGGTTGAGGCCAACGTCATGAAGATATTGGAGTAGCTCTTGGCGTGGACCGATTCCATGAAGGCAATGTTGGTCAGTACCGCTTCTTCGTGCGGGGTGCGCGCATCAGGCATCATCGACATCGCGCCGACGGTGCCCTGGATGGTGTCCAACAAGGTCAGGCCAGTAAAGACCCGCATGGTGGCCTGCTTTTCCATCTCATTGAGAGTCGCCCAAGTCTTAAGGTCATTGGAGACTGGGACCTTCTCGGGCAGCCAGAAGTTTCCGGTCAGCCGATCCCAGACCTCAGAGTCTTTCTCATCCGGAACCTCGTTCCAGTTGATAGCGGCCACCGGTGCCGTGCTGGCTGCGATAAAGGAGTCGTAGTCGTGGCTTTCGGAGCCCGCTGGAGTGACAGACATGCAAAAAAACCTCTGCTCTTGGACGAAAATATTTACCCGAGGATTCTCGGGCATAGACAGGCACCACTGTAGCCATTCAACCGCTTTTTGACACTTTCCCTGTACGAGTCAGGGCGCAGGCTGGCAGTAGACTCTCGACGCCCGAAGCGCCACCGACGTGCAACCACCTGCCGCCAGAAGGTGCAAGTACTTTGCCCAAATCTAGTTAGGGGGTGATCCGCTCGGAAGTAGGTAGCGGGGAGACCGAAACCTCGCCCCTGCCAATTAGCCTCGGTTTATAATTGAAGGTCCAGGCAGCTTCCCGACTCCCGAAGGAAATTCCCCGATGCCCGACTCTTCCTCCATCAAAGTGGCTCCACTGCTTACTGCAGTGCTCAATGAGCTTGGTCAAGAGATTATCACCGGGACATTGCCGGAGGGAGCCACGTTCACTCTCAACGATATCGGTGGACGCTTCGATATTTCACGGACCGTCGCCCGAGAAGCCATGCGCGCACTGGAACAACTCGGGTTGGTGGCTTCTTCTCGAAGAGTCGGGATCACGGTTCTGCCGCGTTCATCTTGGGCAGTATTTGATCAATCGGTGATCAATTGGCGGCTAGTGGCAGAACCTGAACGCCACTCGCAGCTGCGTTCACTCAATGAACTCCGCATCGGTGTGGAGCCGCAGGCCGCTCGTAGCGCAGCACAATGGGCACTACCCGAACAACGCACAGAGCTAGTCGAGCTGGCCGAGAAGCTCCGCCAGCTAGGTGAGACCGGCCAAGGGACCTCTACCGAATTTCTCGAAGCAGACATCCGCTTCCATAGCCTGCTGCTCCTAGCCTCTGGAAATGAGATGTTCGCTGCACTAACCCCCTCATTGATCAGTGTCCTCGAGGGGCGAACCCGCTACGGATTACAGTCCACCTGGCCGGGACCAGAGGGTCTAGCCGCTCATGAACAACTGGCACAGGCGATCGCCAACGGTGATGGCGAAAGCGCCGAATCCCAATCCAGGCAACTGCTGACCAAGGTCAACCAATCCCTGATTGGGCATCCGCCGCGTGAGGAGACTTAGAGCATGCAGCTAACGCAGCCCTCAACCTCAGTGCCTTCTAGCGCAACCTGACGCATACGGATGTAGTACAGAGTCTTGATGCCCTTGCGCCACGCGTAGATCTGCGCACGGTTGATATCGCGGGTGGTAGCGGTGTCCTTGAAAAACAGCGTCAATGACAGCCCCTGGTCCACGTACTTGGTGGCTACCGCATAGGTATCAATGATCTTCTCGTGGCCGATCTCATAGGCATCTTGGAAGTACTCCAAGTTGTCATTATCCATATGTGGCGCAGGGTAGTAGACGCGGCCGATCTTGCCCTCTTTGCGGATCTCTACCTTGGAAGCGATCGGGTGGATCGAGCTGGTGGAGTTGTTGATATAGGAGATCGACCCGGTCGGCGGCACAGCCTGCAGGTAGCGGTTGTAGATGCCGTGTTCCATCACGTCGGCCTTGAGCTGCGCCCACTGCTCCACAGTGGGGATAACCGCCGTGGAGGCGTCGAAGATCGCTGCGACTTTTTCAGTCTTCGGAGCGAAATCGGTCGGGTCGAAACGATCGAAGTAGCTGCCGTCGGCATAGTCGGAATTCTCGAAGTTGACGAAGCACTCACCACGCTCCCGAGCAATGCGGTTAGATGCCCGCAGTGCCTGATAGAGCACCGCTGCGAAGTAGGAGTTGGTGAAGTCCAGGCCTTCTTCGGAGCCGTAGTAGATGTGCTCGCGGCCGAGGTAGCCATGCAAGTTCATCTGACCAAGGCCAATGGCGTGGGCGGCGTTATTGCCCTCCCGAATCGAGGGAACCGAATCGATCGAGGTTGACTCGGCGACAGCCGTCAAACCACGAATAGCGGTTTCAACCGTCTTGCCGAATTCCGGTGAATCCATAGCCGTGGCGATGTTGAGCGAGCCAAGGTTGCAGGAGATGTCTTCGCCGACGGTCTCATAGGTGAGATCATCATGATAAATAGAAGGAGTGTTGACCTGCAGGATCTCCGAGCAAAGGTTGGACATGTTAACCCGACCCTCGATTGGGTTCGCGGCGTTAACCGTGTCCTCGTACATGATGTAGGGGTAGCCGGACTCGAACTGAATTTCAGCCAGGGTCTGGAAGAAGTGGCGTGCTCGGATCTTCGTCTTCCGAATACGTGGGTCTTCCACCATCTCAGCGTAGAGCTCACTGACGGAAACATCACCAAAGGGCTTTCCGTAGACGCGCTCGACGTCATAAGGGGAAAATAGGTACATATCATCATCGCGCTTAGCCAGCTCAAAGGTGATATCCGGGATGACGACGCCCAGCGACAAAGTCTTGATGCGGATTTTCTCGTCGGCATTTTCCCGCTTGGTATCAAGGAAGGACATGATGTCTGGGTGGTGCGCGTTGAGGTAGACCGCACCTGCGCCCTGCCTGGCGCCAAGCTGGTTGGCATAGGAGAAGGCATCTTCAAGCAGCTTCATCACGGGGATGACGCCTGAGGACTGGTTCTCAATGTGCTTAATGGGAGCGCCCGATTCACGCAGGTTGCTCAGCAGCAGAGCCACGCCACCGCCGCGCTTGGACAGCTGGAGAGCGGAGTTAATGGCGCGGCCGATGGACTCCATGTTGTCTTCAATGCGCAGGAGGAAGCAGGAGACGAGTTCGCCTCGCTGCGCTTTGCCAGCGTTGAGGAAAGTCGGGGTGGCCGGCTGGAAACGCCCGGACATAATCTCATCGACGAGGTTCTCAGCCAAGGCCTGATCACCGTTGGCCAAAAACAGCGCAGTCATGGAGACGCGATCTTCGAATCGCTCTAGGTAGCGACGACCGTCGAAAGTCTTAAGGGTGTAAGAGGTGTAGTACTTATAAGCCCCCAGGAAGCTCTGGAAGCGGAATTTGAAGGAATAGGCCCGCTTGAACAATGACTTAGCGAACTCGAAGTCATAGAGGTCAAGAACCTCCTGCTCGTAGTAGCGGTTATCTACCAGGTACTTCAGCTTTTCTTCCAGATCGTGGAAGTACACGGTGTTCTGGTTAACGTGCTGGAGGAAGAACTGGTTCGCGGCCTCTCGATCCATCTCGAACTGGATCTTGCCTTCGTCATTATAAAGATTGAGCATCGCGTTGAGCGCGTGATAGTCCAGACGGTCCACCGGCTTAACCGGCTCAGCAACGGACTTTCCCTTGGGCGTGGTCGACTTAGTCAACTTAAGAGGTGCCTTTCAGATACGAGGGTGGTTCTAGAAGTTGTGTGGCGGCTAGTTCTGGCTGCTGACAGTATCTCGGTCGAGGTCTAAGCCGAGTTGCTTGGCGTTGGTCAGCAGCCCTTCCCGAAGAATACGCACATCCTCAGGAGTGCCCATCAACTCGAAGCGATAAACATAGGGGACCTTGCATTTTGCCGAAATCACATCACCAGCGGTACCGAAGTCAGAGCCAAAATTAGCGTTGCCGCCAGCCACGACCGCACGGATGAGGCTGCGATTGTGTTCATCATTGAGGAACTTAATCACCTGGACGGGTACTGGCTTGGAGTGCTGCCCGCTTATCGACGCCCCTCCCCCATAGGTAGGGCTAATCAGGACGTAGGGCTCATCAACGGTCAACGGTGGGTCTTTCCGTCGGAGCGGGATCCGCACATTCCGCAGTCCCAGCGACTCAACAAAACGGCGAGTGTTTTCGGTGGCAGATGAGAAGTAGACGACCAACATGATTGCGGTTTTCCCCTTCTAAGCGCAGTCGACCCAGGATGATTAAAAACAAAAACCGCCCAGTAACTCTGGACGGTGTCGGTATCTTCAGGCCTCGACTCCCGGCGAGGCCGTTGGAGACAGGTTAGGAAACCTAGGCCACCACTGCTGCGAGGTTATTGATGCGCTCGGGACGGAAACCCGACCAGTGCTCGCCGTTAGCTTCCACGACGGGAGCCTGTAGGTAGCCCAATGCCAGGACGTAATCACGTGCTTCATCATCAAGGCTGATATCAACGGTCTCGTACGCCAGACCAATGCGATCCATAGCCTTTTTAGTGGCCTTGCACTGAACGCAAGCGGGCTTGGTGTAGAGAGTGATAGCCATGGGAGTAATCCTCATTCTTGATATTTAACGACGGTGTTCATGGGTGTTCATGAATAGTGACGGCCCTCTAATGGACCAGGTGGCCACTACGTGACGACATGACATGACACTATACTTTGTGGTCGAAACCTGCAACTAGCACTACATGTAGTAGTTACACCCATGATATTCCCAGGATAGACACTCTTTGACGCCTACATGTTGACCCTCCAGAATTACCGCCATCCGACGCCAAAACCACACCGATGGGATTTGCCCAGCTCGCCCCTATTCCCGTTATGCAATCGTTACATATCCGCGATCGCCGCTGCCCCCACACATCCTTCATCTCTTAGCTTCGGGGCCCAGAAATAGCAAAACCGCCCACCCCAATTTCCCCAGAGGGGATTTTAGGATGGGCGGTTTTGATGACGCCTGGCGTTGCTTAGCCCTGGCGAGCCTTGAAGCGCGGCTCTTTCTTGTTGATCACGAAGACTTTGCCGTGGCGACGCACAACCTGGGCGCCCGGCTTGTTCTTCAGCGACCGAAGCGACTTGCGAACCTTCATCGGGCGCTCCTTTCTATTTGCGCGTTAATGGAATGCGACTACTGTCCGGCAGTGGCTGGGATCTTCACCTAAAAAACGATGAATCCGTCAGCCATGACACGAGGGGAAATGATACCCGACAACCCAGCAAACCACCAAAACCCAGGGGAGATCTCTTTAATTAGGAAGAAGATCCGCAAGTACCGGGCTAGCATGGCGGGCATGTCTCAGACACCTAATAGCCTCCAGCAGGAGATCATCACCGCCCTGCATACCCTCCCTAAAATTGATCCTGCCCAGGAGGTGAACGATCGAGTTAGCTTCCTCGCCGATTATCTCGAAGGCTCAGGAATGTCGGGGTATGTGCTCGGAATCTCCGGCGGCCAGGACTCGGCACTAAGTGGCCGACTGGCACAGCTAGCAGTGGAGAAGCTGCGCTCCCGCGGCGTAGAAGCCTCGCTATGCGCGGTGCGGCTACCCCACGGCGAACAAGCTGACGAAGATGACGCTCAGGTATCACTAGGCTTTATTTCCCCAGATCGCACCGTGACCGTCAATATCAAGTCCGCAACCACAGCGATGGATAGCGCGGTCGCTGCCGCACTAGGCATTGACAATCTCAGCGATTTCAACAAAGGCAATGTCAAAGCCCGCCAACGGATGATTGCGCAATACGCGATTGCCGGCGAACAACGCCTCCTGGTCATCGGCACCGATCATGCTGCAGAAAACGTCACCGCCTTTTTCACCAAACACGGTGACGGCGCCGCAGACATCCTGCCCCTGGCAGGACTCAATAAACGCCAAGGTGCCCAACTGCTCGAGTATCTCGATGCCCCTTGTTCAATCTGGCATAAGACCCCCACCGCAGACCTAGAGGAAGGCCGCCCGGCACTGCCCGACGAGCAGGCCCTAGGGGTCTCCTACCAGGACATCGATGACTACTTGGAAGGTCGGAACGTCCCAGCAGCTGCCAGCGAGCGGATAGAGCATCTGTGGCGGGTTGGCGGGCATAAGCGCCAGCTCCCGCCCGGACCGCAGGACGTGTAGCCAAATTGGCACACTGACCCCTAGATGGCAGAAGACTGGCCTGGATGGACTAATGAGTCAATCCAGGCCAGTTTCTGAATACAAGAAGCTTCCCCGAGCGGGATTCTGGAAAAATTAGTAGCGCTCCGGTTCTTCTGCAATATCAAACTCACGGCCAGAGATGTCATCGGCGCTCACGCACACCCAATTGTATTTCAGGGTCGGTGCCCACGGTTTCAAATTCAGGGAGTCAGCGTAGGAGATCTCTTTGGAGTCACTCAGAACGCGAGCATTGCCACGGATAATCACTGACCATGCAGTACCGTCTACGACTCCATCACCTTCAAAAAGCACGTCTTGATTAAGGCTGATAGTAAACAGCTTTGACCCTTCGGCCGTGCGGAAATAAATCGATCCCTCGTCGATGACGAAATTAACGGGAAAAATATCGATCTCTTCAGAGCGACGAACCACAATCCGGCCCGGCTGCACTCCGGCAAGGCGAGCGAGGGACTGTTCAGCGCTCAGCGATCGGAAAACTTCTTCATTCAGTGTCATGGCTTTATTTTAGTCTTTTGGGCACTCTCACTGCAGCGACGCTCCCCCCGGATAGCAAAAACCGGCCCCCGCACCATTGCTGGGCGGGAACCGGTTGTACTTAAAGTGGAGCTAAGGGGACTCGAACCCCTGACCCCCACACTGCCAGTGTGGTGCGCTACCAGCTGCGCCATAGCCCCTTAAGTATTATTCATTTATCAAAGTTTCCCGGAGGAAACAGTGGAGCTAAGGGGACTCGAACCCCTGACCCCCACACTGCCAGTGTGGTGCGCTACCAGCTGCGCCATAGCCCCTTACTTTCAACTCTCATTAACTTACACGTGACCTGATCAGGCGAACAAATCCACAGGTAGAGCCACCTTTGCCAGACAGTTCAATGGGCACACCTGCAGAAGGTGTGCCCATTGAACTCATCCAAGACCTAAGAGGTTAGGACGCGAGCACGACATCCATCCACTGGCTAATGTCCTCGACGTCGACGTCCTGGCCATCTTGCAGAACACGCGGGGAAGAAACCTCTCCGGTTTCCTCGTCCAGCAGTGCGATATTGCTTGCAGTCAGGTCCTCAGCCTGCTCCTGGTATTCCCCGGAACGAATCGCCTCGGCTACCTCGTCGGAGGCGCCAAGCTGAGCTGCGGCCTCTGCGAAGTCCTCGTTAGACCACTGGTTGTAGATATCTTCCTGGTCCTCGAGCAAGAGAGTGCGGTAGTTCCAGAACAGTTCTGCGTCGCCAGAATCGGCAGTAGCCAGAACTGCTGCCGCTGCCATAGTGGAATGGCCATCGGTGCCGGTTTGATCTAGGAAATTCATGGTGCGAATGTTGACCACGAGCTCACCAGCCTCGATGGCTTCCTGCATCTGCTCATCAGTCTGTTCGGCCAACAACGAGCAGTAGTGGCAGGAATAATCCTCAAAAAGATCGACCGTCGGAACATCTGCAGCGACATCATCAGCAGCCAAGGTCACGGCGTTGTCATCGACCACAGCAGAGAAAGTGACCTCAGTAACCTCTCGGTCAGCCACATATTCGGTCTTTGCACCCTGGCTGGACCAGACGATATAGCCGATGACTATCGCGGCGATTGCTACCACTGCAACAATCGCCCAAAGGAAGCCGCTGCCGCCCTTGGAATTTGGGTCACTGACTTTGTTGGACGTGCTCATTTATTGTCTCTTCCTTGCTCTTGTTTTCGAATACCGGGCGCGTCTTAGGGATACAGGGCGAATTTCCGGAAGGGGCGATAGACGGTCCACAGGCTCAGGATAATAAACCCAATATCACGCAGGATGGTGAGAAAATAGTCCATGATCTGCTCATCTTGGTCAGGATCAACCGAGAAACAGCCACAGTCAATTCCCAACCCCCGGATCCACGCTTGGCCGATCCCCACAATAAACAGAACCAGGACAACCGTGGCAACCTTGCTCGATTGCCGAAGGAAGATGCCCAGCAGCAGCAGGACACCGCCAGCTATCTCGAGCGGGCCGATCAGCCTAGCTAAGTAATCCGACCACTGAGGAGTAAATACTTCATAGGCCATGATGGCCTGAGTAAGCGCCATGTGGCTATTGAGCTTGGGGATACCTGCGGAAATCCAGGTATAGGCCATATAGAAGCGCGCGAACGCACTAATAAAATCAAGCACCCGTTGGCCGGTAGACCCAGACCAAAACCCGATGGTCGGCGGAGTCGCGGTCATTGACCCTGAGACTTCCGCCGAATCTGCCTGTTCGATGGTGGACACAACCTCAGACCTTAGCCGAATTATCAGTTTTCCGGCTATCTGAAAAGTCCTATCCAGCCAATCTCACAGGCAACGTCAACTTATCCCCCAAGAACCTCACTGACGAGCGCCTGAGCTTCGGCTTGAACCTGGCGGAGGTGCTCATCGCCACGGAAAGACTCGGCATAGATCTTGTACTTATCCTCAGTACCGGAGGGCCGTGCCGCAAACCAGGCATTTTCGGTGGTGACCTTCAGGCCACCGATAGCTGCTCCATTACCCGGAGCTGCGGTCAGCTTGGCGGTAATAGGCTCTCCGGCCAAGGTGTCAGCGGTGACCTGCTCCGGAGAGAGATTCTTCAGGACTGCCTTCTGTTCACGGCTGGCCTCAGCATCTGCCCGAGCATATGACGGAGCTCCGTATTGTTCCGCCAGCTCGGCGTAGCGCTGAGAAGGAGTCTTGCCAGTGACTGCGGTAATTTCCGCTGCCAGCAGGTCCAGAATTAGACCGTCCTTGTCAGTGGACCACACGCTACCGTCATGACGCAGGAAGGAAGCACCAGCGGATTCCTCACCGCCAAAACCAACGCTGCCATCAATAAGGCCAGGCACGAACCACTTGAAGCCCACAGGAACCTCGATGAGCTTTCGACCCAGTTCAGCGACTACTCGGTCAATCATCGATGAGGAGACCAAAGTCTTGCCGACTGCAGTATCTGCCGCCCAGCCCGGACGATGAGCGAAGAGGTACTCAATGGCCACTGCCAGGTAGTGATTTGGGTTCATCAGGCCGTGATCTGGGGTGACGATGCCGTGCCGATCAGCATCGGCGTCGTTGCCAGTCGAGATATCGTACTTATCCCGGTTGCCGATCAACGAGGCCATGGCGTTTGGCGAAGAACAATCCATCCGGATCTTGCCATCGGTGTCCAAGGTCATGAAACGCCAAGTGGCGTCGACCTCTGGATTGACCACGGTGAGGTTGAGGCCATGTGCCTGCGCAATAGCTCCCCAATAGTCAACGGAGGCCCCACCCATTGGGTCAGCGCCGATGGATAGGCCGGAATCTCGGATTGCCTTCATGTCAACGACATTGGGCAGGTCTGCAACATAGGTATCGAGGTAGTTATAACGCTGTGCCCGCGAGTCCAGAACTCCGCTGACTGAGGTGCGCTGGACGCCGTCGAGGCCTGCGCGAAGGTAGGCGTTCGCACGCTCGGCGATCCAGTCAGTGGCATCAGTGTCAGCCGGCCCGCCTGAGGGCGGGTTGTACTTGAACCCACCATCACGGGGCGGGTTATGAGAAGGAGTGATAACAATGCCATCGGCACGCTTGGGATCAGTGCCCGTCACCCCGCCGGCAAGGACCGAGTTATGGGCCAGGATCGCATGGGAGACGGCCGGGGTCGGGGTGTAGCGCCCGCGATCGTCGACAAGCACGGCGATGTCATTGGCCAGGAGGACCTCAAGTGCCGAAATCATCGCTGGCTCTGAAAGTGCGTGCGGATCGCGGCCGACAAACACCGGACCGCCGATGCTGTTGGCACGACGATAATCGACGATCGCCTGAGTAGTGGCCAGGATGTGATTCTCATTGAAGGCAGTATCCAAGGATGAACCTCGGTGCCCTGAGGTGCCAAAAGCAACCTGTTGATCAGGATCTGCTACATCCGGAGTGCGGGTGTAATAGGCGGTGACTACCTCAGCGATATCAATAAGGTCCTCGGGCCGTGCAAGCTGACCAGCGCGCTCGTGTGCCATGTCGGGTTTTCTCCTTCACGCAGATGTGCAATGTCTATTACCCATTGTTGTCGGTGCTTCGTCCCACCGCAGGGCCCACATCATCGGACATACCCCCACTCCCCCAAAAGGGGGTGTCCGGGAATTTTGGTCAGACCACTTTCGATTAGTTGATAGATATTCGTCGGGATATCGGGGTAGTTTTCCTTGCATGGAAACTCTGCAGAACGTACTCAACACCCTTGGAGGGATCGTATGGGGTCCTTTCGTCCTTATCCCTCTGTTGCTGGGAACGGGTTTCTACCTGACCATCCGGCTCGGAGGCATCCAATTCCGGACCTTGGGAAGATCCCTTCGACATGCATTCGTCGATAAAAATGAGGCTGAAAGCGACGGTGATATCTCCAACTACCAGGCACTGACCACCGCCCTAGCTGCCACCGTCGGCGTCGGCAACATCGTTGGTGTGGCCACCGCGATCTCCGTCGGCGGACCGGGCGCACTGTTCTGGATCTGGGTTACTGGTCTAGTCGGTATGGCCTCGAAATACACCGAGGCATTTCTCGGTGTGCGCTTCCGAGTGACCGACTCCAAGGGCGAACAATCCGGTGGCCCGCAGTACTACCTCAAGCGCGGTATCCCCGGCACCTTCGGCAAGGTTCTCGCTTTCTCCTTCGCGATCTTCGCGGTCATCGCATCCTTCGGTATCGGTAACCTCACCCAGGCCAACGCTGTGGCTGCCAACTTGGAGAGCACCTTCGGCCTCGACCCCTGGGTCTCCGGTGTGCTGATGTTCGTCCTGATCGGCTCTGTATTGCTCGGTGGCATTAAGAGCATCGGCCGAATCACTTCCGCATTCGTTCCAATGATGATTGTCATCTACGTCATCGGCGGCATCCTCGTGCTGATCCTGCAGATTGACACCATCCCCGCAGCACTTGCGATGATCTTCACCGATGCCTTCACCGGCACAGCGGCAACTGGTGGCTTCGTCGGCGCCGGCATCATGTTGGCCATCCAGTTCGGTGTCGCCCGCGGCATCTTCTCCAATGAGTCCGGCATGGGTTCCGCTGCCATCGCAGCCTCCGCGGCCAAGACCTCCCACCCCGTCCGACAGGGCTTGGTCTCCATGACCCAGACCTTCATTGACACCATCATCGTTGTGACTATCACCGGCCTCGTGATCGTGACCACCGGAGTATGGGATGTGGGCCGCGAGGCTGCCGGCACCATGACTGCCGACGCCTTCAGCGCAGCACTTCCGGGCGAATGGGGCGGCACGATTGTCTCCCTGTCCATCGTGTTCTTCGCTTTCTCCACCATCCTCGGCTGGTCCTACTACGGCGAGCGTTCACTTGAATCCCTCGTCGGCCGAAAAGGCACCATCCCTTATCGCTTGATCTTCACCGCAGTCGCCTTCATCGGCGCTACGGTCCAGCTCGAGCTGGTTTGGTCCTTCGCCGACCTGGCCAACGGCCTGATGGCACTGCCCAACCTGATCGGTCTGCTTATCCTCTCCGGCCTGGTTGTCCGCGAAACCAATGCTTACCTGAAGTTCGATCCGAAGCTGCGAGCATCCACTGAGGAAGTCGCCGCCTACATGCGAGCACAAGGCAGCGACTGGAAGTAGTAGCATCACTCTGGTGATCCGTGAATCCCTTGGCGTCGGCGTTGGTGCAATGCTCGGCGCGCTAGCCCGATACGGAATCCAGATAACTCTAGGAGCCGGGATGTGGCCGCTATTAGCGGTCAACATCCTCGGCTCCTTTCTTATGGGCGCCACCCGCCCCAGCCCATTCTGGGGAACTGGAGTGCTGGGAGGATTCACCAGCTTCTCGACGTTCGCGTTGCTGACTGCCTCCGCAGAGCTCCCCGTTGCTCTGGGATATGCAGTACTCATGCTCAGCAGCTGTGTGGGGGCATGGTTGCTGGGAGATCGGCTGGCCGACCAATGATCACCATGCTGCTACCTGTACTCGCTGTCGGCGCAGGTGGGTTCCTAGGCGGTATCGGCCGGTGGACACTAGGACGCTGGCCGGGCGGACTACGGGGAACTTATACCGCAAATATCGCGGCAGTGACCATTTTCGCACTCGCTCTCAGCGGCCCCAATCTTTTAGTGCTAGCGCTAGGAACTGGGTTTGCAGGCGCACTATCTACCTGGTCGACGCTGGCCAAAGAAATTGGCCAGCTGATCAAGAGCCGAAGCTACCGCCACGCATTGGTCTACGCTGCCGCGACGTTATTGATTGGCATCGGGGTCGTAGTAATAATCACTTAGAACCGCTACTGCTACAGATAGAGAAAACCCCCGCCGATACCTGGTTGGCGAATAATTCTCGTCGATCCAGGCTAGGCGGGGGCGCTCAAATCTAGTCCGCGATTGCATCCAATGGCGGCGTCTTAGACGCCCGGTTAGCCGGCCAGATTGCAGCGAGAACTCCCACCACACCTGATCCTGCTAGCACCCAGAGCATCAAGGAGTAGGGCACTGAGATGGTCCCCAGGCCTTGTCCGCTCAGTACGTCTAGGAATGCCCAGCCGATTCCTAGACCGATAAGCACACCCATCACAGCACCGAACACTGAGATCTGCACTGCTTCCAAGGTGATCATGGTTCGAATCTGGCTGCGTTGCGCGCCGACTGCCCGAAGCATGCCAATTTCTTGACGACGCTCGATGACTCCCAGCGTCAACGTGTTGACAATGCCCAAGATCGCGATGATCACGGCTAGCGACAACAGTGCATAAAGGATGTTAAGCATCTGATCGATGGCCTGGCTTACCTGACCCGCCGCTTCTTCCGTACTGACTACCTGAACAACGATGAAGCTCTTGACTGCTTCTTCCAAGTTGGTACGCAGCTGTTCACCGGTGACCGAATCATCACCGTTGACGCCAATCGTGGTGATCCCGAGGTCTGTATCTGGGATAAAATCTCGTACGAGTGACTGGGAAATAACCATGTTCTGGAAAATATTGTTGGGCTCGAAAATGCCCACCATCTCTCCCTCATAGGTTTCCCCTGGTCGATCAGGATCAGTCAATTCAACGGTATCGCCGACCTGCCAGCCGTTTGCTGCAGCGAAATCAGTGGTAGCAACCACCCCGGAGTTATCTCCTAGATCGGAGCTGCCTTCCTGCATATCCATGACTGCCAGATCAGCCAGGTCACCATTAGCGACAAAGCTAATCCCACCAGTCGGGCCGAAGGAAACCGATGTTTGCCCATCGACGGCAACAGGAGCCGTAGACAGAGTAAGGATTTGACCCACCCCCTCTGCAGAGCTAACTGCATCAGGAACTTCTCCAGGAATGGGAAAATTGCCGGTGGAAGGGCCGGAAAGAATGTAGTCCGCAGTAATGCTGTTTTCAGCCACATCATCGATGGAATTTTTCATCGTGTCACCCAGCATGCCGATCATCGTGACCAGGGCAATACCAAGAGTAAGCGCGAAAGCGGTAGCAGAAGTGCGTCGCGGATTGCGCCTGGAGTTAGTCGCTGCCAGCTTGCCAACTGCGCCAAAAGGAGCACCGATAAGCGCGCCAAACCTAGGCACAATCGGTAGTGACAGTGCAGGACCAGCAAAGAAGTAACCCACGACAATTCCGAAAGCACCAATTCCGACGAGGATCGCCCGATTGGAAGTCGAGGCATCGCTCAACGCCATGGCAACCAGAGTGGAAGCGATGCCCGCTAGGATCAGCGCTCCACCGAAGATAGTGCGGACCTTCAACGATTGTTCGCTAGCGGATTCGCTAGATCGCATCGCTTCGACTGGCAAGATTTCGCCGGCACGCCGCGCTGGCATCCACGCCGAAAGCACTGTGACGACTGTTCCTAGGACAATGGGTACGACAACCGCGGTGGTTGACAAGCCCAGCCCAGAATCAGACAGTGGCATACCTCTACTGGACATGAAGGCATTGATGGCAGCGACCAAGCCCACTCCCGCGATCACGCCAAGCATAGAACCGATGACACCGATAATCGCGGCCTCAAGTACCACCGATCGAGTGATCTGTTTACGTGCGGCGCCCAGCGCGCGCAGCAGGGCAAATTCCTTCGTACGCTGCGCCACGATCATTGCGAAAGTATTGGCGATAAGGAAGGTTCCCACCAATAGCGCTACTAGGCCGAAAGCAACTAGGAAGTAGTTGATAAAGCTCAACGCCTGAGTGATTTCCTCAGAAATGGACTCCGCTAACTGCTCGCCCGTTTCGACCTCAATATCTTGGTAAGTCTCCTCCAGGTGTACGACTAGATCAGTATCCGAAGCTCCCTCAGCTGCAGAGAGCAGTACCTGAGAGTTCATATCAATGCTGGAATAGCGATCCTGGTAGGTCTCTAATTCAACGAGCGCAGAAATAGTGCTGGACTGATCCAACTCCATGTCATAGATACCCGATACGGTCATCTCATGGCGATCCGCCGGATCAACTAATAGCAGGCTATCCCCGACACTAATTCCGAATGACTCGGCAGCTGCGGAGTTGATGACAAGCTGGTCATCACCAACTGGAGCCTGTCCATCGGTCATGGTTAATGGTTGACCCACCTGCTCATCGGAGGAATACCAAATTCCTACCGAAGATGAGCCGCCACCAGTCTGAATTGGCTCCTGTTCCTCGTTCGCCATAACCACCGTGGTGGTGGCAGTGAGGTTGAGGTTACTGACCATTGAATCTTCAGTAAGGGCGGTCAGAGTCTCCTCTGAAATCCCTGGGCTTCCCTCTATCGGGGTAGCTACCGCATCAACGTCTGAGTAGGCACTATCGACCACGCCTTTAAAAGTATTATTGAGTGAGTTGGTGAACATGAAGGCGCCTGCAATAAACGCCGTACCAAGCACCACTGCCAACACTGTCAGCGCAAGCCGCAGCTTATGAGCCGCGATATTGCGCAGGCTGACTCTGCGCATCGTATTCTTGCCTGCCATCACAATCCCCTAGTTCTCGATGCCGGCCATGGTGGCCAAAATCTCGTCGATAGCAGGGCTATGCAGTTCCTTGACTATACGGCCATCGGCAAGAAAAATGATTCGGTCTGCATAAGAGGCTGCTCGAGCATCATGGGTGACAATGACCACCGTTTGATCATCTTCGTCCACAGCGGTGCGCAAAATAGCTAGCACCTCAGCAGAAGAGTTGGAATCGAGGTTGCCGGTCGGCTCATCTCCAAAGATGATTTCCGGACGCGAAACAAGGGCGCGAGCACAAGCCACGCGCTGCTGCTGGCCGCCGGAAAGCTCAGCTGGTCGGTGGCTGAGCCGGTTGCTTAGTCCAAGCCGGTTCGTGATCTGCTCGAACCAATCCTGATCGACTTTTTGGCCAGCAATATCTGAGGGCAGCGTAATATTCTCAGCTGCAGTCAAAGTAGGCACCAGGTTGAATGACTGAAAGATAAAGCCCAACCGATCGCGGCGCAGCGAGGTCATTTCCTTGTCTTTCAACTGGGACAAATCAGTGTCTCCGATGAAGGCAGAACCTGACGTAGAAGCATCTAGGCCCGCCATGCAATGCATCAGAGTTGATTTTCCAGAGCCGGAGGGGCCCATGATCGCAGTGAACTGGTGGCGGGCGAACTCTACGTCCACATGATCTAGCGCGGTCACTGCAGTGTCACCTTGACCGTATTGCTTGAAAAGGCCCACCGCGCGAGCAGCCGCTTCTGCACCAAGAATGGAGTCTTCAACAGCAGATGACTGCTCTGCTGGAATATTTGACGGATCTTGCACAGTGGATTCCTGATCGGGCATGGTCAATTTGCTCCTCGGCATAGATTTTCTCAAAAATGACTTCGTTGCTACCGCACTACTGCAGGTACATCATGAATCTACAGAACTAAGACAACTGGCGACATGGGGGAATGCCCCCATTTTTCGCATGGGAGCTAGCCCTCTAATTTTAGAGGTAATCACTGGTGAGAACCTGTGTATCCAACCCCGCTAGAATCCATCTACTTTGGGCATGCGTGTAGGCCCCCTAGTGTGTGGGTTCCTACCAACACAGTGGTGGGAAACCTAGCAACACTAGGGGGCCTGACAGCAATATCTATTTTTAAGTTTTAGGTCGGCGGCAACTTACTCTCCCACACCCTCCCGGGTGCAGTACCATCAGCGCGGGCAGGCTTAGCTTCCGGGTTCGGAACGGGACCGGGCGTTTCCCTGCCGCTATCAACCACCGACACACTCACCGGGACAACAACCACACAAAGTGGTGTTGAAGGTGGGTGTGCTGTGTCAGACACTGCATAGTGGACGCGGGCAACACAACAATATTGTGTGATGCAACTTGTTTACATGCGTTAAACACTCTCAAACCATCATGGGTTTGGGTGGGTGTTTAGT